>NZ_JAAATY010000017.1 GCF_013280595.1 Kibdelosporangium persicum
GGGTGTGCGGACCACCCGGGGATCGTCGTTGTTCGCCGATCATGTGCCGGAGGCCGACGCCACCGCCGTGGCACGGCTGCGGGCCGCGGGCGGCATCCCGTTGGCGAAGACCAACTTGCCGGAGATGTCGTACTGGACCGAGACCGACAACCTCCTCGTCGGCCGGTCACTCAACCCCTACGACCCCGAGCGCACCCCCGGCGGCTCCAGCGGTGGCGAGTCCGCGGCCATCGCGGCGGGTCTGTCACCGCTCGGCCTGGGCAGCGACGTCGCGATCTCCGTGCGCGGACCGGCCCACGACACCGGCATCGCCTCGATCAAACCCACCCACGGCCGGGTGCCGTGCACCGGTCATTTCCCGCACGTACTACGGCGGTGGTGGCACACCGGCCCGATGGCGCGCAGCGTGCGCGACCTGCGCCTGGCGCTGTCGGTGCTGGAAGGCCCCGACAGGCTGGACCCCTACGCGGTCGCCCTGCCCGGCGCCCGGCCCGGCGGGCCCGTCCGGATCGGCTGGACCACCGACGCGTTCGGCCCGATCGACCCCGAGGTGGCCGGCACGGTGACCGCGGCGGCCACGGCGTTGTCGGGCCTCGGTTTCCCGGTCGAGCAGGTCGGCATCCCGTGGCTCGCCGAGCACGACTGCACGCGGATTTCCGCGACGCTGTTCACCGCCGAGATGCTGCCCTACCTGCGCGGCATCACAGCCGGCCGGGAGGCGGAGTTGCACCCGGTGATCGCGCGGACGCTCCAGGCCCCCGACGTCACGATCGCCGACTACCTCGCCGCCGAGCGCGAGGTGGAACAGCTGAGGTCGGTGTTCACGGGCTGGTTCCAGGACTACGACGTGCTCGTCTGCCCGGTCGTGACGATCCCGGCGCCGCCGCATGCGCAATCCAGCTACGTTGTCGGCGGGCAGAAAGTACCGGCCCGCAACGTCATGCGGGCGACGGTGCCCTTCAACCTCACCGGCCTGCCCGCCGTCTCGCTGCCCTTCGGGACGACCGCGAGCGGCCTGCCCATCGGCGTCCAGCTCGTCGGCACCTGGTGGGCCGACCACGACCTCCTCGCACTGGCCGAACGACTCGAATCGGTCAGCCCGGTCCGCGACCGTCGCCCGCCACTCCAGCCCTGATGTGCCAGTCCCGGCTGGCCAGCCCGCCCAACCCAGACCGCTGTCTCCCAGCCGTGTCTTGACCACAAGGGGAACGAGAAGCGCGCCACAGACGCGAAATCCGGCAACCGCGAAGAACGATCTCGGCGTTGAATGGACATCCGCATTCGGCATGAGCAGAAGTCGAGTTGGATCTGTTGACGCGCTCGCTCAGCGGCATGAGAGTGCGCTTGCCGGTCAGATGCCGATGGTGAGAGTTCCCGCGGCCGTGAGCTGGGGGACTCCTGTCGTCGTACACGCGACAGGATTGGGCTGGGCACCCAGCCCCACCGATTTCGCCGGATCCGGGGTGAACGTTCCGGAAATGATCGAACCCTCGGCCACGACCACGATATTGCCGCCGATTCGGCTGACGGTCCTGTTGTAGGAGAACGCGCTCGGCGCGATCGCCGTGTTGGTCCAATGGAAGATCCGGGTTCCGCTACCTGCGCTCAGGACACTGGTACATGTCGCGTTCGACGCCGTGCCTGTTTCCGAGTAGCTGCCCGTCGAGGCCGAGCCGCTGGTGCAGTTGAAGAGTTGACCATTGACGGTGAACGTGACGGTCTGTGGCGTATTGGTCAATGGCGGACTGTAGACGATAACCTCGTTGAGGACGCAAACTTGATCAACCGCCGCATGCGCGGCCGGAACCACACTGGTCAACAACATCACCGTGGCCGCGAGCAATACCTCAAGTGTTCTCCTGATCGTCCTCATGAGACCTCTCTTCTGCTTTGTCGGGCGGATGTCGAATCGGCCGTGCTTTACCAGGTGTTACAGCAACGTCGTAACGGGCCCGGTGTCGACAGCGAAGTCAGTGATTGATCCGCTTTTGTCCGCGCTGCTTGCGGCCGGGGATGACGAAACCTGAAAGGGTGTCGCGATGAACGGAATCAAAACCACGTTCGCAATGGCCGGTGTGTGCTTGGCGGTCGCCGCGGGGGCACTACTGGGGGCGACGCCGGCCGCGCGGGCCGCGGTTGACCAGACCTGTCTCGTCAACGAAGTAGCTACCTTCAGCCAGCCGGTGACCGATACTCCGCAGACTGTGACAGTCACGGTCAACGGCCAGCTCTTCAACTGCACCAACGGGTCGGCCTCCGCCGGGAGCTACACCGAGACGGCCACACTGCCGAACTACACGTGCACGGCCCTGTTCTACCAAGGCAGCGGAACCCGGATCTTCACGTGGACGAACTCCGCCGTGGCGCCAAGTACGCTCTCCTACAACAGGACTTCCAGCAGGGTCGGAGGCAACATCGAAATAGTGTTGCTTGGATCGATTGTTTCCGGCACTTTCACCCCCGAACCGGCCAAAGTGCAGCTCCTGGCGGTACAGCCCAACCCGATCGCCTGCGCGACCACAGGAGTTTCACAACTAACACTCGTGGGCGCCCTCGTCATCGGCATCTGACCACGGCAACCTCGAAATGAAATGTCCACTCGATCCGCGGGTGGCGACTGGAAGAACGCCGTAGGTCCCCACAGCAGCACTCCGCTCATCGGCATGACAGGAGGTCGTCGCGGCCCCGGCCTGGTCCTTGAGCGTGCACGCTGACAGCTGGAACAGTTCCGCGAGCTGTTCGGCGGTGAACAGCTCGTCGGGGTCGGCGGGAAGCCTGCTGGCGATCTCCTTCGGGACAGTGGACAGGATCTGGAGGTGGTCGATGAGCACGATCGACCACTGTGGAAGGTTTGCGGGCGTGTCGGTCATCGTGACCTCCACATCCCACAGACAGTGAAAACGGTTGGTAGAGCGGGCGTTCGCCAGCGATCACCGTCGCAGGCGTCCACGTCGCGCTCTACGTCGACCCGGCTCGATCGACCTCGACGACACCGAGCCGTGGCTTGTCCGCAACGACACGCACAACACCGCGCCCCTCCGGATCTGCGTCCAAAGCGACGTCGTATTCGACGGCTGACAGCCAGCCCTTGCTCTGGCGCTCAAGCAAAGGAAACCGCCAACACGACGGCCGTCGAATCGAATCACCAGAACGGTCCACTTCGGACATAAGTTTTCTTGTTTCTCGTTGATGAAGAGGTGACTCATGCACGCGTCAACACCCAATCGGAGGCGTCACGGGTCCACTTGACCTTGACCCGAGGTCAAGGTGGATGCTGATCGCATGACTGGTTCGGCCACCTCACCATGGACCGGCATGGTGCCCGTCGACGACACGGCCCTGTCGGTCACCGACACCCGCGGCTCCGGTCGTCCCGTTGTCTATCTCAACGCAGTTCTTGTCGTGCGCTGTGGCGCCGAGTAGGAACGCCGTACCTGCATCGTTCGCGCATACGTTGGGCGAGTACAGGTACGCGTTGTGACCGCCTTGCTCGACGGTAACGAGCCGTGCGCGATCGCCGAAGGCTGCACGCAACTCCTGTGCGTTGGCCAGCGGAGTCGACGGGTCGCGGACGTTGTTGATGATCAGGATGTTCTGTGGGCCACGCGGATTGGCCCGGACCCGCTCATCCACCGGGTAAGGCCAGAACGCACAAGGCCACACGTTCGAACCGGCGCCCGCGAACAGCGGGTACCGGACAGCGTCCGCGTGGACCTCCCGCTGATAGACGCTCATCGACCGAGGCCAGTCCCCATCAGAACAGGAAACGCCGAGCATCGCGGCGGCACGGTCAGTGGGACGCCACGCCCCCAATTGCAACGCCATGTCACCAGCAGTCGCCGCGTCACCTGCGGCCACCGCATGTGCCAACGATGCGAGCATCGGAAGCTGGCCGTCGTTGTACATCGCGGCGTAGATCGCCGCACGCAGCACGTTGCCGTCGAGTACGCCCCTGGGCGTCTGTAGCGGGGCACGGTCGAGTTGCTTGGTCAGCGTCACAAGCCTCGGGTACACCTCATCAACTGGCTGACCGACGTGACGGGCGAAATCCGGGAACCGCAGAGCGAACCCTTCGCCGAGCGATCGCTGCCAGTGCCCCCGCCACATCCGGTCCGGCGACGACACGCTGACCAGCAGTACCCGGTCGGTGTGCTCCGGGAACAGGGACGCGTAGGCCGTACCGAGATAGCTCCCGTACGACATCCCAAGGTAGCTGATCTTGCTCTCCCCCAACGCTTTGCGTAGCACCTCCATGTCCCGTGCCACGTAAGCGGTGCCCATGTGCGCGATCACCGGCCCGCCCTGCTCGACGCAGTTCCGCGCGATCTGCTTGGCAACCGATACGTCCTCGGCGAATCCACCCGGCTGGGGCCACGGGATGAGCGTGTCCCGGCTGGCCGGCACCTGGCATCGGACCGGCGCGCTGCGACCAAACCCGCGCTGGTCGAAGCTGATGATGTCGTAGGCGTCGGTCAAGCTACGAGGGAAGATCTCGAAAGTGTCGTTCGCGTGCGGCGCAGGACCGCCTTGGTTGACGATCAGAACCCCACGCCTGGCTGGCGGATTGGTGCTCCGCGTGCGCGAAACCACCATGTCGATGGAGCCGGCATCCGTGTTTTCGTAGTCCAGCGGTACTTTCACCGTCGTACATTCCGCTTTGGACGGAAACGGGCATGCTCCCCAGTCGAGCGTGCTCCCGGCCGCGGCTTGCGGCACAACACAAAGACCGGCTACGGTCGCCGCCATCAGGATCCATTTCTGCACAAGGCCGACCGTATTGGCGGATCGCACCAGAGGGGTAGCGGGAATTACCCTGACGTTGTCCCCCTAGACCTCATCGGGAACAGGTCGGGGGAACCAGTAAGGAACGTTGCTCGTTGAGCTGGATGCCTGGGTTCCCGTGGAACTTGGGCGTTTCCCTTGTGAGGGCTCGTGTTGAGTCCTTCCGCCTAGCCAGACGCAGCGCAGGCCGTGTCGACAAGGGAAGGTGTCCATGGCCCCACCGCGCTCGGACGAGAGATGGCGGACTGTCCGGTCTGCCCTGGAAAGCTGGTCCCGGACGGGCGTCACACACCCCAGGAGGTTGGTTGTCAAGCTACGAGGTTTGTTGGTAGCGGATGACCAGGCAGTTACCGGGGCATAGAGAGTGCCGGTTTGGAGGCAGCTGTGCAGGATGCCGACTAGTGGTACGTCGTTAGCGCGCGCCGACTTGCGCGAACACGGGCGGGTCGAGCTTCGTGCGAGACCAGATGGTCCGGCTTGCACACAGGTCAAGACCGTGGCGCCGAGCGGTGGTCCGCGATCAAGCCCGACTGGGCCGCCGACTCGACAAAGTACTGCTACTAGGCGGTTGTTCACCTGCCGCAGCGGCCTGCATATGCAGCGCGTCAACCAGATGATCGTTGTCGACGAACCGTGCATGCACTGTCTTGGCCTTGCCGGACTGGCGGGTGCTCGGCACTGTGCCAGCGTAGTTCTTGCGGCACTTGGCATCGGCGTAATGGCCTTACGCGTCACCGAATTCTGTGAGCGCCCAGGCATCGGTGGAGGGATTCCTTGGGGCGTCGGATAGTCAGGGTTCGAGCCGCTGCCTGTGCAGCGGTTCCAGTACTTCCAACCGGACGCGCCGCTCGGCACGGACTCGTCCGCCCTGTGGCCGCGTACTGCGTCAAACTCGGCCAGTTTGTGTCACCCGCTACGACGACCGGTCACGGTGGCTGACCGATTATGGTGGCACCATGGGTGTTTCTGCTGCCGAGGTGTTCGACGCACTGGGCAACGACTATGAGAAGGCATACGCGGGACACACGGTCCAGCGCGAGGAGGTCGACTGGCTGCTCACACAATTGCCGGACGCGGCGAGAGTGCTCGACGTCGGGTGCGGTACCGGACGGCCGACGGCCGAACTGCTGGTGGCTGCCGGCCACGACGTCACTGGCTGCGACGTCTCGCCGGCGATGATCGAGATCGCCCGAGCGCAAGTACCCGGTGCCCGGTTCGAGGTCGCGGATCTGCGGACGCTGTCGTATCCGGCTGAAAGTTGGAATGCGGTGGTGGTGTTCTTTTCGTTGCTCCAGTTGACCCGTGCCGAGATCGACGCCACGCTGACGAAGTTCGTCGAGTGGCTGGCGCCGGGCGGATGTTTGCTGTTGGCCACCGTGCCCGCCGATGTCGAAGGCCTCGACGCGTACTTCTTGGGGAGGGCGGTCACGGTCAGCAGCTACCCACCGGAGGAGTTCCAGCGGCGGCTGACCGACGCGGGACTGGAGGTCGTGCGTGAGCGGGTTGTCGAGTTCCTGGCTGATCATCCGGAGGCTCAACCGGAACACGACCTGTTCGTCGCCGCGCGCAAGCCGTAAGGCGCTGATCGCGAGGTTGCGTAGCGACGCCATGACACGAGGGCGCGGACACGGGAGGCATCCTCGCCGTGGCGACATCACGGACCCAATCCAGCTTGTTCTCGATGCGCCAATGGGTTGCGCACAAGAGCACCGATCTGGACAGGAGCGGTGTACTGGGCGGTGAGGCTGGCGACTCCCAGGACAGCGATGGCGCTGGTGTGCCAACTGGCATGGTTGGTGACGTAGCGTTCGATCAGTAACGCTTGGCGCGCATAGGGAAACACGACGTCGGCCAGGGCGCTCAGGACCTGGGTGGTGCGCCTCGATCAGGCCGTGACCGATCTTGCTTGTGGTGTGTCGCGCGGCGGTGTCCCAGACGAGTACGTCCAGCTTGGGCTGGTTATCCGTCACGACCAGCGCTAGGTCGTGTTTCAAATGCCCGATCGCGATAGCCGGGCCGGATGCGGCCCCTGACGCCACCGCGGGACCGCCCAAAGACAACCAGTATTCGCGGCGATCCCGCGGCGACGCCAGGAACCGCCCCACCGAGCCGATTCCGGCCTCCGGCCGGGGCAGACTCTCATCGACCGGGACATTCGAAACACGACCTAGTCGGCACCTTTCCGCTCGACCGGCCAGCGGGCTTAGGCAAGCCCCTACATGACTCTGCCGAGGCCTTGCCTCCATGCGGCATAGCCCTTTGGGCAGTAACAACCGTACATGCTGTCAGGTTTTTCGAATATTTCACGAGATCGCTGAAGTCACGAGTAAGGCTCACTTGAGTGACATATTGGGCAAAAGAATAAGGGGTGCAAATTGGTGCAGTTTGACGCTTTAGGGCAGGCTTACGAGCGTTCTGCGGTTGAATTGCCGTTCCGAGAGCACCTTGAGCACCACTCGTTTCGTCACTCCGTCGGAAACATCGCCAGGCTCCGCGTGCTCGACCTTGGTTGTGGCTCCGGCCTCTACACTCGTCGCCTCGCCGCTTGGCGTGCGGCCAAAGTAACCGGTATAGACGTGTCGGAGGGTATGCTTGACACTGCGCGAGCCCACGCTGGGACTCCGGAGCACGTGGAGTATCTGCGCCGGGATGCGACTCGGCCAGCTCCTGGTGGTGATCCCGATATAGACGGCCGGTTCGATCTGGTCGCCTCGGTCTATGTGCTCTGCTACGCGGCCACGATTGAACAGCTGACCGGGTTCTTCACCACCGCTCGCCGCGCGCTGACTCCCGAAGGCGGCCGATTGGTCGCAATGACTCTCAATCCCGACTACGGGCGTGGTCGCGACTACTATGCCGGTTACGGCTTTACTCTCACTCAGGACGAGGACCGGGAAGGAGCCCCGGTCACCCTCCACTCCGCCCTGCCTGGACAGAGCTTTAGCGTCACCGCCCACTGGTGGTCTCGCGGCACCTATGAACATGCCGCCACTTCGGCCGGGTTCACCAGTCTGTCCTGGACCCTGCCCACCGTTTCCGAAAATGGCGTCGCGAGGTATGGCGACGACTATTGGGCTGCCTACCTGGCAGCACCTCAGGCCGTGATTTTCCAGGCCCATGTTTAATGCCCGATTGGCCAATTGGCCGCATACGAGGTTTTTCTGTCCTGAGGTAGAGCTGAACACTTCACGGCCGGTGTTGATCACGTAATCGGTGGCGAATCTTTGCTGCACATCAACCTTTCTTCGCTATTGTCGCCGGATTCTTGCGGCGCTCTAAATGAACACGTCAGAAAGGTGGCACATCGTGAGCACATTACCGATGCCTGAAACCTCCCCTGAACTGCCATTGCGCTACCCGTTCCCAGCCGGTCGGATGGGCACCCCACCACCGCTGGTGCACTGGGCTCGCGAGCATCAACCTGTCTGCCCAGTCGTGCTGCCTTCGGGGGACTCAGCGTGGATGATCACCAACAAGGACGACATCGCCACCGTGTTCACCGACCGGCGCTTCTCCCGCGAACTCGCCTTCCATGGTGCGCCCCGCATCGTTGGTGACGACACCACTGCGGTCCAGGGTTCAATCTTCAACCTCGACCCGCCCGATCATACTCGGGTACGCCGCGTCGTCGCGCCCTACTACTCTCGTTCGGCCACCGAACGGCACCGCGAGATGGTCACCAAACTGATCCACACCACCCTGGACGAAATAGCCGACGGACCTAATCCGACCGACCTCGTCAAATCGTTCGCCGCTTCGCTTCCCCCCGCCATCGCCTGCGCACTGCTCAAGGTCCGTCCGGACATGGCGGGCGCATTCGTGAACAGCTTCTCTGTCCAGACTGCCTTTCGAAACACCCCTGCCTCCCTGGCCGCCGCATCCACCACTATCGCCAAGTTCAGCCGTCGGATCATCGACTCCCGCCGCCACGACGACGTCGCCGATCGCGACGACCCCATCGGAGCCCTGCTCACCGCCTACGAAAACGGCACCCTCAGCGAAGCCGAACTGCACGGCACCGCCTCCTACCTCGTCGTTGTCGGTGTGGGATCCCTCGTCTCCCCGCTGGCCACCGGCCCGCTCACCCTGTTGCTGCATGGCGACCAACTCCGCCAGTGCCGAGACAATCCGAAACTGTGGGCTCGCGCGGCGGAAGAGGTCCTGCGCTACCACCACAACGGCGTCCTCGGACTGCCGCGTATCGCGGCCGAAGACGTCGATCTGCACGGTGTCACCATTCGGCGCGGCGACGCGGTCTGCGCCACCATGCTCGGCGCCACCTGGGATCCCGCCTACTATCGTGACCCTGCCAAGTTCGACATCCACCGCATGGAAAACGCCGATCCCACCTTCGGTGCCGGACCTCATTTCTGCCTGGGTGTGCATCAGGCCCGAATGATTCTCGCCATTGCTTATCAGGCGCTTTTCGAGCGGTTCGCCGATCTCGAACTCGCGGTCCCCGAACACGAGATCTCTTTCGACCAGGACTCCATGTTCATCCTCCCCAGCTCGCTTCTCGTCACCTGGAACACCTGACAGAGAAGGTGCAGCTCGATCGGAGATAATTGTGACTTCGAACAAGGTGCATGTGCGCAGTGACCTCTCGTGGAGAGGTCAAGAAGATCTCACTGTCAATGAACTGGGTCGGCTCGACGACACGCTTCTAGCCGTACACCAAGGGGGCGAGTCAAATGTACTCCCCGCGCTACGTCGCCACTTTCTTACCGACGATGCCATTGAGCATCCCGTCTCCGGAATCCAGGGCGTGCAGTACATCTCGCTGCAGAACGACAAATCGCCCACTGAAGGGCGCAACGTTCGCCGTCCGGTTTCCCGCGCAGCCAGACGCGTGGCAGGCGTCGCCACTTTCTTCGGCACAGACCTTCTGACCAGGGGTGACCGGGCCCTGTCGGTGCAGACGAGCAGTTACCTCACGGAAGACGTTTTCGTCGAGGCGCGATTCCCGCGTGGCGTACACTACGTGCACCTACGCGGTGCCAAGAACTTGCCCCGCTCATTGGCCGGAGTGGAGGCTGTGTCCATTCACTCTGGCATCTGTTTGTTCAGCGACAAGACGCTGAAGTTCTGGGACGAGAACGGTAATAGCCCACCCCTGCTTCAGCATCTGACCCAACGGCCGCCAACCTGCCGCCTCACTCACATCACTATGGACGACGACTTCTCGCTGTACGAGTACCTCACGGCCGCGCATCTGTCCCGCACGATTGCCGATGTGGCGGCCACATTGCCGATGACGTTGCCGCTGACCATCGTCGTCGAGGTTCCGCGCGTGCAGTACTACGGCTACCTGCTTGACGCTTTCCAGCGGGACCTTGTTGACGGAGAGCTGGCGCTGAAATGGTTTGACCTGGTCGATGCTCGCCACAACCGCGTCAGCCAGCTGTTCCAGCAGCGCCTGTGGGCCGAACTCGCCGCCGTCGGTTGTGAGGATCGCGCTAGGGTGCTGTGCCCGTCACCGGGACTGGATCTGCTTGCTGAGCACATCCGGATGTCCGTGTCCAACAGAAGATCCACACGGCACGAAGACCTCCTTGACATGCTCTCCCGTAGTGGAGATCCCGCGTGGAACCTGCTGTTGCAAGTCGAGTCGCCGTCTACCTCCACGCAACTCAACGATGCGAGTTACATCGTGGAAGTCCTGCGTGGCGCGCGCGTTCGACAGCAGACGGGAAGTGGTCTGTCCATTGTGGTCGACAGCTACGAGGAGTTCCCTCGGCGGGAACACGCCCAACGCGTCTTGGACAAGCTGGGCAACGGACCGCCGCCGGCGCTGGGGATCTACTCGGCCGAACGCCTGCTGACCGTGGACACGCAGGGACGACTGGCCACGCCGTACCTTAACGACCCCGGCCGTTATGCGGTCGATGAGGCAGGCAACATGATCGACTTGTTCACTCTCGTCGATCACCTTTACGGACATTCTCATCACGCATACCAATCGAGCCTGTTGTAGGACCACGTCCGTTTCAAGATTTTTAGGTGGTGATATAACCGGTTCGATCCGGCGTGTCGGCCGCTGAGGAAGCAGCGAAGTTCCGGTAGCAGGAGGAGTCCGTCCGAGGACTTCTCACCACGGGAGCTTCGCTGCGTGGTCAGTTTGCCGTGGCGTGTGCGGGATGCTTCCGCCACCTGACTGTTGCGGGTCCCGGCCTTCCTGTCGGGCGCAACTACCGACGGCTTGTCAAGGTCGTTCGCGAGGAATAGTGCCGCCCGGAGGCCATCGCATGCCACCGGGCGGCTGTCGGTTCACTCGAATGTGCAGGGTGCGCTGTTGAACCCACGCGGCCGGGTGTCGCTGACGACCACGTTCGCATTGCGGGCGCGGATCGTGTGGCACAGCGCGGAAGGCGGTTCGATCGGTGAGGTCGCCGCGGAGGGGGCGTTTCGCGGCATACCGTGCCGAATTTCGCGACTATCCCCGGCGGCGCCATCGCGGGATGCTCAATGCCATTACACGGAGCAGGTCAGGTATTGGGATGCTCCCCGATCATGTGTCCGTTCCGGCTCCCGTCAGCGCTTGGACGCCGATGACCTCCAGCAGCCGCAGCCGGTCGGCGGTCTCACTGCCCTCCGGCGCGGTGAAGGCCATGATCCGCAGGTCGGTTCCGAGTGCCGCGAGGATGTCGCAGTCGAGGGTGATCTCACCGACGCTGGCGTGTCGGACCGTCTTGGTCAGGGGCTCGTGCACGCCCACCACGCCGGAGTCCCACAGCGCCGCGAAGTCACCGCTGCGGGTTCGGAGCTCGTGGATCAGTGCGGCCAGGCCGGCGTCCTTCGGATAGCGAGCCGACGCCGCTCGCAGGTCGGACACGAAGGCCGTGCGGTGTCCCGTCTCCCGGCTCACTGCCTGGGGGTATCCGACGAGGGGTTCGACGAAGGACCACCACACCGCGTTCCTCCTGAAGTCGTGTGGTGTGGGCGGGTCGCCGAACAGCGCGGCCCACAGCGGGTTCCACGTGATGAGGTTCCATGCGGCGTCGTACACGCTCAGTGGGGTGCTCGTCAGCCGGTCCAGCAGGCGCTGGACGCCTGCGGGCACGTGGTCGGAGACCTGCCCGGGGCCGGGCACTGTCTGACCGGCGAGCACGAACAGGTGCTCACGCTCCGCCGTCGTCAGCCGCAACGCCCGAGCCAGCGTGGACAGTACTTGGGGGGACGGATTGGTCGACCTGCCCTGTTCGAGCCGCACGATGTAGTCGACGGACAGGCCGGCGAGCAGGGCGAGCTCCTCACGCCGCAGGCCTGGCGCGCGCCGGTGTCCGTCGCCTGGCAGGCCGACCTCTGCGGGTTTCGTGCGATCCCGCCAAGCATGCAAGGCCCTGCCAAGATCCGTGGTTCCGGTCATCTCCCCAGTATCGGCGGTCGGCCGCGGCCCGTCGTGGTACTCGGGATCCACCGGCTGCGGCGGGTACTGGTCGATTCCCGGGGGCTCGCGGAAGGTGGATCTACCGGCCGGCGGGAGCCACCTGCCGGTCTGCACCGAAGGAGCACGTTGATGAAGTACCGCAAGCTCGGGCGGACCGGGATCGAGGTCAGCCCCTACGCACTCGGCACGTTGATGTTCGCCAGCCAGATGGGCAACGCACCGGACGAGTCGGTCCGGATCATCCACAAGGCGATCGACGCCGGGATCAACCTCATTGACACCGCCGACCGTTACGCCGACTCCGAGGATATCGTCGGAAGGGCACTGAAGGGCCGCCGCGACGAGGTGGTCCTGGCCACCAAGGTCGGCATGCCCATGGGCGCGGGGCCCAACCAGCAGGGCGGCTCCCGCCGCTGGATCACCACCGCCGTCGAGAACTCCCTGCGCAGGCTCGGCACCGACTACATCGACATCTACCAGCTCCAGCGGCCCGACCCGGACACCGACCTGGAGGAGACCCTCTCTGTCCTGACCGACCTCGTCAGGGCGGGCAAGGTGCGCGTGGTCGGTTCCTCGACGACGCCCGCCTCGATGATCGTCCAGGCCCAGTGGGTCGCAGAACGCGCCGGGCTGCAGCGGTTGCGCACCGAGCAACCGCCGTACTCGATCCTGAATCGCGGCATCGAACGGGAGGTCCTGCCGATCGCGCAGGAGTACGGCATGGGCGTCATGGTGTGGGGTCCGTTCGCCCAAGGCATGCTGACCGGCCGGGTGCGCAAAGGCGGTGGCAACGACCTCAAACGCGTCCAGTACTCCCGCCACCTCTCCGACGAACGCCGCATCGACGTCGTCGAACAACTCGTCCCGCTCGCGCAGGAGGCCGGCCTGCCCATGACTCACCTGGCGATGGCGTTCGCCGTCGCCCACCCGGGCGTCACCGCCGCACTCCTCGGCCCGCGCACCATGGCACACCTCGACGACCTTCTGGCCGGGGCTGCCGTCGAACTGTCCGACGAGGTCATGGACCGGATCGACGAGATCGTCCCGCCGGGCACCGACGTCACCGCGCTCGACCAGGAGTACCGACCCCCGGCATTGCTCGAGACCGCTCTCCGGCGTCGCCCCGCTGGGCTCCGGTCGGCGGCCTGAGCCGGGGCCCGCGGATCACCCGCGCTGGTTCGCCAGGTCAGAGCCGCCGCGGGGTCCGTCCGGTGGACCGCATCCCGGTGTGCTCGCCTTCGACTTGGCCGGCGATCTGGCGGCCGATGTCACGCAACTCGGTCACCTGGTCGGGCCTGAGCGCGTCGAACACGTACCGCCGGACCGCGGCCACGTGGCCGGGTGCGGCCTTCTTGACCACCGCCATGCCCGCCTCGGTGAGGGTCGCCTCGATGTAGCGGCCGTTCTCCGCGCTGGGCGCCCGTCGCATCCAGCCGCGCTGCTCAAGGCGTTTGGCCACGTTGGACAGCCGGGTCACCGAACCGTTCACGTGCTGGGCGAGGTCACTCATTCGCAGGCACCGGTCGGGAGACATGGACAGCGAGGCGAGCACGAGGTACTCGAAGAACGAGATGCCGCTGTCACGCTGCAACTGAGCGTCGATCTCACTGGGCAGCTTGATCATCAGCCAGGACAGGGAGATCCAGGCGTCGAGCTCGTCCGGCGACAGCCACTGGGGTTCACTCTGGCCCTTCACGCCGGCGATCCTACTCAAAAGGCCAGGTCGACCACTCGCGCTCGCCAGGCGGGTACCAGGACATTGATTTGGTGGACGCGGCCAGCCGCATCGGTCGTTCCCAGGTCCACAACGAGTCGTAGCCGAGCCGTGGCGCCAAGTCCAGCATCGATTCATGGTTGAAATCAACCTTGAAATGATTGGTGCGGAGGACGACAATCACCCCATGACAACCGTCGGACTCATCGGCAGCACAGTCGCACGACCAGCCATCGCCGCGGGCCACAACGTGGTCCTCGGCAACTCCCTCGGCCCCGAGACGCTCCAGAACCTGGTCGCCGAACTGGGGCCGAACGCTTGCGCCGCCCCCGCCTCCCACCGCCTGCCCCGGATCAAGTGAGAAGAAACGGAAGCGCCGTATCCAGCTCAGGGGCTCCGTCGCGTCCTGAAACCGCTACGCAAGGCCGAATGGGCAGCAGCGCCCAGTAGCAGCAACGGAAGGGTGTCACGATCATTCATGCGGGCTGTTCAGTACGAGCGCGTCGGCGGTCCAGAAGTACTACGTGTCAACAATGTGCCCACTCCTGAACCTGGATCGGGAGAGGTCCTTGTCGAAGTCCGCGCGGCCAGCGTGGATGCTTCGGAGGCGGTCATCCGCGCGGGCAAACTGCGCGGTTTCGTCCGAGGCCGGTTCCCCCGTCGCCTGGGGAGCGACTTCGCCGGCCACGTCGTGGCCCTGGGCCCCGGAGTCCACGCGTGGAGCGTCGGCGACGACGTCTGGGGACTGATGCCGCACTACGCGTTCGGCGCCTTGGCCGACTACGTCGTCGTCCCCGGGCAGCGGCTCGCCAGGGCGCCGGAGAACCTGAGCCTGCTGGATGCCGCGGCACTGCCGGTGTCAGGCACAACCGCCCTCACCGCGCTGACGGACAAGGCCGGCCTGAAAAGTGGGGAACGACTGCTGGTTCGCGGCGCGAGTGGGGCCGTCGGAAGCCTTGTGGTGCAACTGGGTAAGGCGTTCGGCGCCCATGTCACCGGGCTGGCCGGTGCTGCCAACCTTGACCTGGTCACCGAACTCGGCGCCGACGTGGCCCTGGACTACCGAACGACCCGCCCGGAGGAACTCGGCTCCTTCGACGTGATCGTCGACCTCGTGGGCACACACATCAGCGCCTACCTGGCCCGACTTACCCGCGGCGGCCGGATGGTCGCTCTCGCCTTCGACCAGGACCGCATCCTGACCTCCATGGCCACCCTGATACTGCGCTTCGCGGTGGATCGGCGGATCAAGGTCTTCAGCAACAACCCGTCGCCGGAGCGGATCGCCGGGCTGACCACGGCGGTCGAGGCCGGAAGCATCCGCCCCGTGATCGACACCGTCTTCCCGCTGACCGGCATCGCCGAGGTTCACCGACGCCTCGAAGCGGGCGGCGTCCGGGGCAAGCACGTGATCGACATGCGGCTCGACAGAGCATGAGGAGCCGGGCCCACCACTCGTTTCAACCTTGATTTCACGATTGAAACGAGTCTATCCTCGGGGTACCGCACATCCGTCGTACCGCAGGAGAGTGTCTGTGAAGCTCGGCATCATGTTGCCCGTGTCCGGAGTCCACGCGTCGCCGGCGACCATCAGGACCATCGCGCAGGCCGCGGAGAGACTCGGCTACGACTCGTTGTGGACCTACGAACGGCTGCTGCGCCCGATGGCACCGCTGCTGCCCGGCCCGGACGGCAATCTGGAACGCATCCCCGACATCTACCACACCGCCTTCGAGCCACTGGAGACGTTGAGTTACGTTGCCGCGCTCACCAGCCGCATCGCGCTGGGCACCAACATCGTCAACCCGCTGTTCCACGCGCCGGTCGTGCTGGCCCGCAGGTACGCCACGCTCGACCAGTTCAGCGGTGGCCGCGCCATCGCCGGGTTCGGGCAGGGCTGGATGCCCCAGGAGTTCGCGACCGCAGGCGTGTCCATGAAGCGGCGCGGCGCGGGATTCGACGATGTCATCGCGGCGATCCGGGCCTGCTGGGGACCTGACCCTGTCGAGTACGCGGGCCGCTTCTACTCGATCGAGGCCTCCGAGATCAACCCGAAGCCCGTCCGTGGCGACATCCCGGTCATCATCGGCGCCAACACCGACGGCGGCATCGACCGGGCCGCCAGGATCGCCGACGGCATCACGCCGCTGACCTGGGAACTGGACGCGGTGACCGCGCAGGCCCAGCGCTTCCGGACGACCGCGGAACGCCTCGGGCGAAACCCGGCCGCGCTCACCGTGACGGCACAGACCAACCACGTCATGCAGCCCAAGCCGATCAGTGGTGATCGTCCGTTCCTCGCCGGCTCACCGCAGCAACTCGCCGACGACATCGAGCAGTTGCGGCACCGTGGGTTCGACGGGGTGCTGTTCGCGTTCCCGCCCAGCGACGAGATCCCCACGCAGATCGAGATGCTCGACGAACTCCGTTCCCTGGTCCCAGCCGCGTGAGCACGAGTGGACGCGGTCCATGCAGACGCCGGCCCGAGCGCAACCGGTTCCAGGCCGGAGTCATCGAGTCTGCAGGTCATGAATGACACCGACGTTCGCCGCACAGGGCGGGCGCGGCCACGATCGCGAACGATCGCAGCACCTTCCAAGGCGACGACCAGCACGGATACCTCAACTACGCAGTGTTGGAGGCAGGAACCATGGGCCAGTTGGCAGGCAAGGTAGCCGTCATCACCGGCGGATCGGCCGGGATCGGCCTTGCCACCGCACGCCGGTTCGTCGCCGAGGGCGCGCGCGTGTTCCTTACCGGTCGGAGCACGGAGCGGCTTGTCGCCGCGGTCGATGACCTCGGTCCCGCCGCCACCGGTGTGCCCGGCGACGTCACCAGTGCCGAAGACCTCGACCGCCTGCACGATGCGGTAGCGGAGCACCGCCAGGGCCTGGATGTGTTGTTCGCCAACGCGGGCGGCGGCAGCTTCACCCCGTTCGGCGAAGTCACGCCGGACACCTTCGACCAGATCATGGCGAGCAACACGCGTGGGGTCTACTTCACCGTGCAGAGGCTCCTGCCGCTGCTGAATCGGGACGCCTCCGTCATCCTGATGTCCTCCGTCGGCGGAACCGTGGCCGTGCCCGGCCTGAGCGTGTACTCGGCGGCCAAGGCGGCGATCCGGTCCTTCGCCCGCGGTCTGGCCGTCGAACTGGGAGACCGGGGGATTCGCGTGAACGCGATCAGCCCCGGCTACATCCGCACCAGACCAGGGCAAGCCGACGTCGAGGCCTTTCAAGCCGCCGGCGCCGCCGGCACCCCGCTGCGCCGCGTAGGACGACCCGAGGAGGTCGCCGCAGCCACCCTGTTCCTCGCCTCCAGCGACAGCAGCTACATCACAGGCAGCGAACTGTTCGTCGACGGCGGCCGCAAGCAGGTCTGACGCAGGCCTCCCCGCGTTCTCATTTCGACGCCGGGGAGCAGCATGTCGAGCTGCCAGGCGGTGCAACGCGGGCACGAGCAGGACCCGTTCTGCACTGGTCCCAACGTGTCTGGAGAGCGGCGTGTTCGACGTACACACCGCGCGGAACCCGCCGAGGATGCTGGTAGCCGTGCAGCTCGCGCGCTGCCTTCTTCAACGGCGAAATTTTGTACTCGCTGGTGCTTGTCCGCACCTCGGCTGGCTGGGCGCTCGGGGGTGTCATTTCGGCTCCTCCTGCTTGTCAACGGCTCGCGTGAGGGCCGGTGTCCCGAGGTGGACGGCGGGTCGGCGCGGGCGATTTCGGTGGCGTCAGGTCATGCCAACCAGGGTAGGCGGGCGGTGTGTCGGTGGCCCGCGGCCCGACGCCGACCGGACCACTCGCATGGGCAGAACCAGTCCGGCAGGCGGTGGACAACAGAGCCCGCGTCGATGACGATGGGCCGTCAGCACAGCGGGCAGTACCGGAGGGACGGGTTGCTGAGGGCTGCACCACCCTCACCCCTGCCTCCGTCGTGCACTGCGCCGTCCCCGACGTCCGACGGAGGAGACGCCACCATGAGACCCGGTGCCCCGAACAGCTCCTACGGTGGCTACCTGGGCCATCCGACGGGCATGAACATGCCCGGATTGATAAGGGGGGCGCGGGTACTCCTGTTCGTCATGGGTGGCGTGCAACTCACCGTCGGTGTGCTCGTCGCCGGACTCTTAGCCGGCGTCGTCGCTAACGACGGCGGCAGCATCGCCGATGCCGTCGCCATCGTCAGTGTGCTGCTGGGCCTGGGTGCGCTGTCGATCACCCTGGGGACGAAGTTCGCCACCGGCGGCGGAGGTGTCCGGGTCACCACGATCGTGTACGCCTCGCTGATGATCGTGGCCTGCCTGGGCAGCCTGGGCCTCGGGGACGGCTTCGGCCTCATCTTCACGGGCGGGCCGGTCATCGGGCTCGCCTGTGGCGGCATCATCCTGGCGTTGATGGTCACCGCACAGGCCAGCGCCTGGTTCAACCGCCCACGGTAGGTATCGAGCAGCACGACACCCACACACGCGCGGGGGTCCCGCCGTGGTGTGTCATGCAGCGGCGGGCATGAGCGCTTTCGCGTACGGGACGCTCCTCACGGTGCGGCCGCGTTATCGAGGTACCCGCGCGCTTGGTGGCTGATCACGCAAGCGGAGACATGTGTGCTGAAAGCTTTGCGACACAGCAGGTTCGGGCACTCCGGAGATCTGCATCAACGGCGTTGTCAACGACAGTCTGGAACCTGTGTTCGCATCACGAGAGCGTTGGGCGCACTGTCTCCTGGGGTGAGTCGACGCAAAGTCTCGCCGTTGTCCGCCTCACCGCGCACCCGTCCGTAGCCGCAAACCCATGCCAGTGCGCGGAAATCCGGCCCGTTGGGCCGCAGTCACAGGAGCCGACCCGGACGATTACGAGAGATCGAAGGGGGCGGGGGAGTGGCCTTCCCAGATCTGGCGGGATGCCTGTTCGGGATAGGGCAGAGTCTTCGACTCGGTGTCCAGGACGCGGGTGAGGTGCCCGCCGGGCCGGTGAGCGGACCAGCCCGCGTCGCCGGTGGTGACGAAGCGGACCCAGGCCTCCCGGAGTTCGCGGGAGAGCGCGACGGCCTCGGGAGTGCGCTCCTCGCCGATGAGCTGGGTGCCGACGGGGCTGTCCAGCGTGCCGAACGCCAGGGGCACGTCGAGGCTGTGGCAGGCACCCAAGATGCCGCCGAGGGCCGGGGCGACCCAGCACAGTTCGAACAGGTACGAGGTGCCGCCGGCTGCGGCGTTCGCCTCGGCCAGCTTCTGTGACGGCATGCGGAAGAGGGCGTCGGAGTACACCGTCTCCACCAGCTCCTCCGGCCCTGCCTGCGGGAACGCGGCACGGTAGGCCCGCGCACCGTCCGGCTGCGGGGCGTGCAGTTCCAGGGCTGCGTGGGCGTCATCCTCGGTGAAGGTGCCGTACCGTCCGCTCATGACGCTGAAGTACCGGAATTCGTCCCGGGCGTGGCCGACGAGCAGTTCGGTCCCGCTCGCGCGCGCGCCGGTCAGCGCGAGCCAAGGCGTTTCCGGGAGGACCTCGCCGTCGACGACGGGGCACAGCGCGGTGCCGGTCTCCGTGAGGCGTCCCCAGCTCTCCCGGTGCGCGTGGAGGCCGGCGTTGAAGGAGGTGAGCTCAGCGGCCAGGTGCCATGGGTCGATGTCGCGCAGGGCCTCCGCGGTGGGGGCCGTCGCGCCGAGCCGGTCCGCGAACGCGGCGGTGACCTGCCGTGCCAGCGCGGGGGTGCTGTGCAGCCCGGGCACCGAATGGGCGATGGCCCGCCGGAACAGGCCGCGCGCGGACTTCATCGTCAGCAGGGCGGCGACCGAGCCCGCCCCGGCGGACACCCCGCCCACGGTGACCCGGCCGGGGTCGCCTCCGAAGGCGGCGATGTTGCGCTGCACCCACTCCAGCGCCGCGATCTGGTCGAGGAATCCGCGGTTGGGCGGCACGTCGTCGAGGAACGCGAATCCCTCCGCGCCCACGCGGCAGTTGATGGTCACCACGACGACTCCCGCCTCGGCCAGCGCCGCCGGGTCGTACATCGGGTCGCTCGACGCCGCCGAGAGGTAGCCGCCCACGGGGATCCACACCAGCACCGGCAGTCCCGCCGCGCCGGGATCCGGAGTGCCGACGTTGAGCGTCAGCCAGTCGGTGCCCTGCGGGGGCACGTCGATCGGCAGGGACAGCGGCACCACGGGGCCGAACTCGACCGCTTGCCTCGTCCCCTCCCAGCGGTGCGGCGGCACGGGCGCGGCGAAGCGGAGCGCTCCGACCGGGGGCTGGGCGTAGGGGATGCCGCGGAACACCGCGTGCCCCTGCCGCCAGCGCCCCTGCACCACGCCTTCCGTGGTTCGTACCTTTGGTTGTTCGGACATGACGACTCCTCCCTCAAGTGGACCCAGGATTATGGGTCAGATGTATTATGTCAACTGTATTGGAACAGGGTACGAGGGAGGGGCCGGCGATGCCGAAACAGGTGGATCACCGCGGACGCCGCGAAGCGATCGCCCGCGCACTGTGGCGGGTGGTGGAGCAGCGCGGCGTCACACAGCTGACGATGCGCGTGGTGGCGCAGGAGGCGGGCATGTCACTCGGGCAGTTGCAGCACTACTTCGCGTCCCGGACCGCCATGCTCTCCTTCGCCATGGATTTCGCGTCCGAGCAGACCTCGGTGCGCGTACACCAGGGGCTCGAAAAGCTCGGTGACCGTCCGCACCCCCGTGACGTGCTGCGACTGACGCTCGCGGAAATGCTCCCCCTGCATGCCGACTCCCGCGCGACCAGCCGGATGAGCACCGCCTACGTCCTGGAGGCACTGCACGACAAGGCCGTGCACGAGCAGGCGCGCCGCGGCCTCGTCCAAGGGCGGGCTCTCGTCGAGCAGTTGGTCCGCCAGGCGATCGCCGACGGGCACATCGACTCCGGCCGCGACCCGGCGACCGAGACCAACCTGCTCCTCGCCCTCACCGGCTTCACTTCCCTGATCGAACTCGACGTGATCGAGCCCCAGGACGCGCTCGCCGCGATCGACGTGCATCTGGACCGGCTGTTCAGCAGGACGTGACCTACCCCGGACACGGGGCAGGTGGGACACCGCCCGGAGTGGCGAACCTCGGCACGGGTAAGCCGACGCTGGCCACGGGCTACGCCTCTCGCACAGTCAACCACTGCCTCAGCGCCGTGTACGGCTTCTCTGCCTTCCACGCTGGTTCCGGTCGGGGCGGACCGGAGCAGGTGTTCGTGGCGCGTGCGGTGGACGGGTGGTGCCCAAGTCGGAGCGGCGCTGGGGCCGGAAGGGACGGAGCGCGGGCCGATGTGTTGGGGACCGGTCCCTGAATCGCCTGAACACACTGTCAGTGTCCTGGTGGCGGCCATTTCCCCACGGTCGAACGCCAAGGTGCGACGGACTACTTCTACCTCAAGAACGCCGTCTCGAAGATGTGCCTGGACGTGTACACCGAGTTGCTTGCCGCGTACCGGCACTCCGTCGACCCGCCGACGGGCGCGGTTGGCTGGAAACCGCCGCAACCCGCTCGGGTCCCTCCCCACCCCTCTGATCGTGGCGGTGACCGGGGATTTTCACGACCCCGCACCACGCGTCACGCGCCGTCGACGATGTCGAGGATGGCGCCCACCGGGTCGGCGGCCCGGTAGTCCGCGCTCAGCTCCCGTGCACGACGCCGGAACCCCGGCTCGTCGAGCACCCGCCGGACGGCCTGCCTGACAGCCGCGGCCTCGGGGCGGCCGGTTCGCAGGTCGATACCGACGCCGAAGTCCGCGACCCGGGCCGCCACCGCGGGCTTGTCCTCGCCGGCGCCCGCCACGACGAGCGGCACGCCGTGGTGCAAGGCGAGTTGCACACCGCCGTAGCCGCCGTTGGTGACCACGACGTCGACTAGCGGGAAGAGCGCGTCGAACGGAATGAACGGCTCCACCCGTGCATTCGTCGGCACGCGCAGGTCGCCGACCTCCCGCCCACCGAGTCCGGCGACGACGAGCACGTCGTCGCCCGCCAGCGCGTCGAGCGTGGGTTGGACGAGGTCGGTCAGGTCGTTGTTGGCCACTGTGCCCTGGGTGAGCGCGACGACCCGGCGCTGCGACAGCTCTGGCCACCACGAGGGTGGCTCCCACGTCGCAGGCGGTTCAGGCGGCAGGGCCCCGACCAGCCGCAGCGTCGGCGGGGCATCGACCCGTGGGTACTCGAAGGACGGCACGGTGAGCTGGGCGAATACGTCGGGCAGAAGGACCTGTGCGTCGCTGATGACCGGCAGTGCAGCCGTCGCGCCCAGCTCCGCCATGACCTGCTGGGCGTGCGCGGTGGCGCCGGCCAGCTGCGCGGCGAGTTCGGCGTTGAACGCCGCGGCGGCTTCCCGCACGTCGAGCCCGTCGCGCGGGGGTGGAGGACCCATCATGGTCAGCTCGGCGCCGCTGAGAGTCAGGGGGAACACCCCGAGGCCGACGGTGCGCCGCGGCCGGATCCCGGGTGCTCCCAGCAGCTGCGGCCACGTCCCGTAGAAGGCGGCCTCGTGGAGGACGGCGGCATCCGGCTGCTGCGCCAGTACCTGTTGCAGCACGGCGTTCTGCGCGGGCGCCATGTCGGTGAACCAGCCGAACATGGCCTCCAGGAATGCCGGGCCCGGCGCCAGCTCGTGCAGCCACGGCTGGAGCTCACCGAGGCGGCGGTCATCGAAGTCGGCCGGCCCGGACAGCGGGACGAACGCCGCTCCCACCGCCTCGGTCTCCGTCCGGAACCGGCTGCCGGTGACGACTGTGACTCGCCGTCCGGCGGCGACGAGGTGGCGGGCGAGGTTCAGGACCGGCCGGACGTGTCCGGTGAGCGGGGTTGCGGCGAGCACGATGGGTGCGGCTGTCATGGGGGGACGTCCTCAGGATCGACGGAGGTCGGCCTGGGAGGCGGCCGACCCGATGACCTGGAGTCTCGCCACTCCGCTCGCGGCAGACCACCGGACATCGACCGGACGCCGCCGGTACGGATGGCCGCGCTCAGTCCTGCCCGGAGACGGTGTCGGCACGCCGGACCAGCTCCTCGAACCGCTTGTGGAGCTCAGCGGTGTCCAACGGAGCTGTGCCCGATCCCGCCACGCCCTCCCACCACTGCGCCGATGCCACGTCACCGAGGTCGGCCGCCACGGCAGCGGCCACGCCCGCCAGGTGCGCCCGACGCCGGTGCCCGTCCCGCTGGGGGCCCAGCTCGTGGTCGGCGGCGGCGAGCATCACGGCCGCGTCGTCCAGGCGTCCTTCGCTGCGGGCGGCCTCGGCGCACTCCGCGAGGACAGCGGCCACCGAGAATCCGCTGCCCAGCTCCCGCGCCGTGGCTGCGGCCGCCCGCCAGTGCCCCACCGCCGCGGACCGGTCGCCGCGCAGCAGCGCGCCGTCCCCCCGTCCGATGGGCACATGCACGGCCGCCCACACGTCGTTCCTGACGTCGAGCCGCAACGCGACGTGCTCTTCGGCCCGATCCAGCAGAGCCCCCGAAGCGTCGAAGTCCTCCAAGCGCAGCGCCGCCGCCGAAGCGAAGATCGCCGCCTCCGTGGCCAGCGAGGCGTCGTCGACCTGCTCGGCCAGCCGCACCGCCCGCTCCGCGACGGCGAAGAGGTCGGCGGCGACGCGGTTGAACCCGGCGCGCGCCACCAACCAGCGGGCCCGGCCTCGCTCGCTCAGGTCGTCCTCGCGCAGGCGGCCGGTCCAGGCGAAGCCTTCGCGGCTGTGCCCGCTCATCCACAGCGGCAGCCACACCGACCACACCAGCTCGGCGGCGTCGTCGTGCCGGCGGGCGTCGACGAGCTGGTCGAACCCGAGCCGCAGCACGCCGCGATCGACCTCGACCTGCTCCACCGCCGTCATGTCGCCACGGCCCCGGATCCGCGCACTGAGTTCTCGCGCCGTACGGAGTGCCCACTGGCCGACGCTCTGCCGGACCTGCTCCCGCTCGGCCGGTTCGAGCGTCTCGAGCGCGTACCGACGTACCGGTTCCAGCAGCCGGAACCGCGCGATGTGCCCGACATCGCCGCGGGCGACCAGCGAATGCTCGATCAACTCGGTGAGCGCGCTCACCGCGTCCGCGGTGTCCGGCGCAGCGATCGCTTCGACGGTATCGAGGGAGAAGCTGCCCGGGACGATGGCGAGCCTGCGGAACAGCCGATGGGCCGCGGGGCCAAGTATCCGGCAGCTCCACTCGATGGTGGCGGCCATGGTGCGTTGCCGCTCCGGCAGGTCCCGGGGGGCCGGCCACGGGCAGCTTCGCCAGCCGATCGACCCGGTCCAGCAGCGCCTGGGGGCCGAGTCGCGCGGCCGCGGCGGCCAGGAGTTCGATCGCCAGTGGCAGCCCGTCGGCCCGCCGGCAAAGCCGTACGACGGGATCATCGTCCTCCCCGCTCGTGGTCGGCGATGGTGCGCCGGCGGCCGTCAGCCGCTCGGTGAAGAGCCGCACGGCCGCCGCCGGGGCCAGCGGGGCGATGCGGATCTCGCGTTCCCGACGCACCCGCAGCGGAACGCGGCTGGTGGTCAGGACCACCGCGCCGGGACAGGCCGACAGCAGTTCGGCCAGTTGCGGAGCGCAGGCGGCCACACGCTCCAGGTTGTCCAGAACGAGCAGGACCGCCGCCCCGTCGAGGTGCGCGGCGAGGCCGGTCACGGTGTCGGCGTGGGTTCCCGCCGCGCGGGCGACGGCGGCGAGGACGTCGTCGGGGTCAGTGACGTCGGTGAGGTCGGCGAAGAACGCCCCGCCCGGGTAGTCCCCAGCCACCGTCCGCGCCGCCAACAGCGCAACGGTGGTCTTGCCGACCCCGCCGGGGCCGGTGAGCGTCACCAGCCGGCCCGGCGCGGAACGCAGGGCGGCGAGGATCTCGGTGACCTCGTCGTGCCGCCCGACCACCGGGACGGCTGGCGGAGGCGGCGGGTGGGACGTCAACGTGCGGGACGGCATCTCAAGGGCCTCGTTCCCCGCCCGTCCTAGGGCCGACAGCAGCGCCGTGCGGTCGGCGTCGCGGAGTTGCAGCGCCGAGGCCAGCGCCCGCACGGTGTGCGGCTGGGGCCGGGTCCGCCGCCCGCGTTCCAGCGCGCTGACCGCATCGACGGACAGTCCCGCGGCAGCGGCAAGCTCCTGCTGGGTCAGTGACCTGGCCTCCCGCAGCGCACGCAGCACAGCCGCGAAGCTGCGCGCCGATCCCGACGGATCGTTCACGATCTTGATTATGCCCGCCGTTGCCGGGGTGGTGTCCGGGCGTTGTCCGGTTGTCGGGCCCCACCCCCGGCGATCACCATCGACGGTGACAGGCGAACCGGAGAATGAGGAGTCGAAGACATGGTCCCCGAGGCCCTGGAAGCGTTGCGCGTGGCGATCAACTCCCACGTCCCGGAGCGGATCGCCGGCTGTTTCACGGACGACTACGTGGCCGAGCGGCCGCTGAAGCCGCATGAGGGGTTCATCGGCTCCGAGCGCGTCGCCGCGAACTGGAGGAAGATCCTGGCCGGACTGCCGGACCTGCGGGCCGAGATCCTGCGCCACGCCCAGAACGGCGACGAACTGTGGTCGGAGTGGGAAATGCGGGGCACCGCCGCGACCGGGGCGACGGTCGTGCTGCGCGGCCCGGTGGTGCTCACCACCCGCGACGGACGGATCGCCTGGGCCCGGTTCTACCCCGACCCGGTCACCACGAACGGCCCGGCCCACACCACGGTCTCCCGGGTGCTGACCGCTTCGGCCGAACGGATCTTCGCGGTGCTCCGCGACCCCCGCCGCCACCCCGAGCTCGATGCCACCGGCTTCCGGGGCCACGCCGAGACC
Organism: Kibdelosporangium persicum; assembly: GCF_013280595.1. Taxonomy (GTDB): domain Bacteria; phylum Actinomycetota; class Actinomycetes; order Mycobacteriales; family Pseudonocardiaceae; genus Kibdelosporangium; species Kibdelosporangium persicum. Next base: position 25,653 of record NZ_JAAATY010000017.1, read on the forward strand.
CCCGGCCCGATCGACGCCGTCGGCGACACCTTCGTCATGGCCATGCACAACGACGAGCAGGGTGACTACCGGGTCGAGAACCGCGTCGTGGCCTTCACCGAGGACCGGGTCATCGGTTGGGAATCCGGCCGATCGGGTCAGCGCCTGGCCGGTCACCGCTTTGTTTGGAAGCTCACCCCGACCGACGACGGCCGCACCGAGGTGACCCTGACCTACGACTGGGCGGCGGTCACCGACCCGGCTGAAGTACCGCGCCTGCCGCTCGTCTCCGCTGCCCAACTCGAAGCGTCCTTGGAGCAACTGGCCGCGGTGGTGGCGTAGACGCCGGGTTCTGTCGCCGATCCGCCGGTAGGGGAACTCGGCGAGCGAGCGATACGGATGCTCGCCTTGATGCAGGTGGTGGTGGCCGATCCGGTGGTGTCGGTGTGGCGAGCACCCGTTCTCGTTCGGTGGCAACGTCATCGCTCACGACGCGTCACCAGGAATCCCCAGGACAGCACCATCCGGTCAGGCCATCGGAGCCGCCGCTTCTGCTTCCAGGTAGCGGTCCGCGTGCCGGGACTCGGCGATCAGCCGGAGGGTCCGGCTGCGTGCGGTCCCGGTGTGTTCGATGGGCACGAGCATGATCTCGTCAACGTCCATAGTGGTCGCCAGGTTGTGGATCTCGTTCAGCACGGTCGTGGGCGCGCCGCGGACGACCTGTCCTTCGTCGAGGACCTGGTCGACCAGGTACCGCAGGCGCGACTCGATGAGGTCGTCGCCTTCACGCCGCCGGACATCCCATTGCGCGACCGCGATGGCGGCCCGCTCGGCTTCCTCGTCTGTCTCCGCGCACACGACGTTGACAGACGCGATCACGTAAGGCCGCTCACCGGTGAACGTCGCCCGATAGCGGTCCACCGCCGCCGGACGAGCCTTGCTTCGCCCAAGGTGGTGGCCGTAGACGAACGGTAGTCCGCGTTCGGCGGCGAGACGAGCGCTGTTCTCCCCGGCTCCGAGGACGAAAACACCGGGCGGTGTCGAGATTCTGGGTGACATCCGCAGCGACTCGAACCGGTGGCCGGCGGGCCACGAGTCGTGCAGGAAACCGAGTAGCTCATCGACCAGATCGGAGAACTCCGCCATCGCCCGCGGATGGCGATACAGCGCGTCATGGAGCACGTTGCTCGTCGTGTTGCCGCCGGAGGACCGGCCGACACCGAGATCAACCCGGCCATCGTGCAGCCCCTGCAGGACGGCGAACTGTTCGGCGACGACCAGCGGTGCGTGGTTGGGCAGCATGACCCCGCCGGAGCCGACCCGCAAAGTCTTTGTGCAGGCGGCGATATAGGCCAGCAGGACGGCGGGGGAGCTGCCTGCGGTCGCGGCCGCCGCATGGTGCTCGGCCACCCAGAACCGGTGGTACCCATGCCGTTCCGCGGTCCGGGCGACCTGTACGACGTCCCGAAGCGCTTGTTCGGGCGAGCTGTCCTGGCCGATCACCGCGAGGTCGAGCACCGACAGGTCAAGCATGGTCGTCTCCTAGTGTGCGGAGTGCTGTGGAGCGGGCAGCAGGACGGCGAGTGCGGCCAGTGCGCTGAGCGTGATGGCGAACAACCCGGCCGTCATGCCGAAACTGGCCTCGGTGAGCAGGATTCCCGCGGCCAATGGTCCCAGGGGCTGCAGGACTTGGGCGGTGAAGCTGCTGGCGGCGGTGACCCGGCCGTAGATCTCTTCCGGGACCGCCTTGGCCAGGATGGTGGCCAGCACAGCCCCGGTCACCGGGGCGAACAGGCACAACGTGGAGAACGCCGCGACGAACGGGATGGTCCCGCCGCCGGACCAGGCGACCACGAGCAGCGCAGCGGCGATCACCGGGCCGGCCGCGAGCACTGTCCGGAGCGACAGCCGTTTGGCGGCAGTGGGCGCGATGAGCGAGCCGGCCAGACCGGCCACCGCGGCCGTGCTCAGCGCCACGCCCACCGCGGCCGCGCCGCCGGGCTGGCCGGCCGTGCCGAGGATCAACGCGAAGGTCAGTGCGGAGAAAGTCACGTTCAGCAGCGCGAAGAACAGCGACGACCACCGCAGGAACCGGTCTCTGACAAGGTATCGCCAACCGGCGGCGACCTGGCGCAGGAAGCGCTCACGAACGGCCGGCTGCCCACTGGACGGGGATCGGGCCAGCAAAGCCACACATGACGCGGAGATCGCGAAGGTGACAGCATCGACCGCGAACGGTGCCCACGCCGCCACGGACAACAGCAACCCGGCCGCAGCCGGTGCCACGATCGTGGCCGCGTAAGTGCGAGCCTGGTTGAGCGACACCGCCTGGCTGAGCTGATCCACCGGGACGACCCGGCGCACCACCTTGCTCTGGCTGGGCCGGAACACCTCCAGCGCGACACCCGACACGATCACCAGCGCGAACGCCGACCACAGCGGCAACGGCCCGACGAACGCGAGCACCGCGACGATCGCCACGGCGACCAGACGCGCCAGGTCACAGACCAACATCAGCGTGCGCTGGTCGTATCGGTCGGCCAGATACCCGCTGGGGACCCGGATGACCAGACCCACCACGAGGACCACGGTCCCGAGCAGACCCGCGGTCGCCGGGGCGTACCCGGCCGCGAGCAGCGTCAGCGGCACCGCCAACGCTGTCATCTCCGACCCGAAGTCCGACAGTGCCTGGCCGACCCAGAGCAACCGGAACTCCCGGTTGCGCCGCAGCGGAGTGACCGTCTCCTGCGTCGCGGTCATCGCCGGTCCACGAGCAGGTCGTCGAGCACGAAGTTCAGGTTCGTCCGGGCACCCGGCGCGGTCCGCCGGAACCGGTCGAGGAACAACGCGACACCAGCCGAGCCGGTGGCGAGGTCGGCACTCTCCCGCAGGGTCTGCTCGCCAGGGAACACCACGCCTTCGGGGCGTTCGACAGCGTTGCACAGGACCGCGGCGGCGACCCGTTCCGCGTCCCCGAGCAGCTCCGGGTCGCCGAGGAACTCGTAGGCGTCCAGCAGGGTGTTGCCGATTCCGCTCGCGCCGTGGAAAAGCTGGGGGAAGGCCACGTACTTGCGTCGTACATCGGGCAGCAGCTTGTCGATCCACGACCGGTACTCGCCGGTCACCTCGTGGTATCGCAGGGTGGTGGTCAGGATGCCCGCGGTGCCCTCGTCCCAGTAGTGCCGCAGCATGGTGGTCGGACTGTCCTCTGTGGCCGCGACCGCCGGGAACGTGAGCACGCCGCTGGAGAGGTACTCGCCCTGGGACAAGTCGTAGTCCAGCGCGGCTCGGCCGAGGTCCAAAGTGGCCGGATCGTTCGTCGCGGCGTGCAGGGCGAGCAGGAACATCGCCACGCCGGACGCGCCGTACCCGTAACCGATGGGCACCTCGTCGTCCGGGCTGGGCCAGTGCGCGTGGCCGCCGTCCCAGACCGCGCGGTCACCGAGACTGGTACCGATGGCGCGGGCGCGGTCGAGGAACTCTGGCAGTCCGGTGTCACGCCACAACCGCAGGCATGCCATGCCATGACCGGCCGCGCCGATGAGCACACCGGGTTCGGTGAGCAGCAACGGGTGGTCGCTGCTGCCGCGCAGGGTCGTTGTCGCGAGCTCCGGGTAGCCCATCGCCGACTGGGCCCACGCGACTCCGGCGGTGCCGTAGTACAGGCCCGGCGGCATGGCCGCCACGGCCGTCGACCGCTGTAGCGTCCAGCCGAGGAAGGTGTCCGGAATCTGTCCTTTGAGGACATGCAACGCGTAGAGGCTCCCGTAGGCGCCGTGTGCCAGCGACAATGGGTTCGTCTCGAACACCAGCAGGTCTGCGGGGAACAGCCGGTCCTCGCGGTGCGGATCGGCCGAGTTGACCAGGTAGTCGGCGACACTGTCCATAGTCGCCTCGATCCGCTTGTGCAGGCGGGCACTCGCGACCGGCTCAGGGGTCACCGGCCTGGCCAGCGGTGGTGATCGTCGCCAGGCGGTGGTGAAGGGAAGGTCCTCGATCCGCTTGCGCACCACCGCCGCGTCCGGCAACGGCGCGTCCTCGGCGTAGAGGTCTCCGATCAGGGACACCAGTTCGGCCGGCAGGTCCAGATCCGCGGCCGCCTCGGCGAACAACTGTCGCGGGATGTCCTGCTCCACGACATCGGCCTGGTGACACATCAGAACGCAGCACAGGATCACGCCACCGAGCGCGTAGTAGTCGGTCCGCCGGTCACCGCATCGTGCGGCTAGTGCCCGTCGGGTCACCATGCCCGGTGTGCTCAACCCGGCGCCCTGATCGACGCCCTCGTGGAACGCGGATTCCAGGTCGATGATCCGCACGTGGTCGTCCGGAGTCACGATGATGTTCGTCGGCGACAGGTCGCCCAGGACGATCCCGCGCTCGTGGCACACGGCGACCGCCTCGGCCACCTGCGCCCACAGCCCGCGGAACCGCGAGTAGTAGTCCGTGAGCCGGGAGGGCGTGGGATCCAGGCTGTAGATCGGGTTCTCGGTGATGCTCAGCCGGCCGATCGGGGTGCCCGGGACGTACTCCTCCACGAGGTAGGCGTGTTCCCACTGGGTGAAGAAGTCGATCGGACGGACGAACAGGCCGGTGTCGGACAGGTCGGTCAGAATGTCGTACTCGTGGCGCAACAACCGCACGGCGTCGATCCCGGCCGGGCCGACCTCGACCCCCGGACGAGCCTCACGCAGGACGATGTCGGCGCCGGTCTCGGTGTCGATGCCGCGGTACACGCCGCCCCGGTTGCTCAGCAGCAGAGCACTGTCCACTACGTACCGGCCACCGGCGAGTGCGGTGGAACCAGGGGTGTCGTCCGCCGTCACGGGAGTCTCGCTTCCGAACGGGTCACGCGCCCAGTCCGGTACTGACCAATAGGGATTGCGGATGTCCGGAACCTTGGAGCCGTCCGGCGCGTCGATCATCAGTTCCCGGATGCCCGAGGACCGTAGCCGGAAGTAGCTCGTGAAGCCGCCGTACCGGTAGTACACGACCCGCGACCCGGGAAACCGGCGGTCGGACAACAGATACGGTCCGTCGAAATCCTTGAGCTCCTGCGTCAATGCTTCTCCGACCGCGTGGAACTCGGCCTCGTCGGCCGGATACACGGTGATGAACTTGCCGCTGGAGCCGCGCGGGTACGACTTCCCGTTCACCTCGCGGACCGCCAACGGATCCATGAGGAACTTGAAGCGGACGCCTGCGTCACGCAGCACCGGCAGTGCCGCGCGCAGCACTTCGGCGGAGTTGCGCGAAGTGGCCGATACGTGCAGTTTCCAGCCCTGCCCGACGAGTGGCACCTCCGGCGGCTCGGCGATGAGCCAGTAACCGCGTCGCCGCAGCTGCCAGTCACCGGGCATCGCGGCGCGGTACTCGCCGACATGCTCGCTGCCCGGCGTTCGCCGCGTGAAGTCCTCGAACCACCGTGGATGGTGCATCATGTAGGACACCACGGTCTCCCAGTCGACCTGCATTCCGCTCACTCCATCCACTTCGGGTTCGGCCAGGGGCACCCGTGGGCTTGAAGGCGCACTGCCTTCAAGCCCACAGACGTCGGGAACTCAGCAGCTGGCCCCGTAGCAGGAGCTGCAGCTCATCCCCGGGCTGCTGTACTGCGGCCCCTTCTCGGTCTTGAGCTTCTGCAGACCGAGAACGTCCGCGCTGTGCGCCTCGACCTCGTCGCTGTCGATCTCCTCGGGCTCCGGCTGGGTCGTGTCGTCGGACATGCGTGTTCCTCCCTGTTGTGAGGTGTGGCAGGTGACGCCGTGCACCACGCTAGGGACGCGATTCGGAAGCCTGGTATGCGCGTGGTGAAGGTGTTGCCGCACAGGGGAAACAGTCATGCCGCGCAGCTCGTTTTTCTGTCTATTGTGGTGTGTCCACCGGCGCTGGCCAGTGCGCATACCGGACGCAAACCGCACGACAGGGGGGCCACCGAGAATAAGAGACCGGCGGCAAGGAGGTGTCAGCGGATGCGACTGGCCGAGATGATGGCGCTTCGCCAGGAGATCTGCGCTGGTCTCCTGGTGACGTTGACCGAACGGTGCCCACTGCACTGTGCGCACTGCTCGGCGTCCGCTGCTCTGAACGGCAGGCACCTTGATGGTGTGGCCCTGCTGCGGTTCGTGCGGACGTTCACCGCACAGTGCCGTCCGGACGTGGTGATGCTGACCGGTGGTGAACCGTTGCTCCGTCCGCGGTTGGTCGTTGAGACCGCGCGGGCGGCCAAGGCCGCGGGCACCCGGACCGCGGTGCTGTCAGGTGCGTTCTTCGCCGGAGACGGCCGGATTCCGGCGTCCATCCGGCCGGCGATCCAGGCGGTGGATCACGTCTCCCTGAGTCTCGACGTGTTCCATGAGCGTGAAGTCGCCCGCCAGGACGTCTTCGCTGTGCTGAGAACCCTTCTGCGCCACGGCATCACGACCAGTCTGCACATCACGGGCACAAGCTCGGATGATCCCTACCTCAGCGAGGTGACCGCCGAGGTCACCCGCATCTTCGGCACGGACGTGCCCATGCTGGTGAGTGAGTTCAAGCCGATCGGCCGCGCGGCCGCCTGGGCGAGAGCGACTCCACAAGCGGACAGCAGTGCCGCACCGTGCGCGATGGCCGCTTGGCCGGTGGTCACCGTCGACGCGGCCGTGGTCGTCTGCTGCAATCAGGACGTGGTGGACGGCCGGACCAGGCCGGACCACCTGCGCCTGGGCGTGCTGGCTACCTCGACCTGGCCCGAGGTTCACGAACGGGCACATTCGTCGCCGGTGCTGCGCATGATCCGCACTGTCGGACCGCTGCACATCGCCCGCTGCGGCGGCACCGACCTGGCGGACTATTGTGGTTCGTGCCAACGACTCGCGCCCGCCGCACTGGACTGGGCCACACAGGCGGGCACCGGGCCCGCGGGCGAACTGCTCCAGGCTGTTGCGGTCCGCAATGGACAGATGGGTGGGCCACGCGCGTTGCTGCGCAGGCACGGCGTCGCTCGCTACGCGCATCTTGTCGGTGATGACGGATGAGCGAGCTTGCGAGCGAATCATCCAATGCAGAGCCCCGCTCATGCGACGTGGGTGGCCACAACGAGGAGAAGGCATGAGCGCCGAGTTGCAGACCGTGCTGGACCTCATCAGCCCGGCCGTGCGGCGGAGCGCCGCCGCAGTGTGGCAGCCCAGCGGACTGCGTGAGCGCTATGCCCGGTACCTCGTCGAGATGCACGCGGTGTTGCGGGCCTCGGTACCTCTCATGGAGCTGGCGGCGCTGCGTTGCGCCCAGCCTGACCCGGTGTGTTCCCGGCTGCGCACCTATTTCCCAGTGCACATCGAGCAGGAGCTCGGCCACGACGAATGGCTGCTCGGCGATATGGCGGCCGTGGGACTCAGGCCGGAGGTCGAGCAGGCTCGCCCGCCGTCGGTGCAGGTCGCCCGTCTCGTCGGCCCGCAGTACTACTGGATCAACCACCACCATCCGGTGGCGCTGCTGGGCTACATCGCCGTGCTGGAGGGCAATTCGCCGTCGCCGGAGCTGACCGGGCTGCTCGCCGACCGGACCGGCCTGCCGCTGCGGGCCTTCCACACGCTGAGTCATCACGCCGAGGCCGATCCCGGGCACAGCGGTGAGGTGTTCGCCCTGCTCGCCGAGTTGGACCTCACCGCGGAGCAACGTCTTGTGGTTCGGACGAGCGCACTGCACACGGCGGCGGCGCTCATCGACCTGTTCGACATCCTGGCCGCACCGCCCCAGAACCGGGAGGACCCGCTGTGACGACCGAGCCCGACGCGACCCTGCGCGCACTGGCCGACGCAGGCTTTCCGATCGACACGTTCACCGAGGAGCAGCGTGCTGTGTTCGCCGGGCTCTCCGCGGCGGAACTGGAGCTGATCCTCGACATCAAACGTCGGCTGGACGCCGTGGAACCCGAGGTCCAGGCGCACGCCGTCGTCGCGGGTGCTGCGCTGTTCTGAGTGGGGGACACGCCATGGAGCAGCGTAAACTCGTGACGGTTTTGTTCTGCGACCTCGTCGGTTCCACCGAACTGGCCGGCGTCCTGGAACCGGAGACGCTCCGGTCGGTCGTCATGAGCTACTTCGACACCGCGCGCAGGCAGATCGAGGCGCACGGCGGAACGGTCGAGAAATTCATCGGGGACGCGGTGATGGCCGTGTTCGGTGTCCCCACCGTGCGCGAGGACGATGCGCGTCGTGGCGCGGCTGCCGCCTTGGACATGATCGCCGCACTGGCCGAGCTCAACGCCGACCTGGAAAGCACGTTCGACTGCAGACTGTCGGTGCGGATCGGCGTCAACACCGGTGAGGTCGTCGCCACCGGCACGCAGGGCGCCACCGAGAACCTGGTCGCCGGTGAGGTGGTCAACGTCGCGGCCCGGCTGGAACAGAACGCGGGCCCGGGCGAGGTCCTGATCGGACCGGTCACCCGTGCGCTGCTCGGCGGCGAGGCGGAGGTCGAGACGGTCGGGGCGTTGGCGTTGAAGGGAAAACGCGACCCGGTGACCACGTTCCGGCTGCTGGGTATCCGGCCCGACCCAGGATGGCTGGACATGGCCGTCGGCACCCCGTTCGTCGGCCGGGAGCGGGAGCTCGACCTGTTGCGCGAATGTTGGGCCAGGACGCTGGACGGGCGGAGCCAGTCGGTGACGCTGTCCGGTGAGGCGGGGATCGGCAAGACCAGACTCGTCCAGCACTGGCTGTCCGGGCTGCCGGACGACAGTGCGATGATCGGGTCGGGACGCTGCCACCCTTATCGCGACCAGGCGAGCCTCACCCCCCTTGCGCAGGCGTTGCGCCAGATCCTCGACACGGCGACCCACATCGGCGTGCCCACCGGAAAGTTGCGGTGCGAGCCTGCCTACCGAGTGCTGCGCTCCGGTCTGCTGCGGGACGGTACCCCGGGCCGCTCGGCGGACAGCACTTACGCCGCGATCGCCACTCTGCTGACCGAAATGGCCACCGTCCGCCCGGTCATCCTCGTGCTCGACGATGTCCAATGGGCAGAGGAGGTTCTGCTCGACGGTGTCGCCCGGCTGGCCGACATGGTGAGCGAGACGCGGGTGCTTCTGGTTCTCGCGGGCCGGAAAACCGGCAGTCCACTCCGGACAGTCGAGGTGCCTGCGCTGCCCGAAGCGGACATGGAGCGGCTTGCCGCCGAACTGGTCGAGGTGCAGGCGCACGTGCCTGCCGTACTCGCCAGGGTGATCGACCGGGCCGAGGGCAACCCGCTGTATCTCGAACAGTTGCTGGCGATGCTCGATGACGGAGCTGATCCCGGGAAGCTGCCGGTGACGGTGACCGCGGTGCTGGCCGCGCGGATCGACTCACTCGGCCCGGCCGAACGCGTGGTGCTGGACGCCGCCTCCGTCGTCGGCCGCCAGTTCGACACAGTCGAGATCGAGGCGCTGGCTGAGACCGGGGTGTCCGCCGGACTGCCCGGACTGACGCGCCGCGGGCTGGTCGAACCCGTGCGCGGCAGCGAGTACCGGTTCCGGAGCGGGTTGCTGCGGGACGTGGCCTACCAGGCGATCAGCAAACGCCGTCGGGCGGACTGGCACGAGGCGCTCGCCGGGCGGTGCACGACTGCGGCCGCCACGGGTCACCACCTCGAGCAGGCGTATCTCCATCGGCACGGACTCGGCCTGCGCGACGACCACACCGGCCGCCTGCGCGAGCAGGCCGCCTGTGCCCTCACCGTCGCGGGCCGCAGCGCACTGGCGCGCGCTGACCTGTCCTGGTCGGCGGACCTGGGCAGGCGGGCCATCGCACACTCCACACAGGACGACCCGTGGTGGGCGCTGGCGGCCGAAGGGCTCGGCGAGACCCTGCTGGCCATGGGTATGACCCGGGACGGCAGCGAACTGCTGCGGGACGTAATGGCCTTGTCGATCACCTCAGGCGATCAGCTCACCTACGCGCACGCGAAGCTGCAACTGGCGGCGCTGGACACCCAGCCGGCCCGGCCCGGGCGGATACCGGCGGCCGACACCGCGCGCGAGGTGCTGCCGGTCTTCGAGGCGTACACCGACCACCTGGGCTTGGCACGCGGTCACATCCGCCTCGCTCAGGAACAGCAACTGATCGGGTCGCACGGCGCCGCGGAAGAACTGCTGGCCGCCGCGCTGCGGCACGCCGTCACGGCCGATGCCGCACCCGAGCAGGCGATGGCGCTCGGCGCGATCGGGATCTCCCTCTGGTACGGACCGGCACCGGCGGCCCAGGCTGTGCGGCGCTGTCGCGAACTGCTCGCCCTGCACGGCCGGAATCACGACGTCGTGTCCGTCACCCTCAACTACCCGCTGGCGAACCTTCTCGCCCTGCAAGGAAAGGATCGTGAGGCGCGGGCTTGTCTCGCCGTCGCGGACAAGTTCGCCAATGACCTCGGCTACGCGGAGGCCGCGATGTTCGGGCCGCTGTTCGCCGCGGGAGTCGACGCGCTCGCCGGCCGGCTCGAGTCAGCCGAACAGTTGCTGGTCGACGCCGTCCGGTCGGCGCGGGCAGCCGGCGACCCGGGACTGATCGCGACCGCATCCTGCCAGCTGGCCAGAGTGCTGCTGCGCCGGGGAAAACCTCCTGGGCCGGAGCTGCTCGACCAGATCTCCGGATCGCCCAGTGGGCAGGACGCCGACCCGCTCGGCGTGCTCGCCCTCGCGGCGGGCGATCCGGCGATGGCGCATCGCGCGGTGGCCGCGGCGGAGCGAACCGACTCGCCGATCACACTTGCCACGGCACACTTGGACCTCGCCGCGGTGAGCCTGGCGACCGGTGACGCCGCGACCGCGGTGACCGCCGCGGACCGCGCGGCGGACTGGTTCGCGGCCAAGGGCCATGTCGTCGGCGGCCATGCCGCCGCCGCCATCCGGGAGGCCGCGCTGTGACTCGTGCGCTCAGCTGGGGCCTGCGTGATCAGAGACCCTCGGACATCAAGGTCGGCGCGACCGGCCTCGATCAGGTGACCCCCGAGTGGGCCTGGGGAGGCTCGACCGGTGCGGGGGTCCGGGTGTGCGTTGTGGACAGTGGGATCGAGGGCGGCCATCCGCTTGTCCGGTCGGTCGCCAGCGCACATGAGGTGGTGCAAGGAGAAAACGGTCCCGAGGTGCGCCCGGCCGACCCCGAGGACACCTGCGGCCACGGCACCGCCTGCGCCGGGATCATCCGCGATGTCGCACCGGACTGCGAACTGCACAGCGTCCGGGTCCTTGGCCGGGGGTTCACCGGCAGCGGCCGCTTCCTGCTCGCCGGGCTGCGCTGGGCCGTCGAGCAAAGGTTCGACGTGATCAACATGAGCCTGTCGACCACGCACACCAAGTTCGCCCACGAACTGCACGAACTGGCCGACGAGGCCTACTTCCGGCGCATCGCCATCGTCGCGTCGGCCCACAACACCCCGGTGGTCAGCTTTCCCTGGCGGTTCTGCTCCGTCCTGTCGGTCGGCAGCCACCAGGAACCCGACCCTGGCCTGTACCTGTACAACCCGGCGCCACCGGTGGAGTTCTTCGCGATGGGCCGTGATGTGGTCGTCGCGTGGCCCGGTGGTGGAACCGTCCGCACCACGGGCAACAGCTTCGCCACGCCGAGGATCACCGGCCTGTGCGCGGCGATCCTCGCCAAACACCCGCAGCTGACCATCTTCCAGCTCAAGACCGTGCTGTACCTGGCCGCGGCGAACGTCCGCACCGAGAAATGAGGTCTGGCCGTGACACTGGACGTCTCACCCGCGCCGAGCGGCACCCGGGAACTGCTTCAGTCCATTGTGGAGGTCGCGATGGCGATCTTCGGCGCCGCCGCCAGCTCGGTCTTCCTGCTCGACGAACCCGAGGGTGAACTGGTCTTCGAGGCCGTCGCCGGTGCCGGGCAGGATTTCCTGATCGGCACCAGGATCCCGGCCGGCCGCGGGATCGCGGGCTGGGTGGTGAGTTCGGGCCAGGCCGTCATCGCCGACGACCTGACCGGCAACCGGACGTTCGCCCGTGATCTGGCGGAGTCCACCGGCTACGTGCCCCAGGCGCTGATGGCCGCGCCGCTGTTGTCCGCCGGCGAGGTGCTCGGTGTGCTGGAGGTGATCGATCCGGCCGTGCAGTCCCGCTCCAGCCTGGGCGACCTGGACTTGCTGTCGCTGTTCGCCAACCAGGCCGCCACGGCGCTGCGGGTGGCCAGAGGATGCTCTCACTGCCGGGACGACAGTGAGCCGCTCGTCCGCCTCGCCGCCGACGAGAGTGAACTCGGCGCGCAACTGGTGGGCGTGTTCAAGGACTTCCTGCGGCACCGGAATGGCTGACCCGGTGGCGCGCAGCGGTTTCCCGGCAGTGCCGGTAGGTCAGGGCGGACATGTCGTAGCTGGCGTAGCACGCGGTGACCTCGGCGTCCGGCGCTGCCAGGACATCACACTCCAGCAGCGATTCCAGCAGCAGGTCGGGCGACGCGGCCAGGTCGGCCAGTGCCGCGATGATCTGGCCGTGCTCGAATGGTGGCGGCGGCAAGTCGGCGAGCCGGCGGTACGCGGCGCGCTGCAGGTCGGACATGGTGCGGTAGAACAGGTCGAGCCGGTCGCGGAAGGCCAGTCCCCCCACCGCCAGCTCGTCCAGCACGCGCGCGGGATCGCCGAGGCGGTCGGCGAACTCGGCGAGGGTGATGTGCCGCAGTGCCGCCAGTCTCGACGCGACGATCTGGATCGCGAGTGGCCGGCCCTCGCAGCTGCCGATGATCCGCCCGACCGCGTCCCGGTCGGCGAGCACCCGGCTGCGGCCGATGACCCGGCCGAGCAGCTCCCGGCTCTCCGCCTCGCCCAGTGCCCCGAGACGGATACGCAGCACCGATTCCAGTCCCCACAGTGGGCTGCGGCCGGTCACGAGCACGCCACTCGTTCCCCAGCCGGGCAGGACCGCCCGGACGGTGTCCTCGTGTGTCGCGTTGTCCAGCACGAGCAGCAGCCTGCGCTGCGCGATCCAGGACCGCCAGCGCGCCGATGCCTGCGCCGCCCCACAGTCGAGGCCGATCATGCCCAGCAGGTGCTCGAACACCCGGCTCGCCGGCTTGGGCGTGCCGTCTTCCTCGGCCAGGTCGAGAAACAGCTGCCCGTCGGGGAAGTTCGCGCGCAGCAGGTGGGCCACGTGAACGGCGAACGAGGACTTGCCGGAGCCGACCGGGCCGTGCACCACGACCACCCGGTGGCCCTTGTGACCGGACAGGGTTTCGGTGGCGCGGTCGGCCTCGGCGGCTCGTCCGACGAAGTCCGGCAGGGCGCGGGGAAGCTGGTTACCCGGCGCGAACCGGCCCGGGCGGTTCGGCGGCCGGGCCTCGCCGTTGAGCAGTTCCCGGTGCACACTGCCCAGCATCGGACTGGGGTCCACGCCCAGTTCGTCGGCCAGCGTCTGCCGGATGAGCTCGTAGTGCGCCAAGGCCTCCTGGACCCGGCCGTCCGCAGCCAGAGCGCGGATCCATGCGCCGCCAAGCCTTTCCCGGAGCACATGCGGCCGGACGTGCTCGGCCAGCCGGTCCAGCACGATCTGGTGGTCCCCGGATTCGACCGCCAGCTCGGCCCAGTCCTCCAGGCTGGCCAGGAAGATCTCGTGCCACCGGCCGAGGTCGGCGGTCAGGCCCGGTTCGTCCGCGAACTCGGCCAGCGGTGCACGCCACAGCGCCACGGCGTGACCGAGCAGGTCCGCGGCCGCGTCGGCATCCCCGTCCCGGCGCAATCGCCGCCCGCCGCGGGCGAGGTGCTCGAACCGCAGCAGGTCACACTCGTCGGGCGTGAGGTTCAGCCGGTAGCCGCGGGCGGTGAACCCGAGCCGGTCGCCGAAAGTCCGGCGCAGTTTGGAAATGTAGACCTGGAGGTTCTTCGGCGCCGTCCGTGGCGGGTGGGCGGCCCAGAGTGTCTCGACGAGGTCCTTGACCGGTACCACCGAGTTGGCCCGGCACAGCAGCTGAGCCAGCAGCAGCCGCTGCTTGGGCCGGCCGAGGTCGGCGGCCCGGCCGTCGACAAGGACCGTCAGCTCGCCAAATGTCCGGCATTCCACGGTGTTGCGTAAGCCCATGTGCTCCCCATCCCTTCGCCCCGGCGAGTATCACCGTGCGGCGTTGGGAGCCGGTTGGACCCGGATAGGGCAGACGTGCGGCTCAGCCGGCACCGAGATCGGCGAGCCTGGCCGCCGAACGCCGGTGCCAGGTGACGCACTCCATTTCGGCGTTGTGGCGTTCGGCCTTGCGCAGCAGGGTGATCGCCCGTTCGGTCTGTCCGGCGGTGGCGGCGGCCGCACCGAGGAAGTAGTCGATGGAGCCCCAGCAGAGGATCGCCGAGCCGGTGGTCACACTCTGGCCGGAGTACCGGAGCAGTTGCCCCAACGCGTACTCGCACGAGGGACCGTCGCCGCACAATGCCCAGGTGTAGGCGCGGATGACCATCTGCGTCAGCCACAACCAGTCCCGTGGCGGTTCTTTGAGCTGCCCGGCGGGCGGGCAGGCCACCCTGGCCTCGGCAAGATTTCCCTGCAAGGCGAGCACCAATCCCCGATGCTCCAGGGTGACCGGACTGTCCGGCTCGTCATGGCCACGCAGCATCTGTTGCGCTTCCTCGTACTTGCCCTGGTCGATCAGCCAGGACACGAGCTGGGCCGTGAGCGCGGGCTCCGAGCCCCACACTGTCTGCCGGTGCAACTCGTACGTCTGCCGGGACAGCCGCGCGGCGGTCTCCGGGTCACCGGCCAGGCCGGCCCGCATCGCTTTCCACCACCGCAGATGCACATCGACCTCGGGAAGCCGGATCCGCAGATTGGCCTCGGTACAGGCGTCGATGTCGGCTTGCGCGGCCGTCATGTCGCCGGCTTCCAGCGAGGTCAACGCCCTGCGCAACAGCACACGCGGCGTCCAGTCCGCGCTGAGCTCGGCGTGCTCGGTCAGCTCGACCTGTTCCTGGACGATCCGCCGGCGCTCGGCGAGCGTGTCGGCATACCGGATCGCTTGGTGGCGCAAGTGAAGCGCGCGCATCAGCAGCGTGGGGTCACCGAGTCGCCGGGCCATGGCGACCGCCTCGGCGGAAGGCTGGCTCGGCCCGTGGACGTCAGGGCCGAACTCGAAGTACTGCTCCGTCGCCAGCGCCGCGAGCGAGAGGCACCGCAAGCGCGAGTCCTCGGCGGGAAGCAACCGCACGGAGTCACGCAGCGCGGCCAGCACAACCGGTTCCAGGGCAAGATATTCACGCATCGACCAGAACGACTCGGTGCTGTACGTGCAGGCGGCCGTGGCCAGTGCGCGCAGATCGCCGAGTTTCTCCGCGAGCCCGATCGCGCGACGCAACGTGGCCGAGGCGAGCTGTTGAAGGCCTGCGCGGCAACTGGTGCGGCCCAGTCTCACCAGCAACTCGAACAGTCTGCGTGTCTGCGTCGCGGACCGGGGAATCGCGTGGCGGTCGATGACGTCGACGACAGCACCGAACAGCGTCGCCGCGTGCTGGTACGCGTGCACTTGTTCGGCGCGCTCCGCTGCGGCGTGCCCAGCGGCGATCGCCTCCTCCGCGTGCCCGGCGCCGGATGCTTCCAGCCAGTGGTATGCCACGGCGTCCAGGACGTCGCTGTCGGGAATGTGTGGCACGCGCCGCGCGAGCGCGCGTGCGGCGTCGGCGTGCAGTTTCGCCAGCCGAAGCCGGGAAACCGAGGAACGGACGGTGTCGCGCACGAGTGCGTGGCTGAACCGGTACCGGCCGGAGCTGGACTCGGTCACCAGCCCCCAGCGCAGCGCGGCGTCCAGCACCTCCGAGAACGTCTCGGCCGTGAGGCCGCTGGTCTCGGCCAGGACGTCCGTCGCGAACTCCTCACCGAGCACGGCCGCTGCCAACAGAACGGATCCGGCCTCGGGCGGCAGCCTGCGCAGCCGGTGCTGGATGAGGTCGCGGGTACCCTGTGGCAGGGCGTCGGCCAGCGAGCCGGACGTCAGCCTGGGGACCAGTCGGGCCAGTTCGACCACGTGGAAGGGGTTTCCGCCGGAGCGCTGGTGGATCACCCGCACGGCGTCCGGGTGCTCGGAGTCCGGCCAGGCGCTGAGCACCTCGCCGACCTCGGCCTCGGTCAGTCGGCGCAGCTGCCACCTGGTCGCCCAGCGCCCGGTCAGCTGGGCGACCAGCCCGGCGGCCGGCTCGACGAGGTCGGCTCCGTCCCGGCTGGTCGCGACCACGAGCAGCGGCAGCTCCGGCAGCATGGTGGTGAGCACCCGCAGCACGAGCACCGAGTCGGGATCGGCCCAGTGCAGGTCGTCCAGGACCACCAGTGCCGGGCGGTGGCCGGCGGCCGCCGCGATCACGTCGACAATGGCTGTGTGCAACCGTTTCTCGTTCGGTTGCGCGGACCGGCCGACGTTGAGCAGGGCACCGAGCCCGGCCTCCCCGGCCAGTTCCCGCAACGCGGAATCGGGCTCGATCAGCGTGCGCAGGACCGAAACCCACGGCCAGAAAGCCGGACTGCCCTCACCGTCCGGGCACCGGCCCAACGCCACCGTGAACCCGAATTTCGTGCCCATGGCGACCGCGGCCTCGGTGACGCGGGTCTTGCCGATCCCGGGTTCGCCGGTGACCAGGAACAGATGTCCGCTGCCGGTACTGGCGCGGGTCATCGCCTGCCGGATGGCGCGCAGCACGTCATCACGACCCGCCAAGCGCTCCACTGGGCGCGGACCGGTCACCTCGACCGGGGCGCTGGTCAGGTCAAGGCTGGGGTCCTGGGTGAGGATGGCCTGTTCCAGCCGGCGCAGCCCGGCGCTCGGCTCGATGCCCAGTTCGGTCACCAGGGTGTGCCTGGCCTCCCGCAACGCTCCGAGCGCGTCGGCCTGCCGGCCGCTGCGGTAGAGCGCGAGCGTGAGCATCTCCCAGCGGCGTTCCCGCAACGGTTCGGCCATGACCAGCAGGCGCAACGCGACGGCCGCTTTGGCGGGCTGTCCCACCGCGAGTTCGGTCTCGGCCCGCTCGTCCTGGGCGGCGAGCCGCAGTTCCTCGAGTTCGGCCGCGGCCGTCGCGGCGAACGCGTCCGCGGCGAACTCACCGAACGCCGGGCCTCGCCACAAGTTGAGCGCCTCGTCGAACAGGTTCAACGCGTCCAGCGGACGTCCTCCCGTCCGCGCGGAGTTCGCCGCCGCGACCAGGTCACGGAACTGGGACGAGTCAAGCTGCCCCGGCTCTATCAACAACCGGTACCCCAAGGGGGAACTGGCCAGCACCGACTCGGTGGCCCGCGGGGCCCGGTGCGGCTCCAGCGCTCGCCGCAGGTTGGCGACATAGGCGCGCAGGGTTCCTACCGCCGAGGCTGGTGCCGCTGATCCCCAGACCGCGTCGACCAGGCTCGCGACCGGAACGGCCGCCCCCGGCTGGACCAACAGCGCGGCCAGCACACGGCGCTGTTTGGCACCACCGAGTTCGACGCTTCTGCCATCCACCAACGCCCCGATCGCACCTAGCACCGTCCAGCGCACGTACAAACGATAACGATCAACCAGGCAGCCAACCAGAGACCGTCGATCCGCAGCCGAGTCCTCAGAAGGCGTACCGATGCGCAGGTACGGAGCGTGTGTTTCGACGAGTGTGAGGAAGGAATCGAGAAGCTCCCGCTTGAGACCGCGCCGCTAGCGGACGTTGATCCCGCCGCCCTCGCTGCGGTTGGCCTCCTGCGGCTCTGGGCGCCACAGGAGGTCTTCGGCCCGTGGGTGCCAGTTGATAACCTTGGCGGACACCGGGACTGAGCCGGTTCACAGCTACGAGTGCGCGACCGGCGATGTCGTCTCGATGCACTGGTGGCGCGATCCCCACTGACCTGCTCGTGAGTGTTTATCAGGGTTAGAACACCGATAAACACTCACGAGGCTTGATCAGCGGCGGAGCCGGCGGACCGCTGGTGCGCCGGATCTTCTTGCGGGACATCACTTAGCCCACTGGATCTGGGGTGCGGCGCGGACAGCGACCGTTCGCGCCCGACACCCAGGCGCGTCGTGGCGAGCAGCGGCAGCACCATGAGAGCCGCCGACGTCCACACCAGCGCGCCGGGAACGGTGTCCAGGACCAGGCCGCCGAGGGCCGCCCCACCGGCCACCGCCCCGTTCCAGGACGCGACGGTCAACGACTGGGCGGCGTCCGCGGTGCGTCCGGCGATCATCGCGGTGACCGCCTGGAAAGCCGTCGGAGCACCGCCGAAGGCCAATCCCCACAAGGCCGTCGCGGGCAGCAGCCAGGACGGCTCGCCGTCCGACACCTGCACCAGGGCCACTGCCGCAGCGGCGGTCACCGCGCACATCGCCGGCACGCCGCGGGGAAACCGGTCGAGCGCGCCACCGACGACGAGGATGCCCGCCACGGCGGCGCCGCCGAACACCAGGAGTGCCGTGCTGAGCAGGGACTGCCGCCCGAACCCTGCCAACACCGGCCCCAGATAGGTGTAGACGGTGTTGTGCGCCAGGGAGAAACCGAGCACCATCGCCAACACGGCGCCCATGCGCGGCACGGTGAGCGCCGCGCGGACGCTCAGGCGTTGGGTGGCCGGTTCCGGCGCGACGGGGGGAACCACGGCCGCCACCCACGCGAACAGCGGGACGGCCACCGCGCCCATGAGGGCGAAAGACCACCGCCACCCGACGAGGTCGCCGAGCGCGGTGCCCGCGGGCACCCCCACGGCGAAGCCGAGCGGCGTGCCCGCCATGGCCACCGCCAGCGCGCGGCCGGACAGGGCAGGCGGCGCGATCCGCATGGCATACACGGCGACCAGCGACCACATCACCCCGGTGATCGCACCGGAGGCGATCCGCGCGACCAGCACGACCGAGTACCACGGGGACAACGCGATGACGAAGTTCGTCACCGCGAAACTCAGCACGAGGGCGAGCAGTACCGCCTTGCGCGGCAGGCGGGAAATCAACGCCGTCAACGGGATCGCGGTCAGCGCCGTTGTGATGGCGTAGCCGGTGACCAGGTGCCCGGCGGTGGACGGGGAGACGTCGAAGTCAGCGGAAATACCGAGCAGCAGCCCGGCGGGAAGCACCTCGGTGAGGCAGCCGAGCAGGACGACGATGGACAGCGGGAGCAGGGACCGCAGGGGGAGCACGGGAATCCTTCCCGACCGGAGGGCGGCCGGCGCCCCGGGCGGGGACGCCGGCCGCACGGTCAGCCCTTGGCGAGCTGGGCGTTGATCCAGGCCCGCAGCGCGGCTTCACCGCGGTACCCGATGTGGCGGGAGTTGGGCAGCTCCGCGCCGTGCCGGATGGGGACCAGCGTGGGCAGGTACCGGATGCGGTACATGGCCGAAAGGTCGCGGCTGACGTCCACGTTGACGACACCGACCAGGAAGCGGCCGTTGTACTCGGCCGCGAGCCGCTCGAGCACCGGCTTCATCTGCCGGCACGGGCCGCACCAGTCGGCGCCGAAGTCCAGGATCACGAGCTTCGTCTTCGAGATCTGGAGGATTTCGTCGTGGTTGGCCGAGGTGACCTTGACGACGTTCTCGTTGGCCAGGGCGGTTTCGGCCGGCGCGGCGGTGGCGGGTGCCACCATCGCGAAGGTGGCCGCGGTGATAGCGACGGCGGTCACACCGGCGCGCAGGAGTCTCTTGAGCAGGGACATGAAGAATCCTCATCGGCAGGGATCGGACATGACGGCGAACCACTCAGTCCGAAGTGGACGTTTGACGGCCGGCGGTCTTCGTGGACGTGGGCAGGCCGGCGGCCACCCAATCCTCAATGCCCTCGCGGTACTTACGCACGTTCTGGTAGCCGAGCCCGACGAGCCGTGCGCCCACGAGTTCGCTGTTTCGGCACGGCACGTTGGCGCAGTACACGACGATGCCAGCGGACTTGTCCGGCAGCACCGAGGGTGCGTACCGGTCCGTGAACTCGGCTGCCTGCTCGTACGGAAAGCCAGGGATGTTCACCGCGCCGGGCAGGTGTTCCTTCTCGTAGTACGCCTCGGGCATGGTGTCGACCACCACGAGGGTGCCCGCGTCGATGCCTTTCTTCAGTTCGTCGCGAGTGATCAGCGGCAGCATGGCTGTTCCCTTTCCGGCGGGGAAGCGTTACGTGGCGGTGAACAGAGTGTGTCCACAGCCGGGGTGCGCCGCCCACTGCCGATGGCCTATGCCATGCGGTTATCCGCTCCCAGCCACCGCCGGTACACCGCGTTGTCCTCGGCCAGCCGTTGATATGCGCGCACCGATGCGGCATGCAGTTCCTCGAACCGGTCGGCGAGCGGGTGGTCGGTGCGCCACAACAGGATGTGCTGCACGGTCATCGGCGTCCCGGCCAGCGGGCGGATCACCATACCGGGCATGTCCGGCGTCGTCGGCTGCACCAGGCAGACGCCGTGCCCGCCCGCCACCAGCCGGAACCGCACCGTGTCCACGTCGTGCGCGATGCGGGGCCGGAAACCGTGCTCCAGGCACATCTCCCGGAAGACGATGCGGCAGCCGTCGCCGCAGCTGGACACGATCCACCGTTCCTCGGCCAGGTCGGCGAGGTCGACGGTCGCCGCGTCGGCGAGTTGGTGCCCCGACGGCAGCGCCACGAACGCGGGCTCGGTCACCAGGTGCGCCACGTGGACGTCGCCGGGCACGGCCAGCGTCCGCCGGCCGCAGATCAACACCAGCGCCAGGTCCACGCACCGGTTGTCCACCTGCTGCACCAAACGGGTGTGCGACATGTCCGCCCTGGTCGTCAGCTCGCGGTCGGGTACGAGTTCCCGCACGCACCGGAACACCTCCGGCGCCAGTGCGCTGTCGTTCCAGCCGACCCGCACGCCGCCCTCGGACTTCTGGTGGCGGCGGAAATCGCGATCCAGTTCATCGAACGCCGGGATGATCGCCTCGGCGCGGGACAACACCAGAGCACCGATGCGCGTGGGCCGCACGCCGCGCGGGTCGCGGTCGAACAGCCGGTCGCCGACCAGTTGCTCGATGCGCCGCAACTGGTGGCTCAGCGCCGGTTGCGGCAGCCGCAGCTCGGCTGCCGCGCGGTTGAGGCTGCCCGCGCGTGCGATGGCGAGCAGCACCCGGAGATGCCGAACCTGAAGTTCCATCGTTCCATTACGCTCTTCCGCCGCCACGCTGTCACCACAGGCGTGCCGATTACGCCGACCGTCGCCGGACAGGCGGGTGCACGCACTAAGTCGGTCGGCTCAGCAGTCGAGCGACCATAAGACGACGGCATGGCGTTTCGGCAGTACCACCCTCCCGGTGTGGTCCGCATAGTGGTCGGACGCGGGTGATCCCCTGCATTTCCCCGCTTCCCTGCGAATTTCTTCTCGGAGCCGACGGTGTTGCTGACAACCCCGCTGACCGAGCACTGCGCTGCCCCGTTGCGAAGCGGACAGCACGTGTGCGTCGGCGTAAGCCCGTTCAACAGCTATTTCTCGGTCGAGCTCATCACCGACGCGGCGCGTTGGGCGATGAGCGAATTCGACAACTTCCACTTCTTCATCCCCGACCGCGCCGCGGTCCACACGTTGGAGGCGTTGGGCTACGAGCCCGGCCGTGCCCGGCTGAAAGCCCGCCGGCAAGGGCAGTACGTGGTCAACAAGGTGTGCCGGGCGCTGGGAGACCTCGGGGTCGCCAACCCGGGGGAGCACGTGCTCGACGGCGCCGCCCTCGCCGACAACGCCTGCTACCAAAAGCTTCTGGCGTACGCCCACGACCTGTTCACCGTCAACGAGGTGTTCACCGCACACTGCCTGGACGCGACCCGGTGGGTGCTGGACCGCAGACTGCCGGAAGGCCAGGTGCCGACGGACGAGCAACTCCGGCGCGCCGTCCGGTACTTCCTGGCCGAACTCCCGCTGTTCGTCGACACCCCCGCCATCACCGGGGTGGAGAGCTCGGTGTTCGCCTACCACCAGCGGGTCAAATTCCTGGAAATGCTTTACGGCCGCGAGCTGCCGTGGCGTCCGAACCCGAGGCAGGGCTTCGTGCTCCTGCGTGCCGAAGAAGACGGGGAGTACTGACCGTGCACGACGACTACTCGCTGCGCCGCCTGCCCGAATCCGCGCGCTGCTCCTGGGTTTCGGTGGCGGTGCAGCGGTTCGGGCAGGTGTCCTCGTTCCACCAGTTCCTGCTGGGCGCCGTGCTCGGGTTCGGCATGACCTTCTGGGACGCCGTCCTCGCGATCACGCTGGGCGCGGTGATGCTGGAGGTCGTCACCGTGCTGATGGGCGTGGCCGGGATGAGGGAGGGCGTCTCCACGTCGGTGCTGGCGCGCTGGGCGGGCTTCGGCGGGCGCGGATCCGCGCTGGTCGGCCTGCTGGTCACGCTCAGCCTCGCCGGGTGGTTCGGCGTGCAGAACGACGTGTTCGCGCACGGTCTGCACGCCCTGATGGGCGGCCTCCCGGTGTGGGGGTGGGCCGTGTTCGGCGGCGTCGCGGTGACCGTCATTGTCGTCGCGGGCTTCCACATGATGGCGTGGACCGCCTACCTGACGGTACCCGCGTTCCTGCTGCTGGCCGGGTACGCCATCAGTCAGGAGCTGCGCCACCACGACCTCGGCGAGCTGGTGTCCATGTCCCCGCCCGGCCCGGCGATGTCCCTCGCACAGGGCACGACCCTGGTGGCGGGCGCGTTCATCATGGGCGCGGTCATGACACCGGACATGACCCGCTTCAACCGCCGCGTCAGCGACGTCGTCAAGCAGACGCTGATCAGCGTCACCCTCGGCGAGTACCTGATCGGGCTGACCGGCGTTCTGCTGGCCCACGCCGCGCGCAGCGCCGACATCGTCGCCGTGATCACCTCGACCTCCGGTGTGCTCGGCACGCTGATCCTGGTCACCGCGATCATGAAGATCAACGACTGGAACCTCTACTCGGCGTCGTTGGGCCTGGTCAACACGGTCGACGTGCTCGCCGGTCGCAAGATGTCGCGCCGCACCGCGACCCTGCTGCTCGGCGCACTGGGCACCCTGCTGTCCGCGCTGGGCATTCTCGACCACTTCACGACGTTCCTGACGTGGATCGGCGTGATCACCCCGCCCGTCGCGGGCATCGTGATCGCCGAGTACTTCGTGGTCCGCACCTGGCGCGCCGCGCTCGACTCGTCGCGGGCGGCCGGGGAACTGCCTGACACCCCGCCGAACTGGGTGCCCGCCTCCTTGCTGTGCTGGGCCGCTGGCGCCGCGGTGGGCGCGTTCGTGCCGGTGGGTATTCCCGCCATCAACTCCGTGGTGACCGCCTTCGCGCTGTATGCTGTGATCGGCAGCACAGTCGGGATCATGCGACCACCGCCGAGGTCCCGGGTCGACACCCACCGGTGAAACGGGGTGTGACGGCATGGAACTCGATGTCCACCATCTCCGCCTCGTGCGGGCGATCGGGGAGACCGGCAGCCTCTCCGAGGCTGCGGTGGCACTCGGCGTCACCCAGCCCGCGGTGAGCGGGACGTTGAAACGCCTGGAGAACGCACTAGGCCAACGACTGTTCGAACGGGGCCGGGCCACGGCGGTGACCCCCACGCCGACCGGCGAGCTGCTGCTCAGCCGGATCGCCGCGGTGCTGCCGCTGATGGAGGGCCTGGTGCGCGACATCGAAACACGCGCGCGCCCGAATGGCTCCACGATGCGGGTGGGTGGGGTCTGCTCGCCGATCGTCGGGCACCTGCCCGGCATCGTGGCCGACCGGCTCCCGTCCGGGGAGGGCGCTTCGCTGTTCGACAGCGACTGCCCCGACCTGGTGATCGACCTGGTCGCGCAGCGCAGGCTGGAGCTGGGGCTGATCAAGGAGTACCCGGGGTTCGAGGCGGCGGTGCCCTCGTCGGTGGAGGCCGCGCTGATCGCGGTGGACCCGACGATGGTGGTGCTGCCCGAGGACCATCCGTTGGCGCGGCAGAAGGTCGTGCGGCTGGAGCAACTCGCCGACGCCGAATGGGTGCTGCCCGTGCCGGACTCGTCCCGGTTCCACGAGTACTTCCGCCACACGTGCCGGGCCGCCGGGTTCGACCCGCGCGCCCGGCACTTCGCGGACAACTACTCGACGACAGTGGCGGCGGTGCGCAGCGGCGCGGTCGGCCTGTCCCAAGCCGTTTGCGAGGGGCACCAGCAGGTGGCGGTACGGCTGCTCGCCGATGAGGCGCTGGTCCGCCGGTTCCTCCTGCTGTGGCACCGGGAAGGCGCCGCCGCGCCGCACGCGCGCGAGGTGTTCGCCGACGTCACCGCGGCCTACCGGGCCGAATGCCGCGCGTCGCCGGTGTTCTCGCGGTACCTCGGATAAGCCGGGCGCCGTCAGCCCAGAAACCCGGTGGGCTTGGCCGTGCCGTCCACCCAGGCGTCGAAGAAGGGCTTGAGCTCCATGTCGGCCACCGCGGCGGTGTAGAGCTCCCAGTCGTACCAGCCCTGGTTCCAGTTGTCGTTGATCTCGGGAAACTCCCGGAGCACGGTGAAGAAGGCCTCGTCACCGATGTGCTTGCGCAGCGCGTGCACCATCAGCACACCCTTGTCGGACACCGAGAACTGCCGCCCCCTGCCGGGGTCGGAAAGCTTGCGCCCCCAGAACGCCGTGTCCGCGCGGGCCACCGCGTCGCGGTAGCGCTGCTCGACCGGCAGCCCGTGGCGCTGCTCGTCCCACAGCCACACCAGGTACCGCGAGAAGGAGTCCACCAGCGGCTGGTCCCTCCACATCTTGATGGCCAGCCGGTTACCCCACCACTGCGCGGCCACCGCCTGGACCAGCGCGGCCTCGCCCGCACCGGCGCCGAACACCGGCCTGCCCTGTGCGGGGTGCGCGAAGCCCAGCCTGTCCGCCACGTACATCCCGCCGGCCGCGTCGTACGGGAACGGACCGAGCTTGCCGCTCAGGAAGTCCACGACAGCGGGCAGTTTGGCGGCGAGCGCACCGGCGTCGGTGCCCGGGGCGAAGGCGTCGAACACCGGTGTGCCGCCGGGGAGTGTCGACTCGCGCGTGGTGAACCGGTCGATGCCGATCATGGTCGCCGAGGGCGCGATCGGCTTGTCCTCCGACCACGCCACGGTGGTCCGCTGTCCAACCTGGACGGACTTGCGGAGGCCGTTGGAGACGGCCGTCCAACCGTTCGGCACCGTCGCCGTGACGCTGAACGTCGCCTTGTCCGCCGTGGTGTCGTTGACCGGGAACCACGTGGTGGCCGAGTGCGGCGCGCCCGCGGCGAACGCCCCGCCGGTCCACGAGGTGCGCCACCCCGTCCAGCCGCGTGGGGTGTACTCAGCCGACGGCCGTCCACAGTAGACGACCGTCACGGTGAACGTCGCGTCTTCGGGCAGGACCGAAGCGGGCGTGATCACCAGTTCGTGCTCCTTGGCCCGGGTGAACGCGGCGGGTGCGCCGTTCACCCGCACTTCGCTCACCGTCAGCCCGCGCAGGTCGAGGTTGAACCGGCTCAACCGCTGGGTCGTCGCTGCCGTGACGACCGTCTTGGCGTTGAGGAACTTGTTCGCCGGGTCGTAGGACAGGGTCACGTCGTAGTCGGTGACGTCGTAGCCGCCATTGCCGTCGGTCGGGTAGTACGGATCGACACCGAGCACGGTGCCGTTCGGCGCGACGTGCACGTAGCCGTCCGTGCCGATGGTGTCGTCCTGCGCGGCCGCGGTCGCCGGGCACAGGGACAGGCCGCACAACAGCAGGGTGACCGACGAACTAACTCGTCGGATGCGCACAGCCATGGGAAAACCTTTCGGTTCGGTGCAGTTCTGGCGGCCAGTCTCAGGGACCGGTCGTCCGCGGCCCACTGCCAATTGCCCATGTCGGCGCGTTATCCGTGGTGCTTGTCTTCCGGTGTCCATGGCCGCAGGCGGGGCAGCCAGGCGGGCAGGGCACGGCGCGCGACGGGCTGGGCGCGGTCACCCTGGAGGTCGTCGCCGCGGCCGCGGACTGCTCACCCACCAGCCTGCACGCCATCTTCGGCAGCCGTGACGGGCTGCTCGCCACCATGTTCGACCGGTACGTCCCCATCCCCGACCTGGAAGCGCTGGCCGCCGATCCCCCCGAGCGGCTCGAAGACACCGTCCACGCCGTCTACGCGGCGCTGGCCGAGGCGTTCGCCAGGGAACCGCGCGTGCTGCCCGCGATCTTCGGCGACCTGTTCACCCGCCCCGACGGCACCGCCGCGCGCATGCTCAAGGCGAACCTGCCCAGGATGTTCGCCAGCCTCGGCGGCCTGCCGAGCACGCTGGTCCACACCGGACGGCTCCGCCCGCTCCCGCTGCCACTGCTCATCCAGCTGATGCTCGGCCCGATGACCGGGCACATGCTGCTGCGCCCGGTACTCCAGGACGCACTGGGAAACACCCTGCCCCCGGTCGACGAGGTCGCCCGCACCTTCGCCGAAGCGTTCCTCCGCGCCTCAGCCCCGGAGGCGCGGGCCTGACCGGGACGTCGGCATGACCGCCAATTCATGGGTCCTCCCCATGCAGGGGCAGGGAAGGCGGCCACAGCCGGAGTACCTAGAAGCGTGCTCCGACGTCCGCGCCGTTGCTGGGACGGAGGAAGGTGGAGGCCGGGATTGAGCCGTCCGCGTTCCTCGGGCCTGTGATGGTGCTGGGGTTGGTGCTCTGGAAGGACCAGGAGCCGCCGAGGTCCCAGGAGTTGCCGCTGCCACTGGAGTTCGAGCCCAGTGACACGTTGGTTCCGTTGGCGACCGCGAGGTTCGCGGTGAGCGTGCTGTCGGAGCGGTCGAAGTCGAAGCCGGTGCCGGGGTTGTCCCAGGCGGTGCAGCGTTCGATCCGGTGCCGGCCGGGATTGTTGTTGTCGATGATGCCGCTGACCGCGTTGTCCCACGCCATGCTGTTGCGCAGGGTGTGGTTGCCGACGACGCCGTTGCCGCCGAGCTTGAACCCGTTGCCGTCACCGACGAAGTCCGGGAGGTTCCAGCGGTTGAATCCGTTGCCCCAGGCGAGGGTGTTCTCCGTCAGGATCGGTGATCCGAACATCCAGTAGTCGAGGCCGTCGTCTGAGTTGTTCCACACCCGGGCGCCGCGCACGACGTTGCCGCTGCCGGAACCCTCTTTGATGGCAAGGCCGTCGGCGCTCTCGCCGTTCTTGCGCGGGTCGCGGTTGCCGTAGCTGTCCAGGTTGAGGATCAGGTTGTTGCTCGTGGCCAGCACGAGATGCAGCCCGGACTCGTAGTTGTCCCGCGTGATGAGACGGTCATAGACGTTGTTGCTGGAATCCAGCCCGAAGATCCCGTACGGGCCGTGGATGATCTCCAGGCCGATCAGCCGCCAGTAGTCACCCTCGATGTGGATGGCGCCACGCTCCGGCCGTGGGATGGTCGAACCCACCGCGCCTGGCGTGTGAGGCATGTTCTCACCGTCGATGATCACCCGCTCACCGTTGTAGTTGCGCATGGTGATCGGCTGGCTTGGCGTGCCGTCCTTGAGGATCTGGATGTTGGTGCTTGGCGCGTACGTGCCGCCCCGGATGTAAATGGTGTATCCGGGCTGCGCCAGATCGACCGCGCGCTGGACAGTGCGCAAGGGAGCGGCCAACGTGCCGGAGTCGCTGTCGTTGCCGTTCGTCGCGACGTACAACGCGTTGCCAGGCTGCTGTTGGCCGTCCATGGTGACGTCGGCCGCCCGGCTGGTCGTACCATCGTTGGCGAACCGGATGGGCACGGTCGCGGAGTCCGAAGTGGACGCGTTGACGGTGAATTGTGCGTAGGCGCCGACAGTGTTGTCGCCGTTGCAGAATCCGGTGCCCGGATAGCCGGGCCAGTTGGTGTCGATCGTGCCGGTGCAGACCGCAGGCGATGCCTCGGCCTCGTAGTGCGCCGTCGCGGCTGTCGCCATGGAAATCGGTAATGTCATGACGGTGCCCGTGACCAGGGCCATGCCCGCGACGAACGGCTTCCATCTCATCATGCTTCTCCTGTGGTGTTGTTCGCGGAGTGGTTCCTGATCACCGTGCGGTTGACAGACAAGGTCGAACCGCGTCAGGAGGCCGTGTCACCGGGCAGGCGTGCCTTGTGCAAGTCGGAAAGCGCTTTCCAGTAAAACTACTCCAGCTGAGGGTCGGCGTCAACGCGTATTCGGCGATGCCGGACAGGAGAGCGGACGTCCGGAGAAGCAAATCGTGACGGCCGCGGGTGAAAGGGGTTTCAGTGACCAGGCGAAGCCGTACGCCTTGCGGAAAGCGCTTTCCGCAAGTAGTGTCCGACGGCAGAGTCGGCTTTGCGCAACGCCGGATCGCCATCCGTCACGACTGGTTCCCTTCACCCGGCCGCGGACATTCCCGCGCTGCTTCGGCAGTACGCCGGACCGCGGAGCGGTATTGGCATGCAGAGAGGTCACACCATGAACTCTGACGGGCACCCTCCTGGAGGTAGATGATGAGATCTCAGTTCTTCGTGGCCGGCGTGGCACTGCTGGTGGGCGCGGCGGGCTTACTGGCCCCTGGCTCGGCGGCCGCCGCGACCACCAGGTACGAGGCCGAGACGTCCCCGGCGGTCTGTTCCGGCTCGATCGACAGCGACCACTCCGGGTACTCCGGTTCCGGGTTCTGCAACGGCACCAACGCCACGACCGGTTATGCCCAGCTCACGGTGAACGCCGCGGCGGGCCCGGCGACGGTCGCGGTGCGGTTCGCCAGCGGGAGCAGCTCGGCTCGGCCTGCCGACCTGGTCGTGAACGGGTCCACGGTGCAGTCGGTGTCGTTCGAAGGCACGGGTGCGTGGAACACTTGGGTCACCAAGACGCTCACCGTCACCATGACCGCGGGCAACAACACGATCCGGCTCAACCCCACCAGCAGCAGCGGGCTGCCGAACATCGACTACTTCGACTTCACCTCGGACGGCGCGCCGCCGGATCCGGACCCGCCGGCCGACACGCTATACGTGGCGCCGGGCGGCAGCGACAACGCGGCCGGCACGATATCGAACCCGACGACGCTCGCTTCGGCCCTTACCCGCGTCGCCGTCGGCGGCACGATCTTCATGCGCGGCGGGACCTACCGTTACTCCGAAACGATCACCATCGCGCAGGACAACAACGGCACCGCCAGCGCCCGCAAGAAGCTGTACGCCTACCAGAGTGAGACCCCCGTGCTGAACTTCTCGGCACAGAGCGAGGACCCGGCGAACCGGGGGTTCGCCATAGGCGGGTCGTACTGGCACATCCGGGGCATCGTGGTCGAGCGCGCCGGGGACAACGGGATACTGCTGGCCGGCAACAACAACATCATCGAGCGCACGGTGACGCGCTTCAACCGCGACTCCGGGCTGCAGCTCTCACGGCTGATCGCCGGCGCCCCACCGAGCCAGTGGCCGTCCAACAACCTCGTCGTGAGCGCCGAGTCGCACGACAACGCCGACTCTGACGGTGAGGACGCCGATGGTTTCGCTCCGAAGCTGACCGTCGGCCCTGGCAACGTCTTCCGCTACACCGTGTCCCATCACAACATCGATGACGGCTATGACCTGTTCACCAAGTCGGACACGGGGCCCATTGGTGCGGTGACCATTGAGGACTCGTTGGCCTACGGCAACGGTACCTTGAGTGACGGCTCCCAGGCCGGGAACGGTGACCGCAATGGGTACAAGCTCGGTGGCGAGGACATCGGGGTCGACCACGTCGTCCGGCGCAACATCGCCTACGACAACGGCAAGCATGGGTTCACATACAACCGCAACCTCGGCACGATGACGATTTCGGACAACGTCAGCATCGGCAACGAGCAGCGCAACTTCAACTTCGATGGCGGCTCCTCGGTGTTCCGGAACAACACCTCGTGCGACAGCGGATCCAACGACCGGATCATCGGCAGCTCCGACAGCTCGAACCAGTTCTGGTCGGGCACCAACGGGTCTCGATGCTCCTCCTACACCGGCACCCCGAGGTGGTCCTTCGCCGCGGACGGCCGCCTCGTGGTGACCTTCGGCTGACCGGTCCCAGCTTGTCGAAGGTGTCTCTCCCGCCGGAGGTTTCCGTGCGGGAGAGTCCGGTCTCGGCGCAGCGGCACGAACAGCGCCGCGGAGTTCGACTGGTTCCTGGTGCGGTCAGGCAGCTGAGCCGATCATCCGTGGACAAGAACTGGAGGCCCACCATGAGACGATTTCCGGCTCTCACCGCGTTGATCACCGCCTGCGGTGCACTCATGGCACCAGGAGCCGTCGCCGCCGCGGCGGCGCCTGCGTTCCCCGGAGCAGCAGGATTCGGTGCGCAGGCCACCGGTGGCCGCGGCGGCGAGGTGTACCACGTCACCAACCTCAACGACTCCGGCCCGGGTTCGCTGCGTGACGCGGTAAGCACCGGCCCTCGGATCGTCGTCTTCGAGGTCGGTGGGTACATCGAGCTGGAGTCGCCGCTGAGCATCAAGAGCAACATCACCATCGCGGGACAGACGGCACCGGGCGACGGCATCGCGACGCGCGGCTACCAAGTGTCGACGTCGAACGCGACCAACGTCGTCATCCGGTACATGCGCTTCCGGAACGGCCTGACACCGAACCAGAACCGCGACGGCGTGACGATCAACGAGGGGCGTGACCAGATCTTCGACCACGTATCCGTGTCCTGGGGACGTGACGAGAACTTCTCCATCAACAACAGCACAGGCATCACAGTGCAGAACTCCATCATCGCCGAGGGCCTGGACCCGCACTCCTGCGGTGGTCTGGTCCAGAGCGACGGCGTCACGATCTACCGCAGCCTGTACGCGCACAACAAGACCCGCAACCCGAAAGTCAAGGGCCGCAACCAGTTTGTCAGCAATGTCGTCTACAACTGGGGCTCCGACGCCTACATCGAGGGCGACTCCGCCGGGCGCAGCGACGCGAACGTGGTGGACAACTACTTCGTCAAAGGGCCGTCCACCGGTTCCGGCAGTCCTTTCACGCGGGGAAACCTCAACTTCCACATCTACGCGGCGGGCAACTACCACGACGGCAACAAGAACAAGGTGCTCGACGGTGTGCCGGTGACCAGAGCGGAACTCGGCAACGTCGTGGTGGAGCAGAACCCGTTCCCCTATCCGGCGGTTCCGTCCACGCCCGCCGCGGAGGCGTACCGCACGGTACTCGCGCAGGCCGGGGCGTCACTGCGTCGTGACTCCATCGACCGGCGTATCACGGCGAATGTCGCCGACCAGAGCGGTGCGATCATCACCGATCCGGCGAGCGTCGGTGGTTTCGGCAGTCTCGCCGGTGGCACGGCGCCGACCGACACCGATCGCGACGGCATGCCGGATATGTGGGAACGGGCGAACGGCCTCAACCCCGGCGACGCCGGAGACGGCGACGACATCGGCTCGGACGGCTACTCCAATGTGGAGAGATATCTCAACAGCCTTGTTCGATGACCATGTTTCGTGGTCGGACTGTCCGCGGAGCAAGTCGCCGAACGCAGCCCAGGCCAGGCCCGCCTTCCGCAGTGCCTGAACCAGGCGTGGGAAACGCTTAACGGATCAGGCCTGCGGCGCGTAGGTCGGTCCAGACCTGCGCGGGCACCTGCACGGCGAACGACTCCACGTTGCGTCGTGCCTCCTGTGCGGAGCGCATCCCGACCGCGATACCGGCGACAGCGGGGTGCTGGAGCGGGAAAGCCATGGCCACCTGGGGAAGTGTCACGCCGTGTGCCTCGCAGACGTCGGCGATCTTGTTCGCCCTGTCCAGGACATCCGGTGTCGCGGTCTCGTAGTCGAAGTGTGCTCCTTCGCTGGGCCGTGGCACGGCGAGCAACCCGGAGTTGAAGATCGACGCCGCGATCACCGAGACACCGCGTTCCTCACACGCGGGCAGGAACGTGTCGAGCGCGCTGTGATCGAGCAGCGTGTAGCGGCCTGACTGCATGACCACGTCGACATCCGTTTCCTGCACCAGAGTGGTCAGCATGGCCGTGTCGTACATGCCCGCGCCGATCGCGCCGACGACCCCTTCCGACCGCAGCTCCGCCAGGGCCGGGTAGCCGTCACGCAACGCGTCGTCGAAGAACTCCTCAGCGTCATGCAGGTACAGCACGTCGATCCGATCGAGGCCCATCCGTTCCAGGGAATCCTCGACACTGCGCCGGACCCCGTCGCGAGTGAAATCACGCACGCGGTAATGCGTTGCGGGCACGTGGAAACCGGCCGGATCCATCTTGCCGTCCGCGTCCTGCGGCACCAGCAGCCGGCCGACCTTCGTCGACAGGGTGAACGAATCACGCGGCTGCTGGCGCAGGAACTCACCGATCCTGCGCTCGGAATGCCCGATGCCGTAGTGCGGTGACGTGTCGTAGTACCGGATCCCGCCCTCCCACGCCGCAGCCAGCGCTTCTGCCGCGGTCTCGTCGTCCAGCGGCGCGAACAGTCCACCGAGTGGCCCGCCGCCGAACCCCAGCTGTGTCACCTCGACTGTGGTGCGCCCGAGCCGGTTCCTCTCCATCGCCAGCTCCCCTTCCGTGATCAGTTCGCTAACACGTTGCCATACCGGCGGTTCGTCATGCGCGGGATTTCCGGTGCTGGCGGGACTGCGTGGGCGGCGATACCGAGGACGATCCACATGGACACCCGCCACGACTTGCCGGGGTCCTGAGCTTCCACCCAGGAGCCCGTGAACAAGAACGCGAGGTGTCACGGCAAATCGGGTCAGTTCAAGAAATCGGCGGAGTGATGCGAACGCGGAAAAGTTCGCAGGTACTCGAAGAAACGAGCAAGCACTCGATCACCGCGAGTGAGGTTTCCCGGGGTGTAGTGCATACCGGCGAAGACCGGCAGGTCCTCGCTGGCGATCGACATCTCCAGGTTCAGTACCAAGCCCGCCAGGAGCGAACCTGGCCAGCACGAAGTCGACGTCCTTGTCGCCGCGCCCGGACAGGTTGACCAGGATGCGTTCGCGGCGGGGCCTGTCCGCTGCCAGGCGGATCGCGAATGCGAGAGCGTGTGCGCTCTCAAGTGCCGGGATGATCCCCTCCGACCGCGCGATGCGGAGGAACGTGCCGACTGCTTCCTCGTCGGAAACGGTGTCGACGGACACCCGGCCGGACTTGCACAGCATGGCCATCTCGGGGCCGACACCGGGGTAGGCGAGCCCTGATGCGATCGACATCACCGCGGCGGGTGTTCCGTCGTTCTCCTGCAGAACGACGGAGGACGCCCCGTGCAGGGTTCCTGGACGCCCGAAAGTCAGTGTGGCCGCGTGCTGACCGAACTCGGCACTCTTGCCGAGGGGTTCCACCGCGTGCAGGGCGACCTCAGGATCGTCCAGGAAACCGGAGTAAAGCCCCAGCGCGTTCGAGCCACCAGCGACGCAGGCGACGACGTGGTCGGGCAACACTCCGTCGGTGATCGCGAGGAACTGCGCGCGTGCCTCCTGGCCGACGACGGACTGGAAGTCTCGGACGATCATCGGAAAGGGATGTGGTCCGATGGCCGAACCTATCGCGTAGAGAGCATGGGCATGCTGCTCGGTGTAGGCGTGCAGCGCCGAGTCGCTGGCCTCCTTCAAGGTCGACTGACCGGAGGCAACCGGAACGACACGAGCGCCCAGGAGGCGCATGAGGTCTACGTTCGCGTTCACCTTGTCGGCGTCGGTCGCACCGATGTGCACTTCGCATTCGAGTCCGAAACGGGCGGCCGCGCTGGCGAGAGCGACACCGTGCTGGCCGGCACCCGTCTCGGCGATCAGCTTCCGCTTGCCCATCCTCCTTGCGAGGAGCGCGAACCCCACACAATGGTTGATCTTGTGTGCGCCGGTGTGGTTGAGGTCCTCGCGTTTGACGTAGATCCTGGCGCCACCCAGCTGGTTCGAGATGTTCTCCAGGTGCAGCACCGGCGTGGGCCGGCCCTGGAGGCCGGTGCGGACGGTGTCGAGCTCGTGCCGGAAGTCCGGCGATGACCGCAGCTGCTCGTACGCGCCGGTGAGTTCTTCGAGTGCGGGCCCCATGTGCGCGGGCCAGTGGTTGCCGCCGAACTCTCCGTAGTAGCCGTTGGCGTCGGGAATGCGGCTGACGTGGTTGCTTCCGCTGTATGACATCGTGACCACCCTTCAGGTAGGTCGACGGTAGGTACAGCTGAATCCGAAATCTTGAACAGGATGTGCGCCGCGGCCGCTTCGGCGACTCACCGGCCCACGTCACGGGACAGCGCTCCCGGCGGCACGCCGAACACCTTCTTGAACTCGCGGGTGAGGTGTGGTTGATCGGAGAAGTTGGCCATCTGCGCGACATCGCTCAGATCGAACCCGGCGCAGATGAGCTCTCGGGCCCGTGCGACGCGGACTTGGCGAACGTAGGTCTGCGGGGGAACACCGATCGTTTTCCTGAAGGTTCGGACGAGGTGGCTCGGGTTGACGCCGATCTCGCGGGCGAGGTCGTCCGTACGGGTCGAGCGCGGACCGTCCCGCCTGATGAGCTGGGATGCCGTTCGCGCGATCGACATCGGGGTCGACGCGGGGTACTCGACCGAGAAACTGCATTCCTCCAGCACCCGCCGGAGGCATCCCTCGACCGATGCGCTGTCGGCGATCGGTGCTGACAACGCGTCGGCCAGATCACGCGTTGTCCGGCTTCGTGTCACCACATCGGTGCGTATGGTCCGGATCGCGTTCGGCTCGATCGTGCCCATGCAGCTGTCGAGGAACGCCTCCGACGGGTAAAGGACGTCGTACTGCGCGGGACTGCTTGTGCTTCTGCCCGCATGCACCTCGAAGGGGTTGAAGAAGAAGACGTCGCCGGCGCGGACCGTGCTGTTCCAGCGGCTGGACCAGATGTGCGCGGTTCCGCTCGTGACGACCACGACCGA
The DNA here is from genome assembly GCF_013280595.1 of Kibdelosporangium persicum. Classification (GTDB taxonomy): domain Bacteria; phylum Actinomycetota; class Actinomycetes; order Mycobacteriales; family Pseudonocardiaceae; genus Kibdelosporangium; species Kibdelosporangium persicum. Next base: position 60,315 of record NZ_JAAATY010000017.1, read on the forward strand.
GTACGTGTCGTGCAGGTGCGGGTCGAAGTCCACCGCCGCAGCCCGTGCACGAAGGAGATCCACGCGTTGGAGTGCGAACGTCATCGATTCGACTCGTGTCACGGCGAGAAATCCTCCGCGCCGCCCGCTCGAGCACGGTCACCGGTACGTCCCGGACGTCGGCGGCCGCCGACGCGGTGACCGTGCGGCTGACGGAGATGTGGCGATCCGAACACCTCGACCACAGTAGACGGACACCGGAGAGGCGGCACATCGTCAGCCCGGTCCTGCGGTGACCGTGCGGTGGACGGCAGCGGTTCGGGCCGGTTGTCAGCTGAGTGGGGCGGGTGTGGTGGCCGCCCGGTGGTCGAAGGCTGTGCGGGCGGTGAGGATCTGGTCGACGTGGGCTAATGCCCATTCGCCGATAAGCACGGTCAGCCGCCCGGCCTTGTGCCCGAGGGAGGTCAGCTCGTACTCCACGCGCGGAGGCACGGTTGGGTACACCCGCCTGGCCACCAGGCCGTCGCGCTCCAGCGTGCGCAGAGTCTGGGTCAGCATCTTCTGCGTGATGCCGGGCAGGGTGCGGCCAAGCTGGTTGAACCGCATCGGCTCGCCGTGCTGTTGCAACGCGCCCAGCACGTACAGCACCCACTTGTTGGCCAGCACCTCCAGCACCGTCCGGGAGGGGCACTCGACGGATGGGACGGTCCAGGGTGCGGTATCCATTGGGTACCTACCTTTCAAACAGGTGCCTACTATACATCGGAGACCAAAGGCCTGAAGATGGGCGCATGCCAAGAGTGATCAGTCAGCAGTCCCTCGGCGGCCCCGAGGTGCTGGAGGTTGTGGAAACCGAACGCCCCACCGCCGGTCCCGGTGAGGTCCTCGTGCGGGTGCGCGCCGTCGGCGTCAACCCGGCGGACCGAAAGGTTCGTTCCGGGTATGTGCGGCTGTTCGGCGATCCACCGTTCACCCTGGGGCACGAGTTCAGCGGCGTGGTGGTCGAGGAGGCCGGCGGCTTCCGACCCGGTGACGAGGTGTACGGCTGGGTGACCCCGCCCCACGGCGCCTACGCCGACTATGTCGTGGTACCAGGGACGTCGCTCGCGGCCAAGCCAGCGAGCATCGACCACATCCATGCCGCAGCGCTGCCCATCGCCGGGCTCACCGCCTGGCAGGCGCTGGTGAAGGTGGGCCAGGTGCGGCCGGGGCAGCGTGTGCTCGTCCACGGGGCGGCGGGCGGGGTCGGGCACCTCGCCGTACAGATCGCCAAGGCCCGCGGCGCCCATGTGATCGGCACGGCGCGGAGGGCCAAGCACGACTTCCTGTGGAAACTCGGCGCCGACGAGCTGATCGACCACACGGCGGCGGACTTCACCCGCACCCGGAACGTAGACGTGGTGCTGGACACGGTCAGCGGCGACGTCGGGCTGAGGTCGCTGGCCACACTCAACCCCGGTGGCGCGGTGATCGACGTGGTGGGCATCGGCTTCGACCGCACGGCCGTGAGGGAACGTGCGGCGGCGAGCGGGCTGCGGTTCGTGGAGTTCAACCTCGAGCCGACCCCGGGCGACCTCGCCGCCCTCGCCGAACTGGTGGACCGCGAGGGCCTGCGCCCGTTCGTGGCGGAGACGCTACCGCTGACAGACGCTTCCAAGGCACACGAACTCGGCGAGAGCGGGCAGGTCCGGGGCAAGGTGGTGCTGGTGCCGTGACCGCCGCCGGGGCAACGGGTCTTGGTCCGCATTGCCGAACAGCAACCGCGCCGGCGCCAACCGCGACTCGGGTGCTCGGTGATGTCGGTGACCCACAGCTAATTGGGGCCGCCACGTCGGAAGTCGCGCTTGACCAGATCGGTCACCGTGACCACGGCAGGCACGCGTTTGGTCTTGTGCCACAACGGTAACCCGGCTAAACCAGCCCGACACATCAGTAACGCCACCGTCTTTCGCGACACGGTCACGCCCCTGGCCGTGAACCAGCGGAAGAACTCGTCACATCTCCGTAAGGACCGTTAAGTCCCGTTTGGTCGGCGACTACGGCAAGATCGACGCCGATTAGTCACGGAGGTGGTGGTGGAGTGTTCGGTCGACGGATCGGTGCGATGCTGTTGGTGGGTGCACTGTCCAGCGTGGTCGCCGCGTGTGGCACAGACGCAGCCAGTCCGACGCCACCGGGAGGCAACCAACCCGCCCCGCCCTCGATGGTGGATACCTCGGCGGCTGCATCAACACCTGTTGCGGCGCCGGTGCCGGAGCAGTTGAAGTTCACCGCGAAGACCGTCGACGGCCAGAACTTCACCGGGGAGAGCCTGGCGGGGAAGGCGGTCGTGTTGTGGTTCTGGGCACCGTGGTGTCCTAAGTGCCGTGCGGAGGCGGGCAGGGTCGCCACGACCGCCCAGGCCAACAGCGGCAAGGTCACCTTCGTCGGGGTCGCCGCCCAGGACCAGGTGCCCGCGATGAAGAAGTTTGTCACCGACTACCAGGTCGGCGGCTTCCAGCACCTGGCCGATCTCGACGCCGCCATCTGGACCAGGTTCGGAGTCACCCAGCAACCCGCCTACGCGTTCATCAGCCCGGACGGCAAGGTGGACGTGGTCAAGCAGCAACTCTCGGAGTCCGCACTGACCGAGCGGGTCGGCGCGCTGGCCAGGGCGTAATGGATTTCGACGCGTTGGGTTTCGCTCTCGCGGCAGGCATGGTGGCCGTGGTCAATCCGTGCGGCTTCGCGATGCTGCCTGCCTATCTGACCCTGGTGGTCGCGGGCGAAAGCCGGGCTCCGGTGCCCGCTGTGCTGCGTGCGCTGGCCGCGACCGGGTTGATGGCGCTGGGTTTTCTCGTGGTGTTCGGCGCCTTCGGACTGGTGGTGGCGCCGTTGGGTTCGTCGGTGCAGGAGTACCTCCCCGCGGTCACGGTGGTGATCGGTGCCGTGATGGTGGCCCTGGGTGCGTGGATGCTGGCCGGAAAGGAGGTCACGCTCCTGCTTCCGAAACCCCGTGCAGGCGCTCCGACCGCGCGGCTGAGCTCGATGTTCGGTTACGGCCTCGCGTACGCGGTTGTCTCGCTGTCGTGCACCATCGCGCCATTCCTGGCCGTGACCAGCACGACCTTCCGCAGTGGCTCGGTGCTCACCGGGATAGCCGCGTATGTGGCATACGGGCTGGGGATGTCGCTGGTGGTCGGTGTGCTGGCCGTGTCGATCGCGGTCGCCAGCAAGGCCGTAACCACGTGGGTTCGCCGAATTCAGCCGTACATCGGCCGGATCGGCGGAGTCATTCTGGTCCTGGCAGGGCTCTACATCGCCTACTACGGGGTGTACGAGCTGCGCCTGTTCCACGCCGACGGGCCGGCGGAGGACCCGATCGTGGACGCGGCGGGCGCGCTGCAGACAGCGCTGTCGACGTTGGTGGATCGGATCGGGCCGGTGCCGCTGGTGACAGGCTTGGTGGTGCTCATCGGCGCGGTCGCTCTGATCACCCGGCGCCGTGCGCGTGTGTCCTCCCGCGAAGACGAAGACACCTCGGCATGACGCGGCCGTAGTGCCGACTCGAACCGAGCCAGTTTCAGGCGCGTGAGTTCGGACGAGGTGCTCACGTGGGGCGTTGTGCATGATCACCGCGGTGAGCGGGTGGCCTGAGGTTGGCGCCCCGCTCTTGCGATGTGACACTGCCCAGTACAACAACGGCGGCCGCGTGTTCATGGACGTTGATCCGTGGATTCGATTCCGCTTGAGTAACCCATCGATGACTACTGCGGTCAAGCATATCTGGGACGCCCAATACGATATTGGAGCCACGAAGCCCGACTCCTCGAACACCAAAACCGCAGGTAGTCGACAAAGCACGGTCCCGCTCCACCGCATGTCGCCAGTTCACGAACCCGAACGATATTCGAGAATGTGATGAATATCCGTTCCGGTCAACGTTCGAAAGGGCTGCATGGCAAGAAAACGGGGCGGATTCGCACGTGTGGAGCTACGCTGCGCGCGCCCTTAAGGCGGAACACAACAGCAATGCGGGAAACGCGCTCGGTGTCTATTACGGTCGTGATCATATTATCCACACCGACAGGTTCTGGGTAGACGTCGTACCGTAGGCCACACGTTCATCGGCTGGTAGGGTCGGCCTTTGCGGGCCCTGACCCTACCAGCCGCTGCTGTAACGAGGACGTGGACGTGGACAAGGAATACGATGGTCTAATATCCGTTGAATATGGCACATTCTATCTAATCAATTTCCCATTCGTTACAGTCGATGACCCTCGTGCATACGTCCGGCGGGAAGGTGAACGGCATTGGTCGACCACCAGCGGGGTAGGATTTCGTAGCGGCTACAGCGATCATCGCGCAGCAGTCCATATCATATGGAACACGACAAGGCCACCTGCGATCGACCAGCATCCGCGACAAACCGAATCATTTATCATTAGTTCTCCACAGCTGGCCCTCATGACCACGTTAGGGCATCCGGAGTTTACCTTCCCAAGTCACCATACAGGGCGGGTCTCGGTCAGCATTCAGTCGGAGGGAACTGAAGAAATCATCAGAAAGGTTCAACAAGCGCCGTTCCTGTCGGTTGAAGGCGAGGAACGATGGGTAGTCAACATTTGGCCGGATCAAGACTGATGCACATTACTTGACTACAACTGCCCGATCAGACTGAGAGCGTGCAGCTCCAGGTAAGCGATTGGAGTCCAGACTCCGGCACAGATGAGTCACGTGCTGATCCGGCGAAGACGATTCCGCGGGTGTGGCAGGACGAGATCGAAGGCTGGCCGGAGCAGGGCGCGCTGCTACTTGCCGGTCTCAGGCCAGCGCAGCACGGTGAGTTCGGGCCATTGTTCGCGCCAGCGTCGGACCTTGGTCTCGTAGACGCTGCGGGGAGCAAGCACGGGGTTGGGGCGGACGACGAGGTTGAACACGTCGGCAAGGCCGTGCGGCGCGTAGATGCGCCACCGCTCGTCGCTGTCGAGGCGAATGCCCAGGCAACACGTCGTTGCCGCGAACGAATCGATGGCGGCTTCCGTGGAGGTGTAGGGCGCACACGGCACGCCGAAGTGGTTTTCGTACCACAGGTGCACGCGTGCCTCATTGCGGATCTCGACGACCGCTGGCAAGTCACGGAAGACGTTGTCACCGGCCTGGATAACGTCGTTCTCGGCCTCCCAGCTGAGGTCGGCGTCGTCGAAGTAGAACAGGTCGTAGTCCTTGATGCCCTCAGTCGGCGGCCGGCCGGTGACCACGTTCCACACGGTCTGGAACACGCACCCGGCGGTCAGGTACCAGCCTGGAAGGTCCAGCTTCGCGGCGCGGGCCAAGACCTCCGTCAACACCTCGTTGCGCGCGAGAGTCCCGCGCAGCGCGTCGAGTTGTTCGTCCACCGGGAGCCGGCCGATCAGCATGCAGGATGTCTAGCACCAGTGCGACTTCGGCTGCGCTCACGGGTGTCGAGCGTGACCGTGGACCGACGGTCAGCCGTCACGACCGGCGACCACGAAGTCGAGCTGGCAGGAGACGATGCCGAGTTCCGGCATGCGGGCGCCTTCGCGTGAGCCGACGGCGGTGAACGACACCGTGCCTGCGAGCAACTCCTCCAGCGCGATCCGCAGCATGAGCCGTGCCATCGGCGCACCCGGGCAGCGGTGGCGACCGCGCCCGAACGCGAGGTGGTCGGCGATGTTGGGCCGGTCGAGCCGGAACTCGTCCGGATCGGCGAAGACGGTCGCGTCCCGGTTGGCCGAGGCGTAGGTGAGGGTCACCGGTTCCCCGGGCAGGATCTCTCGGCCGAGCACGACGGTCGGCTCGGCCACCGTGCGCGCGAAGCCGCGGTAGGGCGCGTAGAGCCGCAGGAACTCCTCCAGGGCCAGGGGAATGAGTTCCGGCTCGGTCCGCAACCTGGCCTGCAGCTCCTGATCGGCGCCGAGGTGCGCGGCGATCGAGCCGATGACGATCGGCGGCGCGACCATGCCGACCACAAGTGACTGGCGCAGTGCGCCGACGATCTGCTCCTCCTCGAGTGGTTCGCCGTCGACGCGCTGCGCGAGCAGCGAGCTGGCTGGGTCCTCCTCGACGGGACGGGGGTGTTCGCGGCGGTCGGCGACCAGTGCGCGCGCCATGTCGTACATCCGGCCGCTCATGGTGTTCACCACCTCGGCGTCCTGCCGTCGCCACGCCCGCACCCACCGCGCCGCGGTCTCCGCGAGCCGCGGCGCGAGTTCGGCGTCGAGGTTCAGCCACTCGGTGGTGACCCAGGCCGGGAACAGGGCGCCGAACTCCTGCGCGATGTCACCGGACCCTCGCTCCAGCATCGGTGTGAGCACCCGCAGCGCGTGCTCGCGCAGCACGGGCTCCAGCCGGGACAGCCTGCGCCGGGACAGCGTGGCGTCCAGTGCGGTGCGGTATGGCGTGTGCCGGGGAGCGTCGAAGTTGAGCGGCGGCCGGCGCAGGCCGCGCGGGTCGCTGGGCACTACCGCCTTCACCGACGAGATGAAGCGGGAGTCGTCCAGTGCCGCCTTCTTCACCTCCGGATAGGTGGTCAGCGCCCAGAACCCGCCGTAGGCCGAGCTGTAGGCGACCGGGCAGCGCGACCGGAGCCTCCGGTAGAGCGCGTGCACTTCGTCGGGGTCGTCGGACGCGGCGGGGTCGAAGTCCTCGGGAATGTGCCTGGTGTTCACTGCCGCGCTTCCTCCCACGCCGACTCGGGCCGGTCCCGGATATCGGCAAGACGCCGGGACACACCCTGCTCGGTGCGCACGCCCATGTGGTCACCTCTCGACGCCGTGACTCCCGTCGTGTCAGGAATCCTGACTAAGGTGCCCCGCCGACATGTGATTGTCAACTGGTCGACCGGAACGGTTCATGTCATATAACTGCGCGGCGGTGTGGCACCGTGTGAGCGCGGCAGGTGGGAGGTCGGGCGAACGGCCGGCCGACAGGTTACGAGTCTTTGCATGTCAGATCGGCCGACCGTGCCGAACGTCGAAGGTTGCTATTGACGACATATTCTGCGACGCTCGACCACATTGAAGTCGTCAACACGTCACCTGGTCGATGAGGGCCTGCCTGGTCTGACCCAACAGGTGCTCGTCCGGCACGGGCCGACGCCGTCCGCGCCTCCTGCACCCACGGCCTGCGGTTGGTCCTGGTGACGATGCCGCCGCTCACACTCCGTGTCACCGAAGATCGGAGGATCTTGATGCCCACTCCCCGTCGACGAAAGCTGCTCCTCGGCGGTCTCGCCGTCGTCGGGCTCGTCGCTGCCGTGCTCGTGACGACACTGACGATCTCCCGTCAGGACGACGGCGCGCCCGGGGCCTCCTTCGGTTCCTACCGGCCGCAGGCCCGCTTCACCGAGCGGGTCACCGAGTCGTTCTACCTGCCGATGCGTGACGGCACCCGGCTGGCCGTCCGGCTCGACCGCCCGGCCACGGGCGGCAGGCCGGCGCAGGGACGTTTCCCCGTGCTGTGGCAGCACAACCTGTCGATCGACGTCTCGCCGGAGGCCGTCACGGGCCCGGCGGCGAACGGCATCCAGGCGATTCCCTCCCTTACCGGCCACGGCTACGTGGTGGCGCAGGTGGCCCGGCGCGGCAATGGGCAGTCGTTCGGCGTCCGCCGCGGCTACAACGACCGGCTGGAGGCGTCCGACGCCTACCAGATCACCGAGTGGCTGGCCGCGCAGCCGTGGTCGGACGGGAACGTCGGTGTCTACGGCTGCTCCAACACCGGCGACGCCGCGATGCACGCTCTGTCCGTGCGCCCGCCGCACCTCAAGGCCGTGCTGGCCGGGTGCTTCTCCTGGGACAAGTACGACGCGTGGCGGGTCGGCGGGATCTCCGCGCAGTGGGGTTTCGGCCCGTCGCGCACGGTGGAACAGGACCTCGCCAACAAGCCTGTGGACGGCGACCCGGACAAGACGATGCTGCGCGAGGCCGCGATCGAGCATCAGAGTTCCACCGTGCTGGCCGACATGTGGCGGGGAATGCCCTTCCGCGACAGCTGGTCGCCGCAGGTGGCCTCCCGATTCTGGTCCGAGGGCAGCGTCGGGACCTACGCCGACCAGATCCGTGCGGCGAACGTCCCCGTGTACGTGATCGGCGGCTGGCGTGACGAACTGCGCGGACAGGGCATCGCCGCGTTGCTCAACGTGCCCGGGTCGCGGCTGCTCGTCGGCCCGTGGAAGCACTGCGAGAACGCCGGGCTCCAGCTGGTCGAGGAGGCCCATCGCTTCTTCGACCAGCACCTCAAGGGCATCGACACCGGCATCGGCGGCGAACCGCGAATCCGCTACGCGACCCCGGACTCCGACGCCACCGACGGCGCGGACCTGCACTGGCGCACCAGCGACACCTGGCCGCCCGCCGGAATCACCGCGACCACCACCGCGCTGGGCGGGGACGGAATCCTCGGTTCGGACGCGGCAGGTGCTCGCGGTTTCACCGTGAGCACGAAGGCGACGTGCCCGGCGAACGCCGGTTCGGGCCCTTTCGCCCAGCCCTGTTTCATCCCGGGCAGCGGTGTGAGCTGGGCGGGTGAGCCGCTGGCCGGCGACACCGAGCTCACCGGCACCCCGGTCGCGGACCTCACGGTGCGCGTCGACCGGTCCGACGCCCACGTCTTCGCCTACCTCGAGGACGTCGGGCCCGACGGTTCGGTCAGGGTGATCACGGAGGGCCGCCTGCAGGTATCGCTGCGAGCCGAACACCCCGCGCCGTACGCGCTGCCCGAGGGCGTGCCGTGGCACCGGGCCTACGCCCAGGACGCCGCACCCGTCGCGCCGGGAGAGACCGCGCGGCTGCGCTTCGCGATGCTTCCGACGTCGTACCTGGTGCGCGCGGGACACCGAATCCAGGTGACTGTGCGGGGTTACGACCCGCGCGAGACCGGTGTGCTGCCCGACGCGGAGGGCTCACGCATCGAGGTGCTGTCGGGGCAGGCCACCCCGTCGTCGATCGTGCTGCCCCGGCGCCCGTGATCACGCCGGTTCTCGACCTCGTCGTGCACGAAATCAGTACGTCCTCAGGTAAATCCCTTACATTTGACACTTGCATTGACGCTCGATAAGCGGTTCGCACATAATGATGTGCTCTCGATGGGTGAGCGTCCGACGAGGCGCGACGGTGCCTCGGATGAGAGAGGCTGTCGATGAAGACTTCCTTGCTGATGCCGTTGGCGGCCGCGGCGGTCGCCCTGGTGGCGACGGCCGCGGCCGTCGCGGCGCCTGACCGGCCGGCGCCTGAGCCTGCGGTCGTCGCCGTCGCGGCGCCTGACCGTCAGGCGATCGACGTGTTCCACCCCGTCGTGCGTGAACCAGCGGCGCGGAATGGTCGGTACGACGTGGAGTACACCGTCTACCGGCCCGCCGACCTCGGCAAGATCCACGGCCGCCTTCCGGTGGTGGTCTTCGGGAACGGCGCCTGCCGGCACCTGAGCAACGGCGAGTACACCGCCACCCACACTCTCCTTGCCGCGCACGGGTTCCTGGTCGTCGCCGTCGGCGCCTTCGACGAGCCCGTCACCGCCGAGCGCGGCAGCCCACAACCGAAGGTGATCACCGACGGGATCACCTGGGCCGAACGGGAGAACCACAGGCGAGGCAGCGAGCTGCGGGACAGGATCGACACCGGCCGGGTGGCCGTCGCGGGCCACTCCTGTGGTGGCATCGAGGCGATGGTGGCCGGCAGTGACCCGAGAGTGAAGTCGGTGCTGTCCCTCAACAGCGGGTTCTTCGACGACGGGACGCTGGGCTACGGGCGGGAGAACCTCAAGAACCTGCACACGCCGACGCTGTTCCTCGACGGCGGTCCGGACGACGTCGCGTACCCCAACAGCACAGCCAACTTCGCCCAGGTCACCGTGCCGACGGTGCAGGCGACGAACCCGGCGGCGGGGCACGGTGGTTTCTGGACCGGTCTCCGCAACGGGAACGGCGACGTGACCATGCAACAGGAGGCGGTCACGGTGATGGTGAACTGGCTCGACTTCACCCTCAACGGCAACCGGACCGCACGGGCCTACTTCCTCGGCCGGGACTGCGGATTGTGCACCACTCCCGGCTGGACCGTGGCCAGCAGGAACTTCTGACGACCGGAGACACGAATGTCCACAGTGCGCATTCTCGGCGCCGTACTGGCCGTCGCGACGGCCCTGCTCACCGGTGTCCCCGCCGCGGGCGCCACACCGCCGGACACCGAACCGTGCCTCGGAACGGCGACCTGCACGTCGGGTCAGCTCGCGGACGGCACCCCGTACCAGTTCGCCAAACCCGGCCGGTGGAACGGCGTGGTGCTGGTCGACATGGACTTCGCCGCCGGTGGCCTGACCACCCCGCTGACCGCTCGGCTGCTTGACCGCGGGTACGCCGTCGGCGGCACCACCCGGACCGTCACCGGTTGGCGCATCGCGCAGGCGATCGACAACCAGGCGGCCGCGCTCGCCCGCTTCGAGGCCGCGTTCGGCCAGGCCCGGTGGGCCATCGCGGAAGGCCGCTCGATGGGTGGCTTCGTCGCCGCCGGTGCCGCACAGGTGCACCACCGCGTGTTCGACGCCGCGGTGCCGATGTGCGGTGGTCTCGGCGGCTCGGTCGGGCAGTGGAACCAGAAGCTCGACACCGTCTTCACGTTGAAGACGTTGCTGTTCGGTGACACCACGCTGCCTGTCACCGGCATCCCCGCCGACGTGCCGGGCGCGCAGCGGCAGTGGATCGCGGCACTCACCGGGGCACAGTCCACAGCGGACGGACGGGCGCGCATCGCGCTCGCGGCCGCGATCGGCCAGCTGCCGGGCTGGGGGCTCGCGCCGGACGGCACGGCGACGCCGATGCCGGACCGGTGGGACGCGGCCGGTGTCGAGAACGGCATGTTCCTCGCGCTGGCCGGCGGTCCGTTGCCCTACATCGGCCAGGCGATGAGCAGCAGGCGCGCCATCGAGCAGCTGGCCGGCGGCAACCCGTCGTGGAACACCGGCGTCGACTACGCCCGGCAGTTCGCACTCGCTGACCCGAGCCAGCGGCACGCCGTCCTGAGGTTGTACGCGGAGGCGGGGCTGGACCTGCGTGCGGATCTGCGGACGTTGGCCGCGGCGCCACGGGTGGACGCGGACCCGGCCGCGGTGTCCTACCTCGCCAAGGGCATCGTGTTCACGGGTGACCTGCGCGTCCCGGTGCTCACCGTCAATGCCATCGGCGACCAGATCTCCACTGTGGCGCAACAGGATTCCTACGGTGCGTTGGCTCACCGGGAGGGCAACAGCAGGTTGTTGCGCCAGACCTACGTGCGCACCGCGGGGCACTGCACGTTCACGGTCGGGGAGCAGGTGGCCGCGATCGACGTGATGTGGCAACGGTTGCGGACCGGCCACTGGCCGGAGGTCTCACCGAGCGCGATGAACCGGCAGGCGGGCGACGGCCGGTACCTGAGCTACGACCCGCTCCGGTTCAACCGGCCGTACTCGGGCTGACAAAAAAGGGGGTGTCCTTCGCCGCGGCGAAGGACACCCCCTTTTTTTTTGGTTCAGAGCCAAGGCGGCAGCGCCGGCAGCGCCGGGAAGCGCCGTCGGCCGGTGAGCCAGGCCGCCAGCTCGGGCGCGGACATGGTGACGGACAGGGGATCGCCGTGACCCGTGACGTGCCAGGTCTGGCCCGCGCACGTCAGTGTGAGGGCCGGGCCGTTCGCTTTCTTGTCCCGCCACCGGGCGACGTCGGCCACGAGCGCCTCACAGACACCGTCGGGCAGATCGGCGAAGTCCGTGCCCGCGTCAAGGTCCACCGCGTGGACCGCTACCTCACGGGTGCGCAGCCACAGGATCTCGGACGCCGGAACCGTACGGCCCTGCGCGGTCACCACCTCGGCCCGCCACCGGTCGCCAGGCAGGCTCGCGACGTCCTCGGCGAACGCTGTGGCCGTCGCACGGACCTGTGCGCGCAGTTCCGCGGGCGGCCGGGCAGCGCCCAGTTCGATCTCCCTGGCCCGGTCGCCGGCCGAGGCGTACATCGGCGTCGGCACACCGGTCCTGGCCCACGCGATCAGCCGGCGCAGGGCGTCGGCGTTGGCCGCGACGTGGGCGACGACGTGGGCGCGCGTCCAGCCCGGGAGCACCTCGGCGGTGAACCCGTCGTCCGGCACCTTGTCCACAGTGGACAGGAACAGTCCGGTCGCCGCCTCGGTCATGCCGGCACCGGGGCGTACCCGCGGGCCACGTTGGTCAGCGTGCCGATCCCCTCGATCTCGGTGCTCACGGTCGACCCGTCCCGCAGGTACCGCCGCGGGTCCCTGGCATGGCCGACGCCGCCCGGAGTGCCGGTCGCGATGACGTCGCCGGGGCGCAGGGTCACGATCGTGGAGACGTAGCGGACCAGCGCCACCGGGTCGAAGACGAGGTCCGCGGTGGTCGACTCCTGCACGACCTCGCCGTCGACCGTGCACCGCAGGGCCAGCGCGGGCCGCACGCCGCCCGGCAGTTCGTCCGGGGTGACCAGCACCGGGCCGAAGGGCGTGCTGCCCTCGAACGTCTTGCCCTGCAACCACTGCGGCGTCCGGTACTGCCAGTCCCGCATGGTGATGTCGTTGAGGGCCGAGAAGCCGGCGATCGCGGCCGCGGCCTGGTCCTCGGTCGCGTGGCGGACCGCCGCGCCGATGACGACCGCCAGTTCGGCCTCCCAGTCCACCGCGCCGGACGCCGGGTCGAGCGCGATGTCGTCCCGCGGTCCCACCAGCGCCTCGGCGTACTTGGCGAACAGCGTCGGGTGCGTGGGCAGCTCACGGCCCATCTCGAGGATGTGGTTGCGGTAGTTCAACCCGACGCACACGATCTTGCCCGGCCGGGGGACCGGCGGCGCCAGGTCTGTCACGGGCAGGCGGGCGCCGTCCCTGGCCGCGACCGCGCGCCAGTCGGCGCCGGCGAGCAGTGCGCCGAGGTCCGGTGCGGGCAGTTCGACCGCGGTCCGGTCGTCGAGCAGCCGGGCGGCCGTGGTCCTGCCGTCGACGCGCAGTGTCGCGAGCCTCATGCCTGTCCCTCCTGGACGCGATGGGCGTGCAGTCCTTCGAAGATCGGTGTGTCGCTGAACCGGAACAGGTCGAGGTCGGTGTCCGCGGTGAACGAGCAGGGCACCCACGAGGGCACGGCGACGAGGTCGCCGCGTTCCACCCGCCATTCGCGGTCGCCGAGTGAGACCCGGCCCGCGCCGTCGAAGACCTGCCACACCGACGACCCGACCTCACGGCGGACCGTGGTGGCCGCGCCGGCCCGGAGGCGGTGCATCTCGGCGCGCACGGTAGGCAGCACATCGCCGCCCGTGGTGGGGTTGCTGAACCGGATCGCCGCGTGCCCCGGGGCCACCACGCCCGGCTGCCCCTCCGCTTCGAGTTCGAGCTGGGCCGACAGGGCGGCGTCGGTGTGCTCCCAGCGATAGGCGGTGATCGGGGACGACGGCGTGGGTCCCGGCTGGGAGACCGGGCGCAGTCCGGGGTACGCCCACAGCCGCTCGGCGTACGAGCGGTCCGGGGTCGCGCGGTTTTCGACCGCGTCCGGGCCCAGCTCGAAGAACGCCGAGCCCATGGCGTGCACGAACGGGATGTCCAGCCCGTCGAGCCAGGCCATCGGGGTGTCGCTCTGGTTGTGGTGGCCGTGGAAGCGCCAGCCCGGCGTGAGCAGCAGGTCGCCCCGGCGCATCGCCACGGCGTCGCCGTCCACGACGGTCCACACGCCCTCGCCCTCGACGACGAACCGGAAGGCGTGCTGGGTGTGCCGGTGGACCGGGGCGTCCTCGCGCGGGTTCAGGTACTGGATCGCGGCCCACAGGGTCGGCGTCGCATAGGGCGCGCCGCCGAGACCGGGGTTGGCGAGTGCGATGGCCCGCCGCTCGCCGCCGCGCCCGACCGGGACCAGATCACCGGAGCGCCGGGCGATCTCCAGCAGCCGGGCCCACCGCCACACGTGCGCGGCCGCGGCCGGTTTGGGGCTCGCCGGCATCAGGTCGCCGATCTCGGTCCACAGTGGAACGAGCAGTTCGCTCTCGAAGTCGCGGTAGAGGCGCGCGAGTTCGGGGGAAGGCGCTGGCTGTCCGGGTGTGTCCGGCATCGCGAGCCGGACCGGGGACTCCGTCGTCGACGTCATGGGCACCGACGGTACCGATGTTCTGCTGGGCGGTATCTATCATTCTGCTGTGCGGAACAAACCTGTCTACAGCATTGACTCGGTCGACCACGCGCTGCGCCTCGCCGTCCTTCTGCGGCAGGAAGGACCGCTGCGGGTCACGGAAGCCGCGCAGCGGCTCGGGGTGGCCAGATCGACGGCCCATCGCCTGCTCGCCATGCTCGTGTACCGGGAGTTCGCCGTGCAGGATGAGGATCGGCGCTACGTCGCGGGCCCGGTGCTGCGGCCGGTCGCCGAGGAGCCGGTCGTGAACCTGCGCGAGGTGGCGCTGCCGCACCTGCGTGAGCTGGTCCGGCGCTGCGGGGAGACCGTCAACCTCACCGTGCTCGACGGCGCCGACGTGCGGTTCGTGGCGAGCGTGGAGTGCGACCGGGTCCTGCGCGTCGGGGACCGCGAGGGCCGGTTGCTGCCCGCCCGGCTCACCTCGGGCGGCCTGGCGATCCTCGGGGCCCGCGACGAGGAGGACCTGACGCCGTTCTGCGCCGAGGACACCGACCTTCCCGTGGTGCGCAGGGCGGTGCGCAAGGTCCGCCGCGAGGGCTTCGCGATCAACGACCAACGCACCGAGGCGGGCGTGACCGCCGTCGGTCGCGCACTGCGGGACGCGGCGGGAAAACCCGTCGCCGCCGTGTCGATCGCCATGCCGACCGCACGCTATGACCGGACGCGCCTGCCGGAATGGGTCGCCCTGCTGACCGCCACCGCTTCCGCGATCGAGCGGACCCTCGGTCTTGACACGACCCAGGGCGGACGTTAGACACTATTGCTCACGGCCGTAATTCAAACGCATGTATATGACCGGCGGGAGCACCGATGCTCAAGTCCCGTAGAACCCTCCTCGTGCCCCTGGCCGCGGTGCTCGTCGCCGCGGCGGGCTGCGGGAGCGGCACGTCCGACGACCCTGGCCAGGCCCCCGCCGACCGCGCGAGCGCCGTCCACCACGACAAACTTCCCCAGCAGTTCAAGGACTCCGGGGTGATCCGCTTCGCCGGCGACTCACACCCGCCGTACCGGATCGTCGGCGGGGACGGCAAGACGGTCACCGGCGTCGACCAGGACCTCCAGCGGGCGCTCGGCGCCGTGCTCGGTGTGCGGACCGAGATCACCATCGTGCCCGGCCTCCCCGCCGCGTTGTCCGGCATGCTCTCCGGCCGTTATGACGGCTTCAACGGCCCGGTCAAGGACACCGCGGAGCGGGAGGAGAAGTTCGACGCCATCGTCTGGATGGTCACCCGGACCGCCTACCTCATCCCCGAGTCCGGGCCGCGCGACGTCAAGGCAAGCAGCGATCTGTGCGGCAAGCGGGTGGCCGCGGTGGACGGCAGCATCGTCCAGGACCAGCTCACCCGCCTGGCCCGCTGGTGTGCCGACAAGGGCAAGCCCGCCGTGCAGTTCGTCGGGTTCGCCGACACCAACGGCACCATCCTCGCCGCCAAGTCCGGCCGGGTCGACGCGGCGGGCATGACCGAGAGCGCCGCGCTCGACGCGATGGCCGCGGAGAAGGGCAAGTTCACCTACGTCACGCAGACCGACGAGCAGGGCGCCGGTGTCGACCAGCTGGCCATGCTCGTGCCGAAGTCCAGCGGTCTCGGCCCGGTCATGCTCGAGGCGTTCAAGGAGATCTTCGCGAACGGCCAGTACGCCAAGATCATGAAGCAGTACGGCCTGGAGAACGTCGCGGTGGACCAGCCCAAGCTCAACACGGCGGCCCAGCGATGACCGCGACCACGACGGCGGCCGCACCGGACGTGGACGTCGCCACCGCACGCCCCCGGCCCCGGCCGTTGCGGTGGCTCGGCGGCGCCGTGCTCGCCGTGGTCGCGGCCCAGATCGCCTGGTTTCTGACCCACAACGACCGGCTCGAGTGGCCAGTCGTCGCCGAGTACCTGTTCGACGCCAACGTGCTGGCCGGGCTCGCGACCTCGATCGGGCTGACCGTCGCCGCGATGGTGGCCGGCTCCGCGCTCGGAGTGCTGCTCGCCACCGGGCAGCTGGCCGCCTTCGCGCCGGTGCGGTGGGCGTGCACGCTCTACGTGGGAGTGTTCCGCGGCATTCCGCCGCTGGTGCAGCTGCTGTTCTGGTTCAACCTCGCCTACCTGCTGCCCCGGCTGTCGATCGGCATCCCGTTCGGACCGACGTTCGAGTCGTGGTCCACCAACGACGTGGTCACCCCGCTGACCGCCGCCCTGGTCGGGCTCACGCTGCACGAGTCCGCGTACATGGCCGAGATCGTCCGCGCCGGCATCCTCTCGGTGGCCGCCGGCCAGCGGGACGCGGCGATGGCGATGGGCTTCACCGGCGGGCAGGCGTTCGTCCGCGTGGTGCTGCCACAGGCGATGCGGGTGATCATCCCGCCGACCGGCAGCCAGTTCATCTCGCTGCTGAAGGGCACGTCGCTGGTGAGCGTCATCGCGATGACCGACCTGTTGCACGCCGTCCAGTCCGTCTACAACCAGACCTACCAGATCGTCCCGCTGCTGATCGTCGCCTGCTTCTGGTACCTCGTGGTGGTCACCGCGCTCTCGTTCGGCCAGCAGCGCCTCGAACGGCGGTTCGGCCGTGGGCAACGATCCGCCACGGGGAGGTGGCCGGCATGACCGGAAATCCGAACGGCCCGGTGCTGAGCATCAGGAACGTCCGGCGCAGCTTCGGCACGCACGCCGCGCTTGACGGGGTGAGCCTCGACGTGGAGCAGGGCGAGGTGGTCGCGGTCATCGGGCCGTCGGGCTCCGGCAAGTCCACCCTGGTGCGCTGCGTGCACCAGCTCGAGCCGATCGACAGCGGCGCCATGTACCTCGACGGTGAGCTGCTCGGCTACGAGCACCACGCCGGCAGGCTGCGCCCGCTGCCCGCCCGCCGGGTCGCCGACCAGCGCCGCCGGATGGGCATGGTGTTCCAGCAGTTCCAGCTCTTCGGTCACTGGACGGTGCTGCGCAACATCACCGAGGCGCAGGTGCGGGTGCACGGCCGCAGCCGGGAGCAGGCGCGGGAACGTGCCATGGAGCTGCTCGGCAAGGTGGGCCTGGCGGAGAAGGCGGACGCCCACCCCGGTCAGCTCTCCGGCGGTCAGCAGCAGCGGGTGGCGATCGCCCGGGCGCTGGCCACCCGGCCGCGGATCATGCTGCTCGACGAGCCGACCAGCGCGCTGGACCCGGAACTGGTCGACGAGGTGCTGACGGTGATCCGCGACCTCGCGGCGGCGGGCATGACGATGATCATCGTCACCCACGAGATCGCGTTCGCGCGCGAGGTGGCCGACCGCTACGTGTTCATGGACCGCGGCCGGGTCGTCGAACAGGGCCCGGTCGCCGGCGTGCTCGGCGACGGCACCTCCGACCGGCTGCGTGCGTTCCTGTCCCGCTACACCCAGCAGCTCAGCGACTCGGGGGAGGCGCGGACCAGTGTCTGACGCGGTGACCATGCTCTCAGTCGGGGACCTCGTGCTCGATGAGCCGGACCCGGCGTCGTTCCTCGTGCCCGCCAGGCCCGTCCTGGCAGGCGGCGACGTCGTCGTCGGCCATGTCGAGGTGCCGCACAGCACCTCGGACGTCCAGGTCAGCACGGACATCCCGGCGCCACCGGCCGACCCGGCCGCGCTGCACGCCCTGGCGGACGCCGGTTTCCACGTCGTGACCCTGGCCGGCAACCACGTGTACGACGTCGGCGACGTCGGCGTGACCGACACGATCGCGCACGCCCGGGCGGCCGGGCTCGCGACCGCGGGGGCGGGGCCGGACCTCGCCTCCGCCCGGGAGCCGGCCGTGCTGGAGCGCCACGGGCTGCGCATCGGGGTGCTCAGTTACAACCTCGTCGGTCCCCGCGAGTCGTGGGCCACCTCGCGCAAGGCCGGCTGCGCCTACGTCCGGGTGCTCACGCACTACGAGCTGGACCACGCGAGCCCCGGCGGCCCGCCGAGCGTCTACACCTTCGCCGAGCCCGCGAGCCTGGCGGCGATGACCGACGACATCGCCGCGCTCGCCGAGCGGGTGGACGTCGTCGCGGTGTCGATGCACAAGGGCGTCGGGCACACGCCCGCGGTGCTGGCGATGTACGAGCAACCGGTCGCGCGGGCGGCGGTCGACGCCGGCGCGCACGTCGTGTTCGGCCACCACGCGCACATCATGCGCGGTATCGAGGTCTACCGGGGACGGCCGATCTTCCACGGGCTCGGCAACTTCGTCACCGTCACCCACGCGCTCACCCCGACCGGCAACGACAGTGCCGAACGCGCCGCCTGGGCACGCAAGCGGGTCGAGCTGTACGGCTTCGCGCCGGACCCCGAAATGCCGTACTACCCGTTCCACCCGGAGAGCAGGAACACCGTCATCGCCGTCTGCCGGTTCGGCGCCGACGGCCTGGTGTCAGCCGGGTTCGTGCCGTGCTGGATCGACACCGCCGGCCGCCCGGTGCCACTGTCCCGTTCGGACGGTGGCGAGCAGGTCGCCGAGTACGTCCGGCGCATCGGTGTGCAGGCCGGGCTGGCCACCGAGTTCGCCTGGGACGGTGACTCCGTCGTCCTGCCCGGTGTCGGCTGAGGCTCAGCCGGCGAAGTCACTGCCGTGCCCGCGCACCAGCGCGGCGACGTTCTTGTCGTACTGGCCGACCACCTGTTTCACGCGTTGCTCCGCGAGCAGTGCGAGCTCGTCGTACAGCTCCGTGAACAGCGCCCTGGCCTGTGCTCTCGGCCACGGCTGTGGCAGCAGCGCCGCCGGCAGTTCCGGGTCGAGGCCGGGGAAGCGGCGCCACGCGTCCATGAGTGCCGTGCGCAGCACCAGGGCCTCGGCCGTGCCGACCTGCCCGGTCAGCAACCGCTGCCGCACCGACGTGTACTCCTCGATCAGCGCGGTGTAGCGGCCGCGTAGCCCGTCGAGGTCCCACGCGTTGATGGGATGGCCGCCCGCCGGGCTGCCGTCGATCACCTCGGACCGCAGCACCGTCGCGGTGTCGATGGCGAGTTCGGCCAGCACCGAGGTGATGTCGGCGACCCGTTCGTGCGGGGACACCCACACGCCGTCGAACAGGGACGCGAAGCCGAGCCACGCCAGCCGGGTACGGAGGGCGTGGCGCAGGTCCCGCTGGTCCTCGGGCACCGAGAACACCGCGACCGTCCACTGGCCGGACCAGGGCAACTCCTCGGCGCCGAACGTGATGATGTGGCGCAGACCCTCCGCGAGCACCTGCGCCGCACGGCCGCTCAGCGCGTAGGACGTGTGCCGGCCGGTGCGGGACAGCTCCAGCAGGCCACGGCGGGACAGCCTGCTCAACGCCGCCCGCGCGCTGACCTCGGTGATGCCGAACTCGCCGAGCAGCGCGACGAGCGCGGCGGAGGGCAGCGGAGCCCGCTGGCCGTACCAGTAGTCGCCGAGCAGCGTGAGGAGCAGGTGCTGAGGGCTGCCGCCGGTCTGCATCCGGGGGAGCGCAGGCCGGTCTCGAGGGACGGCGATCATGCATTAACTGTACAGTTCTTCGCCCGCTCGACACGAGATACGTAGGTTGTTTCCTGGCCGACGGGCGCGGTGGAGACGGGGTTCGTGCAGCGATATATGACACTCGTCTTGACGACCATCGAGAAAAAAGCAATACTCGGCGCGTGCATTTCGGTCCTCTGTTCCACCCGCGCGGCATCGCCGTCGCCGGTGCGAGCGACTCACCGGGCAAGGCCGGGAACGCGCTGGTCCGCACGCTGTCCTCCTTCGACGGTGACCTGTATCCGGTCAACCCGGCGGGCGGCACCATCGCGGGCAGGCAGGCGTATCCGACCGTCGCCGAGATCGGCGCGCCGGTCGACCTCGCGGTGCTCGCCGTCCCGCCCCGGGCGGTCCCCGGTGTGCTGGCCGACTGCGGCAAGGCGGGCGTGGCCGCGGCGATCGTGTGCTCCGGCGGCTTCGCGGAGGCGGGCCCCGACGGCGCCGCCCTGCAGGACACCGTCACCGCTGTCGCGCGCGAACACGGCATCCGGCTGCTCGGGCCCAACACGTCAGGCTTCGTGAACCCGGTGGACGGCGTGTTCGCGTCGTTCGTCCCGGGCGTCGCCGACCTGCCGGCCGGCCCGGCGGCGATCGTCGCGCAGAGCGGCGGCGTCAACCTCGCTCTGTGCTTCCTCGCGGCGGCCGAAGGACTGGGGGTCCGGCTCGGTGTCGGCCTCGGCAACGCCGTGGACATCGGGTTCGCCGACGTGCTCGACTACCTCGCCGACGACGACAAGACCACCGTGATCGGCCTGCACGTCGAGGGTGTGTCCGACGGTAGGCGGCTCGTCGACGCCGTGGCACGTGCCGCGGCGCGCAAACCCGTCGTGGCGCTGAAGGTCGGCCGTACCGGCGTCGGCGACTTCGCCCGGTCGCACACCGGCGCCATCACCGGGCCGTACGCCCTCACCCGCGCGGCGCTGGCGCAGGCGGGCGCGGTCGTCGTCGACGACCCGACCGGCCTGGTCGACGCACTGCGCGCGCTGGCGGCGCGACGCGTTCCGCCCACCGCGCGGCCCGGGGTCGGCGTGCTGACCGGGCAGGCAGGCCCAGGACTGATCATCGCGGACGCGTTGCACGCCGCAGGGGTGTCCGTGCCCGCGTTGACGCCGGCGAGCCGAGCACGGCTCCGGGAGTTGCTTCCGCCGTTGACCTATCAGGACAACCCGGTCGACACCGGCCGCCCGGCAGGCACCTTCCCGGAGGTGGCCGCCACGGTCGCCGCCGACCCGGGCGTCGACGCGTTGGCCGTCTACGCGCTGGACGAGCCGGGCGCACTCGACCTCGCCGCCACTGTGCGGGCCGTGGCGGACACCGTCCCGGTGCTCGTCGCGAGCGGTGGCCCCGCCGCCACGCTCGACGAGAGGCAGTCGGAACTGTCGGAGCTGTCGGTGCCGCTGTTCCGGTCGCCCGACCGGCTCGCGCGGGCGATGTCGGCGCTCGCCGACGATGCCGCCGCCGCCCACCGCCGCGCTCACCGGGCAGCGCCCGCCCGGCCGGCCGGGCGACTGCTCGGCCCGGAACCCGTCGACGAGCACCGGGCCAAGGAACTGCTCACGGGGTTCGGCGTCGCGGCACCCGCCCGGCGCGCGTGCGACACCCGTGCCGCCGCGCACCAGGCACT
The DNA here is from genome assembly GCF_013280595.1 of Kibdelosporangium persicum. Lineage (GTDB taxonomy): Bacteria > Actinomycetota > Actinomycetes > Mycobacteriales > Pseudonocardiaceae > Kibdelosporangium > Kibdelosporangium persicum. The sequence continues at coordinate 81,534 of NZ_JAAATY010000017.1, forward strand.
CACCGCGCTCGGCGGCCCGGTCGTGGTCAAGATCCGCGCCGCGAGCGTCATCCACAAGTCCGATGTGGACGCGGTGCGGACCGGCGTGCGGACGGCGGACGCCCTCGATGCCGCGCTCGACGCGATCGACCGGGCCGCGGCCGGGCTTGGCGTCGAGGCGCGCTACCTCGTGGAGCGGCAGGCGGCGCCAGGGCCCGAACTGATCGTCGGCGGCACCCGCGACCCCGTGTTCGGGCCCGCCGTGCTGCTCGGCGTCGGTGGCGTCGGCGTCGAGCTGGCGCCGGACCCGGTGCTGCGACTGGCCCCGCTGTCCGATGTGGACATCCAGGACATGGTCGCCGCGTTGCCGTCGCCACTGCTGGCAGGCTATCGCGGCGCGCCGCCGGTCGACCGGGCCGCCGTCGGCGCCGCGATCGGCTCGGTGGCCGCCTTGTTATTGCACTACGACGACATCGCCGAGGTGGAGGTCAACCCGTTGCGGCTGACGCGGGACGGCCCCGTCGCGCTGGACGCGGTGATCATGTTCGACCGGTCGGCAGGCGAGGAAGAGGTGGGTTCGTGACAGCGGACAGGCATGAGGCGCTCGTGGTCGGCGCCGGACCGGTCGGCATGACCGCGGCGCTGGCGTTGCGGGCGTTGGGCCGGTCGGTGACGGTGCTGGAGGCGGGTGCGCAGGACCGGTTGCGGCCCGGCAGCAGGGCGATCTTCGTGCACGGCGTCACCCTCGGGGTGCTGGACCGCTCGTGCCCCGGCCTTGCGGACACCCTCGCCGCGCACGGCGTGCTGTGGCACACCAAGCGCACGTTCTACGAGGGGCGTGAGGTGTTCCGGCGCAGTTACCCGCCGCCCGCGCCGGGGCGGCTGCCGCACTTCACGAGCCTGCCGCAGGTCGACACCGAGCGGCACCTGTTGCAGGCGTGCAAGGCGGCGGGCGTCGAGTTCGCCTGGAACAACGCCGTGACCGGTGCGGAGTCCACATCGGACGGCGTGGTGCTGACGACCGCCGAGGGAGCGCGGTGGCAGGCCGACTACGTCATCGCCGCGGACGGCGCGAGTTCTTCGGTCCGCAAGGCGATCGGCACGGTCATGGCGGGCGACCGGTCCGACGGCTGGTACATCGTCGTCGACACCGAGGAGGATCCGGCCGACCCGCTGCCGGTCGAACGGGTCTTCCACTACGGCCACCCGGCCGTCGACGGCCGCAACGTGCTGCTCGTGCCGTTCGCGGGCGGCTGGCGCGTCGACCTTCAGCTGCACGACACCGACGACCCGGAGGAACTGCGGCAGGGCGACGGCCTGCGTAGCTGGTTGCGTGCCGTCATGCCGCCCGCATACGCCGAGCGGGTCACGTGGGCGTCGTCCTACCAGTTCCTGCAGGTGGTCGCGGACGACTTCGCCGACCCGCACCGGCGGGTCCTGCTCGTCGGCGAGGCGGCGCACCTGTTCGCGCCGTTCGGCGCCCGCGGCATGAACTCGGGCGTGCCCGACGCCGACGCGGCCGCCACCGCGGTGCACCTCGCGCTGTCCACACCGGTCCGCGCCCGAGCCATCGCCGCGGTGGAGGACTTCGCCATCTCCCGGCGCCGGGCCGCCCTGTTCAACCGGGACGCGGCCGGGGTGTCGCTGGAGCACCTGCGGCCCGACGACGAGGTGCGTGCCAGGCAACGCGCGGCCGCCGAGGGCGCCGCCGACGACGAGAAGCTGGGGCACTGGCTGGACATCGCGCCGTACGGGCCGCGCGAGGCGCCCCCGGCGAACACGATCTACCGCTACTGAGGGGGACGCGTGCTTGGCACGATGGGACGGATGCCGCTGTCGCTGGCGATGGTGCTGCGGCGCGCCGTGGCGTTCGGCACGCACGCCCGCATCGTCGGCGTCGACCCGGCGGGCAGGATCACCCGCTCGTGGCCGGAGGTGGCGGCGCGGGCACGCAGGCTCGCCGCCGCGCTGCGGTCGCTGGGAGTGGCGCCGGGGGAGCGGGTCGGCACGTTCTCGTGGAACCGGCTGCCTCACCTTGAGCTGATGTACGGCGTGCCGCTGGCCGGCGCGGTGCTGCAACCGCTCAACGTCCGCTTGTTCTCCGAGCAGATCGCGTGGATCGCCCGGCACGCCGAGGACCGGGTGGTCTTCGTCGACGCGTCGCTCACCCACCGGCTGGCCGGGATCAGGCCGCTGCTGTCCACTGTGGAGCAGTACGTCGTCGTCGCGGACGGCACGGTGCCGCACCCCGACTTCGCGGACGCGGTCGACTACGAGCAGCTCGTGGCGTCCGCACCCGACGCCGAGCCTGCCGAGCCGGACGAGTGGGCCGCCGCCTGCCTCTGCTACACCAGCGGCACCACCGGCAACCCGAAGGGCGTCGTCTACACCCACCGCTCACTTACCCTGCACGCGATGAGCGCGCTGTTCGCCGACTCGTTCGCGGTCCGGGAACGTGACGTGCTCCTCCCGCTCACCCCGCTGTTCCACGCCACCGCCTGGGGACTGCCCTACGCCGCCGCGCTCGCCGGGGCGTCGCTGGTGCTCGCCGGAGCGGACACGAGCCCGACGGCCGTTGTGGACCTCATCCGCTCCGAGGGCGTGACCATGGCGGCCGGCGTGCCGACGTTCTGGCTCGCCGTCGACCAGCTCGCCGACGCGGATCTCGGTCGCCTGGAACGAATCCTGTGCGGCGGCTCGGCCATCCCGCTCGACCTCGTCCAGCGCTACCACCGCCGCGGTGTGGTGATGCAGCAGGGATGGGGCATGACCGAGATGTCGCCATCGGGCAACCTCACCAACGTCCGGGCCCGGCTGGAGACGCTGCCCGACGAGCAGCGGCTCGCGCTGCACGCCACGCAGGGGCTCACCACCGCGGGCGTCGAGCTGCGGGTCGTCGGCGACGACGGCACGCCTCAACCGCACGACGGGGTCTCGGCGGGCGAGGTGGAGGTACGCGGTCCGTGGGTGACCGAGTCCTACTACCGCCCCGACGACAACAGCAACGAGATCCGGTTCCGCGACGGGTGGCTGCGCACCGGCGACGTCGGCACCGTCGACGCCGACGGCTACCTGCGGGTGCTCGACCGCACCAAGGACCTCATCAAGTCCGGCGGTGAGTGGATCAGCTCGATCGAGCTGGAGAACCACCTCATGGACCACCCGGCCGTCGCCCGTGCCGCCGTCATCGCGGTACCGCATCCGGAATGGGTCGAGCGGCCCGCCGCGCTGGTCGTGCGCGGCGGCGCGGTGACCACCGACGAGCTGCGTGACCACCTGCGCGAACGGGTCGCCCGCTGGTGGGTGCCCGAACTGGTCGAGTTCGTCGACGACCTGCCGCTGACCGCCACCGGCAAGTTCGACAAGCGCCGCATCCGGCAGGCATGGCAGAGCAGGCTCGCCGCGTCGGAGTCAAGGAGGAGTTCATGAGGCTGGACAACGTGGCCATCACGCTGGGGTGGTCGTCACCGTTCACCCGCTGGCAGGGGCCGCTGTCGGAGTTGTCGAGCATCGACCTGGCCGTCGACGTCACCGGACGGGCCCTGGCCGCGCGCGGGTTCGACCCCGGTGAGGTCACCCACGCCGTCCTCGGTACCACGGTCCCGCAGGCCACCGGGTTCTACGGCGTCACGTCGGTGACCCCGCGCCTCGGCATGCTCGCGGTGACGGGCCCGTTGATCGCGCAGGCGTGCGCGACCTCGGCCGCGGTGCTGCAGACGGCGGCGGTCCAGGTCCAGCTCGGTGCGCACCGCACGGTCCTCGCGGTCGCCACCGACCGGACCAGCAACGGGCCGCTCATGGTCTACCCGGCGCCGGCCCGTCCCGGTGGCGCGCCGCGCACCGAGCACTGGGTGCTCGACCCGATGGGCGAGGACCCGACGACCAACGACTCGATGCTCGCCACGGCCGAGAACGTCGCCGCCGACGAGGGCTTCACCCGGCAGGAGTTGGATGACGTCACGCTGCTCCGGCACGAGCAGTACCGGTCCGCGCTGGCCGCCGATCGGGCCGTGCAGCGGCGCTACATGGTCGAGGTGCACGTGCCTGGACGCAAAGGTCACACGGTGGTCGCCGAGGACGTCGGCGTGCACCCGGCCACCCCGGCGGGGCTCGCGAAGCTCGCGCCGGTCAAGCCGGACGGCGTGGTGACCTACGGCTCCCAGACCCACCCCGGCGATGGCACAGCGGGCGCCGTCCTGTCCACAGTGGACGCGGCGCGGGCGCTGGGCGGCGGTGTCGTGCGGCTGAAGTCCGTGGCGTTCGCCAGGGTCGAGCCGGCCAGAATGCCCAAGGCGCCCGTTCCCGCCGCCTTGGCCGCCCTCGCCGACGCCGGGATGGACATCACCGGCATCGACGTGGTGACCACGCACAACCCGTTCGCCGTGAACGATCTCTACTTCCACCGGCAGACCGGGTTCCCGCTCGACCGGATGAACCCGTACGGCTCCAGCATCGTGTACGGGCACCCGCAGGGCCCGACCGGACTGCGTGCCGTCGTCGAGCTGATCGAGGCCCTGCGCGCCCGCGGTGGTGGCCGGGGGCTGTTCACCGGCTGCGCCGCGGGCGACACCGCGGGCGCCCTCGTGGTCGAGGTCGCCGACAGGTAGTCCCGTCAGCCGTCCGCGGGGAGGATCAGGACGTCCGCCTCGCGGACGGTCACCGTGGTCTGCTCACCCTCGGCCACGTCGTGCTCGCCGAGCAGCCGGAACGAGTGCGCCCCCGCCTTGACGACCGTCTCGGTCTGCGCGCCGAGGAACAGTACCGCCGCCACCTCCGCCGGCCACGTGTTCCCGTTCCCGGAGGTGGCGTCGGCGCCGAGCCGGGTCCGCTCCGGGCGGAACACCGCCACGGCCTCGTCGCCCACCGCGAGGCCGGCCCGCACACCGGTCACCTCCCCGAGGCCGGTCCGCAGCGTCGTGGTGCCCTCGCCGTGCCGGACCACGGTCCCGACCAGTTCGTTGGCGGTGCCCACGAAGTTCGCGACGTAACGGGAGACCGGACGGCGGTAGACCGTCGCCGGGTCCGCGAGCTGCCGGACCCGCCCGTCGCCCATCACCGCGATCCGGTGCGCCAGCTCCATCGCCTCGGTCTGGTCGTGGGTCACGTACACGGCCGCGAACCCCAGCTCCCGTTGCAGCGCGAGCAGTTCCAGCCGCAGCTGCTCACGCACCTTGGCGTCCACGTTGGACAGCGGCTCGTCGAACAGCACGAGGTCGTCGCCGCCGACGATGGCGCGGGCGAGCGCGATCCGCTGCTGCTGGCCGCCGCTCATCTGGTTCGGGTACTGCCGCGCCAGCTCCGGCGTGCCGACCATCTCCAGGGCCGCCTGCACCCGCTTCTCGACCGTGGCGCGGTCGGGTCGTGGCCGGGCGTTGCGCAGCGGGTAGGCGATGTTGTCGAACGCGGTCATGTGCGGCCACAGCGCGTAGGACTGGAAGATCATGGACAGCCTGCGCCGCTCCGGCGGGAGGTCGATGCCGCGCTCGGCGGAGAACACTTCCACACCGCGCAGCGCGACGCTGCCCGTGTCGGCCCGCTCCAGGCCGGCGATGGTCCGCAGCAACGTGGTCTTGCCGCACCCGCTCGGGCCGAGCAGCACGAGGAACTCACCGGGCCGCACGTCGAGTGACACGTCGTCGATCGCTTTCGCGACCGATCCGTCGGCCCGGCGGAAAGCCTTGCCGAGCCCGGTGATCCGGACGACGGGTGTCTCGTCGCCCGCCGCCGGGCGGGTGGCCGGGTCCTGTGCCATGAGTGTCATCGCGCTCCTGTCGGGGTCGTCGGAGCGCTCCACCGCGCGCTCCGGCGGCTCAGCACCATCACCACCAGCACGACTGTGCAGCTGATCACCGTGAGCACAGTGGACAGCGCGGCGAGCGTGGCGTACGAGCCGTTCTGGTAGATCTCGAGGATTCGGAAGCCCACCACCGGGTTGCCGGTCCCGGCGAGGATCGACGACGCGGTGAGGTCGCCGATCATCCGGACGAACAGCAGCGCCCAGCCCGTGATCAGACCGGGCAGCATCAGGGGCAGGTAGATCCGGCGGAACGTGCGGGCCTCGCCCGCGCCGCCCACCCTGGAGGCCTCAGGCAGTTCGCCGCCGACCTGTGCCACCGCGGCGTCGGCCGCCACGGCCGCCTGCGGCAGGTACAGCGCGAGGTAGGCGAGCAGCAGGATGGTGAGCGTGCCGCCGAGCTCGAACGGCGGCCCGGCCAGCGCGAGCACGAACCCGACGGCGAGCACGATGTGCGACAGCGTCGACGGGAACTTGATCGCGCCGTCGAGGAACCGGCCGAGCCTACCCGCCTTGCTCACGTACAGCGCCACGACAGCGGCCACGCCGATGCCGATGGTGGCGCCGAGCAGGCCGAGCCCGAGGCTGTTGAGCAGCGCCTCCTGCGTCGTCGAGTCCTGGATGATCGCGCGGCGCAGCGCGTCGAAGCCGAGCGCGCCCCAGTTGATCTTCGTCGTCCAGAACCCGGTCAGCGAGACGATCAGCAGGGCGACGAGTGGCAGTACGGTCGTGACCAGGAGATACAGCACCATGAGCGCGCGGACCGGCCCACGCCACCGGCCCAGCCGGATGCGGCTCACCCGCTGCCCCTTGCCGCCCACTGTCGCGTGCCTGCCGCGACCGACGACGAGCCGCTGCCCCCACCAGGCGAGCGCGACGAATCCCACGACGATCAGGCTCAGTCCGACCGCGACGCCGGTGCGCGGCGGGTACTCGGCGAGCGACTCGACGATCCGTACGGACAGGATGTCGATGTCCGCGCCGGTGCCGATGACCGCCGGGATCGAGAACAACCCGAAGCCGCTCCACAGCATCAGCAGCACCGCGCCCGCGAGACTCGGCTTCACCCCGGGCATCGTGACCTTGCGCAGTGTCCGGAGCGGACCGGCGCCGCTGACCCGGCTCTGCTCCTCCAGGCTGGGGTCGAGGTTGCGCAGCCCGGCGGAGGCGAGCATGAACGCGTACGGCACCTGGTAGATCGTGTAGACCAGGATCAGGCCGTACCAGGAGTAGATGTCGAACGGGCCGTCGGACATGGTGATCCCGACCGTGCCGAGCAGGTCCCGCAGCACGCTGTTCACGTAACCCGCGCGAGGCGAGAGGAGCAGCACCCAGCCGATCGCGCCCGCGACCGGCGGCAGCAGGAACGGCACCATCGGCAGCGCGTCGGTGAGCACACCCATCCGCGCGTCGGTGCGTTCGTTGACCCACGCGAGCATCGTGCCGATCACCAGCGCGACGGCGGTGCTGGCGACGACCACGAGGACGGTGTTGACCACCAGGCCGCCCAGTCCCGGCTCGGCGAGGGTCTCCTGGACCGGGCCGAGGTCGAAGCCGCCGCCGGAGAACAGGAGGCGGTGCACGACCGCGCCGAGCGGGTAGAGCGCGAGGATCGCGAACAGGATCGCGATCCCGATGCCGGCCCGGCCGAAGGCCGAGGACCGCCGCCCGCGTGGACGGCGGGCCGCGGGCCGCCGGACCGGGGCGGGGCGCAGGTCAGTCAGCACCGAGGGCACCCAGGATCTCCTTCTCCTTCCGCACGGCGTCCGCGTGGGTGATCCGGGTGAACCTGGCGGGCATCTTCGCCTTGTCGTACGGCGACACCGAGCCCGGCTGGCTGTTGAGGATCCTGTTGCCCTCCTCGGACAGCACGAAGTGAGTGAACAGCCGTGCCGCGTGGGGGTGCTGGGCCTTCGTGGCGACCCCGGCGACGATCTCCGGGCCGTTGGTGAGGTCGGGGACGTTGATCGCGACCGGGGCGCCCTTGGCCGCGACCGGCTGCACCGACGAGGTCACGTTCGGCACGGTGATCGCGCCCTCACCCGCCGCCATCGCCTCCGTGAGCGGCACCGTGCCGTCGTAGAAGCGGGCGACCTGCCCGCGGAGATCCTGGAGGTAGTCGATGCCGTACTCCTTCTCGATCATGTACCAGAAGTCCACATAGGCCGGTGAGGATTTCGGGTTCGCCATCAGGATCTTGCCCTTCCACTTCGGATCGAGCAGGTCCGGCCAGTCCTTCGGGGCGTCCTTTTCGGACACCATGTCGGTGTTGTAGCCGAAGCCGGACGGCTGCACCTGCACCACGGCGGTGCCCGGGTCGGCGAGCACGAAGTCCGCGGGCAGCCCGCCCGGATAGCCGGGGATGCCCGCCTCCGGCAACGGGGTCAGCCAGTCCTTGGCGATGCCGTCGGCGTAGAACGGGGAGTTCGACACCATGATCACGTCCGCGCCGGGCCTGCCCGCCTGCGCCTCGGCGGAGAACCGCTGGGCGAGCGGCGCGGCGGTGAGCCGGACGAAGGTCGCGTCGATGCCGTACTTCTCGGTGAACGCGTCCGCGAGCGCCCGTGCGACGTCCTCGGGCGGCACCGAGTAGAACGTGACGCCGCCTTCCTCGCGTGCCTTGGTGATGAGGTCGGACAAGGCCTTGTTGCCGGCCTTCGCCGCCGCGTCGGCCGCTGCCTCGCCGCCGTCGCCGCCACCGCAGGCGGTCACGGCGAGGAGGGCGCAGGCCGTCAACGCGGCCCTGAATCTGGTGCTTAGAGCCATCATTGCTCCCTGGCGAACTGGGCCGGCACGGCTTGTCGGATCACATACACTGACGCTGACACAAAGAAGTGTCAAGAGCTCGCTGGACCGGTTGCGTGTCGTACGTGGACGCTCACCCTGTGCGGTCTACGGGTAGATGGTTGCAGTCAACGGTCATATCGGCACGATACTTGACACTTATTGTTTCTAGTGGTGATGTATTAGTCGAATAAGACGACGACCACGGGTGGCCGAATGCATGACCCCAGGCTCGACAACGACTTCGACCCGCTCGCGGCGGAGACGTTCACCAGCGCGCACAAGCTGTACCAGCGGATGCGTGCGGAGTGCCCGGTCGCGCACAGCACCGCCTACGGCGGCTTCTGGGCCCTGTTCCGCCACGAGGACGTGCTCCGCGTGCTGACCGACATCGACACGTTCACCACCTCGGTGCAGAACGTCGTGCCGAAGTTCGCGTTCACCGGCCGCCGCCCGCCCCTGCACTTCGACCCGCCGGAGCACACGGTCTACCGCCGCGTGATCAACCGGTCGCTCACCCCGCGCAAGGTCGCCGCCCTCGCGCCGAAGGTGCGTGAGCACTGCGTCGCCGTGCTCCAGCCGCTCATCGACGCGGGCGCGGGTGACGTCGCCGCCGACTACGCGCAGGTGTTCCCCGCGCACGTGTTCGCGGAGTTCTTCCACGTGCCGCTGCACCTGTCCGCGCGGATCAAGCGGATCAGCGCGGAGTACGTGGCCGCCATCCAGGTCGTCGACGACGAGAACGTCAAGCGGCTTTCCCGGGTGCTCTACGACATCGCCGCCGACGTGATCGAGGCGCGCCGCGCCGACGCCTGGGCCCCGGAGGACGACCTCACCACCGCGCTGCTCGCCGAGACCCACGAGGGCGAGCCGCTGCCACCGGAGCTCGTGCACGGCTGCGTGCGCCAGCTGCTGGTCACCGGCATGGTCGCGCCCAGCGTCTTCATCGGCACCATGCTCGCCCACCTCGCCGGGGACAAGGACCTCCAGCGCCTTCTACGGGCGGAGCCCGCGCGGATCGACGCGGCCGTCGAGGAGTACCTGCGGCTCTACACGCCCTACCGCGGGATGTCCCGCACCGCGCGCCGCGACGTCGAGATCGGCGGCAGGCTGATCCGCGCGGACGAGCCGATCGCGCTCGTCTACACCTCCGCCAACCGGGACGAGGCGGTGTTCGGCGACGGCGAGGAGTTCGTGCTCGACCGGCCCGCACTGCACCGCTCGATCGCGTTCGGCGCCGGCATCCACTCCTGCCCCGGCGCCCCGCTCGCTCGCCTCATGCTGCGCACGACCGTGGCCGAACTGCTCGCGCGGACCACCGACTTCGACGTCGCGGGCGAGATCGAGATGGCGCGGTGGGCGGAGTGGGGCACCCACCGCGTACCGATGACTTTCCAACCGGCCTGAAAACCAAAGGAGGAACACCCATGGACCTGACCGGGAAGGTCGCGGTGGTGACCGGGGGCGGTCGCGGCCTCGGCGCCGCCTACGCCACCGCGCTGGCCGGCCGGGGAGCCGCGGTCGTGGTGAACGACGCGGACGCCACAGCCGCGCACGAGACCGCCGAGTCGATCAGGGCGGCTGGGGGACGGGCGGTCGGTGAGCCGGGGGCGGTCGGCACCGCCGCGGTCGCCGACGCGCTCGTGGACCGCGCCGTCAAGGAGTTCGGCAGGCTCGACGCCATGGTCACCAACGCGGGCGTGCTCCGCGACCGGGTGCTGTGGAAGATGACCGACGACGAGTTCGACGCCGTCGTCAACGTGCACCTGCGTGGCACGTTCACCTGCGTGCGGGCGGCCGTGCTGCGGTTGCGTGAGCAGGGCGAGGGCGGCCGGGTGGTGGTGGTCGGTTCGCCCGCGGGCCAGCGCGGCAACTTCGGGCAGACCAACTACTCCGCCGCGAAGGCCGGGATCGTCGGCATGGTCCGCACGTGGGCCCTTGAGTGCGCGAAGGCCGGCATCACGGTCAACGCGGTCATCCCTGTCGCCGCCACCGCGATGACGAAGACGATCCCCGCGTTCACCGGGCACGTGGCGGCGTGGGAGGAACGCGGCGAGCCGCTGCCGGACTGGCTGCGGCAGGCCGAGGGCTTCGGCACTCCCGAGGACGCGGCCGGTCTCGTCGCCTTCCTCGTCTCCACCGAGGCCGCCGGCGTCACAGGACAGGCGATCGGCATCGGCGGCGACAAGCTCTCGCTCTGGTCGCACCCCGAGGAGGTGGCGGTCGCGTACCGGCCCGGCGGGTGGGACCCGGACGCCATCGCCGCGACGTGGCACACCTCGGTCGGCCGCGAACCGAGCACCTATGGCATTCCCGCACCGGCGGAAGGACACGCATGACAACCGGGACAACGCGCACGGCGACCGGCATCGACGAACTGCTCGCACTGGCGGGCGCGGACCTCGGGCGGACCGACTGGCGCGAGATCACCCAGGAGCAGGTGAACACCTTCGCGGACGCCACCGGGGACCACCAGTGGATCCACGTCGACCCGGAACGGGCGGCGAGCGGGCCGTTCGGTGGCACCATCGCGCACGGCTACCTCACGCTGTCACTGATCATCCCGATGTTCGGCGAGCTGCTCGTCATCGACGGCGTCAGCATGAGCGTGAACTACGGGCTCGAGAAGGTCCGGTTCCCGGCGCCGGTCCCGGTCGGCGGCCGGATCCGGCTGGCGGGCACGGTGGCCGCGGTCGAGCAGGTCAAGGGCGGGGTGCAGATGCTGCTCGACTTCACCGTCGAGCTGGCCGGCAGCGACAAGCCCGCCTGCGTGGCCCGCGCGGTCTACCGGCACCTGGCCTGAGATGTCAGGGCAGCCGATGGGTGGTGTGGTGGCGGACCAGGTCGACGTCATCGGGATCGAGCTCGCGCACGACCTGCCGGACCCGGTGCTCGGCGAGCGGCCCGAGCCCGTCGTAGACCTCGACGAACTTCTCACGCGCGGCGTCCCGGGGCCAGTCGCCGGGCAGCAGCTCGTGCGGCAGGTCCGGGTCCTTCCACCGGAAGGTCCGCCACTGGTCCATGACCTCGGTGCGGGCCACCAGCGCCTCGGCGGCGGTGACCGCGCCGGCGCGGACCCGCTCGACGAGCGGGGACACGGTCTCGATGAACTCGCCGTACAGCCCGCGCACCTCGTCGAGGTCCCACGCCTCGGTCAGCGGCCGTCCGCTGACCGGCCCGTCGCTGCGCATCACGACCGCGCTCGTCACCCCGAGCTCGTCGAGTTCGTGCACGGCCTCATCGGCCAAGGCGGTCGGGGAGATCCAGAACCCGTCGAAGATCGGCGCGAAGCCCAGCCAGCGCAGCCGCGTACGCAGCTGGTGGCGGATCTCCCGCTGCTCCTCGGGGATCGAGAAGGCGACGGTCGTCCAGGTGCCGTCCCACGGTTGCGGCGCGGCGCCGAACGCCATCACCTTGCGAACGGCGTCGCGCAGCGTCGTCGCGGCCGTGCCGTCGACGCCGTAGAACGTGCGGCGGCCGTTGCGGTGCACCGTGATCATGCCGCGCCGGGACAGCCTGCTCAGCGCGGCCCGGCCACTGGCCTCGGTGATCCCGAACTCGGCGAGCAGGCGGACCAGTGCGGCCGAGGACACCCGGCCGTTCGTGGACAGCCAGTAGTCCGCGTAGAGCGTCATGAGCAGGTGCTGGGGCGCCCCGCCGTGCTGCTGCCGGGGCAGCGGGTCGGAGCGCCTGCCGCGCTGGGCGGCTGGTCGCGACATGGCCGTCACGACCCGCAGTGTATAGGTGCTATGCCGACCGTCATGGATTGTGACTGTCGTGCCGGAGGAGGTATCACGTGGCCGAGCAACCGCTGGCCGGACGGACGGTCGTAGACCTGACGACCGCGCTCGCCGGGCCGTACGCCACCCTGCTGCTCGGGGGGCTCGGCGCGCGGGTGATCAAGGTGGAGAACCCGAGGACGGGCGGTGACTCGTCGCGGGGCAACGCGCCCTACCTCGGCCGGGACGGGCTGAGCCTGGGCCGGGTCAACGACGACGACATGTCGGTGTCGATGCTGCTGCGCGGGCGGAACAAGGAGAGCGTGACGCTCGACCTCAAACACCCCCGCGGCCGCGCGGTGCTGACCGACCTGGTGCGGCACGCCGACGTGCTGGTGGAGAACTACAGCGCCGGGGTGACCGCGCGCCTCGGCATCGACCACGCCGCGATGCGAGCCGTCAACCCCCGGCTGGTGTACACCTCCATCAGCGGGTTCGGCGCACAGGGCGGGCCTGCCAAGGCCATGGACACGATCATCCAGGCGCTGTCCGGGATCATGGGCACCGCGGGCAAGGAGGGCGACGACCCGGTCCGCAACGGACTGCCCGTCGGCGACCTCGTCGCGCCGCTGTTCGCCGTGATCGGCACGCTCGCCGCCGTCGTGCAGGCCGACCGCACAGGGGTGGGCCAGCACGTGGACGTCTCCATGCTGGGTGCGCTGACCTCACTGGTCGCGTGCGAGCCGTTCGACGCGTACGCGGCTGTCGGGCTCGCGCAGCGCACCGGCTCGTTCGTGCCGAGGCTCGCGCCGTTCGGGTTGTTCGAGGCCACCGACGGCTGGCTCGCGCTGTGCGGGCCGACCGACCGGTTCGCCGCGGGAGTCTTCCAGGCGATGGGGGAGCCCGCGCTGGCGGCCGACCCCCGGTTCGCCACCCGGGACGCCAGGGTGGCCAACGCGGGCACACTGCACGAGCTGATCGGGTCGTGGGTGGCCGGGCAACGGCGGGCGGACGTCGTGAAGCTGCTGACCGACAACGGCGTCCCGGCGGCCGAGGTGCGGGAACCGGCGCAGGCCGTGCAGGACCCGCTGGTCCGGGCGAGGGCCGAGGTGGTCGCGTTGTCGCACCCGAACCACGGCGCCACCGCGGACATCTCCGCGACCGGCGTGCCGATCGTGTTCTCCGGAGCGGCGGTCGGGTTCGACCGGCCTGCGCCCGCGCTTGGCGAGCACAACGACCGGGTGTACGGCGAACTGCTCGGCTACGACGGCGACCGGCTCGCCGCGCTGCGCGCGGACGGGGTCATCTGAGCGTGGGCACCACACCACTGGAGCGACTGATCGACCACTACGAGCGGCGGTACCCGGTCACGGCGGACGGTCCCGTGATCGGGTACGTCGGCCAGGACGTCCCGGTGGAGCTGGTGACGGCGGCGGGTGCGCTGCCGGTCCGGCTGGCGGGACGGCCGGGCACGGACGTGACGGCAGGCGAGACCTACCTCGGGCGCGGCGTCGACCGGTGGGTCGTGTCCGTGCTGACCCGGCTGCTGGGCGGGGAGTACGGCCGACTCGACCGGCTGCTGGTGTCCCGGGACTGCGAGGCCTCGCTGCGGTTGTTCTACGCGGTCCGCGAGCTGCGCAGGGTCGAGCCCGGGCTTGGGCTGCCCGAGGCGTACCTGGTCGACGTACTGCACCTGCCGCACTGGACGACCACCCGATACGACCGGATTCGGTTCGCCGAGCTGGTCGCCGTGCTGGAGCGGTGGACCGGCACACGGCTCACCCCGGCGGCCGTCGCGGCGGCGATCGGGTTGCACGACGAGCGCCGCGAGCTGCTGCGCGCGGTGTCGGCCCTGCGTAGAGAGCTGCGGTTGACCGGCGTGCAGGCACTGGCGGTGTTCGGCGCCGTCCTCCCGGTGGCCGAGCACAACCAGCTGCTGCGCGACCTGATGGAGTCCAGTTTGGACGTCCACTCAGGACGCCGGGTGTTCCTCACCGGCAGTGCGCACGACACCCCGGACGTCTACCTCGTGCTGGAGAAGGCGGGCTTCGTCGTGGTCGGCGAGGACCACGACTGGGGCGACCTGCTCGCCTCCCGGCTCGTCGGCGAGCCGACACTGGACGCGCTCGTCGAGCGGTACCAGTACAACGGTCCCACCGCCGCGCGTGCGTCGATCGCGGACCGGGCGGCGTACACGGCGCGTGCCGCGGTCGAGTGCGGAGCCGAACTGGTGGTGTCCTACGTCCGGCGCAACGACGACGCCCCGCCGTGGGACTTCCCGGCACAGGCGGCGGCGCTGCGCGCGCACGGCATCCCGGCGGTGCTGGTCGATCGCCAGGAGTACGGCTCGATCGATCTCGCGGAGGTGCCCGTTGGTTGAGAAGCTGCTGGCGTCGGCCACCGAGGCGACCCGCTATCAACGGGCGTGGTTCCGGGACCTGCGCGCGTCCGCCGCGGCAGGCGACCCGCTCGCCCTCGTGAACGCGGACGCACCACAGGAGATCTTCCGCGCGATGGAGATCCCCTATGTCGTCAACCAGTGGTGGGCATCGGTGGTCGCCGCCAAGCGACGGGCGCCGCACCACCTGGAGCTGCTGCGCGAGCGCGGTTACCCGGACTACACCGAGCAGTACAGCTCGATCTCGCTCGCGTCGTTGTTCGAACCGGACCCGGACGCCGCACCGTGGGGCGGCCTGCCCCGCCCGACGATCGTGCTGGGCGAGACCGTCGGCGACGGCGGCCGCAAGATCTTCGACGTGTGGGGCCAGCAGCCCGGCATCACCTACTACGCACTGGAAAGCGCCGCCGAGAACGCCGTCCCGGTGAACTGGTGGGACCTGATGCCGCACGACTGGGAGAAGGCGATCGGCACCGCGCGGCTCGACTTGATGGTGTCCGAACTGCACGGCCTGATCAGGTTCCTGGAGACGACGACCGGCCGGGTGTTCAGCGAACGCGCGCTGCGGCGGGTCCTCGATCTGGTCAACGAACAGGCGGAGTGGAACCGGCGTACCCGAGATCTGATCGCGGGCACGACGCCGAGCCCGCTTGCCGTCACGGACAGCATCCCGAGCGTGATGATCCCCCAGTGGCACCGCGGCACCGAGTGGGCCCGCGACGCCGCACAGCGCTTCTACGAGGAAGTCGAGTCCCGCGTCCGGGCCGGGGCGGCGGTATGCGAGAACGAACGTGTCCGTCTCATGTGGATCGGCCGGGGCCTGTGGTACGACATGGACTTCTACCGCCGCTTCGAAGAACGCCACGGCGCCGTCTTCGTGTGGTCGATGTACCTGGCCGTGGCCGCCGACGGCTACCCACGATACGGCGACGATCCATTGAGGACACTGGCCGCCCGGTTCGCCGCCTTCACCGACCAGCTCTACACACCACCGTGGTCCTGCGAGTGGTATGTGAAGGAAGCGAAACTCCACGGCGTGGACGGCGTGGTGCACCTGGTGTCCGACGACGCCCGCGGCAGCTACTTCACCAACCGAGCCCTGCGCGCGGCCGGTATCCCCGTGTACGAACTCCACGCGGACAACGTGGACACCCGCTCGTACCAGGAGTCGACAGAACAGGCACTGGGTGACTGGCTGGAACGAGAGGTAGTGCGCTGACGGGGCCGCACGGGCAAGTTCTGAACTGGCAGCGAGGTAGACGCCCGCCTGGCGCAGACCGAGCGCTCGCTCCAGGTAGCGCCGCGCCGTCACCCTCGAAATGCCCATGACCGACGCCGCATCCACCGCGGACCCGTCGATGTCGCTTCCCGCATCCCGGTGACGACTAAATCTCACCGACCGCAGCGGCCTGGATCGCTTTGTGCAGGGCGGGGCCGATCGGTCCGCTGAGCTTGGTGAGTTCCTGGATGCGTTGTTTGTTGGCGCGTGTGGTCTTACGGTCGAGGACGAGCCTGAGGTCGCCGACGGCGATGATGGCCACGAGTGCGGCGTCGGCGGGGTCGATGCCGCCGATGGGTTTGTGCAGGGCGGTGTGGACCCGGCCGAGGAGTTCGTCGCGGACGCGGGGGTCGCGGACGGTCACCTTGGTGCTGGGGAACAGCCCGAGGATCTTGTGGGGTTGGAGGTGAACCCAGCCGCCATCGCTGAGCTGCCGGCGTACCGCTCCGACGGCGGCGTGCCGCCTGTGGCCGATCCAGGACTGCCATGTGTGTGGCTTGGAGCCGGCGATCTCTTCGAGGAGCGCGTCAAAAACGGGATCGTCGCAGGGGTGCCGGACGCCGATCACCGCGCGGCCGCGTTCGTCGGTGAGCAGGCCGCCCCGGTAGAGGTCGGCGAGGGCCGCGGCGCGGAGCATGGCGCCCAGGTTGGTGCCTGGGCCGACTCTGCCTTTGTCCGGGTCGTAAGCCAGCAGGAAGACGCGCTGGGGGAGGCTGTGCGGTACGGCCATGTCATGCTTCTCTCGGGTCGCTGGTGGCGGGGGATACGGCGATGCCCTTGGTCAGCGCTGCTTGCACGATGCGGATGGCCTCGTTGATGTCGATGCCGAGGCTGGCGATGACGGCGGCGTAGTCGGCGGCGGCGCGGCTCGCCCGTTCGCGTCCCTTCTCACCGGCCGCGGACACGAACGAGCCGGCCGATCCACGGGTCTCGATCAACCCTGCCTCCTCCAGTTCCCGGTAGGCCCGGCCGACGGTGTTGACGGCCAGGCCGAGGTCCGCGGCCAGACGGCGGATGGTCGGTAGCCGGGTGCCCACGGCGAGCGTCTGGTCCTGGATCTGCCGGGCGAGCTGGGCACGGAGCTGCTCGAACGGCGGGACGGGCGAGGCCGCGTCGATGACGACCATTCGGTTCACGGTGCGCTCATGACGTGCCGCGCCACCGTGGCGCTTTGGGCGGTCCGCGCCTCGATCAGGGCCAGCGCGATGACGCTCAGGACGATGAAGGCGAGCCAGGCAGCGTTCCACCAACCGAAGGTGGTGCTGAACACCGACACGACCGGCAGCGACCACACCGACCACACCGCGGTCGGCGCGGCGCCGACTCGGGCGTCCTCCACCCGCATGATGACGTCGGCGGTCAGCGAGACCTCGTCGTCCGCCACCACCGGGTGCGTCAGAATATGGCGCAGCTGGACGACAATGCCGACGGCGAGCCCGCACAGTCCGATGAGCAGGATGCCCGCCGCGTACCTCGCGGTGGAGTCGGGCAGTGTCAGGGTGCCGATCGCCAGCGCCGCCGCGCCCGCGAACGTGGTGGCCGCGAACGCGGCACGCGGCCAGCCGAGCACGGTACGCCAGCCGAGCCGGACCGGGCAGGCCGCCCGTCGCAGCAACGTCGCACCGGCGCGCCGGTCGACCCGCCGCACCCACCAGTCCAGCAACGACTGGGTCAGCACCAACCCGACCACCAGCGCCGTCAACACCAGCAGCGACCAGCGCCGGTGCCCGGCCCCGTCAACCATGCCGCCGGTGTAGGTGAGGGCGACCGCGACGATGAACGTGGCCAGCAGGACAGATGCGGCCAGCCGGGTACGCCGCCGGACCGCCAGCCGCGTCGCCAGCAACAGCGTCGGCCGGACGTCGGCCAGGCCGTGCCCGGCCAGCCACACGCCGGCCCGCTCGAGGTCCGCCGGACGTACCGGCGGGTCGGCGTTCGGCGGGGTTCCGTTCGGCGGGGTTCCGTTCGGCACGGCGCCTCCATGTCGCAACTCTTGTCTTAACAGGGTGCGTCAAGAGTTGCGACAAGTCAACCGGTGCGTAGTCGTTGGCCGGGCGGAGCGCCAGCGCCCAGCGACGACACGGTTCACGGCTGCCTGCCCGGCGGCGATCTGACAGCCGTGGCCGCGGACGGTCCCCGGCCCGCCTCATTTTCCACCCTGTGCTTGCCAATCCGCCCCGAAAGTGTTCAAAGACCCAGGCATGACAAGCGATTCCCGGCAGCGGCACTTGTTCGGCCGCGGCGATCGCCCGGCGGGCGAGCTTGGGGGTGTACTCCTGGTACCAGCAACCGCAAGGTCTGGTTACCCGGTCAGGTCCCGCGGATCATGGCTCCATGACCGATCGCACCACCGAACCCACGAGTGCCGTAGCCGCAGCGCATCTGCGTTGGCTGTGGGGCTGGGACCGCGCCGCTGACGACCCGCCGTTCGACTTCCGCGCGATCCAGGGCGAGTTCTACGACTGGACGGCCGAGGACGCCCTGTTGTATGACGACGCCGATCCAGAGCATCGGGTGGCGCGCAGCGCGGAGGAGTACCGGGCGCTGTGGGAGCCGGTGTTCAATCGCCTCACGATCGCCGAGCACCGCCTCGCCGACGGGCCGCACGTGCTTGCCTCCGGTGACCTCGCCGTCTCGCGGCTGGTGTTCGTGGCCCGATTGGTCGCCGCGGACGGTACCGAGACCGGCCTGCGCGCGACGAACTCCCTGACGTGGCGACGCCTCGCCGGGAAGTGGCAGATCACCTGGGACCACACCTCGTCGACAACTCTCGACTCGGCGACACTGGCCGACCTGATGGCCGCGCTTCCCGGCCCTCCCGACTGACGGCGCCTTGAACCCGGCTCCTGGACCGCTCTCAGGGCAACGACGTCACGAGGCCCGTCCGGTGCCGCCCGGGCCGCCAGGTGTGCTGACCTGGGCCCAGAACTCGGTCAGCGCCCGGGCGCCCTGGCCTGGATCCTGCAGCATCCACCAGTGGCCGAGCCCTTCCAGCACCACCACCCGCGCGCCGGCGGTGGCGGCGGCGCGGGTCCGCAGCTCCACCGACCCCGTGAACTGATCAGCCGTCGCGACAAGGCACAGGCCGGGCCGCCGGGCTGCTCCGGCAAGTCCCTGACCAAGCTGGGCCATCACCGGCTGCGCGGCCGACCGGTAGAGCGGCAGCACCGCCGCGGCCATCTCGGCGGCCATCTCGGCGGCGAGCACTTCGGCGATCTCGCGATCGTTGCCCCGCTGCACGAACAGGTCCACGCGTTCGGCGAAGGGCGCGCTGAACACGGCGACCGCTCGCTCGCGTTCCTCTGGGGTCTGCCAGATCTGGGCGAGCGGATGCCAGACATAGTCGGGCGCGAACAGGCCCACCGCGTCCGAAGCCCAGCTGCGCAACAGATCCGGCCTCGTCATGGCGACATTGACGACATGCCCGCCGCCCCAGTCGTGCCCCACCAGATCGACCGGCTCGCCGAAGTTTTCCAGCTCGCCGATCAGCCAGTCCCGGTACTCCAGCACGGTGGCGCCGAAATCGGGCGGAATCGGTGCCCCGAAGCCGGGCGGGGAGAGGCAGACGACGTCATCGCGGCCCAGTTCCGCCCGCAGGGGCGCCCAAACCGCTTCGGTCTCCGGGTTTCCGTGCACCAGAACGACAGTCATGGCAACACCACGGGAGTGGTCGCCCGCAGGGCGGCGTCGGTGCGCAGGGGGTGCGGGTCGTGGACCATCCAGGCGAAGGCCAGGTTCTGTCCGGTGAACTCGGTCAACAGTCGCTCCAATCTCGGGTGGACTTCTCCTTCCTATCTTATTTGCGTGCATGCTTGCAAGTAAGTATCCTGGGTGCATGCCAGAGAGCACCGCCAGAACCCGCCGCACCCAGCAGGAACGCCGTGCCCGCGCGGAATCCGCGTTGCTCGCCGCCGCGGCGGAGCTGGTGGCGGAGTCCGGCACCAGGGCACTGACCCTCGCGAGCGTGGGCGAGCGCGCCGGCTACAGCCGGGGAATCGTGAATCATCACTTCGGGTCGATCCCGAGCCTGCTCGAAGTGCTCGCGCGGCAGGTGCAGGACCAGCTTGTGCCGGAGTGGGACGAGCTGCCGCCGGGGCTCGAACGCCTGCTGTTCATCCTCGAGCGCTACCTCGACACCGTGGCGACGGGTGCTCCGATCACCCGGGCGTTTTTCGTGATGTGGGCCGAATCCGTCACCCGGCCCGAGCTGGCGGCCATTTTCCGCGAACGGGACCAGGCCTTCCGCGCGTCCATCGCGGCCGATGTCGTCCTGGGGATCGAGAACGGTTCGGTGCGCCCGGATCTCGACCCGCACGACACCGCGGTCGCGATCGTGGGCGACCTGCGCGGGATCGCGATCCAATGGCTGCTCGACCGTGATTCGGCCGACCTCAGGCGGTTGCGGAAGGCACTGCCTGAGCTGTGGCGGCGCGCGCTCGCGGCCTGATCACCCTGCCCTTCATCCCACCGCCTGACGCCACCACGGTCACCGGCGTGTCGCCGACGTTGCCGGACAGAGCCCTGAAAGGGTCGTTGACCAGCAGCGATGAGTATTTGAGCGGCACACGATCGGCGGCACCAGGACGCGCAGACCACAATGGCGGAAAACATCGGAGGGTGATGAGTGAGTGTGAGCGTGCAAGAGGAGACCGCGAGCTTCGGAGATCTGGCGTTGCGGCCCGAGCTGCTGCACTCGCTGTCGAGCCTGGGCTACGAGGAGCCGACACCGATCCAGCGTGAGGCGATTCCGCCTCTGCTGCAGGGGCACGATCTGCTCGGCCAGGCCGCGACCGGCACTGGCAAGACGGCGGCGTTCGCGCTGCCCGTGCTGCAGCGCCTGCCCGGTGACGCGCCGGGCAAGGACCCGGCGGCGCTGGTGCTCGTGCCCACGCGGGAGCTGGCCGTGCAGGTGTCGCAAGCGTTTCACCGCTACGGCCGTGACCTTGGCGTGCGCGTGCTGCCCATCTACGGCGGGCAGCCGATCGGCCGCCAGCTCCAGGCGCTGGAGCGCGGGATCGACGTCGTGGTCGCCACCCCCGGACGCGCACTCGACCACATCGGTCGTGGCACTCTCCGGCTGCACGCGATCGAGACCGTTGTGCTGGACGAGGCCGACGAGATGCTCGACATGGGATTCGCCGAGGACATCGAGGCCATCCTCGAGGCCACGGCCGAGGACCGGCAGACCGTGCTCTTCTCGGCGACCATGCCCGCGCGCCTCGACCGAATCGTCCGGCGCCACCTGCGCGACCCGGTCCGCATCGAGATGGGCCGGTCGGCCGAGGCCGACGGCGGCAAGAGCCCGCTGGTGCGGCAAAGCGCGTATGTGGTCGCCCGCGCGCACAAGCCCGCCACGCTCGGCCGGGTGCTGGACGTGGAGGCGCCCACCGCGGCGATCGTCTTCTGCCGGACCCGGGAAGAGGTCGACCAGCTCACCGAGACCCTGAACGGGCGAGGTTACCGGGCTGAGGCGCTGCACGGCGGAATGGGACAGGAGCAACGGGACCGCGTGATGGGACGGCTACGTGCCGGCACCGCTGATCTGCTCATCGCCACCGACGTGGCCGCACGTGGGCTCGACGTCGAGCAACTCACCCACGTCATCAACTACAACGTTCCTTCGGCGCCTGAGGCGTACGTGCACCGCATCGGCCGGGTGGGCCGGGCAGGCCGGGAAGGCGTCGCGCTCACCCTGGCCGAGCCGCGTGAGCACCGGATGCTCAAAGCGATCGAGCGGGTGACAAAACAGCCGATCAGCATGGAAAAGGTGCCGACGACCGCCGACCTGCGCGCGCGTCGCCTGGAGTTGACCCGCGCGGCACTGCGGGAGAGCCTGCTCGTCGACGACCTGGAGCGGTTCCGGGTCGTGGTCGAGACGCTCACCGACGAGTTCGACGTCATGGACGTGGCACTGGCGGCGGTGAAACTGGCGCACGAGTCCAGCGGAATCGTCGCGGACGAGGAGGAGATCCCGGAAGTCCGCGAGGTGAGCGGACGCCGGAAACCGGAGCGTCGCGGTCCGGAGGGACGGCGGCGTGCGCCGGGCGGTGAGGTCGCACGCCTCTTCCTGGGCATCGGGCGCAATGCCGGGATCCGGCCACAGGATCTGGTCGGCGCGATCGCCGGCGAGTCCAGTCTCACCGGCCGCGACATCGGCGCGATCGAGATCGCCGACCGCTTCTCGCTGGTGGAGATCCCCGATGCGGCCGTGGACGAGGTGATCGCGGCGTTGCGGCACAGCACCATCAAGGGACGGAAACCGGCTGTCCGGCGCGAACGCGACACAGCGAGCGGAGGCGGCCGGAAGAAAACCACTGCCACTGGCAAGCGGAAGTAGTCTCCCGCTCGGGTCAGGACACCTGGTGGCTTGTCTGGAACCTCGCAGGGACGCGGCGGAAGGCGTCGGCGACGTCGCAGAGGAAGGCGATGTCGCTGTCGAGGTCGCGACCGCCGGGGGCGGCTGCGGGCGACGGAGGCTGAGTCGGGGCGGCTCCTGTCGCGGCGGCTTGGATCGCGGCTGCCAGGGTGGCTGCTTCCACCGCCGCATCCAGTTTCCGGCCAGTAAGGCCGGATTGGACGGCCGCGTGTCGTGCGTCGGCCGCCACTTCAGGGTCGATGTGGTCGCGGAGAGCCAGGCGGCCGTCGCGGATCTCGACCGCCCGGCGGTAGAGGCGCAAGTCGAGGTCTCGCATGTCCAGCAGTTCGTACCACCGTGGTTTCGGTGGTACGAGGGCGATCGACGGGTTCATCCGGTACAGCGCCAGCCAGAGTGGACGCAACCGCTGGTACTTCCGGTAGTTGCTGATCGGCGGTGGTGTCCGCCAGTTCGGCAAGGCCAGTCCGGCCAGGATCAGCACCGCCGCCGCGAGCGTGAGATACCTGTCCAGCAGGATGTTCAACGCCCTCGGGTAGTCCGTTCCGGTCCTGCGTGCGACGAAGTACGCCGCTTTGTGGAAGTGGTACGTCACCGAGCAGAGCATGCCGGTCGCGATCAGCCGTAAACCCATTCGTACCGCTGGATCCGTGGTCATCGAGGCGTAACGGATGCTCAGCGTGGCCGCGGTGAGGAACGCCGGGAGCAATCCGGCGGTGTAGACGAGCCAATACTCGAGCACGCCGGGAGTCGCGCCGTACCTGCCCGCGAAGCGCACATTGTCCACTGGTGCCTTGGTCATCACGAACAGGACGCACATTCCGGTGAACGCCGCCGAGATCCAGATCGCGTGCCGTAGCGACCGTCGGCGGGCGTCCTCGGGATGGTGGATCTGCAACAGCATTGTCAGGCCGCCCCATCCCGCGACGAGGAAACAGCCGTGGTCGACCAGTCTGCCGACGTTCGGTATCCCGGTCAGCACGCTCAGCCCGTGGTAGACCGGTGGGACCTTCGCCGTCAGCGTCGCCGCGATGGTCAGCGTGACCACCCAGCTCATCGCGTTGGTGGGGCCGCGCGGGTGCACGGCCAGTCGTGTCACCACGACGGTGCACGCCAGCAACGCGGGCCCGTAGTGCCGGATCAGTTCACCCATGTGTGCGGCGTGGCCAGTCGAACGCTGCCCTGATCCTCCGGCCGACGTCGTTGGGCGTCAGCCGTTCCGCCTGGTGCCGGATGATCGAGGCGAGCAGTTCTGCCTCCTGTTCCTCTGCGGCCTGGTACGAAGTGCGGGCCAGCATGGTGCGGATGACTTTGAAGTCCAGGTGCGGCAGCAGGGACCGGATGTGTTCGGCTTCCGGGATACCGGCCCGGTAGTGCCCGCACAACAGGTGGCTCAGTTCGTGCAGGATGATGTGTTCCTGGTGCGGCAGCGCGGTTCCGTCCTCGTAGAAGATCAGGTCCGCGGTGTCGGTGGACAGCCACACCCCATGGGCTTCCGACAATCCTGTCACGGGCATGAGGTGGATGGGCCGTCCGCGCTGCTCGGCCACTCGCCGGCACAACTCGTGCACGTCGAACGGGTGCATCAGGGGCAACTGCCCCGCGATGGCTTCACATCGGCGTCGCAGCCGTTTGAGCTCGGCGGTCATCGCACCTCCCGAGAGGGGCAAGGTCGTGGTCGTCACGGCCGCATGCCACGTATCTTGCCCGAATCCCGTTGGTGCGTGTCGAAAATGGACCGTTTGCGGCGCCGGCCGGGATTCGGTCAGGACTCGGGGTTGTCCTGGTCGTCCGGCAGGCCTTCGATCTCGCGCGCCCGCTCCACCATCTCGGTGATCGCACCGAGGCTCCGGGCGGACAGGCCGGACGCCCGCAACGCGATCTGCCGCACCGAGGCGTCCCGCAACGCCGCGAGCAGCGCCAGTTCCGCGTCGACCTGGCTGGTCGTGGTGGCGTCGAAGAAGTACGCGGGCGGGACGCCGAAGAACCCGGCCAGTGCCTCCAGGTGCCGCCGGGTAGGGTTGTCCCGCAAGCCTTTGCGCAACTGCCAGAGGTAGGTGGCCGAGATCGTCGGCCCGCCGCCGGACCGGATGGTCTCGGCGACCTCTTCGAAGCTGTACTCCTTGCCACTGCTCGGCCGGACGGTGCGGAAGAGGTGATCCACCTTCGCCGCAAGGGTTCGTTCGCTCGACGACGAAGCGTCCGGCATCTCCGCCTCCTCCCACACAACGGTCCAGCATAGTGGCCTGTCAACTGGCCTGAAGCAGGTTCCGGCAAAAGCGTTCACCACAGTTGACGCCCTCATTTATATCTGCTTATGCTCGCCTTACCGCCATAAACTCATGTGAATGGCTTGGGGCTACACCATTGGGAGGAAGGGTGGATACCCGCAGCAAACACCAGCCTGCCGCCGAAGGACTTCAGCGGCGGTCGCGTCCGCGCGAATCCGGGGAGGGTGCCGGTTCGGGGCCGTTACCCGGTGTCGGGCTCACCAAACGCACCAGTTTCACCTTGCCGCCCGGCGTCCCGTTGGACGAGTGGAGCAGGATCGGACGGCAGATCGACACCATCGCCGCCTCGTCGTCGTGGTGGCTGGGGGACTGGCTGATCTACGGCCAGTCGCAGTACCCGGACCTGTACAAACGGGCCGTCGAGCAGACGTCGCTGGACTACCAGACGCTGCGTAACTACGCCTGGGTGGCGCGCCAGTACCCGGTCGCCCGGCGCCGGCCCGCGCTGAGCTTCCAGCACCACGCCGAACTCGCCTCGATGACCGCGGCCGAGCAGGACCAGTGGCTGGACCGGGCCGAGCGGTTCGGCTGGTCCCGCAACGAACTGCGCAACCGGGTCAGAGCCAGCAGGCGGGTCAACCGCTCCGGCGAGGCCGGGACCGACCGTATTCTCAAGATTCACATGACGGTTCCGCCAAGCCAGAAACAGCGGTGGATGCGGGCCGCCGCGTCGGAGTCCGAACAGGACTTCGTGAACTGGATGGTCTCTGTGCTCGACAACGCGGCGGCGGCGACGCTGCGGACCGCCACGCCTCAGCTCGGGGGCTGAGGATCGAGGAACTGTGCGATCAGGCCTGGCACGCACGTGTCTGCGAATGCCAGGCCTTTGTGCTCTTCCACGTCGTAGACCGAGTAACGCTTGCGTCCGGCGGACGTGGTCGCGGTGAGCGTGACCAAACCTTTGCGGCGCTGGAAAACCGATTGGCTGATGGTCCAGCCGATGACGCCGTCGCGCTGTAGCGCCACGGTCTTGCGCCACAACCCGCCGTGCCGGGACACCAGATAACGGCCGCTGATCGCGTGCCCCAGGTTGCGGTATGCGTCCACGGCCGCGGGCAACCCGATCCCGAGCGCCACCAGTGCCCAGCTCCACGCGATGTGCAGCAACACATCCGTGAGCAGCAACCCGAGTACGGCCAGCACGGTCGCGGGAACCAACGCGATCATCGTGGCCCAGGTGAGCCGCCGGTTTCGTGCCGCCGTCACGTGTCCACACAGGATCGACGGGTCGGTGGGGGAGGTAGCCGCGTTCACCACGGAAGCGGCTACCTGGTGCGCCAGCTCGGCCGGCGCGTTCGGCAGCAGCGTTTTGTGGTCGCTCTCCTCGCCGTGTTCCTCCTCGGCGAGTCCTGTCGCGACAGCATCGACCTTGGCTGCTCCCAACAGGCGGTGTCCCAGGGTCTCGACAACCTGCACCCCACGCAAGCGCTCCTCGGTCAGGGACACCGAATGCGTCGTCATGAGTCCACGTCGGACCCTGAGCGTGCCCGCGGATTCACGGTCCAGGCGGTAATCCCACCAGGTCGTCACGAACAGCAGCAGCGCGCCGACCGCACCGACGACTCCGCCTACGACGACGACAATCAGGATGGCCACGGCCAGCGGCATGCTGTCCAGGAAGTTGTAGGTCCAGGTCAGCACATCGGCCTCGAACCCGAACAACTCGGCCACGCTCAGCAGCCCGCCGAACGCCCCGGAGCCCAGGACGAACGCCTCCACCGACAGCGGCGCGTACCAGACCCAGCGCCGGTCGAGTTCCGCGAGCACCTGGTCGTCCGACTCGCCGGCGGGCCCCTGGCCGAGCAGTTCACGCCGTAGCCGGTCGGCCTCCGCCCGGCTGACCGCGTCCAGTTCCAGCGAGGTCTTGTCCTTGTCGACGTGCTCCCCGGTGCCGATCTCCACCTTGGCCATCCCGCAGAGCCGCAGCATGATCCCCGCGCTGATGTCGACGCTGCGAATCCGGTCACGCGGCAGCGAACGTTGCTTGCGCACGAAGACACCGGTGTGCATCTCGAGCCGATCGGCCGAGAGCCGGTATCGGGTCCTGGTCCAGCGCAACCAGTCTCCGACGAACCCGGCCGCCACGATCAGCACGACGCCAGGCACCAGCCAGGCGAGCACGCTCGCCAGCGACCAGCCGAAGATCCAGGAGACGACGGACGCCAGCGAGAAACCCGAGACACCGGTGAAGCCGACGAGCGTCGCGGTGGTGATGGCGATCGTGCGCCAGTCCAGCCTGCGCCACTGGTCCGAAGTTCGAGTCAGCACGGCGGTCATGTGGCGTCCTGGGGGATGAGCTTGGTGATGTCGGCGAGGCGGTGCGCCAGTTCGGCCGCCACCTCGCCGTCGAGGCCTTTGACCGTCACCGCGCCCGCCGACGACGCCGTGGTGATGATCAGCGTCGCCAGGCCGAACCGCTGTTCCAGCGGGCCGCGTTCGGTGTCGACGGTCTGGATCCTCGACATCGGCGCGATTCGCGACTCCTGGAAGAAGTACCCGGTCCGGGTGTACACGGCGGTCCCGGTGACCTCCCACCGGTGCACCCGGTACCACCAGAGCGGCAACAGGACGGCCAGCGGAACGGCGATCACGACGACCACGATCGCGGCGAGCACGAGCCAGAAACGCGCCGGGGGGATGAAGATCCCCGGCACGACGAGCAACACGGCCAACGTGGCGGCGGTCAGCACGAGCTGCCACCGCCACCACGGGATCGCCCGCTGGTCGACCCGGTTGCCTGGCGGGCGCAGCCGGATCGGGGTGGCCTGGGTGGTCAACGGATTCTCCTCCTCGACTGTGCGTGTCCCGCCGGCGAGATGATCACTGCCGGTACTTGTCGGTGAGCTCTTCCAAGTGTGGGACGAGCTCGTTGGGCGTGGGCATCGCGAGCATCTCGTCCCGCAGGGCACGGGCGCGCTCGCCGAACGACGGCTCGTCGAGCAGTCTGAGCAGGCACTCCCGGACGCCCGCGCCGGTCGCCTCGGTCGCGTGGATCTCCAGACCGGCGCCGTACTCGGCGAGTTTCCTGGCCAGCGCGGGCTGGTCGGAATCCCACGGCAGGGACAGCTGGGGCACGCCGTGCAGCGTCGTCGTGGCCATCGTGCCGATGCCCGCGTGGTGGATCACGGCTGTGCAGGTCGGGGCGAGCGCGTCGACCGGCGCGAAGTGCACCAGCCGCGCGTTGTCCGGCACCTCGCGAAGCTTCGCCTGCTCGGCGCGGTCGATCGTGGCGACGACCTCGATGTCCAAGTCCGCCAACGAAGTCAGGATGTCCTGGACGTCGACGATGTAGCCGTCCGGGCGTTCGGCGATGATGCTGCTGCCGAGCGTCAGCCCGACCCGTGGCCTGGCCGGAGGTGTCCACAGCCAGTTCTCCACAGTGGCCGTGCCGTTGTACGGGACGTACCGCAGCGGCACGTTGTGCACGTCGCCGATCACGCGCAGCGGGTCCGGCAGTTGGTCGATGGTGAAGTGGCCGGTGATCAGGTCCTCGGAGAACTCGACGCCGTACCGGTTGACGTTGCTGGTGATCCACTCGGCCAGCGCGTCGCCGCGGTCCTCGGGTGGCTGCCGCTCCTTGAGGTTGAGGTAGTGCGCGCGGGTGACGCTGAAGATGTCGACGCTCCACAGCAGACGCGCGTGCGCCGCGCCGACGACCTTGGCCGCGATCGAACCGGCGAACGCGGCGGTCTCCCAGATCACCAGATCCGGCTGCCACTGCCTGGCGAACACCACCAACTGGTGGATCATCGGCACGTTGACGGCCTTGTACCACCACTCGACGTGGTTGTCGTAGCCGGACTTCATGTACTCCCACGTGATCCGCTCGGGGAAGTCGACCACGTCGTACGGGCGCGGGAAGCCGGGCTCGTCCTCTTCCTCGTCCCCGCCGTCGTCGAAATCGGCGGTGCGGCCGTAGTTGCGGCTGCCGACCGGGACGGCGGTCAGCCCGGCCTGGGTGATCGTCTCGGCGAAGTCGGGCTGGCTGGCCACGGCGACCTCGTGCCCGGCCGTGCGCAGCGCCGAGGCCAGCGGGACCATGAAATGGAAGAGCGTTTTGGCCGGTTCGGTGACGAACAGGACTCGCATCGGTGTTCTCCTTGTCAGTACTCGGCCAGCCGCGCGGCCACCTGGCTGGGATCGGGCATGGCGAGCATCTCGTCGCGCAGCCGTCGCGCGCTGTCGCGGAAGGCCGGCTCGTGCAGCAGGCGCAGCACGCCCTGCCGGACGGTGTCGCCCTTGGCTTCGCTGGGATCCATCGCCAGCCCGGCGCCCTGCTCGGCGAGTTTCCGGGCCAGGGCGGGCTCGTCGAAGTGCAACGGCAGCGCCAGCTGCGGCACGCCCTGCAACGACGTGGTAGCCAGCGTGCCGATTCCGGCGTGGTGCACCACCGCGCTGCATGACGGGACAAGCGCCTGCAATGGGACGTACGGAACCACGGTCGTGTTCGCCGCGACATGGCTGAGCTTGCGCTGTTCGCTCTCGGCGACCGTGGCCACGACGTCGATGTCCAGATCCGCCAGTGAATCGAGGATGTCCGGCACACTGACGACGTAGCCGTCGAACGCCTCGGTGGCCGTGATGCCGAACGTGATCGCGATTCGCGGTCGTTCGGCGGCCGGCCAGAGCCAGCGGGGGACCGTCGCCGGGCCGCCGTAGGGGACGTACCGCATCGGTACGTAGTCCAGATCCGCCGCGACCCGCAACGAATCCGGTAGCTGGTCGATGGTGGCCTGGCCGGTGATCATGTCCTCGTCGAACGCCGCGCCGTACTTGCGGGCGTGCGCGTCCAGCCATTCGGCGAGCGCGTCACCGCGGTCGTCCGGTGGCTGGTGTTCTTTGAGGCTCAGGTAGTGCGAGCGGGTGACGCCGAAGACGTCCACGCTCCACAACAGACGCGCGTGCCTGGCACCGACCGCCTTGGCCGCGATCGGCCCCGCGTAGACCGACGGTTCCCAGATGACCAGGTCCGGCCGCCAGTGCCGGGCGAAGGACACCAGGTCGGGGATCATCGGCTGGCTGTCGATCTTGTGCCACCACGTGACGTGGTAGTCGTACCCGGACTTCAGGTACTCCCAGCTGATCCGCCCGGGGTGGTCCACCACGTCGTACGGCCTGAACAGTCCGGTCCGCGCGGCCGTGCCGGGCTGGGGTTCCATGCCGGCCAGCCGTTTGTGGTTGTGGTCGCGGCCGACGGGCACAGCGGTCAGGCCGGATCGGGCGATCGTGTCGGCCATCCTGGGCTGGCTGGCCACGCGCACCTCGTGCCCGGCCGTGCGCAGCGCCCAGGCCAACGGCACCATCGACTGGAAGATGCTCCGGTCGGGGCAGGTGGTGAACAGAACGCGCATGGTCGTCTTTCAGTCCGTGCCGCGGTGCTTGGCGGTGAGTTCTTCCAGGTGCGGGACGAGTTCGTTCGGGGTGGGCATCGCGAGCATCTCGTGACGCAGCCGCTGGGCGGACTCGCGGAAGGACGGTTCGTTCAGCACGCGCAGCAGCAACTCCCGGACCTGTGGACCGGCCGACTCGGACGAGTGAATGGTCAGTGCCGCGCCCTGCTCGGTGAGTTTGCGCGCCAGCGGCGGCTCGTCGAAGTCCGTCGGCAGCGCCAGCTGCGGCACGCCGTGCAGCGACGTTGTCGCCAGCGTGCCGAATCCGGCGTGGTGGATGACCGCCGCGCACGTCGGAGCCAACGCCTGCAACGGCGCGTAGCTGACCATCCTGACGTTCTCGGGCACCCGGCTGATTTTCTTCTGCTCGTCCGCGTTGATCGTCGCGACGATCTCGATGTCCAGGTCCGCCAGCGAGTCGAAGATGCCCTGGACGCCGACGGCGTAGCCGCCGAACCGTTCCGCCGCCGTGATGCCGAGGGTGATCGCGACCCGTGGCCGCTTCGGCTTCTCCCACAGCCATGGCTCCACAGTGGACGGACCGCCGTACGGCACGTACCGCATCGGGACGTAGTCCAGGCCGGCGGGCAACCGCAACGACTCCGGCAGCTGGTCGATGGTGAACTGACCGGTGACCATGTCCTCGGTGAAGCGGCCGCCGTTGCGCTTGGCAGCCGCGCCAAGCCAGTCCGCGAGCATGTCGCCGCGCGCCCGGCGGGGCTGCTGCTCCTTCAGGCGCAGGTAGTGCTCACGGGTCACGCCGAAGACGTCCTGACCCCACAACAGGCGAGCGTGTGTCGCGCCGACGGCTTTCGCGGCGATCGGGCCCGCGAACGCGATCGGGTCCCAGATGACCAGGTCCGGCCGCCACCACTTGGCGTACGCCACCATCCGGTTGATCATCGGGACGCTGTCGGTCTTGTGCCACCAGGTCACGTAGAAGTCGAAGCGGGCCTTGAGGTCCGTCCAGCTGATGTCCGGCTCCGGCTTGGCGGCGACGTCATAGGGCAACGGCAACACGTCGTCGTCGTCATCGTCGTCCTCCTCCTCGTCGGCCTCGGCGGCCGCGAGTAACGCGTCCGCGTCAGCGTCCTCGGGATCGTCCCGGCCGACCGGGACAGCCGTGAGCCCGGCCTGGTTGATCGTCTTGGCGAACTTGCCGAGGCTGGCGACGCGGACCTCGTGGCCCGCCGTGCGCAAGGCCCACGCCAGCGGCGTGAGTGACTGGAAGATGCTCTTGTCCGCGGACGTGGCGAACAGGACACGCATGGGTTTCCTCCTTCGGTGGGCGGCGGTTCACGCCCGGTACTTGTCGGCCAGTTCGACCAGGTGGGGGACGATCTCGTTGGCTGGTGGCATGGCGAGCACCTCGTCGCGCAACCGGCCCGCCGCTTCCTGGAACGACGGTTCGTCCAGCAACCGGAGCAGGGCCGCGCGAACCTCGTCGCCGCTGCGCTGCTCGGCGCTGATGTGCAGACCGGCGCCGGATTCGGCGATCTTCTCCGCCAATGCGGACTGGTGCGGCCGTGACGGCAGCGCGAGGTGCGGCACGCCGTACAGACTCGTGGTGGCGACGGTGTCGGCGCTGCCGTCGTGGATGACCGCCGCGCAGCCGGACACGATCGTGTCGAGCGGTGCCGCCGTGCCCAGCCGGACGTTGTCGGGGAACACGATGTGCTGACCGGCGTCGGTGTCCGTCGCGACGATCTCGATGTCCAGGTCCGCGAGGGATTCCGTCAGACCGGCGAGGACACCGCTGCCGGGAACGAGACCGACCCGGGGCCGCCGCGGCGGTGACCACAGCCACGTGTGGATCGTCACCGGCCCGCGGTACGGCGTGTGCCGCACGTCCACCGAGTGGACATAGTCCTTGGTGCGC
This sequence comes from Kibdelosporangium persicum, assembly GCF_013280595.1. Taxonomy (GTDB): domain Bacteria; phylum Actinomycetota; class Actinomycetes; order Mycobacteriales; family Pseudonocardiaceae; genus Kibdelosporangium; species Kibdelosporangium persicum. Next base: position 113,420 of record NZ_JAAATY010000017.1, read on the forward strand.
AACGAAGTCGGCAACTGCTCGATCACGAAGTGCCCGTCGGCGTCGTCGTGCGTCCCCTGCCAGAGCACCTGTGCGTGCGCGGCATCGGTCGCCTTGGCCGCTGCCGGGCCCGCCGCGGCCGACGGTTCGCCGACCACCAGGTCCGGCCGCCAGTACTCGGCGAACCGGACCGTCTCAGCCGTGTCGGGACTGTCCATCTTGGTCTGTGGATCACGGTCGCCGAGCGGCAGGGCGGTCAGGCCGGCGGACGAGATGGTGCGGGTGAACGCCGGATGGGCGGCGATCCGCACCTCGTGGCCCGCTGTGCGCAGGGCACCGGCCAGTGGGGCCATCGCGTAGAAGGCCTTCTTCTTCGGCGGGGTAACGAATAACACGCGCACGTGGCTTGCTCCTTAGCTTTGGTGTGCGGCGGTGAGCTCCTCGAGTCGCGGGACGATCTCGTTGGGGGAAGGCATGGCGAGCATCTCGTCGCGGATCTTCTGGGCGTTGGCGCGGAAGTGTGGCTCGTTCAGCAGCGCGAGCACGGCTTCCCGGACGGCTGGGCCGGTGGCTCGCGCCGAGTCGATGGCGAGGCCGGCACCGTGTTCGGCGAACCGGGTGGCGAGGGCGGGTTGGTCGAAGTGGTACGGAATGGACAGTTGCGGTATGCCGTGCAGGCTTGTGGTGGCCATCGTGGCCGCACCGGCGTGGTGGATGACCGCGGTGCAGGTCGCGGCCAGGTCCTGTAGTGGCACGTACGGCACGATCTTGGTGTTCTTGGGAATCCGGGGCAGTGCGGCTCGGGTCTTGTCGGTCAGGGTCGCGACGAGCTCGATGCGCAGGTGGCCGAGCGCGTCCAGTATTTGTCCTATGTCGACGGTGTAACCGGCGAACTTCTCCGTGGCGGTCAGGCCGAGGGTCAGTGCGACGCGCGGCTTGCGTGGCGGTGTTCGCAGCCAGGACGGGACAGTCGCCGGTCCGCCGTAAGGAGTGTGACGCATCGGAACGTACTGCAGATCGGCCGCGATGCGAAGCGAAACGGGCAACTGGTCGATGGTGAACTGACCGGTGACCATGTCCTCGCTGAAGTCCGCGCCGTACTCGCGGGCGTGGCGGGTGAGCCACTCGGCCAACGGATCCGGTCCCGGTGCGTCGAGTTGCCGGTACAGCTGCCGCGTGACGCCGAAAACGTCCATGCTCCACAGCATCCGGGCGTGCGCGGCGCCGATGGCCTTCGCGGCGATCGATCCGGCGAACGTCCGCGGCTCCCAGACGATCAGGTCCGGCCGCCAGTGCCGGGCGTACGCGACCAGCTGGGAGATCAACGGCAGGTTGTCCATCTTGTGCCACCACGTGACGTGGTGGTCGTACCCCGCCCGCAGGTGCTCCGGTGTGGCCAGCGAGGGGTCGATCGCCGCGTCATAGGGCCGGGGGAGCCCGGCGCGGGCGGAAACCTGTTCGCCTGGCGCGTTTTCCAGCGCACGGTGGATGTCGCTGTCCCGGCCGACCGGGACGGCGGTGAGCCCGGCCTGGGTGATCACGCCGGCGAAGCGGGGCTGGCTGGCGACGCGGACGTCGTGCCCGGCGGTGCGCAGCGCCCAGGCCAGCGGCACCAGGTACTGGAAGGTGCTCTTGTCCGGGCAGGTCGCGAACAGCACGCGCACGTCGTGTCTCCTTCAGTGTTGTGCGATGCGGCGGTGTGCGATGCGGTGGTGTGCCACGAGGCTTTCCAGCCGCGGGACGATCTCGTTCGGCGTGGGCATGGCGAGCACTTCGTCACGCAGCCGCCGCGCCCCTGCCCGGAACCGCGGCTCGCCGAGCAGCCGGAGCAGGTCCCGCCGGACGTCCGCGCCGGTGGCCATGGTCGAGTGGATGTCCAGCCCGGCGCCCTGCTCGGTGAGCTTGCGCGCCAGCGCGGGCTGGTCGAAGTGGTACGGAATGGACAGCTGGGGCACGGCGTGCAGGCTGGTGGTGGCCAATGTGGCCGCGCCGGCGTGGTGGATCACGGCACTGCACGTCGCGGCGAGGTCGTGCAGCGGCACGTACGGGATGACCCGGGTGTTCGGCGGAATCCTGCTGAGGTTCTGCTTCGCCTTGTCGGTCAGCGTGGCCACCAGTTCGATGTCCAGGTCGGCCAGGGCGTCGAACACATCCTGGACGTCCACGGTGTAGCCGCCGAACCGCTCGGTGGCGGTCAGCCCGAGGGTGAACGCCACCCTCGGCCTGGCCGGTGCTGTCCGCAGCCAGGCCGGAACGGTGGCAGGCCCGCCGTACGGGACGTACCGCATCGGGAGGTAGTCCAGATCCGCGGTGATCCGCAACGACTCCGGCAACTGGTCGATGGTGAAGTGGCCGGTGATCATGTCCTCGCTGAAGCTGGTGCCGTACTTGGTGGCGTAGCCGGACAGCCACTCGGCGAGCGGATCTTCCCGGTCCTCTTGCCCGTCTTTCAGGCGCAGGTAGTGGTCGCGGGTGACGCCGTAGATGTCCAGGCAGTACATCAGACGGCCGTGGGTCGCGCCGATGGCCTTCGCGGCGATCGATCCGGCGTAGCTGGTGGGTTCCCAGAGGATCAGGTCCGGCCGCCAGTGCCGGGCGTACGTGACCAGCTGGGCGATCATCGGGAAGTTCTTCATCCGGTGCCACCAGGTGACCTGCGTCCGGTAGCCGTCACGCAGGTAGTCCCAGCTGGCTTTCTCCGGTGCGTCGGCCACGTCGTACGGCGGGGGCAGGCCCGCACGCGACGCCTCGACCTGCTCCGGTTTGCCCTCGGCGACACGCCAGATCTCCCGGTCACCGCCGACCGGGACGGCGGTGAGCCCGGCCTGGGTGATCACGCCGGCGAAGCGGGGCTGGCTGGCGACGCGGACGTCGTGCCCGGCGGTGCGCAGCGCCCAGGCCAGCGGCACCAGGTACTGGAAGATCGTCTTTTCCGGGTAGGTGACGAACAGCACGCGCACGTCGTGTCTCCTCAGCGGTGTGTGGCCGCGAGCTCTTCGAGGCGCGGGACGACCTCGGCGGGAGCGGGCATGGTCAGCATCTCGTCGCGGAGCTTCGCCGCACTGTCGCGAAAGGACGGTTCGTGCAGCAGCCGGGAAACACTGTCCCGGACGGCCGCCGCGGTCACCGTGTGCGGGTGGATGTGCAGCCCCGCACCGCATTCCACGATCCGGTCGGCCAGCGGCGGCTGGTCGACGTACACCGGCAGGACCAGCTGCGGTAGGCCGTGGCGGACCGCGTCGAGGAACGTGGCGAGGTCGCCGTCGTGCACGACCGCGGCGCACTCGCCGGAATCCGGCTGCGCCACGGCGGCGGTGATCTCGTCGACGGTGAGCCGGTAGCCGCCGAACCGGACGGTCGGCTCGATGTCCATCACCACTGCGACGCGTTGCCGGCCGAACCGCTGGGACGTTTCCCGCCACGGGGTGTGGCGCATCGGCAGGCTGGGCAGTCCCGTGTCGAGCCGCAGGGAACCGGGCAGCTGGTCGATAGTGAGCTGACCGGTCACCATGTCCTCGCTGAAGCTGGTGCCGTACTTGGTGGCGTAGCCGGACAGCCACTCGGCGAGCGGGTCGTCCTGCCGCCGTTGCCCCAGCCTGAGGAAGTGCCCGCGGGTCACGCCGTGAATGTCCAGACTGGACAGCAGACGGGCGTGCGCGGCGCCGACAGCCTTCGCGGCGACAGGTCCGGCGTAGCTCGTCGGCTCCCAGATCACCAAGTCGGGCCGCCAGTCCTGGGCGTGTGCCACGAGCTGCGAGATCACCGGCAGGTTGTCCATCTTGTGCCACCAGGTGACGTGGTACTCGTACCCGGACCGCAGGTATTCCCACGTGATGTACCGCTCGTCCTGGCCCACCACGTCGTACGGCTCCAACATCGCGGCCCGCAGTGCCGCGCGTTCGCCGGGCTCCACACCGAATGCCTGCCACACGTCGTGATCGCGGCCGACCGGGACGGCGGTGAGCCCGGCTTGGGTGACCACGTCGGCGAACCGGGGCCGGCAGGCCACCCGCACCTCGTGCCCGGCGGCGTCCAGCGCCTGGGCCAGCGGAACCATGGAGGGAAAGGCGCTTTCGTCCGGACAGCTCGTGAACAGGACGCGCATCACGCGGAGGTGGCCGCGTGTGTGCGCTCCGCGTGGTCGGCGATGGCCACGGCGGTGCGCTTCAAGGCCTCCGCCAACGGAATCCGTGCCCGCCAGCCGGTCGCTCGCTCGAACGGGCCCGGGTCGAGCACGAAGTCGAGCTGGTCGGTCTGCAGCGACTGCTCGGCCGGTTGGGTGGAGATCACCGGCACCGGTGGCTTGCCGGTCGCGGCGGACATCGCTTCGGCGATGCTGCGGAACAGGTCGGCGATCGACGTGGCCAGGCCGGTGCCGACCAGCCAGTGCCCGCCGGCCAACCTGTCCGCGTGGTCGAGCGCGTCCGCGAACGCGGCCGCCGCGTCGTCCACGCACAGCAGATCGCGTTTCACCGTGCCGTCGTGCCACATCGTCAGCGGCTCACCCGCCCACGCGCGGCGGGCCATCGCGCTGACCACACCCCGGTCCAGCGCGATGGAATCCGTGCCCTGGCTGAACAGTGTCGCCAGGCGGAGCGTGACGCCCCGCAGGACACCTTCGGCCGTGGCGGCCTTGAGCGCGTTCTCCGCGGCCTGCTTCTGACGGTCGTACGTGGTCAGCGGGTTGTCCGGCTCGGTGCCGTCGATCCGGCCGCCGGTCGGGTGCCCGACCTGCGACATGGAACCGGCGAACAGGACCACCGGCGGCGTCGCTCGGCGCTGGGCCCGCAGCACCGAGATCAGGTCGTGCACGAGACCGAGGTTCACGCGCTCGGCCACCGCGTCGCCCGCACTCACCCGCCACGTGGCCGGGCCCGCGATGTGCGCGACGAGGTGGATGATCGCGTCCGCGCCGGCGACCGCGCGGGCGAGTTCGTGCGGCTCGGTGAGGTCGGCGGTCCGGACTTCGACGTCGGCGACCGGCCGCTCAGGGACGTTGGTCAGCCTGCGCCCGACCACGCGCAGTTCGATGGGCAGTCCGGCCAGTTCCCTGGTGACCGCGGTGCCGAGCAGGCCAGAGGCGCCGAGCACGACGACCGACCGCCGGGACGAGTTGCTGCTCACGCATTCTCCTAGGTGTGGATCGTGGGGCCGGGTTCATCCCATGTTCTGACTGCGTGCGGCGCTTTCCACGATGATGTCGGCCAGTTCGCTGAATTCGGCGCCGTCGAACTCCTCCAGCGACTCGAGCAGCCGGACGTGGTAGATGTTCTCCAGCTCGAGAATGATCTGGACCATCGAGAACGAGTCGAGGTCGGCGACGGAATTCGGCTCCGGCACATCGGGCTGCTCGGCGCAGATCATCCGGGCGGTGGCCGCGACGGTCTCGGTCACGGCGCCTTTGTCGAGCGTTTCGTTCATCGGGCATGCGCCTTTCCTGTCAGGTTGTCGGCACGACAAGGACTGCGGAGCCTTGTGTGTTGACCGGCGAGCAGAACGTCGTCGCCGTGAATCCGCGGGGAACGTCGGTCCCGCCGGCGAGACGAATCATATGGCGAAAACGCCCACCGATTAGCGGTCACCGGCCGGCGAATCGCCGGTCATGCGCCAGCGGTCCCAGTTCATCCGGCCGGTCGTCGCCGGTAAGGCGTCCAGTTCGCGCAGATCCTCGCGGCTGAGCCGGAGGTTGAGCGCGGCGAAGTCCTCCTGCAGCCAGCGCAGCCGCCGCGTACCCGGCAGCGCGACCACCCGCTCGTCCTGCGCGAGCGTCCAGGCGATCGCCACCTGGGCGGGCGTCGCGCCGAGCCGGTCGGCGACCGACCGCACGCCCTTCACGATGATCTCGTTGGCCGCCATGGCGTCCGCGGTGAACCGCGGGTCACGCGACCGGGAGTCCTCCGCGCCGAGACCGCCGGCCACGTTGCCCGACAGGTAACCGCGGCCCAGCGGCGAGAAGGCCACGTAGTCCACGTCGTTCTCCCGGCACCACGGCAGGACGTCGGCCCGGTTGTCCGCCGCCCAGATGGACAGTTCGTACTGCACGGCGGCCATCGGGAAGATCGCGTGCACCGCGCTCAGTTCGTCCACTGTGGCGTGGGAGATGCCCAGCGCCCGCACTTTGCCCTCGGTGACCAGTTCGGCCATGGCGCCCCACGTCTCCTCGAGCGGGACGGCGGGGTCCACCCGGTGCAGCTGGTAGAGGTCGATGACGTCGGTCTGTAGCCTGCGCAGCGAGCCCTCGCACGCGGTGCGGATGTGCTCGGGCCGCCCGTTGCGGCTCAGCATGCCGTCCGGGCCCGCGACCAGCCCGCATTTGGTGGCGATGACAGCCGAGTCGCGGCGTCCCTTCAGCGCCTGGCCGAGCAGTCGTTCGTTGCTGAACGGGCCGTAGACGTCCGCGGTGTCGAAAAGCGTGATGCCCAGCTCGATGGCGCGGTGAATGACGCGGACCGACTCGGCGTCGTCGCGATTCTCCGGCGCGTATCCACCGGACATGGTCATACAGCCGAGGCCGACCCGGCCCATTTTGAGCCGTTCGGCGATCAGAGTTTTCCGCATGGGTACCTGCACATCTATCGAATGGGGATGGAGGTGCACCTCGTGAATGCGGCTCAGCGGTGCGAACCCGACCACAAGAGCCGGTGCTGCCCCGAATGATGTCCCAGCCGGCCGGATGCTCGCAACAATTCAACCGGGAAACCCGCCGGAGAATGTCCGTGCCATTACGGGCTCGTTGATATCACGGCAAGCCGTGCCACCACACGAGCCCGCATGTCCCGCTTCCCGGCGGGCGCTCAGCCGTCCCGCTGGCGGGACGGCTCGCTCTGCGGCCGCGCGGCGTAGATCCGCGCGATTTCGTGGAAGGCCGCCTTGGGTGCCCACCGCTGGCCGCTTCGCTGGGTCACCTTCGTGATCGCGTATCCGGCCATGTCGAGGTCCCGCGCCGCCCGGCCGGAATGCAGCCGGGTGCGGTCGACGAACTCGAACACGAACGCGCCGTCGACGTCTTCATCGCGGTAGATCCCGAGCAGTTCGGCCAGATACCTGGCCTGTGTGCCCTCGTCTCTGGTGAATCCGGGGCGCACCCGCGGCGGGTCGGTGCGCCAATCGACGATCCCGTGTGTCGCCGGTCCGTCGTCGTCCGCGCCCACATAGCTCCCGCAGCCGAATTCCAGAATGACGACGGGCTTGCCGTGCCGGTGCTGACGGCGCAGTTCCGCGCGGTATCCGACGCGGTTGTGCCGGTGCCGGTAGTAGTTCACGCCGACGATGTCGAACGCGGTCCAGTCGACTTTCTCCCAGAAACCCGACGCGTACGTGATCCGGCCGTGGAAACCCGCGCGGGCGGTCGCCGCTGCCTGTCCGAGAAACACGTTCAGCCGCCTGTTGAACAGCGGGAGCAGTGCCCACCAGCGGGGTGACTCCAGCGGGAATCCCTTGTCCGCCGCGGTGCGGCCGGGAATGATCCCGTCGGTGTAGAGCGAGTACTCGCAGCCCACGTTGAGCACGATCGCCGGGTGTTCCCGCCGCAGCTGCTCGGCGGCGTGCGCGGCTTCGCCCAGGTGGGCGAGCACTTCGGCGGGTGCCGCGTCGGGCAGCCGGGGTTGCAGCCAGACTTCGAGGCCGAGTTCGAGCGCGACACGGGCGGCTTCGGCCAGCTGCCGCACATCGCGGCCGTAGATGTTCACCGCGTTGCAATACAACTCGTCGCGAATGGCGATAAGGTCTTGCCGTACGATGTCCGCGCCGTCCGTGTACCAGTAGTCGGACTCGATTCGATAATTGATGCCCCGGTGGACAAGGCTCATTGTGTATCCTCGTTCGACAGGTGCTGAATAATACGTTCGAACACGTCCGTCATAGGTATGCCGATAGCTTTCGCCTCGTTCACCATGGGCTCGAGGTAGGTCGCGAAGAACGTCTCCCTTCGTTCCGCGCGCCCGCCCTCCTGCCGCAGGTCAAAGGACATGCCGATGCCTCATTTCACGTGGTTGTCATTGCTCGATCCGCGTAATAGATTGCGGAGAGCGGTGAACATCATCCTACGTCGTGGCGTGCCGGGCTGACTACCCTCGGTGAACTGTCCACGGCGGCAAATCCCTTGTTGTGCTCCGGCCGTCGTGCCAGGCCGTCCGATGCGGAGAGGAATTCGATGCGGGTTCTGTTCGCCACATATGCGGTGAAAACGCATTTCCAGGCGATGGTGCCGCTGGCGTGGGCGTTGCGTAACGCGGGCCACGAGGTCAGGGTGGCCAGCCAGCCTGAGCTGGCCGACGTCATCACCAGCGCCGGCCTGACGGCGGTGTCCGTCGGCCAGGACCACACGCTGTGGCGTACCGCCAACCGGTTTCTGACCAAGCGGTACGCGGAGTCCAACCCGGCGGTGTACAAGTCCGTCCGTGAGGCCAAGGTGCTGCCGTTCGACCAGGCCGAGCGCGCGCCGGAACAGCTGACGGTGGACGACCTGGCGCCGGCCTACGACAACCTGGTGCGGTCCTGGTACCGGATCGTCAACAACACCATGGTCGCCGACCTGGTCGACTTCGCCCGGCACTGGCGGCCGGACCTGGTCATCTGGGAGCCCAACAGCTACGCGGCGGCGATCGCGGCCGAGGTGTCCGGCGCCGCGCACGCCAGGATGCTGTGGGGCGCCGACATTTTCGCCGTCACCCGGGCCCGGTTGCTCGACCTGCGAGCGGGACGACCCGACGCGCTGGGGGAGTGGCTCGCCGGGCTGATCGAGCCGTACGGCCACGACTTCACCGAAACCCTGGTCACTGGGGACTTCACGATCGACCAGCTGCCCGGCCCGCTGCGGATGACAGCCGATCACGTGCACTACGTGCGGATGGGATACGTGCCGTACAACGGCGTGGCCACCGTGCCAAAGTGGTTGTGGGAGCAGCCGAAACGGCCACGAGTCGCGCTGACCCTGGGTGTGTCCGCCGCGGAGAGCTTCGGCGGATACGGCGTCAGCGTCCAGGACGTGCTGGACTCGTTGGCGGACCTGGACATCGAGATCGTGGCCACAGTGGCCGAACGGGAACAAGACAAGCTCCGGCAGATCCCGGAGAACACCAGGGTCGTTCCGTCCGTGCCGCTGCATGCGCTGCTGCCCGGCTGCTCGGCGGCCATCCACCACGCGGGGTTCAACACGTTGTGCACCACCCTGTTCTACGGCGTGCCGCCGATGTCACTGCCGGAACGGTTCGACGAACCGCTGCTCGCACGACGAGTCGAGCAACAGGGCGCGGGGCTCTCGGTGCACATGGCGGAGGCGACCGGCGAGCAGGTGCGTGCCGGAGTGCTCCGGCTGTTGACCGAACCGTCGTTCCGGCAGGCGGTGCAGCCGCTGACCGCCGAGATGACCGCCATGCCGTCACCGGCGGATCTGGTGGCATACCTGGAAGAACTCACCGACGGCTATCGCCGTCACCCCAGCCCAGCTGTCCGGCAAGTCGCCGCACTTCACGGAAACGGATCATCATGAAGGGAATCATCCTCGCAGGCGGAAGCGGGACCCGGCTCTACCCGCTGACCGCCGCGACCTCGAAGCAACTGCTGCCCGTCTACGACAAGCCGATGGTCTACTACCCGTTGTCGGTGCTGATGCTCGCCGACATCCGGGACGTGCTGATCATCTCGACGCCCACGAGCGTGCCCGCGATGCGGTCGTTGCTCGGCGACGGCACGCACCTCGGGATGAACATCACCTACGCCGTCCAGCCCGAGCCCAACGGCATCGCCGAGGCGTTCCTGATCGGCGCGGACCACATCGGCGGTGAGGACTCCGCGCTCATCCTGGGAGACAACATCTTCCACGGGACCGGGTTCCCCGGCCTGTTGCGGGACACCCGCAAGAACCTCGACGGCGCCACGCTGTTCGGCTACCCGGTCTCCGATCCGGAGCGCTACGGCATCGGCGAGCTCGACGAGCGCGGGAACCTCGTCTCCCTTGAGGAGAAACCGAAGCAGCCGCGCTCGGACAACGCGATCACCGGGCTGTACTTCTACGACTCCGACGTCGTCGAGATCGCCAAGGGCCTCACGCCGTCCGCCCGCGGCGAGCTGGAGATCACCGACGTCAACAAGGAGTACCTGCGTGCGGGCCGGGCCCGCCTGGTCCGCCTCGGCCGCGGCTTCACCTGGCTGGACGCCGGGACGCACGAGTCGCTGCTGGAAGCGAGCCAGTACGTGCACGTGCTGGAGAACAGGCAAGGCGTGCGGGTGGCGTGCCTGGAGGAGATCGCGTTGCGGATGGGCTTCATCAACGCCGACGAGTGCTACTCGCTCGGCGAAAGGATGACCAATTCGCAGTACGGGCGCTACGTCATGACTGTGGCGCGGTCGGCGGCATGAGCCGTCCCGCCAGCGAGACATCTGCGGGGACCAGAGGATTCCCCGCGATACCACCGGATGAGCTGCTGTCAGCCGGGTTCGACGCGATCACCGACCGGCCGTGGCGTACACAGTGGACATCCGGCGCCGCGGACCTGGTGCGCGACTTGCTGCCGGAGACGGTGGTGACGCGCACGTCCGGGTCCACCGGTCCCAGCCAGGAATGGCCACGCACACGCGAGCAGTTGTGGGCGGAAGCAGGCCTGCTGGCGGATCTGCTGCGTCCCCATCGGCCGGACGCGGTGGTGTCCTTCGCGCCGCCGAGGCACTTGTTCGGTGCGCTGGCCAGCGTGCTCGTGCCGGCCCGGCTGGGTGCCGAGGCCTGGTACCGGCCGGGGTTCTTCGGTTCCCTGCCCCCGGTGGCCGGCCGGCGCGTGGTCGTCGTTGCGGTGCCGTGGATCTTCCGGCTCCTGCTGGAACATCCGGACTGGGTGCGTTCGCTGGCCGACCTGACGGTGTTGCACAGCACCGCGCTGCTGCCCGCCACCGCCGGGGACTTCCTGGCGAGCGCGGAGCAGGCGCGCATCGTCGAGGTCTTCGGGGCCACGGAGACGGGGGGCGTGGCGTATCGGTGGTGGCGTGGTGGAAACCCGCCGTGGCAGCTGTTCGACGACGTCACAGTCGATTTCCCCGGGCCGGGTGAGCACCCGCTGGTGGTGCGCGGCCCTCGGCTGGCCGGGAATGCACGGAGCCGGCAGCTGGACGACTTCGTCGAGCCGGTCGGCGACCGGCGGTTCCGGTTCACCGGCAGGCGGAGCCGGTTGGTGAAGGTCAACGGGCGACGGTTGAACCTCGACGAGCTGGAAGTGGCACTGCGCGCGGTGGTCCGGTGTGCCGACCTGGCGCTCGTGCCCAGCGCGGACGCCATGACCGGCGAACACCTGGAGTTGCTGATAGTCCCGCCCGACGGCGGCCGGCACGACCTCAGCCCGGTTGTCGACGTGCTGGGGTTGCGGCCGAGGCGTGTGCACGTGGTCGATCGGATCGACCGGACCGAGACGGGCAAACTCCGGCGAGCCGTGTCATGAGCGGACTGGCTTCGCTGGTGCGGCAGGCAGGCTGGGACGCCGTGCTGCCCGACTGCGGTCCGGACGACATCGACCGGATGGCCGAGAGCACCGCGACCGTGGACAAGGCACTGGCCGCCGGAGTGCGGATCTACGGCCTCACCCAGGGCTTCGGGCCGCTTGTGGAGTTCACCGCGGCGTCCGAGGCCGAGCAGGGCACGAGCCTGATCGCCCACCTGGGCAGTGGCCAGGGCCGCCCACTGGACCCGGACGTCTGCCGGTTGATCGTGTGGCTGCGGCTGGTGAGCATGCGCAAGGGGTATTCGGCGGTGTCGCCGGAGTTCTGGCACGTGCTCGCGGACCTGTGGAATCGCGGGTTCACCCCGGCGATTCCCCGCGACGGCACGGTCAGCGCGAGCGGCGACCTGCAACCGCTGGCACATGCGGCTCTCGCGTACGCCGGTCACGGCGACGCGTGGGTGCGGGTCGAGAACGAATGGACACTGCGCCCCGCCGCCGAAACGCTCGCGGCACTGTCGGCCGAACCCGTCGAATGGCCGGTCCGGGAGGCGTTGGCGTTCGTCAACGGGACCGGTGCCAGCCTCGCCGTCGCGATCGTGAACCAGCAGTCGGCGACACGGCTCGTACGCGCGGTCACCCTGCTGACGGCCCGTATTGTCTTCCTGTTGCGCGCCAACAGGGAGCACTACCACCCGGGTGTCGCGGTCGCTCGTGGCCAACCTGGACAGTCCACTGTGGCGCGCTGGTTGCGTGAGTCGCTGCCGCCGGACACGGCCAGGGACCCGGCACGGCCGCTGCAGGAGCCGTACAGCCTGCGGTGCGCGCCGCAAGTGCTCGGCGCGGTACTCGACCAGCTCGACTCGGCGGGCAACGTCCTGCTGAACGAGGCGTTCGGCTGTACGGACAACCCGCTTACCTACGAAACGGAGGTGCTGCACGGCGGCAACTTCCACGCGATGCCGGTCGGCCTCGCCTCCGACCAGATCGGGCTGGCCCTGCACCAAGCCGCCTACCTGGCGGAACGACAGCTGGCCCTGATCTGCGACCCCGGCACCAACGGCGGACTGCCGCCCATGCTCACCCCGCGCCCGGGACGTGGCTGCGGCCTGGCGGGGGTGCAGATCAGCGCGACCTCGTTCGTGTCCAGAATCAGGCAGTTGGTGTACCCGGCGTCGCTGACGTCGTTGCCGACCAACGGCTGGAACCAGGACCACGTCCCGATGGCGCTCAACGGCGCCAATTCGGTGGCCGACGCGCTGGATCTGGCCTGGCTGGTGGCCGGTTCACTCGCGGTCGGCGCCGCGCAGCTCGCGTCGATGGTGGGCGAGCAGCCGCGGGACGAGTTGTGGGCCGCGCTCGCGCGGATCAGTCCTCCGCTGGCGGCCGACCGGCCGCTGGCAGGTGAGGTCAGGGCCGCCCGTGATCTGCTGGCCGAAGCGGCCGGACAATTGTTCCGGCCGTGATTTTCACCAGGAAATTCGTCGTACCGAATTCCGTACGGACGACGCTGTGGAGCCGATGGATTCGGTAACTTCTTGTCCGGTAACCGGTTCGGCAACTTCTCGAGGAGATTTGATATGCCGGTCACATCCCAATGCCGTATTTGCGACGGAATCGTCCAGGAGTTCTTCGACTTCGGGCGGCAGCCGTTGTCCGACGCGTTCGCCGAGCCGGCGAGGGCCGGGGACAACGAGTTCTTCTTCCGGCTGGCCACCGGGATCTGCACGTCGTGCTCGATGGTGCAGCTGATGGAGGAGGTCCCGCGCGAGGAGATGTTCCACGAGGACTACCCGTACCTGTCCTCGGGTTCGTCGTTCATGCGCGAGCACTTCGGCAAACTCGCCGAGCGGTTCCGCACCACCGAGCTGACCGGGCCGGACCCGTTCATCGTCGAGCTCGGCTGCAATGACGGGATCATGCTCAAGGCGCTGGCCGACGCGGGAATCCGGCATCTGGGCGTCGAGCCGTCCGGTGGCGTCGCGGATCTCGCCGCTGCCAAGGGCATCACCGTGCGCAAGGACTTCTTCGAGGAGAAGGTCGCCTCGGAAATCCGGGCCGAGCAGGGCCCGGCGGACGTCATCTACGCCGCGAACACGCTCTGCCATATCCCGTACATGGGCTCGATTCTGCGCGGCGTGGTGAATCTGCTCGCCCCGAAGGGCGTTTTCGTCTTCGAGGACCCGTACTTCGCCGACATCGTCCGCCGCAACTCGTTCGACCAGATCTACGACGAGCATTTCTTCTTCTTCACCGCGCAGTCGGTGCGGGAGATGGCGAAGCTGCACGGCCTGGAACTGGTCGACGTCGAGCGGATTCCGGTGCACGGCGGCGAAGTCCGCTACACGCTCGCGCTGGCGGGTGCCCGCACGCCGAGCGCGGCGGTGGCCGAGCTGATCGCGGCCGAGCAGGAGCAGAAGCTGACCGACTTCGCGACGCTGGAGTCGTTCGGTGCCAACGTCCGCCAGATCCGCGACGACCTGGTCAGCTTGCTGCGTGAGCTGAAGGACAAGGGCCACCGGGTGGTCGGCTACGGCGCGACGGCCAAGAGCGCCACGGTGCTCAACTTCTGCGGGATCGGCCCCGACCTGATCGAGTTCATCTCGGACACCAGCTCCACCAAGCAGGGCAGGGTCACGCCCGGCTCGCACATCCCGGTCAAGCCGCCGACCGAGTTCGCGGCCCGCTACCCGGACTACGCGGTGCTGTTCGCGTGGAACCACGCCGAGGAAATCATGGCCAAGGAACAGGATTTCCGGGACGCGGGCGGCCGGTGGATCCAGTACGTGCCCAGTGTGCACGTGTCCTGATCAGACGAACACCAAGGCCGGGGTGGCATGCCACCCCGGCCAGTTCGTTGGCAGATCCCCGAATCACTCCCGCGCGGCGGCCGCCTCGTCGAGCACGGCGACGATCCACGTCAGCAGATCCTGGTCGACCGTCGCCGCGGCGTCCTGCCAGCGTTGCTGCTGGTCGGGGATGATGGTGACCTGTAGCCGGGTGCCCGGCAGGGGAGTCCCGTTCCGCGCTGTCCCGTCCTGGCCGGCACGGCGGCTGGCCTTCACGCGGTTGCGCAGCTCGTTGCGTGACCAGTTGTGTTTCTCCGCGCGGTCCATCCAGTCGTCCTGCTCGGCCTCCGGCAGGCTCGCCACTTCGGCGTGGTGCTGGAAGGTCAGCGACTCACGCCTGCGCTCGCGCGGGAACTTCCGCGCGACCCACGCATAGTTGCGCAACGTCTGGTAGTCCAGACCGGTCTCTTCGATCGCCCGCTTGTAGCGGTCCGAGTACTCCGTTTGCCCGTAGATCAGCCAATCGCCCAGCCACCAGGCCGACGAGTCCGAGATGGTGAAGATCTGACGGCCTATTCTCCGCCATTCATCGAGCGGCATTCTCGCGGGCAGCGCGAGGCAGGTCCGCATTGTCAGTGCGGTGCCGAGCGACGATGTCGACGACCGTGACGGTCCACGCTGTTCCGGCTTGTCCCCAGTGCGTCCGGCAGCGCCTTCGCTCATTGGCATTGGCTTTGTTCCCCAGTTCTTTCTCCCCCGGTGGCTCCGCGCCGAGCCGCATCACGCGCCCCCCTCGCGGCTGTTGTCCCCGGACGCCATGTTGCCAGTGTTGGCACTCGCGGACAACGCAGGTCAGTCACGGGGAACCGGACACCTGCGGGTTCGGTGACAACTGGCGGCGACTCGGTGTTGCCTGCCGTCCCGCCAGCGGGACGGCCGCGCCCGCCGGACCGGCGACGCGGCGCGGCCGGGCGGCCGGACCGGGCCGAAGAATGAATCGGCGGCTGTCGGCTCGGAATGGAAATTGACTGCCGCTCGCCAGGTGAGTAGTTTTCCTGAGGAGCGCGGAATCGCCGGAATCCAACGTTGATGCGTCTGTCCGTTGGCGGTTGCCGGTCGTGATGTCGCCCATTCGAATTGTGATCCCATGCGTGCTGGAGGATGACGTCGACCATGACTCAATATGTCTGGGGTTATCTGGACGAATATGAAAGCGAGCGGGCCGACCTCCTCGCTGCGGTGGACGAGGTCTTCCGCTCGGGCAAGCTCGTGCTCGGGCCGAGCGTCGCCGGGTTCGAGCGGGAGTTCGCCGACTACCACGGGGCCGCGCACTGCGTGGGCGTCGACAACGGGACCAACGCGATCGTGCTGGCCCTGCGCGCGATCGGTGTGGGCGCCGGCGACGAAGTCATCACCGTCTCGAACACCGCTGCCCCCACGGTGATCGCGATCGATGCCGTCGGCGCCACACCGGTCTTCGTCGACGTGCACGAGGACACGTACCTGATGCGCGTCGACCAGATCGAAGCCGCGATCACCGAACGCACCAAATGCCTGCTGCCAGTGCACCTGTACGGGCAGTGCGTCGACATGGCGCCGCTGGAGGCCGTCGCGGCCAAGCACGGCCTGCGCGTCCTGGAAGACTGCGCGCAGGCGCACGGCGCCACGCACCACGGCCGGATCGCGGGCTCGATGGGGCTCGTCTCGGCGTTCTCCTTCTATCCCACCAAGGTTCTCGGCGCCTACGGCGACGGTGGAGCAGCGGTCACCAGCGACCCCGAGGTGGACGCCAACCTCCGCAGGCTGCGCTACTACGGCATGGAGGACGTCTACCACGTCGTGCAGACGCCGGGCTACAACAGCAGGCTCGACGAGGTACAGGCGGAGATCCTGCGCCGCAAGCTGACCCGGCTGCCCGAGTACCTCGCCGGTCGCCGCGCGATCGCCGACCGTTACGTGGAAGCCTTGTCGGACACCGACCTCGTGCTCCCGGTGACCGCGCCGGGCAACGACCACGTGTACTACGTCTACGTCGTCCGCCACCCGCAGCGCGACAGGATCATCGCGGCGCTGCGCGAGCACGACGTCCACCTCAACATCAGCTACCCGTGGCCGGTGCACGTCCAGAAGGGCTTCGCGCACCTCGGCGTCGAGCCCGGCACGCTGCCGGTCACCGAACGGCTGGCCGGCGAGATCTTCTCGCTGCCCATGTACCCGTCGCTGACCCGCGGCGCGCAGGACAAGGTCATCGACGCGCTGCGCGAAGTCCTTGCCACCCTCTGACGAAGGGACTTGCCGTGACTTCCACGAGTGCCGCGCCGGTGACCGGGGACGGCGTGCTGACGACAATCGCGGAGTTCGACCAGTGGTGGGCGGGCCGCCACCGCGCCGGCCGGTTCGAGGTGACCAGGATCCCGTTCGCCGAACTGGACACCTGGCACTTCGATGAGGCGACCGGCAACCTCGGGCACGACAGCGGCCGGTTCTTCACCATCGAGGGGCTGCAGGTCGAGGTCGGCGGCGGGGCGGTCGACTGGCAGCCGATCATCAACCAGCCGGAGATCGGCCTGCTCGGCATCGTGGTCAAGGAGTTCGGCGGGGTGCTGCACTGCCTGATGCAGGCCAAGATGGAACCGGGCAACGTCAACACGTTGCAGCTCTCGCCGACCGTGCAGGCCACCCGCAGCAACTACACGCAGGTGCACCGCGGCGCGACCACCCGGTACCTCGACCTGTTCATCGGGCCGGACCGCGGCGAGGTCCTCGTCGACGTCCTGCAGTCGGAACAGGGCGCGTGGTTCTGGCGCAAGCGAAACCGCAACGTGGTCGTCAGGATCACCGAGGACGTCCCGATCAACGACGACTACCGCTGGCTGCCACTGCACCTGGTCCGCGAGCTGATGCGGGTGGACAACCTGGTGAACATGGACGCCCGGACTGTGTTGTCCTGCATGCCTTTCGCGCAGCCTGACGAGGCCGTGCAGTCCAAGGGGACGTCCTTCGCCGACGCGCTCACCCGCTCTTATCTGTCGGACAAGGCGTTGCACACGTCCGGTGCCGTGTTGAGCTGGTTCACCGAGGCGAAGACCATGTGCGACTGGAGTGTCCGCCTGATCCCGGTCGGCGAGGTGCGCAACTGGTCACGCACCGAGTACGAGATCGCCGACGACGCCGGGCGGGACTTCCGTATCATCGGGGTGCGGGTCGAGGCGGGCAACCGCGAGGTCGCCGCGTGGACCCAGCCGCTGCTCGAGCCGCGCGGCCAAGGCCTGGCGATCTTCGTGACTCGCTCGATCAACGACGTGCTGCACGTGCTCGTCCAGGCACGCCCGGAGATCGGGCTGCTGGACCTGGTCGAGATGGGTCCGACCGTGCAGCTGCTGCCAGGCCGGGACCCCGCCGACGTCGACGACCCGTTCGTCAAGGGCGTCGCGACCGGTGAGGTCGGGCGGATCCGTTACGACACCGTGCTTTCCGAGGAAGGCGGCCGGTTCCTCAACGCGCTCACCCGTTACCGCGTGGTGGAGGTCGGCGACGAGTTCCCCGTCGACGTGCCGCCGAACTTCTGCTGGCTGACCGTGCGGCAGCTGATGGACCTGTTGCGGCACGGCCACTACCTCAACATCGAAGCGCGCAGCCTGCTCGCCTGCGTGCACAGCTTGTGGTGACTTGGACCCGGATGCGCGACCTAGGCCGTGTTTCAAATGCCCGATCGCGATAGCCGGGCCGGATGCGGCCCCTGACGCCACCGCGGGACCGCCCAAAGACAACCAGTATTCGCGGCGATCCCGCGGCGACGCCAGGAACCGCCCCGATCCCGACTCTCATCGACCGGGACATTCGAAACACGACCTAGGAGGGAAACCCTGATGCAGGCACGGAAACTGGCCGTCGAAGGCGCGGTCGAGTTCTCGCCGAGGATCTTCGCCGACGACCGCGGCCACTTCGTGTCGCCGTATCAGGAGGCCGCCTTCGTCGACGCGGTCGGCAAACCGCTGTTCGCCGTGACACAGACCAACATCAGCATGTCGCGGCGCGGGGTGGTACGCGGCATCCACTACACGACCACCCCGCCCGGAACGGCGAAGTACGTCTACTGCACGCGGGGCAGGGTGCTCGACATCGTCGTCGACATCCGCGTCGGCTCGCCGACGTACGGGAAGTGGGATGCGGTCATCCTCGACCCGGAGTCCTACCGCTCCACCTATATGCCGTTGGGCGTCGGTCACGCGTTCGTGGCGCTCGAGGACAAGTCCGTGATGTCCTACCTGCTGTCGCAGAGCTATGTGCCGGAGAACGAACTGGCGCTGTCGGTCCTCGACCCCGACCTCAGCCTGCCGATCCCGCACGACATCGACCCCGTGCTGTCCGACCGTGACCTGAACGCGCCGAGGCTGGCCGAGGCCAACGCGCGCGGCCTGTTACCGGACTACGCCACGTGTCTGCGGATCGAGGCGAGCCCGTTGGTCAACTCCCGGCCGGCCTGATCCCGATCTCTCGAAAGGTGCCCCTGATGCGTTTGCTCGTCACCGGTGCGGCCGGTTTCATCGGCTCGCACTTCACCCGCTACTGGCTGCGGGAACATCCCGCCGACACCGTGGTCGCGCTGGACGCGTTGACCTACCGGGGAACCGAGACCAACCTGACCGACATCCGCGAGCAGATCACCTTCGTGCATGCGGACATCGCCGACAGCGTCGCCGTCGAGCGCGCGCTGACCGACCACGGGATCGAGACCGTGGTCAATTTCGCGGCCGAGTCGCACAACAGCCTGGCCGTGCTGGACCCCGCCCGGTTCTTCCGTACCAACGTGCTGGGCACGCAGTCGCTGCTGGAGTCCTGCCTGCGTACCGGCGTCAAGCGGGTGCACCACATCTCCACCTGCGAGGTCTACGGCGACCTGCCGCTGAACGCCGACGAGGCGTTCACCGAGGAATCGCCCTACCGGCCGCGCACGCCGTACAACGCCAGCAAGGCGGGCGCCGACCACGCTGTGCGTTCGTACTACGAGACCTTCGGCTTGCCGGTGACGATCACCAACTGCGCCAACAACTACGGGCCGAACCAGTTCCCGGAGAACGTCCTGCCGCTGTTCACCACGCAGGCCCTGGACGGCGAACCGCTGCCGGTCTACGCCTCCAAGCACAACCGCAGGGAGTGGATCCACGCGGTCGACCACTGCCGTGCGATCGACGCGGTGCTGCGGCGCGGCAGGATCGGCGAGACCTACCACGTCGGCACCGGGCTCGAAGCCAGCGTCGAGCAGATCGCCGACCTGGTGCTGGACGAACTCGGCCTGCCCGGCTCGTTGAAGACGACCGTGCCCGACCGTCCCGGTCACGACCGGCGCTACCTGCTCGACTCCACCAAGATCCGCCGTGAGCTGGGCTGGCAGCCGCAGGTCAGCTTCGACACCGGCATCAGGGAGACGATCCGCTGGTACGCCGACAACCGGGCGTGGTGGGAGCCTTTGCGGGACCGCAGCCCGGTCAACGAGAGCGCTTGGGCCACGAAGTCTTGAGGGAGACAACGCTATGCGTGGCTTGACCGTCGGCGCGGTGCTGGCCCTCGTCACGCTGGTTCCAGCGTGTTCCGGCGCCAGCACCGCCGCTCCTCCGCCACCCACGTCGCCGACGGTCACCACGACCGTTCCGCCGTCCTCGCCGTCGTCCTCGTCGCCTCCGCCGTCGTCGCCGCAGGCCGCGCCCGCGGCGGAGGTCAACTGCAGCGCGGCCGGCGGAGGCAAGGTCGGCCCGGCCGGTCAGGCGCAGGTCGACGTGATCGCCGAACGGACCGAGGCAGGCCTGGCCGGCTGCGCCGAGGCGATCGCCGTCATCACCGAGTTCTACCGAGCCCAGCCGGAGGAAGACGAGGTGGTGACCATCCAGGGCTGGACATGTGCTGCCGACTCCGGTGACGAGGGCACGGGAATCGTCGTGTGCGAGAAAGCGGGCCTGTCGTTCCACACCGGTCAACAGGGATAACGGCCCGCACATCCCGCTGGCACCCCCTGGCGGACCCCGGCCGTCGGCCCTCGTCGGCGTGGCACGCCTGTGCGCGATTCCTGAGCGTTCGCGACGGGTTGCGCGTAGCCCTATGCTGGGGCGTTGTCGTGTCGCATCTCGGGAGTTCGTATGGGACAGCTGCATGTCAGTGCCGAATACGACACCATTGCCCGCCGGATCGAGGACGTCGCGCCCATCCTGCGTGGTGAGGCGGACGAGAGCGAGACGTTGCGCCAGCACACCGAGAAGATGGTGCGGGCACTGGACGCGACGGAGGTCGTGAAGATCAGCATCCCTCGCGAGCTCGGCGGGTACGAGTTCTCACCGTCGCAGGTGATGCAGACCATTGAGCGGCTGTCGTATCACGAAGCGTCCGTGGGCTGGTCGGTCATGGCGCTGCAGATGGTCACCGGCTCCACTGGCGCCTACCTCGGCCGGGAGGCCGTCGAGGACCTTTATCCGGACGTGCCCGCCGGCCGGCACGCCACGATCGCCGGGCAGGGAACGCGGCTGGGCGAGGCGGTGCGCGTCGACGGCGGCTACCGAATCAGCGGGCAGTGGAGCTTCGCCTCGGGAATCCCGCTGGCCAGCCACATCCACACCGCCGCGTTCTGCGCCGAGACTGGCCGGCCGCTGGTGTTCACCTTTCCCAAAAAACAGGCGACCCTGGTCGACAACTGGGATGTGCTGGGGCTCCGCGCGACCCACAGCATCGACTACGTGTGCCAGGACGTGTTCGTTCCGGCGACGCACGTCTACGAGGCCACCACGACAGAGAACCTGCATGGTGGCGCGTACTACCGCCTCGGCTTGGTGAACCTGGCCGGGATATGCCACACCGGCTGGGCGCTCGGCGTCGGACGGCGGATGCTCGACGAGAT
Organism: Kibdelosporangium persicum; assembly: GCF_013280595.1. Classification (GTDB taxonomy): domain Bacteria; phylum Actinomycetota; class Actinomycetes; order Mycobacteriales; family Pseudonocardiaceae; genus Kibdelosporangium; species Kibdelosporangium persicum. The sequence continues at coordinate 134,497 of NZ_JAAATY010000017.1, forward strand.
GAAAACCTTGGCAGCCACCAAAACCGGGACGCACAACGCCTCGGTGGACACCGGCTACTTCCATGCCGCGTTCGCGCAGGCCGAGGCGAAGTTCCGCGCGGCGCGCGCGTGGGCCATGGAGGTCTGGGCCGACAACGAGGCGACGCTGGACCGCGGCGAGAAACTGAGCACCGAGCAGGAGACTCTGACGCGGTTGATGCTCAACAACACGACCTGGTCCGTGCAGTCGGTCGGCCAGACCGTGTACCAGTGGGCCGCCACCGCCGCGATGCGCCGGGGCGACCTGCAGCGGTACTACCGTGATCTCAACGCAGGCACTCAGCACATCACGTCCGGCCCGGTGGTGTTGCAGGACTGCGGCAAGTGGCTGGCCGGTCTGGCTCAGGACGCCCGTTGGCAATTCCTGACGCTGGTGTCTCAAGAGGACTCCGGGGCGCAGTGAGCGTCACGGCTTGGGCACGAGCCCGAAGTTCACAAGATCGGCGGGCCGCAGCGATCCTGCGGGGATCGCCTGTGCCTGTTCGAGCAACTGGATGATCGTGCCGATCCGGCTCTCGTCGACCGCGCCGAGCGGGCCGCCGAACCCGTCCGGCCTGGAATAGCCGGTCATCAGCCGCAGTTCGGCGGAGGCCACGTCGGAGTTCTGCGTGGGCTGGTACTCGCGGAGGATCTGACCGGCCTCGCCGGGATGCTCGATGGCGTGCCGCAGCCCCTTGAGCAACGCGTCACGGAACCGCCGGACCAGCTCAGGGTCCCGGCCGGCCAGGTCCGTCGTGGTGACCAGCATGTTGCCGTACAGGTCCGGCAGCAGATCGCCGTAGGGCAGGACGACCGCCTTGCGTCCGGACGCCGCCGCCTCGATCAACGGCTTGCCGACGACGAACTGGCCGATCGCGTCCACCTGCCCGGAGACCAGCAACTGCGGCAGCGCGGGCGGCGCCGAGGGCACGAACTCGACCTTGCCGGGGTCGATGCCCGCGGCCTTGGCATACAACGGGAACATCAGCTTGACCGTCGAGCCGGGCGGGTCGGCGACCTTCTTGCCGACGAGGTCCGCAGGCGTGGCGATCCGACCGCCTTCGAGCCCGATGATGGCCGCCACGGTGCGCTGCTGGACCGCGGCGACCGCGATCACCGGGATGTTCTCCCTCGCCAGCGTGATCATCATGCCGGTGGCGTCCGCGACCCCGAAGTCCGCCCGTCCGCCGCCCACCAGCTTGAGCACGTCCACCGTGCCGCTGCCGGGGTTGATGGTCACGTCGAGACCGGCCTCGGTGAAAAAACCCTTCTCCTGCGCGACAAAGGCGTACGCGTCGCGCCCGAACGTGCTGAACGACGTGAGGTAGGTGACTTTCGCCGTGGTGCCCGCCGTCCGCGGCTCACTCGTGCAGGCGACTGACGCCGAAACAAGAAGGATCGCAAGACACGCTGAACGGATGGGCCGCATCGCGGGCTCCTCTCCCCGAGATGTCATCCAAACAACTCCGGTGAGAGCGGGTCAAGACCTGAACACGGGCCGGGATCACATGCCGGTGTCCGCCTTCAGCCGGCACTGGCAGGAGCGCCGCCAGTACTGCACGGCGGCGCTCCTGCCAGCGGCGAACCTCGTGGGTCGACCTACAGCGTCAGCGTCCACCAGTCGAGGTCGCCTTCGCCTAGCCACATACGGTTGTCCACGCGAAGCTGCCAGGTGCCGTTGCGGACCTCACGGGACAGGTCGACGGTGAAGGAACCGCCAGGATCTGGCAGGGCGCTCTGGCGTAGGTGCTGGAGGCGGTATGCCGTGCCGTCCGGGGCGATCAGGTCCAGGGTGATGATGGAGAACGACAGCTTTTTGAAGTGCACCTCGACACGCGAGGCAGACCGGGCGTTGCCCTCGCAGCCGGTGATGGTGGTGTTCACGACCACCGGTGGAGTGCGGGTGACGACAGGCGTGTCTGTGTCGTCGGTCCGTGTGCACTCGGTCGTGGGCTCGGGCACCGGCCTATAGGGGGCGGAGGTGTTGCGCGCCGCGTGCAGCAGCATGGGCAGCGCCTTGGGCCAGAAGAAACCGTCCTGGCACGAGTAGGCGGGGAAGAAGCCGCCGCACGTCTGCTCCGGCGGTGAGCCCAGCTCCCATACGAAGGAGGCGACACCGAGTTCGTCGTAGACCCAGTCGTCGGTGGTGCCAGACGCGGAGTAGAGGACTTGGCCGGACTGCCCGTACTGCCAGCCGGGCCCGGCCAGCTCGGCCATCTGCTGGGCGAGGTTGCGCAGCGCCGCGTCGTTGCCGGTGCGCCGGTCGGGTGCGCCGCCGCTCCAGGGGAACAGCACGTAGTTGCCGTAGCTGTGCAGGGACAGCACCAGGCCCGTGGTGTCGGTGGGTGCGGGCCCGGCGGGGTCGGCCGCGCGGCGATCACGGTACAGGGAGCGCCACAAGGCTTGCAGCGCCTGTGTTTCCGGTTCGGACTCGGGTGCCGTGCCCCGGTAGTTCTGGTCGCACTGCCGGTCGGTGGCGTTCTGCAGGCCCCAGTTCGAGCTGGTGTTGCGGTTGAGGTCCACGCCGTGGTGGTTGTGGGACTGCGTGCCGCAGACGGTGCCCTGGTGGTTGGTGTCGTTGCCGTTCTTGCGGTGGGAGATCGGCGAGTCGCCGCCCCGCTGGACGTTGTCCACGCCGTCGGGGTTGGCGACGGGCACGACCCAGAACTCGGTGGTGTTCAACAGCGCCGCGATTTCGGGGTCGGTGCTGGAGACGAGGTGATCGATCCAGCGCCAGGCGACCTCGCCGGTGGTCAGCTCACGGGAGTGCAACAGGCCCATGACGAAGAAGCGGGGTTTGGGTGCGTCGGGGGACAGGGCGCAGTCGCCGGGGCCCTTGCGGGTGATGCAGATGGCGCGTAAGTCGTGTCCTCCTCGGTTCTGGGTCTTCAGCCAGGAATCGCCGTAGTCGACGACCGTGGCGAGGTCGGGGTGCTCGCGGGCGACTTGGTCCAGGTGCTGGTAGTGGGCGTTGGTGGTGCGGTACCCGCCGTAGAAGGTGTCGGCGGTGACCGCGAACCGGTCGGGCGGCTCGGGCAACACCTGATCGACGGTGGCGGTGAACCCGGCCCGTTCGAGCGCGACCCCAGTGGCCGAGTCACCCAGCACGAAAAGGCTGTCGCCGTCGCGGTGCTCCATCACATCGAAGCCCCCGGTGAGCAAGGCCTGCTCGGTGCCGAGTGGGGCGTACACCTCGTAGAGGCGCATCTGGTCGTCGGGCGTCGCTGCTGCCGGACCGGTCGCCACAAACATGGCGGCGGCGCACAACAAGGCGAGCCATGATCGGTTTCGGTTCATCGAAGCCTTCCTGGACAAGGGACAGGCGATCCCGACCACTTTCCAGCACCCACCGGCACAGGAGCCACGGTTCACCACAAGAAGGCGAAGTCTGGCCTAAAAACACCCGCGACGACGCGATGCGATCCGGCGGCAGGGCTCAGACCCGGGTGCCTGTCACGAGGTGGCCTCGGGATTCCTGGCTGGGCAGGTTCTGATCGCGGTGCCGTGGTTGTCGGAGGTCCGGTTCGCCCCTTACGTGCGCCGACGCTTGCGGGGACCGTTGAATCGCTTGTCGCGTTCTCGCCGGCCGGTCATTCTCGAGCGCAGGGTGAGTTTCGCTGGTTTCCTGGGTGGCTCGGGCAGCAGCCTGGCCAGCCGGGTGCCGGCGAGGTAACCGGCGGCCGCGCCGAGGATCGGGAAACCCATCATCATCACGAAGAACAACGCGCCGTCGCTTCTGCCCGGGAAGTCTCTCGGCACGACTTCCCGGGATGTGCTGACCCGCTTGCGGGGAACGTCGCGTTCGTGGACGTCCACGATGCCGGTGAGTTCGCGCACCGAGATCACCCGCTCAGCGACCGCGTTCTGCTCGCCGTCCCAGTGGACCTGCGCGTCACAGGTCCAAGTGATCCACAGGTACACGGCGTCGGGGGAGCACGACCGCACGTGGGCCTTGCCGCTGCGCTGGGCTTGGGGAACCTCGCCCGTGACGAGGCCCATCCGGTGCTGCACCGAGATGAACGCCCAGATGCCGAGCGCGACGAGCAGACTGGCCAGGGCGATGGCCGGCCAGTGGTAGATCCGGCGGTCCGGGCTCACTCAGGCCTCATCGGGGTTCACGGTCTCGTTGGTCGCCTTCGTTCCTTCCTTGACCACCTTTGTGCCCATGCCGTTGAGCCGTTGGCCGATCGTCGAGTTGCCCATCCGATCAACGTAGTCTGTGTATGCCTTGAGCCTGCCTGAGTTCGGTGCGAGCGCGTCGAGTGTCTTCGTGGTGTCCTTGATCGTCTTGTTCGCCACCCGGCCCAGCTGGATCTCCGCCGGACGGCTGGGGCAGGCACTGGGTGTCAGATCGTGGTTGGTCTGACGATGTCGAGCAGGTCGGGGTTGGTTTCGTCCCAGTGGTCGTAGAGCAGGTCGGTGTCGCGTGCGGCGAGTTCGATCTCTTGTCTGGTGATGGGGATGAGGGTGACGATCTGCAGGTTGACGACCTCCCTTGTCAGCGTGGCCGTCGGCCCTTGGGTGAGGTAGTTGAATCCTGTGGCGAAGTAGGGATGTGTGGCGGCGAGCAGGCCTTGTTTGCCTGTGCCGTCGAAAAGTTCGGTGTCGTTGTCGAAGATTTGGGTGTACTCGATGCCGGTTCGGTTCTGGGTGACGTACTCGCACATCGCGCCGATGATGGCGCGCGTGTATCCGGCTTGTGAGGTGCGCAGTGTGCAGGCGATCTCTTCGCCGAATGGTGCGTCGTTGTCCAGGAAGCGCAGGCCGTTGCTGGTGATCGTGGTCAGGCTGGCCGCGGTGTGGTCGAACCGTTCGAGGCTGTACTGGCAGTGGGGGCGGTTGTGTGGCTGGGACTCGGTTCCTCTGTGCTCGCCGGTGTAGGTCTCGAGGTGGTGGAGTAGCTGCAGGGTCTGGATTCGCTGGCCCATGGTGCAAGCATCGCGTCGCGAGACACGAGCCGAGATTCCCAACGCCGGACATGCCGACATCCCGTGTTGTCCGTCAATCGGTCCAGGTGCGCGGCACCCTTGCCGTGCGGCGGCCGGCGTTCTGCCACCGCACGGCGCGAGCGTCCGTATCGGGAACTACTCCGTGCCGTCCGCCGGCAGGCGCTCCGGCAGCCCGAGCCGCGGGAACTGGTCGTCGTGGAACGTGATGATCTCGGTGATCGCGCCGCCGGTGACGCGCAGGACGTCGATCGTCAACGGCAGGTACGCGCCCTCCCGCTCGCGCCACTGGTAGACGGCGACGGCGGGCTGCCGGTTCACGGCGGTGAGGACGGTGCGCAGGCCCTGCATGCCCCCGAAGCCGCTCTCGATCCAGTCGTTCACCACCGCTTCGCGGCCGACGTACACGCCCGGCGTGGGCGGCATCGAGCAGCGGACGTCGTCCCGCAGCAATGCGGCGAGCATGTTGATGTCGGTGGCCACGCTGGCGTCGGTATAGCGGCGGACCAGCTCGCGCGTCGCGGCGTCCTCCTCGCCGCCGGTCCAGTCCTGCCGCTCGGCGGGCAGGTGCTCCCGCATGCCGGCGCGGGCCCGCTGCAGCGCGCTGTTCACCGAGTTGACGGAGTCCCCGAGCAGCTCCGCGACGTCCTTCGCGGGCCAGCCGAGCACGTCCCGCAGGATCAGCACGGCCCGCGGGCGCGGCGCGAGGTGCTGGACTGCGACCAGGTACGCCAGCTCGATCGTCTCCCGCGCGACGGCGACGGTTTCCGGCTCGTCCGCGTCGCCCGCGGGCAGCTCGTCGAGCAGCCGGTCCGGGTAGGGCTGCAGCCACAGCACCTCGCCGCCGGTGGCAGGCTGCGGGCGGCATTTGGCCAGCAGGTCCAGGCAGGCGTTGGTGGCGATCCCGTACAGCCAGGCCCGGAACGTCGACCGCCCCTCGAAGGTCTCCCGCCGCCGCCAGGCACGGAGGAGCGTCTCCTGCACGGTGTCCTCCGCGTCCTCGAACGACCCGAGCATCCGGTAACAGTGCACGTGCAACTCCCGCCGGTGCCGCTCGGCCAGCCCCGAGAACGTCGGCTCGTCGACCTCGCCCAGACCGCTCACGCCCAGCTCCTCCAGCCGCGTGTCCGCACTCATCACGTCATCCTTCCGCTTTGTCCGTGTCCCGTCGTACGTGTGACGGGTGCGGGCGCGAAAACTCATCACTCGGTGTATGAGGCCATGACGTCCCTCGGATGCGGGACGTCCGATGCCTACACTCGTGGTAACGATTCGTGACTATGGGTGGCTTGTCGACGTTGGCTGCGTGCACAATCGGATGCCGCTGTCAGGAGCAGTGCCGGGGGTGAGACGGGTGGCACGGCCGGAAAAACCATTGCTGGTGACCGGCCCCGTCGCGGAGTTCGCGAACGAGCTGCGGGCGTTGCGCAATGCCGCGGGTCTCACTTACGAGCAGCTGGCGATCAAGACCAACTACAGCAAGTCGGCGGTGCACGAGGCCACGAGAGGCCAGCAACTGCCGACGTGGGCTGTTACCGCCGCGTTCGTCCGAACCTGCGGCGGTGACGAACGCGAATGGCGGCAACGCTGGGAGCAGACCAGGGAGCTGATCTCCCCACGGCCGTCCGAACCCGAACCGAACGTCGTCGAGACGCGGTCGTCGAAGCGTCGGCTGCGGTCACCGATCGCGCTCGGCCTGATCGGTGTCGTGGTGGCCGCCGTGGTGCTCGCCGTCGTGCTGCTGCCGGACCGGGCAGGCAACTCTCCCGATGTCTCCCCGGCGGCGTGGCGAATCGTTGAGGAACAACAGCCCAACCCGGACGCGCCCGCCGACGGCATGGATCCGATCCGGACCAGGTGCGCCTCTCCTGACGTCGCGCACAGAGTGATCACCTTGGACGAGGTGCCGGTCCGGCTTCCCGGCGAGGTCGGCTTCGGCCGCCTGCTGCTGCGCCACGACCCGGTGTGCCGGGCCAGTTGGGGCCTGGTCAAGGGGCCGCACAACCAGCAGCGACGCGTGCACATCACCGCGAGACGACCGGCCGACTCGGTGGCTGCACCGAGCGCCTTCGCGGGGGAGTATCCGGAAAGCTACGGCAACATACTGTCGTCCGCCGCCGGTTGTGTGTACGCCGAGGCATACGTGCAGACGCCGGAAGGTGATGGTCCGGTCGCCCGCACGCGCTGCGGGTAGCCGGAGGCCGCCGCATGGGCGACGGCCTCCAGGGAACGTACATCACACGCAGTGCTGAGTGGTGTACTTGACGACCGGGACAAGGCCTCGCGAGCTGATCTTGGCGCCGATGAACAGGCACCGCCCGTTCGGTGCGGTCAGGTTCCTGAGCGTGTTCGCGACGCGGTCACAGACCCAGTCGAGTCCACCAGGCAACAGATCCCGGCAATAGTTGGCGACGGCGGTGATCGGCTTGTTCACCACCGCCTTCCAGATGGCCTGGCTCATGCTCTTGCTGAAGACCCATCCACACGGATAGGGCACCGGATCCAACTGCAGGCAAGCAGTGCCGTTGATCTTCATCTCACCGGCCAGCATGTCGACCTGTCGGGTGAACTGGCCGGCCTGTGCTGGTGTGAGCCGGACATCGGTTGCCGTGCTTGTCGACGGGGTCGCGGCCGATGCCGTGCCACCACCAAGGGTGAGCGCGGCCGCCAGCAGCGTGGTGAGCAACGCCAGCAGTCCGGCCGCGGGCCGGGCCCAGCGGTGGCGGCTGCGCGCCTGTCCGGTTTCGTTCATGACGATCTCCTCTCTTCCTCCCACATCGGCGTGCGCAGATGCGGATGTGGGACAACCAGACCGCTCGGCGGCGATGTCAGGCGAGAGGTGGACAAGCTGGATGGACAATCTCCGGACAACGGGCAACCGCGAAGCACGACGCGCCATCACGGCAGTACGCCCAGCTGGAAGGCTCGTTCAGGACGGTTTGCGCGGTAGCCAGCCGAGCAGTTCCGAGATCGCGGACGTGGCGCGGGCGGTTTCGCGTGCGGCCTCGATGAGGGTCTCGCCGAGGCGTTCCTTGGGGGCGGACACGTTCAGCGCGGCCACCACACGGCCGCGGAAATCGCGGATCGGCGCGGAGGTGCCGACCAGGCCGGGCTCGAATTCCTCGTCCACGTAGGCGAAACCGGCCTCCCGGGCATGGGAGATCTTGGTCCACAGCTCGGCGATGGTCCGCACCGGCGTGTGGTGCTCACCCTGCGGGAACTCCCCGTCGGGGAAGCGAACGTGCAGTTCGTCCGGTGTCGCGTCCATCAACAGCACGCGGCCTGCCGACGTGCAGTGCACGGGTACACCGCGCCCTTCCCAGCCGTGCGCACGGAATTCGTGCCCCGGCGAGATCGACAGCAGGGTGACGACCTCCTGTCCACGGAGGACACACAGGTGGCACGTTTCCTCCAACGCGTGCGCGAGACGGTGCATGACCGGCTCGGCGGCCTGCACCAGGCGGCTGTGGGTGGAGCGGGCGACCAGCGAGAACAGGCGCCATCCCAGGCGGTACTCCAGGGTGTCCGGGTCGCGTTCGACGATTCCCTCGTCCTCGAGTGCCCGCAGCGCGCGGGAGACCTGGCTCTTCTCCCGGCCGGTCAGCGTCGCGACTCTGAGCACGCCGAGACCGCCCCGGCGTTGTGCTTCCTGGCCGGCCAGGACTTCGAGCAGGTCGATGTCACGACGTAACCCCGTGGATCCCATGCGTGAGCACGCTAGCCGGGGTGTTGCTCTGAAAGCAACTATTGTTGCGATTCCAGCCCCGTTCATTGCTCTCACGCCAACTCGGGTCTTAGCTTCCTCACACCGGTCCGACGCCGTGGTCGCACCGGTGTGAAGGAGCGGTGATGACCTTCTCCCGATACCTGGAGAACCGCTGGGACGACCTGCTGGAACAGGCCACCCAGCACGTACTTGTGGTGATCTTGTCGGTGGTGATCGCGACCCTGGCCGGCGTGGTGATCGGTGCGCTGACGTGGCGCAGTGACCGGTACAGCGGGCTGGCCATCGGCACGAGCGCGACCCTGCTGACGATCCCTTCGCTGGCCTTGCTCGCTTTGCTGATCCCGTTGCTCGGGCTTGGCTGGGCGCCGACGATCGTCGCGCTGGTGGTGTACTCGCTGTTGCCGATCGTGCGCAACACCGTGGCCGGGCTGCGCTCGGTTGACGCGTCGATCCTCGAAGCGGCGAAGGGAATGGGCCTCAGGCCCGCGCGGGTGTTGTGGCGCGTCCAGTTGCCGATGGCCTGGCCGGTGATCATCACCGGCGTGCGGGTGGCGACCCAGATGCTGTTCGCCATCGCCACGATCGCGGCCTATGTCGCCGGTCCGGGGCTGGGCAACGAGATCTTCTCGGGCCTGGCCAGGCAGGGTTCGGCCAACGCGCTCAACCAGGCGGTCGCGGGCACGGCGGGGGTCGTGATCCTCGCGTTGCTGTTCGACCTGCTCTTCGTCCTGATCCGCCGCTACACCACACCCAGGGGGATCCGTGTCTGAACATGGCGTGCGCATCCAGCTCGACCGCGTCACGAAGCAGTACCCCAGGCAGCCCGAACCGGCCGTCGACAACGTCAGCCTGGACATCCCCGCCGGGGAACTCGTGGTGTTCGTCGGGCCGTCCGGCTGCGGCAAGACGACCACCATGAAGATGATCAACAGGCTGATCGAGCCGACATCCGGTGAGATCACCATCGGCGGCGAGAACGTGCTCGCCCTGGAACCCAACGAACTGCGTACCCGGATCGGCTACGTGATCCAGCAGATCGGCCTGTTCCCCCACATGACGGTCCGGGACAACATCGCCGTCGTGCCCAGACTGCTCGGCTGGGACAAGGCGCGCATCACCCGGCGGGTCGACGAACTGCTGGAGCTGGTCGGCCTTGACCCGTCGGCGTTCCGCGACCGCTTGCCCAAGCAGTTGTCGGGCGGTCAGCAGCAACGAGTCGGGGTCGCCCGCGCGTTGGCCGCCGATCCTCCGGTGATGCTGATGGACGAACCGTTCGGCGCCACCGACCCGATCACCCGTGACAAGCTGCAGAACGAGTTCCTGCGTCTGCAGAAGGAACTGCGTAAGACGATCATCTTCGTCACGCACGACTTCGACGAGGCCGTGAAGCTCGGTGACCGCATCGCGGTCCTGGCGGAGCAGTCCCATGTGGCCCAGTACGACACACCTGGCCGAATCCTTGCCGCGCCGGCGAACGACTATGTCGAGGGCTTCGTCGGCTCGGCCGCGGCGATCAAGCAGCTCGGCCTGATGCACGTGGGCATGCTGACCGGGCTCGCCGAGCTGTCGGCGACGTCCGGCCTGCCGACGGTCCGTTCCCGGGAGAACGCCCGTGACGCGCTAGACATCATGCTGCGGGCGGGAACGTCCCATGTGGTCGTGCTGGACGAGCAGGGCGATCCGCGGGGTGTGATCGGTTTCGAGGACATCGCGGGACTGTTGCGCGAGGAGGTCAGCCGTGTCGGTCAAGACGCTTGACACCGCTTACCAGGTCACTCCGTCCCGGTGGAGCCGGCGGAACCTCACTGTCCCTATCGGACTGATCGCTGCCGTCGCCGTCCTGTGGCTGTGGGTGTCGTCTCTCAACCTGGACAGCATCGAGGCCCGTGTCCTCAACGCCGAAGCGGTCCGGCGGGCCGTCGTCGACCACATCCTGCTGGCAGTCAGTGCCACCCTGCTGGTTGTGGCCATCGCGGTACCGCTCGGCATCATGCTGACCCGTCGATGGGCGAAACCCCTGGTGCCCGTGGTGATGGCACTGGCCAACATCGGGCAGGCAGTGCCCGCGCTCGGGTTGCTGGTGTTGCTGGCGCTGTGGTTCGGCATCGGCTTCAAGATCGCGTTGATCGCGCTGGTGGTCACCGCGGTACTCCCGGTCCTGCGCAACACCGTGGTGGGCATCCAGCAGGTCGACCAGAGCCTCGTGGAGGCCGCGCGCGGAATGGGCATGCGTGCGTCGCGAATCCTCCGCCTGGTCGAACTTCCCCTCGCTGTGCCCGTGATGCTCGCCGGTTTGCGGACCACGATCGTCATCGCGGTCGGTGTGGCCACGGTGGCCACGTTCGTCAACGCGGGCGGCCTCGGCGACATCATCGTCGCCGGCATCAAGCTGCAACGCACACCCGTCCTGATCACCGGTGGTGTGCTGACCGCCGTGATCGCCCTCGGCCTGGACTGGCTCGGTGGGCTCGCCGAGCGACTGCTTCGCCCCAAGGGCGTCTGACATAGGAGAAACCTCGATGCGCAGCGTCATGATCCTCGCCATTTCGGCCGCCGCCCTGTTAACCGGCGCGTGCGGTGGCAGTGACACCCAGGCAACCGGCCAGGGCTCCCTCAACGGTGCCACGTTCACCGTCGGCGCCAAGGATTTCGCCGAACAGAACATCCTCGCCGAGATGACCGCCGCGTTGCTGCGCGCCAACGGCGCCGAAGCGCAGGCCAAGGAGATCAAGGGATCCATCAACACCCGCAAGGCACTCGAAGCCGGCGAGGTCGACCTGTACTGGGAGTACACCGGCACCGCCTGGATCACCTACCTGAAGAACGAGAAGCCACTGAGCGACCCCAAGCAGCAGTACGACGAAGTGGCCAAACAGGACCAGGAGCGCAACGGCATCGCCTGGCTGCCCAACGCGAGCTTCAACAACACCTACGCACTGGCCGTGCGCAAGGAGAAAGGCGACGAGCTGACCGTCACGTCCATGTCGGACCTCGCCGCGCTGGCCAAGTCCAGGCCCAACGAGGTCACCATCTGCGTGGAGAGCGAGTTCGCCGCCCGTGAGGACGGGCTTCCCGGCCTGCTGAAGGCGTACGGCATCGAGATCCCGCAGTCCAACATCAAGACACTGGACACCGGCGTCATCTACACGGAGACTGACAAAGGCGAGTCGTGCACCTTCGGTGAGGTTTTCGCCACCGACGGCCGGATCAAGGCGCTTGACCTGACCGTGTTGCGGGACGACAAGCAGTTCTTCCCCGTGTACCAGGGCGCGCCCACGCTCAAGAAGACCACTTTGGACAAGCACCCGCAGATCAAGGACATCCTCGCGCCGTTGAGCCAGAAGCTGACCACCGAGGTCGTCCGCGACCTGAACGCCAAGGCCGACGTGGACGGCGAGGACTTCAAGGACATCGCCACCGAGTGGTTGAAGAAGGAAGGCCTGCTGCGATGAGCGACCTGCAGATCGGTGAGAGCTTCGTCGGCGACGGTGCCGAAGCGGCTCACATCAACACCGTCCTCGGCAGCCGGCCGGGCCCGGCCGGGACGGCGTGGGCCACCGCGCTGGCCACACCGAGCGCCGGGCACACGCCCTTCATGGCGGTCCTGCGCCCCGGCCTGCCGGTCCAGCCGCCGACCCTGTTCGTCAACAAGGCCGCGATCGCCAACGACAAACACGGCACCATGACCTGGGGTCCTGCCCAGGCAGGGGTGGCGGCGGGAGTGGCGGACGCGGTGGCCGACGGTGTGATCACGGCGACGGAACATCTCGTCCTGATCGCCGCCGTCTGGGTCAACCCGGAAGCCGCCGACGCGGACGCCGTCTACCGGAACAACCGTGAGGCGACCAAGTCCGCGCTGATCGCGGGCGCGACGGGCCAGCCCACGGTCGACCAGGTGCTGGCGGCCAAGGACGAACCGTTCAACCCCTTCTACCGCCCGGGGACAGTGTGAAGATCACCGGCATCAGGCTTGATCGGCTGCGCCTGGACCTGGACCCGCCGTTCCACGCGGCATGGGATCCGATCCCGCGCACCCACTTCGACGCGACCATCGTGCGAGTCGAGACCGACGAAGGCGTCACCGGTGTCGGCTCCGGCGACACCATGGACGGGTTCGAGGCCTACGAGCACCTGTTCCTCGGTCAGGACCCGTTGGACATCGTCCGGCACGTCCGGGCGATCGAGACGATGAACTTCCACTCGGCCCGGTACTGGCCGCTGGAGGTGGCCCTGTGGGACATCGTCGGCAAGGTGGCCGGTCTGCCGGTGGCGACCCTGTTCGGCAACGTCCACAAGCGACTTCCGGTGTACATGTCCAGCGGCGAGCTGCGGACTCCTCAGCAGCGCGCGGAATCGGCGTTGGCCGCGGTCGAGCAGGGCTTCCGGGCGATGAAGATCCGGATCGACCGCAACCGGCTCGCCGACGGGATCGCCTCGGTCGCGGCCGTCCGTGCCGCGGTGGGTGACGGGTTCGAGATCATGGTCGACCTGAACCAGTCGTGGCGGATGGCCGGTGATGTCGAGCCGGCACTGGACTTCGGGACCGTGCGCCGGACCGTGGAGCGGCTGCGCGAGTACGACGTGTACTGGGTCGAGGAACCGTTGCCGTACCAGGACATGGTCGGCCTTCGCACCCTGCGGGACAAGACCGGGATGCGGATCGCGGCGGGGGAGATGCTGCCGTCGATGAGCGACCTGTTGTCCTATCTGGAAAACGACGCACTGGACGTGTACCAGATGGACGTCGTGCTGGCGGTCGGCATGCACCGGGCCCGCACGATCGCGGAGATCGCCCAGCTCAAGCACCGGTTCTTCACCCCGCACAGCTGGACCAACGGCATCGGTGTGCTCGCCAACCTGCACGTCTCCGCCGGTGTGGGCGGCGGACCGTTCTTCGAGTTCCCCTACGACCCGCCCGGCTGGACACCCGAGCGCCGGGACTTCATGCTCACCGAACCGGTGTGGATCGACGCCGACGGACAGCTCGCCGTGCCACAACGACCCGGTCTCGGGATCGACCTTGACGAGGAGGCCATCGCGCGATGGCGGATCTGACCACCTGGCTGGACAAAGCGGCCGCCTTCCGGCCGGAGACCCGGCTGTTCGTCGACGGCGACTACACCGATGCCGCGGCAGGATTGACCTTCACCGATGTCAGCCCTCGTGACGGATCGGTCATCGCCGAAGTGGCGTCGGCCGATGCCGAGGACGTCGACCGGGCTGTGCGAGCGGCCCGGCGCGCGTTCGACTCCGGTGTGTGGCGCGACATGCCGCCCCGTGAGCGCAAGCGGATTCTGCTGCGGTTCGCCGAGCTCATCCGGGAGAACACCGAGTCGTTGGCGTTGGCCGAGACCCTGGACGTGGGCAAGCCGATCGCCGAATCGGTCCGGGTCGACGTCGCAGGCGCGGCGAACTGCCTGCAGTGGTACGCCGAAGCGATCGACAAGGTGTACGACGAGATCGCGCCGACCGGGCCGGACGCACTCGCGCTTGTCACCCGCGAACCGCTGGGAGTGGTGGCCGCGGTGGTGCCGTGGAACTACCCGATGATCATCGCCTCGTGGAAGATCGCTCCGGCACTGGCCACCGGCAACAGTGTGATCCTCAAGCCCGCCGAGCAGTCCCCGCTGTCCGCGCTGCTGCTCGCCCGGCTCGGTGCCGAGGCGGGGTTGCCTCCTGGCGTGTTCAACGTGGTGCCGGGTCTCGGTGAGCGGGCAGGGCAGGCGTTGGGCAGGCACCCGGACGTCGACAAGATCGCGTTCACCGGGTCGGCCGAGGTCGGCAGGCTGTTGCTGCGGTACGCCGGGGAGTCCAACGGCAAGGCGGTGTCCATAGAGGCCGGTGGGAAGTCGCCACACCTGGTGCTCGCGGACGTCGCCGACCTGAAGGCCGTGGCCGAAGCGGTGGCGTGGGGCATCTTCTACAACGCCGGGCAGACGTGCAACGCCGGCTCCCGGCTGGTCGTCGACGAGGCGATCAAGGACGAACTGCTGGAGTCGGTCCTGCGGGTCACCGCGACGTTCCAGGTCGGCGACCCGCTCGACCCCGCGACCACGATGGGCGCGATCGTCGACGAACGGCAGCTGGCCAAAATCCTCGGCTACGTCGGCATCGGCCGGGACGAAGGCGCGAGCGTCGCGTTCGGCGGCAACCAGATCCGGACCGACAGCGGCGGCTACTTCGTCGAGCCCACAGTGCTCGACAACGTACGCAACGAGACCAGGGTCGCCCAAGAGGAGATATTCGGACCAGTGCTCACCACGACCACATTCCGTGGCACCGACGAAGGTGTCCGGATCGCCAACGAAACCCGCTACGGCCTGGCTGCGGCCGTATGGACCCGGGACGTGACCGCGGCCCACCAGATCTCCCGGCGGCTGCGCGCGGGCACGGTGTGGGTCAACACGTTCGACGCCAGCGACGTGATCACGCCGTTCGGCGGTTTCAAGGACTCCGGCACCGGCCGGGACAAATCACTGCACGCTCTGGACGGCTACACCGGCCTCAAGACAACTTGGATCAACCTGAGATGACGATCGGTTTCATCGGTCTCGGCCACATGGGTGGCCCCATGGCCCGCAACCTGCTTGCCGCCGGATACCCGGTTGTCGTGCACGACGTCCGTCGGGAAGCCGCTGACGAACTCGTCGGCCTCGGCGCGAAATGGGCGGGCTCGGCCTTCGACACGGCCGAACCGGCGGACGTGCTGATCACCATGCTGCCCGGGCCACGTCAGGTCGAATCGGTCATGGCCGACTGCGTCGGCGTGATGCGGCCCGGCTCGACCTGGATCGACATGTCCACCTCCACCCCGGAGGCGGCACGCCGGGCCGGCGCGGCGTTGGACCTGCGAGGCGTCCACCGGCTGGACGCGCCGGTGAGCGGGATGGCCAAGGGCGCCGCCGCGGGCATGTTGCAGATCTTCGTGGGCGGCGCGGAGGAGACGTACATCGCCCAGCGCCCGGTCCTCGAAGCCATGGGGGATCCACAGAGGATCTTCTACGTCGGCGGGCACGGCACGGGCTACACCACCAAGCTCGCGATCAACCTGTTGTGGTTCATGCACCTTGTCGCCACGGCCGAAGTGCTGACGCTCGGGGTCAAGGGCGGCGTGGATCTCAACGTGCTGCGGACCGCCCTGGTCGCCAGCCCGGCCAACTCGAACTTCCTCGAGAACGACATCCGGTCCGTCCTCGAGAACGGCGACTACGACGAGTCCTTCGCGATGGCCCTGGCGTGCAAGGACTTGGGCCTCGCGGTGGACCTCGGCCGGGATGTCGGCCTGCCGGTCGAGGTGTCCGCACTGGTCGAGCAGGTCTACCGCCGGGCCAAGGCGATCTACGGCGACGCGTCCGGCGAGATGATCCCGGTGCGGCTCTACGAGGACATCGCCAAGGTCCAGTTACGACTCGGAGGCGTTGGTGCACACTGATTTCGAGGTATCGTTCGCGGGCAGGCTCCGGTTCGGCTGTGGCGTCGTCGAGGACCTGCCGGACGCCGTCGCCGAGGTCGGCGGAAGGACGGCATTCGTGGTGACGGACACCGGGATGCGGGCCACCGGCATCATCGACCGCGTGTCGGCCATCCTGGACAAGGCGGGCGTCCGGCACGAGATCTTCGACCAGGTCGGCCCGAACCCGGGCACGGACGACATCGACGCCGCTGCGGCACTCGTGCGCCGGTTCGGCGACGCGGCGGTGATCCCGGTCGGCGGCGGATCGTCCCTCGACGCCGCGAAGGGAATCGCGTTGCTCGCGGTCAACGCCGGTGTCGCCAGGGACTTCGACTACCGCAACGAGCCGGACAACCCCGGGCTGCCGTTGGTCGCGGTGCCGACGACCGCCGGAACCGGCGCGGAGACCAACGGTTTCGGGGTGATCGAGGACCGGGCGGCGCACCGCAAGGTCTACATCGGACACGGCTCGGTCCAGCCCAGGATCTCTATCCTGGACCCGGAACTCACCGTCGGCCTGCCGCCCCGTGCCACCGCGGCCACCGGGTTCGACGCGCTGGTGCACGGCATCGAATCCTTGGCTTCGCGCGGCAGCAACCCCATTTCCGCCGCGTACGCGACTCAGGCAGTCGGCATGGTCGGTCACTGGCTTCCCCAGGCCGTCCGGGACGGCAAGGACATCGAGGCCCGCGCGCAGATGATCCTCGCCTCGCACCTGGCCGGGCTTGCCCTGAGCATCAGCGGCCTGGGATTGGTGCACGGCATCGCCCACTCCGTCACCAACCACACGGGCGCCGTACACGGGCTTGCCCTGGCATCCGTGCTCGCCGAGGTCATGGAGTTCAGCCGCGAGCAGGCCGCGACCGCCTACGCGACAGTCGCGCACGCGATGCACCAGACGGACGCCGTCAGCGCGTGCCATGACCTGGCCGCCGAGATCGGTGTCACGGTCACGTTGTCCGATCTCGGCTGCACGCCGGACATGATCGACTCGATCGCGATGGGTGCCTTGGCCGACGCGGTCACCTCCAACACCCCACGCATGCCGTCCCACGCCGAACTGACCTCGCTGCTGAAGGCCGCCCTGTGAAGATCACCCCTGAGAAACTGGACCACGTTCCGACCGGACTGTTGATCGACGGCGACTGGCGGCCGTCCGCGCAAGGCGGGACACTGCCGGTGATCGACCCGGCGACCGAGGACGTCCTGACCGAGGTCGCCGACGCCACACCCGCTGACGTGCCCGCCGTCCTGGACGCGTCGGTCAGCGCCTTCGACACCTGGTCGGCGACCGCACCCCGCGTCCGGTCCGAGATCCTGCGGCGAACCTACGAGTCGCTCATCGAGCGGGCCGACGATTTCGCCCTGCTGATCACCCTGGAAATGGGCAAGCCACTGGCCGAGTCCCGGGCGGAAGTCACCTACGCGGCTGAGTTCGTCCGGTGGTACGCCGAGGAGGCCGTACGCCTCAACGGCACCTACCGCATTGCCCCGGAGGGCAACGCGCGGCAGTTGACGGTCAAACAACCCGTCGGGCCGTGCCTGCTGATCACGCCGTGGAACTTCCCGCTGGCGATGGTCACGCGCAAGGTGGCGCCCGCGCTGGCCGCCGGGTGCAGCGCGATCCTGAAACCGGCAGAGCAGACCCCGCTGACCGCCTTGCTGTTCGGCCAGGTGCTGGCCGACGCCGGTGTACCCGCCGGGGTGGTCAACATCATCACGACCAGCGACCCCGCACCGGTGGTCGACGCGCTGCTCGCGGACCAACGGGTGCGCAAGCTGTCGTTCACCGGCTCGACCGAAGTCGGCCGCGTCCTCTTGGCGAGCGCCGCGAGGAACGTCCAGCGCACGTCCATGGAACTCGGTGGCAACGCGCCGTTCCTGGTGTTCGCCGACGCCGACATCGACGCGGCGGTGGACGGCGCGATGCTCGCGAAGCTCCGCAACGGCGGGGAGTCCTGCGTGGCGGCGAACAGGTTCCTCGTCCACGAGTCGGTCTCCGACGAGTTCGCGGCTGCTCTCGCCAAGCGGATGCGTGAGCAGCGGCTCGGTGCCGGAACCGACGCCGGCACAACGGTCGGACCGCTGATCGACGCCGCCGCTCGGTCCAAAGTAGACGATTTGGTGCGGGAGGCGGTCGACCGGGGCGCTCGTGTGCTCACCGGTGGCCAAGCGCCGAACCGCGCCGGCTTCTTCTACGAACCGACGGTCCTGACAGGCGTTGGGGCTGACGCCCGGATGCTGACTACGGAAATCTTCGGGCCCGTCGCGCCCATCAGTACCTTCACTTCAGAGGAAGAGGCGATCACCGCGGCCAACGCGACCGAGTTCGGCTTGGTGGCGTACGCCTACACCAGAGACCTCGACCGCGCGCTGCGCGTCGCCGACGCGTTGCGAACAGGCATGGTCGGGCTCAACCGTGGTGTCGTGTCCAATGCCGCCGCACCTTTCGGCGGCGTCAAACAGTCCGGACTGGGCAGGGAAGGCGGCGAGGCCGGCATCCAGGAGTACCTGGACACCAAGTACATCGCACTCTGAGCCGTCGCTGGTGAGCCGGGGACGGCCGCCCGGGCGCGGTCGTCCCCGGAGGTTCAGCGGTTCGCCACTCCGCTGCCGGCGGCTGGCTGGACCCGCTCGAACCGCACCCGGCTCAGCCAGCCCGGCAGGTCGCTCAGGACGTACAGCTCGCCGTGCACGTCGGCGTCGATCGCGGTCGGCTGGGTGGGGAAGTTGCCGATCGTGGCGGTCTCGTAGCCGCCCCCGGACTTGGGACGCACGGCGAACACACGGGTCGAGCAGTAGTCGCTCGCGACGTAGGTGCCTCGTGCCTCCGGGGTCCGGGAGCCTCGGTACACCACGCCGCCGGTCACCGAGCAGTTGTCGTTGTAGTGGTCGTACTCGAAGACCGGGTCGGTGTACCGCACGCCCGGCCGGCATTGCTGCGGGTCGAACACCGGGGTGCCCTCCCGGCAGGACCAGCCGAGGTTCGCCCCACCCTGCCACGGGCGGATGTGGTTGATCTCCTCGACCAGGCCCTGGCCGACGTCACCGATCCACAGCGAGCCGTCGACCGGGTCGACGGAGAACCGCCACGCGTTACGCAGCCCGTAGAGCCAGATTTCCGGCCGCGCGCCCGCCACCCGGACGAACGGGTTGCCGGCGGGCACGCAGTAGGGCTTCGCCCCGCAGGTGCGGTTCACGTCGATCCGCACGATCTTGCCGAGCAGGGTGCCGAGGTTCTGACCGGCCTTGAACGGGTCGTTCGCGTGGCCGCCGTCGCCCGTCGACCAGTAGAGATATCCGTCGCGGCCGAAGGCGACCTGTCCGCCGTTGTGGTTGCCGTACTCGGCGTGCTCCTGGGTGAGCAGCACTTGCAGCCGGTCGGGAGCGCTGAGCGGCACGCGCGCCAGGGTGAGCGCGCCGGCAGGCAGGCTCGTGTAGGACACGTAGAGGATTCCGGTCCTCGCGAAGTTCGGCGCAGGCGTGATGCCGAGGAGGCCGCGCTCGTTGTCCGACGTGTCGATCCGGGCGGTCAGGTCGAGCACCGGCTCGGCCGCCAAGCCGGTGTCGGGGTGGTAGGACCGGACGGTGCCGTCCTTCTCCGCGATCAGCATCCGGCCGTCCGGCAGCCCGGTGATCGCGATCGGACGCCGCAGACCGGACGCCACCTGTTCGGTTGCCACGGTCAGCTCAGCGAGTGGCACCGCACGGGTGTCGGGTGTGCCGGCCACCGACACCGAGGGCGACAGGAACGCGGACAGGGCCAGAACTAACAGGCCGGCCAGCATGGTGGCCGGGCGACAACGCCGTCGCGACATGGTTCAGCTCCTCGTGCAGGGTGGAGGATCTGGGAGCGCTCCCAACCGTACAACGACTTCCCGGCGACATCCAGCCCGCCGTCACGTCGCCTTTTGTCGGTCGGGAAACGGATACCGGCCGACGAGGACGTCGAGGACTCGGCCACACGAACGCCGGAAACCTGGGAACGCTCCCAGCTTGTGGCGTTATACGGCGGCAGGAGGTCGATACGAACCTGTGCCGGGGCGGTGGTTGAGGTCAGGGTGGGGCGACGCGTTTGGTGTAGGACGTGATCAGTGCTGTTTCTGTTCGTTCGACGCCGGGGAGGGTGCTGACTCGGTCGGTGAGGTGGGTGTAGAGGGTTTCCGAGTCTCGGCAGATCACGATGGCGATCAGGTTGTGCTGGCCGGTGATCGCACCGACGAAGGCGGTTTCGGGGTCCGCGGCGAGGGTGTGGGTGACGGCGGTGAGCCGGGACGGGGTGACGGTCAGCCAGAGCAGGCACTGGACGGAGAAGCCGAACAGCGTCGGGTCGACCTCGACGTCGAGTTGGAGCAGGCGGGACCGGCGTAGTTCGTTGAGGCGGCGGCGGACGGCGGATTCCGACCAGCCGGCCTCTCGGGCGAGGTGCGGGTAGGCGGCACGGCCGTCGGCGGCGAGCGCGGGGAACAGGCGACGGTCCAGGTCGGTGAGAGTGACCGTGGCGATGTCGCTGGTGTCGGGTGGACGCAGCGCGGTGATCTGCTCGGCGGTGAGCGCGGACGTGCGGCCGAGCCAGCGGTGGTCCATCAGGTGGCGCAGCAGCCGTTGTGAGGTGACGTCGAGGATCTGCGGATGGCGGGCCAGTGCTTCCAGGGGTGCGGGGCCGCCCGCGGGAACCCGGACGAGGCAGACGATCTCGGCGCCGCTGGACAGCACGCTCACCCACGCGGTGTCCGGGCGACGGGCGAGGGCGCCGGCCACAGCGCCGGTGTGTCGAGGGTGGACCCGTAGCCGCAGTAGCCATTCCGCGTGTCCGGCGCGGTGGCTGTCGAGTGTGCCGGTCACGCGAACCACGCCGCTGCCGCGGAGCCTGCCGTAGCGGCGGGCCACGGTGCGGTCGGAGACGTCGAGGACCTCGGCGATCTTGCTGAACGGGGCGCGCCCGTCCAGCTGGAGCGCGTGCAGCAGTTGGAGGTCGAGGGTGTCGAGCATGACCGAATCCACCTGGTCAGGGTAAGCCGATGTCGGATCACGGCGTGGTACCGGTCATTCCGGGCCGGCGGCAGGCGGTCGCCGCAGCATCGGTGGCATGAACTCTGACATCCAGGGCATTCACCACACCGGGATTCTGACCCGTGACCTCGACGGGCTGGAGCGGCTGTACACCTCGTTCGGGTTCACGCTGAGTCCCCGCTCGCGGCACCTGCTCAGCGCGCGGCCCGGTGAGCCGCCGGTGCCGGGGTGCACGGCCAACCGGTGCGCGCTGTTCGGCGGGGCGTACATCGAGCTGCTCGGCATCGTGGACGAGTCGGCACCCGATCCCTGGCACACCAAGGCGATGGCCGACCAGTACGAGGGGTTCCGGTTGCTCAACTTCGACACCGACGACCCCGAGACGGTCAGCCGACGCCTTGAGGGTGCCGGGCTGCGCACCTCAGGTGTGCTCGATCTGGAACGCGACGTCGACACCGAGGACGGCACGCGCACCGTCCGGGCTCGTGCCGTGCACGTCGACCCCCGCGCCACACCCGAGGGCTATCTGGGTATCGCCCAGCACCTGACCCGCGAATACGTGCACCAGCCGCGCTACCTCAAGCACCACAACGGCGCCTACGGCCTCAGCGGCGTGCTCGTGGTGGCCGACGACGCCGAGTTCGACGCGATCACCGACAGGTACACCCACCTGCTGCAGGCAACCCCCACGCAGAACGGTCCTTGTACCAGCCTCGACCTGGCAGGCGGGCGGCTGGAGATCGTGCGCGCCTCCGACGCCGAACAGGTGCTACCGGGGGAGCCCGCACCGGCCCCGTCGTACCTCGCCGCCATGACCGTCCTGGTCCACGACGTCGACCACGCCCGCACGATCGTCGACAGCAACGACGTGCCCACCCGGTCAACCCCGCACGGGTTCTTCGTCTCGGCACGCGACGCCTATGGCGCCGGCCTGTTCTTCACCAACACCCCTTGAAAGAGATCGTCATGTTCACGACCCTGATGCTTCTTCTCGGCCCTTGCCTGGGATTCCGCCTGCTCGGCGCCCTGGGCGTCGGCCGGTTCGCCACCTGGAGAGTCAGTGCGGCGCATGGCCTGGCGGTGATGCTCGTGGCCACAGGAGCCGCGCACTTCGCCCCAGCGACCGTCACGGCGATACCCAATCACGCGGACCTGGTTGCCATGGTTCCGCCGTTCGTTCCGTTCCCGCACCTGATGGTCTACGTGACCGGCGTGTTGGAACTGCTCGGCGCGCTGGGCCTTGTCCTGGCCAGGACCCGCTCCATGGCGGGCGTCAGCCTCGCCGTTCTCTTCGTGCTGATGGTCCCGGCCAATATCCACGCGGCCCTTGCCGACGTGCCACTGGGTGACGACCCACCCACGCCCCTGTGGTTCCGAATCCCGGAGCAGATCCTCTTCATCGCGGTCGCGCTCTGGGCAGCCGGAGCCGCCCACAAACCGTGGGCGCGTCGCATCCTCACCGCACTGCGACCGGCGCGAACCTCGACTCCGAACTAGCCGATCGCCGCTCTCAGCGTTGTCTCAGGGCCGAGAGGGGAAGCTGTCGCTTGCCATGATCGCCAAGATCACCCCACCAGCGGACCAGAGAGCACAGCCATGATCACTGTTCGTGAAGCGACTCCCGCCGCCACACGTCCGGGCGCGCCCGGACGTGTGCGAACGGTGATCTGCTGGGTCACGATCGCGTCCTGTCTGCCCTACCTGGTGCTCAAGGTGTTCTGGCTGTTCGGGAACTCCGTCGGTGCCGCCGACGCGCAGGGGGCCGCGGAGCTGTTGGACGTGCGGCATCTCGTGGGCGATGTGGTGACCGCGGGCATGGAGCTGTTCGCGATCGCGCTGGTGCTGGCGTTGACCTACCCGTGGGGCCGCCTGCTGCCGGCATGGCTGGTGGCCGGACCGATCTGGCTGGCCAGCGGGCTCCTGGCACCGATCGCGCTCGGGCTGCCGCTGGGCCTGGCAGCCCAGGCGTTCGTGGGCGGATCCGCCGTCCCGGCCGACAACGGGCTCCTTGGCTGGGTGTACGTCCTCGTCTACGGGGGCTTCGCGGTGCAGGCGGTCGGGCTGCTGGCCGCGTTCCTCGGCCATGCCCGGGAACGCTGGCCCGAGGTGTTCCGGATGCGCATGACGCACCTGTCCGGCACCGCATCACGTCATCGCCTACGCACGATGATCGCCGCCACCATCGCGGCGGGATACGCGGCGATAATGGTCGCGTGGTCGGTGACCGCGCCGGATTGGGGCGGCCCGGCGGGCTTCGAGACCGTCGCCCAAAAGACCGCCCTGCTCGCGACCGGCCTGCTTGTCCTGGCCGGTGCCATCTCCGTCCCCGCCTTGCTACGGCGGCGAGGAGACCGGCGCGTGGTGGGTCCGTTCACGCTCGCCTGGCTCGGCACCAGCGTCGCCGTCACCGCCGGGCCCACCCACATCGCGCTCAGCAACAACGGCAGCATCAGTCTGATCCTGGTGACGGTCTCACTGTGTGCGACCTTGTCCGGGTTGCTGCTCGCCCACACCATGATCCGCGCGCTCCCCGCAGCACCGCGAGAAACTGAGCGCCGCACCTAGCGGAGTGTCCGCATGGGAGCACCGAGGTTCTCCGGGGCGCCGCTCGCCTGCCGGAGTAGTGCGAGAGCCTCCTCGGAGGGGGAGTTGGCGGGAGTCGTGCACACGATCAGCACCTGTTCCGGTGAGCGGGCGATCGACAGCGTCTGCTGTGTCACGGTCACCGCGCCGACGACAGGATGGTGCAGGTCGTAGGACGCGGCGTCGCACGGTGCCACGCGGTGGTCGCCCCAGAGTGCGACGAACTCGGGGCTCTTCATCGTCAGTTCGCCGATCAGCTCCGCGAGCAGCGGGTCCTGCGGGTGCCTGCCGACGGTGATCCGCAGGTTGCCGACCACCGCGCGGGCCTTGCGCTTCCAGTCCGTGTACAGCTCCCGGCAGTGTGGGTCCAGGAACAGCATCCGGCTGATGTTCGGCCGCCGCGCCGGGTCGTCCGGGCTGTGGAAGTCCAGGTGGCCGGCCAGCAGGGCATGCCCGAGCGTGTTCCACGCCAGCACGTCCGTACGCCGGCCCAGCACGAGCGCCGGGACGCCGTCCACGGCGCGCAGCAGGTCCCGCGTCTCGTCGGCGAGCTTCTCGGGCCGGGGGCGGCGCACGCGGGGAGTGCGGCGGGCGGCCGCGGCGAGCCGGTTGAGGTGCTCGCGCTCGTGGTCGTCGAGCAGCAGGGCACGGGCGATCGCGTCGAGCACCTCGGCCGAAGCCCCGCGGGACAAGCCCTGCTCCAGCCTCGTGTAGTACGAAACGCTGACGCCCGCCAGTTGGGCCAGTTCCTCGCGCCGGAGCCCGGCCACCCGCCTGCGGGGCCCGAGGTCGCGCAGCCCCACGTCCTCCGGCCGCAGCAGCGCCCGTCTGGCCTGCAGGAAATCGCCGAGTGGGCCAGATCCGTCCATGCCCCCAGTGTCCAGGGCACGGCCGATCCCAGCCACACCCTGAGAGGGGTACGACAACGCGGGAGTGGTTCGTGCGCGCTTACGTGCCCAGGCTCGGTCTCATTCGGCCACATGCCCCGAACCGAGGACGGACCACATGGAGCAGAACCCCGAGCAGATCATCCTGGGCGACGTCACCGTCACCCGCGTCAAGGAGTTCTCCGGCTCGGTCGAGATGACCCCGGGCGAGTTCTTCCCGGACAGCCCCGACGGCTCGTGGGACGAGCACCGCGGCTGGCTGGCGCCCGACTTCTGGAATCCCGAGACCGACGAGTGCCACTCGGCGATCCAGTCCTGGCTGCTGCGCAGCGAGGGACGCACGATCCTCGTCGACACCGGCGTGGGCAACCACAAGGACCGGCCGTACTCGCCGGTGTGGAGCCGTCTGGACACGAGCTACCTCGACAACCTCGCCGCCGCCGGGGTGCGGCCCGAGGACGTCGACATCGTGGTCAACACGCACCTGCACGTCGACCACGTCGGCTGGAACACCCGGCTCGACGGCCGTACCTGGGTGCCGACCTTCCCGAACGCCACGTACCTGATCGCGCGGCGGGACTTCGAGTTCTGGGACCCGGCCAACGAGCACAAGTCCGTGCTGGGCCGCGGCAACCAGAACGTCTTCGAGGACAGCGTGACGCCGGTCCACCAGGCCGGCCTGACCCACCTGTGGGAGGGGTCGTACCGGATCGACAAGAACCTGCGGCTCGATCTCGCTCCCGGGCACACCCCGGGTTCGTCCGTGCTCGTCCTGGAGTCCGGCGGCGACCGGGCCCTGTTCGTCGGGGACCTGGTGCACACCGCGCTGCAGATCGTGGAGCCGGACACCAACTCCTGCTTCTGCGAGGCCCCGGCCGAGTCCCGGGCCACCCGGCACAAGCTGCTCGGCCACGCCGCCGAGAACAACGCGCTCGTCTTCCCCGCGCACTTCGGCGGCCAGGGCGCCGCGCAGGTCGAGCGCGACGGGTCGAAGTTCGCGATCAAGGAGTGGGCGGCGTTCTCCCGCATCTCCTGACATTCCCGGAAAGGAAGCGTTTCCCGTGACCCAGTACACAGATCCGGTCGTCCACACCCCGGCGGGCGCCGTGCGCGGCGTCCGCGACGACTCCGGCGAGTTCTACCGTGCCATCCCCTACGCGGCAGCACCGGTCGGCGCACGCCGTTTCGCCCCGCCCGCGCCACACCCGGGCTGGTCCGGCGTCCGCGACGGCACACGACCCTCGCCCACGGCGCCCCAACCGGTCCGCGACTTCGGAACGCTCGACATGACCCCCTACTTCGGGCCGGGCTGGGTCCGGGGCGAGGAGTACCTGACCGTCGACGTCCGCACGCCTGCCGCCGACAGCGGCAAGCGCCCCGTCATGGTCTTCGTGCACGGCGGCGGCTTCGTCACCGGCTCGACCCGCGCCGCGCTCTACGACGGCAGCGCGTTCGCCCGCGACGGCATCGTGCTCGTGACGGTGAACTACCGCCTCGGCATTCCCGGTTTCCTCGACCTGACGGGCGCTCCGGCCAACCGCGGGCTGCTCGACGTGCTCGCCGCGCTCGGCTGGGTGCGCGCCACCATCGCAGCGTTCGGCGGCGACCCGGACAACGTCACGATCTTCGGCCAGTCCGCGGGCGCCACACTCGTCGGAGCGCTCCTCGCGACGCCGGACGCCCAAGGCCTGTTCCGGCGGGCGATCATCCAGAGCGGCAGCGGCACCGGAGCGTTCACCCCGGAACAGGCGCAACGGGTCACCGCCGCGGCGGCTGCCGCGCTGGGCGTCGAACCGGCCGCCGAAGCGTTCGCCGCGATCCCGGACGAGCGCTTCCTGGAGATCCTGCCCGCACTGGCCGGACTCGACCTGCGCACCAGCACCGCCATGGACCCGCTGGCCGGCCTCAGCCCGTTCAGCCTGGTCCTCGCGGTCCAGCCCGCCGACGGTCTGCCCAACGGTCCGGCCCGCGACGTCGACCTGCTGATCGGCACCAACACCGAGGAGGGACACCTTTACCTTGTGCCGCAGGGCAACCTGGAATCCTCCACGACGGCGGACGTGCTCGCCGCCGCCGCCAGGCTGTACGCGGACCCGGAGACCAAGGTCGCCGCACACCGCGCGGCACGGCCGAACGCGACACCGGGCGAGCTACGCTCCGCGGTGCTGGGGGAGGCCCTGTTCGGGGCCGGTACAGCCCGCATGGCGCAAGCCCACGCACAGATTTCGGGCGGCCGTACACACGTCTACTCGTTCGGGTATCGCTCGACGGCCCTGAACGGACGGCTCGGCGCCACCCACACCGTCGAACTGCCCTTCGTGTTCGACATCGCCGACAAGCCGTGGCTGCACGGCGACACAGGACTGCTCGGCCCCGACCCCGCCCCACGCGGCCTCGCGACCCGGGTACACAACGCCTGGGTCTCGTTCGCCACCACCGGGAATCCGGGCTGGGCCGCGTACGACCCGCAACGACCGGAAGCTGAGCTGGTTGTAGCGTGACTTTCGCGAAATCCTACGGTGTCCGACGGCCGTCCTTCGGGCCGAACGCGCCGATCGCCTCGGCGTCGGTGGCGCGGGCGCGCAGGAAGTAGTCGCTCCACTCGTCGATGCCGGGGTAGCCGCAGCTCTTGACGGCCTCGATCGCCTTGTCCACATCGAACATGGTGCGGCGCAGGTCGACTCCTGGCCCGAGCAGTGCCCAGTGCGCGCCCGCCCGTCCGTACGGCATGCCCACGCTGCCGGGGTTGATGACGAGTTTTCCGTTGGCCAGCCGGACAAACGGCATGTGCGTGTTGCCGCAGACGACGGTGTCCGGTTCGACCCCGTCGAGCACCTCGGCCCACCGGTCCAGAGTGGAGTCGACGAGCACGATCTCGTCGTCGTCGCGCGGAGTGGCATGGCAGAACAGCACATCGCCGAGGCGCTCGACGGGGAACGTCAGGGTCCGGGGGAGTGTCGCGAGGAAGTCGATGTGTTCGTCGGTGAGCTGCTCGGCGGCCCACGGCGCGATCTCGTCCGGGATGGTGTCGCGCCTGCCCCGGCGGAACTCGACGATCTCCCGGTCGGCGTTGCCGCCCAACCATGCGACCTTGTCGCCGAGTTCGAGCAGCATGTCCAGTGCCACACCGGGTTGCGGTCCTGCCGTCATGTCGCCGGTCAGCACGATCTTCTCGGCGTCCCGCAGATCAGGCTCGGCCAGGACCGCGGTCAGCGCCGGGACGACTCCGTGGATGTCCGACAGCACGGCTACTCGGGTCAGCATGCATTCGTACAGTACATGCCGTGCCAACGATCAGCCGGCAAGCCTGCGAAGCAGGCCCTTCAAATCACGTTCGCCGTCGCGGGTCTGGCCGCGGCGATCACGCCATCGGGCAGTGCGGCGATGGTGCGGGCGAGACGGCCGACGACGTCGTCAAGATCGGTCAGCGCTTTCTAGTGGTGCGCTGTTGCTGGCGTGGCGTGGTCGAACGGGTCACGGAAGAGACCTTCGCGCGAGATGCGGTGGTCAACGATCGGATAGTCCGTCTCTCGCGGGTTGTAGGTGTAGGGGTGACTGAACAGATCCGGCGTGAGAACGGTGCCGGCTGTGGCTGAAGTGCTGATGATTTGTCCCTTCAGGACGAGTAGGAGTGAGTGCCTTTGTGGCCGGTCGCGGCTGCATCGAGCAGCGGCGGGACACGGACTCAAGGCCAAGTATGCGAACTACGACTTGTTCAACTGCGGCGGCCCTGCTTTTGTTCCCGCTCAGCCGCACGATCCGAATCGACGGGGGTCCGGTGGTACGGCAGGGCGGGTCCGTGCGGCCGGTGGCCGGATCCGTCAGGCCGAAACGCTGAAGCCAAGCCTGGCCTTGCCGGCGGTTTTCGCTTCCAGCGCTCGTCGCCGAGCGGTCACCTCCGCGGGATCGTCGCCGAACACCAGCAGTTGCAATGCACTCTGCCGGACTGGATTGTCCGTGCGTGCGGTGTCGTGACCCGCGACGACGAGCAGACCGTGGCCGGCCAGCGCCGGACGCACGTGGCCGAGCAGGTCGGTGAGCGGCCCGGACACCGTCAGTTTCACCGATTCGGCGGGCTGATCGAGGGTGTCGGGCCGGATGGACCGCAGCGCCAGCAACGGGATCGAGCCGCTGGTGATCCGGAAGTTCAGATCGAGCACGGCCAGCCTGCCGTCCTGGGTTCGGACGCAGTCGAGGCTGCACAGGCCGCGGTAGCCGAGGTCGGCGGCGCGCTGAGCGGTGGCCAGGCATTCGGCGAGTAGTTCCGCCGGCGGATCGGTCACCGCGCCGAATCTGCCACCTGTGTAGACGCCGGTCACGTCGACGCGTTGTTCGGACACGGCCAGCAGCCGGGCTCGTGCGTCCGTTCCCACGTAGAACTGCAGTCCCCAGTTGTCGTGGATCTGCAAGTACTCCTCGACGACGAACTCGTCGAGGACATCGGTGAACTCGGGCAGCGCGATGTTCTCCATGGCGCGGTGCAGGTACACGTCGAGGCTGCCGCCGTGCGCGTCGTCGGTCGCGGCCTTGAGCACCCAGGACTTCTCGGCCGGTGCCGCCGCGGCAAGTTGCTCGCGTGTCACGGTGCTGCGGCCGGCTTGGAAGCGTGGGTCGACCAACGTGGTGATGCTGGCCTTGTTGTTCAAGTGACCGACGAGGTGCGCGCTTTTGAGCGAGCGTTCCTCCGGGCACAACGCGGTCGGCTGTGGATACTCCATCGACATGAGCAGGCCATCGGATATCGCTTCGGTGACGCGGCAGGCGAATTCCGCTTCGCTTCGGAACTCGCGCAGGTCTGTGCCGACCGGAAGACCGCTGTCACGGATATGTGCCAGCAAGTCCGGGTCTGTGCCACCGGAGCTGCAGATCACCGGTGTGTCGGCCGCGACGGCGATCGGTCGTGCGGAGACCACGTCGCGGGTGTGCCGGTGTCTGCCCGCCGGTTCGGTGCCGGGCAGTTCGGGCCGCGCGCAGACGGCGATGCCCGGGCCGTACACGTCGGTGAGCGAACGGGGAGCGCTGACAGCAGGCGGTAGGACGACGGGAACGCTGATGGAAGATCTCCTGTGGAGTGGAGGGGATCGGAGGACGTGCGGACCTGCTGTGCTCAGCGGACTTTCTCCGGTATGTGGTCCAGAGCGTCCAGTATGCGCTCCGCGAGTTCGAGCGAGTTCTTCTCGTCGAGCTTCGAATGTTTTGTGAGTGTGTCCTTGACCAGGTTGACGCGTTGGTCATAAAGGGACGTGTACTTGACAGCGGTGGTCATCAGGTCTCCTTGGTCGTGCAGACGCAACCGCGGCTGTCTGCGTCGGATGATCGAGTGGTCGCGGCGCAGTAGCGCATCGCGATCCGGTCGTGCGTTCGCCAGGGGTGCGGACATGTGGCGCAGATCGCGTCACCTTGGTCTTCGATGTCCTGCTTCGTCGTGGGCAGTGATGATGTCATGGTCGAGTCCTGTGTTCGGGCGTTCGCCGGGCGAACGCCATCGCGGCGACGGTTCTCCCAAACCGTGGAAGCAGTGTCCGAGCGGGACGCGCACGTGACAACCAGGCTTCGCCGCCCGCCAGGGACTGGAGCTGGGGCCGGGCGTCGTCTCTCAGCTCATGGATGAGACTGACATGAGTCAGTGCTCCGTCCCGGCCGTCTCGCGACCCGATGGGGATATATCGAGGACGGCGCCTGCCCGACTGCCGGCGCACGAAATGCTCTCGATGTGACCATGGTACGCCCACCTGCCGACAACCCCACCAGCGGCGTGGTCTCCGCAGCCAGCGGCCGCTACTTCTGCGCTTCGCGCTCCCGCTGCCCCGACAGCAGGGCCACGGTGCGACGCCGGTAGTCGACGTCGGCGACCATCTGATCGAGGATTCGCAGTGCCTCGGCGGCGTCCTGGGCCAGTATCCGGTCCCGCGCGTACCGTGCCAAGCCGGCCAGGTCGTCCGGCCAGCTCTCCCAACCGGCACGGGCGGCCTCGATCAGCGGGCTCAGGTGCTCGGTGTTCCACTGCGCCTCTGCCGCTTCCTTGCCCGCTTCCGTGGCTGGATGTTCCGCGGTCGCGCGCCATCCGCACGAACAGGAAGCGACGAAGGCGTCCAGTGTGCTGGTCTCCTCGGTCCACACCGTGCTGACCGTGCCGTCAGTGAGCTTGCGCGCGGCCTGGCCCTCGTGCTCCGCGACCTGCTCCGCGTAAGGACCGGTGTAACGGATACCCATCATGGGCTTCCTTCCGTGGGTCGGCCATGCCGGCTCGACGACAGCCTTGATCCTGCCACCATGTGTGCCGATTGCTCAATTTCACGACATGATCGTCTTCAGGAATCGCGCGGTGCGGCCGCAGATGGCGTAACGTGGAGTCGTCGAGAGCATTTCGCGCGCGGAACTGCCTGCTTTGACCGAGGCGCTCAGTGTCCGGCTCGGGGCGGTGTGGCGGGTGGCCGGTCAGGTCTTCAGACTGGACGGGTGAACGTCGGTGGGGGTGGTGCGTTCGTCTTCGCTGCCTCGTAGGGAGCGGATGCCTGAGTTGAGTACGGCCAGCAGCGGGACGGCGAGCAGTGCCCCGGGGATGCCGGCCGCGACCAGTCCGACCGCGATGGCGAGCACCACGGCGAGCGGGTGGAGGTTGACGGCTCGGCCAAGCAACAGTGGTTGCAGGACATGGGCTTCCAGTTGCTGGACGCCGATGACGATGCCCAGGAGCACCAGTGCCGATACCGGTCCGTTGGCGACCAGGGCGATCAGTACGGCGATCCCACCGGCGACGACGCCACCGATGATCGGGATGAACGCGCCGAGGAAAACCAATGCAGCCAGGGGAATCGCGAGCGGGACGCCGAGGACGACCAACCCGATCCCGGCGCCGACCGCGTCCACTGTGGCCACTGCGATTGTCGCGCGCACGTAGCTGACCAGAGCGGACAGGCTGCGACGGCCTGCGACGTCCACCCGGTTGCGTATCCGGTGCGGGGCGGCGCGCAGCAGGAACTGCCAGATGCCGTGGCCGTCGTAGAGCAGGAAGATCAGCACGAATAGAATCAGCAGCATCTGGGCGAGGATTTCGCCGATGGTCGTGGCTGTGGTCAGCGCGCCGGCCGTGATGCCGGTCTGGGTGCTGGTCAAAGTGGTCACGAGGTTGTCGAAGAACGTTCGCACTTGCTCGTCGCTCAGGTGCAGCGGGCCGGTGGTCAGCCAGTTGCCGATGGCGTCGATGCTGCGCGAGAGCTGGATTTGCAGCGCAGGCAGGCCGTTGACGAAGGTGATGATCACGAATGTGAGCAACCCGCCGAGTACCGCCAGGCCGCCGACGAGGACCAGAGCGGCCGCCAGCCAGCGGGGTACCTTGCGCTTGACCAGGTACCCGACGGCCGGCGCCAGCAACGCGGCCAGCAACAGGGCGATCGCCACCGGAACGACCACCGCCGCGAGGTAGCCGACGACAAAACCGATCACGGCCAGCGTCGCGGCGACCACCAGCAACCGCCAGCCCAGTGCGGCACTGATCTGCAACGCTCCCGGCACGGCCGGATGTTCGGAGCCGACGTACGGCGGTGTGGTGTCCGGAGTGTCCACTGTGGTTCCTCTCGACCTGTCGTATGGCGGGTGCACACATGTCGCCAGGATCCGGAGCGGTCCAACACAAGATGTATACCGATACTAGACCTGATTGGCCCACTGAGCTCATCACGAGTGCGCACGGCCGCGTCCATCACCGACCACCTCATGACCACAGCCCGGGTCACCCGTATCGATCAGCCGTCTCCCGCCGGCAGCCGTCGTGCCGGATCTCCACCTGAACACTGTGCTGCCTGAAGTGACAAGGTCGCGCGTTTTCGGCGGCGCCGCCTGGGTACCCGGCACTATGTGAGGATCTGTGGTTCCTGAATGGACTGCGCGCCACCTGTCGGCGACTCGTCCTGGGCCAGACTGGTGCCCGATTCCGCACCGATCGCCCCGGGCCTCGGCGACGGAGCCACAGTTGCCCTTTCCGGAGGTAGAAACGCGTGAGTACGACAGTCTTCCAACAATCTTCCAGCGCGGACACGTCGCCTCAGTCGACGCCGGCCGGTGAGAAGTCCCAGGCCGGGCTGTCCCCGGTCAAGCTGTTCGCCCTTGTTCCAGCGGTGGCCCTGGCCGCGGCGGTCCCGCTGGCCTGGGTCTGGGGCCTGGCCTGGACCGGCATGGTCCTTGCCGTGTTCTTTTCCACGTTGACCAGCCAGGGTGTGACGATCGGGTCTCACCGGTACCTCACCCGCGAACTTCCGGCCACTGGCGCTGCCGTCGACGGGCCAGTCCTGGCACAACTCCCCCCACACCGGCCCCCGGCCTGATCACAGGCGCGAGGGTCCGGTGCGCACTGGGCGTCGCTGGGGAACGAACCTGGGATCGTCGACGTTGTCCTGGTGGATGGTCGAGTTCGCCCTTGCCTGTGGAAGCGATGGTGCGGGCACTGCTCTCTTGTGCGTGCCGGCCGGAGAACCGGCTTCAGATCCCAGCTCATCGCCGGGCTTCACCTCTGGGTCCCGCTGACGAAGGTCATCGGCATCCTCATTTCCTGGAAGGCGACACTCATCATGACCACAACCGAGATCCAGCCCTCGGATGCCGGGCGCGGCAGTGACTTCGCGCTCCTGGCGAGAGAAATAAGCCACGCCGGCCTGCTGGACAGGCGGCGTGGCTACTACATACTGCGAATGGCGATCAATGTGCTGCTGCTCGCGGCCGGAGGTCTCGCGTTCGTGCTGTTGGGCGACTCGTGGTGGCAGTTGCTGACCGCGGGGTTCCTCGCGGTGGTGTTCACCCAGTTCGCGTTCATCGGTCACGACGCCGGACACCGCCAGATCTTCCGGTCCCGCCGGAAGAACAACGTCGTCGGCTACCTTCACGGCGCGGTCACCGGGATCAGCTTCCAGTGGTGGGTGACCAAACACAACCAGCACCACGCGAACCCCAACCACGAGGACCACGATCCGGATATCGACATTCCCGCGCTGGCGTTCAGCCGGGAGCAGTCCCGCGCCAAACAGGGCCTGTACCGCCTGATCACGAAGTACCAGGCGTTCCTGTTCTTCCCGCTGTTGACGCTCGAGGCGGTGATCCTGCGCATCGCGGGTGTCCAGGCCGTTTTCCGCCGTGAGGTCAAGCGTCCTGTGCTGGAAGCCGTGCTGCTGACTGTTCCGCTCGCGGGTTATCTTGTCGCGCTGTTCCTGGTGCTGTCCCCGCTTCAGGCTGTGCTGTTCATAGCGGTGCACCAAGGCATCATGGGCGTCTACCTCGGATGCTGTTTCGCGCCGAACCACAAGGGCATGCCGATCCTGACCAAGGAGCAAAAACTGGACCACCTGCGCAAGCAGGTGCTGACCTCTCGCAACATCTCCGGTGGACGGTGGGTGGACGTTCTGCTCGGCGGCCTGAACTACCAGATCGAACACCACCTTTTCCCGCACATGCCCCGGGTCAACCTGCGCCGGGCGCAACCTGTCGTGCAGGCATTCTGTGCCAGGCACGGCATTTCCTACCGGCAAAGTGGCCTCTTCGCGTCCTACGCCCAGGTCCTGCGGCACCTGCATGACGCCGGCGCGGCACTTCGCCGCCCTGACGCGGTGGCGAACAACATCTGACGGATGTACTGAATGGATCGTGTCATCATCACAGCCGAATCCGGGAACATGACCGTACAAGACCTGTTCAGTCATGCACACCCGGACCGCACGCCTGGCGCGAATGACGCGCCTGGCGGCGTCTCGCGATCCCGCACCGAAAGTCCGCTGTGAACTGACCGATCATGGTCCACGAGGTGTACTGTCAGAAGTGTCGGAAGCTTTCGTATGCGGGTGGTCAAGCTCGCATCGTTTTCGGCGACGCCCACGCCGCCCGGTGCTCGAGGTCGGTGACGGGAGTTCGGCACGATGCCGGGGCCGCACGCGCATCGCCAGACCCTTCGGCCACACACTGGCCATTGAGCTACCTCGGCAAGTGCCGAAGGTGCCCGGTCGGGTCAGCCGATGACGCGCGTGGTCCTGATCGCGGGACCGGTCGTAAGAAGCGGTGTGCCGACCGACGAATCGGCCGGACGGGAGTTCGACATGAAGCCTCATGGGGAGCGACGTGCAGCCGTGCCCGCACCGAGTGGACGCGTGCCATTGCGGCTGACGTTGAAGCCGCCCTCCGCTGTCACAGATGTGATCGACGGTGGCTGGTGGCCCCGGTCGATGGATCCGATGGCGGAGTTTCCCGCGATGATCGCGGGTGTGACCGACCGGGTGGGCCCGGTCAGCAGGGTGGACTACAACATGGACGCCTGGGGTGACGCGCCCCGGCGCATCGTCATCGACGGTGAAATGGTTCGCCTTGAGGGCATCCGTTCGCTCGATCCGCGTACGGTTCTCGTGTCGGGAGAGGGCTGGCAGCGGGCGACCTTGCTGGTCGTCCCGCCCGGCGCCGGTGAGGACGCCGCACAGTCCGCGCTGCACAGTGCCGCGGACCCCGCTGTTCGCGATGGAGCGGAACGCATTCTGCTCGCGAGCGACGACATCGGCTGCTGCGCTCCGGACGGCGCTGTCCCTGTTCCCCGTGGCTCATCTTCTGGCGACGCCAGACGATGAGCCACGGGCGACTCGGCGCTTCGCGCGGGAGCCACGGAACCCCACGCTGGTCCGATTACTCGGCGTTCGGTGCTGTGTGGGGGTGGCGTAGTGCGCGGTTGTTGCGCGGTTCGGTGCGGGTCTTGGCATCGTCGATCTGACGGATCAGGCCGTTGCGGACTTCGTTGAGCGCCACCGCCAGTTCCGGCGCCGAGGACGTGGACACCAGGTGTAGCCGGGTATTGCGGCGGATCCAGCATTCCAGCGTGACCCGCTGGCCCACACCGTCGCGATCCTTCAGACTGATTTCCAGGTCGACCTGTTCGTCGCGGAAGGACCGCAGCCTCGGCTCCAGCGCGGCCAGGCGTTGGATGATCCAGTCGCGTTCGGACACATGGAATCCAGCGGCAAGGTGGAGTCGCTGTCCGATCATCGGTGCATCTTCCGGAATTCCGGTCATGTACTGCGCCTTCCCTGTGTCGCCTTCGCTTGGTGCGGGCTGGGCATCCCTTGCGCCGGTGGACCTGGCCGTTGCCTTGCCACTGGCTGTGCTGTCACACGTTCGGCGCGGTGGCCGGTCGTCCGCCGAGCGAAACGCCGTTGCTGGCAAGGATGTCCTCAACGGTGGCGGTCGTGTCCACACCTGACGCCGACCTCAACACCGCACGGGCCACACCACCGGGTGTGGCCGGGGGAACCAGCAACACGCGGATCTGTTTCAGGTTCAGGCCGGTCAGTGCCACGGTGTTCGGTCGCATGGTGTGCAGGGCTTCCAAGTGGACCGTCCAGCCCTCGACCGTCAGCGTCTTTTCAGCCGGGTCCCAGTCGTGGGGATGGTAGGCGAAATGACGGGCTGGTCCGACCCATGAGCTCAACGCCATGATCAGCGCGGGGAATTCGGCTGCCGGGTCGGTCGACCACGGCCACCAGCCCCCGTCGAGGGGCCCGCGGGCCGCGGAGCTCGGTTTGATCTTCAATCGCAGTTCGCGTCCTGGGTGCTGGAGGGGCACGTCAGCGCTGGTGACGAGCAGGTCCGAGGCCATCTCGGTGCTCCGCCTCTGGCCGGAATCGCCGACCGGTTTTGTCCACCCAAGGTGGCCCCGGCTTGACTGCCGGCACTCGACATACCCTCGGTACAGTTCAGTATACGCCGAGACGGGGGCATCCATCGGAGGTTGCCTCCCGAGTGCCGGTGTCGTGGTCCTCCTTGCTCAGTGTGTCCCTCCGCAGCATTGGTGCGGTTGTTCGATCTCGATCGGCCGTACCATGCCACCGGCGGCGGGTTCGACGAGCAGTACCAGGCGTCCGTCCTGGTATTCCGGCCGGAGAAAACCGCGAGTGTCCACCAGGATGTCGGGCGTCACCTGGTTTCCGACCGCGACGACCTCGTCGATCGCCGAAGCGGCGGTGATTTCCGCGATCGAGTGAACGCCGGTGAGGCCGGACTGTCCCGGGAACCGGACGCACCGTCCACTCGCACCCGTTTCGGCTGTCGTGATCTCCACGCCGTCCAGCTGTTCGGGCGGGCCCACGAGCCGCGCTGTCATCGCGACGGTCGCGACGGTGGAACTCCGGTCGACCTGGGTGCAGACGATGTCGGCCGCAAGGCCACGTCCGTCCACTAAGGAGAGTACGTGCGCGTCGATGTGTGCGGCGGTGCCGCCCGCGATCGATGGGTCGCAGGCGGCACGGATCCACTGCTGTGTCATGGGTTTCAGATGATGTCCACGAAGACGGGGTTGGCGTGGAACCAGAGGTCCGACCATGGGTCGGCGTCTCCGACGACGTCCATGACCGGTCCGCCTTCGGAGGTCAGCCGGTTGCCGTCGCTGCCGCGCAGCCGTAGGTAGAACGGGCCGTCGACGCCGCGGAAGACATGGGTGAACCGAATCCGGCCACGTTGCCTGGCGCCGACCTCGAAGGTCTTGACCAGCTTGGTCCCCGGCGCGGCCAGTGTGTCGCGGTCGGCGGCCGGGCCGGTCACCGGGCCCGCGATCAGGTCCACTTTGGCCAGTTTCGGGATGGCGCCGTTGAAGTTCGGCCCACCGGCCAGGGTGACGTCGATGGTGACCTCGACGTCCCCGCCGCGGCGCACGAACGTCCGGCCGCCGATCGACACGCCTCGGTTGTCGCCCTCGGACAAAGCCCGCACGCGTAGGTCCAGACCGTCGATCAGCCGGCCGTGCACGGCGACGACCTTGCCCGCCTGCAGTCCGCGCATGATGTCCACATAGGACTTTGAGCGGGCGCCGACCAGGGTGGAGCTGTAGAAGCCGGGCCAGTAGTCGCCGTAGACCTGGCGCACGCCCGAGTCGGTGGGGGCACCGCGGCTGCCGGTCCTGGCGTGGTCCTGGCTGCCGGGCACGAAGGTGTCGCCGAAGTTCTGGTGGCTGTCGGACGTCGCGGTGACCCACCACGGCTTGCCCTCGGCCAGCAGTGAGTCCCACAAGCCGCCGAGTTTCGCGGTCATCCAGTCGAAGCCACCGTAGGTGCGGTACGGGTTCTCGGCGGCAGTGGGGTTGTAGCCCGGGAAGCTGTCCGGCCCCGGGGAGGCCTCGTAGTACCCCCGTGCGTCGCCACGGCCACCTGCTGCCTCGGGAATTCCCGCTGCCTGGTGGCCGGGGGCGCCTTCCATGCCGACGGCGACCTGCGGCGCCGCGTCGCGCCAGCCGCGCAACTCGTGCGGGCTGTCGACACCGCGCCGGGCAGGGTGGTTGGCGAACATCAGCGCGACCTCGGTCCGGCCGGCCAGGACCTGAGCGTCCAGGTAACGCAGGGCCGCGAGCGCGTAGGGTTCGCCGTCCGCGGAGGTCGATCGCGTGATCAGGCCCTTGCCGCCCTGCGCGACCGGCGTGGACAGGATGCCGCCGTCGTACGCGGCCTCGAAGGCCTTCAGGATGTTCACGGTCTCGCGGCCGGGCGGCAGGAAGACCGTCGCATGCTCGGCACCCGGGATGTTCCACTCCAGACCCTGGTAGACCAGGATGTCCCGGTTGGACCGCCGGGCCTGCTCGATGTCCGGTGTGGTCTGGTCGATCGAGAACTTCTGGTGCGCCACGCCGCCGTGGTCGGTGATCACCATCCAGTCCAGGCCGTACTTGCGTGCGTTGGCGACCTGGGTCGCGACCTCGTACTGGGCGTCCGGCGAGTACTTGGTGTGGATGTGGTGGTCGCCGGCGAACCAGCGGTCACCGCCGCCCCAGGGATTGCGCGGGCGCTCCACGTCGTGCCCGTGATCGGCCGCCGCGACACCGGGCGTCACCGCGGCCGCACCGGCGGCCAGCCCGACACCGGCCAGGAACCTGCGCCTGGCCACCGAAAGTGGACGGTCGTCCTGCTCGTCCCGCCAGCTGCCTTCCACCGGCGCGGACTCGTGATGATGGTGATCGTGATCGTGGTCGTGATGAACATGCGACATGCGCGCGAAAGTATTGCCACGCGTGCATCAGAACGATCCTCATGGGCGTGAACAGCGAATGAACACTCGCCGGGTGCGTCCGGACGTGCCGCCCAGGTGGGACTGGCCGACCGGGACGTGCTGGTGCACGGGAGGCCGGCCGATGACCAGTTCCACCTGGGCTCGGCGAACGTCCTCGTCCTGCCGGGTGACCGCTGGCTGGGCGTCGTCGTCCCCGGCAGGAACACCGGAAGGGGATTCGTGGTGCCGTTCGGCGGCGGCGAGTCCCGCCGCGGACCACGGGATCACCGGCTCCGCCGGTGACCGCCGCACTTCACATGCGCCAGACGGGCGTTCAGAGCCCGTTGGCCAGGCTGCCGAGCAGAGGCAGCCCGCTGAGGACTTTGCCCAGACCGCCCTTGCCGTTCTGACCGCCGAGCAGGCCGCCGAGCAGAGGCAGCCCGCCGAGCAGGCCGCCGCCTGCGCGCTCGGTGACGTTGGTGACGTTGGTGATGGGAGCGTCCTGCGCCGCGCTGGCGAGGGCGGGGCTACCGAGCACGCCGACGACAGTCAGCACCGCTGCGGTCGTGATTACACGGATCCGGGTCATATGCGTCCATTCTCTGGCTGATGTGGAGCTCAAACTCCAGCAGCTCGCCACCGGCCGATCAAGATCAACTGCGGGCCGTGGCAGAAGATCACCCGTTCGTGCCCCCTGGGCGTGCGGCTGCCCCGCTTCCCCCTCGTGAGCGTTTATCCGTGTTCTAACCCTGCTAACCACTCACGAGGGGGCCTTGGGCGGTGGGGTTGCGGAGAGGGCGCGGAGTTCGTCGAAGGCGCGCAGCAGATGTGCGTCCAAACTCTGCGCGGGGTCGGCGATCCAGGCCTGGACCGCGTGCTGATAGGCCGCCCAGCCGGTCCGGGCGGCCAAGTCGGCCAGCCCGTCACTGACACCGCGCTGCCGCAGTG
This sequence comes from Kibdelosporangium persicum, assembly GCF_013280595.1. GTDB lineage: Bacteria > Actinomycetota > Actinomycetes > Mycobacteriales > Pseudonocardiaceae > Kibdelosporangium > Kibdelosporangium persicum. The sequence goes on from NZ_JAAATY010000017.1 coordinate 174,067, forward strand.
CCTCCGCCACGCCGTCGGCGAGCCACGCGTGCTTTGTCAGCTCACGTTCGCGGAGCGCCGACCAGGGAGTCCGCTCCAGCGTCGTGCGACTCGCGCCGACCGTGCACGGCCCCGGCGATCACGGGTTCATCCCGGCACTCATCGCGGCCGCGCGCAGAGCGGGCGTCTCGGCCTACGTCGGCGACGGCGCCAATCGTTGGCCCGCCGTCCACCGCTTGGACGCCGCCCGCCTTTTCCGCCTGGCGCTGGAGAAAGCGCCCGCTGGCAGCGTGCTCCATGGTGTCGGCGAAAGCGCCGTCACGATCAGGAGCATCGCCGAGCACGTCGGGCGGATGCTCGGCATTCCCACCGCCTCGCTGTCCCTCGATCAGGCCGCCGAGCATCTCGGGAACCCGTTCCTGGCCAGGTTCTTCGCCCTCGACGTGCCCGTCTCCAGCTCGCACACCCAGGCGCTGCTCGGCTGGGCGCCGCAGCACGCACCATTGATCGAGGACCTCACGACCGGCGACTACTTCACCCCGCAGGCCAGCGTCCGCGCCGAGGAGATCTGGCTGCCGCGTCACGACCCGCGCCAGCACAGCGGGCACTGACGTACGCACCCGAAGGCGCGCAGGGTTTGCGCCAACGTGCTCTCTTGCGAGGGCGGACACGCTCGGTAAGGTCGGAGTCATGACCGCCCGGGAGCGTGGTGACTACGTCCGGCAGCTCGGAGCGGAAATACGCAATCGGCGCCTGGCTCGCGGGATGTCATTGCGGGCGTTGGCCAAAGAGCTCAATCTCAGCGGGCACGGCACGCTCGTCGATTACGAACACGGCCGGCGTATCCCACCGGAGGACCTGGTGGTGGGGTGCGAACGGGTCTTCCAGGTGTCCGACGGCACGCTGCGCAATCTGCGAGAGAAAGCGCTGGCGGAGCGGGCCGACCGCAAGACCGAGGACATGCTGCGCTCCTCCTCGCCCGAACCCGAACCCGAACCTGAACCCGAACCCGAACCGGTCGAACTGCCACGTCCCCGGCAGGTCAAGCGCTGGACCCTCGTCGCCGGGCTCGTAGTGGTCCTCGCGATCGCCACCGCGATCGGCGTCTGGCAGTGGGCGCCCGGCGGATCAGCACCCGTGGCGAACACAGCGGCGACCTCCGTCCGGTTCGGGTTCGAGGACGGCACCCAGCGGTGGAGTCCGTTGTGGGGCAACAAGAGGGTCACTTACCAGGCCACCTCGGCGGTGGCGTTCGAGGGCCGCCAATCCCTCCAGATCACCTCGACCGTCGCGAGCAACGACGAGGACAAAGCGATCGGCACCACCCACGGGCTGGAGACATTGCGCCCAGGGATGAAGGTGACCGTCTTCTTGCGGGTTCCCGGCCAGCAGCCGGCGAGCATCCGTTTCTTCGCGTACGACTCGCGGTCGGACGAGCACTGGGCTCCGGAATCGCCTGGCCCTGGCAACGAGATCCCGCTGCCGACGGGCACCGACTGGCAGCAGTACGTCTGGACCGTGCCGCAGGTGGACGAGGTCCACGCGATCGGCATGGAGATCTACCAAAGTTCGGACGAGCCGGTGACCATCTGGATGGACGCGGTGAACTGGTGACCGCGTCCACCTGAAGATCACCGCGATCTCACCGGCCCATGGCCGGACGCCCATCGCTGATCAGGGCTGGACCAAGGGCAGGAGGACCTCGTCGACGACGGCCTCGACTTCACGAGGGTCCATCTGGTCGCACTCCCACGCCTCAAGGGTGATCATGCGTGGGCCCACTGAGGCGACACGTTCCGTGACGCGTTCCGGCGCTGCTTCGCCTCGCTCGGCGGCCTCCCGCAGCACGGTCAGGAGAACCTCAAGGTGAGGGCGGATCACGAGACGGTGCACGTGCTCGAAGAGTTCCGGGTGGCGGTGCCGGTGCGCGATCAACGGGCGCAGCGCACGGCCGCGCGGCTCTTCCAAGGCCCGAGCGAGACGCGTGAGCAGGGCGATCAGATCGGCTCTGAGGGTTCCTGTACGCGGCGCGGCCGGGACGTCCCCGAAGCCGGTGGCCGGGTCGGTCAGGGCCGCCAGGACCAGCTCGGCCGGGGTGGACCAGCGCCGGTACAGCGCCGCCTTCCCGGTGCCCGCCGCGGCCGCGATCTTGTCGAAGGACAGCTCCTCGAAACTGGTCCGAGCCAGTTCCTCGAGGGTCGCGAGGCCGATCGCACCGGTGAGCGCTTCGCCGCGCCGACGGGTACCACTGCCCCCGGTCCGCGCCTGGACGCTCGTTCTGGTGGCCGCACCTTCGGGATCCATGGTTACCGATATAGCACGCCTGCCAGGCGGTGGACGCCGTGCTACGTTCTTAGTGAACCATTCTGTTCCTTATTGCGATTGGTGGTTCCGATGCCGAAGACGGTGCTGCGCGACGTCCGGGTGTTCGACGGGAACGAGCTGACCAGGCCCCGCACGGTCGTCATCGACGGGACGGTCATCGGCGAGGACCCGGCCGGCGGGCACGAGATCGACGCGGCCGGCGCGACACTCCTGCCTGGCCTGATCGACGCGCACGTCCACCTGCATGGCCCGGAGGATCTGCGCACGCTCGCCCGGTGGGGTGTCACCACCGGGCTGGACATGGCCTGCTGGCCGGTCGAGCGCGTGGCCTCACTCCGTGCGGTCACGGGCGCGGCGGACTTCCGCACCGCGGGCCTGCCGGCGATCGGGCGGGGCAGCCACGCGAAGATGCCCGCGATGCCCGAGGACGCCGTGATCCTGACAGCGGACGACGCGCGGCGGCACGTCGAAGCCAGGGCAGCCGAGGGCGTCGACTACATCAAGGGTGTCACCGAAGCCCCAGGCGAGGGCGGCCTGCCCGCCGACGCCCTGCGCGCCCTGGTCGCGGCCGCCCGGGAACACGGCCTCAAGACCGTGGTGCACGCCGTCTCGCCCGGCGCGTACTCCATCGCGGTGGATTCCGGCGCCGAGTTCGTCACGCACGTGCCGCTGACCGGCCCGATCCGGACCGAGGACATCGCCGCCATGAAGGCCGCGGGTCAGGTGGCTATCCCGACGATCACCATGATGGAAGGCATCCTCACGACGGGTCCGCAGGCCGGCCGGTTCCCGGTTGACGGCCTGCTGCGCAGCCTCGCGGATCTGCACGCCGCCGGCGTCGGAATCCTCGCCGGCACCGACGCCAACGACGAGCCCGGCGCCCCGATTGCCGTGCGCCACGGGGAAAGCCTGCACCACGAATTCGAACTCATGGCCCAGGCGGGCATGACGAGCGCGGAGATCCTGCGCTCGGCGACCGCGGACGCGGCGCGGGCCTTCGGCCTGACCGACCGCGGCACGATCGCACCGGGCCTGCGAGCCGATCTCGTACTGATCGCCGGCGATCCGCTCCAGGACATCGCGGCGACCCGCGACATCCGTGCCGTCTGGTGCGCCGGCACCGAAATCACCCCCACCACAGGCCACCCCTCGTGAGCGTTTATCCGTGTTAGAACCCTGATAAACACTCACGAGGGGGTTAGGGGAGTTGGGTGCGGCGGCGGGTCAGGTAGGCGGTTTCGGCGGTGTTGCCTGCCAGTTCGATTGCCTTGTCGTAGGCCGCACGGGACTCCTGGCCGCGGCCCAGCCGGCGCAGCAGGTCGGCGCGGGTGGCGTGGTAGGCGTGGTAGCCGGCCAGCCTGTCCTCAAGCCGGTTGACGGCCGCCAGTGCCACGTCCGGGCCGTCGAGCTCCGCGACCGCGATGGCCCGGTTGAGGGCGATGAGGGGGGACGGGTCGAGGCGGACGAGCTGGTCGTAGAGGGCGAGGACCTGTGACCAGTCGGTGTCGCGTACGTCGCGGGCGGAGGTGTGCACGGCGTTGATCGCGGCGAGGATCTGGTAGCGGCCCGGAGCCACGCCGGCGGCGGCAGCGGCGAGGCGTTCGCGCACCAGGCGGTGTCCCTCGGCGATCAGGGCCGTGTCCCAGGTGCCGCGGTCCTGATCGGCGAGGGGAACCAGTTCGCCGCTGGCCGAGACCCGGGCGGCACGGCGGGCCTCGATGAGCAGCATCAACGCCAACAGCCCGGCCACCTCACCGTCGTCCGGCAGAAGGGCACGGATCAGACGGGTGAGCCGGATCGCCTCGGCGGTCAGGTCGTGCCGGAGTGGATCGGTGTCGGGACCGGTGGCCAGGTAGCCCTCGTTGAAGACGAGGTACAGCACGGCGAGCACACCGGTGACGCGCGCCGGGAGATCCTCGGCGGACGGTACGCGATAGGGGATGCGAGCCGTCTTGATCTTGGCCTTCGCGCGGGTGATCCGCTGCCCCATGGCACTCTCGGCCACCAGGAACGCGCGGGCGATCTCGGGCACGGTCAGACCGCCGACCATGCGCAGCGTCAGCGCCAGACGGGCGTCCATCGCCAGCGCCGGGTGACAACAGGTGAAGATCAGCCGGAGCCGGTCGTCGTCGATGGCGCCGAGAGGTTCGGGCGGGTCGTCGTCGTGCACCAGCCGAGCCTCTTTGTGCTTGTCGTCGCGCTTGTTCTCGCGCCGGAGCCGGTCGATGGCCTTGTGGTTGGCGGTGGTGGTCAGCCAGGCGCCGGGGTTGGCAGGCACGCCGTCGGCCGGCCACCGCTCCACGGCTGTCGCGAACGCCTCGGCGGCGGCCTCCTCGGCGACGTCGAGGTCACCGAAACGCCTGGTCAGGGCGGCGACCACCCGGGCCCACTCCTCGTGGTGAGCCCGGGTGACCGCCTCGCGGACGTCGACCTCGTTCACAGGAACGGCCGCACCTCGATCTTCCGGTCGCAGATCTTCGACGCCTCGGTGGCGAGCTTGAGCGCCACATCCAGATCGGGGGCCTCCCACACCCAGACGCCGGCGAGGTACTCCTTCGACTCCACGAACGGCCCGTCGGTGAACACCGCCTGCTCGCCCCGGTTGTCGACCACCGTGGCCGCGTCGGTGTCCGCGAGTCCGCCCGCGAAAACCCAGTAGCCCTCGGCGATCAGCCGTTCGTTGAACGCACTGATGGCAGGTTGCCTGTCCGTGCTGCCGGGATTGCTCTTGTCGTCGATCACGGAAACCAGGTACCGCATTTGAATATCCTCTCCTGTGGTGTCAAGACAACGTGGTTCGGTGGTCAGGGACTTCAAGCCCTCGCGTATCGCGGCCGGTGGACCTGGATCGTCACGCCCTTCGAGTCGACTCGTGACTCGACCAGGTCGAGCGCGAGATCCGGGCCGGTCTCCGGGAACAGTCTCGTGCCCTGGCCGAGGATCACCGGGATCACGATCAGAGTCATCTCGTCGACCAGATCGTTCTCCAGCAGCCACCGGGTCAGGGCGCCACTGCCGTGCACCTGCAGGTCACCCCCGGGCTTGGCCTTCAGCTCGCTGATGGCCGCCGTGAGGTCACCGCGGAGCATGGTGGTGTTGTCCCAGCGCGGCGCGGTGAGCGTGGTCGAGGCAACGTACTTGGGCGCCTCGTTCAAGGCCACGCCGATGGGATGGGCGCGCATCTGGCCGATTGATCCCCAGGACCCGGCGAACAACTCGTAGGTGCGCCGGCCGAACAGGAACGCCTCGGCGCGCTGGTAGGTCTCAGTGATGAACGTCCTGGTCTCGTCGTCACCCTTGCCCAGGGCCCATCCACCGCGCTCGAATCCGTTCCTGCGGTCATCCGACGCGGCGCCGTTCCCTTGCATCACGCCATCGATGGTGACCTGAGTCATGGTCGTCAGCTTCATGACCGCGGCTCCTTGTCTTGGCGCCGCCCCTTGTGGACGGCCTCGCCCCTGCTACGAACACCACCGCCCGGATCCGACACCTCCTCCCGGATTTCTCCGCGGAAATTTCGTACTCCCCAGGGAGTACGCGTCCTGCCACGGGAGGACCGGCAAGTGCCATCCGCGGCCGGTCGATTCCCGCCGTCCACGTCGGTCACAGTGCTCACACCACGAACCGGAAGGACAACGCACATGATCGACACCGCGGCGCGGACCCGTTGGTCACTGGTGATCCTGATCGCCGCCCTCACGCTGGCGTGCGCCAATGTCGGCCAGATCCTGTTGACGCACGCGAACTACATGTCCTGGTCGCGGATTGGCGTGGCGGAGATGGACGCCGTGCACGACAGTTGGGAGAGCATCGTCGACATCGTCATCATGCCGCTGTCGATCGCGTCGGCGGCCAGCATGGTCGCGGTGGCGTTGCTGCGGCATCCGCGTGTGCCGTGGTGGGCGGTCGGGGCCGGCATCGGGTTGCAGGTGGCCGTCTTCGTGACATCGTTCACGATGTGGGCGGAGTGGCAGAACCAGATCGGGACCAGCGGGCTGGTCCGGATGCCGGACGGGTCGCTGAGCGAACCGTACGTGCGGCTCATGGACACGCATTGGCTGCGGATCGCGATGATGACCGTCTTCGCGTTGTTCCTGGTGGGCATGGCGATCGCGGCGGTGACGCGCCGGTCGCCGCCGGCCGGACGGGACCGTACCTACGCGGCGGCCGCGGCCTGACCGTGACCGGAAGACCGATGAGCAGGGCGTTGACCGACGTCCTGCTCGCCGTGCTGGCCACCGCGGTGGCGGTGGGCTGGGCTGTGCTGGCGCCGCAACCCAAGCCTCTCGACGCCTGGGGCGTGTTACTCGCCGTGGCCGCGTGCGCGCCGCTCGCGGTACGGCGGCGAAGGCCGGTCGTTGTGCTGGTCGTGCACATGGCGGTGTCTGTGCCCTACCACGCGCTGGACTACCCGCACGACGCGCTGGTGGTGCCGGGGCTGCTGGTCGTCTACACGGTGGCGTCCGTGATGCGCAGGCCCCACTCGCTGCTGGTGGGCACCGGCGCCGTGGTGGTGGTGCTGGTCATCCGGGCCGTGGACGACGGCCGGGTCCGGTTCGACACGCTCACCACGCTGGGATGGATGGTGGCCGCCGTCGGCGTCGGCGAGGCCGTGCGCAGCAGGCGCGCGTACCTCGCGGAGATCGTCGACCGTGCCGAGCGGGCCGAGCGGACCCGGGAGGAGGAAGCGCTGCGGCGCGTCACCGAGGAGCGGCTACGCATTGCCCGCGACCTGCACGACCTGCTGGCACACAGCATCACGCTCATCCACGTGCAGGCCGGTGTCGCGGCCCACCTGCTCGCCGAGTCCGCCGACCGTCTGAACAGGACAGTCATGGTCCGGAGCCTCGACACGATCACCGAGGCGTGCCTGCGGGCACGTGCGGAACTACGGGCGACACTGGCCGTGTTGCGGGACTCCACGATGACCGAGCACCCGGACGAGGACCGCCGGCCGGTGCCCGCCCTGTCCCGGCTGTCCGACCTCACCGCGCCGGTCACCGCGGTCGGCGTCACGGTCGACCTGGTGTCCACAGGGGACAGCCGGCCGCTGCCGCCCGCGGTGGAGGTCGCCGCCTACCGCATCGTGCAGGAGGCACTGACCAATGTGGTCAAGCACGCGGTGGCGACACGGGCGCGGGTCGAGCTGGCGTACCTGCCGGACGCACTGGTAGTCACGGTGACCGACGACGGCCGGGGCGGGGCGGGGACCGCGGGTGGGTACGGTTTTGTCGGCATGGTCGAGCGCGCCCGCAGCGTCGGCGGCACACTGACCGCCGGATCGGCACGGGACGGCGGGTTCCGCGTCATGGCCGAACTGCCGACGGGAGAGCACGGGTGAGCACACGGGTCCTGCTGGCGGACGACCAGGCGCTGGTGCGTGGCGCGTTCGCGATGCTCATCTCGTCCGCGCCGGACATGGCGGTGGTCGGTGAGGCGGCGACCGGGGCCGAGGCGCTGAAGTTGTTGCGTACCACACCCGTCGACGTCGTGGTGATGGACATCCGGATGCCGGAGCTGGACGGCATCGAGACGACGAGGCGGATCGTGCGGGACGAGCACCTTGCCGGCGTGCGCGTGCTGGTTCTCACCACCTATGACACGGACGAGAACGTGGTCGCCGCGTTGCGTGCCGGAGCAAGCGGTTTCCTGGTGAAGGACACCCGCCCGGCGAACCTGCTGCACGCGATCCGCACGGTCGCGGCCGGCGAGGCATTGCTGGATCCCGGCCCGACCGCCACGTTGATCGCCCGGTTCCTGCGTACGCCGGAGCCCGGTCCGGCGCCGGAGCGACTGGGCGTGCTGACCGGACGCGAGCGTGACGTGCTCCGCCTTGTCGCGGCCGGGCTCACCAACGGCGAGATCGCGGCCGCACTGGTGCTCAGCCCGCTGACCGTGAAGACCCACGTCAGCCGCATCATGTCCAAACTGGACGCACGGGACCGCGTGCAGCTGGTGATCACCGCCTACGAAACCGGCCTCCGGTGAGCGACGACTCATTGTCTGAACGACGAGAAGCGGCGCATAGGTCACACGCCCTCGTCCATCACCCCCTCGTGAGTGTTTATCAGGGTTCTAACACCGATAAACACTCACGAGGGGCCTTGCTGCGTTCGAGTGAATCCGGGGCGGCTCGACTTGCCGCGGTGTTGGGCGATGGGTTCGCGTGAGAGCCTGCTGTGGCTTGGTCGTAGACGGCAAAGGCCCGCTCCCGGGGAGCTTGGGCCGGGCGAGGGGAGCGGTCGATGCTTGAGGCGTTCCGGAGAACTGTGCGGGCCGAGGCCAGCCGAGTGGTGGACAAGGTGGCCAGGCGGGTGGTGCGCGAGTTGGAGCCGGTCATCCGGCGCGAGGTCGACCGCACGATCCAGGCGTTGGCCGAGGCGGAGTTCCGGGCGCGGCGGGACATGCTCGTCGCCGGTGAGCGGGACGCGGCGCTGGCGGCGGCGAAGTTCGTCGAGGCGAACATGCCGGTGGCCCGCTCGTTCAGCGACCCAGAGAGCACGCTGCGCTACGCGCTGGAGATCGCGCCGCCCGAGGGTATGGCGCTGGAGTTCGGGGTGTTCCAGGGCCGGTCGCTGAAGATCATCGCGGCCGTCCGGTCCGGTGATGTGTACGGCTTCGACTCGTTCAAGGGGCTGCCTGAGGACTTCCGCTCGCATGTGCGCGAGGGGGCGTTCGCCCTGGACGCGGTTCCCGAGGTGCCCGGCGCGCAGCTCGTGGTCGGCTGGTTCGACGACACGCTGCCCGGTTTCCTGGCCGAGCACTCCGGTCCGGTGGGCTTCCTGCACGTCGACGGTGACCTGTACTCCTCGACCAAGACCGTGTTCGATCTGGTCGGTCCACGCCTGCGGGTCGGCTCGGTCGTCCTCTTCGACGAGTTCTTCAACTACCCCGGCTGGGAGAAACACGAGTTCCGCGCCTGGCAGGAGTTCCTGTCGAATACCGGAACCGAGGCCAGCTATGAGGCCTACACGATGAACAACGAGCAGGTCGTCGCCCGTATCACCAAGCTCGGCGAGTTCGAGCGCCCATAACGCCGGCGTCTCCCCGACGAAACCCCAGACCGGGAGGCCAGTCCAACGGCCTGCCTGGCAGACGGGTACAGGTCGGCTTCAGGTTCGGCACAGGACCGCTCCATCACCGGATGCCACCTTCACGTCCGGGCGAACGCCCGACGATTGGAGGAAGTGCGATGGTGAAGAGGTCAGTCCTTCGGTGTGCGACCGCCGCCGCGGCGATCGCGGGCGCGGTCACCCTGGTGGCACCGGTCGTGGCCAACGCGCAGGTCGCCCGCGAACCGGCGTCCTGCCCAGGCGGTTACTTCTGCGCGTACGACGGCACCAACTACGGCGGAACCGAGTTGCTGCAGAGCAACGCCCGTGCGGGCAGCGACCACATCACCGTGGCCAGCGACCGGGTTACGTCGGCCGCGAACCACACCGGCAACTACTGGTGCGCCGTGAACGCCAGCTGGCCGGCTGACATCACGATCTGGCGGTGGGCGCCGGGTACCCACACCAGGGACATGGGCAGTGGGTCCAACCGGACCGACTGGTTCTACGTGCGCACGGCGTCGCAACAGTGCGACTAGGCATTCGAGGCCACCGGGGGGTGAGGGGTGAGCTGCTTGGGCTCACCCTGATCCTCGCGGTCGTCGGCTGTGCGGCGCACGATGACCGGCCGCTCGACCCGGCGGTGCGGGCGGCCGCGCTGAGCCTGGTGGACGAGCCCGACCGGGTCCTGGTGCGGGCCGAGTACCGGGCGATCGCCGAGTGCATGGCCGGGCACGGGATGCGGTATCCACCGGCTGAGACGATGCAGGCGGACGTGCCCGTGAGCGATGGATACGGCGGGCGCTTGGCCGCAGTGCCCGACCCGTCGACGGATTCCGACCTGGTCCAGCGCGCCTACCTGGACGGGCTGCCTCAGAATGAGCGGAGCAGGTACTGGAACACGCTGCGGCCGGAGAACTCACCGATGAGTTCGGTGGTTCTGCCGGACGGCAAGCAGGTCAGCCTGGCCGTCGACGGTTGTGAGGCGGCCGGGCGGGCGGCGGTCTACGGTTCGGTACCGGATTACCTGGGAACAATGACCTTTCCGGCCGCGGTCGCGGCTGCGGCCGGGGACGTCACGAACACACCGGCCGTTCGGACCGCCCTGGCCGGGTACGGCGGGTGCATGTCCGCCGCCGGGTACCAGGTCGGCAGCCCACGGGAAGCACTGGCGCTCGCCCGTCAACGGTTCGGTACGCGGGAGAACGCCGCGCCGGCAGGGGAGGACGAGCGCGTGATGGCGGCAACGGACCATGGATGCCAACGGCAGAACCGGATTCCGCAGGTTCTCAGGTCCACAATGGTCGATCAGGCCGCTGGGTGGATCATGTCGGTGGAGCGGGACGTCCTGCGGTTGGCCGAGATTCAGCGGCGAGCGGTGCGGCGGGCCTCGGCGATGGTGGGGCCCTGATCGCTATCCGGTCAACCGTGCCAGCGCGGCTTCGATCTGGCGGACACGGCGGGACGAATTCAGGTCACGCCACAGGTGCAGGGCTTGTTCGTAGGTGTCGGCGGCGGCGCGGTGGTCGCCTCGTTTGGCGTGGATCTCGCCGAGGGTGACCAGCGCGCGGCCGGCGCTCCACCGGTCGTCGGCCTGCCAGGCGTGGCTGAGGCGCTCGGTGGCCAGCCGTTCGGCGAGGTCCAGCCGGCCGTGGGCGGCGGCGACCCCGGCCAGGTCACCTCCGCCGTAGTCGGTCATGGACGCTTCGCCGAGCTCACGGATCAGGGTCTGCGCGCGGGACAGGCATGCGCGGGCGTCGTCGAAGCGGCGCATCCGGCAGTACATCAGGCCGACGTTCTTGATGGTCCACAGTTCCAGCAGGGGCGCCCCGCCCGCGGTGAACGCGTCCCGGGCCTCCTCCAGCAGACCGAGGTAGTCGGCTGGTTCGCCGGCCGCGCGTTTGGCCAGTGCCAGCCGGGAGGCCTCGAAACCCACGGCCAGCGCGTCACCTTCCCGCCGGGCCGCCAGCAGAGCCGCCGACACCGTCGGTTCCTCGACGGTCACGGGAGCAACCGGTTCACCGGCCGGCAGGTCGAAGTAGGCCGCGACGGTCAGCGCACCGTAGCGGAGGCTGCTGCGGTGCTCGTCGCGGATGCCTTCGACCTGCATCAGCAGGCCCAGCATGGTGGCCTGCCCCTGCCGGTCGGCGGTGGCGTCGGCGCCGCGCAGCCCTGCGGTCAGCACGTCGTGCCATTCGGTGTACCGGCCGCGTAGTTCAAGGTACGTCGACAGGCGTTGCGCGATCGGCCAGGCCGGGTGGCCGTCACGGGCCGCTTGGTGCACCGCGCTGGTCAATGCGGTGGTTTCCTCGTCGAACCATCGCATCGGGTTCCGGGCTGCCGTCGCGAGGGCGTCCGGTGCGGGTCGCCAGATCGGTGCCGGTTCGGGGTCGAGGCCGAACCAGTGTCCCAACTGGTCGTCGGCCGCGGCGGCCAGCGCGTGCCAGCCGCTGAGCACGCGAGCCACGCCGCGATCACCTGTCGGCGCCGGGCTGTGTTCGGCGGCGACGAGGTGTATCAGGTCGTGCATCCGGTAACGCGGGCCGGTGAGCGTGTTCCCCGCGGGTTCGATGAGGTGGATCTCCACGAGGTCGTCCAGGAGGCGTTCGGCTCGGCCGGCCGGCAGGTCGAGGATCGCGGCGGCCACCCAGGCGGGGAATTCGGGCAGCTCCAGGCAGCCGAGTCCCCGCAGCAGCCGTTGGTGGGCGTCGGTCAGGCCCGTGCAGCTCTGCGAGATGCTGGCTCGCACACCCACATCGCCCAGTTGCAGCCAGTCCAGCCGGTCGAGGCTGTCGGCGAGCCGGACCGCGAGGTCGGTGGCGGTCCAGTTCGGACGGGTGGCCAGGCGGGCACCGGCGAGCCTGATCGCGAGCGGCAGGCCGTCGCACAGCCGCACGATCCGTTCGTCAGCTTCCGGTTCGCACGGGTGTGGCCGGCCGGCGACGGCACGCAGCAGCGTGATTCCGTCGTCGTCGGGCAGGACGTCCAGCGAGATCCTGCGCAGGGGTTGTAGCCCGGTGAGCCGTTTCCGGCTGGTCATCAGCAGCCCGCACCCGCCGGCCACGGGCAACAGGGGCTGCACGGTGGATTCGTCGTGCACGTCGTCCAGCACGATGAGCACACGCCGCCTGGCCAGTACGTCGGTGAGCGTCTCGGCGAGCTCGGCCGGGCTGGTGGTGTCCGGCCGGATGCCCAGGCCGGCGAGCAGCCGCGTGAGCACCGAGGCGGTGGGCCGGTCGGGGCCGACGGTGGCGTAGAGCTGTCCGTCGGGGAACCGGCCACGCGTCCGGTGCGCCACGCGGATCGCGAGCACGGTTTTGCCGACCCCGCCGGGCCCGGTGATCGCGACCGGATCGGTGCCCAGCCAGCTCGCCACGGCGATGACCTGCTCGTCGCGGCCGATGAACAGGGGCGGGTCGGGTGGCAGCTGGCTGGGCACGGGCTGCTGCTGACCGGTGAGGATGGATCGTTGGACACGTTTCAGGCCGGGGCCTGGATCGACGCCGAGTTCGTCGGCCAGCAGCGTGCGGACCCGGGCGTAGGCCGCGAGTGCTTCGGCACGCCGTCCGCTGCGGTCCAGTGCGACCATCAGCTGCTCCCACAGCCGTTCCCGCAACGGGTTCGCCCGGGTCAACGTGTCCAGGTCGGTGATCAACTCGGCGTGCCGGCCGTCGGCCAGTTCGGCGGTCATCCGGGTCTCCACGGCCACGAGCCGTTGCTCGTTCAACCACGTGGCGGCTTCCCGCACCATCGGCGTGACCGGCACGTCAGCGAACGCGGGACCTCGCCACAGCGCCAGCGCCTCGCTGTACCGGCCCGCCCGCGTCAGCGACGCGAACTCGTCCGTGTCGATGTCACCGTCGGCGGCCGCCAGCAGGTAGCCGGGTGCGCGGGTGACCAACAGCTGCCCGTCCCGGTCGGCCAGCAGGCCGCGTAGCCGGGCGATGTAGCCGTGGATGACGTTTGTCATCGTGGCGGGTGGATCGTCAGCCCAGAGTTCCTGCGCGATGCGGTCGATCGACACGACCTGGCGGGCGTTGACGAGCAAGACCGCCAGCAGCGACCGCCATTTCGCCGCTCGCACCGTGCGCCACGCCGTACCGTCGAACACTTCCAGTGGCCCTAGTATTCGGAACTTCATCCGCCACCGTCTCCCCTCGGCCGCGAACTACTCGCTTCTGAGGAGACTCATGATGGCTATGGACGGTTGCCCGGCCGTGCGAATTGAAGTTCGTTCACGCAAACGGCCTACGGACGTGCCGTCCGCGCCACGAGGGAGCGGGTCAGCGGCTGGTGGTGTGGCTGAAGCGATCCAGTGATGCCATGAGATGGCGGCGGCTTGGGTGTACGGATTGTGTCGAGTGGACGGCCGGTCAGTCCTTAGTGGCCGCACTATCGAATTCTTACCGTTACCCGGCACCGGAACTAGTCTCGGAAGACGGCACTCGGATCGGATATGGAGGTGTGCTGTGCAGGTTCAGTCGTGGCTCGTGCTGGCGCTCACCGGTGCACTGGTGACCGGTGGTGTCGCGGGAGCCGATGCCGTCGACCACAGGGCCAGCACCGTGGAGGTGACGGCCAAGCGGACTCTGATGTCGGCTCCCGCGGCTCCGGCGGTGGGTGCGGGGTTCGTCAGCGGCGGTCAACTGTTCGACGCACAGGGCGCCGTCCAGGTCGGCGAAGGGTATTCCCACTGCGGCGTGCTGGCGGTGTCAGTCACGGTGCCGCCGGAGGTGACGACGCACTGCACATCGACGTTCCGGTTGAAGGACGGCGAACTGCACCTGTCCGGGATACGCGTCTACAAGACGATCGCGCTGGGCTTCGGCGACACGACGGTGGCGGTCGTCGGCGGCACCGGCGCGTACACCAACGCTCGTGGTGAGGGCAAGGTGACCCGGGCGAACACGCAGGACGTGGCCTACAGGTTCATTTTCACGTTGCCGGACTGAGCGCCGGTCACGGGCCGGTCAGCAGTTCGCCGCCAACGGGCACGACCGGCGCCCGGCGGTTGTCCACGACCACCAGTTCCGGCCGGTCCTCGCCACGCCACTGCCCACCCGCCAACGGGATCGTCGCCACGCCCGGCACGGGCCCGGAAGTCCAGTCGAGCACACCGGCCAGGGTCGCCAAGCGAGTGCGTGCCAGCACCTGGGCAGCGCTCGCCCGAGAGTCCGAATTGGTCACCGCGTGGCAGCCCACCTCCATCAGGGCATGCGCCAGGCCAAGTGGCTGCAGCCACGGCGACTTGGTGGCGTCCTCATAGGCTGTCGCGAGGTCGCGGGGTGTGCGGCCGGCGGCCCGGTGGGCGTGCCCCGGCGTCCATGACACGATCGTGGCGACTTGGTCCAGCCCGTGCCGGGCCACGCCGAACGGGTACGTCAACCAGCGCGAGCAGGTGATCAGCCGGGGCCGAGTGCGGCTGACGGCCGCCGCGAGGTCGGCCGCGGTGGCGGCCGCGGTCAGCACTTCCACCCCCGCCACGTCGGGCAGCCGGCCGCTGGACTCCTGATACGGCAGGTCGACCAGGTTGTGCCCGCGTGCCACCGCGACCGGCCGGAACCACCGCCGCAACGCCTGGCCCTGCGTCTTGTCGTTCCACAGACAGCCGACGACGCGTGCCTGGCCCAGGTACTCCCACAGGTCGGCGAACACCGTCGCGATGTCGTCCAGGCCCCAGCCGAAGTGGAAGGCCCACCCGGGACGGTGACCGGCGGCGAACACCTGCCACGGCAGAGTCGTGGACACGCAGGGTACTTCGCGTTCGGTGCAGGCGCTGGCGACCGCGGGCAGGGTCTCCGTCCCGCCGAGGGTCACCACGACCCGGACGCCCGCGTCCACCAGGGACAGTGCGGCGGCGCGTGCGCCGCCGGTGGTCGACCCGCTGTCGCGGATCAGCACGCCGACGGGCCAGTGCAGGGCACCTGTGACGAAGTCCAACGGCGTACCGAGGGGCGTCAGGCGTCCGGTCGCCGCGAGGACAACCCCGATCAGTGGTCGTGACACCAAAGCACCGTACAAACAGCGGGACCGTCACGATCGGGCGAACCCTGCCCCACCTCGTGAGTGTTTATCCGTGTTCTAACACCGATAAACACTCACGAGGGGGTCACCGGGGCACCGGGACGCGTGACCAGTCGATGTCCGAACCCATGTAGAAACTGGTGTACGACGGTTGGTTGTAGGTGGTCTGCTGCCGTGCGACCTCCGCTCGGTACTGCTTGTCATGCATCAGCGTGTACAGCTTGCGGTCGGTCACCTCGGTGCTGAGATAGATTCGTACTGCGGTGCTGTCCGCGGTACGGACCAGCATCTCCTCCCGCCAGTCACCGAGAATGTCAGCGACCAGACACGGGTTACCCTTCGTGGAGTTGTTGGCCAGCGCGCCGTCGGCGACGAGCAGCACGCCGCGTCGCCAGTCCTCGATCCTCGGCGGTTCCACGGTCGTCGCGGCGGCACCGTTGACTATTTGCGTTGTCATGTCGGCCGCCCACCGGATGCTTTGGTTCGTCCCCGGGATGGTGCTGGAAACGAAGTCGCCGTCCGCTGTCCACAGGCCGACTCCGTTGGACGCCCAGGTCTCCAGCCCCGGCTCTTCGGGGATGATGTCGCCGACCATGCCACGACCGGTGTCCACGCCTGTGTACTTGCCGTAGATCACTCCACCGGTCGCCGCGTCGCGCAGCGCGGCGCCGTACGGCGCGACCGTGCCGCCCTCGTGGACCTGGAAGACCTCCAGCCCCGGGCGACGTGGATCGATGTCTGTGACGTGCAGAGCGTCGCCGTGGCCCAGCCGGACGTTCTGGCCGGGGACGCCGCTCTGCGGCGGCGCGATCGCGAACGAGCTGGACAGCAGGCCGCCGTCGTGGTCGATGGTCGCGGCACCATAAACGATCTCGTGCTTCCCGTCACCGTCCACATCAGACGTGCTGAGTGAGTGCACGCCTTGGGTCGTGATCGTCCGGTACTCCGGGTGGGTCCCGTCCCTGCCGTGCGGGCTGTCGTTGAACGGGTTGGTCATCGGCACCCAGCCACTGTCCACATGCCACTCTTCTCGCAGACGCCGTCCGTCCCAGCGGTACGCGACAAGGGCCGCACGCGTGTAGTAGCCGCGAGCGAAGATCGCGGACGGCCGCCTGCCGTCCAGGTACGCCACAGTGGCAAGGAACCGGTCGACCCGGTTGCCGGGCTCGATGCGCGACATCGCGTAGTCGCCCCACATCAGGCCGTCGTCGTGCCGTCCGGGTTTGTAGTGGACAGTCTGTAACTCTCGTCCGGTGGCGCCGTCGAACACTGTCAGATACTCGGGTCCGTCGACGATGAAGCCCGCGAACGCTCGCAAGTTGTTGCGGCTGCTGCGGCTCGGCGCGTACACGTCGATGAAGTGGTCGGCCAGCGCCTCGGCATCCGTGCGCGACAACGGGTAGCTGTAGCGCGGCGCGATGCCGAAGGCCTGTTCGAGTGTGCGCGGCCATCGTCCGGCCAGCACTTCGAGGTGCTTGTGCCAGCCGCGGAACATGTCGACGACATGCTCGTAGTAGCCCTCGGCGCTCAGCCGGTAGTCGTCGGCATGCGAGAAGCCCGCCCGCACGTCCTGCGCCGGCATCGTGATGAACCGTTGCGAGGCAACGTTTCCGGCTCTGTCGTAGGAGATGGTCCTCGTGCCCGGTGCGGTCTTGACCATCGTCTCCGCACGTCCGTCACCGTCGAAGTCGTAGACGAGGAACTGCGTGTAGTGCGCCCCGGCCCTGATGTTGACGCCGAGGTCGATCCGGTACAGCAGGGTGCCGTCCAGTTCGTACGCGTCGATGTACACCGGCCCGGTGTAGCCGACCTGGGACACGTCCTTGGAGTTCGACGGATCCCACTTGACGATGTACTCGTACTGGCCGTCCCCGTCGAAATCACCGACGCTCATGTCGTTGGCGGAGTACGTGTACGCCTCTCCGGCCGGGGTGACGCCGTCGGCGGGCTTGCGGAGCGGCAGGTTGTAAAAGCCGTTCGTCCACGGTGAAACCGCCGCACTGAGGCCGGTCTGCTTGCCGCGCTCAACCGCGGCGACGCGGTAGGAGGACGTGGACGCGCCGTCACGGTCGAGGTAGTTGGTGCTGTCGGTGACGGTGGCGATCCGCTTTCCGTCCCGGAGGACATGGAACTTCGGCCCGGCCATGCCGGTGGCCGTTCGCCCGGTGACCTCATGGCCGAGCAACCGCCAGCTGAGAAACACTCCTTCGCCGGTGCCGACCGCGACCAGCCCGCGATCGAGCCGCTCAAGCTGAACCGCGTGCGCGGGGGCGGCCAAGACCGGCGGCGAGCCACCCGGAACAAGCGTCGCCAGGACAACGGCGATCGTGAACACCACGCGTGAACCTCGTCGTCCACGGAACATCGCCCGACCTCCCGCACCAGTGGGACGATTGAAACGTTTTAATTCCGGGCTCCTCCCACGCTAGCGCGGCGTACACGACCCGAACAAGAGGCCGATCGGCTGCTCAGCGCCAGGATTTCGCAGCCGCGGCGGCACCACCGGACAGGCTTCGGGTGTCAGTGGCCGGGCAGCAGGCGGCTGGTGCCGATGGTGAAGCCGATCGTCGCTCCACCTCCCGCCTGGTTCCTGGCGAACGTCGCCCCGCCGTGGGCTTCGGCGATGCCGGCCACGATGGCCAGGCCGAGGCCCGAGCCGGGCAGTGCCCGGGACGTGTCCGCGCGGTAGAAGCGGTCGAAGATCCGGTCGATGTCCTTGGTGTCCAAACCAGGCCCGCGGTCCGACACCGCGATGGTGCCCGCCCGGACCTCGACGCGGATCGGGCCGGTGCCGTCGGTGTCGAACTTCGCGGCGTTCTCCAGCAGGTTGCTGACGGCGCGTTCCAGGGCGAGTCGCTGTCCGCGCACCCGCGTCCGGTCGGCGTCGATGGTGACCTCGCGTTCGGTCCGGCGCCGTGCCCGCGTGGCCGCGTTCCGGGCGACGTCGGCGAGTTCGACGTCGGTCTCCTCCTCGTCGGTACCTCTCGCGAGCGCCAGCGCGATCAACTCGTTGACCAGATGGGACAGCTCCCTGGTCTCGCCCTCGACGTCGGCGAGCAGTCGCGCGCGCGAGTCCGGCGCGAGCCGGTCGAGGCGGCGCAGCACGCTGGCGTTGGTGCGCAGGCTCGTGAGCGGGGTGCGCAACTCGTGCGCGATGTCCTGGATCAGCCGTTCCTGCGCTTCCCCTGAATCCGTCAGCCTGCGCAGCATGGTGTTGAACGACGACGACAGCCGTGCCACTTCGTCCCGTCCCCGCACCGGGACCTGCCCCGCGCCCAGGCCGGAGGCGCTGACGTCCTCGGCGATCGCGGTCAGCCGCACCAGCCGCCGGGTGATCCGGCGTGCCAGCACGAAGCCGAGACCAGCGGCGACCGCGGTCACGAGCAGAGCGAGCAGGGTGATCTCCTTGGCCAGCCCGCTGAGCACCTGCCGCGACTGGTTGACGTCGATGCCGACCTGCACCGCTCCCGTCCCGTCGCCCAAGGACGTGGTCAGCACACGGTAGGTGTCGTACCGTGCGATCACCTCAGCGGTACTCGTGGCGCCCCGTGCCGACCCGGCGGCGAGAGCACGATCGGCGTCGCTGACGGGGAAGGTCACGTCGCGCCCACCGAGCGGTGTGACGCCGCCGCTGGGGTCGATTCGCTGCGCGGTCAGCGGCAGCAGGTGCTTCACGCCTTCGTCGCCGGTGAGCTCGGTGACCGGGTCGTGCAGCACCCCGTGGTGTCCGTCGATCACGGCGGCGGAGGCTGTGTGCAGGCTGCGGTCCACCTCGCCGGTGACGCGTTCGAGCGCGGACCTGAAAGCGAGCACGCCTACCATCGCCGCGACGATTCCGGCGACGACGGCGAAGGCGAGAGCGAGCCGGGTTCCGAGGTTCACGGGCGCCGCACCGTGTACCCGACGCCGCGCACCGTGTGGATCACCGACGAGGCCCCCGCCGCGGCCAGTTTGCGCCGCAGGTAGCCGACGTAGACGGCCAGGTTCTTGGAATCCCCGCCGAAGTCGAAGCCCCAGATCCGGTCGTACACCGTCGAGTGGTCGAGCACGACGCCCTCGTTGCGCATGAGCAGTTCCAGCAGGTCGAACTCGGTCTTGGTCAGGGTCAGCTCGGTCGTCGCCCACCACGCGCGGCGGCTGGCCGGATCGAGCCGCAGCTCCCCGACCGACAGGGCACGGTCATCGCTGTCGTCCGACGGGACGGCCCGCCGCAGCAGCGCGCGCAGGCGCGCCAGGAGCTCGTCAAGTTCGAAGGGTTTGGGCAGGTAGTCGTCGGCGCCCGCGTCGAGACCGGCGACCCGGTCGGAGGTCTCGACCCGCGCCGTGAGCATCAGCACCGGCACCCGGTCGCCTTCCGCCCGCAGGAGCCGGACGACGCCGAGCCCGTCGAGCTCGGGCATCAGCACGTCCAGGACGAGGACGTCGAACTTCTGCCTGCGGACCCGGGTCACCGCCTTCACCCCGTCGTCGACGTCGACGACGGAATAGCCCTCGAGCTCCAGCGCGCGGACGAGCGACTCACGAATCGCCCGGTCGTCGTCGGCGATCAGCACGGTGCGGGTCATCGAGTTCCTTCCGCATCTCAACGGTTGCCGATGATTCTCGCCGAGTGGGCACCGCGGATCACCGGAATCGACCTGGAAGTCGGTAGGAACCTGGTGAGAATCCGCCGATGCGACCGGCCGCGTCATTACCTTCGGGTGCAGCGATTTCTCTGTTCCGCGGATATCCGCACCGTCACCGAAGGAAGTTTTGTGGACTCCACCGTGCACACCCACTCCCCGCCGGACAGGTCAGGACACACCCGATGGAACATGCGGCTCGTCGGGCAGATCGCCGCGTTGCTGCTCGCGAACATCACCGCGGACACGGTGATCGTCCTGCCGCTGCTCGTCCTGCCGCAGATGCTCGACCACTTCCACACCGGCCAGGCCGCGTGGATCAGCTCCACCGCGATGCTCGCCGGGGCGATGTGGGCGCCGCTGTTCGGCAAGAGCGCGGACATCCACGGCAAACGCAGGATGCTGACGGTGGCGCTGCTCGTCGCCTGCGGCGGTGCCTTGATCTGCCTCACCGCCCCCAACCTCTGGATCTTCGTACTCGGGCGCATGCTGCAAGGCGCCGCCGTGGCGGCGGTCTTCCTGACTGTCGCGATCGTCCGTGACCTCTGCGCACCGCGGATCGCGATGCCCGCGGTGGGTGCGGTGACCACCGGCGCGGGAGTGGTGGGGCTCGCGGTGAGCGCCAACATCGAACCGCTCGCCGCGCAGTTCGGGTTCCGGATCGTGTTCGTGGCCTCGGCGCTGTTCGCGACCGCAGCGGTGATCTGCATCCGTGCCTTCGTCCCGGAATCCACGGTGCGGACGCCGGGACGAGTCGACGTCGCGGGAACCCTTCTGCTCGGCGGGGGCCTGGTCGCGGTGCTCGCGTACATCAGTCTCGGACCGGACATCGGCTGGCTCAGCGTTTGGGCGCTCGCGTTGCTCGCCGCCGGCGTGGCGGCGCTCACCCGGTGGTACCTCGTGTCCAGCCGGATTCCCGAGCCGGTGATCGACATCAGGAACCTGGGCAGGCCGATGGTGCTCACACTGCTCGTGGTCGTGCTCGCCAACGGCGCCGTGCAGAGCATGGACCAGCTCCTCAGCCTCATCGCGCAGGTCTCAGCGGACCAGGGGCTGGGCTACGGGCTCGACGCCCAGGGCTCGCTGGCCCTGCTGTTCGGCCTGCCCGCCATCGGAATCATGGCCGGAGGGCTGATCTCGGGCTGGCTCGCGGCCCGCACCGACCCGTCCGTGGCGCTGACCGGAGGCGTCCTGGTGGGCACCGTGGGCACCCTTGGCATGTTCCTCGGCGCATCCTCGTTCCCGGTCGCCATCTCCTTCGCCATGCTGCTGAACCTGAGCGTCGGATCGCTCCTGGCTTCCGGGTTCAACATGGCGGCAGTGCTCACCCCACCAGAACGCCAAGGCGTGATCTCAAGCATGGTCACGGTGATGAGCGCGATCGGCTCGGTGGGCGTGAGCTTTGTCGGCGCGGCGGTCCTGTCTTCCACGAGCGTGGTGGTCGACGGCGCCACGGTGAACTCCGCCACGGGCGTGTTCAGCTACGTCGCGATCGCGGCCGGAGTGTTCGTGGTCGCCGCGGTGCTCGCCTGCCTGCTGGTCGCGCACCGACGCGCCAACCGCCCACAAAGGACCGTCACGTCAGCGTCGCCACAGTGACGTCGGAAACAGCGGCTTCGGTCCTTTTGACGAGCGGAACCGGTGAACTGGCCACTTTGGACGCAACCAATCGCCCGGAGTCAGCAGGAACACGCCCGCACCGCGAACGCCGCGGCGTGCGCACGGTTGCGCAAGCCTTCCCGCCTCATCACTCTGTGCAGTACGTTCTTGACGGTCCGTTCCGAGTACGAGAGTTTCCCGGCGATCTGCTCGGTGTTGAGCCCTTCGGTGAGCAACCGCAGGATGTCGCACTCGCGCTCGGTGAGGCCGGACATCGTCAGTCCGTTGGGACGCAGCACCTCGCGATCCACGTTCTGGACAAGCGTCAGCAACTTCCGTTGCAGAGCCGGGGGAAAGCTCGCCATGCCATTGCTCGCGGCCAGTACCGCGTTCACCAGTTGCGGACCGCCGGTCTCCCGCAACGGCATGATCGCGACCACGTTCCGCAGAACGGCCGCCAACAGGTCGTCGTCGTTGAAGTGATCGGTGACGACGACACAGGCCGGCCGGCCGGTTCGGTTCGAGTCCCGCTTCAGCGGCCCCAACTCGGTCAACGCGTCCCTGGTCACTTTCGCTTCGATCAGCAGGATCACGTCCGCCTGGTCGACGTCCGGCACGACATGCACATTGGTTCGCGCGTCCAGCAGGACGGTCGCGCCGCCGCGCAACAACGGATCGGATGTGACGACAGCGACCTTCGTGGTCTTCACGTTAGTCCCCGAAGCGTTCCCAACCATTGGTATGCCCCTCGACAACGGTCCTGTTCGCAGGATGCGCGGTTCTCACTCATCTGGACGGCTGACAACCGTCTTGGTTCTCGCGCTGACCGATGTGTACCCGAAATACTAGTCTTCCGGGGCCGAAGCAACCTCAGGGCGGTCCGCGACGTCCTCGCTGCCTGGTCGCTACAGTGTTGTGTTGATCACTGTTGCTTCGCCATCTCCTGCTGGATCCACTCGGACACCACGTCCACCCGCGCGATGATCTCCCGTCCGGCCTGCGGGCACGGCGGTCCGCTGCTGACGACGCCCAGCAGAGTCCCGGTGCGGTCGTCGTCGGAGACGAACAACGGTGCGCCTGAGTCCTGCGGGCACGGGCTGTTCTCCACGGTCCGCGCGCCTGAGTGCTCGGCTTCGAGGGTCGTCTGCGCGATCGTGGCGACCGTGAACCGGCCTCGTTTGACGCGGTCTGTCCGGGTGACGGCGGCGGCCGAAAGGGTGCCCCAGCCGGCGAACTCCAGTTGCTGCCCCGGCGTGGGCTTCCGGTCACCCACCGTCAACGGAACGATGTCGTTGACAGCGACGTCCAGCTTCACCATGGCGACGTCGTTGACCGGGGACTGCCGGACGTCCAGGACAGTCGCGGTACGGCCACCGGGATCGCTGTCCTGCAGCTTGCCAACCGTCGCCGTTGTGGCGTACGGCGGCTTCCCGCCGACCCGGACGTCGTTGATGTCGTGGAAGCAGTGCCCGGCCGTGAGGATCCACTCAGGAGCGATCAACGCACCACTGCACCCACCACTTCGGACCCCGCCGCCCTTGGCCGGGATGCCCGACATCACCAGTTTCGCGGTGAACGGCAGAACCGGGCTCGGCGCCGGAACCAGGCTCGGCGCCGGGACCGATGGGCCGTTGACGTCGTCGGCGGTCGCCGGGACGCCGTGGTTGACCGGCTTGGCCTGCCCCGCCGCGGCCGGTTCGCCTGACGTGTCGGCTGCGACGTAGCCATAGGCAAGACCGGCTCCCACGACAGCCCCGACCGCGATGATCCAGAGATGGCGCAGTGAGAGCCCTCCTGCATTCGTACGCACGACGTTGAGAAGGGTCAGGACGTCATCTGGTTGCGTCGGATCTCGGGAAGTGCACGAATGTACATCCTCCCTGTCCCGTTCTGCCCTGATCTGCCTTGATTCTGTTGCGTTCCGGTATGGACCTGGCGACCATGCCGACTGGGTCGTGTTCGGGAACCTCAGTTCCGGGTGCTTGGGTTGATTGCGCTGGTGTAGAAGAACAACTTGTCGTTCGTGCAGGCGACGGAGCCGGTTCCGTGCGCACCGGTGTCCGTCATGCACTGCCACCCCTGCACAGTGAGACTCCGAGCCGTTCCCTCGGACTCGCCGGCGTTCTCGAAGTACTCGGTGACAACGGTGAAGGCTTCGGTGCATCCCACGATTCCCGCCTCAGTCTCGACCGCGATCAAGTCGACCTGGTGCGGCCCGACCGTGCCGCCGTTGGTGCTGCAGTTGACTTCCTTGCCGGTATCGCCTTTCCCGTCCCCGCCCGCGAGCAACCGCAGTTGCTGGGCCTTCGGCGCCGCCTGCCCGGTTTCCTTCGGCCCGGTTTCCTTCGGCACGGTCTCGGTTGGCGCGGTGGCGCCCTGGCCGGAACACGCCGAAAGCAGTGCGCCCATGGCAAGTGCTGCGCCGACCGCGGCCAACTTCATTGACGTGGCACCCATTTCGCTTGTCCCCTCATGTGGTTGGTGATCCCTGTTTGCCAAGACGTGTGGTGCCATGGCGGGTTGCGTTGGGGTGTTCCAGGCGTGGGGGACAGGGAAGCGTCTGCACGAACGACTCGACCGTCAGGTCAGGCTTCCTCCTGCGGGTGCGGGCGCCGTTTCCCTGATGTCCAAGATGACTTACGGAAGGCCCCGATAGGTGTTTCCTAAGCCTCGGGGCGGTCTGCCTTCAGGGTGTCGAGGATCGTGGCCGCGATGCCGGTGAGCTGATCGAGCTGTTCGGCGGTGAGTGGTTCCACGAACAGCCGCCGGACCTCCTGGACGTGTCCTGGCACGGCTTGCTTGAGCGTGGCCCGGCCTTCTGTCGTGATCACGGCGTACATGCCGCGAGAGCCGCACCGTTCCCTGGTGACCAGACCACGCTTGCTCATCCGGTTGAGCTGATGATGCATGCGGCTCTTCTCCCAGTTGGCGAGCCTGCCGAGTTCGTAGACGCGTATCCGCCCGCCGGGCGCCTCGGACAGCAACGCGAGGACCGTGTAGTCGGCGTTGGACAGGCCGCTGCTGGTCTGGAGCTGCTGCTCGATGCGTGCCCGGAGCAGCTCGAGCATGTGGAACGACGTCCGCCAAGCGCGCAGCTCACGGTCGGTCAGTCCTTGCCAGGTCATGAGGCCATCGTACCCGTGAGTTGACAAATCAACTCGACAGTGTAGTGTCAGTTGACACATCAACTCGAAGGCCTGGACGGGCCACGACGGGATGGGGTGCCATGAGCAGCGGACATGACGAGAATGAGCCGCGGGAAGGGTCCACCGCACGAACCGGGCGGCGACACTTTCTGAAGACGGCCACGGGGGCCGCCGCGGGAACAAGCCTGTTCGCGACCGGTCGTGCCGAGGCGCGCGTCGGTGACCAGCCGCCGAAGGGCAGCGGCCACCGGGGACGCCGCTACGTCATCCGCGGCGGCGCGGTGATGTCCATGGACCCGGGCGTCGGCAACTTCGAGGCCGCCGACATCCTGGTAGAGGGCAGGAAAATCGTCGAGATCCGGCCCGGCGTCCGCGCCGCCGACGCAGCCGTGATCGACGCGCGGGGACGCATCGTCCTGCCTGGCTTCGTCGACACGCACCACCATCTGTTCGAAACGGCGGAACGCGCGTTCCTCGCCAACGGCTTGCTTCTTGACGACGGCTCGGGCTCGCCGAGCGCGTACCCGAACTACAGGGATCACATCCTGCAGGGGTTCGCGAGGGTCTACCGGCCGGAAGACGTCTACATCAACTCGTTGTTCGCAGGGCTCTCCCAGCTTGATGCCGGTGTCACGGCAGTGCTGGACGTCTCGCAGATCCACCACTCTCCGGAGCACACCGACGCGGCGATCCAGGCGCTTGCCGACACCGGGCGGCGTTCGGCGTTCGGGTTCTTCGAAGGTGACGGCCGCGCGGGAGCCCGGTACCCGGAGGATGCCTACCGCATCAGGGACAAGTGGTTCCGTTCCGACGATCAGCTGGTGACCATGATCATGGGCGGTGAGCTCCACCTCGGCCGGGAGGTGTACACCCGGTCCTGGGCGATCGCCCGCGAGCTGGGTCTGAAGATCGCCGCGCATTCCGTTGGCTCGTGGGGGATGCGGCCCGTCCTCGACGACGTCGCGCGGGGCACAGGTGGGGTGGAGGTGGGGTCCGACAACCTTTTCATCCACATGACGGGCATGTCAGACGAGACCTGGCGGCGGTTCCGGGACGCCGGGGCACAGGTCTCGGTGGCTTTCCCGATCGAGATGACGATGCGGCACGGCACGCCGCCCATCCTGAAAATGCAGCAACTCGGCATGGAGCCCTCGTTGAGCTCCGACGTCGAAACGACGATGGCCGCGGACCCGTTCACCCAGATGCGCTCGGCGATGACCATGCAGCGCATGATCGTGAACCAGATGATCCTGGACCAAGGTGACCTCGTGCCGCCCAACAACTGGCCGACACCGGCCCCGGGCACACCGGAACTCCTCACCGTCCGCGACGTGCTGCGCTACGCGACCATCAACGGCGCCAAGCACCTCGGACTCGATGGCAGGACCGGCACGCTCACGCCCGGGAAGGAGGCGGACATCGTCCTGCTCGACGCCACCGCACTCAACGTGGCCCCGCTCAACAGTGTTCCGGGAGCGGTCGTGTCGCTGATGGACCGTACCAACGTCGAAACGGTGATCGTCGCCGGCAAGGTGCGCAAGTGGAAAGGGCAGCTGCTGGACGCGAACCTGGATCGACTACGCCGGGACCTTGAAGCGTCCCGCGATCACCTCTTCAGGGCGATGGGCCTGCCACGGGATCTGTTCGCCTGGAGCTGAGAACCCGTTGGTGATGAGCATGGACGAGCGCGCGCGTGCAGGCCCGCGTTCGGAGCAGACCAGGAGTGATTCCGTCGTGGTGTGCGTACCGGGTCGACGTAGTCCGGTGGGGTGAACCAGGCGATGCCTCCGTCGAGCTTGACTTCCCATTCGCTGCGGTGGATGAGCCGATGGTGTTGTCCACACAGGAGCACGAGGTTGCCCAGGGCGGTTGGCCCACCCCGTAGCCAGGATGTGATGTGGTGGCTGTGGCAGACGCTGGCGGGCCGGTCGCAGCCCGGGAAGGCACATCCACGGTCCCTGAGTACCAGTCCGCGCCGGATGTGTGCGGGCACGACATAGGCCGGGACCGCGACATCGAGCGGCTTGGAATCTCCACCCATGACCGCGGGAAGCACGTGCGCGTCGCAGGCGATCCGCCGCGCCTCACCCGCGGTCAACCGGGTGCCGGGCAAGACTCGTTCGTCCACCGACTTTTTCAGCTCGTCCATCGAGATGGTGAACGCCACCTCGGTCTTGTACCCGTTGTGCGTCGGCAGGTCCGGGCAGTTCGCGGCCTTCTGCAGCACATCGGCGAAGGCATCCCCGCCACGCTCGGCGTACCCGCGCGTGTCGTCAGCTTCGCGCTTTTCAAACGGCGCGAGCAGTGCGTCGAACAGGGCGGCGGTTTCGGCGTCCAGCCGTCCTTTGAATTCCATCCGCCCGTCGCGGAACACGTGCCGCCGCAGCTCTCGCTCCGGCCGCTGCGGTTCGTCGTCCTCAGGCGCCGTGCCGTCCGGGTCGACGATGTCACGCACCCACCGCTCCCCATACCGGGCCAGGGCGTTCGGGTCGTCCTCGGCGGCGCGTTCGACCATCAGCTCTTCGGCCAACGCGACCTTGTCCGCCTCCACATGGTTGAGGCTGCCGACGAACTTGCGGATGACTTCAACCTGTCCGACGCTGATCTGACCGGCGGCGAGCTTCTTGGCGGTCAACGGAAGAGAGGCCTCGACCACGGCTCCGGTCGGAGTTTTCACATCGTGCAGGGCGGTGGCTTGGGCGATGCGCTGGTTGGCTTCACTGCGTGAGATGTTCTGGGTGTGGACGAGTAGTGCGGCGGTGTTGCTGTAGCCCAACTCGTACGCGGCTCCCCGGCCGTCTACTTCGGACAGGATGTCGAAGTATTCGGCGTAGTCCCGGAGTATCCGCCTGTGTACGGCGGTGAGCCGGGTGACAAGCTCGCGGTTGCCGAGCTGCCAGAGTG
>NZ_JAAATY010000018.1 GCF_013280595.1 Kibdelosporangium persicum
GCGACCAAACGCGGCCGCACCCGGCCTGCTTCGGCCTTGGCCTTGATCTCACGGACCTTCTGCCGGTCAGCCTCCTCACGCAGAGCCTTCTCCCGAGCAGCGTCACGCTCATCGGCCGCCTTCATACCGGTGTCGATGAACGCCTTCCAATCCGCCGGATTGGTACTGCGCAACGCGGCGTCCGCGGCGTTCTTCACCTCGATGTGCCGCGGCTGCGCCAGCTCCGGCGTGGTCAGCAACTGACGGATGAAATTGTCGTCCGACAGCGTCAGCCAGCCTTCCGGCGCGATGATCCCCAGCAGCGCGGCCGCGTTCTTCTTCGCCTGCTTGGCAGCCAGAATCCGCGCGGCCTCCTCGCTTTCCTGCTTGGCCTTCTCGATCGCGTCGCGCTGGTCCTCGATGTGCAGGGTGTAGATCGTGGTGGTGATGAACGTCTTCCACGCCACCGCGTCACCACCCCACGCGTCCACCGCGCCCTGCTTGACCTTCGGGCCGGTCGAGCGGCGCCACACCTGGTAGACGAAGTTCTGGTCGTTGCCGTCCAGCATCGCCGCATCCGCCGGGATCTCCGCGAACGCCGCCGCGTTCTGCCGCGCCTCCCGCGCCTGACGCGCCTCTTCCGTACGCCGGGCATACTCAATATGGTCACGATCGACAAAATCATGAATACCAGTACGGATGAACGCCGTCGCATCCGGCGCATCCGGCGTATCCACCACAATCCGGTAAACCCGGTAAGCCTCAGCCTTCGTCAGCGGATACTTGTCCGGACTGATCCGGTCATACACCCGGAACACGAAATTCTTGTCCGACAACATCAACCACTCATCGGTCGCCTCACCGACCTCGATCGCGCGCACCGCACGGACCTTCTCCACCTCAGTGGACTCCGGCATCGCGGTGGCCGCCGGGTCGTCGGCTATCACCGGGATGGCGGGCACGGCCGGAGCGACCGGCTCCGCGTGCGCGGCCTGCGGCACCAGCAGGCCGGTGATCATCGCGACCGACGTCACCCCGTAGACCAGTCGTCTACTTCGGACACGTGGTCTTCGCATACTTGTTCCCACCCTTGTTGAAGGAAAAATGGGCAGACCGCACCCACGAAAAGAAAAAGGGACCGTCACAAGACCGGCGGCGCGAACCGCCTAACGGCCTTGCCCCCGAATGGCCCCCAGCCGACTACTCCCCAGTCGCCAACGCGAGAAAACGTTCACATCAATCGCCCCCATGTGTGGCCGGCCCACCTCCGGCACGCGCGTAACAACGTATCCACCGGGACCACGACTGCGCAAGCGGTAGCCTCGCGACGTGACCAGCACCGTTGAAGCACCGATCGTGGCCGTGACCGTGTACCCGGGGCAGGCCCGCGTCACCCGGCGGGCGACCGTCACGCTGGACCGGGGCGAGCAGCGGGTCGAAGTGGGCGGGTTGCCGCTGGGCCTGCAACGTGACTCCGTCCGGGTCAGCGGACGCGGGCAGGTCACTGTGCTGGGGGTCGACGTCGTCATGCAGACCCGGCCGCGCTCCGAGGACGCCAAGGTCTCGGAGTTGCGGCGAAGGCTGCTCGAGATCAGCGGAGCGTTGCAGGAACTGGCGGACAACGCCGCGGTGGAGGACAGCCGCGCCGAGCTGCTCGGCAAACTGAGCGACCGAGCCGGTGGCGCGTTCGCGAAAGCCTTGGCCAAGGGCGAGATCCAGCCCGACCGGATCGCCGACCTGACCAGCAGCCTGGGTGTTCAGCTGGCCCAAGTGCTTGGCCGCAAACGGGAACTGGCCGAGCAGCAGGTGCGCCTCCAGGAGGAGTTTGAAGCGGCCAACCGGGAACTCGCCGGTCTGAGCACGCAGCCACCCGACCGGCAGGCGGTCCTGATCGATCTCGACGTCACTGACGGCACTGTCGAGTTTGAACTGTCCTACGTGGTCAACGAGGCGTCGTGGAGTTCCGGCTACGACATCCGTTTGGACAACCAGGCTCTCACCCTCACGTGGTACGCCCAGATCACGCAGTACACCGGCGAGGACTGGCCCGAGTGCGAGCTGGCGTTGTCCACCGCACGGCCCGCGGACACGGCGAAGCTCCCCGAACTCGCCCCTTGGTTCCTGGACCGTCAGCGGCCGGTTCCGCCGCCCGCGCCGATGGTCGTCGCCGAGCAGGCGGTCTATGGCGCACCGGGCGGCATGATGGACGCGGGGGCCCCTGTGGAGCGGATGGCCGTCGCCACAGTCGTGCACGGCGAAGCGGCGACGACGTACCGTCCGGCCAGGCAGGTCGCGGTGCCTTCGGACGGAACCGCGCACCGGACAACGGTCGCGGTGGTCGAACTGTCCGCGGCGATCGACCACGTCACCGCCCCGGTCCACGGCCTGGAGGCATACCTGCGCGCCACCGCGGTGAACACCTCGGAGCACACGCTGAGGCCGGGCAAGGCCTCGGTGTTCCACGACACCGAGTTCGTCGGCACGACCACCCTCGACACCTGGGCGCCGGGCGAGGAGGTCGAGCTGAACCTGGGCGTCGACGACCGGATCCGGGTCGAGCGTGAACTGGTCCGGCGCACCGCGGGCAAGGCTGTCATCGGCGGCACCAAGCGCCGCGAGGCGCAATACCTGATCACGGTGGGGAACTACGGCAGGCGAGCCACAAAAATCACCGTCCTTGACCAGATCCCGGTGTCCCGCGACGACGGGATCGCGGTGAAGGACGTCAGCTGCCGGCCGGAACCCGCGCGGCGAACCGAACTCGGTGAGCTGATCTGGGAGCTGCCCCTGGACCCCGGGCAGAACGCCGAGATCCGGGTGAGCTTCCGGGTGGACGTGGCACGCGGCGTCGACCTACTCGGCTGGCGCGAGTAGCCCCCACCCCCTCGTGAGTGTTTATCAGGGGTTAGAACACGGATAAACACTCACGAAGGGTCAGCCCTGGGTGATGTAGGCCTCGAGCTGCTGCTGGTCTTCTTCGAGCTTCTTGATCCGGCTCTTGACCACGTCACCGATGCTGACGATGCCCACGAGCCTGCCGCCCTCCACCACCGGCACGTGCCTGATCCGGCGCTCGGTCATCAGCACGCTGAGGCTGTCGACCGAGTCGTCAGGCCCGGTGGTGAACACCTCGGTGCTCATGATGTCGGCGACCGGCGAGTCGAGCAGCCCGGCTCCGTAGTCGTTCAGGCGGCGCACGACGTCGCGCTCCGAGACGATGCCCGCGACGCTGTCGTCGTCGGCGAGGACCACCATCGCACCGATGTTGTGCTCGGCCAGCGCGGCCAGCAGTTCTCTGACCGGCGTGCCCGGCTCGACCGTCGCCACGGTAGAGCCCTTGGTACGCAACACGTCCGCGATCCGCATCAGCGCCTCCATCCCCGCAACCGGTGTGACCCTGCTGACAAGGAGGTTAGGCCTTCCCCCGTGATCAGCAACAGATCACGGAATGTGTCCGTTATGTTTCGTTCTGTGCCGGTCGGCGCAGCACCACGCGTGCGCCCAGCTCGTCCAGCCCGGCCCGGCGCTCCTCCGCGACGAGTTCCGCCAGCTCAGGGCCGGGTTCGGCGAGGACCCCGAAGCCGAGCCGGGTGTACCAGGGAGCGTTCCACGGCACATCGGCGAAGGTCGTCAGCGTGACGCCGCGTGATCCCGCACGGTCGAACACGGCTTGCATCAGCGCGGTGCCGATCCCCTGTTTCGCCCACCGCGGATCCACCGCGATCTGGAACAGGTGGAGATGGTCGTCGACCTGCCCGACGTAGGCGAACGCGACCGGCGGATCGCCCACGACCAGCACGTCGGACGGGTCGGTGACGGTCTCGACGACGGTCGTGCCCGGCGGGAACACGATGCCGACGGACTCGAACACACCGTCAGCGGCGCGTTCGATGTCGCCCAGAGCGGGCAACTCGGCCGCGGTCGCGGTTCGGACGACTGGGACCATGGCAGCGCACGCTACCGTCCCGATGGAGCCACTGACGATGAATTTCGAGCCGCACACGAAGCTGGAACGCCGGGTGGCCGCCGCGGCCGAGCAGGAGCTCGCCGAGGCGAAGATCGTCACCCCGCTCGCGGTGTTCCGGCGGATGGGCTGGCTGCACAAGGTCGAGCGCTGGGAACGCGAACAGGTCGAGACGCTGGAGTCGATCGCGGCGGTCAGCGCGGACAAGCTCACCGACGCGCGCGAGATCCTCAGCCGCTGGGCCGAGGCACGAGGCCTGACGCCCGGGGAAAGCACTTACGTGTCAACCAATCGCGGCCGTCGCCCGCTGAAGTTCACCGTGAGGCAGGACGAAGCGACCGAACGGGCGTACCGGACGCACTGGACGTCACCGGACCTGTCCGACAAGCGGCGGGAACGGATCACCCAGAAGCAGAACACCGCGCCGGACCTCGTGGTCGTCATCCCGCTGACCGACTGGACGTGCGTCTCCTGCCGGGACACCGGCCCGTACTTGATCATGGACAACAGCGGCCCGCTGTGCCTGACCTGCGCGGACATGGACCACCTGATCTTCCTGCCGGCCGGCAACGCCACGCTGACCCGGCGCGCGAAGCAGGCCAGCGGCCTGTCCGCGGTGGTGGTCCGGTTCGACGCCCGGCGCAAGCGCTACCAGCGGCAGGGCCTGCTGGTCGAGGAATCCGCCCTGGAGCAGGCCGAACAGTCCTGCCTGGCGGACGAGGAGGTACGGCTGCGGCGCCGCGAACGCGACCGGGAGCGCCGGGCGAACGAGGACGTCGTGCTGATCACGCGGATGACCGAACTGATCGGCACACTGTTCCCGCACTGCCCCACGGAACGGGCCGAGGCGATCGCCCGGCACACCGGGTTACGCGGCAGCGGGCGGGTCGGGCGTTCGGCGGCCGGCCGCGCGCTGGACGAGGAGGCGATCACCCGGGCGGTCGTGGCGTCGATTCGTCATGAGGACACCGAGTACGACGCGCTGTTGATGTCCGGAGTGGACCGTGACGAGGCCAGGGCCAGGATCCGGTCCAAGATCGACTCGGTTCTCGCATCCTGGCGGGACGGCTGACACACTGGGCTCATGAGTGAGCACGACGACCCCTACCTCTGGCTCGAAGAGGTGACCGCGGACGACGCGATGGCGTGGGTCCGCAAGCGTAACGCGGAGACGGTCGCCGAGCTGACCGGTAGCGCGCGTTTCGCCGAGCTGCGTGACGAGATCCGCGCGGTGTTCGACGCCGACGACCGGATTCCCTACGTCCGCCGCCGCGGCGAATACCTCTACAACTTCTGGCAGACGCCGGCCAACCCACGCGGGCTGTGGCGCCGTACCACCCTGGAGCAGTACCGCCTCGACGAGCCGGACTGGGAGGTCTTGCTCGACGTGGACGCGCTGGGCGAAGCCGAAGGCGAGAACTGGGTCTGGGACGGTGCCGCCATACTGCGGCCCGGCTACCGGCTGGCGCTGGTGAACCTGTCGCGCGGCGGCGCCGACGCCGCCGTGGTCCGGGAGTTCGACCTGGCGAAGCGCGAGTTCGTGCCCGGCGGGTTCGAACTGCCCGAGGCCAAGAGCTTCCTGCGCTGGATCGACGCCGACCGGGTGTACGTGGGCACCGACTTCGGGCCCGGGTCGATGACGTCGTCCGGATACCCCCGCGTGGTCAAGGAATGGCAGCGGGGCACGCCGTTGACCGAAGCGGTCACGGTGTTCGAGGGCAAACCCGAGGACGTGTCGGTCTACGCCACCCACGACCCGACACCGGGCTACGAACGCGACTTCGTCGGCCGCAACATCGACTTCTACCGCTCGGAACGCTTCCTGCGCACGGAATCCGGCGACCTGATCCGGATCGACGTTCCGGACGACGCCGAGACCGACGTGGAACGCGAGTGGCTGCTGATCACGCTGCGCTCGCCGTGGACCGTCGGTGGGACGACGTATCCCGCCGGTGCGCTGCTGGCCACCAGGTTCGACGATTTCCTTGCCGGCGCACGCGAAATGGACGTCCTGTTCGAACCGGACCCGCACACGTCGCTGACGTACCACTCGTGGACCAAAAACCACGTCCTCATCAACACGCTGCACGACGTGCAGAGCCGCATCGAGGTGCTCACGCCCGGCCCGGACGGCTGGCGGCGCGCGCCGCTGACCGGCGTGCCGACGGGCGCGCTGTCGGAGATCACCGACACCGATCCCGATGTCAGCGACGAGTACCTGATGAACTCCAGCGGGTACACCGAACCCGCGACGCTGCGGCGTGGTGTGGTCAACGGCGAGCCGGAGATCCTCAAGCAGGCGCCTGCCCGGTTCGACGCGACCGGGATCGAGGTGCGGCAGCACTTCGCGACTTCGGCCGACGGCACGAAGATCCCGTACTTCGTGGTCGGCAAGGACGACCCGATCGCCCGTCCCACCCTGCTTTCCGGGTACGGCGGCTTCGAGGTCTCGTTGACGCCAGGCTACCTGGGCCACGTCGGCCGGGCATGGCTGGCACGCGGCGGCACGTACGTCGTGGCCAACCTGCGTGGCGGCGGTGAGTACGGGCCGAACTGGCATTCCCAGGCGGTGAAAGCGAATCGGCACCTGGTCTACGAGGATTTCGCGGCGGTGGCGCGGGATCTGATCGACCGCGGCATCACCACGCCGGACCGGCTGGGCATCCAGGGCGGCAGCAACGGCGGCCTGCTGATGGGTGTCATGCTGACCCACTACCCCGAACTGTTCGGCGCGATCGTGTGCCAGGTGCCGCTGCTGGACATGAAGCGCTATCACGAGTTGCTGGCCGGCGCGTCCTGGATGGCCGAGTACGGTGATCCGCGCAAGCCGGAGGAATGGGCCTTCATCGAGCCGTTCTCGCCGTACCACAACGTCCGTGCGGACGCGAAGTACCCGCCCGTGCTGTTCGCGACGTCCACAAGGGACGATCGGGTGCATCCGGCGCACGCCCGCAAGATGGTCGCCCGAATGCGTGAGCACGGCCACGACGTGCGCTACTACGAGAACATCGAAGGCGGGCACGGCGCGGCCGCGGACAACGAACAGCTCGCGTTCAAGTGGGCACTGGTCTTCGAGTTCCTCTGGGAGAAACTCAGCTGACCTCGCCGGCCGGGGCCAGCCAGGTGTTGCAGGACGCGGTGTTGTTGTTCTTCACACCGGCTGTGCCCCACTGGATCTGGTGCTTGACGCTGCCGTGTGTCTTGTCCGCGACCGAACTGCGGAACGCCGAGGACGCGGAGTTGCTCAGCGACTTGGTGATCGACCCGCGTCCCCCGGCGGCGCCGATGAACATGCCGGAGAAGCAGTCGGCCTGCAGTTCCATCCGGCGGGTCAGTTCGAGGTACTCCGGCGAGCCCTCGTCCATCCCGGCCATCTTCATGCCCATGCCCTGGTTGATGCGGCTCAACGCCTGCACGTGGTGGCCGTACTCGTGGGCCAGCACCATGACGTGGCCGCCCTGGTTGCTGCCCATGGACTCGTTGACCCGGCTGCGCGGCATGAAGATCCCCTTGTCCCGTGGGCAGTAGAAGGCGACCGCCTCCTCCCTGCTCGGGGTGCCGCAACTGCTCGTCGGGGCGTCGTCGACCGACAGCTTCGGCGATTCGAAGACGTGGTCGGCCTGTTCGAGCAACGGGCGCCACGCTTCGTCGAGACACCCGATCATGGCCTGGTAGTAGGCCCGCAACTGGTCCGCGGACCGGCCGAACCCGGGCAGCTTGCACGTGATCTGCGGCAGCTGCAGGCCCGGCGTGAGCAGCGGGTTGGCCTCGGTCAGCTCCTGCCAGCGCGGCTTCGACGACCTGCTGGTCGTCGTCGGGGTGACGGTGTTCGGGGCCGCGGCGTTCGGTTTGTTCTCCACCGGAGGCGCGGCCAACGGGGTACCGGCCACCGCGGTGGTGAACTTGCCCGGCGCGCCCATGGCCAGCACGACGACGAGCACAAGACCGAGGACTGCGAAGATCGCCAGCGGTGAGTTGCGCCGCTGGCCGGCAACCTGGATCGTCTCCGGCCGAGGCAGTGACCGCCACCTCGGCTCCGGCGGTTCCGCGACCGGCGGGCCCTCGTCCTCGGCCATGTGTCCCCCTCTGGGTGCAGTGCGATCATGCCATCAGCGGGTGCCCGTCCGCTGTGCCCCCACCAGATCACGCACGGCCGTGTCTGGTGTGGACAGTACGGCGGGCGCGCGGTTCCAGATGGCCTCAGGCACGGCCGCGACCGTGGCCAGCCACTCCCGCAGACGGTTGCGGGCAAGGCTGAACACGGAGCAGTCGCAGGCAGCGGCCACACCGTCGGCCTGCACCCCGAGACCGCGGCAGAGCGCGACGGCCCGCGGCAGATGATAGGGCTGCGTGACCAGCAACGCGCGGTCTATTCCGTAGACCTGGACGGCCCGTGCGCATGTGTCGTACGTATCCAGGCCGAACGGGTCCACCACGATCATCTTCGGATCGACACCCCTGGCGGTCAGGTACTCCGCCATCGCCTTCGTCTCGTTGCCCGAAGTACCGTTCGCGTCCCCCGACACGAGGACGACCTTCACCTTGCCCGCCCGCACCAGTTCCACGGTCGCGTCCAACCGGCCTGCCAGGAACGGCAGCGGCCGGTCATCCCGCACCTTCGCCCCGAACACGATCGCGACAGGCGCACTGGGCGCCCCGGCCACATCGAACCGATGGCCGGCGGAGGCGCCGTAGGACCACGTCAGGCTCCCGCCGACCGCGGCACCGGCGACGCCGACGGCGATCAGCCCGAACCGCAGAGTCAGGCGCCGCCAGCGCCGCTTGTCCATACGACAATGAAACCAGAAACCCGCCTGGCAAGCCGGGAACGCCGTGCCAGGCGGGCGGACGGCCGGTCAGGTGCGGCGGCGTTTCCTGGTGAACAGCACGGCGCCGATTCCCAGCGCCAACACCGCGATTCCGCCGATGGTCAGGCCGATGACGTTGGCGCCGGTGGTGGCCAGTGTCTGGGTCTGGTCCGCGGAGACCTTCTTGGCCTGCACGACCGGGCCTCGCGGAGCCTCGACGGGTGCGGTGCCGGCTGGGCCGGGCACGACCGGGATCGCCCAGCCGTCGCCGAAGCCGTCCGCGCTGACCACGACGAACTCGTTGAACTTCATCTTCCACGGGCCCTGGAAGACCGGGACGTACCAGCCAGCCGGGATGTTCTCGAACCGGTAGCCGCCGTCGGCGCCGGTCGTGGCGGACGCGATCTTCGTGCCGTCAAGGGGATCGGTCAGCGTGACGACGAGGCCTCTGACGTGCTCGCCTTCGTCGACCGCGTTGTCGTTGTCCTTGTCGTGGTAGAACAAGCCGCTGCCGGTGCCGTTCTTGCCGGGCACCTTGGCCAGGGTGAAGATCCGCGGGAAGCCTTCGACGTTCGGGTCACCCTTGCGGCCCACGTCGCAGTGGACGAACACGACGCCCTGGTCGATCGCACCTTCCGGCACGAGGCCGTCGACCGTGTACGTCCGGGTCTCCCCCGCCTTGACGGTCGTGCCCTGGCCGAGGACGGCCAGTTCGCCCCAGCGTTTGAAGTTCTGGCTGCCGAGCAGGTGCACCGGGTTGTCCGCGCGGTTGCAGGTCGCGACGACGCCGGTGATCTCGTCCGCGCCGCTGTTGGTCAAGGTGATCGCAGCGTGGCCTCGTCACCCGGCTTGTACGGGCCCTCGTTGAACTTCGCGGTCGCCTTGAGTTGCGCGGACAACGGGCGGACCGCCTGGATCAGGATGTTGTCGTTGGGCCTCTCGCCGTTGACGACAACCGTGGCGGTCTGGGTCAGCCATCCGTCGGCCAACTGGCGGGGCGCGTTGACGGTGTACTGGCCCGCCGGCAGGTCCTTGGCCTCGAACCGGCCGTTCGCGTCCGTCCTGACCGTCAGGTCCTGCACGCGCGGGCCGTTGATCGTCACCGGGACGTCCGCGGCGCCTTCACCCGCGTCCGCGATGGTGTTGTTGTACTTGTCCAGGTAGACGGTTCCGGCGACCGAGCCCTTCGTGGCCGGCGGAACGACCGGGACGGACACGACCTTCTTGTTGTCCGCCAGGTCCGAGTCGTTCACGGTCGTGGTGGAGAACTCCAGTTGCGCGCCGGTCCCGGTCGCCTCCTTGAAGTGACCGGTCACGCGCAGTTCACGGGTCTCCTTGGGGGCCAGCGTCACCCCGGTCCCGAGGTCCCCCCACTGCGCGTCGTCGAACGTGAACTGCGCGCCGCTCACCGACCGGAAACCGGCCTTGACCTCCTTGGCCTCCCCCGGGCCCATGTTGGCGATGGTGAGCGTCACCCGCAGCGGTTCACCCTCGACGTATCCGCGTGACTCGAACTGCGGTTCCCGCAGCTCCACATCGGGCTGGAGCTCGGGCTGCCCCGGCTCGGCGGGCTGGCCCTTGGGGGCGATCTCAGGGACGGCCTCAGGCGCGTTCGACGACGTGGGGACCGCGGAGCCGGACGGCGCCGGATCAGCGAAGGCCGGTGCGCCGCCGAGGGCGACGAACAACGCCGCGGACGCACAGGCCATGTGTCTGAGTCGACGCGTGTGCAAGGGACACCCCCGTGTCAGGCCACCCCCATGGCGTTCGCGACGCCCCGACACCGCACGTGAGGTCGCCAGAGTGTGACGTACCGATGAACAACCGAAAACCTATCGGTACGCGCCTGCCCTTGAACACCCTCGGCACCGAAACTGTTACCTGGCGCTACTTCAGCAGTACAGGCAGCGAATCGACGCCGTAGACGATGGAGACCTTGCGGAACTCGAGTTCGTCGGCCGACTTCGCCAGCCGCATCTTCGGGAAACGCCGCACCAGCGCGGGATACGCGGCCCGCAGCTCCATCCTGGCCAGCTCGGCGCCGATGCAGCGGTGCACGCCGTACCCGAAGGCCAGGTGCGAAGTCGGTGTCCTCGCCGGGTCCACCTTCTCCAGGTCGGTGCCGAGCGCGCCGTCCCGGTTGGCGCCGCTCAGTGACACGATGACCACGTCACCCTTGGCGATGCGCTCGCCTGCCACCTCGATGTCGTCACGGGCGAAGCGCGGGAACGCGACCTGCACGACCGTCAGGTAACGCAGGATCTCCTCGACGAAACCGCTGACCGCGTCGTCGTCGTCGTGGATCAGCTTGAACGTGTCCTCGTCCTGCAGCAACACCAGCGCGCCCAGGGCCAGCATGCTCGCCGTGGTCTCGAAACCACCGGTGAGCACACCGTCGGCCAGGCCCGCCAGCTCCATGTCCTCGACCTCGTCCCCGTGCTCCCGGATGATCATGCCGAGCAGGCCGTCACCGGGGTTCTCCCGCTGCTGGCGGACCACGCCCAGCAGGTACTCCAGGGATTCGGAGATCGCGCCGAGCGAGGCGTCCGCGCCGCCGAACAGGTCGAAACGGGCCATGGCGAGGCGCTGGAAGTCGTCCCGGTCGTCGTACGGCACGCCGAGCAGCTCGCAGATCACCAGCGACGGGATCGGTAACGCGAACTCCGCGACCAGGTCGACCGGGCCCGCGGCCTGGTCCATGGTGTCCAGGCAGCCCTCGATGATCCGCTTGATGCCGGGCGTGAGCCGGGCCAGCCGCCGCATGGTGAACTCCGGCGTGAGCAGCTTGCGCAGCCGGGTGTGCACCGGCGGGTCGGCGAACCCGAGGCCACCCGGGTTCTGCTGGACGCTCGTGGCCCCCGTGCCCATCAGGTGCGCGAAGTCGTTGCTGAACGCCTTGGTGTTGCTCAGCACCGCCTTCGCCTCTTCGTAGCCGCTGACCAGCCAGAGGTTGATGCCGAACGGGATCGGCAGCTTGTTGACCGGCGCGTCGGCGCGCATCTGCCCGAGATCGGGCACCGGATCCAGGCCGGTGCGCTTCAGCGGCATCAACGCGCTGTCAGGAATCGGCATCTTGCCGAGGTCGAACCCCTTTTTCCTGGCACGGGCCAGGTACCAGCGTGCGAACCAGGCTGTGACGCGCGAGCGGAGACTCCCCACGGTGTTGAGGCTAGGACAACCTTGCTGAGAAGCGGGAGGCGGGTGACCTGGTTA
Organism: Kibdelosporangium persicum; assembly: GCF_013280595.1. Lineage (GTDB taxonomy): Bacteria > Actinomycetota > Actinomycetes > Mycobacteriales > Pseudonocardiaceae > Kibdelosporangium > Kibdelosporangium persicum. The sequence continues at coordinate 11,965 of NZ_JAAATY010000018.1, forward strand.
ATCTTCGAACTGTGAATGAACAAGAGATTCTCGACCAGATCCGGACCCTTGTCGATCAAGAACACGACCTGCGCACCCGGAGCGTCGCGGGCGAAATCGACTCCGCCGAGGAACAGGCCAGGTTGCGGTCCCTCGAGGAGTCGCTCGACCAGTGCTGGGACCTGCTGCGCCAGCGCCGCGCCCGGCGTGAGGTGGGCGACAATCCCGACAACGCCGAGGTGCGCCCAGCCCAGCAGGTCGAAGGCTACCTACAGTAACCACCCAGCCTCGTGAGTGTTTAGCCGGGTTCTAACCCTGATAACCACTCACGAGGGGTTCTCGGCGCGGGCTCGCAGCGCGGCGTCCTTGGCCCGGGCCTCCTCGGTGAACTCGTCGCCGAAGTCGTCCGGCCCGAACACCGGCCGGATCTCGATCTCGCCGTGCACGCCCTCCGGGTTGGGCACCTGCTTGACCCACTCGATGGCCTCCTCCAGCGACGGCAGCTCCCAGATCCAGTAGCCCGCGATCAGCTCCTTCGTCTCGGCGAACGGGCCGTCGATCACGGTGGTCTTCTTGCCGTCGAACTTCACCCGCGCGCCCTTGGAGCTCGGGTGCAGGCCGTCGCCGCCGACCATGATCCCCGCGTTGACGAGCTTCTCGTTGAACTCGGTCATCTCGGTGAGCAGTTCCTCACTCGGCATGACCCCGTTCTCCATGTCCTCGGTCGCCCTGATCATGACCATGAACTTCATCGGATTTGTGCTCCCACCAGTAAAGTGTTGCCTATGCGACGGTGACTGAGGCGTAAACTGTATCCATCGGACGCTGTGTAGGCCAGACACGGTTCTTCTACCGGAAGCAGGGCTGTGGAGAACGTCTTCGGTGATCATGCGGACGTCGTCGAACTGCTGTGGGGCCTGCGGGAGCCGCCGAGCCGGGGCCCGAAGCCCACGCTCAGCGTCGAGCGGATCGCCCGGGTCGCGATGGGCATCGCGGACACCGACGGGCTCGCGGCCGTCTCGATGCAGCGCGTCGCCGGCGAGCTCGATGTCACGAAGATGGCGCTGTACCGGTACGTCTCCGGCAAGCCGGAACTGCTCGCGGCGATGATCGAACTCGCCGCCGGAGACCCGCCGGACCTCAGCGGCGTGCCCGGTGGGTGGCGCGGCAAACTGGAGGAGTTCGTCCGCAGGCTGGCCATCGTGTGGCGGCAGCACCCCTGGCTGCCCTGGTCCACGCTCGGCGACCGCCCGATGGGGCCCCGGGAGCTGGGCTGGATCGAGTCGGCGATCAGCGCGCTGGCCGGCACCGGGCTGACCGGCGAGGAACAGCTGGACGCCGTGTTCATCCTCTTCGGACTGATCCGGAACACGCAGTCGATGTCCACGGCGGGCACGCAGCCGTGGGACGCCGACAAGAATGTCAAACCCCTCATGCAGGAACTACTGCACCGCTACGGCGACAGGTTTCCCGCGTTGACCGCTGCGACGACGGGAACCACATGTTCGTCACGGGACAACGGCCGCGAATTCGGTGTGCACAGATATCTCGACGGCCTGGAAGCCCTGATCAACCAGCGCGCATCCGACGGTACCCGCCCGGAGGCAGGCCGAAAGCCCGCTTGAAGGCCTTGGCGAAGGCGAACTCGGAGCTGTAACCCGCCCGGCCCGCCACCCCGCCGACGGGAAGGTCGGTGTCCCGCAACAGTTTCGCCGCCATGGTCATCCGCCACCACGTCAGGTACGCCAACGGCGGCCTGCCGACCAGGTCGGTGAACCGCCGCGCGAAGGCGGCACGGGAAAGCCCGGCCCGCGCGCCGAGCTCCTCGACTGTCCACGGGTGCTCGGGCGCGTCGTGGATGGCCCGTAACGCCGTACTGATCCCGGGGTCGTTCACAGCGCTCGCCCAGCCACCGATGTCCGCGTTCTGCTTGTACCAGGCGCGCAAGGCATAGAGGAGCAATGTGTCGAGCAGCGCCGGGACGATCGCGTCCGACCCGGCCTGTGGCTCCGCGAGCTCGGCGTCGAGCAGGTCGATCGGACCGGCCATGTCTGTCAGGTGGATGACGTCGGGCAGTTCGTCCAGCAACGGATGTGGCCGTGATCGGTCCAGGAAGTAAGCGCCACACAGCATTCGCGTGTCACCGAACCCGCTCAACCGATACGCGGTCCGGCGCGGCAACACGCACACGACATCGCCCGCGGACAACGGCACCGGTTCGCCTGCCGGCGGGGTCAGCAGGCAGGAACCTTGCCGCACAACGTGAAAACCGAACCCGGCGAACGGTTCCCCGACGAATTCCCAGGCACCGCTTTGGTGTGTGCGGGCGGCATGCGGTTTGCCCGCCCGGGTCGCGGTGATCACGTCGCTCAGCACATCCACGGCACCCAGCCTAGAAGACGATCGGACAAAGTCCGAAGACTTTGTGACATAGGGCCACGACGTGGTTCGTCATAGCGTGACGGCATGACAATCGCCGTGTACGGAGCCACTGGCCACACCGGGAAACTGGTCCTCGCGGAACTGGCTCGCCGCGACCTCGACGCCGTGCTGGTCGGCCGGAACGCAGAACGTCTGCGAGCCGCCGGATCGCCGGTGCGCCAAGCGTCCCTCGACAACGAAGCCCAACTGGCCGACGCGTTCCGCGACTGTTCCGTCGTGATCAACTGTGTCGCGCCCTTCACCAGGTACGGCGCACCGGTGATCCGTGCGGCCATCGCCGCGGGCGTGCACTACCTCGACATCGCCGGGGAACAAACGTACATCAAAAGCGTTTTCGACACGTTCGCCGCCGAAGCGACGGACGTGACAGTCATTCCCATGGTGAACGACGGCGGATTCCTCGCCGACCTGCTCGTCGGCATGCTTGCGTCGCCGGACGCTCAGGACGTGGTGGTGGTGCACCGGTTCTCCGACGTGGAGCTGTCGCGCGGCAGCGCCCGGACCGCGCTGGCCAACCGGGATCTGTTCACCAGCGGTGGACTGACCTTTGTGGACGGACAATGGCGGTCCGGGGCACCGCAGAAGCACACGGAGATGACGTTCCCCGGCGAGGAAACGCCGGTGCCGCTGGTCAAGTTCGCGATGCCCGAGATCGCCACCATCCCCCGGCACCTGCCCGCCCGGCACGTCGAAGGCCTCGCCGAGCAGGCACTCAGCACCGCGTTCACCGCACTGACCGAGGACATGATCGAGAGCTTCCCCGAGTCCCCTGGCCACGCCGGGACGTTCACGCTGCTCGCCGACGTCGACGGGCGACGTGGAGTCGTCGACGGTGCCGACACGTACGGAATCACGGCCGTGACCGTCGTCGAGGCCGCTCACCGGCTCATCACGACCGGCGCCAAGCCGGGAGTGCTCGCTCCGGCACAGGCCTTCGACCCGGCGGACTTCCTCGATTCCCTTGCCTCGCGTGGAGTTCGCACTCAGGCGTGAGTCAGCCGATCGTGATCTGCTCGCCGGGTCGCACGATGCGCGCGTGGACGCCGTGGACCTTCGCCGCGTGCAGGAGATCGGTCACCGGGTCGGCGACCTCCACGTACGCGGGTTGCCCCTCGACGCCGTAGTGGATCGGGATCACTTCCCGCGCACCGAGGATCTTGCCGGCCACGATGGCCTGTTCCGGGGTGAGGACCGCGGGCAGCGGGCTGGGTGGCTGACGTTGCGGGAAGTTCACCGCGGCTCCGTTGATCGGCAGGAACGCCGCGTCGACCGGGCCGCAGCGGCCGGCGATCAGCCACCAGAAGCCGTGGAACACGGTGTCGCCGCCATGGAAGATCCGGCCACCGTCGGCCGAGATCACCCAGCTGACCTGGGGATCACCGAGGCCGTCCACGGCCGGGACCGCGGTGATGCCGAACGGGCCGACGGTGACGGTCTGCCAGTCCGTCACCGTCCGCACGTCCAGGGATCGCGCGGCGAACCCCCGTTCCGCCAGCACGGTCCACAGGTTCTCGGCGGTGCTCCCGCCAAAAGCGGCCGGGCGCAGGACGATGCCGTCCGGCGCGAGGACATTCTCAATGGCCACGGGGTCCGCATGGTCGCTGTGCAGGTGGGTGCACAGCGCCGCGACCGCACCCTCACGCGCCGGTAACAGCGCGCCGTCCGGGAGTACCGAGGTCAGCAGCCCGGACTCCGTCACCAGATCCACGACCAACGTCTGACCAGCCGATTCGACTTCCACACCGGCCCAGCCCAACCTGCGCACCCGCATCGCGACCCCTCCATTTAGCGACCGATCGTTCGGACTCTATAGCACGTTATAGCGACCTGTCGATCGCTAAAGTAGAGTTTCCGGCATGTCACCCCGGCGCACGGCCGTTGAAGCCCAGCACACCAAGGACTCGATCCTGACCACCGCGTTGGACATCGCGTCGCTGGACGGCCTGGAAGGCGTGACCATCGGCAGGCTCGCGGCCGAGCTGACGATGAGCAAGTCCGGTGTGCTCAACCACTTCGGCACCAAACAGTCGTTGCAACTCGCCGCGGTGCACTGGGTGGTCAACGACTTCACCCATCGCGTCGTCGAACCGGCCACCCGGTCACGGCCAGGGCTGGATCGGCTGCTGGCCTTGTGCGACAACTGGTTCGACTACCTCGCGGACACCGGCCTGCCGGGTGGCTGCCTGCTCACAGCCGCTGCCGCGGAATTCGACGGCCGGGACGGCGAAGTCCGCGACGCCGTCGTGGACTCGTGGCGAAGCTGGCAATCCCACCTGCGCGCCGAACTGGTCCGCGCCAATCTGGACGTCGACCCGGACCAGGCGGTCTTCGAGATCGTCGCTTTTGGACCCGCCCTGAACCAAGCGCTGCAACTGCACGGCGACCGCGAAGCCGTTCGGCACGCCAAACGCGCGGTACGCCGGACGCTGGGCCAACCGGATTCCGGGTGATCCCCTTGGCCGCTTGGCCGACCCCAGGGTGACACACCGGAACATCTGGGCCGCCTCCGCTTCACACGTGCACGACGACCACTCGCTGGTCCTTACGGCGGTCGGGCTCCTCGACAAGCCGGTTCAGATCGCCGGGATCGCTCGTCAGCAGGACAACCGGTCGAGCCATGACCAGTGCGGTGGCCGCCACTACTGAATCGACCGCGCACCTGTGTCCCGACAGCCCGGTGGCACCCAGCAGTGCACCCGCTGCGCGACCGAGTTCCGTGGTGACCGGAACCGTCACGATCCTGGACAGCACGCGATGCACTGCCGCATCCCGGGCGCCACCTCGCAGGACCTCAGCCAGCGTGATCGCACTGACGACGACTCTGGCTCCCCGCACCCGTGCGGTCTCCAGGTACGCCCGCACCCGCGAATCCCCGGCAGCCAGCTTGGACAGCCCTTCGCAGTCCAGGACAAGCGTGCCCGCCGCGACTACTCGCCGTCCGGCCATGCCGCCGCAGCCTCCGCCAGGTACTCCTCAGGGACGCGCCCGTGCTCGGCTTCGAGCGTCTCAGCCAGCTCCGCCAGCAGGTCCAGCTCCAACTGCCGGGCCACCGCACTGGCCACGTACTGGCTGAACTCGCCTTTGCCCACGCGCTCCTGCACAGCGGCGGTGAGCTCCTCGGGCAGGGACACGCTGACCTTACGCGCCTTCCCTAACGGCATTCCGGAGAACTCGACGGCCACCTTGCCTGGGTCGTGCAACTCCGCCAACCGCCACACAAGGTCGATCGTGGCTCGGACGGGGACCTCGGTGTCGTCCTTCTCATGCGGCAATGCAGTCATATCTTCATGCTACCACCGGTAGCAACATAGCTTGACCTGCACAAACAGTGCGACCCCAGGCAGAGCATGTCCGCCTGGGGTCGCACTGTCGGAGTTCGCGCTGCCCGTCATGCCGGGCAGCGCCAGCGGTCAGCTGCAGCCGGAAGTGGAGCCGCAGCCCTCGCAGACGTAGCAGGAGCCGGCGGGACGCATCTTCGTGCCGCAGGTCATGCAGAGCGGGGCGTCGGCGACCGTGCCGAGTTGCAGTTCGAGCAGTTCGGTCGAGCTGTGGGCCTTCTCCAGCCCGGTCTTCGGGGCAGGCGGCGCGGTGGCGGACGAGGCCTCCACAGTGGACCGCATGCCTTCCAGGTCGACGTCGGACGAGCCGTAGTCGTTGTTGACCTGGGCGGAGCGCTCGTCGGCCGTGTAGATGCCGAGCTGTGCGCGCTTCTCCAACGGCAGGTAGTCCAGTGCCAGGCGGCGGAACAGGTAGTCCAGCACGCTGGTGGCGATCCGGACGTCCGGGTCGTCGGTCATGCCCGCCGGCTCGAAGCGCAGGTTCTGGAACTTCGAGACGTAGAACTCGAGCGGGATGCCGTACTGCAGGCCGACCGAGATGGACATCGAGAACGCGTCCATCACACCGGCCAGCGTCGACCCCTGCTTGCCGAGCTTGACGAAGATCTCGCCGAGGCCGTCGTCGGGGTACGAACCGGCGTGCAGGTAGCCCTCCGCACCACCGACGGTGAACGACACCGTCTGCGACGGGCGCTTCTTCGGCAGGCGCTTGCGGACCGGCCGGTACTCGACGACCGTCTCCTTCTCCGCGCCCTTGTCCGCGCGGGCCGACTTGCCCGCCGACAGCGGCTGGCCGACCTTGCAGTTGTCGCGGTAGATCGCCAGCGCCTTCAGGCCCAGCTTCCAGCCCTGGAAGTAGATCTCCTCGACGTCCTCGACGGTGGCCGCCTCGGGCATGTTCACCGTCTTGGAGATCGCACCCGAGATGAACGGCTGCACCGCGGCCATCATCCGGACGTGTCCCATCGGCGCGATGGAGCGCTCGCCCATGGCGCAGTCGAAGACCTCGTAGTGCTCACGGCGCAGGCCCGGCGCGTCGACGACGTGCCCGTGCTCGGAGACGTACTCGACGATCGCCTCGATCTGCTCTTCCTGGTAGCCCAGTGCCTTCAGCGCCCGCGGCACGGTCTGGTTGACGATCTGCATCGAGCCGCCGCCGACCAGCTTCTTGAACTTGACCAGCGCCAGGTCCGGCTCGATGCCGGTGGTGTCGCAGTCCATCATCAGGCCGATGGTGCCGGTCGGCGCGAGCACCGACGCCTGCGCGTTGCGCCAGCCGTCCCGGACACCGATCTCCAGGCCACGCCGCCATTCCTCACCGGCGACACGCTGGATCGCGGTGTCGTCGTCGGCCAGCGTGCGGATCAGGTCGTTGGCCGCGGCGTGCTTACGGATCACGCGGATGTGCGGCTCGGCGTTGCGGGCGTAGCCCTCGTACGGGCCGACGACACCGGCGAGCTCAGCGGAGCGACGGTACGCGACGGCGTTCATCAGCGAGGTGATCGACGCGGCGAGCGCGCGGCCGCCCTCGGAGTCGTACGCGTGCGCGGTCGCCATCAGCAGCGCGCCGAGGTTGGCGTAACCGATGCCCAGCTGACGGAACTTGCGCGTGGTGTCCGCGATCGGCTCGGTCGGGAAGTCCGCGAAGCAGATCGAGATGTCCATCGCGGTGATGACGAACTCGACCGCCTTGACGAACGTCCGCGTGTCGAACGTGCCGTCCTCACGCAGGAACTTCATCAGGTTCAGCGACGCGAGGTTGCAGCTGGAGTTGTCCAGGTGCATGTACTCGCTGCACGGGTTCGACGCGGTGATCCGGCCGGACTCCGGGCAGGTGTGCCAGTCGTTGATCGTGCTGTCGTACTGGATGCCGGGGTCGGCACACTCCCACGCGGCCTGCGACAGCTTGCGGAACAGGCTCTTGGCCTCGACCTCTTCGATGACCTCGCCGGAGGTCCGCGAGCGCAGGCCGAACTTGCCGCCGTTCTCCACCGCGTGCATGAACTCGTCGGAGACGCGGATCGAGTTGTTGGCGTTCTGGTACTGGACCGAGGTGATGTCCTTGCCACCGAGGTCCATGTCGAAGCCGGCGTCGCGCAGGACGCGGATCTTGCGCTCCTCCTTGGCCTTGGTCTCGATGAACTCCTCGACGTCCGGGTGGTCCACGTCGAGCACGACCATCTTGGCCGCCCGCCGGGTCGCGCCACCGGACTTGATCGTCCCCGCGGACGCGTCGGCGCCGCGCATGAACGACACCGGGCCGGACGCGGTGCCGCCGGAGGACAGCAGCTCCTTGGACGAACGGATCCGGGAGAGGTTCAGGCCCGCGCCCGAACCGCCCTTGAAGATCAGGCCCTCTTCCTTGTACCAGTTGAGGATCGACTCCATGGTGTCGTCCACCGCGAGGATGAAGCAGGCGCTGACCTGCTGCGGCGACGCGGTGCCGACGTTGAACCAGACCGGCGAGTTGAAGCTGAACACCTGGTGCAGCAGCATGTAGGTGAGCTCGTGCTCGAAGATCTCGGCGTCCTTCGGCGTGGCGAAGTACGCGTGCTCCACACCGGCCGCGACGTACGTCTTGACCACGCGGTCGATCAGCTGGCGCAGGCTGCTTTCCCGGACCTGCGAGCCGACCGCGCCGCGGAAGTACTTGCTGGTGACGATGTTGACCGCGTTGACCGACCAGAAGTCGGGGAACTCGACGCCGCGCTGTTCGAAGTTCACCGACCCGTCACGCCAGTTGGTCATCACCACGTCGCGGTGCTCCCACGTGACCGCGTCGTAGGGATGCACTCCCTCGGTCGTGTAGACCCGCTCCATCCGCAGGCCTTTGACCTGCTGATCACCCCCAGCGGGCACACCCACCGTTTCCGTCATGACCAGTCCCTCTCCCTCAACACTCGCGTTAACTGGCGCGGCCACGTCCGGGGTCCCCGTCCGATCCGGTCCGTGCGAATTCCTTGTTGTCCGTGCGCGCGTCCGGCGGCTCACCGTTCCGCCTCCGCACGCTTGGCGATCGCCGCTTTCAGGTCCGCGATCTCCTTCTCGAAGTCCTCAACCGATGTGAACGAGCGGTACACGCTGGCGAACCGCAGGTAGGCGACCTCGTCGAGCTCGCGCAGCGGGCCGAGAATGGCGAGCCCCACCTCATGGCTCGGGATCTCGGCGGCACCGCCCGAGCGGATCGACTCCTCGACCCGGTGGGCCAGTTTCTGCAGCGCGTCCTCGTCGACCGGCCTGCCCTGGCAGGCGCGTTGCACGCCGCGCACGACCTTGTCGCGGCTGAACGGCTCGGTCACGCCGGATCGTTTGACCACCGCCAGCACGGCCTCCTCGACGGTGGTGAACCTGCGGCCACAGCTCGAGCACGACCGCCTGCGCCGGATCACCTGGCCCTCGTCGACTTCCCGGGAGTCGACCACCCGAGAGTCGGAATGCCGGCAGAACGGACATCTCATCGCAGGCTTCCTCACTCTCACTCACGGTCATCCGGCAACACCCGTGCGTCACCGCAACAGCCTGGTTGGTGATCGACTTGTGGATGAAGGGTGGACAACTCGTCCGCCCCCAGCCCCAACCTGTGGACTACTTACAGCGGTGTAACTACTAGATGTTGGGGTGACAGTATGCCCGAGGCCTACTCGACGCAAGTCGACACGGCGCGACTCGCCTGGTCACGAACGCACTGTGGCGAGCGCCACACGGGGTGTCGATCCAGACCGGACCACGCCAACGCAATCAGCCGTTCGAGGGAACTCAGCACGATCGACTGCGCACAGCGCGTACACCCGTTGAACGACCCGCTCGACGACCGACGAGCGCCCCGGAGATCCACACGGAGCCCTCATGCCGGGAACAACACGGTCCTCCAGCCGCGCGATCGGACCAACTGGATCACAGTTCCCACGACCGGGCGCGACCCACGACAAAGGCCGACACGGCAAAGGTCCCCGCGCGATCAAGGCAACGCGTGGTGTCATCCCGAGCGAGTCGCGGAAGTCGCGGCCTTGAGTTGATCAAATCGGCTGCCGTGGCCGCGGGATTCCGGTAAAGTTGATCTTATGCGGGACCGGGCACCGTCCAGGGCGAACAGTCGCGGCGAGCGGTTTCCGTTACAGCGCGGCATGTCCCGCCGAAGCGCGAATTCGGCAGCCCGCAACCAGCACACGGTCGAACCTCACACCAGCACGGCAGATCGACCGGACACAAAGGACGTTCTGGCCCGCCGGACGATCAGGGCGCGGACGGGACCTGCAATGCCTGACCGGCGAGCACCCCGGCACCGGAGATCTCGTTGAGTTCATGGATCCGGGCGACCACTGCCTCCGGGTTGTACCCGGGCGCCGATCGTTCCGCCACGTCCCACAGGCTCTCGCCGGGCTGGACCCAGACGACCGCCGTCCGCTCGGGCACCACGTTCGACGTGAACACGTCCACCAGGCTGCCGACTCCGAACACCGTGAGGAACATGCCGAGCCCGACCAGGATGGACGCCGCCACTCGCCTGCGGCGCCGGATCGCCGGCGTGCAGGCGGCCACACGCCGGTGCGACGGCCGGCGCTTGCGCGGCGCCTTGGGTTCGGTGACCCGCGGTGCCGCCTTCTCCTCCCGGGGTTTTTCCTCGACCTCGGGCAGTGGCGGCACCAGCCGGAGCACCGGCCGGCCGGCCGGCTGCGACAGGTCGATCTTCGTGCGTACCGGAGCCGCCATGTCGTATCCTCCTCGCGTGACCTGAGATCGAACACCGGTTCGATCGAACGTCCGTGCGAATGTGTACCACCTACCACCGACAAAAATCGAGATCCGCTCGGCGTGTCCCTCGAACAGGTGTTTGATCTCCTGGTCGAAGCGGACTACGGTCGGTGAAGATGATCGAGCTCGCCCACAGGTGGGCGAGGATTTTTGGAGGCGGAAGCGGTGCCGCAGCGCAGCAAGACACCAGAGCAGGGCGACAACATCCGCCCCTTCCCCGAGCAGGCCGAAGACCTGGACTCGGGCACCCTGCCGCCGCGACAGCGCGCGGTGCTCGAGGTCATCAGGGCCTGGGTCGAACGGGTGGGGTATCCGCCCAGCGTGCGGGAGATAGGTGAGGCGGTCGGCCTGACATCGACCTCGTCGGTCGCCTACCAGCTGAAGGCCTTGGAGCGGAAGGGCTACCTGCGCAGGGACCACAACCGGCCGCGGGCGATCGGCGTGCTGCCGCCGGACGCCGACGCGGCCCAACTGGCCGGCGAGGACACCCCGGCGCCCACGCCGGCGTACGTCCCGGTGCTGGGCCGGATCGCCGCCGGTGGCCCGATCCTGGCCGAACAGGCCGTCGAGGACGTCTTCCCGTTGCCCAAGGAGATCGTCGGCGAGGGCTCGCTGTTCCTGCTCAAGGTCGCCGGCGACTCGATGATCGACGCGGCGATCGCGGACGACGACTGGGTCGTGGTGCGCCAGCAGTCGGTCGCCGACAACGGCGAGATCGTCGCGGCGATGATCGACGGCGAGGCCACGGTGAAGACGTACAAGCTGCGCGACGGCCACGTGTGGCTGTTGCCGCAGAACGAGGCGTACGAGCCGATCCCCGGTGACGAGGCCACCATCCTCGGGAAGGTGGTCGCCGTCCTGCGCCGGCTCTGACGGGTCACCGTCACCTCCGGGCGGCCGTGTTCTCCGCCGCCGCTCGGAGGGCGCACAGCTAGGCCGTGTTTCAAATGCCCGATCGCGATAGCCGGGCCGGATGCGGCCCCTGACGCCACCGCGGGACCGCCCAAAGACAACCAGTATTCGCGGCGATCCCGCGGCGACGCCAGGAACCGCCCCACCGAGCCGATTCCGGCCTCCGGCCGGGGCAGACTCTCATCGACCGGGACATTCGAAACACGACCTAGCGGGTTTTGCCCTTGCGGGCCATGAACGCCAGTCCGCCGAGCACGACGACACCGCCGACCACGACCGCCAGCCAGGTCGGGAACCCGGAGTCCTCGGTGGCCGGAGCGGCGTTCGCGTCCCCTGCCGCGCCGCCGGGACTCGCGGGGTTGCCCCCGGCCTGCGGTTTGGGGGACACCAAGCCGGTCGCTCCCGCGACCGTCCGGATCGGCTGGCCGACTCCTTCCGAGCCGGTCAGCAGCGTGCCGTCCGGTTCGAAGGCGATCGTCTCGCCTTGCGGTTCGTTCGGCAGCGGGACACGGACGGGGTCGCGGCCCAGTGCGGCCACGATGTCGCCGTCAGGTGCGCTGTAGAGGTACGCGTCGGTGTACGTGCGCAGCGCGACGACCTTTCCGTCGGCGCTGACCGCGCCGCCGGTCACCAGGATCGTGGCGATGGAGTGCGGAATCCGGGTCGGGCCGCCCGCGGTTTCGGTGGTCTTCAGGTCGACCGAGGCCACTTTGGTCAGTTTTGTCGGCCCGGGGCTCCGCAGTTCGCCGTCGGGCCGGTAGACCTCGGCCGGGCCGAACGGCTCCTTGGTGACCAGGTACGGCACGCCCTTCTGGTCCATCAGCAACGCTTCCGCGTCGTGCTGTCCGTCCGGATAGGACAACCGGTACAGCGTCGCCTTGCCGTCCGGGGACAGCGAGTGCAGCGCGACGGTCTCGCGTTTCTTGCCGTTGTCGCCGGTGTCGGCCAGCCAGATCGTGCCGTCCTTCGTCCGTGCCATGTCCTCGACGTCGAACGGGTCGGTCTTGTTGGTGATCGTGCGCTCGACCTTGCAGTCCTTGTTGAGCACGCTGACGGTCAGCTTGGTGCCGCCGTCGTTGGTCGCGTACATCTTCGAGCCGTCCGACGCCAGGCCGGACAGCTCGCCGATGTTCCTCGCACTGATCTTGCAGCGCTCCACCGGATCGGCGTGAGCCGCCGTCACCGGTGCGAGCGCCCAAGCGAGAGCCAGGGCGCCTCCCCACGCCAAGACTCTCCTACCCTTGATCACGACCAGTAGACGCGTCAGACCGGGGCGCCGTTGCTTGCGAACTGACCCAAAGCACCGGCCAGGTCACCGTTCACCCGTGCGTGCAACTGGGTGCCCTCGGCGGTGTGCCGCTCGGCGAGCACCTCACCCTCCCGGTGCACCCTGGCCACGAGCTCGCCACGGGCGTACGGCACCAGCACCTCCACCTCGACGTCCGGCCGCGGCAACGCCGTGGCCAGGTGCTCACGCAGCTCGTCGAGCCCGAGGCCCTTGTGCGCCGAGACGAACAACGCGCCGGGCAGCAGGTGGCGCAGACGCGCCAGTTGCAGCTCGTCCGCCGCGTCGATCTTGTTCACCACCAGGACCTCCGGCGGCATCGGGGTGTCGTTGCGCTCGGCGATCTCGCCCAGCACCTCGCGCACCGCGTTGACCTGCCACTCCGGGTTGGCTTCCGATCCGTCCACCACGTGCACCAGCAGGTCCGCGTCGGCCACCTCGTCCAAGGTGGACCGGAACGCCTCGATCAGCTGGTGCGGCAGGTGCCGCACGAACCCGACCGTGTCGGTCAGCGTGTACGTCCGCCCGTCCGGTGTCTGGGTACGGCGCGTGGTCGCGTCCAACGTGGCGAACAACGCGTCCTCGACCAGCACGCCCGCGCCGGTGATCGCGTTGAGCAGGCTGGACTTGCCCGCGTTGGTGTAACCCGCGATGGCCACGCTCGGCACCTCGTTGGCCACCCGGCGGCCACGCTTGGTCTCCCGGACGCCGGCCATCGCCGTGATCTCACGCCGGAGCTTGGAGATCTTGGCGCGGATCCGCCGCCGGTCGGTTTCCAGCTTGGTCTCACCGGGGCCACGAAGACCCACACCGCCGTTGCCGCCACCGGCCCGGCCACCGGCCTGCCGGGACAGCGACTCACCCCAGCCGCGCAGGCGCGGCAGCAGGTACTGCAGCTGCGCCAGCTCGACCTGGGCCTTGCCCTCCTTGGACCGCGCGTGCTGCGCGAAGATGTCCAGGATCAGCGCGGTCCGGTCGATCACCTTGACCTTGAGGCGCGCCTCCAGCTGGCGGAGCTGACCGGGTGAGAGTTCACCGTCGCAGATCACCGTGTCCGCGCCGGTCGCCAGCACGGTCTGGAAGATCTCCTCCACCTTGCCGGAGCCGACGTACGTGGCCGGATCCGGCCGGTCACGCCGCTGGATGAGCCCTTCGAGGACCTCGGAACCGGCCGTCTCGGCCAGCCGCGCCAGCTCGGTGAGCGACGCGTCGGCCTGCTCGGCGGTGCCCTCGGTCCAGACGCCGACCAGAACCACCCGTTCCAGCCGGAGTTGGCGGTACTCGACCTCGGTGATGTCGGAAAGCTCGGTGGACAGCCCGGCCACTCGACGTAGCGCGGACCGGTCCTCGAGTTCCAGCTCCCCAGTCGAGACCAGTTCTTCCGCGTAGTCTTCCGTCATCGAGTAAGCCCTGTCCTTACCTGTCGTTTCGATGTTGCCTGCCCATCGTCGCACGCTCGGCGGAATCCGCCGACTGGTTATCGCACCTCCTACAACGCTCCGGACCACCCAATTCGTTCCCATCCGGCCCGGCGTTCGGGCAAGGTGAGAGCCGTGTCCCTATTCCGCCACCACGGTTTCCGGATGTTGTGGGCCAGCGACACCCTCAGCCAGTTCGGCACGTACATCGGGCACACCGTGTTACCGCTGGTCGCGGTCACCGTGCTGGCCGCGACGCCGTTCGAGATGGGCCTGCTCACCGCCGCGGAGACAGCCGCGTTCCTGCTGATCGGCCTGCCCGCCGGGGCCTGGGTGGACCGGATGCGGCGCAGGCAGCTCATGCTGCGCGCCGACCTCGCGCGGGCCGCGTTGCTGCTGAGCGTTCCGGTGGCGTGGTGGCTGGACGTCCTGACGTTGCCGCACATGATCGTCGTAGGGCTGCTGGTCGGCGTCTGCACGGTCTTCTTCGACGTGTCGTACCAGTCGTACCTGCCGACGCTGGTCGGCCGTGACCAACTGCTGGAGGGCAACGCGAAGCTCCAGGCCAGCCAGTCGGTGGCGATGGTGTCCGGACCCGCCATGGGCGGTGGCCTGGCGGCGCTGGCCGGCGCCGCCAACGCGACCATCACGGTGGGACTGGGCTTCCTGGCGTCCTGGCTTTTCCTGTTCCGGATCAAGCAGGAGGAGCCACGGCCGGTCCGCACCGAGCACCGCAAGCTGCGCGCCGAGGTCGCCGAGGGCCTGCGGTTCGTGTTCCACAACAGCATGCTGCGGGCGATCGCGCTGACCGGCACCACCGCGGGTTTCTTCTTCCAGATGGAGACCGCGGGCATGGTGCTGTTCCTGACCAAGGACCTGCTGCTCAGCGAGGCCCAGGTCGGCCTGGTGCTCGCGGTCGGCGGCGTGGGCGGGTTCCTCGCCGGGATGACGGCGAACTGGTGGTACCGCCGGATCGGCAACGTGCGGGCGATGTGGGTGTCGCTGGTGGCGATCGCGCCGTTCGAGCTGCTGATCCCGCTGGGCCAGCCGGGCTGGCTGGTCTGGCTGACCGTGCTGGGGCACGTCGGCGTCGGCTACGGCGTGATCGTGCACAACATCGCGCAGGTCAGCTTCCGTCAGTCGATCTGCCCGGACCGGTTGCTCGGCCGGATGAACGCGAGCATGCGGTTCATGATCTGGGGCGCGTTCCCGCTCGGCTCGCTGGCCGGCGGCGTGCTCGGCGAGGTCATCGGGGTGCGCGGCACGCTGTGGGTCGCGGCGAGCGGCCTCGCGGTGTCCTGGATCTGGATGATGTTCTCGCCGATCCGCACGATGGTCAGGACACCGAGTCCCACCACCGCCGATCCAGCTGACCACGGGCGACCAGCACCGCAGGCCCCGTGAGCGTGCTGGCGTCCTCGCCGATCTCCACCCGGACCCGGCCGCCGGGGACGTCCACGTAGGACGAACCGGTGGGCTCGTCGGCCAGGTGCAGCAACGCGGCCACGGCCGCGACCGTGCCCGTCCCGCAGGACCGGGTCTCCCCCACGCCCCGCTCGTGCACACGCATCTGGATCGCGTCCGGCCCCTTGCGGCGGAACAGTTCCACGTTCACGCCGTGCGGGAAAAGCACCGGATCGTGCCCGGGAGGCAGAGAGAGGTCCAGGTCCGCCGGGTCGCTGTCGATCTGGCACGCCAGGTGCGGGTTGCCGACGTCGATCGCGATGCCGGGGAACGCCTCACCGGACACCGTGGCCTGGGAGCGGCCGAACACCCGGGCCGGTCCCATCTGGACGGTCACCGAGCCGTCCTCGTGCGTCTTCACCGGGCGCGGGCCCGCCCGCGTCCCGAGCACGAACTCGCCGGGTTCGGCCAGACCGGCCTCGACCAGGTAGGCGGCGAACACCCGGACCCCGTTGCCGCACATCTCGGCGATCGAGCCGTCGGCGTTGCGGTAGTCCATGAACCAGCCGTCTGGGTCCACATCGGACGGCTTGTCCGGCACGGCCGCCCCTTTGACCACCCGCAGCACACCGTCCGCGCCGAGACCGCGACTGCGGTCGCAAAGCGCGCGGACCCGTGCCGCGGTCAGCTCCAGGGTGCCGTCCTGGTCGGGCAGCACCACGAAGTCGTTCTCCGTGCCGTGTCCCTTGACGAATTCGATGTCCCGCACACCTCTGAGGTTACGGGGTGACGACCCGGAGCACCTCGTCGAGGAGGTCGTCGGCGCCCGCGTCCAGCCACGTGATCCGCTTGTCACGGCGGAACCACGAACGCTGCCTGCGCACGAACCGCCGGTGGCCCTGCGCGGTCAGCGCCGTCGCTTCGCCGAGGTCGTACTCGCCGTCGAAGTACGCGAGGACCTGCTGGTAGCCGAGGGCACGCGACGCGGTCAGCCCGTCACGCAGCCCGATCTTCTCCAGCTCACGGACCTCGTCGACGAACCCGGCGGCGAACATCCTGGCCACCCTGGCGTCGATCCGTGTGTCCAGTTCGGACGGCTCGCGGTCCAGTCCGATCAGGATCGTGCCGTAACGCGCGGGTCCCGGCTTGGGCATCGTCGCGGAGAACGGACGCCCGGTCAGCTCGATCACCTCCAGGGCCCGGACCACGCGGCGGCCGTTGCTCGGCAGGATCGCGCCCGCCGCGACCGGGTCGAGCGTGGCCAGCCGCTCGTGCATCAGCTGAGCGCCCACAGTGGCCAGCTCCTGGTCGAGCCGCTCCCGGATCCGCGGGTCCGTGCCGGGGAACTCCAGGTCGTCCAGGACGGCCTGGACGTACAGGCCGGAACCGCCGACCAGGATCGGTACCTTCCCGGCCGCCAGGACGTCCTCCACGACCCGGCGGGCGTGCCGTTGGTATGCGGCTACCGACGCGGTCTCGGTGACGTCCAGGACGTCCAGGAGGTGGTGCGGGACGGCCTCGCGTTCGGCCCGCGTGACCTTGGCCGTGCCGATGTCCATGCCCCGATAGAGCTGGGAGGCGTCGGCGTTGACGACCTCACCGCCGAGCTTCTCGGCCAGCGCGATGCCCAGGTCCGACTTGCCGGTCGCGGTGGGGCCGACGACTGCGATGGGGGTGGTCACGACCGGCCATTTTCCCAAACGGCGACGTGGTAGGCGACGCCGAAGGGCACCATGAGCTCGCTGCCGGCGCACCGCCAGTCGCCGCCGGTCCCGGCAAGCACCTGCCAGGGCGCCCGGCCCTGCGCGTCCAGCTCGCCCGCCAGGCCCTCGTCCAGCGCGAGCAGTGCCTCGGCATCGGCGTTCGACAGGGCTGTGTGGACGGCGTCGTCGAAGTCAGGGGCCCGCTCGTCCGGCCTGCCCGGAGCACGGTCACCGTGCTTGGGCGAGCCGTCCCCGAGCACGAGCAGGCCAACTGGACCGCTCGTCTCCCGGGCGAGGCGGGCGCCCAGCTCCTGGCATTGCTCCCTCGTCGCCTCGGGTGAGACCAAATGGACGCTCACCGACTGTGCGCCTGCTTGCTGTCGCAACCACCCGGCGATCAGGACCGGTAAAGGCAGAGACGGATCAACGTCACCCTCCGTGTCGGCGGCCAGCCGGACCCGGACGTCCACCCCGAACCCCCGGAACGTGCCCACGGCACCGTCCGGGACCTCGCCGAATCCCGGCGCGACCGCGATCCACCTGCGGGAACCCGCTGCCAGGAACCGCGCCGCCGCCACGCACGCGCGCCGCACCGAGGACACCTCAGGCACGTCGGCGACGACCAGTTCCGGCACCAGAAGTGGTGGATAAGGCACTACAGCGGCACGAGCGATCACGCTGAGGAACGTTACTAGGATGACCGGAGGTGAGCCTGGTGGTTCCGACGCGGGCCTTGACCTGTTTGAATGCGCGCGGAACCAGTCGCCTCAGGCGACCGGATTCCACGTTGCTGGGCCCCGGCGAACGACGGGGCGCCCGTGGGAGGCGCGGGCACGCAGGCGAGGAGGAGCCGGCGATGACGGACAGGGAAACAACCCAGAGCACGGATGTGGCCGAGGTGGCGGAGGTGGTTGTGGCTGAGCCGGCTGCTCCGGCCGAATCCGCTGCTGTCGAAACCGCTCCGGCTGGAGAGCTCAAAGCACCCGCGCCGGTGCCGGTCGCGTCGACCGACCCGGGCAGGTGGGGCCGGGTGGACGAGTCGGGCACGGTTTTCGTGAAGACCGTGGACGGTGAACGAGCGGTCGGCTCGTGGCAGGCGGGCGAACCGACGGAAGGGCTGGCGCACTACGCGCGGCGGTTCGACGACATCCGCACCGAGGTCGAGCTGCTCGAGGCACGGATCGTCTCCGGGGCCGGCGATCCGAAGCAGTCGCTGACCAGCGCGAAGCACATCAAGGAGAGCCTGGTCGATGCGGCGGCGGTCGGCGATCTGGCCGCGCTGGAGGCCCGCGTGGAGTACGTGCTCGCGCACGCCAAGCAGGCGATCGAGGCGTCCAAGCAGGCCCGCGAGGCGGCACGGGCCGCGTCGGTGGCGCGCAAGCAGGAGCTGGCCGAGGAGGCCGAGCGGATCGCGGCGGAGTCGACCCAGTGGAAGGCCGCGGGTGACCGGCTGCGGACGATCCTGGACGAGTGGAAGACCATCCGCGGGGTCGACCGGAAGACCGACGAGCAGCTGTGGCGCCGGTTCTCCAAGGCACGTGACACCTTCAACCGCAGGCGTGGCTCGCACTTCGCGGATCTGGACCGGCAGCGTTCCACGGCGAAGGCCCGCAAGCAGGAACTGGTCGAGGAGGCCGAGCAGCTGGCGGACTCGGACGACTGGGGCCCGACCGCGGGCCGCTACAAGGCGCTGATGACCGAGTGGAAGGCGGCCGGGCGCGCGCCGAAGGACTCGGACGACGCGCTGTGGCAGCGGTTCCGCGCGGCGCAGGACAAGTTCTTCGCCCGGCGGTCGGCGGCGTTCAGCGAGCGGGACGCGGAGTTCCACGACAACGCCCGCGCCAAGGAAGAACTGCTGGCCGAAGCCGAGAAGATCAACATCTCCGACCTGGACGCGGCGCGCTCGCAGCTGCACCGCATCCAGGAGCGCTGGGAGTCGATCGGCAAGGTGCCGCGCGAGCGGGTGCGGGAGCTGGAAGGCCGCCTGCGCGCGGTCGAGGAGAAGGTGCGCCAGGCCGCTGACCAGCAGTGGCGCCGTACCGACCCGGAGGCTCAGGCCCGTGCCGCGCAGTTCCGCGAGCGCGTGGAGGAGTTCGAGTCGAAGGCCGCCAAGGCCCGTGCGGCAGGCGACAACCGCCGCGCCGAGCAGGCCGAGGCGCAGGCCGCCCAGTGGCGTGAGTGGCTGGCCGCCGCCGAGCAGGCGGTCGCCACCCGATAGTCCGGTTCACTGTGGACTGCCCGGCCCGTTCGCGGGCCGGGCAGTCCTTTCTTCGAAACTTCCTCGAAAGTTGTTGCCACGCCCGCACTTGCGGATCCATAGTGAGGCAGCGCGGTACCACGCCCACGGTCAACCGAAAGTTTCGAGTCACGTGGGAAGAGGAAGACATGCGAAGGATCGCTCCCGCACTGGTCGCTGCTGTCACCCTGTTGCTGACTTTGTCGCCCGCCAAGGCGTCCGCGGCCGCGCTGACCGAGGTCACGAACTTCGGCACGAACCCGACCAACCTGCGGATGCACATCTACGTCCCGGACGGCATCACGAGCAGACCCGCTGTCCTGGTCGCGGTGCACTACTGCACCGGGTCCGGCCCGGCCTACCACTCGGGCACGGAGTTCGCCCGGCTGGCCGACCGTCACAAGTTCATCGTCGTCTATCCGTCCGCCACTCGCAGCGGCCAGTGTTTCGACGTGTCCTCGCCGCAGGCGTTGCGACGCAACGGCGGCAGCGATCCCGTCGGGATCATGTCGATGGTCCAGTACACCCTGCAGCGCCACAACGGCGACTCGAACCGGGTCTACGCCACCGGCTCCTCCTCCGGTGCCATGATGACCAACGTCCTGCTCGGTGACTACCCGGACGTGTTCAAGGCGGGTGCGGCGTTCGCCGGTGTCCCTTTTGGATGCTTCGCCACCACCGACGGCTCCGGCTGGAACAGCACGTGCGCGCAAGGGAACCTGATCAGGACCCCGCAGCAGTGGGGTGATCTGGTCCGCGCCGCCTACCCGGGCTATTCCGGCGCGAGGCCGAGGATGCAACTGTGGCACGGCACCGCGGACGACACCCTGAGGTACCCCAACTTCACCGAAGAGATCAAGCAGTGGACCAACGTGTCCGGCCTGAGCCAGACGCCGACGAGCACCGACCGTCCACAGTCGACATGGACGCGGACCCGGTACGGCACCCAGGTCGAGGCCATCAGCATCCAGAACGGCTCGCACAACATCCTGACCACCGGCATGGCCCAGTACGCGATCGACTTCTTCGGCCTGTCCCGCAGGTGAGGGTTTCCGGCATCTGGCGCTCAATCCGAAGAAGTCACGAGCGCTGATCGCCGAGGTCGGAAAGGAAGTCCAGTGATCGACAACTGGCGTAAGGCGACGTACAGCGCCAACAACTCGGCGTGCGTGGAGACCGGCTGGGCGGACGGATTGGTCGGCTACCGGGACACCAAGCACGCGGCGTTATCCGACGACAACCGCCCCACGTTGCTGTTCAGCAAGGACGCGGCCCGTACTTTCCTGACCATGATCAGATCGACGACCAACTGATCAGCAGGAACCCCTCCACCGTCCCCAACGTCTCACGAACAGCCAGTGATCATGGAATCACTCTTGGTAAGCTGTCGCGGTTGGCAACCATCAAGGGGAGTGAGCGGTGGCCGAGGGATTTCAACCTGAGCAATCGGAGCCGGCAAGACAGCAGATCGACACCGAAATCGCGGTGACACAGACCGGTCGCGCGATCGCGGCCATGTTCGGCGGTGAATACGCACACCAGTCCGGTGGCGGCGGCGCTGGTGGCTACTACGAGTTCACCAGCCTCGCCGAGCTCGACGAAATCATCACCGAAATCAAAACCGTCGCCGACGGCATAATCGAGGACAGCCGCAAGCTCTACCATGCGCGAGGCCTGATGACGCCGCCCGCGAAAGACATCATGAGTGTTTTGCAGGCCAACGCTGCGGCCGCCTCGGTCGAAGCCGCATACGAGCACAACGGGCGAATGTCGGCTGCTGCTGAAGCGGAGATCGTAAAGCTGGAGGCTGCCCGCCAAGCATATGCTCGGGTCGAGGATGTGAGCGCACAAAGCTTCCGGATGCGAGACTGATCAATGCGATCATCGCTAGCCTTGACACTGCTAGCCGCCAGCGTAGTGATACTCGCGGCGACAGCGTGCACAAGTACTGAGGCAGGTACCCCCCGCCCAGCACCCGGCACCAATTCGGACAGCCCAGCCAACGACTATGAGGCACCCCGAGTGGCGACTCCACTCGACGGGACGCCGTTCCTCGCCAAACCGTGCGCTACGCTCACACCAGCCCAGCTGCAGGTTCTCAATCTTCCGCCAGGAAAGCCAGACACCGACAGCGCCGTAGCCAGATCGTCCGGTCCTGCATGTGACTGGATCAATAGCGACACCCGTGAGGGCGTCGGAGTCGGGTTTCTGTCCGGTAACAAGAACGGCCTGTCAGATACGTACCGTGGCAAGGATCGGTTCGACGGGTATTTCGAACCGATCGAGGTAGATGGATACCCAGCGGTGTTCAATGATTCGGGTGACTATCGGCCTCAAGGAACCTGTGGCATGACGGTCGGCATATCGGACACGCTGACGTTCACCGTGTTGGAGCAGGGCAGGCTCGGGGTGAAGTCGTGCGAACGCGCGAAACAAGTGGCGTCCATGGTGATCCAGACGATCAAGGCGGGGGGCTGATCATGTTCTTGTCCGGACAGGACATCTACGAGAACTTCACCAACGCGCGTGGCCCGGCGGACATGGCCAGCGGCGCGGATGTGGTCGCCGAGGTGGTCAAGACCTATAACGAGCGTGGCGACCAGATCAAGAAGCTTCTCAACAAGATGGACGCAGTCTGGAAAGGCGACGCCGCCGGTGCGGCACATCGTGGCGTCGGTCCGTTGGCCGTCGAGCACGCTCTGGCCGCCCCGGCGATGGACACCATGCGTGATCTGGTGAGCCGTCAGGCCGGGTCGTTCAACGACGCGAAGAACGCCGTGATGCCGGTGCCGCCCGCGCCGGAGAAGGTCGATCCGCTGGCCGCGTTCCTGGCGCCTGGCGAACTGGTCACCTACCAACAACAACTCGGCAGGCACCACGCTGCGGCGCAGCACAACGCCGATGTCATGCGGGGCTACGAGAACGCGTCAACCTACAACATGAATCTGCCCAGCACGTACGGGTCCATAACTGCCGACCAGAGCGAGATCCGCATCGCACAGGCGCCGCCTCCCTCTCAACCCCCGCCGCCTGGTGACCGCCCGAGCCCTCCAAAGCCGAGAACAACGGCGCCACCTCCACCGATCCGCGGCGGTGAGGGTCCTGGCGGTACGGGCAGCAACGTGACACGCGCTGGCGGTCCTGGTGACGGACCGGGCGGCAGTGGTGTCGTGGTGTCGCCGTCTCAGAGCACGGCGCCGCCTGGAACAACGCCTGGCGGATACACATCCCCGGCGCCAGGGCCTGGACTGGGCACAAGCGGTTCCGGTGTTCTGGTCGGCGCGAGCCCTGGACCAGGGGCAGGCGGCCCCGGGCTCGGGTTCTTCGGCCCAGGTGCCGTTCCGGGCGAAGGCGCGGGTTCTCCCGGGCACACAGGTGCCCCAGGTGCGGCGGGCGGTGGATCTGTCGCCGGAGGTCCCGGACCGGCCGGCCGAACAGGTGCGGGTCCAGTGAGTGGCCCCGGAGCGGCCGCGGAGGCAGCGGCCGCGCGGAACGTTCCAGCGGGACGGGGCACCCCGGGCGGTCTGCCCATGAGCGCTGTCCCTGGCGGCCGGAACCAGGGCAGTGAGGACGAGGAGCATCGGCGGGCGTCGTTCCTCGAGGAGCCGGACCCGGAAGCGGTCTTCGGGACCGACAAACCGACCGCTCCCCCGGTGATCGGCGGCTGATCGCGGTGCTGTGGCCACGGCCAGTCCAGGTGGCACTGGACTCGCTGGCACGCCTGGTCCGGATCGAGGACATCGGTACCGTGCCCGAGGTGCTGTTGCCGTCGGCCGGATGGCAGCCACGGCACGAGGATCACGCGCTGGACAGACAGGTACGGGACGAGTGCGCCCGGCTGAACTGGCTGGACCACCGCGGCCAGCTGGATGTCGACGTGGCCTCGGCGTTGCGGGTGGTCTGCCGGGCCACCACGGAGTTCTACGGATGGATCACCGCGGGCCAGACGACGACGGGTGTGCTGGCTGGGCGTCTCGGGCGGCAGGCACTTCTGGCTGTCCGGCGTGAGACATCGGTGTCACTCTGCTCGATCCGGTCGGACAACCTCGCGACGATGGTGGTCGCTCAGACCCCGGACGTTCCTGCTGGACAAGGAAAGCCGGCCCGGGTACAACGCTCGGACGCGCTCGCTTTCGACGGCGGTCGGCCACGCCCGCACGGCGGGCTGACCGTGAAGCCGGTCCCGCCGGACGTCCGGCGGCTGATCCAGGTCGCCATGCTGCCGCGAACCGGCGGAGGCGAGTTCCACGTCGCGGTGCGGGATTCCATGGGCCGCCGAGTGTCCAGTGTGGACAATGTGTCTTATGTGGACACGGCGGCGGGCCGGTACGCCACCTTGACCAGCACCGTCGACGGCGACACCGAACTGCTGCTCATTCCGACAGATCAGCGCGACCTGGTCGCCCGGCTGCACGAAACACACCACTCACTGACCAGATGAGTCCTGCATGTCCTGCCCGTTCTCGGTTCGTGATCGCCGCCCGCTTCGAACGGCGATCACGAACCGGATTTGTCAGTGCAGCGGTGGGATGGTGTTGGCAACCGACAGCTGGCACGTGGCCGTGCTCGTGGCGCTGGGGTTGCTCTCCGACTTCGCGGTCAACGTCACCGTCGCGTGCGGCATGCCGCCATGGGCACGAACCGCGTTGACGGGCACCTGAACGGTCGTCCCGGCCTTGGCGGTCACGATCTCCGAAGGCAACTGGACGCTCCAGCCGTTGCCGGACACCGAAGCCGACAGACGGTAGACGTCAGAGTCCACGTAGGCGCTGACGTCCTCCGGGTGGCCGTTGGTGAACGGACGCACCTGGCCGGTGTTGCGCAGCGGGAACTGGCAGGTCGCGACCTCGGCGGGGACGCGACCGACCGGGTTGCCCCGGCCGACGGAGACGCCGCGGGTGTGCGGGCCCTGGCCGTCCAGCGACCGTACCGCCAGCTTGTAGCTCAGCACTCCCTTGGCGTCGCGGTTGACGTCGATGACGTAGAAGTGCAGGCGGTTGACCGAGTCGACGTACTCGTACTTCGTGCCCGATCCTGTTCCGGCGTGGAACAGGGCGTCCGACAGCTGCCGGTAGTCGCCGATCGTCATGTACTGCTTCGTCCCGTCAGGACGGACGAAGTCGACAGTCCGGATGTCCTCCGGGTGTGAGTCGACGACCCAGACGAACGGCGTCGAGTCGGCGTTCTTGGTCTTCGACAGCATCACACCGGAGTCCGGGGTGAACGAGTCGTAGCCGATCCGGTCGACCACCTCGACGGTGTAGTTGTTGTAGTTCCCGCCGTCACACAACGGATCCTCTGCCGTTTTGCACGATCCAGTCGACTTGTCGCCGTTCATCGCGATGTTGGCGCCGGTCAGGCCGGTCCGCCCGGCCGGGCCCATGGGGATCGCGCGGGCGGTCACGTTCATCACCACGACACCCGACGTGGCAAGGGCTTCCCGCGACAGCCGCAGGATGTTGGCCTCGTCCACGATGTTCAGTTTCATCTTGTCGCGCAAGGTGTGCTGCACGCCTGCCGCGCCGCCTTGCGTGGCGGGGATGTGGTAGCGCGTGTGCGGGCCGCCTGGGCCGTTGAACGTGCCACGGTCGAGCATGCTCCACGGACCGGCACCGGCACGGCGTTGTGGTGTGCCGTAAGGGTTGTTGTAGTTGTCCGCGATGCCGAAGACGTGGCTCAGCTCGTGGGAGAACGTGCCCAGACCGGAGCTTTCGGCCTGGGTCGTGCTCTTGCCCGAGGCGTTGGGCCAGTGGTTCGCGGCGGCCTGCCACGTGGTCCACGGCACGTACCGCGTCTTGGCGCACCGGGGTTTCGTGGGGTCCGGGCCGCCGAACGCGGCGGGGATCGACTCGCAGTCGGCGAACTTCATCTCGCCGAACTCCTGCCACGTCGACGATTCGTCGTTGCCCGCGGTCTGGTAGAAGATCACGTCGTACTTGCCGTCGATGTCCGAGCCCTGCTCGGCTCGCCACGCACCGCCCAGGTCGGTCCGCAGACTGCGGTTGCACTGGTCGCCTGCCGGGCAGCTGCCCGCGGCCTGATCCCATTCGTTGAAGCCGTATTCGTGCTTCTTGCCGGGCAGGCGGTACACGCCGAACGCGTCGAGCGTGACGCCGATGCGCCCGTTCGACACCTCCATCCAGTACCCGTGCATCGTCAGGCCGTGGTTGATCTCCTGCGGCTTGTTCAGGAAGTCCCGGTAGAAGTTCGCGACCTCTTTCGGGTCGAGTTTCAGGTCGGAACGCGGGTTGTTGTACACGTCGGTGTTGCGCGCCCGGGTGATCGCGAACTGCTCGTTGGGGTAGTCACCGAGGACGAGCGCCGCCTTGATCGTGCGCACCGAACCCTTGCGGTTCGGGTCGGACCAGTCGATGTCGGGGACCTCGCGCAGGTCCTGCCACGTCATCGCGTCCGGGTTCTCCCAGTTCTGCGGGTCGATCGGGGCGAGGACCTGCTCTTTGGTCGGCCACGGTCTGCCGGGTGCGGCGTACGCGGGAGCCGAGGCCAGCGCGAGTCCTAACCCGGTGACCACCATTAACGAAAGCAAACGACGGCCAGGTGGGGACATGACGTTCCTTCCGGAGGAAGCAGGGAGAAAGCCTGTCCCGCGAGCCTATGAGCGCCCGGCTATGTCGATCAATCGGCCGAAAGTCGCTGATTGTTGTCGAGATCCGGCCGTGACCAGGCGGTACGGAACCAGCACGTCGCGATCACGACCATCGCGATCACGGCGATGACGAGGCCGATGCCGGGCGACGCCTCCGGCGTGGACTGCCGCGACCAGATCGCCAGCATGCCGTCGACCGAGGCGAACCAGCCGCCGATCGCGCACACCCACGTCAACGCCCAGAGCCGCGTCATCAACGCCAGCATCGAGGCCAGCACCCCGAACCCGGCCGCGGTCGCCGCGAACAACCGGGGCACCACGCCCGCCTTGCCCTCGACGTGCCCTAGCAGCACCTGCCAGCCGTTCGCCCCGTTCAGCCACGGCAGCAGCAGGCCCACCAGCAGCACCAGCACCGCCACCGAGATCACGATCGCCCTGGCGCCCAGGTCGACGGTGCGAATGGCCTTGCGCTCCACCGCGTCGATCTGGTCACGCAGGTGGTCGACGTCCGTCATCGGACCGCACATCCTTCGTCGCTCGTCTCGACCACGGGCGGCTTGCCGAATCCCGGCAGCCCGAGGCTGATCCCGTTGGTCTTCGGCCGCAGCCCGGCCTCGGAGTTGTCGCCCGCACGCGTCCGCCTGTGGCTCACCAACGGACCGTCGGCGACGAGGTGGTGCGGCGCGCCGTACGTCACCGTCGCCTCGACCACGTCTCCGGGCCGTACGTTGGCGTCTCCCGGCGTGAAGTGCACCAGGCGACCATCTCGTGCCCGGCCGCTCATCCGGCGCGTGTCAGCGTCCTTACGGCCCTCGCCCGCGGACACCAGGACCTCGAGGGTCCTGCCGACCAGGTCCTTGTTCAGCTCCCAGGAGATCTCCTCCTGCAACGCCACCAGCCGGTCGTAACGCTCCTGCACGACCTGCTTGGGCACCTGCTCGTCCATCCCGGCCGCCGGCGTGCCCGGGCGCTTGGAGTACTGGAACGTGAACGCGCCCATGAACCGGGCCTCGCGGACCACGTCCAGCGTGGCCTGGAAGTCCTCCTCGGTCTCCCCGGGGAAGCCGACGATGATGTCGGTGGTCAGCGCCGCGTCCGGCATGGCGGCCCGGACCTTCTCGATGATCCCGAGGTAGCGCTCGGAGCGGTACGAGCGGCGCATCGCCTTGAGCACCCGGTCCGAGCCGGACTGCAGCGGCATGTGCAGCTGGTGGCAGACGTTCGGGGTCTCGGCCATCGCCGCGATCACGTCGTCGGTGAAGTCCTTCGGGTGCGGCGAGGTGAACCGGACCCGCTCGAGCCCGTCGATGTCGCCGCACGCCCGCAGCAGCTTGCCGAACGCCAGCCGGTCGCCGAACTCGACGCCGTAGGAGTTGACGTTCTGGCCGAGCAGCGTCACCTCGAGCACGCCCTCGTCCACGAGTGCCTGCACCTCGGCGAGAACCTCGCCGGGCCGACGGTCCTTCTCCTTGCCCCGCAACGACGGCACGATGCAGAACGTGCACGTGTTGTTGCAGCCGACCGAGATCGACACCCAGCCCGAGTAGGCCGAGTCGCGCCGGGCGGGCAGGCTGGACGGGAAGACCTCCAGCGCCTCGAGGATCTCGACCTGGGCCTCCTCGTTGTGCCGGGCACGCTCCAGCAACGTCGGCAACGAGCCGATGTTGTGCGTCCCGAACACCACGTCCACCCAGGGCGCACGCTTGACGATCTCGCCCTTGTCCTTCTGCGCCAGGCAGCCGCCGACGGCGATCTGCATGCCCGGATGGGCCTTCTTCGTCGGCAACAGGTGGCCGAGGTTGCCGTAGAGCTTGTTGTCCGCGTTCTCGCGGACCGCGCACGTGTTGAGCACCATCAGGTCAGGCGTCTCGTCGCCGGTCGCGGCCGTGTACCCGGCCTCTTCGAGCATGCCGGCCAGCCGTTCGGAGTCGTGCACGTTCATTTGGCAACCGAACGTACGGATGGCGTAACTGCGAGTCACACTGGCTCCTCAAACGATGGTGTCGCGCCCATCCAGGGTAGTTCCCACGTCTGGCACCATCGTGACCGTGTCTCGGAAGCTCGTCACACTGATTACCGTGCTGCTGGTCGTGGCCGGCTGTACGAGCGTCACCGAGGACCTCAGGCTGACGATCGCCACGGGGTTCCCGAGCGGCGTCTACAACAAGCTCGGCAACGCACTGGCCACGGAGTGGTCCAAGCAGATGGGCATGCCGACGCCCACCGTGCTGGCCACCGAGGGCTCGCCGGACAACATCAACCGGCTGGCGGCGGGCCAGGCCGACATCGCCTTCAGCGCCGCCGACGTGGCCAACGACCGGCGTAACGACAAGTTCAGCGCGCTCGCCCGGATCTACGACGACTACCTGCACATCGTCGTGCGGGCGGACTCCCCGATCCGGGCGCTGGCGGATCTGACCGGCAAGCGGATCGGGATCGGCGCGGCCAACTCGGGCGTCAAGACGATCGCCGAGCGTGTGCTGAAGATTCTCAAGGTGGACGGCCAGCCGTTCGAGTACGGCCTGCCGCAGTCCACCGACGCGCTGCGCAAGGGCGAGATCGACGCGTTCTTCTGGTCCGGTGGCCTGCCGACCGACGAGATCGTCCAGCTGTCGCGGGCCATGGACATCCGGCTGCTCGACATGAGCGAGCAGATGCGCACGATCCGCAAGGACTACCGCTATTACGGCGCCGCGACGATCCCGCTGTCGGTGTACCAGGTCGCCAACACCGTCCCGGTGACCACGTTGACCGTGCCGAACCTGCTGATGGTGACCGACCGGCTGTCCAACGACGCGGCCAAGGCGCTCGCCCAGGGCATCTTCGCGGCCCAGAAGCAGCTGGCCGACGTCACCGAGGCGGCCGACTCGATCGACATCCGCTCGGCCGTGGAAACCCACCCGATCCCGCTGCACCCCGGCGCCCGCGAGTTCTACCGCGACGAAAAACAGCTGTAAAACCCTCGTGAGTGTTTATCCGTGTTCTAACCCTGATAAGTACTCACGAGGGGTGAGCTGGGAGTTCGATGGTGACGCGGAGGCCGCCCGCGCCGTCGTCCGGCAGGTCGAGGCGGACGTCGCCGCCCGCCCGTTCCGCCAGGCGCCGGGTGATCGCCAGGCCGAGACCGGAGCCGCTGATGTTCTGGTGCGCCTGGCTGCGCCAGAACCGGTCGGTCGCCCGCTCCAGCTCATCCGGTTGCAGGCCGGGGCCGTGGTCACGGACCGAGACGAACACCCGCGACTCCTCGGCGCGCACGTCGACCGCGACGACCGACCCCTCCGCGGTGAACTTCAAGGCGTTGTCCAGCAGCGCGTCCAGCATCGCCTCGACGCTGCGCGGCGGCGCGGTGGCGAAGATCCGGTCGGACGACGTGGTCAGCTCCAGCCGCACCTCACGGGAGTCCGCGACCGCCTCCCAGTCGGTCAGCCGCGTGCTCACGGTCGCCACCACGTCCACGGGCACGAGTTCGCCACCCATGCCTTCGGCACGGGCCATCGCCAGCAGGTCGTCGACGATCTGGTTGAGCCGGTCGGTCTCGGCCATCGCGGCGATGTGGTGCTCGGCCTCCTCCTCGTCGACATGCCCCTCCAAATTGCTCAGCCGCAACCGCAGCGCGGTCAACGGGTTGCGCAACTGGTGGGACGCGTCGGCGACGAAGGCCCGTTGCGCGGCAAGGGTGTCGCTGACGCTCGCGGCCATCTGGTCGAACGAGCGGCTGAGGTGTCTCAGTTCCGCGGGACCGTGCCCGTCGTCGACCGCCGGGACCGTCCGGCCGCTCATCACCGCGGCCACCAGGGAACCGGTCGCCTGGTCGAGCCTGCGGACCGGACGCAGGGTCCATCCCACCAACGGCAACGCGACCAGCACGGCCAGTCCGAGTGCCATGGCGCCGCCGATGAGGATCACGGCCCACCAGAACACCACGCGGCCACGTGCGGAGTTCGTCGGCGAGCGGGTGATCACCGCGCCCTGCACCTCACCGTCGACCAGCACCGGTTCGGCGATCACCAGCGGGTCGGTGTCCCACGGCAACAGCAGCGACTCCGGCTCGGGATGTTTGCCGCTCAGCGCGTTGTCCAGTTCCTGCGCGACGTCCCCGGCCTGGAACGGCGGCTGCTGGGAGACGGCCGAACTGGCGACGGGCTCCCGGTCCCGGTTGAACACCACGGCGTCGATGTCGTACGTGGCGTGGAAGCTGATCAGCTCGTCCTGGAGCGCTTCCTCCTCCTCGTCGAGCAACGGCCGCTGCGACAACGAGGCGTACCGGCTGGTGTCGGTGAGCCGGTCGAGGAACAGGTCCTGCTGCTCGCGCTGCGCGACGCTCAACGCCAGCGGCACGCCGAGGCCGACGACGAGCAACGCGACCAGCGAGAGCACGATGCCGAGCAGCCGGACTCGCATCGCGTCACTCCGGGCGGCCGGCGAGCCGGTATCCGACGCCGCGCACGGTCTCGATCAGCGCGGGCCGCTTGAGTTTCGTGCGCAGCGTCGCCACGTGCACGTCGAGCGAGCGGTTCTCCGCCGCGCCGCTGCGGCCCCACACCTCGGCCAGGATCTGGTCCCGCGGGCAGACCGCGCCGCGTGCGGACATCACCAGCGCCAGCACCTGGAATTCTTTCCTCGACAATCCGATCGGCTCGCCCGCGACGGTCACCTCGTGCCGCCCGATATCGACTCGGACATCGTCGAACATTATCGGTTCGGTATTCGATTGACCACGATCCGTGCTCCTTCGGCGAACCGCGTGCACCCGGGCCACCAACTCACCGACGTCATACGGTTTCACCAAGTAATCGTCGGCACCGGCCTGCAACGCCAGAATTCGATCGTCCACCTCACCGCGGGCGGAGACGACAATGACCGAGACGTCACTCACCGCCCTGATCTGGCGACAAAGCGTCATCCCGTCGATGTCGGGCAGCCCCAGATCGAGCAGAATGACGTCGACCTCGCCGACCAGATCGAGCACGCCCCGGCCGTGCGCCAGCCGCCTGACCGCCAGGCCGCGCTTGACCAGGGCAGGGGCCAGCGCCTGAGCGACCCGGTCGTCGTCCTCGACAAGGAGCACTCGCACGCGTGTCCCCTCCGCAGGTGTCATGACCATGTGACAGAGTTGAGACCCTAAGTGTTGCTCAAGGTCGCTGGACTGTGTGAGCCGAGGCCCCTAGGTTTCCGCCAACGCACGCTGCCCGTTTTGGAGGATTGATGACCGAAGTTGCCGCCGCGCCTCCGATGATCCGGATGAAGGCGGTAGACAAGTTCTTCGGGCCGTTGCATGTCCTCAAGGACATCAACCTCGAGATTCCCAAGGGCGAGGTCGTCGTCGTGCTCGGCCCGTCGGGTTCGGGCAAGTCGACCCTGTGCCGGGCGATCAACCGGCTGGAGCCGATCAACGAAGGTGTGATCGAGGTCGACGGCAAGCCGCTGCCCGCCGAGGGCAAGGACCTGGCCAGGCTGCGTGCCGACGTGGGCATGGTGTTCCAGTCGTTCAACCTGTTCGCGCACAAGAGCATCGTCGACAACGTGACGCTGGCCCCGATCAAGGTCCGCAGGGTCGCGAAGGACGAGGCCCGCAAGCACGCGATGGAGTTGCTCGAGCGGGTCGGCATCGCCAACCAGGCCGACAAGTACCCGGCTCAGCTGTCCGGCGGGCAGCAGCAGCGTGCGGCCATCGCCCGGGCACTGGCGATGCGCCCCAAGGTGATGCTGTTCGACGAGCCGACGTCCGCGCTGGACCCGGAGATGGTCCAGGAGGTGCTGGACGTGATGACCAGCCTCGCCAAAGAGGGGATGACCATGCTGGTGGTCACCCACGAAATGGGTTTCGCCCGCAAAGCAGCCGATCGGGTGATTTTCATGTCCGACGGCGAGGTGGTGGAGGACTCCACTCCGGAGTCGTTCTTCACCGCGCCCAAATCCAACCGGGCGAAAGACTTCCTTGGCAAGATCCTGACCCATTGACGATGGACAGCGGCGCCTCCTTTCGCAGGGACGGGGTGCCGTGTGGAACAGCAGAGCAGGAGAAAAAAGACGATGAGGGTTCGTACCCTGGCAGTAGGCCTGATGGTCGGCGGCCTCGCGCTGACCGCGTGTGGCAAGGAAGGCACCCCGGGTGACGCCGGTGGCGCCACGCCGCCGCCCCAGGACGTCGCCACGAACGTCACCGTGGCCGGTTCGCCGACGTTCGACCAGATGAAGCAGCGCGGCAAGGTCATCATCGGCGTCAAGGAGGACCAGCCGGGACTGGGCTACAAGGACCCGACCACCGGCAAGTACTCCGGGTTCGACATCGAGATCGCCAACCTGGTCGCCGCCAAGCTGGGCTTCAAGCCCGACCAGATCGAGTACAAGGCCGTCGCGTCGGCCGGCCGTGAGGCCGCCATCGCCAACGGCAACGTCGACTACTACGTCGGCACGTACACCATCAACGCCAAGCGCAAGGAGCAGATCTCCTTCGCCGGCCCGTACTTCACCGCCGGCCAGGACCTGTTGGTGCGCAAGGACAACACCGACATCACCGGCAAGGACACGCTCAAGGGCAAGAAGGTCTGCTCGGTGACCGGCTCGACCCCGATCCAGCGGGTCCGGGAGCAGAACCTGACCGAGCCGGGCAACATCGTCGAGCTGCAGAACTACTCGCAGTGCGTCACCCAGCTCGACCAGAAGCAGGTCGACGCGGTGACCACCGACGACGCCATCCTGAAGGGCTACGCCGCCCAGGAGCAGAACAAGTTCAAGGTCGTCGGCAAGACGTTCTCCGAGGAGCCGTACGGCATCGGCCTGCCCAAGACCGACAAGGCGTTCAAGGACAAGGTGACCGAGGTCCTGCAGACCGCGCTGGACGACGGCACCTGGCAGAAGATCTACGACAGCACGCTGGGCAAGTCGGGCTCGCCGGCCACCAAGCCGGTTCTCGACAAGTCCTGATCCGTAAGTCCGTACCCGGTCGGTGGTCGCACGGCGGCCACCGGCCGGTCCGCGTCAGAGCTGGCGGGAGCCGATGAACGTCCTGTTGGAAAACGTCGACCTGTTCCTGAACGGGTTCGGCAACACCATCAAGCTCTTCCTGATCTCCGGGGTGCTGTGCCTGATCCTCGGCGTCATCCTGGCGATGATGCGGGTCAGCCCGGTGCCGGTGTTCCGGGCGTTCGGCACGGTGTACGTCACGGTCGTCCGCAACACACCGCTGACGCTCGTGTTCTTCTTCTTCGCCTTCGCGTTCCCGCTGCTGGAGATCATCGACCGGAACGACTACGACTTCTTCATCGCGGCGGTCATCGCGCTGACGCTCTACACCGCGGCGTTCGTGTGCGAGGTCGTCCGGTCGGGCATCAACACCGTCGCGGTGGGACAGATCGAGGCGTCCCGGGCGCTCGGCCTGACCTTCGGCCAGTTGCTGTCCAGCGTGGTGCTCCCGCAGGCGACCCGCTCGGTGGTGCCGCCGATGGTCTCCACCATGGTGGCGCTGCTGAAGAACACCACGATCGCCGCGGGTTTCTCGGTCGCCGAGGCCGGCGCGATCCGTGACTCGCTGTCCGAGGACGGCTACAACGTGATGACCGGCCTGCTGTGGGTCGCGTTCTTCTTCGTCGTCCTGGTGGTTCCGCTGACGCTGCTGCAGCGCAGCCTGGAGAAGCGTTGGAGTGTGGCCCGATGAGCGCATCCGCTCTGTTCGACCTCCCGGGGCCGAAAGCCCGGATGCGGTACCGGATCTACGCGGTGGTGGGCGCCGCGCTGATCGTCGGCGCCATCGCGTACGTGATCTACCGGTTCATCGACGCGGGCCAGTTCGACGCGCAGGTCTGGGAGTGGATCCAGTACGAGCAGATCCAGACCGACCTGCTGACCGCGTTGGGCCGGACGCTGACCGCGTTCGCGGCCGCCGCGGTGCTCTCGCTGATCTTCGGCGCGATCTTCGCCGCGGGACGGCTGTCGGACCACGCGATCTTCCGCGTGCCGTCCATGGTGATCGTCGAGCTGTTCCGGGCGATCCCGGCCGTCATCCTGATGTTCATCTTCCACTACGGCATCCAGCTCGGTGACCCGTTCAACTCGGTGGTCGCCGCGCTGACGCTGTACAACGGATCGGTGCTCGCGGAGGTGTTCCGCGCGGGCATCCTTTCGTTGCCACGCGGGCAGAGCGAGGCCGCGTACGCGGTGGGCATGCGCAAGACCCAGGTGATGATGCTGGTGCTGCTGCCGCAGGCGCTGCGGGCGATGCTCCCGGCGATCATCAGCCAGCTCGTGGTCGTGCTGAAGGACACCGCGCTCGGCTTCCTGATCACCTACGAGGAGCTGCTGTACTACGCACGTCTGCTCGGTGGTGTGGCGCAGTTCGGCCGTCCGCTGATCCCGCTGACGATCGTGGTCGCGGCGATGTACATCGTCATGTGCCTGTTGCTCTCGTGGCTGGCGAACTACCTGAGCAAGCGGGAACGCAAGAGCAAGAAGCACATCGAACCGGAGGGCAAGGGCCCGGTCGGCGAGGACACCACGTTCGCGGGCGCACCCGCGGGCGCGACCCTGTAGCTCACCCGGTAGGTAGCTCACCGACGAAGGGCGCACCAGTGCGGAACCACTGGTGCGCCCTTCTCGTCGACAGGGGTCGCCGCCCGCCCCCAGCGCCGTTGCTGGGAGCAGGCGACGGGGGTGATCAGCTCTTTTTCGACGAGCGGCGGAACAGCTTGTTGCCCAGCCACACGACCGGGTCGTACCGCCTGCCGGCCACTCGTTCCTTCATCGGGATGAGCGCGTTGTCGGTGATCTTGATGTGTTCCGGGCAGACCTCGGTGCAGCACTTGGTGATGTTGCAGTATCCGAGGCCGTGCTCGTCCTGCGCGGCGTCGCGCCGGTCGGCGGTGTCGAGCGGGTGCATCTCCAGCTCGGCCACCCGCATCAGGAACCGCGGCCCGGAGAACGCTTCCTTGTTCTCCTCGTGGTCACGGATGACGTGACACGTGTTCTGGCACAGGAAGCACTCGATGCACTTGCGGAACTCCTGCGAGCGCTCGACGTCCACCTGCTGCATCCGGTACTCGCCCGGCTTGAGGTCCGGCGGCGGCGTGAACGACTGCACCTCGCGGGCCTTGGTGTAGTTGAACGACACGTCCGTCACGAGGTCACGGACGACCGGGAACGTCCGCATCGGCGTCACGGTGATCACCTCGTCCTCGGTGAAGGTCGACATCCGCGTCATGCACATCAGCCGCGGCTTGCCGTTGATCTCCGCCGAACACGACCCGCACTTGCCGGCCTTGCAGTTCCAGCGGACCGCGAGATCGGGTGCCTGCGTGGCCTGCAGCCGGTGGATGATGTCGAGGACGACCTCGCCCTCGTTCACCTCGATGACGTAGTCCCGCAGCTCGCCGGACTCGTCGTCACCCCGCCAGACCCGGAATTGCGCTTTGTACCCCATGTCAGGCATTCCTTCCCGGGTGCGCGGCCAGCTCCTCGTCGGTGTAGTACTTCTCCAGCTCACCGATCTCGAAGAGCTCGAACAGCTCCTGGCGCATCGGGATCTGGGGCTGCTCCACCACTGACACGTCCGTACCGTCAGTCGAACACACCAGCAGCTTGTTGCGCCAGGTCGCGTTCATCGACGGGTGGTCGTCGCGGGTGTGCCCGCCACGGCTCTCCTCGCGCAGCAGCG
Source organism: Kibdelosporangium persicum (assembly GCF_013280595.1). Taxonomy (GTDB): domain Bacteria; phylum Actinomycetota; class Actinomycetes; order Mycobacteriales; family Pseudonocardiaceae; genus Kibdelosporangium; species Kibdelosporangium persicum. Next base: position 47,690 of record NZ_JAAATY010000018.1, read on the forward strand.
CGGCCTTCGCCACGCACTCGCTGACCAGGATCATGTTGTACAGGTCGATCGCGAGGTGCCAGCCGGGGTTGAACTGGCGGTGGCCCTCCACCGCGATGTTCGGCACCCGGGACTTGATCTCCTCGATCTTCTCCAGCGCCTGCCGGATCTCGTCGGCCTTGCGGATGATGCCGACCAGGTCGTTCATCGACTGCTGCAGCTCGGAGTGCAGCGTGTACGGGTTCTCCTCGACGCCGTCGCCCTGCGGGTCGAACGGCCGCACCGCCTTCTCCGCCGCGGCGTCCACATCGGACTGCGCGACGGCCGGGCGCTCGGCGAGCGAGTCGACGTAGTCGGCCGCGCCCATGCCGGCCCGGCGCCCGAACACCAGCAGGTCGGACAAGGAGTTGCCGCCCAGGCGGTTCGAGCCGTGCATGCCGCCGGCGACCTCACCGGCCGCGAACAGGCCCGGGACCTTCGCCGCGGCGGTGTCCGGGTCGACCTCGACGCCACCCATCACGTAGTGGCAGGTCGGCCCGACCTCCATCGGCTCGGCCGTGATGTCGACGTCCGCCAGTTCCTTGAACTGGTGGTGCATCGACGGCAGCCGCCGCCGGATCTCCTCGGCGGGCATCCGGCTGGAGATGTCGAGGAACACGCCGCCGTGCGGCGATCCCCGGCCCGCCTTGACCTCCGAGTTGATCGCGCGGGCGACCTCGTCGCGCGGCAACAGGTCCGGCGTGCGCCGGTTGTTGTCCGGGTCGGTGTACCAGCGGTCGGCTTCTTCCTCGTTGTCCGCGTACTTGTCCTTGAAGACCTCGGGGATGTAGTCGAACATGAAGCGCTTGCCGTCGGAGTTGCGCAGCACGCCACCGTCACCGCGAACGCCTTCGGTGACAAGGATTCCCTTGACGCTCGGCGGCCAGACCATGCCGGTCGGGTGGAACTGGATGAACTCCATGTTGATCAGCGTCGCGCCCGCGCGCAGTGCCAGCGCGTGCCCGTCGCCGGTGTACTCCCACGAGTTCGACGTGACCTTGAAGGACTTGCCGATCCCGCCGGTGGCCAGCACCACGGCGGGCGCCTCGAACAGGATGAACCGGCCGGACTCACGCCAGTAGCCGAAGGCCCCGGCGATCCTGTCGCCGTCCTTCAGCAGATCGGTGACCGTGCACTCCTGGAAGACCTTGATCTTCGCCTCGTAGTCGCCGGTCTCCTTGTGGTCTTCCTGTTGCAGCGACACGATCTTCTGCTGCAGCGTGCGGATCAGCTCCAGGCCGGTCCGGTCGCCGACGTGCGCCAGCCGCGGGTACTCGTGCCCGCCGAAGTTGCGCTGCGAGATCCGGCCGTCCTTGGTGCGGTCGAACAGCGCGCCGTAGGTCTCCAGCTCCCACACGCGGTCCGGGGCCTCCCTGGCGTGCAGCTCGGCCATCCGCCAGTTGTTCAGGAACTTCCCGCCACGCATGGTGTCGCGGAAGTGCACCTGCCAGTTGTCGTTGCTGTTGACGTTGCCCATGGAGGCGGCCACGCCACCCTCGGCCATCACCGTGTGGGCCTTGCCGAACAGGGACTTGCAGACCACGGCGGTACGCAGACCGCGTTGCCGGGCCTCGATCGCGGCTCGCAGACCGGCACCGCCGGCCCCGATCACGACGACGTCGTACGTGTGCCGCTCGACCTGGGTCATGAAGAAATCCTCTTTCTCAAACGAAACGCAGGTCGGAGATCGCACCACTGGCCACGAGCATCACGTACAGGTCGGTGAGCATCAGCGTGCCGAGAGTGATCCATGCCAACTGCATGTGCCGGACGTTCAGCTTGGAGACGAAGGTCCAGAGTTTGTACCTGACCGGGTGGGCGGAGAAGTGCTTGAGCCTGCCGCCCGCGATGTGCCGGCACGAGTGGCAGGACAACGTGTACGCCCACAACATGATCACGTTGATCAGCAGGATGACGTTGCCGAGTCCCATGCCGAAACCGCCGTCCGGCGAGTGGAACGCGACGATCGCGTCGTAGGTGTTGATGACCGCGACGATGCCCGCGACGTAGAAGAAGTAGCGGTGCACGTTCTGCAGGATCAGCGGGAAGCGCGTCTCACCCGAGTACTTCGCGTGCGGCTCGGCCACCGCGCACGCGGTCGGCGACTGCCAGACCGAGCGGTAGTAGGCCTTGCGGTAGTAGTAGCAGGTGAGCCGGAAGCCCAGCAGGAACGGCAGGGCCAGGAAACCCATCGGGATCCAGCCGGGCAGTTCGCCTATCCACTCGCCGAAATGCGCGGAGCCCGGCACGCACGACTCGCTGATGCACGGCGAGTAGAACGGCGTCAGGTAGTGGTAGTCGTCGACCCAGTACCACTCACCCATGAATGACCGGACGGTCGCGTAAATGACGAACGTCGCCAGGCCGAGGTTGGTGATCAGCGGCGGGAGCCACCACCGGTCGGTGCGCAAACTGCGCACCGGGATCCGCGCCCGGCCCGGCGCGTTGATTCCAGCGGTCATCAGTCCTCAGTTCGGTTTTGACTTCTTTGTCTAGTCGTCGTGGCGGACGAACTCGTCGTCGGTCCCGCGCCACATCGCCGGGTCGTACGGGGTGTCCGGCACGACCACGACCTCGTGCTCGGAAACCTGGGGGCGGCGCGGCATGGGTGTCTCGGGCTCGCTGCGGAAGTCGCAGGTGTCGATATCCAGCCGCTCGACGTCGTTGACGAGCCTGCGCACAGCGGGGATGTCGCCGTACTTGGCGCGCAACTCGCCCACGGCCTGCTTGACCTGCCCGATAGCACGCTGCAGCTCCGTGATGTCGCTCATCGACATGACCCGACTCCATTCACCGTCTCGAACACACGTCAGCTACTTCAAGACGTCCTGGTCGGCCCTGTCGCCCTCGGGCCGGTTGGTGGTGGACGCCCTCTGCCGCCGACTGTGCCGCGCCGGTGACCTTGTGACAAGTACCACAGGACATGATCCGCTCTGTGACCGGATCAACACCCCTCCGCCTCGCCCTGGATCGATCCCTGTGTTCGACGTCACCGAGCCCTTTCGCGACACGACGAACTTGCTTGTGACGACGGGCACACTTCTTGCCCCCAAGCTGGGGACAAGCTCGGGCTTTGCCCACAGGGTGGAACGGTCAGCCATATGTTGAGAAGATCACAAGAGGGCCGCGAAGCCGCTGCGGAGACCGATAATCGGGGGTCTGACACCCCTCGCGGCGACGCCGGCCAACGTGTTCGCGCGACACCTTCCACGAGGCACTTTCCGAAGAGCGACACCGAACTGTTTGACTATCCGTAACTGGATCGATACCGAGCAGTCGCCCTGCAGATGGCCAACCGGCTCGGACCCACCCCAGACCTCACCCCGATTTTTCTTAATCGATTTTGATCCGTGGCCGCCGGATGACTACGTTGTGCCTTGTCACCACCGTGTGCGACGCCAGCGTTGCCGTCACCACCGAACGGGAGGCCGCAATGCACACGAATCTCCACCGCGTCGTCGGCGACGTCACGCAACGTATTGCCGAGCGCAGTGCACGTACCCGTCAGGCTTATCTCGACCGGGTACGGGGCATGGCGACCGACGGCCCAGCACGGGCCGGGATGGCCTGCAGCAACCTCGCGCACGGCTTCGCCGCCTGCGACGGCCCGGACCGCCTCGCCGTGCGGGGACTGACCAAGCCGGGCGTGGCGATCGTGTCCTCGTACAACGACCTGCTTTCCGCTCACCAACCGCTGCACGAGTACCCGGACTGGCTGAAGGACTCGGTGCGCGAGGCAGGCGGAGTCGCTCAGTTCGCCGGTGGTGTGCCCGCGATGTGCGATGGCATCACGCAGGGCCGCGCGGGGATGGAACTGTCGCTGTTCAGCCGTGAGGTCATCGCGATGGCCACGGCGATCGCGTTGTCCCACGAGATGTTCGACGGTGCCCTGTTGCTGGGCGTGTGCGACAAGATCGTGCCGGGCCTGCTGATCGGCGCGCTGTCGTTCGGGCACCTGCCGTCGATCCTGGTGCCCGCCGGCCCGATGACCTCCGGCCTGCCGAACAAGGAGAAGGCCCGCGTCCGGCAGCTGTTCGCCGAAGGCCGGGCCACGCGCGACGAACTGCTTGCCGCCGAGTCGGCGTCCTACCACGGCCCGGGGACGTGCACGTTCTACGGCACGGCCAACTCCAACCAGATGGTTGTCGAAGTGATGGGCCTGCACTTACCGGGCGCGAGCTTCGTGCACCCGCACACGCCGCTGCGACGTGCGCTGACCGAGGAAGCGGGCCGTCAGATCGTGCGGCTGACGCAGACCCGTGGGCAGTACACGCCGATCTCGGAGATCGTGGACGAGAAGTCGATCGTCAACGGCCTGGTCGCGCTGCTGGCCACCGGCGGCTCGACGAACCACACGCTGCACCTGCCCGCGATCGCCGCCGCCGCGGGAATCCAACTGACCTGGGACGACTTCGCGGACCTGTCCGCGGTCGTGCCGTTGCTGGCCCGCGTGTACCCCAACGGCAGCGCGGACATCAACCACTTCCACGCCGCCGGCGGCGTGCAGTTCCTGGTCAACACGCTGCTGGACGCCGGGATGCTGCACCGGGACGTCCACACGGTCGCGGGCGGCGGTCTCGACCTGTACCGCCAGGAACCCGTACTGGAGAACGGAAAGCTGATCTGGCGCGACGGCCCGACGGAGAGCCTGGACACCGATGTGCTGCGCGGTATGGACGACCCGTTCGAGCCGGACGGTGGGCTGCGGATGCTGTCGGGCAACCTCGGCCGCGCGGTGATCAAGGTGAGCGCGGTGCGGCACGAGAACTGGGTCGTGGAGGCGCCCGCACGCGTTTTCGAGAACCAGGAACAGCTTTCCGCGGCCTTCAAGGCGGGCGAGCTGGATCGTGATGTCGTTGTGGTGGTGCGCAATCAAGGCCCACAGGCGAACGGAATGCCTGAGCTGCACGGGTTGACGCCCGCGCTCGGCGCCCTGATGGACCGTGGCCACAAGGTCGCGTTGGTGACCGACGGGCGGATGTCCGGGGCGTCCGGCAAGATTCCCGCCGCCATTCAGGTCTCGCCGGAGTCGGTCGCGGGCGGTCCGCTGGCACGACTGCGGGACGGTGACGTGATCCGGCTGGACGCCGGACACGGCACGCTGGACATCCTGGCGGATCCGGCGGAGTTCGCTTCGCGGTCCATTGTGGAGACCCAGCGCCCGGCGTGGGAGGGTACCGGCAGGGAGTTGTTCGGTGCCTTGCGCAACGCTGTCGGCCCGGCCGAGCGCGGCGCCACCGTGTTCTCATCGATCTGAGGAGCTGGATTGACCACCACTGCGGAACACCTGCTGGACCTGTCGCCGGTCATCCCGGTCGTGGTGATCGACGACGTGGAGCACGCCGTCCCGGTCGCCGAGGCGCTGCTGGCCGGTGGCGTCCCGCTGATCGAACTGACCCTGCGCACGCCGGTCGCGATCGAGGGGATTCAGCGAATCCGCAAGGAAGTCCCGGACATCCTGGTCGGCGCGGGCACGGTGACCTCACCGGAGCTGGCCGCCCGAGCCGCCGACGCGGGCTCGTCCTTCCTGGTGACGCCAGGCTCGACGGACACGGTCGTCGACGCGTGCGCGGCAACGGGATTGCCGTTCCTGCCCGGCGTGAGCACGGTGACCGAGGCCATGCGGATGGCCGAGCGCGGCTTGACGGCGTTGAAGTTCTTCCCCGCTGAGGCGTCCGGTGGCGTCGAGTATCTGAAAGCGCTCGGCGGACCGTTGCCCGGACTGCGGTTCTGCCCGACCGGGGGAATCTCGGCCGGCACGGCGTCCACCTACCTGGCGCTGCCGAACGTCGGCTGCGTCGGCGGGTCGTGGCTCGTGCCGAAGTCCGCCTTGTCGGACAACGACTTCAACCGCGTGAAGGCCCTGGCCGAGGCGACTGCCGCGCTGCGCTGAGGTTCACTCGAAGGTGTCGAGGAGGTCGGTCTCGTCGCCGGCGTTGGCCAGTTCGTCCTTGACGACCCGGTACGCCAGGCCCTGGGTGTAGCCCTTGCGGGCGAGCATGCCGACGAGGCGACGGATCTTGGTCTGCTGGTCGGCGGACCGCATCGAGGGCAGCTTCTTGCGGACGAGTTGGCGCGCGCGGTCCTCTTCGGCTTCTTCGTCGACAGCGGCGACGGCCTCGGCGGCGGTGTCGTTGTCCACGCCACGACGACGAAGCTCGACGCTGAGGGCCTTGCGTCCCATGCCCTGATAGGTGTGCCGGGACCGGACCCACATCTCGGCGAACGCCTTGTCGTCGATCAGGCCGACCTCGTCGAGCCTGCCCAGCACCCGCTCGGCCACCTCAGGCGCGATTTCTTTCCGCAGCAGCGCCTTGTACAGCTCGGCGCGGGTTCGTGGCCGGGCAGTGAGCAGCGTCAGACAGACGTCCTTGGCGTGCGCTTCCGGGTCACGGTCCATCTCGGCGGTTTTTCGCTGACGACGCTGCTCGCCGTCAGGTGTCGTCCGTGATCGCCGCGGCTTCTGGTCACCGCGCCGCCGCGATCGCCCGCGGCCTTCCGCGGCGGGCGAATCCTCGACGCCGGTCGACTGACCGCGCAGGTCGGCAGTCTCATCGTGCGAAGAGTCCGCCGCCGGCCGCCGCGCGGAACGTTTCGGCTCCCGGCGCCCGAGCTGGTCCTGCGCCGAAGCCTCGGCCAGCCGAGCGCGCAACTGGTCCAGTCGCGCATCCCGCGAAGCCGCTTGGGAGGCCTCGGTCATTCCGGCACCCGGCTGAACATCCCGCGAAGCCGGAGCAGCCTGAGGCTTGGGCCGGGCCTGCGAGGACTTCGCCATCTGGTCACGCAGGTCGGCCACCACCGCGTCCGCGCTCTGCGACGCATCCCCGAGCCCAGCCGAAGGCCCGGCGATGTCCGTCTTCTCACCGCCGGATTGGGCATCCCGCCCGGCCTTCGGGGCCACGTCTGGCCCCGAAGGCCGGTGAGCGGGATGTGTCGGCGTCGGCGGGGTCGGTTCTTCCCCGGCCCAAGGGTCGATACCCGGGTCCGCCGGTGCCTGGGCTCGCTGGTCCGTCACCCAGTTCTCGAGCCACGTCAGATCGCCAGAGCGTTCCGGCATCAGAAGTCGACGGGGGCGGGCGCCGCTTCCTCGGCGTCAAGCTTCGGGCCGATCCCCATCTTGTCCTGGATTCGCTTCTCGATGTCGTTGGCGACGTCCGGGTTCTCCCGCAGGAACCGGCGGGCGTTCTCCTTGCCCTGGCCGAGCTGGTCGCCCTCGTAGGTGTACCAGGCACCGGACTTGCGCAGGATGCCCTGGTCGACGCCCATGTCGATGAGCGAGCCCTCACGGCTGACGCCGTGGCCGTACAGGATGTCGAACTCGGCCTGCTTGAACGGCGGGGCCACCTTGTTCTTGACGACCTTGACCCGGGTGCGGTTGCCGACCGGCTCGCCGCCGTCCTTCAGGGTCTCGATCCGGCGCACGTCGAGCCGGACCGACGCGTAGAACTTCAGCGCCTTGCCACCGGTGGTGGTCTCCGGCGAACCGAACATCACGCCGACCTTCTCGCGCAGCTGGTTGATGAAGATCGCGGTGGTGCCGGAGTTGCTCAGCGCACCGGTGATCTTGCGCAGCGCCTGGCTCATCAGCCGGGCCTGCAGACCCACGTGGCTGTCGCCCATCTCGCCCTCGATCTCGGCGCGCGGCACGAGGGCCGCGACGGAGTCGATGACCAGGATGTCCAGCGCGCCGGAGCGGATCAGCATGTCCGCGATCTCCAGCGCCTGCTCACCGGTGTCCGGCTGGGAGACCAGCAGCGCGTCCGTGTCCACCCCGAGGGCCTTGGCGTACTCGGGGTCGAGCGCGTGCTCGGCGTCGATGAACGCGGCGATACCGCCCGCGCGCTGGGCGTTGGCCACCGCGTGCAGGGCGACGGTCGTCTTACCGGACGATTCCGGGCCGTAGATCTCGACGATGCGGCCGCGGGGCAGGCCGCCGATCCCGAGCGCGACGTCCAGGGTGATGGAGCCGGTCGGGATGACTTGGATCGGCGCACGCGCCTCCTCACCGAGGCGCATGACCGAGCCCTTGCCGTACTGCTTGTCGATCTGGGCGAGGGCGAGCTCGAGTGCCTTGCCCCGGTCGGGTGCTGCTGGTGCCATCTGAAGTCCACCTCGTTGGGTCGAGCGGTCTGTGTCGGAGGAGACGCTACGGGTGGGGACCGACAATTTCGGGGGACCGCCGATCCCGGTGCCCCGACATCGTAGCGAACACCTGTTCGAGCCGCCGGGGCGACACGCCGGTCAGCGCCTCTCCCTGGGGACGCCGAAGTCGTCGCAGACCGCGCGCCAGATCTCCTTCGGCTCGACACCTGCCTCCAGGGCCTGGTCGACGGTACGCCCGCCGAGCGCGCCCAGCACGTGGTCACGAGCGAGCATCTCGGCCCGGACCGCGCCGAACTCGGTTGCCATCAGATTGCGGAAGACCGTGGTACGCATCAGCGACTAGGTTAGTGAGGGTGGAAGCCCCGAGCGGAATCGAGTCGGTGGGCCTGACGGTCCTGTCGATCGCCAGCGTGGTCGCCGCGCTGGTGGTGCTCATCCTGTGGTACCGGAACCAACGCAGGCGCTGAGACGGATCGGAGCGGACCGTTGCGCTACATGATCATCATCAAGTCCGACGAGGAGACCGAGGCCGGCCGGGTGCCGTCCGAGGACGAGTTCGCCGAAATGGCGCGGTTCAACCAGGAGATGGCGGACGCGGGCGTCCTGCTGGCCGCCGAGGGCCTGCTCGACAGCCACAAGGGTGCCCGGGTGCGGCTGTCCGGCGGCAACACCACGATCACCGACGGCCCGTTCACCGAGTCCAAGGAGCTCGTCGCGGGCTTCTGGATCATCCGGGCGGACTCGCTGGAAGAGGCCATCGACTGGGCGAGCCGGGTGCCCAGCCCGCCGGACGTCGAGACCAACCTCGAGGTCCGCCAGGTCGCCGAGGCGTTCGAGGACTACGCCGAGACGTACACCGAGGAGCTCAAGCAAGGCGAGGACAAGCTCAGGGAGCAAATGGCCGAGAACCAGTGAGCTGACCGATCTCCGTGGTCGGCGGCACCGTGGTCACCGCCGACGACGGTCGGGGCGTCGTGGATGGCGTCGAACCACCGGACAACGCCACGGTGGAGGCACCGCCCGCAGCGTTGTGCCGCACAGTCAGTTCCCCTGTCCGTTTGCCGGATTGGGCCGGTTTGAACTGCACTCGGACCCGGCAGCTCTTCCCCGGTTCCAGGCTGCCACCCGACTGCTTACACGTGCTACTCGTCCAGACGATCTTGAATTCCTTGGCGTGAGGTCCGCCGACGTCGTCGAATCCGGAGAGTTCGAGAGTCGCCAGGCCGGTGCTCCTGACGGTGATCTCGCCACACATACTCGCCACTCCGACTTTCGGCGACCCACAGGTGACGGATTCCGCGATTCCGATGGCGGCTCCCTCGGCGACCGGCTGCGGCACAACCGGTTTCGGCTTCGGTGGATCGACCGCATCCTTGGTGAACGGAAAAGTATTCTGTGTCTCTCCGGAAACGGACTTGCCCCTGATGTCGTCCAGCAGCTGGAACCCACCGAAGTTGACGATCAGCGCGCCACCGCCGAGCAGCAGCACCATGACCGCTTTCGCGCCGGTCGCGGCTCCGGCCTCGCTGCCTGCCAGGCCGAACGCGGCGAGCAGGGTGACGACGACGGAACCGAACAGCGTCAGCCAGGGGCTGCCGCTGAGCAACGACGTGATCACGGTCCCGCTCATCGTGCCCGCGAGGGTGAGCAGGAATCCCAGGACAGTGAAATTCCGGGCGTTCCGCAGATCTTCCTTGACGGAGTGATGTGCCGCCGGCGTGTGCGCGTAAGACATCCCGTCTCCCCCTCTGAGACAGATTTGTTCTCAGGCGAGAGTCCGCCGGCGAAGGAACCGCGTCAAGTCGATTCGCCCCATGGGGCAGCCGGAATGTCCTTCCGGGAATTCCCTGCGAAGTCATCGCGGAGCGTTTTCCCGGTGTGACGCTGCTGTGCTCGGTAAAGCCGTGGCCGTCATGCGGTCAGGTACCGGGCTGGACGTTCTTCTCCCAGTAGTTGGCGATGTCGTCGGGCGTTCCCGCGTCCCGCAACTGGACCTTGCTCAGCACGCCGAGCAGCGGCCGGTCCTTGACCGTGAAGACGAGTTTGCCGGTTCCGTTGCTGACCGCGGCCCGGTACTGCCCGGTCAGGCCGTTGCCCTTCCAGTCGGCCTGCACCATGTCGCCGCCGAGCGAGTTGATCACGGCGCGTGCCTGCTTGTCGGCCTCGTCGTTCGACGTGGCGTGCAGGTACGAGACCTGGTAGTCGTCGCTGAGGGTGCAGGTCGCGGTCAGCCCGGCGCCCGCGTCGATCCCGCTGCTCTCCACGCCGGACTTGCACGTGTTGCCGTCCGGCACGCTGCCCGCCAGCTGTCGCAGGCAGGAGGTGAAGCCCTTGTCGTCCTTCTCCCCCACCGAGGCGCAGTCCTCCGCCGAGGGCGTGCCACCGCCGTCCGGGAGCAGGTAGAACCCGCCGACCGCGGCCAGGGCCACGACGACCAGCGCCGCCACCCCGATCAGCAGCTTGCGGTTCGGTTTCCTCTTCGACGCCGCCGGGGTCAGCGTCGGGAAGTTGCTGGGCAGCGGCGCGGGCTGGGGTGGCTGCTGCGCCGGAAAGCCGCCGCTCGGCGGGGTCGGCGGCCGGAAGTTCGGCCGCACCGGCGACAGGGTCGCGGTCGGCTGGTCCTCGGCCAGCGCGGCCGGAACGGGACTCTGCACGGTCTGCGTCTGGGTACGTGCGCTGATGCCCTCGCGTGGCACGTGGTGCGCGCCCAGCGCCACGGCGGTCTCCGGCTGGTCGAGGCTCGTGGGCACGACCCGTAACTGCTCCGCGATCAGCGTCGCCACCAGCGGCATCCGGCTCGATCCACCGACCAGGTAGATCCCGAGCAGCCGGTCCGGAGTCATCCCGGTCGACCGGATCGTCCCGGCGAGCAGCTCCACGCTGCGCAGCAGGTTCGGCCGGACCAACGCCTCCAGCTCGGCCCGCGTGACGAGCACGTCGTCGAACGGCTCGGGCATCGGCACCTCGGTCTGCGGATGCCGGGACAACGCTTCCTTCGCGGCCTTCACGTCCTCACGCAGCGAGCGCTGCGCACGCCGGTCCGCCGTGGTCTCCGGGCGCAGCAACCGCTGCCAACGCGCGGGGTCGCGGTGCGAGACCTCGCGGCCGACGTGTTCGAGCAACGCCTGGTCGACGTCCAGACCACCCAGGTCGGGCAGGCCGTCCTCGGCCAGGACGGTGAAGCCGTTCTGGGTCGCGCCGACCACGGCGATGTCGAACGTGCCCGCACCGAGGTCGTACACCGCAAGCGCTTTCCCCGGCGCCAACGCCTGCCCTGGGAACGACGCGAAATGCGCGGCCGCGGCCACGGGCTCCGGCACGAGAACCAAGTTGTTGCCCAGGCCGGCGAGCCGTGCCGCCGCCATCAGGACGTTGCGCCTCGTCGGCCCCCATTGGGCCGGGTGCGTCAGCCGGACCTCGTCCGGTTTCGCGCCACCGAGTTGACGCGAGGTCTCTTCGCCGACGCGGCTCAGCACCGCGGCGAGCGCGTCGGTCACGGGCACGATGTTGTCGCCGAGCAGCAGCGTGCCTTCGTCGACCCGGCGCTTGGGGTTGGGCTCGAACCGGGACGGGTCCAGCCGCGCACGGCGCTCGGCGTCCCGGCCGACCAGCAGGTTCCCGTCCTCGCCCGCGAACACCGCCGACGGCATGGTCGCCGATCCGTCGACCTCCACCACACGCGGCGGCCGCCCATGGGCGGACAGCACGGCCACGGTGTTCGACGTGCCGAGGTCAACTGACAGGACGCGCACTGATCTCCCCTTTGATGCGACCGGATGGTCGGCCCAGATGCTGCCATGCCGAGTGGTCCGGATGGGTCCGGGTTGACTTTATGCTCATTGTGAGCACGATGGTGCTCACAATGAGCAATCTCCGCGTCCTCGTCATCGGCGACGACCTGACCGGCAGTAATGCGACCGGCGCGTTGTTCGCCCGGTTCGGGATGCACACCATGACTGTGCAGGGCACTACTGCCCTGCCGGACATCGAAGCGCTCATCGTCAACCTGGGGAACCGGCACGCGCCGCCGGACGAGGCCAGGGCCGCGGTCAAAGCGACCATCGCGGCCGCGGGCGACGTGCCGCTTGTCGTCAAACGCGTCGATACGACCCTGCGCGGCAACGTCGGTGCCGAGACCGATGCCGCCATCGAGGCGCTGCGTGTCCGGGCGCTTGTCGTGCCCGCGTTTCCCGACGCCGGACGGGTGACCGTCGGCGGGCTGCACCTCGTCGACGGCGTGCCGCTGGCTCAGACAGCGGCCGCACGAGATGCACTCAATCCGGTGAAGTCTTCGCGTGTGGCGACGATCCTGCGTGCCGGGACCACCCGATCGATCACCGAGATTCCGCTGGATGTCGTAGAGCAAGGTGCCGAGGCGATCGCCGGAGCGCTCCGGGCCGGCAGTGAGATCGTGGTGTGCGACGCGACCCGCAACGCACACCTTCGGGTGATCGCCGAAGCGGCGGCACAGGTGTCGAAACACTGGCTGTCGGTCGATTCCGGCCCGTTCGGCGTGCGTCTGGCCGCCGCGTTGGGCATCGCCCCCGGTGACCAGCCGCGGCCGCCGGTGTTCGCCGTGATCGGCAGCATCACCGCGATCACCGCGGAACAGATCCACGAGACCGAGCAGACGCTCGGCGCCCGCTACGTCACGGTGACCGGAACGGAATCACCCGAAGAGGTGGTCGCCCAAGTCGGCGCCCTGCTCGACCAGGACTTGGAAGTGGTCGGCGTCCGCACCATGGCCGCGGCACTGGACCGGCGGCTCGCCGCGAAACTGCCGGAGACGCTCGCCGAGGTCACCAGACTGGTGCTCACCAGGCACCGGATCAGCGGCCTGTACGCGACCGGCGGCGACATCGCCACGGCGATCACCTCGGCACTGAACACCGACGGATTCGTGATCGACGACGAGGTGGTACCACTCGCCGTGGTCGGCAGGCTCGCGGGCGGCCCGTTCAACGGGCTGCCGTTCGCCACCAAAGGCGGCCTGATCGGCGACCACACCGCGGCGGTGGCCTGTATCGAACGGCTGAGAGGAAGCACATGACCAAGCCCCTGCTCGCGGTGACGCTCGGCGATCCGGCCGGGATCGGCCCGGAGATCACCGCGAAGACCCTGGCCGCGCCCGAGGCCACGGACACCGCCCGTCCCCTGGCGGTCGGGGACGCGCCCGTGCTGCGCCGCGCGATCGACGTGCTGGGCCTGGATGCCAGGGTCAACGCGGTCTCCTCGGTCGCGGACGCGAAGTTCGAACCCGGCACGATCGACATCCTCGACCTGGGCATCGCACCCGGTGACCTGCCGTGGGGCGAGGTGAACGCGACCGCGGGCAAAGCGGCCGTCGCCGCGATCGAGGCGGCCACCGAGGCCGCGCTGCGCGGCGAAGTGGACGCCGTGGTGACGTCACCGATCAACAAGGAGTCGATCTGGGCGGCCGGGTCGAAGCACCTCGGCCACACCGAGATGCTCGGCGAGCTGACCGGGTCGGACCGGTTCAACACCATGTTCTGGGTCCGTGGCCTGCGGATCTTCTTCGCCACCCGGCATCTGTCGCTGCGCGAGGCGGTCGAGCAGATCACCCGGCCGAACATCGAGCACGCGATCCGCGAGGCGTACACGGCGTTGCGCGTGTTCGGCAACGATTCGCCCAGGCTGGCGGTCGCCGCGCTGAATCCGCACGGTGGCGAGGGCGGCAAGTTCGGCGACGAGGAGATCGTCGCGATCGCGCCCGCGGTGCGGGCCGCGAAGGCCGACGGGCTGGACGTGCACGGCCCGATCCCGGCCGATTCGGTGTTCCACCAAGGACTTGAGGGCCGCTACGACGGCGTTCTCTCGCTGTACCACGACCAGGGGCACATCGCGTCCAAGACGGTGGACTTCCACGGCACGGTCTCGGTGACCGTCGGTCTGCCGATCCTGCGCACGTCCGTCGACCACGGCACAGCCTTCGACATCGCCGGGACGGGCCGCGCCGAGCACGGCACGATGGTCGCCGCTTTCCGCGCGGCGGTCGATCTCGCTCCGTACGCACCACGTCTGCGTGAGGCCTATCCCGGCAAATGAACGCGCGAGAACGCCGGGCGCGGCTGCTCAACGAGGTTCGCGGCGGGTCGGGTCACATCCACGAACTGGCCGACCAGTTCCGGGTCTCCCCGTCCACGATCCGCCGCGATCTCACCGCGCTCGAACGCGACGGGCATGTCGTTCGGACATACGGCGGCGCGGTGGAACGCGGCGTGCGGGAGAAAGACGCGCGAAACTCCGCCGAAAAGGAGGAAATCGCCAGGAACGCCGCGGCGGTGATCGAGGACGGCGAGATCGTCGTGCTCGACGCGGGCACCACCACCGGCAGGCTGGCGGCGCACCTCACGCACCGCAGGCTGACCGTCGTCACCAACGGCCTCACCGCCATCCTCGCGCTGGCCGAGAGCCCGACCGTGGAGTTGATCATCCTCGGTGGACGGTTGCGGCAGCCGAACGCGGCGATCATCGGCGCCACGGTGAGCGAGCAGCTGCGGCACATCGGAGCCGATCGGGTGTTCCTCGGCACCGATGGGCTGCATCCGCAAAAAGGTCTGTGTTCACCGAGTCTCGAACAGGCGCACCTGAAGCACACGATGCTGCATAGCGCACGACACGCATACGTGCTGGCTGATCATTCCAAGATGGGCCAGGAACCGTTCTCCTACTGGACTCCCCTTGACAGGCCGTACACCGTGCTGACGAACCAGCCCGTGATCTGACCGAGACATCCCCTGAACCGGACGCACACGATTGCCCGTATGAACGGTGCAGCCGCCAAGAGACGGGAGTGATCGCGTGCGACACGGCCACAGTGTGGACACCAGCTTGTTCCAGCGTGCGGCGCACAGCCCGTCATACTTCGAGCTGATCCGGGGGATGGGCGACGGCGGCAGGCAGATCGCGGACTTCTGCATCCCGTGCAACCCGTACTTCCCGACGCCGGAGATGTTCGGTGAGCTGGCCAAGAACCTCGAGATGGTGCTGAAGTTCTACCCGAGCGACGCGGGCACCATCGCGGGCAGGCTCGCCCGGATCCTCGGGCTCAACCCGGCGACCGTCGCCATGTCGAACGGCTCCACCGAGCTGATCACGTGGATGGACCACCTGTGGTTCAAGGAAAGCGTGGCGGTGCCGATCCCGACCTTCGGGCGGTGGACCGACCAGCCGCTGGAGACCGGCAAACGCGTCGACATGTACCCGTTGCAGGAAAGCAGCGACTTCAACCTGAGCATCGACGACTACGTCAAGTTCATCCGGAAGCGTAAATCCCGGGTCGCGGTGCTGTGCAACCCGAACAATCCCGACGGCGGCTACCTGCCGCGCCGCGAGATCGTCCGGTTCATGGACGAGCTGGCCGACCTCGACCTCGTGGTGATCGACGAGTCGTTCATCGACTTCGTCGAGGTGGAACGGCATCCCTCGGTGGCGACGGACGCGACGATCCGCCCGAACGTGGTGGTGCTCAAGAGCCTCGGGAAGAACTTCGGCCTGCACGGCATCCGGTTCGGCTACCTCGTGGCCAACCCCGCGCTCGCGGGCAGGATGGCCAAGACCTTGCCCAAGTGGAACCTGAACTCGCTGGCCGAAACGGTCGTGTTCATGCTGGAGGAGCACGCCGCCGACTACGCGGAAAGCCTGCAGCTACTGGCCCGCGACCGTTACCGGATGGGCATGGAACTGGCCAGGAACCCGGATCTGACGGTCTACTCGTCGCAGGCGAACTTCCTGCTCGTCAAGCTGGCGGCGACCATCGACGGGCTGGCGCTGCGGGACTTCCTGTTGCAGCGCCACCAGGTCTTCATCCGCGAATGCGGCAACAAACTGGGAATGAGCAGCCAGTTCGTCCGCCTGGTGGTGCGTCCGGAACAGGACGTTCAGCGTCTGGTCGAAGGACTGCGTGCGTTCACCAAGACCCGATGGGAGCACGACCATGCCACCCCTGCCCTCGTCCACAGCGTGTCCTGACGACTGGACCGAACTGGTCGACTACATCGAGGTCTTCCGGCGCACACGGCGTTGACGCCGCACAGGTTTCTCGGGTGCCGCTGGTTCGGCGGCCGGCGGCACCCGAGCCCCGTCACACCGGACGGCGGGTGCGGCGCCACGCGATCACGATCAGCGCGACCAGGCCGAACAGCGGGATCGTGCTGATCGCCCAGCTCAGCCCGAGCGGCGGTCCCGGCTGCTCCATCACCTTGAGGTTGCGCAGTTCACCCGTTCCGGTACCCGCGGGTCCTTCGATGTCGAACCGCATGGTCCAGTCGCCGGGCTCGGGCAGGCTGTACACGTCCAGGCCCCAGACCTCGCGCTTGCGCGGGTGCCGCGCGAGCCGTTCGCCCTCACGCTCCTCGCCGAGGCTCAGCATCACCACACCTGCCTTGCCGGTGATGCCGTCGTCCGGCGCGAACGTGAAGTCCAGGGACTGCATGGCTTTCAGCGGCCACGTGCTGAAGCCGACGGTCACGTTGTACGGCCCGGCTTGCACTTTCTCGGTGTGCACGATGTTCACCGGCTCGTACGCCGAAGCCGGTGCCGCCAGCCCGAACAGCAGCAGGATGGCGGAGAGCAGGCACAAGGCGGTCTTACGCATGGCTCGTTTCCTTTGCTGGAGCGAGGTGTCGCAGCATCTGCCCGAAGCGCCTGCCGAGCAGCCCGGCGAGGGCGCCGAACACGGTGCCGAGCAGGACCGTGAAGACGTAGGGAGTGGTGTCCGGCAGGGAAGCGCCGTACACCAGTGACGTCTGCAGCGGCGCGCAGACCGTGACGATCAGGCCGCCGACGGCACCGGCCACGGCAGCGGGCAGTTTGCGCAGAAGCTCGACGGCCACTGCCACGATCAGCAGGCACATCGGGATCATCGACGGCAGAGCCGGGACACCGTCGACGTAGTCGCGCACCGGCAACCCGGTCGCGTCGGCGTACACCTCCGCGGCCCAGGGGGAGAACCACCAGAACACGGCTTGCAGCACCGCCACGACAGCCGCGACGGCAAGCGCGCCTCCGCGGCGACCGACCGCTCCGGCACCCATGAGCAGGATCAACACCGACATGAACGCGACGCCGACATCCACTGAGTCGACCGTGCCGCGAGGCAAGGCCTGGAGGCCCAGCACAGTGACCATGCTGAACGACAGCAACACGGCAGCGCTGCCGATCGTGCCGAAGAGGCCCCAGCGGTGTTCGCGCGCGGTCGCGAAGACCATGACCGCGCCGACCATGGTGATCGAGACCGAGAGCAGCAGCCCGATGTGCGGCGGCGACGCGATCACCGCGTCGAAGCCGTACAAGCCGTGCCACCACTGGTCCCACAGGCCGTACAGCAGGAAGGACGCCGCGCCGATGCCGGAGATCAGGTAGCCGACCGGCGCGGCGAACGTCCGGCCGAACACGCCGACCGCACGCCCGCCCACGATCGGATCTGTTCGCTGGCCACGCCGTTGCGCGGCCGTGGTCATCAGAACCACGACCAGGCTCGCGATTCCGGCGACGGCACTGCCGGAGTACAGGAACAAGTGCGGCATCGTGAAGAACGTGTCCGGCCCGACGTCCGAGTGCCACTGGATGTCCCAGGTGAGGCCGACGAGCGAGAGGAACGTCCCGCCGAGTACGAAACTCGCGGGCACCAGGCCTTTCGGCACGCTCCTGGCTTCGGCGGCCACCGACGCGGTCAGGTCCATTGATCCACCCCTTTCAGGTGAGCAGCAGGGGGACGACGACCCGGTCGGTCCCCAGCGAAACGGTTACTTCCCACTGACCCGCCATCGGCAGGTCGACGCTGTCCACGCGGTAGCGCCCAGGCTGGTGCGGCGACGCGGTGACCGGGCTGAGGGCGTGACCCATCTGCGGCATCGCCGGTTCGATCGTGACGTCGCCGGTCGCGGGATTGCCTGCCCGGTCGGTGATTTCGATGTCGAGTGAGTTGACGCCCTGCTTGAGCGGCTGTGCGGAGACTTTGAAGCTGTAGCGCTGCGAGTCGGCGACAAGCTGGTGCGTGTCGCCGGATCTCGGCCACAGCAACAGCGCGGCCACGGCGACGATGGCCACGCCCAGTGCGGTCAGGAGAATTTTCATCCCTGCACCCCTTGGGGAACTTCGACGACTGCCGGCACGGTGAGGACCGTGTAGTCGCGCTCGACCTGAATCCACACCAGATACCGGCCGGGCAACGGGAAGGAATAGGTGAACGACACGTCGGGGCCGTACGCGGCGACGCTCTCGTCCGGTTTGTCCGGCATCCCCGGTGTGGGCGGGATCATCGCGTGGACGTGCGCCCAGATCGGGGCTGCGCTGGACGTCGCGGCCGGGGTCTGGCTGTCGGTGACGGGTCCGACGACGATCATGTGGCCGAGCATGCCCAGCCACGGCTGCAGATCACGGGTACCGAACTTCGCGGTGATCGTGCTCGGCGAGCCTGCCGCGCGGATCTGCGTGGTCAGGTCCGCCTTTCCTTCGTTCGTGTGAGATTTCCCTTCGCCTGTCACCGTTATGGATGAACGCAGCAGTTGCACTCCCCCGCCGCGCCGGGCGATCTCGGCGGCGATCGCGTGCACGCCCGGTTCCGGCTTGAGCCGCGCCCGGAATTCGCCCGGTGCGACCCGGATCGGGTGCAGGTGCTGGAGCCGGCCGCTCGGCGAAATCACCACAAGGTGTATGAACGCGTTGTCGTGCACCAGAAGGTCGTCGACGGGACGGCCGGACGAACCATCGGTCAGGCTCAGCGTGAGGTCGTTGCCCGTGATGCTCGGTACCAGGTTCACCGGCGGCCGCGAGAAGTCCACTATGGACGTTCGCTGGTACGGGTCGTTGACGTTGTCGAACGTCGGATCGAGGTCCTCGCCCGGTGCCGGTGGCTGCGGGATCATCGGCGCGAGCACGGCGGCCGTCACGGCGACCGCGAGCGCGGCGATCATCCCGCCAGCGGGCACGATGGCCAGCCCGGTCCGTCCCCTGACGCCCAGCACCAGAGCGACGACCAGGAGCAACCCGGCCGCGACGAACCCGCCGTAGGTGGCGTTCTCCCATGGGGACGACACGATCGCGGGGACGACGAACGGGATCGTGGCCTCGTCGACCTTGAGCTCCCACGGACCGGCACGGTCCACGTGGACCGTGCCGGAGTAGAAGCCCGGTGTGCCACCGAGTTCCACCTTCGTCGTACTGGTGGGCGATCCGGCGGCGCCGGCGCTCACCGTGACCACGCCGGGCGGTGATCCGGCGTGCGTCACCAGATCGATGTGCACCGGCCCGGGGACCTCGGCGACCCGGCGGATGATCACGGTCAGTTCGCGATCGCCCAGGGTCTGCGCCACGTGGATGTCGGCGCCCGTCTGGGCACCGTCGGCCAGCGCCGGAGCGGTGATTCCCAGCAGCGTCCCCAGCGTGAACAGCACGATCGAGAGAGTTCGCATCGGCATGGATGCAACCAGGAAGCGCCCCGCGTTTCGTCCTTTCGCGGGTTGAATCCGCGTCCCCTGCACGGGGGATACGGACCCCCGAGAAGAAGGAGTGCCCCGGCCGCGCGATGCGGCAGGATGCCAGACGATGCTCCCCACCAGTGTGTCCTTGAAACGCCAGTCATGGCTGGTCGCTGCTGTGTGCATGGTCGCCGACGGCACGGCTGTCGTGCTGTACGGCTGTCACACGTGGCAGAACTGGCTGACGCTCGTGATGACGCTCGCTGTCGACGCGGCGCTCGCCGGACCTGCCCGTCTTTCGGGCTATGTCGCGTTCGCGCACGCGGCCGTCCCCCTCATGGCGATTTCGGTCGGCGACTGGACTCCGGCCAACGACGCGGGGATGTTGATCGCGGGCTACCGGGCGGGAGCCTGGTTGCACGGCGTACCGGCGGTCGCGTCCCTGATCGTGTTGGCGGCGAGTCTGCTGCTCTGCGGGTGGATCGAGAGCGGCGACCCGAGCCGGGGCATCGTCATGATGGGCAAAGCCGCGGTCCTGCCGTGGCTGGTCGGCCGGTACACCACCGCTCGGCGCGCGTACCTCGCCGAACTGGAACGGCGTTCGGAGCTGGAACGGCGTGACGCGCGGGAAGCCGTGGCCAAGGCGATCGCGGAAGAACGCAGTTCCATCGCGCGTGACCTGCACGACGTGATCGTGCACCACGTCAGCGCGATCGGGGTGCACGCCGGAGCGGCACGGCTGGGCCTGCCCACGGGCAACACGAGGCTGGAGTCCTCGTTGCGGTCTGTCGAGACCGCCAGCCGCGCGGCCATGGTGGACCTGCGTCATCTGCTCGATCTGCTGCACGGCGACAACTCCGAAGGGGCGCGTCAGCCCGGGCTGGACAACCTCGACGAACTGTTCGAGGGCGTGCGAGCGGCTGGTTCGCCCGCGCGCCTGACCGTGTGCGGGGTTCCGCAGGGCATCTCGGAGTCGTTGAGCGTAACGGTGTACCGGATCGTGCAGGAGATGCTGACCAACGCCTTGCGGCACGGTGATTCCACCGGGGTGGCGGTCACACTGGAGTACGGGCCGGATTCGCTGACCGTGACGTCGGTGAACAAGGTCGGCACCGAGCGGGAGCCTGCGGGAGTGGTCAGGCGAGGCCTGGCCGGCATCCGCAACCGGGCCGGTATGTTCGCCGGCCGGACCACTGCCGGCCTGGAGCCGGACGGCGAGACGTGGCGGACGAGCGTGAGGTTCCCGGTATGACACTGCGAGTGTTGCTGGCCGACGATCACGCCATGCTGCGATCCGGCATGCGCGCGATCTTCGACACCCAGCCGGACCTGGAGTGTGTCGCCGAGGTGGCCGACGGCCGGGCCGCCGTCGCCGAGGTGGCCCGGCTGCGCCCGGACGTGGCGGTGCTGGACATCCGGATGCCCAGACTGGACGGGCTCGGCGCGACCGAGGAGATTCTCGCCGACCAGGACAACCGCACCAAAGTCGTCCTGCTGACGACGTACGACAGCGACGAATACGTGTACCGGGCGTTGCGGGCCGGGGCCAGTGGCTTCCTGCTGAAGTCGTTGCCACCCGAAGAGATGATCTCCGCGATCCGGGTGGCCGCGCGCGGTGACGCGCTGATCGATCCTTCGGTGACACAACGCCTGATCGCGCGGTTCGCGGTCGGCATCACGCCGCCGGTCACCCCACCGGAACTGGACCAGCTCACCGCCCGCGAACGGGAGGTGCTGCAACTGATCGCGGCCGCGTACAGCAACGCGGAGATCGCCGCGAAGCTGCACGTGGGCGATGAGACGGTGAAGACCCACGTGTCACGGGTGCTCGCCAAACTCGGACTGCGCGACCGTGTGCACGCCGTGGCCTACGCGCACCTCAACGGACTGGTGACCGGACGGCATCCTCTTCCACCGGGGTGAGCCCGGCCTGCTTGCCGTCCCGCTCACAGCCCTTCGCCAGAACCCGCATGGCGCCTTGCTTTCGCAGAGGACCGTTCGCGGCCACCGTTCTCCGCTCACAGCGGAATCGCTACAAGCGAACAGGATTGTCACCCGACAGGGGGAAGCCAGCGAAAATCCCAGAATCAGAACGCTGGGTGCGACCATGGCGCGGTGACCGTGCCGAGTCGACCGACGTTCCTGCGCCGCAAACTGGGCGCGAAACTCCGGCGAATGCGCGAGCAGGCCGGACTCTCCCTGGACGAGGCAGCATCCCGGCTGGACAAGACGCGCAGTGCCCTGCACCGCGTCGAGACCGGCGAGACGAGAGTGGACGTGCACCTCGCTCGCTCGATCATGGACGTCTACGACATCTTCGACACCACATTGCTGGACGAGGTGCGCCAGGCTTTCAAGCCGCCCTGGCACTGGGCATACGGCATCAAGCGGCGCGGATATGTCGACGCCGAGACCGAAGCCGCACGCGTCCATGAGTACGTGGTGCTTGATATGCCGGGCCTGCTGCAGACCAAGGCATACATGCGGGCGCTCTTCGCCGGTGGCATTCCCCGATCCGAGCAGGTGATCGACCGGGACATCACCGTCCGCACCATTCGCCAGTACCGGCTGACTGACCCTGACCGACCGCTCGAACTGGTTGTCGTCGTTCATGAAGCGGCACTACATCGCGAACTGGGCGGCCGAGAGGTGATGCGGGCACAACTGTGGCACTTGATCGAGATGTCCCAGCTCACCACTGTGACACTCCAGGTTCTTCCACTCAGCCAAGGCGCGCACCTCGTCCCCAACGCGCCCTTCTTCGTACTGAGCTTCGCTGACGAGGAGGACCCCGAACTACTGCACGTCGAACATCCAGGTGGCTCCATCCAGACCGAGGAACCCGCGGAGGTACAAGCCGCTAAACTCGCGTTCGAGCAGGCGCAATCCGTTGCGCTGAGTCCCGCCGATTCCATCGCTTTGCTAGAGCGGTTGGCCGTCGAACTGTATGGCTTGTGAGGTGCGTGTCGTGGACAGCCTGGACTGGCGCAAGAGCAGCCGCAGTACCAGCGGCAGCGATGCCGGATGTGTCGAGGTTGCTCAACTTCCCCGCCTCGCAGCCGTCCGGGACTCCAAGAACCCCGAGGCCGGTGTCCTCACTTTCCCCGCGGCCCCCTGGGCCACTTTTCTCGCCGCCCTCGACTAGCGATGGGTCGCCGGTATGGCGACCCACCACTCACCTGATCACTGGAACCAGGGCATGTCCGCCTTCGGCTCCACCGGCGTACGCTCCTTGACCTTGCTCCACGAGAAGCCGTACCTGGCGAAGGTCTGGCCGTCGACGATGTGCCGGAATCCGAAGTAGGCGTCCCAGATGTACACCCGGGGGTCCCCGGGTTCCTTGACCAGTTCCGCGTCGTACAACGGAACGGGATTCGGATAGCAGGACAGGACGCCGTCGTTGATCACGTAGCTCCAGCTGTCCCACAACGAGAAGTACGTCGCCTGGTCCGGAATGGACCGCAGCCGGAAGTCCGGGTCGACCAGGTAGATCGCCGGACTGGTGGAAGTCTTGACTCGCTGCCCTGGCTGTGGGCAAGAGGCAGGCGCGGCTTGCTCCGACGCTGCCGCGACGGTGGGTGTCACCAGCGCGAACACCATTCCGGCGACAGCTGTGAGCACGGCGTGACCAGCACGCCTTGTCTTGTTCATGAGAACTGCAACCCCCTAGAGAAAACGAACCTCGCAGACCGTACAGACGTCCGGCTGCACCCACAACGGGGCCATTCCGCCGCGCCCGCTGCGCCGAACGGCCGGACCATCAGCCTGTTTTCGCAGGTCAGAGGGCACGCCGCAAAAACTGTCGGACCCCCGATGCATGATGGTCAGCGTGGACGAACTCGACCTCTTCTCACCCGCGACCCGTGACTGGTTCGCCGGAGCCTTCGCGGCCCCGACCCAGGCGCAGGCCGGGGCGTGGCGCGCGGCCGCCGCGGGTGAGCACGCGCTGGTCGTGGCGCCCACCGGATCAGGCAAGACGCTCGCCGCGTTCCTCTGGGGCCTCGACCGGCTGGCCACCCAGCCCGCCCCCAGCGAGCCGAAACACCGCTGCCGGGTCCTGTACATCTCCCCGCTCAAGGCGCTCGCGGTGGATGTCGAGCGCAACCTGCGGGCCCCGCTTGCCGGTATCCGGCAGGCCGCGCACCGGCTGGGACTGACTCCTCCGGCCATCTCGGTCGGCATGCGCACCGGCGACACCCCGGCCGACGAACGCCGGTCGTTCGCCAGAACCCCGCCGGACATCCTGGTGACCACGCCCGAATCCCTCTTCCTGCTGCTGACGTCGGCGGCGCGGGAATCGCTCAAGGGCATCGAGACTGTGATCGTCGACGAGGTGCACGCGGTGACCGGCACCAAACGCGGCGCGCACATGGCGTTGTCACTGGAACGGCTGGACGCGCTTTTGCCCGAACCGGCGCAGCGGATCGGGCTCTCGGCCACTGTGCGTCCCATCGAGGAGGTCAGTGCTTTCCTCGCGGGCGGCCGCCCGGTCACCGTCGTCCAGCCGAAGACGGCCAAGACCGTGGAGGTCACCGTCCAGGTCCCGGTCGAGGACATGGCCAACATCGACACCCCTCAGGCGCCCGGCCCCACCGGGGAGCTCCCGGTCGAGGACGGGATCGGCACGCTCGAGGAGATCGGCGCGCCCCGGCGGCCGTCGATCTGGCCCGCGGTCGAGGAACGCATCCTCAGCCTGGTGCGTGGGCACCGCTCGACGATCGTGTTCGCCAATTCCCGGCGGCTCGCTGAACGGCTCACCGCAAGACTCAACGAGCTCGCAGAAGAACAGCCCTGGGAACTGGACCGCTTCCCAGCCGAAGCGATCGGTCAGTCCGGGTACTCCGGCGGCGCCTCGCCGGTGATCGCCCGGGCGCACCACGGTTCGATGGCGCGCGAACAGCGCACCGTCGTGGAGGAGGAGCTGAAGTCCGGCCGGCTCCCGTGCGTCGTCGCGACGTCCTCGCTGGAACTCGGGATCGACATGGGCGCCGTCGATCTCGTCGTCCAGGTCGAGGCGCCGCCGACGGTCGCGTCCGGCCTGCAACGCGTCGGCCGGGCCGGGCATCACGTGGGCGCGGTGTCCCGAGGCGTGATGTTCCCCAAGTTCCGTGGCGACCTGGTGTCGTGCGCGGTGGTCGCGGAACGCATGCGCGACGGGGCGATCGAGGCGCTGCGATATCCCCGCAACCCGTTGGACGTACTGGCGCAGCACATCGTGGCGATGGTCGCACTCGAAGCATGGACCATCGACGAGCTGTCCACAGTGGTCCGGCGGGCCGCGAACTTCGCGTCGTTGCCGCAGTCCGCTCTGGAGTCCGTGCTGGACATGCTGTCCGGGCGGTATCCCAGCGAGGAGTTCGGCGAACTGCGGCCACGGGTGACGTGGGACAGGATCACCGGCGAGTTGCGCGGCCGTCCGGGCGCGCAGCGGCTGGCGGTCACGTCCGGCGGCACCATTCCCGACCGGGGGCTGTTCACCGTGATGACCCCGCCCAGTGAAGGGCGTGCGGGGTCACGGGTCGGCGAACTGGACGAGGAGATGGTCTACGAGTCCAGAGTCGGCGACACCTTCCTGCTCGGCACGTCGGCGTGGCGTGTCGAGGACATCACCCACGACCGGGTGATCGTGCTGCCCGCACCGGGGCAGCCTGCCCGGATGCCGTTCTGGAAGGGTGACGCACCCGGGCGTCCCTTGGAACTCGGCCGTGCGATGGGAAAGTTCCTGCGCGAACTGTCCACATTGGAGGACGCCAGGGCCAGGGAACGGGCCGCTTCGGCAGGTCTGGACGAATGGGCGACGGACAACCTGCTGGCCTACCTCGCCGAGCAGAAACAAGCCACGAGACACGTGCCGGACGACCGGACGGTGCTGGTCGAGCGGTTCCGGGACGAGCTCGGCGACTGGCGGCTGGTCGTGCACTCGCCGTTCGGCGCACGCGTCAACGCACCATGGGCGTTGGCCATCGCCGCGCGGCTGCGCGAGCAACGCGGTATCGACGCCCAGATGGCGCACTCCGACGACGGGATCGTCATGCGGCTGCCGGACGCCGTGGACGACTCGGGCGCCGAAGTCACCGCGACAGCCGAGGACGTTCTGCTCGATCCGGAGGAGATCGAGCAGATCGTGGTGGCCGAGGTGGGTGGTTCGGCGTTGTTCGCGGCCCGGTTCCGCGAATGCGCCGCCCGCTCGCTCCTGCTGCCCCGAAGGGATCCACGACGGCGCAGTCCGCTGTGGCAACAGCGCCAGCGCGCGGCGCAGTTGCTGTCGGTGGCGGCGAAGTACGAGCGGTTCCCGGTGGTGCTGGAGGCCATGCGGGAGTGCCTGCAGGACGTGTACGACCTGAACGGCTTGCGTGAGCTGATGACGGACGTGCGCTCCCGGCGGGTGCGTGTGGTCGATGTGGAGACGCCGACACCGTCCCCCTTCGCCCGCAGCCTGCTGTTCGGCTACGTGGGGATGTTCCTGTACGAGACGGACACGCCACTGGCCGAGCGGCGTGCCGCGGCCTTGTCGCTGGACTCGTCCCTGCTGGCGGAGCTGCTCGGCTCCGAGGCGATCCGGGAACTGCTGGACGCCGATGTGGTGGCCGAGGTCGAGCGGTCACTGCAACGGCTCGATCCGGACAGGCACGCCAGGCACGCGGAGGACGCGTCCGACCTCCTGCGTTTCCTCGGTGACCTGACCGAACAAGAAGCCGCCGCGCGCGGCATCAGGCCGGAGTGGCTGGCCGAGCTGATCGCCCAGCGCCGGGTGATCAGGGTGCGGATCGCCGGTGAAACCCGCAACGTCGGCATCGAGGACGCCGGCCGGATGCGGGACGCACTCGGGGTGGCGCTGCCGGTCGGTGTGCCGGAGGCGTTCACCGAGCCGGTCGCCGACCCACTCGGTGATCTGCTCGCCCGTTACGCCCGCACGCACGGCCCGTTCCCCGCGGCGGAGGCCGCGGCCAGGTTCGGGCTGGGCACAGCGGTGGTGACCGGTGTGCTGGACCGGCTGGCCGGTACCGGGCGGCTCGTCCGTGGCGAGCTGCGGCCGGGCGGCACACACACCGAATACTGCGACGCCGAGGTGTTGCGTCGCCTGCGCCGAGCTTCGTTGGCGCGGCTCAGGGCTGAGGTGGAGCCGGTCGAGCAGGCCGCGCTCGGGCGATTTCTCCCCAGTTGGCACGGTGTGGGGAAGCGTTTGCGCACCGCGCCGACAGCGGACGACGTGTTGTCCGTGGTGGAACAGCTCGCGGGGACTCCCCTCCCGGCGAGCGCGCTCGAGTCGTTGATCCTGCCGGCACGGCTGCCAGGCTTCTCCCCTGCTCTGCTCGACGAGCTCACCGCGGCGGGCGAGGTCACCTGGTGTGGCAGTGGTTCGCTGGCCGGGGGCGATGGCTGGATCGCCCTCGCGCCCGCGGACGTCGCCGACCTGTTGCTGCCGGACGTGGAGGAGAACGTCCCGGACTCCCCCGTGCACCAGGCCATCCTGTCCGCGTTGGACGGTGGTGCGCTGTTCTTCAGGCAACTGGCCGACCGGATCGGCTCCACCGACGACCAAGAGGTGGTCACCGCCCTCTGGGACTTGGTGTGGGCCGGTCTGGTCACCAACGACACACTCAACCCGTTGCGCGCCTTGGTGTCCGGCCGTGGAGCAACCCACAAGCCACGCCGCTCGGCACCGCGCGGCCGCTACGCCCGCATCCGAGCCCAACGCCCGGCGATGCCCAGCAGGACCGGCCCGCCCACGGTCGGCGGCCGCTGGTCCCTGGCGGTCGAACGGGAGTCCGACCCCACCCGCCGCGCCCATGCCCGCGCCGAGGCTTTCCTTGAACGCCATGGTGTGCTCACTCGCGGCGCACTGGACACCGAACGCGTCACGGGCGGCTTCAGCGGCGTGTACAAGGTTTTGCGCGCGATGGAGGAATCCGGCCAGGTCATCCGCGGCTACGTGGTCGAGGGGCTCGGCGCGGCCCAGTTCGCCGCCCGCGGCGCCGTCGACCGTCTCCGTGCCCTGTCCCGCACAGCAGGCCGCGACCCCGAGCCCGTCGGTGCGACAGTGCTCGCCGCCGCCGACCCCGCCCAGCCTTATGGCGCGGCCCTTCCGTGGCCGGCCACCGTCGGCGAGACAAAGCACCGCCCGGCCCGCAAAGCCGGCGCACTGGCGGTTCTCGTCGACGGCGAACCGGCCCTCTACGTCGAACGAGGCGGAAAGTCCCTGCTGTCCTTCACCGAGGACGACAAGGCACTGCGCTCCGCCGCCGAAGCCCTCTCCCGCGCCGTCCGCGAGGGCTGGCTAGGTCAGCTCGCCGTCCAACGCACCGACGGCGACATCGCCCTCACGTCCCACCTCGCCGACATCCTCCGCGACGCCGGCTTCCGCGCCACCCCCAAAGGCCTCCGCCTCCGCGCCTGACCCCGGCGTGTCCACCATTCCGACACCCCGAAATACACATTCCGGCACCCAGAAATGACCGTTCCGGCACAGTGAAATCCCTAGCCGGCGGCTGAAAGCCGGGCACGGCGGACTCACTGTGCCGGAAGGCGAAACTCGAGGTGCCGCAACGTGCATCTCGGGGTGCAGGAACGTGCATCTCACTGTGCCGGAAGGCGAAACTCGGGGTGCTGGAACGTGCAACTCGGGGTGCTGGAAAGGTGGACACGGCGGGGCGGTGCTGGTTCGGCGCTGGGGGTGGACGACCGTTCCGGCTCACCTGTTCGCGGTGGTGAGTTCCTCGAGACGGTCCATCGAGTCGCGGATGCCGTGTTCCATCCCGGACGCCACGGCGGCGTCACGGCCTTCGACCGACGGGTACACCGAATGGGTGTGCAGGCGGGTCCGCCCGCCGGGCAGCTCCGTCAGCGTCATCGTCTCGATGGCGACCTGGTGCGGAACGCCTTCGAACTCGAAGGTCTGGATGACCATCTCGTTCGGCACGACCGTGTGGAAGACGCCGCGGAAGGCGTACTCGCCGTTGTCGTCGCGGTGGAGGTAGCGATAGCTGCCGCCGGGCCGGGCGTCGTAGTCGATCACCTCGATCTGCACGTCGCGTGGCCCCAGCCACTGCCCGACCAGGTCGGGATCGGTCTGCGCCCGGTAGAGCCGCGCGGGCGTCGCGTCGAACTCCCGCACGACGTCGATGAACGGCGTGCCGGGCTGGGCGGTGATGGTGGTCGGGTTGGTCATTTCTCCTGCTCCTTCATCTGTTCCAGGACGGTGTCCAGTTGCCGGAACCGGCTTTCGGTGGCCAGCCGGTACTCGTCGATCCAGCTGGTCAGCTCCTCCAGCGCGGCCGCGTTGAGGTGACACGGCCTGCGCTGCGCGTCCCGGCTGCGGGTGATCAAACCGGCCGCTTCGAGCACCTGGATGTGCCGGGACACCGCCTGTTTGGTGATCGGGAACGGCTCCGCGAGCTCGTTGAGCGTCGCGTCGCCCCGTGAGAGGCGCGCGATCAGCCCACGCCGGATCGGGTCGCCCAGCGCGGTGAACGCCCGGTCAAGACGGTCGTCCAGGTCATCGTCGGCCATCTTAGTCAACCAATCGCTTTATCAACGGATTTGTTGACTATAGGCATGAGACGGGTCGCGGCGCAAGTCCCTCGGCCGGTTTCGCGTCGCGGCGGACCACCCCTGAGAGGCATTGACTTCGTAAAGAAAGTTCCCTATTAATAGGCGGTCCCTGGCCCTGAGGAGGCCCCGCATGTCCGCCTTTCGGGTGCGTGTCGCCCTTGCCCTGGCTGTCCTACTGACTCTCTCGCTGGCGCCTGCCAGCACCGCCGCTCCCGCCGACGTGGTGACCACGTTGTCCGAGGCGGAGTCCGGCACCACCGCCATCGCCGGCTGGCAGATCCAGTCGTCGGCCCAGGTCTCCGCGACCGGTGCGGAGATCTCCCAGCCGCGCTACGACGATTCCCGGTGGTACCGCGTCGGCCCACGCTCGACCGTGCTGGCCGGGCTGGTGCAGAACGGGCGCTACCCCGACTTGTTCCACGGCACGAACATGCGCGACAACGTCAACCGTGCCGACTTCCAGGTGCCGTGGTGGTACCGCACCGAGTTCCACGTGCGTGACCGCTCGCCCAACACCGTGCTCAAGATCCCCGGTGTGACCTCACGCGGTGAGGTGTTCCTCAACGGCACCGAACTGGGCGACGTCGTCGGCACCTACAACGCGCGCGAGTTCGACATCAGCGCACTGGTCAAGCCCGGCCGCAACGCACTCGCGATCAAGGTCGCGCCCGCCGATCCGAAGAAGGACTTCACGATCAGCTGGATCGACTGGGCGCAGCCGGCTCCGGACAACAACATGGGCCTGTTCCGCGACGTCGAGATCGCGCGCGGCGGTGCGGTGTCGCTGGCCGGGGCGTACGTGCACACCAAGCTCGCGCTGCCCGGCATGGGTTCCGCGGAGGTGCAGGCGTTCGCCGAGGTGCGCAACACCACCGACAGGCCGCAAACCGTTGCGCTGCAAGGTGAAGTCGCCTCACGATGGCTCAACCAGGTTGTGCGGCTGAACGCGAACGAGACGAAGACCGTGGCGTTCACGCCGGAAACGCTGCGCAATCCCCGCGTGTGGTGGCCCTACCAGTACGGTGAGCAACCGCTGTACCGGCTGGATCTGACCGCACGGGTGAACGGCCGGACAACCGACCGCACCGGTACGACGTTCGGTATCCGCGACGTCGTGTCGAACCTCAATGCTAAGGGCGACCGGCAGTTCATCATCAACGGCAGGCAGATCCAGATCCGCGGCGGCGGCTGGGCGTCGGACCTGTTGCTGCGCACGCAGCCGGACCGCCTTGAGGCACAGTTGCGCTACACGCGCGACATGGGCCTGAACGCCATCCGCCTGGAAGGCAAGCTGGAGACGCCGGAGTTCTACGAGCTGGCTGACCGCTACGGCATCATGCTGCTGCCCGGCTGGGAATGCTGCGACAAGTGGGAGCCGTGGACCGGCTGGGGCGGCGAGGCCTGGACGCCGGAGGACTACCCGATCGCGCAAGGTTCGCTCAACGCCCAGGCGCGCTTCCTGCGTAACCACCCGAGTGTGATCGCGTTCCTGATCGGCAGTGACATCTCGCCGCCGGAGGACGTGCAGCGGATGTACCTGGCCGAGTTCGAGAAGGTCGGCTGGCCCAATCCGGTGCTGCCCGCGGCTTCCCTCAACGGTGGCCCGCGGCCGCCGCTCGGCTCGTCCGGCAGCAAGATGGAAGGCCCGTACGACTGGGTCCCGCCGGTCTACTGGTACGGCGACAAGCTGGGCGCTGCCTTCGGGTTCGCCGGTGAGCTGAGCGCCGGACACTCCATCCCCGCCCTGGACACCGTGCGGGGCATGCTGAACGCGACCGAGCAGGAGCAGCTGTGGCGTGAGCCTGCGACGCCGCAGTTCCACACCGGCCGCGGCAACGAACCCTTCAACAACCTCTACCTGTTCAGCAACGCGCTGGCGCAGCGGTACGGCACGCCGACCAGCCTGGCCGACTACGTCGACAAGGCGCAGCTGGCGAACTACGAGCAGGTCCGTGCCCAGTTCGAGGCGAACGCGCGGCGGATGACCGCCGAGCGGCCCGCCACCGGCTTCATCTACTGGATGCTCAACAACGCCTGGCCGTCGCTGAACTGGCACCTGTACAGCTACGACCTCAACCCGGCAGGCGCCTACTTCGGTGCGAAGAAGGCGAACGAGCCGATCCACATCCAATACTCGTACGACGACCGCTCGGTGGTCATCGTCGGCCAGGGCCCGAAGAAGGCCGACCAGCTGACGGCGCTGGCCGAGGTCTACACGATCGACGGAAAACTGGTGCACAGCCAGACCAAGAGCGGGATTTCCGTTTCGCTGCCGGGTTTGGCGGAGGTGTTCACGTTGCCGGCGGTGCAGAACCTGTCGGCGACGTACTTCGTCCGGTTGAAGCTGACCGACGGGCACGGCAAGGACGTCAGCAGGAACACGTATTGGTTGTCGTCGAAGCCGGACATCCCGGACTGGGACAACAGCGAGTGGTACTACACGCCGGTCAGCCAGTTCGCGGACCTGAAAGGACTGGCTGCGCTGCCGAACGCGTCGGTCGACGTGCGTGCCCGCAGCTTCGGTGACAAGACGACGGTGACCGTTCGCAACACGTCCAGCACCATCATTCCGGCGGTGCAGCTCACGCTGCGCAAGGCGGACGGCTCGCAGCTGTTGCCGGTGACCTGGTCGGACAACTACGTGGCGCTCTGGCCGGGTGAGTCGATCACCGTCCAGGCGTCGCACGAACCGGCGCGGCGGCCCACTGTGGACATCGGCGGGATCAACGTGGCGACGCAGAGGCTGGCCGCCACACAATAACTGTTTCGGAGGAGTACACGTTCGTGTGGAGTGCGCTGGGTGACCGGCGCACTCCACACTTTCGGGTGAATCCCGCGTCAGTCACCGCGGAGTCGCACGCAGCACTCCCCCGGCGTCGGTTCGAGCACCGCGCGCACGGTGGGTGCCCGCAGGCCCTCCAGCAGTCCGCTGAGGAACGCCTGGTTGATCCCACAGACCAGCGCGGGCTCCTTGGCCGCGAGCGGGTGGAACGGGCAGTCGCGCAGCCGCAGGCAGGTCGGGCTGTCCCTGGCCGGTTCGAAGCCGTGCCTGGCCAGCAGCTCCTGGGCCACGGTCAGCGCGCGTTCGGAGCCCAATCGGCCCAGCTTCGCCTTGTCCCGCTCGCTTGTCCCGAGCTTCTCGCCGCGCTGGGCCGCCGCCCGGACGGCCGCGTCCTGGACGTCCTCGGCCACCACGGCATCCATCAGGATTTCGGCGAGGACGTCGTGCTGTCGCTGCGGGATGGCCACCCGGACGTCCACGTTGGCCGGTTCGTAGACCTTCGGGGCGCGCCCGACCTTCCCAGCCGCTTGGTAGCCCGCCCGCAGCAGGCCCGCGTCCACCAGTTTGTCCAGGTGGAAGGCGGCCAGTTTGCGGGAGATGCCCACCGATGCCGCGGCTTCGTCCCGGGTCACCGGGCGTCGCTCGGCCCGGATGAACGTGTACATCCGCCAGCGCAGGTTGTCGTCCAGCGCCGCGATCGCCTTGATGTCCGCCGAGCTCACCCTCCTACCATATCGCCAACTTGGATGTTCTAAACCACACTCCTTGACCTTTTCTGCGAATAAGACCAAGATTTGTTAGCGTAACTTGGGTCAAGAGGAGTCGCATATGCGTGCCGCAACCGGCCTGCGGGTCGTCCACGAGCCGGACACCGGGGTCGACCTCGCCGCCGCGGAGAACGCCGCGGCGGCGTTCCTTCACGCACTGGGCGTGTCGACCGATTCGGAGAGCCTGCGTGGCACGCCGGGCCGGATGGCCCGGGCCTACGCCGAGCTGTTCAGCCCGCGTCCGTTCGACCTGACGACGTTTCCCAACGACGAGGGCTACGACGAGCTCGTCCTGGCCCGCTCCATTCCGGTCCGGTCGGTGTGCGAGCACCATCTGCTGCCGTTCGTCGGCACCGCCCACGTCGGCTACCTGCCAGGCGAACGCATCCTCGGGCTGTCGAAGCTCGCCAGGATCGTCGAGTACTTCGCCTGCCGCCCGCAGGTCCAGGAACGGCTGACCAAACAGGTCGCCGACTGGCTCAACGACCACCTGCACCCGCGCGGTGTCGGCGTGGTGATCGAGGCCGAACACACCTGTATGACCCTGCGAGGGGTCCTGGCCGGCGGCTCGACCACGGTCACCTCTACCTTGCTGGGCAGTCTGCGTGACGACGCCCGCTCACGCCAGGAGTTCTTCGCGCTCAGCGGCGTCCACGCCTGAACCTTGGAGGAATTCGCGTGACCACCTTCGTCATCGTCGGCGGCGGCCTTGCCGGGGCCAAAGGCGCGGAAGCGCTGCGGGACCAGGGATTCGACGGCGACATCGTGCTCGTCACCGACGAGCGGGACCGGCCCTACGAACGACCGCCGCTGTCGAAGGACTACTTGCAGGGCAAGGCCGAACGCGACAGCGTGTTCGTGCACGGGCCGGACTGGTACGCCGAGAACGACGTGGACCTGCGGCTCGGCGTGTCCGCCACCGCCATCGATCGCGCCGCGCACCAGGTACGACTGTCCGACGGCTCGTCCGTCGAGTACGCGAAACTGTTGCTGGCCACCGGATCCAGCCCGCGTGAGTTCCCGGGTGCCGAGGATGCGCTGTACCTGCGCAAGATCGGCGACTCGGAACGGATCAAGGCGGCGATCGTCAACTCGTCCCGGTTGATCGTGATCGGCGCGGGCTGGATCGGCCTGGAGGTCACGGCCGCGGCGCGCAACGCGGGCGTCGAGGTGACCGTCCTGGAAGCCGCGACGCAGCCGTTGCTGGCCGCGGTCGGGCCGGAGGTCGCTGAGGTGTACGCGAATCTGCACCGCGCCAACGGCGTGGACCTGCGCCTGGGCATCGAGGTCGACCAGGTCGGCGCCAAGAGCGTCGGCCTCGTGGACGGCACGGTCGTGGAGGCCGACGCCGTGCTGGTCGGCATCGGCGCGGCCCCGAACGTCTCCCTGGCCAAGGCGGCGGGGCTGGAGGTGGACAACGGCGTGCTCGTGGACGCCTCGCTGCGCACGTCCGACCCCGACATCTTCGCGGCAGGCGACATCGCCAACGCCGAAAACCCCGGGCTGGGCAAGCGGGTCCGCGTCGAGCACTGGGCGAACGCGCTCAACCAGCCCGCCGTGGCCGCGACCGGGATGCTCGGCGGGTCGGCGGCCTACGACGAGTTGCCGTACTTCTACACCGACCAGTACGACCTGGGCATGGAGTACATCGGCGACATCACCGGGTACGACCGCGTGGTGTTCCGGGGCGACAAGCCGGGCCGCGAGTTCATCGCGTTCTGGCTCAAGGACAACCGTGTCCTGGCCGGGATGAACGTCAACATCTGGGACGTGGTCGACCCCGTCAAGGCACTGATCCGGGCCGGCAGGCAGGTCGACCCGGATCGGCTGGCCGACCCGGAGGTCCCGCTCGAGGAGATCTAGAACTCCAGCGTGCTGTACGCGTTCAACGCGGGCTGCCCGCCGAGGTGCGCGTACAGCACCGTGGAATCCTTCGCGATCTCCCCGGAGGCGACCAGGTCGATCATCCCGGCCATGGACTTGCCCTCGTAGACCGGATCGGTGATCATCGCCTCGGTCCGGGCCGCGAGTTTCATCGCCTCGATCGTCCGGTCGTCCGGAATTCCGTACGTGCCGGCGTGGTAACGCTCGTCCAGTTCGATGTGGTCGTCCGAGATGGACGTTCCGACCAGTTCGGCGGTCCGCCGGGCGATCCGGGTGACCGCGTCCCGCGTCTCCGCGGGCTTGGCCGACGCGTCGATGCCGATCACCCTGCGGTCGCCCGCGAAACCGGCGACCATCCCGGCCTGTGTGCTGCCGGTGACCGAACAGACCACGATCGTGTCGAAGAAAACACCCAGTTCGGCTTCCTGGCGGCGTACTTCCGCCGCCCAGCCGGCGAAGCCGAGGCCGCCGAGCGGGTGGTCCGAGGCGCCCGCCGGGATCGAGTACGGCTTGCCGCCACTCGCGTGGACCTCGTCGATCGCGCGCTGCCACGATTCCCTGATGCCGATGCTGAACCCGGACGGGTCAAGCCGGACGTCGGCGCCCATCAGGCGGCTCAGCTGGATGTTGCC
Organism: Kibdelosporangium persicum; assembly: GCF_013280595.1. Taxonomy (GTDB): domain Bacteria; phylum Actinomycetota; class Actinomycetes; order Mycobacteriales; family Pseudonocardiaceae; genus Kibdelosporangium; species Kibdelosporangium persicum. The sequence continues at coordinate 82,869 of NZ_JAAATY010000018.1, forward strand.
GGTGGTGGCGTAGCCCGGGTCGGTCCAGTCCACCCACTTCTCCTGCACCAGAACGCATTTCAGGCCCGCACGAGCGGCGGCCGCGGCGACTTGCCTGGTGTGGTTGGACTGCACGCCCCCGATGGACACGAGCGTGTCGCAGCCGGTGGCGATCGCGTCGGCGACGAGGTACTCCAGTTTGCGGGTTTTGTTGCCGCCAAAGGCAAGTGGCGAGTTTCCGTCCTCACGCTTGGCCCACAGTCGAGCTCCACCCAAATGTGTGGTGAGGCGTTCGAGCGGGTGAATCGGCGACGGGCCGAACAGCAGGGGGTAGCGGGCGAAGTTCTCCAGTGTCACGTTTTCTCCTTCAACAACACGGCCAAAGTCGCCCAGTTGCGCTCGGCGAGGTCAGCGGCCAGGCTCGCGTCGCCCGCTTCGCAGGCGGCGATGATCCGCTCGTGCATCGGTGCCGAGTCACGCCCCAACGGTGAACCCAGGTACAGGTAGATAGCGCGGTGCAGCAACGGCGTGTACCGCTGGATCGTCGCGGCGACCGCACGGTTCTCACTCGCCTGCACCAGGACGTCGTGGAACGCGTCGTCGCACGCGATCGCGTCCTCCAACGCGCTCGCGTCGACCGCCGACGCGAACCTCAAGTTGGCCGCACGCATCGCGTCGAGGTGCCGCGGGGTGAGCTTCGGGACGGCGAGACGCGTGGCCAGCCCGTGCATCGACTGCACCACCGCGTGCGCGTCGCGGACCGCGGCCGAGTCCAATTGAGTCACGCGGGTGTAGCTGTGCGGCTTGGTCTCGATCAAGCCTTCGTCGGCCAGCCGGGCGAGCGCCTCCCGGACCGGTGTGCGGGACAGACCCATCTGCGCGGCCAGCTCGACGTCCTTGACCGGTGTGCCCGGAGCCAGTTCGCCCGCGACGATCGCACGCCGGATGGCACTGAGCGCCTGATCGCTGAGCAGAGCCCGGTCGAGCCGACCAATATATTGCATTTCACTAGGCTAACAGCCGAGGTCAAGGGGCCTCTTCACTGGCACGAAAGGTTTGCAAAGAGTAGACTTTGCAAAGTGCCCCCACCGGACCATCCGATTCGCGCCGCGCTGCTCGCGCTGCTGCGTGAGCGGGACACCGTGACCTCGACCCAGGCCGCGCAGGCCCTGGGCTTCAGCTCGGGACTGTGCTCGTTCCACCTGCGCCAGCTCGCGCGGTACGGCTACGTTGAGGAGGCCGCCACGACCGACGGCCGAGCCCGGCCGTGGCGGCTGGCCGGTCAGCCGGACGGGCCCGACCTCGGCCTGCTGGCCCGCGAGCTGGAGGACGAGGGCTATCAGCGCTGGCTGCAGCACAAGGACAGCGCTCCGGCCGACTGGTCGACCGACGACGCCTTCAGTTCGGTGCTCTTCCTCGAACCCGGGGAACTGGCCGAAGTGGGCGCGCAGATCCGGGCGGTGCTCGCCCGGTACGCCACCCGGGAGGTCAGCCCGGCCGCCAGGCCCGTCGCCGCGGTTGCCCGGTTGTTCCCCTTGCTCCCCGTCGAACAGGAGACGACATGGCCGTCCGAGAGTTGAGATACCTTGGCGACCCGGTCCTCACCACCCCCGCCGACCCGGTCACCCACTTCGACCGCAAGCTCAAAGCGCTCGTCGACGACCTGATGGACACAGTGTTACTGCCGGGCCGTGCCGGTCTGGCCGCACCGCAGATCGGCGTCGGGCTGCGGGTGTTCAGCTACAACGTCGGCGGGCTGCACGGGTACGTGGTCAATCCGCACCTGGTCGACCTGTCCGAGGAGACGCAGGAAGGCCCGGAAGGCTGCTTGTCCGTGCCGGAGTTGTGGTTCCCGACACGGCGTGCCGCGGAGGCGACCGTGAAAGGCGTCGACGTCAAGAACAAGCCGATCTCGGTCACCGGCACCAAGGAACTGGCACGTTGCCTGCAGCACGAGGTGGACCATCTGGACGGCAAGCTCTACCTCGACCGGCTGGATCCCGAGGTCCGCAGGGAGGCCATGCGCAAAGCCCGGGAATCCCGGTGGTTCTGGCGCGGGAACGGTCAGTGAACCGTGAGGGCGCGGCCCGCGCCGAGGCCCACGGCCGCCTGCGCCAGCGCCGCGGCCATCAGCACGGCCAGCGGCAGTGACCAGCCGTGCGTCCAGTCGTGCAGGGCTCCGAAAAGGACCGGGCCGGTGGTCGCGAAGAGGTAGCCGATCGACTGCGCCATGCCGGAAAGCGCCGCCGCGCCAAAGGAATCCGCGGCTCGCAGGGTGAAGAACAGCAGGGCGAGCACGAAGCAGATCCCACTGGCCAGGCCGACGACCACGGCCCAGAGCACGGCCAGTCCGGGTGCCACGAGCATGCCCGCGTACCCGCAGAGGCTCATCAGCGAACCACCTGTCGCCAGCAGCCGCTGATCGCGCATCTTGTTGGCCACCAACGGGATCGCGGCGCTCATGGTCACTCCGAGCACCTGCAGGAGCAGCAGCAGCCAGCCGCTGTTCTCCTCGCTGATCCCGTTGTCGTTCATGATCGCCGGGAACCACGCGAGCACGATGTAGAAGCCGAACGACTGCAGGCCCATGTACGCCGTCACCTGCCACGCCAGCGCGGAGCGCCACGGCGCGCCGGCAGCGTCCACCGTCGGTACGACCGGTTGTGCTTGACGGCCGAGTGCCTGCGGAGCCCAGACCGCGAACCCGATCAGGGCCAGCCCGGCGAGGCAGCCCAGGGCCATGCGCCAGCCGCCCGGCAGCACGCCGGCCAGCGGCACCGCGAGCCCGGACACCAGAGCGCCGACGACCCCCATGGTGACGGAGTAGAGGCTCGTCATCGGCGCCACCCGGTCCGGGAAGTCCCGCTTGAGCAGCGCGGGCAGCAACACGTTGCCCACCGCGATGGCCATGCCCAGCAGCACCGTGCCCAGCCAGAGCAGTCCGGTCACCGGCACGGACCGCAGGACGATCCCGGCCGCAAGGGTCAGCAGGGCGTACCAGGTCAGCCGCTCCATGCCGACCCGGCGGGCCACTTTGGGCACCTGCGGCGAGAACACCGCGAAGGTCAGCAGCGGCAGCGCGCTGAGCAGGCCCGCCTGTCCCGCGCTGAGCCCTTCCGAGCGCCTGATCGTCTCCATCAGCGGGCCGACCGCGGTCAACGCGCCTCGCAGGTTGGCGGCCACCAGGAGAATCCCGGCGATGAGCAGCACCCGTCGCGCGGTTGTCATCCGGGCGTCCGCCACCCGATCGCTGATCGTGCTCACGTCAGCGCTCATGTCACCGCCCACTTGGTCCAGATCGTCGCCGACGGATCATCCTACGTATCTGTCGACGATCGGCCAATGACGCGTTGTGAGCAGTTTGTCGGCTACCCAGCTTCCGCTAGCGCGGCGGCGTCAGGACACAGAACTCGTTGTCCTCAGGATCGGCCATCACCTCCCACGGCACATCCCCCTGGCCGATGTCGATCGGCCTGGCGCCGGACCGGCGGAGCCTGTCCACCTCGGCCTGCTGGGCGTCGCCTGCGTGCGGGCGGACATCGAGGTGCAGCCGGTTCATGACCGTCTTGGGCGGGTGCCCGGTCAGGAACTCCAGCCACGGGCCCCGGCCGTTGGGCGCCCGCAACGCGAATTCGCCATGGGGCTTGGCGGTCAGGTTCCATCCGGTCGCGTCGCGCCAGAACCGGCTGAGGGCACCGGCGTCGACCGACTGGACGACGATCGCCGCGATCGGACCGGCGTCCTGGTAGACCTCGCGGGGCTCCAGGACGCAGAACTCGTTGCCGTCCGGGTCGGCCATCACCTCCCACGGCACGTCCCGCTGGCCGATGTCGATCGGCTTGGCCCCGAGGCCCTTCGCTCGTTCGATGATCTCGGCCTGGTCGGCGGGCGTGGCGCTGGCCAGGTCGAGATGGACGCGGTTCTGGACCACCTTCGGCTGGTCGTCCCGGTCGAACACCAGGTCAAGGTGCCAGCCCTGGGACTCGGGCGCACGGACGTCGATCTCGCCGTGCTCGGCCACGACCGGCCAGCCCACCAGCCGCGACCAGAACTCGGCGAGAGCCTCCGGGTTCGCGGTGTGGAAGATGACGTTCTCCAGTCTGGTAGCCATGCCCGCAAGCTAGCAGCGGGCACCGACATCCGACGGGCGGGCAGGGCCGCCGGCCCGGCCCGCTCGGCGGCCCTTCGGGCACGTCAGCGGGTCGCGAGCCGCATCAGTGCCCACATCTGGTTGATCGCGTCGAAATCTCCTTCCCGGGTGACGGCTCGTTCACCGAGCCGGCCCCACAGGTAGCGGTACACGTTCGCCGGCGGCCCGGTGACTTCGGCGTCGATCCGGCCGATGTCGGCCCGGTCGATGTCCGAACCGGGGACGCGCCACGCGCCGACGCCCCCCGTTGTCACACGGACCAGCCATGCTCTGCCGCCGGTCCGGACGGCGACCGTGCCGTCCCGCGCGCCGACGACGCCCTGGACTGTCAGGCGATGGCCGAACCAGAGCGTGAGGACCTCGTCGACGCCGTCGACGGCGAGGTCGTCAGCGATCTCGCCGACCGGCCGGTCCAGCGCCGCCTGGACGTCCATCCGGTGGACCACGGTCTCGTGCGCCATCCGGCGGCGCCAGAAACCGTACGTCGAATCCGCCGCCCACCAGGTGGAGCACGGCTCCGCCGGGTCGTGCCGGGCGAGTTCGTCGACCAGCTCACGCACGCCGCTGATCACGTAGTCCCGCGACGACTGGAACGGCCCCGGCTGACGCTGCCACGTCTCGGGGGCGTCCCCGGTCCGCATCCACTCCAGCGCCATCCGGTACACACTGCCCACGTGCCTGGCCGTTTCCCCGACGGTCAGGCCCGGACAGTTCGGGATTCTCAGGTCCTCTCTCGCCCCGTCAACCGTCTCGGCCAGCACCGTGGCCTCGATCTCCAGGACGTCCAGCAGTCGTGCCTGATCGAACAGTGCCTTACCGCTCACCCCGGGACGACCCGGGCGATCAGACCGATGAACACACCCGCCTGCCTGACCAGGTCGTCGGCCGAACGAGCGCTGACCAGCCGGACCCGGCCGGCCTGCACCGCCGCCCGCGTTCGCGAGTGGGCCGCGAAGAACGCGGACCATTCCCGAAGCTCGGGCGCGACCGACGACAACAACGTCCACGCACTGGTGGGGCGGGCGCGGCCCCGGTGCGGACGGCCGCGGTGCGCGAGCATCGCGGCGGCCGCTCGTAGCGCGGACAGATACGCCTGAGTGAACCGCTCGGCGGGTTCGGTCTCCGCCTCCGCCGCCGCGATGCCGCATTCGGCCTGGCGCAGCAGTGAAGCCGGTGATCCCGAGGCCCAGGAACGGTTGCCTCGACGCGAGGGGGAGCTTGGGAAGTCGACTCTGGTTGACATCAGGCCTCCTCACGTCCCTCGGCGCGACCAGGCGGCCGCGCCGAATCCACCGTGGGGAAGCCGGTGGGCCCGGTGGCGAGGCGCTTCCCCCGCCCCACCACCGGGCAGTCGTGTTCGATTTCGAACACGTGTTCGAGTCTACCTGGGCGACGGCAGCCGCTCAAGCTGCTTCAACCCTGGTCATGGTGTGATTACGGGGTGACCACCGACCATCCGGCCGTCGCCAAGTTCACCGCCGCCCTGCTCGAGGCCGGCCAGACCGAATCCGCCCACGGGATCCGATTCCTCGACGACGAGGTGCGCACCGCCGCCGCGGCGGCGAACGCGCTGGGTGTCGAGGTCGGCGCGATCGCCAACAGCTTGATCTTCCGGGCCGCGCACGGGGACACCGTCGAGCCGCTGCTCGTCCTGACGTCAGGCGCGCACCGGGCGGACACCGGCCGCGTCGCGCGACTCGTCGGTGCGGACCGGATCGACAAGGCGGACCCCGCCTTCGTCAGGGCGAACACCGGCCAGGCGATCGGCGGCGTGGCCCCGTCTGGTCACCCGAGGCGCATCCGGACGCTCGTGGACAACCATCTGGCGACATATGACGTGGTTTGGGCGGCGGCTGGGCACCCTAAATCCGTATATCCCACTACGTTCGAGCAGCTGCTCGCCCTCACCGGGGGGACGGCCACGGACGTTCGAAGCGTGGAGGATGATTCCTGACGTGACCGCGGTGCCATCGCACAGAAGCCAGCTCGTCGAGCTGTCGGCCGACGCGTTGCGGGCGCGGCTCTACGAGGCCTTAGGCCTGTACATCACGGCCATGGGCTATCCGAAGGGAACCGCTGAACAACGAGCGCCCATGTGGCTGGCGCACATGCTGCGCGAGGGGTGGCGTTGTGTCGCGGCGCTGGACCAGAACGACGAGCTCACCGGGATCTGCTACGGCTACAAGGGCGCTCCCGGCCAGTGGTGGCACGAGCAGGTCCGCCGCGGGGTGCTCGAACTGGCCGGTCCCGGCGTCGCCGACGAGTGGATGCGCGACTATTTCGAGCTGACCGAGTTGCACGTCCGGCCGGACAGCCAGGGCAGGGGCACCGGCGAGCGGCTGTTGCGGATGCTGCTGGACGGCGTGCCGCAGGACCGCGTGCTGCTGTCCACGCCGGAAGGCAAGACCAGGGCGTGGAGCCTGTACCGCCGGGTTGGCTTCGTCGACGTGCTGCGCAACTACCGGTTCACCGGGGACCCACGGCCGTTCGCCGTGCTGGGGCGTCAGCTTCCGATGACGCCCTCGTGAGTGGCTTGCCGAAGCACGCCACCCACGAGGGGGTTCCGCCGCGCTCTTAGGGCCGTGGCGCGGGCAGCGCGGGCGGAACCGATAACCGCGGCGGCGGTGGGCGGCGCGACCGCGGTCTGGCCCAATGCCGTTGGCGGGTTCCCGGCGAAGATCCGCGCCACGTCGATGGTAAGCACCGCCGCCCGTTCTGACCTGGAAGAACATCGAATTTCACCGGATGGGATGGTTCGCCTGGCGTAACGCTCCGAAAGTGGTTGGATACGTGCCGCGATCGCTTGACTGACAGATATTGAAATCTGTCATCGCAACGCGCATACTTGAGTCGACCCCGAACACAGGAGGAGATCCAGTGCGCAACCGTCGACTTGGCACGACCGGCCCCGAGGTGTCCGAGCTGGGACTCGGCGCGATGGGCATGTCCGACATGTACGGACCGGCCGACGAGACCGAGAGCGTCGCGACCATCCACGCCGCGCTCGACAGCGGCATCACGCTGATCGACACCGGCGACTTCTACGGCATGGGCCACAACGAGATGCTGATCGGCCGCGCGCTGCGCGACCGTGTCCGCGAGGACGTCGTGATCAGCGTGAAGTTCGGCGCCCAGCGCGGCCCGGACGGCCAGTGGCTCGGCTACGACGCCAGCCCCACCGGCGTGAAGACGGCCCTCGCCTATTCGCTGCGCCGGCTGGGCACCGACTACATCGACATCTACCGGCCCGCACGGCTCGACCCGAACGTCCCGATCGAGGACACGGTCGGCGCGATCGCCGAGATGGTCCAGGCCGGCTACGTCCGGCACATCGGCCTGTCCGAGGTCGGCGCCGAGACCGTCCGCCGGGCCAACGCCGTGCACCCGATCGCCGACCTGCAGATCGAGTACTCGCTGATCAGCCGTGGCGTCGAGGAGAACATCCTGCCGGCCCTGCGGGAACTGGGCATCGGCCTGACCGCGTACGGCGTGCTCTCGCGCGGCCTGCTGTCCGGCCACTGGACGAAGGACCGGACGAACGCGCCCACCGACTTCCGCGCGCACAGCCCGCGGTTCCAGGGCGAGAACCTGGCCCACAACCTCACGCTGGTCGAGGCGTTGCGGGAGATCGCCGGCCAGAAGTCGGTGTCCGTCGCCCAGATCGCGATCGCCTGGGTACTGTCGCGGGGTGAAGACATCGTGCCGCTGGTCGGTGCCCGCAGACGGGACCGGCTCGCCGAGGCGACCGGAGCGCTGGACGTCGGCCTGTCCGAGGAAGATCTCGCTGTGATCGAGAAGACCGTGCCGAGCGACGCGGCCGCGGGCGAGCGGTACGCGCCCGCCCAGATGCGGACCCTGGACAGCGAGCGCTGATGGCGGAAACCCTGACGGCGGAGCAGATCCTCGATGCGGCGCAGGACGTCCTGCGCCGCTTCGGCCCGAGCAAGGCGACCGTCGTCGACGTCGCCCGCGCGCTGGGCGTCAGCCACGGCAGCGTGTACCGGCACTTCCCGAGCAAGGCCGCGCTCCGGGAAGCCGTGACGCGGCAATGGTTACACCGCTCGCACGCGCCGGTCGCGAAAGCCGCTGGCGCGGATCTGCCCGCGCCCGAACGGTTGCGCAACTGGCTGGCGACCCTGTTCGACACCAAGCGGCACAAGGTCCTGGACGATCCCGAACTGTTCGCCACGTTCACCGCGCTGGTGGTGGAGAACAGCACGGTGGTCGCCGATCACATCGCCGACCTGACCGGGGAGATCGCCCGGATCCTGCGGGACGGCGTGGCAGCCGGTGAGTTCGCGCCGATCGAGGACGTCGACCGGACCGCGCGTGCCGTTTTCGACGCCACCGCCCGGTTCCACGACCCGGCCTACTCGGGCGACTGGACGCGGGACGGCATCGACCAGGCCTTCGATGCCGTCTGCGTCCTGATCCTGACGAGCCTAACCGCGCAGCCCGGCCGCGAGGTTGTCCAGCCCCATTGAGCCCAGGCGCAGCGCGCGCATGTGGAAGTCCTTGGAGTCGAAGGCTTCCCCGTCGCGGCGGCGCGCCTCGTCGCGCAGCTGCAACCAGTAGCGCTCGCCGAGCTTGTACGACGGTGCCTGTCCCGGCCAGCCGAGGTACCGGTCGATCTCGTCCGGCACGAGCGCGGCGTCGGAGATCGTGCGGGTCAGCATGAACTCGAGGCCCAGGTCGGGCGTCCACCGCTCGCCGTCGTGGAACCCGGCGCCCTGGGGGATCTCCAGCTCCAGGTGCATGCCGATGTCGATGATCACCCGGGCGGCCCGGAACTGGTGCGCGTCCAGCATGCCCATCAGGTTGCCGTCGTCGGTCAGGTAGCCGAGCTCCTGCATCAGCCGTTCCGCGTACAGCGCCCAGCCTTCGCCGTGCCCGGACACCCAGCCGAACAGCCGCTGGTAGCGGTTGAGCGACTCGGCCTGGTACACGCCGGTGGCGATCTGCAGGTGATGCCCGGGAACGCCCTCGTGGTACACAGTGGACACCTCACGCCAGGTGCTGAACTCCTCGCGGCCCGGGGGCAGCGACCACCACATCGCGCCGGCACGGGAGAAGTCGTCGCTCGGGCCGGTGTAGTACGCGCCCGCGCCACCGCCGTCCGGCGCGATCCGGCAGTCCAGCCGCATCAACGGATCCGGGATGTCGAAGTGCACGCCGCGCAGCTCGGCCAGTGCCGCGTCGGACAACTGCTGCATCCACTGCTCGAACTGACGGCGGCCCTGGATGCGGTAGCGCGGGTCGGCGTCCAGCGCGGCGGCCGCCTCGGCCAGGGTCGCGCCCTTCTTGATCCGCTCGGCGACCGCGGTCATCTCCTTCTCCACGCGGAAAAACTCGTCCCAGCCCCACTCGTAGGCCTCGTGCAGGTCGAGTTTCGCGCCGAGGAAGTACCGCGACCACACCTCGTAGACGTCCTCGCCGACAGCGTCCTTCTTCGGCGCCTTGTCGGCGACGTCCTCGCGCAGGAAACGCGCCAGTTCCCGGTACGCCTCGGAGGCCGCCCGCGCGGGCGCCTCCAGCCGGACGTTCTCGGGCGCGTCCTTCACCAGCGTCGCGAAGAACGAGTCACCGTGGGCGCCCGACCACGTCTCGCACTGCTCAGCGACCTTTGTCACCTGACGTAGTGCGGCCAGTCTGCCGTTGTCCGCGGCGTGCAGCAGGCTCGCCTTGATGCCCTCGACCGCGTCGGGCACCTTGGCCAGCCGCGTGCCGATGTCGGCCCACTGCTGCTCGGTCCCGGTCGGCATCAGGTCGAAGACCGCGCGGACGTTCTGCACCGAGCTGGCGATCACGTTGAGGTTGCCGATGTCCAGGCCGGCCTCGTGCAACTCCACTTCGAGCCCGACACGTTCGAGGAAGTGCGCCTTGGCGGCCCGCTCCGAGTCGTCGGCCGGCTCCAGTGCCTCGATCTGCCGCACCGCGCGGGCCGCCAGCCGGGCGCGTTCCCGGTAGCCGTCAGGGGAGAAGTCGGTCATCTCCGACTCGTAGCCGGTGAGCCCGGCGTAGTCGGCGGAGATCGGGTCAAGGGTGGCGTACTCGTCCACGAAACGGTCACTCGCCTCGTGGACCCCCGCAGTGTGGTTGGCCATGGTCCGGACGGTACCCGCTGGGGTTGTGCCCCGAACCCGCCGGATTTCGCAAAAGGCTGGACATGACTGCCGGTGGGCACGACTGGCATAGTGGCCGCGTGCACCACGCTGCCCGCCGTTCAGCCCGCCGGTGGGCTGCCGTGCCCCTACTGCTCGTGCTGGCGTTCGCCCTCAGCGGCTGCGTGCGGGTGCGCGCGGCGATGGCGATCGACGCCCACGACCTGATCTCCGGCACCCTGGAGATCGGCACCGTCCAGGTCAAGCCCGAGGAGATCGGCCCGCAGCTGACCGTCCCGGCCGAGCTGTCCAGCCAGGTCACCATGGAGCCGTACAAGGCGGACGGCTACGTCGGGCAGACCGTGCGGTTCACCCGGCTCAGCTTCGACCAGCTGCGCACGCTCAGCGAGTCGATCAGCTCGGTGGCCAGCCGCTACAAGCTGAACTTCCGGCGGTCCGGCGACATCGTGTCGCTGGCCGGGGTGGCCGACCTGAGCCAGTTGCGGCAGGACGGCGTCGACGTGCAGCTCAAGATCGCCTTCCCCGGCCCGGTCGGCAAGACCAACGGCATCCTGGAGATGGACAACAACATCTCGTGGAAGCTCACCCCCGGCCGGATCACCGACATCACCGCGACCTCGCAGTACAACGCCGACACCGGACTGTCGTGGACCCGGTGGGTGCTTTTGGTGGGCGCCGGAGCCGTGGGCACGGCGTTGATCGTGCTGGCCCTGGCGCTGTACACACACCGGCGCAACAGGCGCAAGGAACAGATGTCGGAGTACGTCTAGGCAGTGCGGCTGGGCACCAGTCCCAGCCTGCCGAGCACCTCTTTCGTCGCCTTCGCCCGGTTGAACGTGTAGAAGTGCAGCACGTCCACGCCCTCGGCGAGCAACTGCTGGCACATTTCCGTCACCACATCGATGCCCTCGGCACGGAACGCCTTCGGGTCGTCCGCCAGCGGCTCCAGCCGGGCCGCGATGTGCGGCGGCACGGGCGCGCCGGACAGCTCCACCGTCTTGCTCAGCATCTTCGGGGTGGTGAGAGGCATCACACCGGGCAGGATCGGGGCGTCACAGCCGCGCGCGGCCACCCGGTCACGCAGCCGCAGGAAGTCCTCCGCCGAGTAGCACAGCTGGCCGATCGCGAAGTCCGCGCCCGCGCGCAGCTTGCTCACCAGCCGGTCGGCGTCCATCTCCACGTCCGTGCAGCGCGGGTGCCCGTACGGGAACGCGGCCACACCCACGCAGAACTCGCCCAGCTCCCGCACCAGGCGCACGAGGTCCTCGGCGTAGCTCAGGCCCTGCGGATGCTTGACCCACTCCCCCATCGGGTCGCCCGGCGGGTCGCCGCGCAGCGCGAGCACGTTGCGCACGCCCACGGCCGCGTACCAGCCGATGACGTTGCGCAGCTCGGCCACGGAGTGGTCGACCGCGGTCAGGTGCGCCATCGGCACCAGCGTGGTCTCCCTGGCCACTCGCCCGGTCGTCCGGATCGTGCGGTCGCGGCGGGATCCGCCCGCACCGTACGTCACCGAGACGAACGCAGGGTCCAGGCCTTCGAGTTCGCGGATCGAGCGCCACAGGATCTGCTCGTCGGCGTCGTCTCGGGGCGGCATGAACTCGACGGAGAACGTCGCTCGGCCGATATGGATGCGCTCCAGTACGGACGTCATGACCAAAATCCTATCGGGATCGGCGACCCCGCCGCGTCGGCCAACCGAGCCTGGACGCACTATGGAGGGGTGCACCCGACCACCATCGACGAGTCCGTCCGAGCCCACGTCGAACTCACTCTGACGGAGTACCTGGCGGCCAAACAGTCCACAATGGCCAGCCTGACCCAGGAGCTCGCGGACGCTCTCGACGCCCTGGTCGAGTTCATCCTGCGGGGCGGCAAACGCATCCGGCCGACCTTCGCGTGGTGGGGCTGGCGGGGCGCGGGCGGCCAGCCGGACGCTCCGGCCGTACTGCGTGCGGTCAGTGGTCTCGAGCTGATCCAGGCGTGTGCTCTCGTGCACGACGACCTGATGGACGCCTCCGCCGTGCGACGGGGTTCGCCGACCGTGCACGTGACGTTCGAGCGGCTGCACCGGGAGCGGGGCTGGCTGGGGCCCTCGGACCGGTTCGGCATGGCGGCCGCGATCCTGCTCGGCGACATCGCGCTGGCCTGGGCGGACGACATGTTCTACGGCTCGGGTGTCTCGGCCACCCGGATCGCGGCGGCCAGCGAGCCGTGGCAGGCGATGCGCTCGGAGATGCTCGCGGGCCAGTACCTGGACATCCTCACGCAGGTCGAGGGCGACGAGTCGCCGGAGGCGGCGCTACGGGTGGCGCGGATGAAGACCGCCGCGTACACCGTGGAGCGGCCGCTGCAGATGGGCGCCACGCTGGCCGGCGCCGACCCTGAGGTGATCGAGCGGCTGCGGGCGTTCGGCGCGGACATCGGCGTGGCGTTCCAGCTGCGGGACGACCTGCTCGGCGTGTTCGGCGACACCGAGGTGACCGGCAAGCCCGCCGGTGACGACCTGCGGGAAGGCAAGCGGACCCTGCTCGTGGCACTCGGTCTGCGGCGGGCGACCGAGGCGGGCGCGGCCGTGCTGCGGGACTGCCTGGGCCGTCAGGACCTCACCGGCGACGACGTCAACCGGGCGCGTGCGGTGCTGGTCGAGTCCGGTGCCGTGGACGCTGTCGAGCACAGGATCGAGGCGTTGACGTCGACCGCGATGCGGGCGTTGACGTCGACCGACCTCGCCGAGCCCGCGGGCGACCGGCTCGCCGAGCTCGCGGTGGCCGCGACCAGGAGGAACCACTGAGAACCGTCACCGGCCGGACTGATCACGTCGTCGTGGTCGGCGCCGGGCTCGCCGGCCTGTCCTGCACGCTGCACCTGCTCGGGGCCGGGCGCCAGGTCACCTTGCTGGAAACCGCGCCGACGCCCGGCGGACGCGCGGGCCGGACGCGGATCGGCGACTACACCGTGGATTCGGGCGCGAGCGTGCTGACCATGCCCGAGCTGATCGAGGACGCGCTGGCGCGGGTCGGGGCGCCGATGCTGGACCTGGTCAAGCTCGATCCGGCCTACCGGGCGCATTTCGCCGACGGCAGCACGATCCACGTGCACTCCGACGCCGCGGCGATGGAGGACGAGATCCGCCGGGCAGCCGGCCCGAAGGACGCTCTCGGCTACCGTGAGCTGCGGCGATGGCTGTCCGAGCTGTACCGCGTCGAGCGGGACTCGTTCATCGGCGCGAACTTCGACTCACCGCTCGACCTGCTCGGTTCACGACTGGCCAGCCTGATCGCGCTCGGCGGGTTCGGGCGGCTCGGGCCCGCGATCGCCAAGCACCTGTCGGACGACCGGTTGCGCCGGTTGTTCTCGTTCCAGTCGCTCTACGCGGGTGTGCCGCCGCGGCGGGCTTTGGCGGCGTACGCGGTGATCGCGTACATGGACACCATCGCGGGCGTGTGGTTCCCGCGTGGCGGTGTGGCCGCGGTCGCCGAACACATGGCGCAGGCGGCCTCGAAGGCGGGCGCTGACGTGCGGTACTCCTGCGGCGCCGCATGGCTGGAGCGCGTGGGTTCCCGCGTGACGGCCGTGCGCACCACATCGGGTGAGCGGATTCTTTGTGACGCGGTGGTCCTGACGCCCGATCTGCCCGTCGCCCGCGGGTTGCTGGGTCTGCCGTCCCGCCGTGTGGTGCCGCTGCAGTGGTCGCCGTCGGCCGTGGTCCTGCACGCGGGCGTGAACCGGTCGTGGGACTCGCTCGGCCATCACACGATCTTCTTCGGCGACGCGTGGGACCGGACGTTCGACGAGATCACCCGGCGCGGCACGCTGATGAGCGACCCGTCCCTGCTGGTCACGAGGCCGACCGCGACCGATCCGGCGCTCGCCCCGCAAGGCCGTGAGGTGGTCCAGGTGCTGGCGCCGTGCCCGAATCTGCGGACGTCCCGGATCGACTGGCCCCGGGTCGGGCCCGCGTACCGCGACGAGCTGGTCGGCGTGCTGGAGCGGCGCGGCCTGACCGGGTTCGGCGAGTCGATCGAGGTCGAGGAGCTGGTCACACCGGCCGAGTGGGAAGCGCGGGGCATGGGCGCGGGCACGCCGTTCTCGCTGGCGCACTCGTTCCGGCAGACCGGCCCGTTCCGGCCGCGCAACCTGGTTTCCGGCGTGGACAACGCCGTGCTGGCGGGCTGCGGCACGACTCCTGGCGTCGGCATCCCGCCTGTCGTGATCTCCGGACGCCTCGCCGCCCAGAGAATCACCGGAAGGTAGCGAATATGTGCCGGACTGGGCCGTGGAGTCCGACTGCAGCCCGTAGTCAACTAACGTTGATGCCGTGACACGGCACCGAATCGGCATCCTCGCGGTGGCGGTTCTGCTGTCTTCCGGGTGCACCGGGGACGAGCCGTCGCCCAACGGCCCCCCGCCGCCGCGCATCGTCACGACCGACGCGGTCGACCAGTCCATTGTGGACCTCAGAAGCGCGGGCGCGGTGCACTACAACGGTTCGCTGACCGCCCCCGCGGGCGACACGGTGACCATGAAGGTCACGGTCACCAAGGCGGGCGAGGCCATCGGCGACCTTTCGGTCAACGGGCTGCCCGCCGCGGTCCTCGTGGTCGGCCACACGCTGTACCTCAAGGCCGGGCTGGACTTCTGGCTCAAGCTCTCCGGTGTGCCGGACTCGACCGCGCCGACCGTGGCCGACCGGTGGGTGAAGGCGCCCGGCGTGCTGCTCGGCGTGGACATCGAGCGGATCTTCGACACCGAGACGCTGCCCGCGCTGTTCGGCAGACCCGTCGGCGGCCAGGCGCCGGATGCCGTCAAACGCACCAAGGTCGCCGGTCAGGAAGTCCTGGAGGTGCCGACCGACACCGGCGTGCTCTACCTCGGGGTGAACCCGCCGCACGGGCTGGTCCGGTTCGACCTGACCAAGTCGGGCAAGACGGACCCGACCAAGGTGCGTGACCTGGCGTTCAGCGTCACGGACGCGACCGCCGACATGGCCGCGCTCTACCGCGACCTCGCCGCGAGAACGGCCGAACTCGACACCGCCTACGACCCGTTCACCGGCGTCAGGCAGGGCGCGCACAGGTTCCAGAACTGCGGCGCGACCAGCTGCGCGATCGTGGTCGAGCTGACCAACACGGGCAAGCAGCCGATCCGCGTGGCGGTCAAGGCGACCTGGACCGGAGCCGGCGCCGTCATCGGCTCCTGCGAGAGCCGGGTGGGGCCGCTGCAACCCAACCAGGCAGGCAGTGCGACGTGCACGCTCGCCTCGCCGCAGTGGACACAGTTCTACCGCCGCGCGCAATCCGTGGCCGGGCAGCATCCGTACGGCGCCGAATGGACGGCTATGGCGCTGATCACCCCGCCTGACCCGACCGAGCTGCGCACATTGGCGACGTCGGCGGAGACACCGGTCGCCAACCCGCAGGGCAACCAGCACGTGTACGTGATCCGCGACAGCGCGGGCAAGGACGACAAGCACATCTGGAAGTACGGCGTCTCGACCGGCCCCGAGTGGCGCAGGATCGCCGATGACCAGCTGAAATACTGCAAGGCGAGCGGTAAGGCCGACTGTGTCGCCGAGGAGGTCGCCGCGACCGGCGACCCGGCCTCCGCGCACGCTTTGGCCCGCCAGCTGGTCGACGCATACCGTGGCCGGGCCGGTTCGTGCCCGCCTGCCCAGTGGGTCGGGTGTTGACCTACGCTGGCGCCGCCATGGTCCTCGCTCCTTCCCCCACGCAGCACCGGCTGACGGTCGCGCTCGGGTTCGTCGGCTCGGCCGCGATCGGTGCGAGCACGTTCGTGCCCGGTGGCCGGGTCGTGTTCTACGTGGGCGTCGCGGCTTTCGTGTGGGCGTGGCTGCGGCTTCGGACGTGTGACAAGCGGCAGATCCTGACGGCGATCGGTGTCTGGGCGGTGCCGCTGCTCGTGCCGCTGCCGATCCTGAGCCAGGACGTGTACATCTACCTGGCGCAGGGCGCCATCGCGCACGCCGGGCTGGACCCGTACACCGTCGGGCCGTCCGGATTGGACAGTCCACTGACCGATCGGGTCAGCTGGGTGTGGGAGAACACGCCTTCGCCGTACGGACCGCTGTTCATCCTGCTGATGAAGAGCATCGTCGCGGTGGTCGGGCCCAACGTCGTGGTGGCGGCTTTCGTGACCAAGGTCGTGATCGCGAGCGGTCTCGTGCTGCTGTGCGCGGCGTTGCCCGGCCTGGCACGGCATCTGGGCGGTACGCCGGAGCAGGCGTTGTGGATCGGCGTGGCGAACCCGTTGGTGCTGGTGCATCTGACCGGCGGGCCGCACAACGACCTGTTGATGGTCGCTTTCCTGGCCGCCGGGACATTGCTCGTGCTCGACCGCAGGCATGTCGCGGGCATCGCGGTGGTGGCGCTGGCGATGAGCATCAAGGTGACCGCCGGGCTCGTGCTGCCGTTCCTGGTGTGGGTGTGGGCGGCACGGGTGAAGCGCTGGGGTTTTGTCACCGCCGCTGGTGCCGGGGCACTGGTCACTGTCGTCGTTTTCGGGCTGTGCACGCTCGCCGCGGGCGTCGACCTGGGTTGGCTGGGCGCGCTCGACGGGAACGCGCTGCTGATCCACTGGCTGTCGATCCCGACCGGGATCGGCGAGCTGTTCGGGATCATCCCGGTCGCCCGGATCATCGGCTGGGGACTGCTCGCCGGGATCGTCGTCCTGCTGTGGGGCCGTTGCCGGTCCGGCGGCCCGGCGGCGATCTCCGCCGCCGCTTGGGCGTTGCTGGCGACCGTGCTGCTGTCGTCGGTCACGATGCCGTGGTACTTCACATGGCCGCTGGTCCTGGCCGCCGGATTCGCGCTCCGGCCGGCGATTGTGGCGGGAATCTCGGTGTGGCTTGTGCTTGTCAACTATCCCAACGGGGATACCGGTCTCTACAACTGGTGGTGGGTGCTGCTGACCGCGGCAGCAGGTGTTTTCGTCTGGTGGACGGTACGGCGTGAGTACGCGTGAGCTGGATGCGGCTGGGATCACTGATCCTGACCTGCGGGCCGCGTACGCCGAAAGCAAGGCCATCAACGCCAGCCACGGCCGGACGTACTTCCTGGCCACTCGGCTGTTGCCGATCGCCGACCGCCCGGCCGTCCACGCGCTGTACGGCTTCGCCCGGATCGCGGACGACATCGTCGACGGCACGCTCCCGAAGGCGCAGCAGACCATGGAGTTGCTGGCCCTGGAGCGGACCATGTGGGACGGCGGCCGGCCTGTGCTGCGCGCCCTGGCCGACACGGTCCGGCGCTACCGGATCGACCGGCGGCTGTTCACCGACTTCCTCGCGTCCATGCGGATGGATCTGCACGTCAAGGAGTACGCGACCTACGCCGACCTCGCCGAGTACGTCTACGGCTCGGCGAGCGTGATCGGGTTGCAGATGCTTCCCGTACTGGGCACGGTCTCGCCGCGTGAGGAGGCTGAGCCGTACGCCGCCGCGCTCGGTGAGGCGTTCCAGCTGACCAACTTCCTGCGGGACGTCGGCGAGGACCTCGACCGTGGCCGCGTGTACCTGCCGTCGGACGAACTGGCCGCGTTCGGCGTCGACCGTGACCGCCTGCGTTGGGCCCGCCGGACCGGACAGCACGACCCGTACGTACGCAGGGCGCTCGCCCATATGGTCGCTCGTACCGAGGCGATTTATCGCCGCGCCGAACCGGGCATCGCGATGCTTCGGCCGTGGTCGCGGCCGTGCGTGAGCACCGCCGCGAAGCTGTACCGGGGCATCCTCGACGAGATCGTGGCAGCGGACTACGCGATCCTCAACCGGCGCGCGGTCGTCCCCACCGGGCAGCGGTTACGGGTCGCACTGCCCGGCGCCGCGGCGTCACTCGGTCAGAACGCCAGGGCCTGGGCCCTGCGCTTGACCTCCCGGCCCCGGTCGCCCCGCAGCGCGTCGATCGGCGTGCCGGGCAGCGACTCGTCAGCGGTGAACAGCCACCGCAGGATCTCGCTCGGCGAGTAACCCGAGTCCACCAGCAGGGTGATCGTCCCGGGCAGGCCCTTGACCACCTCGTCGCCGTCGGTCAGGAAGACCGCCGGGACGAGCAGCTCGCCGTTCCTGCGCACCGCGATCAGCTGGTGGTCCCGCAGGGCCTGCTGAACGCGGCTGACCGGACGGTCGAACCGGTCGGCCACCTCCCGCAGGGTCAACACCTCCACCGCTGGGTCGAGCACATCGTCAGCAATGGGAATCGCACTCACGACTGAACACGATGCCACATGCCGGACGTATGAGAAATGAGGCAGGCCGACCCACAGGGGGCGAACCGATCCGTACGATCGCACACGTGCAGGAAAGAGGCGGGCTTGGAATGGCGACGTTGCTCGAGCAGCGTTACCGGGTCGACGCGCCGCTGGCCCGCGGCGGTATGTCGGCTGTCTACCGTGGCATGGACACCCGGCTCGAGCGGCCGGTGGCGATCAAGGTGATGGATCACCGGTTCGCCGAGGACCGGTCGTTCGTCGACCGGTTCGAGCGCGAGGCGAGAGCCGCGGCGAGCCTGCACCACCCGAACGTGATCGCCGTGCACGACCAGGGCTTCGACGGGGACCACGTGTTCCTGGTGATGGAGCTGGTCGACGGCGGCACCTTGCGTGACCTGCTGACCGAGCGCGGACGGCTGACCGTGCCGCTGGCGTTGTCGGTGCTCGAACCGGTGCTGTCGGCGCTGGCCGCGGCGCACCAGAACGGCCTGGTGCACCGGGACGTCAAGCCGGAGAACGTGCTGATCGGCAAGAACGGCGTGGTCAAGGTCGGCGACTTCGGCCTGGTCAAGGCCATGGCCAGCGGGAACAACACCAGCAACAGCGTCATCCTCGGCACGGTCGCGTACCTGTCGCCGGAGCAGGTGACCACAGGCGCGACCACCGCCCGCGGCGACGTGTACTCCGCGGGCGTGCTGCTGTACGAGATGCTCACGGGCACGCCGCCGTACGTCGGCGACACGCCGCTGTCCGTGGCGTACCGGCACGTGAACGACGACGTGCCTCCGCCGAGCCTGTCCGCCCCCGGCATCCCGAAGGCGCTGGACGAGCTCGTACTGCGCGCGACCCGCCGTGACCCGATGGCCCGTCCGGCCGACGCAGGCGCGTTCCTGCACGAAGTCGAGCGCGTCCGGCACGCGATCGGCGCCCCGCTCGTGCCGATCCCCGCTTCGGCGCACGGCATGAAGACCATGCCGTCCGTGCCCGCCGACGCGACCGTCCAGACCGTGCCCGTCCAGGCGCCTCCTGCCGTCGCCAGCGTGTCCGGACCGCGAGGCACGCGGGCCATGCTGCGCACCGACCTGGACCGTGAGCCCCCGTCGACCGGCCCGCAACCGGTGGCCTCCCCGTCGTCGCCGAGGAAGCGCTTCCCCGTGCCGAAGTGGGGCATCGCCGCGGCCGTGCTGGCGGTCGTCGCGATCGTCGCCACGTTCCTGCTGACCAGCGGACCCGACCCGGTCGCCATCCCGAACGTCGCGGGCAAGGACAAGGCCACCGCGGTCGCCGAGATCGAACAGGCCCAGCTCGTGCCGACGGTGCTCGAGTCCCGCAGCGACAAGGTCGACCGCAACAAGGTGATCAGGACCGACCCGCCGACCGGCACGCTGCTGCCGGGCTCCGCGGTGAACGTGTACGTCTCGGCCGGCCCGCCGATCGTGCCCGAGGTCGAACCCGGCGCCACGGTGCAGGCGGTCGAAGAGGCGCTGAAGAAGCAGGACCTGAAAGCACGCCTGGCGGCGGACGAGGACAGGTACGACAACAACGTGCCCCAGGGCGCCGTGCTGACCGTGTCCCCCAGCCCGGGAACGCAGCTCAAGCTCGGCGACTCGGTGACGTTGATCCTCAGCAAGGGTCCCGCGCCGTTGAAGCCGCTGCCGGACGTGCGCGGCAAAACCGAGGCCGAGGCCCGTCAGCTCGTCGAGGAGGCCGGGTACACGGCCACCGTCCGTGCCCAGTTCGACGAGCGGGTCGACGGCGGACGGGTGATCTCCACCAGCCCCGAGGCCGGCGCCGTCGCCGAGGACAAGAAGGTCACGCTGCTCGTCTCGAACGCCGTCACGGTGCCCGACCTGCGCAACAAGCGGCTCAACGAGGCCAGGGACCAGCTCGACAAGCTCGGCCTGAAACTGGAGGTCGCCTTCGGCAACGACCGCGGCAACCGGCGGATCTTCGCCCAGGGCCCGAACGCCGGGGCCCGCGTGCAGAAGGGCTCGACCGTCCGCGTCGGCGTCGACTTCTTCGGCTGAACCACCTCGTGAGTGGTTATCAGGGTTAGAACACCGATAACCACTCACGAGGGGTTTTTACGACCTGAGCATCTCCGCGACCAGGAAGGCCAGTTCCAGGGACTGCTGGGTGTTCAGGCGCGGGTCGCAGGCGGTCTCGTAGCGGCCGGAGAGGTCCGTGTCGGAGATCTCCTGGGCGCCGCCCAGGCATTCGGTGACGTCCTCGCCGGTCAGTTCGACGTGGATGCCGCCGGGGTGCGTGCCGAGCCTGCGGTGCACCTCGAAGAAGCCCTGGACCTCGTCGACGATCCGGTCGAAGTGCCGGGTCTTGTAGCCCGTCGAGGACTCGTGGGTGTTGCCGTGCATCGGGTCGCACTGCCAGATGACCTTGTGCCCGGACGCCTCGACC
This sequence comes from Kibdelosporangium persicum, assembly GCF_013280595.1. Lineage (GTDB taxonomy): Bacteria > Actinomycetota > Actinomycetes > Mycobacteriales > Pseudonocardiaceae > Kibdelosporangium > Kibdelosporangium persicum. The sequence goes on from NZ_JAAATY010000018.1 coordinate 103,764, forward strand.
TTCTCCACGATGCCCGGCAGCACGTCGCGGACCTTGTGGTTGCCCATCCGGCTGATCAGCGTCAGGCGGCCGGGCTTGTTGTGCGGGTCGAGCCGCTCGACGTACTCCACCGCCAGCTCGGGCGTGGTGGACGGGCCGATCTTCAGGCCGATCGGGTTGGACACCAGCTCGGCGAACGCCAGGTGCGCGCCGTCCATCTGCCGGGTCCGCTCGCCGATCCACAGGAAGTGCGAGGACAGGTCGTAGAGCTTGGGCTCCTCGCTGGAGGTGTCCATCCGCAGCAGGGCGCGCTCGTAGTCCAGCAGCAGCGCCTCGTGGCTGGCGAAGATCTCGGTGTGTTCCAGCGAATGGTCGCGCACGCCACAGGCCTGCATGAACCGCAGGCCGCGGTCGATCTCGCCGGCCAGTGCCTCGTAACGCTCACCGGCCGGGGAAGTGCGGACGAAGTCCTTGTTCCAGTCGTGCACCATGGTCAGGCCTGCCATGCCCGCGCCGGTCAGGGCACGCAGCAGGTTCATCGCCGCGCCCGCGTTGGCGTACGCGCGGATCATGCGCGACGGGTCCGGCACACGCGCCTCCGGCGTGGCGACCAGCGAGTTGACGATGTCGCCGCGGTAAACCGGCAGGCCGAGCGCGTCCGTGGCGTTGGAGCGTGGCTTGGCGTACTGGCCGGCGATCCGGCCGACCTTCACCACCGGCAGGCTCGCGCCGTACGTGAGCACCACTGCCATCTGCAGCAACGTGCGGATGTTGCCGCGGATGTGGGGCTCGGTGTTGTCCGCGAAGGTCTCCGCGCAGTCACCGCCCTGCAGCAGGAACGCCTCACCGTTGGCCACCTGGGCCAACCGCTCGTGCAGCCGGTCGATCTCGGCGGGAACGGTGATCGGCGGCACGGACTCGAGCACCGTGCGCACCTTGCGCACGTCATCCTGGCTCGGCCACTCGGGCTGCTGCGCGGCCGGCTTGGCCAGGGCCTCGTCGAGCGCCTTGCGCAGGTGCGGCGGCAGCGGGGGCAGTTCGGGAAGCGTGTCCACAGGCACGTCCACGGTCCAGTTCACGCCCCTAGCCTAAGAGGTCGGCGACCGACTTTTGTCGTCAGGCAGGATTGGGGCCCATGTCCTCACTTCCCGGCACGAACCGGTTGGCAGGCGAGACCGCGAACCGGTTGCTGCAGACCGCCATCGCCAACATCCAGCGCGACTATCCGGTGCACTGGACCAGGGTGATCTCCGGCCCGGACGACCTCGTGCCGCACCGGCGGCTGCACCCGGTGTTCGCCGGTTCGTTCGACTGGCACTCGTGTGTGCACCAGACGTGGCTGGCGGTCCGCCTGCTGCGGCTCTACCCCGGCTTACCCGAGGCGTCCGCGGCCGGCTCCGTGCTCACCTCGTTGATCACTCCGGAGGGGTGCGCGACCGAGGCGGCCTACTTCACGACCGGCACCGCCTGGGAGCGTCCGTACGGCTGGGCATGGTTGTTCATGCTGGACGCCGAACTGGCGGGCACCCCGTGGTCTGTCACCCCGCTGACAGAGGTTCTCCGGGTGAACTGGCTCAAGTGGATCCAGGCGGCACGGTTGCCCGTCCGCGTCGGCACCCACGCGAACACCGCGTTCGCCACCGGACTCGTGCTGGACGCCGCCCGGGCGAAAGGTGACGAAGAACTCGCCGAGGCGTGCACGTCCGCGGCACTGCGCTGGTACTTCGACGACGCCGGATACGGCGGTTTCGAGCCGGACGCGGCCGACTTCCTCTCCCCCGCCCTGGCCGAGGCCGACCTGATGCGCCGGGTGCTGGACGGCCCCGAGTTCGCCCAGTGGTTCGACGCGTTCCTGCCGGACCTCACCGCGGAGCGCTGGCAGGTCCTGCGTGAACCCGTCCCCGTGGACAACCCGAGCGACCCGTACGGCTCGCATCTGTCCGGGCTGCTGCTGTCGCGGGCATGGGCCTGGCGCGCCATCGCCGAGACGTTGCCGGACTCGCACCGGTACACGGCTCTGGCGCGCGAGGCCGCCGAGGCCCACTCCACGGCCGGCTGGGACTACGTCTTCGGGTACGGCTACAACGCCGAGCACTGGCTCGGCACGTTCGCCGCGTACCTCGAAATCGGGGCGCTGTCCTAGCTAGGTCAGGCGGTCTCGTAGCCGAGGTTCGGCCGCAGCCAGCGCTCCACCACCTCGATGTCCACGTCCTGGCGACGGGCGTAGTCCTCGATCTGGTCGCGGCCGAGCCTGCCGACGGTGAAGTACCGGGAGGCCGGGTTGGCGAAGATCAGGCCGCTCACCGCGGCCGCGGGCGTCATCGCGTACGACTCGGTCAGCGCCATCCCGATCTTCTCCGCGTCCAGCAGGTCGAACAGCTGCTTCTTCTGGCTGTGGTCCGGGCTGGCCGGGTAGCCCAGCGCCGGGCGGATGCCGCGGAAGCGCTCCGCGTGCAGGTCCTCCAGCTTGGGATCGGCGTCCGGCTCGAACCAGGCACGCCGCGCTTCGAGGTGGATGTACTCCGCGAACGCCTCGGCCAGGCGGTCGGCCAGCGCCTTGACCATGATCGAGCGGTAGTCGTCGTTGCGCTCCTCGTAGTACGCGGCCAGTTCCTCCGCACCGTGGATCGCGACGGCGAACCCGCCGAGGTGGTCGCCTTCCGGCGCGATGTAGTCGGCCAGGCACCGGTTCGGCCGGCCGGTGGGCTTCTCGGTCTGCTGGCGCAGCATCGGCAGCCGCAACTGTCCGTCGAGGACGATGTCGTCGCCTTCGGCGTGCGCGGGCCAGAACCCGTACGCGCCCTGTGCCTGGAACGACCCGTCGGCGATGATCTTGTCCAGCAGGGCGTTGCCGTCGTCGAACAGTTCCCGGGCCACCGGCTGGTCGAGGATCGCCGGGTACTTGCCCTTCAACTCCCACGCCAGGAAGAAGAACTGCCAGTCGATCATCTCGCGCAGCGTGGCCGGCTCCGGCTCGACGATCCGCACGCCGGTGAAGTCCGGCGTCGGCAGGTCGTCGAACGAGACCTGCTCGCGGTTCGCCCGCGCCTGCTCGACCGTCAACAGTGGACGGCGTTCCTTGGCCTCGTGCTGCTCACGCAACCGGTTCTGCTCGATCCGGTTGGCCTCGTCCAACGCCGCCGCTTTGTCCTCGTCGAGCAGGTCCGAGACGACACCGACCACACGGGACGCGTCGAGCACGTGAACCGTCGAACCGTCGTAGGCGGGCGCGATACGGACCGCGGTGTGCTGACGGGACGTTGTCGCGCCACCGATGAGCAGCGGCAGCTTCATCCCGCGGCGCTGCATTTCCTTTGCCACGCCGACCATTTCGTCCAGCGACGGGGTGATCAGCCCGGAAAGGCCGATCGCGTCCGCGCCCTCCGCGATCGCGGTGTCCAGAATGGTCGCGGCGGGCACCATCACGCCGAGGTCGATCACCTCGTAGTTGTTGCAGCCCAGCACCACGCCGACGATGTTCTTGCCGATGTCGTGCACGTCGCCCTTGACCGTGGCCAGCACGACCTTCCCGTTGCCGCTGCGGGTGTCGATCTTGCCTTCGGCGCGCAGCTTCTCCTTCTCGGCCTCCATGAACGGCTCGAGGTACGCCACCGACCGCTTCATCACCCGCGCGCTCTTGACCACCTGCGGCAGGAACATCTTGCCGGACCCGAACAGGTCGCCGACGATCTTCATGCCGTCCATCAGCGGACCTTCGATGACGTCGAGCGGGCGGGCCGCGGACTGCCGCGCCTCCTCGGTGTCCTGTTCGATGAAGTCCACGATCCCGTGCACCAGCGCGTGTTCCAGGCGCCGCTGGACCGGCGCCTCCCGCCACGCCAGGTCGACCGTGCGCCTGGTTCCCTTGCCGTTCACCGTCTCCGCGAACGACACCAGCCGGTCGGTGGCGTCCTCGCGGCGGTCGAACAGCACGTCCTCGACCAGTTCCAGCAGGTCCGCGGGGATGTCCTGGTACACCGCGAGCTGACCGGCGTTCACGATGCCCATGTCCAGCCCGGCCTTCACGGCATGGAACAGGAACGCCGAGTGCATCGCCTCACGCACGACGTTGTTGCCACGGAAGGAGAACGACAGGTTCGAGATACCACCACTGATCCGCACGCCGGGGCAGCGCTGCTTGATCAGCGGCAACGCGTCGATGAACGCCTTCGCGTACCCGTTGTGCTCCGCGATACCGGTCGCGACCGCGAGCACGTTCGGGTCGAAGATGATGTCCTCGGCGGGAAAACCGGCCTTCTGGGTCAGCAGGTCGTACGCGCGGGCGCAGATCTCGACCTTGCGCTCGGTCGTGTCCGCCTGGCCCTGCTCGTCGAACGCCATCACCACGACGCCCGCGCCGTACCCGCGGATCTTGCGGGCGTACTCGAGGAACTGCTCCTCGCCTTCCTTGAGGCTGATCGAGTTGACCACGCCCTTGCCCTGCACGCACTTCAGGCCGGCTTCCAGCACGCTCCACCGGGAGCTGTCGATCATCACCGGGATACGGGCGACCTCGGGCTCGGTCGCGATCAGGTTCAGGAACGTGGTCATCGCCCGCTCGCTGTCGAGCAGGTCGGCGTCCATGTTGACGTCGAGCAGGTTGGCGCCGCCGCGCACCTGGTCGAGCGCGACGTCCACGGCGGCCTGGTAGTCGTCGGCCTCGATCAGGCGGCGGAACTTCGCCGACCCGGTGACGTTGGTGCGCTCGCCGATCATCACGAAACCGGTGTCCTGGCCGATCTCGAACGGCTCGAGCCCGCTGAACCGGGTACTGGTCTTCCGGCTGGGCACCTGGCGCGGCTTGAGGCCTTCGACGGCCCGCGCGATCTGCTTGATGTGCGCGGGCGTGGTGCCGCAGCAGCCGCCGACGATGTTGACCATGCCCTGCTCGACGAAGTCCTTGAGCAGCGCGGCGGTTTCGTCGGGTGTCTCGTCGTATCCGCCGAAAGCGTTCGGAAGACCCGCGTTCGGGTGACTCGCGGTGTACGTGCCCGCGAGCCTGGCCAAGTCGGCGACGTGCGGGCGCATCTGGACGGCGCCCAGCGAACAGTTGACGCCCACGACCAGCGGGTTCGCGTGTTCGATGGAGCTGAAGAACGCCTCGACGGTCTGGCCCGACAACGTCCGGCCGGACAGGTCGACAATGGTCACCGAGATCCACAACGGCAGGTGGGGCGCGACGTCCTTGGCCGCGGCCACGGCCGCCTTGGCGTTCAGCGTGTCGAAGATCGTCTCGATCAGCAGCAGGTCCACCCCGCCCTCGGCAAGGGCCTTGATCTGCTCGGCGTAGGAGGCGTAGACGTCGCCGAACGTGACCGCGCGGTACGCCGGGTCCTCGACCTTCGGCGACAGCGACAGGGTGACGTTCAACGGTCCGATCGACCCGGCGACGAACTTGCCGCCCGCCTCGTCCGCGGCCTGGCGCGCGAGCTGGGCGGCCCGCACGTTCATGTCGTGCACCAGCGGCTGCAGCGCGTAGTCGGCCTGGCCGATGCTGGTCGCGGTGAACGTGTTGGTGGTGGTGATGTCCGCGCCCGCGGCCAGGTACTGGCGGTGCACGTCGAGGATCAGGTCGGGGCGCGTGAGGTTGAGCAGGTCCGGATCGCCCGTGACGTCCTTGGGGTGGTCCGCCGCGATGAAGTCGGCCTGATAGTCGGCGGGGGTGAGCCCCGCGTTCTGCAGCATCGTGCCCCAGGCGCCGTCGAGCACGACGACACGCTCGCCGAGAAGCTCCTGCAGGGACTTATCCATGATCGCCTCCCACCATCTGGGAGGCGCCCTTGTTGACCTTCGTGCCAGGCCGAGCGTGGCGGACCTCCCCGGTCCGTTGCAGCGCCTCTCGGCCTAGGCTTCGTAGGTTACCGGGAAAGCGCACGCCTTGCACACATCCTCCAGCTAGCCTCGTGCGGTGTTCTCATTATCCGAACCGCCGCTGTTCACACGCCTGCGGAACGCTCAACGGGTTCTCGTCGCGGGTGCGGGCGGAGGCTTCGACGTCTACGCCGGAATCCCGTTGGCACTGGCGTTGCGCGCGAACGGCAAGGAGGTTCACCTCGCCAATCTGTCCTTCACCAATCTATCGGGGCTGGACACGGATTCCTGGCCGGCGCCGGGGGTCGCGGCGATCACTCCGTCAACTGGGGGCGTGCGGGGCGGATACTTCCCGGAAAGAGTGCTGGCTTCGTGGCTGGAACTGGAAGGTCTGCCGTCCACCGTGTACGCGTTCCCACGGCTCGGTGTCCAACCGCTACGGATCGCGTACACCTCGCTGCTCTCGCATCTTGGGATCGACGCACTGGTCCCTGGTCGACGGCGGAACGGACATCCTGCTGCGCGGTGACGAGGTCAGCCTCGGCACCCCGGAAGAGGACATGACGAGATCGGCCCCGTGAAGAGCCGCAGCGGGCGGGATGAGCTTGAACACGTTTATCCGACGGCCAGAATCTGCCGGGTCTGCCTGGCGTGAGCATCGTCAGACCCGGCCGTTGCGGGCTTTGCTGGACGGTTGATCGACCAGGGACCTAACGTGACAGCCGTGGACCTGCACAGCGCCGTCGCGAGCGGTGATGCGGACGCGGTCCGCGCGCTGCTCGCGGGTGGGGCGGCGTTGTCGGTCACGGACGACGACGGCAACACGCCGTTGGAGGTGGCGAAGGATCCGGACATCGCGCGGCTGCTCATCTCGGCGGGTGCTCCGGTCAGGACCAGCGGCGATTCCTCCCCGCTGCACCGGGCGGTCGCGTTCGGGTGGACGGATGTGGCGGACATGCTGCTCGAACGAGGTGCCGATCCGGGGTGCCGGGACGAGTTCGGGGACCTGCCGCAGGACCTGTTACCTCCAGGCCCGTCCGACCTGCGGGAACGGATGGCGCGGAGGCTTCGCTACCACGGGCGGTCGGCCCGGTTGGGGCTCGACGAGGTGGAGCACGGCCCGCAGCAGACGGTGGCGATCCGGCCGCATCGGGCGGAGGCGTTGACCACGATGTACCGCGGCACCGTGCTCGTCAGGTGGGAGCTTGAGCCGCGGATCAAGCCGTTGGAGATCCTGCGGGTCGGGTCCCGTACCGACCTTCGAGGGCCGGTCGGCTCGTTCACCGGTCCGTTGGTGGCGTTCGCCGGTGAGAAGTCCGTGCAGCTCAGGCAATGGGCGGCGGTCCGGCTGACGCACGAACTGCCGGACGTCCCGACCGGCAGCCTCGCCATGGCGCCGGACGGCGAACGGCTCGCCATCGGCGGCGACCAGAAGCTGCGGATCGTCGAGACCTCGACCGGCCGCACGCTCGCCGGCGACCAGGATCTCGACCACACCGACTGGGAAGGGCTCGGCGACACCCGGGTCACGCCCGAGTTCTCCCCCGACGGCCAACGGCTCGCGGTCGGCAATTCCATGCGGGGCAGCTGGTGGCTGACCGTTCTGGACATCGCCAGGGACGGCCATCTCCGGCACCGCTACGACCGGCGTGACCCGCAGCCGTGGAGTTCCGAAGTGTCCGGAACGCTGCGGTTCTCCCCGGACGGGGAGCTCATCGCGATGTGGGTGCATCCGACCGGTGTCGTGGCGACTCGGACCACGAACGGCGAAGCCGCGTGGACGCACGAGATGCAGTCCCGGACCGGCACTCTGTGTTTCACCGGTGACGGCCGGACCCTGGCTGTCGGCACCGCGTCCGGAGTGTCCTGGTTGGACGCTTACACCGGCAGGCCGCGTGGCCGCGAGACCACCTTCGGCGCGGTGAACGACCTCGCGTTCGCCGACCACTGCGGCATGCTCGCGGCCACGAGCACCGGTCTGCACCGGCTGATGGGCTGAACCGTCAGCAGGCGACGGTGATGGTCACGGGACAAGGCTTCGTTCACCACTCGGCGCCCGGCGTTCCCGCCCGCTCCGAACACTGTCATCCGCGTGGGTCGCTCCTTGGGTCTGGGCCGCGATCAGCGACAGCAGCACGATCACCGCGCCGATCACCTGGGCCGTGGTGAGTTCCTGGCCGAGGGCCAGCCAGCCGACGAGGGTGGCGACCACCGGGCTGAGCAGGCTGAGGAAGGTGACGTTCACGGCGGTCAACGACCGGATGCCGCGGAACCACAGGACGTACGTCACCGCGGCGCCGATGATCGACAGATACCCGAATCCCAGCAGGTTCACGCCGGTGACCTGTGCGGGCACCCCTTCGAAGAGCAGCGTCACGGGAAGCAGCAGCACGCCACCGGCGACGAGCTGCCACCCGGTGGTCGCCAGCACCGGCGCGGGCGCCACCCACCGCTTGCTCAGCACCACGCCACTGCCCATCACAAAAGCTCCGGCGAGCGCGGCGAAAACACCGACCGCGTCCAGTTGTGCGTTGGCACGCAGGACAAGCAGGGCGACGCCGAAGACGCCGGCCACTCCCGCCAGCGCTTTGCGCAGCGTGAGCCGGTCGTTGAGGACCAGGGCCGACAGGCCCACCACGATCAACGGCTGGATCGCGCCGACCGTGGCCGCCACACCGCCCGGAAGCCGGTACGCGGCAAGGAAAAGCAGCGGCATGAAGGCACCGATGTTGAGGGTGCCGAGGATCAGGGCACGCCACCACCAGTCGCCCTGGGGCAGGCGGCGGGTGACGGCGAGCAGCAACAGCCCGGCGGGCAGGGTGCGGGCCAGCGCCGCGAACAACGGCCGGTCCGGCGGCAGCATTTCCGTGGTGACGAAGTAGGTGGTCCCCCAGATCATGGGCGCCAGCGCGGTCACCAGCACGAGAGCGATCCGATTGCTTAGCACTAAGACAATGTATCTCAGCGCTAAGCTATCTCGGTAGGGTGAATTAGCTCACCACTAAGACAGTTCGGCTATCATTCGCCGCATGGCCGACCACGTCGACATGGTGCTCGATCAGTGGCGCAGAAGGCGTCCCGACCTGGACGTCTCGCCGATGGGGGTGATCGGGCGGCTGTCCCGGCTCACCCAGCTGGTGAACACCGAGCTGGCCAGGACGTTCGCCGAACACGACCTGGACCGGGCCTCGTTCGATGTCCTGGCGACCCTGCGGCGGTCCGATCCGCCGCACCAGCTGACGCCGAACGACCTGATGAAGGCGTCCATGGTCACGTCGGGGGCGGTCACCCAGCGGCTGGACCGGCTGGAAGCGCGCGGACTGGTGCGGCGGACCCGCAACGAGGCGGACGGCCGCAGCGTCAAGGTCTCGCTGACCGAGGAAGGCCGGGACCTGATCGACCGGGTGCTGCCGCGACACCTGGAGACGGAGAACCGCGTGCTGGGCGCGCTCACCGGCAAACAGCGGGACACGCTGGCCAGGACGCTGCGGGAACTGCTGGAATCCCTGGGCGACACCCAGGAGTGAGGTGGACGGGCCGCCGCGTCCCGCGGGATCCGGGCGGCCCGCCCACCGTGATCACTTCACCTTGCACGCCGCCTGCGACTCGGCGATCACCAAGTCACCGGCGAGGGTGTCGAGCGCTACCGCGCGCTGCGTCACCGAGGTCGCGGTCTTGACGGTGCTGTTCAACTTCAGCGAGCCGACCACCAACGGGACGGTGACCGGCTTGGAACCGACCGGGATCGCCACGCCGTCGATCCGCAGCGAGCCGACCTTCGACCCACCGGCCGGCTTGCCCTTGCCGCAGTTCGCGGCCGCCTGCGACTCGATCAGCCCGATCTCGACGTCCTGGCCGAGCGCGGTGATCTTCACCGTGCCCACCGAGGCCTGGGAGGTGGCCTGGCTGGTCTTCGCCGACACCGCACCGACCTGCACGGACAACAGACCGGCGTTGAGGTTCGCCGAGGCCACGGCTTTGGTGTCGTTCTTGCACGACGTCTTGGCCGGGTTGGCGACAGCGATCTTCTTGCTGAGCAGGTTCACGGCGTTCGCCGTGCACGAATGCACGGTGATGATGCCACCGTCATCGTCCTTGATGGTGATGGTGGCGGTGTCGACCACGCTGCCGCCCATCGACAGCGTCACCGTGAACGTCTCGTCGTACTCGCCGTAGTCGTCCTCGACGATCCGGACCGTGATCTGTTTACGGGTTTCCCCTGGCGCGAACGTCACCTCGCCGTTGACGGCGGCGTAATCCGCCGGCGCGGTCGCCGTGCCGTCGGAAGTCCGGTACTGCACGGTGATCGGACTACGGCTCGGCGCGTCCAGACTCAGGGCGATGGTCGCGGTCTCCCCCTCCGTTTCGCTGGTCGCGGCGGCCTGCACACCCGGCACGCGGACCGTGATGGTCTGTGCGAGGCCCTGCGAGGCACCGTTGATCAGGAAGTCGACCTTGCAGCGGTACGTGCCCGGCGCCGTTCCGGGCTTGACCGCGATCGTCTCGGCGAATTCGACTGCCCGTCCACTCTGGACAGTCTGGCTCGCCGGGGTGAGCGTCGTGGTCAGCTGCGAGGCACAGTCGACCAGGCGGTGCGTCACCGTGGCGTCGAGGTTCGTGACACCGTCCAGGACGGCCTGGGCGACCGCCGCCGGGGAACTGCCCGGCATCAGCCTGCCGCCGGTCTGCGACGTGATGGCCGTGGCCTGACCCAGGTTGTCCAGCCCGCCGCCGTCGGTCCCGGCGATCGGCACCGCGACCACCCGGATTCCCCTGGCCTGCAGGGCACCGATCGCCTGCTGCAGCGTGCGCCCGAGGCTCGGGTTCGCCGACCGTGCGTCCCCGAACCAGGCGACGATCCTGCTGCCGCCCTGACGGAAGGCGATCGCGTCGGTGGCGATCCGGTAGTGCGCGTTGATGAAGTCGGTCGTCGGGATCCCGCCGCCGCCCGCGTTGTCGATCCACTTCTGGGTGGCGGCGCGGACCTGTTCCTGGCTGCCGGTCAACGCCTGGTTCACCGTGAACGCCAGTGGCCCGTCGACGTTGTGTTTGTACTCGGCGACCGCGAACCGGGCGGACGGCTGGATGTCCAGGATCCGGTCGGTGATCGCGTCGGCGTTCGCCCGGACGTTCTCCATGACGTCGATCATGCTTCCGGTGGTGTCGCCGAGCAGCACGATGTCGGGGTTCGGCGGAACGACCGGGGTGGTGACCTTCTTGGTCAGGGTGGCACTGCCGCCGGGCCCCAGGGTGAAGTCCACCGACGCCGGATCCACCGGCGCGGGCGCGGACGCCGCCGGTACGGCGAAACCGGCGAACAGCGCGGCTGACGCCACGGTCAGCGCCAGCGTTCTTTTGGGCATAGCACCTCCTTCGATGCGCGCAGCCCTGTGAGCCTTGCGTGGAGGTTGGCCTGGGACAACACATGCGGGTGACGTCTGCGCTACGGCGCGGAAGGTGTGCCCTTTCGGGCGGAGGTCCGGACCGTAACGGCGCTGTCAGCGGTCCAATTGGCCGTCCTGGGCGACCGCGGTGCCGGTCTACCGGCGTGCCGGAGGTTCGATCTCGGCTCCGACCTGGGCCGCACGGGCGCCGCCCCAGTCGTACAGCGCCTGCAGAACCGGCCGGAGCGAATCGTCGGCCAGGGAGTACGACACGGCGAGCGGCAGGCCGGACTCGACGGTGCGTTCCACCAGCCCCGCCGCTTCGAGTTCGCGCAGCCGTTGGGTGAGCATCTTCTCGGTGATGCCCGGGATCAACCGGCGCAGCTCGCCGTACCGCGACGAACCTTCCTTCAGCTGCGCCAGGATCACCACGGCCCACTTCCCGCCGAGGGTGTCGACCGCGAACTCGACCGGGCACGAGTACCTTCTCACGCACCAGAAAGTACGTACTTGAGCGGCCGTTGCCAAAGTGGTCGACTGCACCCGTGATCATCGAGTACGTCCACTACCGCGTCCCGGCCGGCCAGACCGCGGCTTTCGAGGAGGCCTGCCGCAAGGCCGCGCAGGCACTGTCCGCCTCGCCGCATTGCCGTACCTACGACTTGTCGCGTAACGAGAACCGCTACACATTACGGATCACCTGGACGACACCGCAGGAGATCCCGGAACTCGCCGGATACGAGTCGGCCAGCCACCGGGAAGAGCCGATCGATCTCGCACCCACGTTGTACGAATGGGCGGGCGGCGCCGAGGCGTTCGAGAGGCTGTTCACCGCGTTCTACGCGAAAGTCGCCGAAGACCCCGTGCTGGCACCGGTTTTCGCCGGGATGCACCCGGATCACCCGAAGCACGTGGCCTTGTGGCTCGGCGAGGTGTTCGGCGGCTCCAAGGTCTATTCCGAACGGCACGGCGGCCACCGGCACATGATCTCCCGGCACCTCGGCCGGGCACTCACCGAAAAGCACCGCAGGCAATGGGTGAATTTGCTGATCGACACCGCGGACGAGGCCGATCTGCCGTCGGACGCGGAGTTCCGGTCGGCTTTCGTGGGCTACCTGGAATGGGGCACCCGGATGGCGTTGATGTTCTCCCGGCCCGGCGTCGAGGCCGAGGTCGCCGAGCCCATGCCGACGTGGAGCTGGGGTGAGGTCCGGCCCTGGTTCTAGCGAACGTCGAACCCGATCGACCGCGCGACCGTCATGGCCTGCTCCACGCCGATCATCGTGCCTTTCCGTGCGGCGCCGACGGGGTGAGCGACGACAGGTCGCTGAGGTTCATCCGACGAGCTTGTCCAGCGGGACGTCGACAGCCCTGGCGATGGCGGCGACGGTGAAGAAGGCGGGCGTCGGAATCCGGCCGTGCTCGATCTTACGCAGGGTCTCCACCGAGATCCCGGCCGCCTCGGCGACCTCGACCGTGGTCCGGCTCGCGCGTGCGGCACGCAGAGCCTCACCCAGGCGGACACCGCGTTCGCGGTCCTCGGGAGTCAGTGGTGGTCGCACCATGAGCCCGATGATAGTGCCGCGATTGACCTCGACCGCGGTTGAGGTTCTAGCGTCCGGGCCATGGTGATCGACTCTCGAGTGTCCGAAGTGCTGACGCACGTGCGCGTGGTGGAACTGGCCACGGTGGGCAAGGACGGCAGGCCGCAGGCGCGGCCCATGTCCGCGATCTGGGTGCCGGACAAGGGCCACATCGTGCTCACCACTCCACCGGCGTTCCCGCAGAAGGTGTTCAACATCCGGCGGGACGGCCGGGTCGCGCTGCTCTACTCCGACATGACCGGCAGCGGCCTCGACGGCGGGACAGCGGTCCTGGTGCAGGGCAAGGCCAGCGCTCCGGCGGTCGTGGCCGGAACGGAGGATCTCTCGGACTTCTGGCGCGCGGTCTACGCGCGTAACGCCGGATACGCCAAGGACCTCAGGGACCCGGGGTACCGGGCCAGGATGGACTGGTACTACTGGCGGCTGCCGATGTTCGTCACGCCTGAGCGTGTCCATGTCTTCGACACGACGCCCGTCGGCGGCGCGCTGGAGCCGTTCCCGTCGTCGGACCTGCCGATGTCCGAGCAGATCAAGGACGCGGTCTCGCGCTACCCCACGGCCGTGCTCACCGCGTTGGACGACACAGGGCATCCGTACTCCGTGCGCGCCGAGGTGTCCGAAGACCTGACAGTCACCCCGTTGCAGCCGTTCGCGGGCAAGCCGGGACCGGCGAGCTTGTTGTGGCACCGGCACGACGGCAGCACCGGCGGCATGCTTTCGTTGCTGGTCACGGGCACTCTCAGCGGCTCGGGTTTCGTCCCGGAGCGCATTCCCGGGGCGCTGCCCGGCGAGCACGAGGCCGGGCCCGAGCGGGACTGGATCGCCCTGGGCAGGCGGCGTTCGCTGGAGTACCTGGCGAAACGCGGGCTGGACGTGCCTGTGGTGGACTGGGACGCCTTGGTCGGCTACGCCTCCCGGGAAGTGTGATACGAATACTGGGATAGTTATCCCTGCCAGGAGAGCGTGATGGTCGAACTCAAGACACCTGCCGAACTGGAGCTGATGCGCGAAGCGGGCAAAGTGGTGGCCGCGGCGCTGGCCGCGACCAAGGAAGCGGCGGCTCCCGGCGTGTCACTGCGCGAGTTGGACACCATCGCGGCCGAGGTGATCGCGTCCCGCGGCGCCAAGTCGTCGTTCCTGCACTACCACCCGCACTTCGCCCCGACGCCGTTCCCCGGCGTGATCTGCGCGTCGGTCAACGACCTTGTCGTGCACGGAATCCCGGACGACTACAAGCTCGAAGAAGGCGACCTGCTGAGCATCGACTGCGGCGCGCACGTCGCCGGATTCCACGGGGACGCGGCGATCTCCTTCACCATCGGCGAACCGGCGCGGGAAGACGCGCGGCTGATCGAGCACACGCGGGAGGCGCTGTACGCGGGCATCGCCGCGGCCAGAGTCGGCAACCGGCTCGGCGACGTCTCCCACGCCATCGGCAAGATCGGCCGCGAGCACGGTTACGGCCTGCTGATGGGCTACGGCGGGCACGGGGTCGGTCGCAAGATGCACGAGGAACCCCATGTGCCGAACGAGGGAAAAGCCGGTCGTGGCCTGAAACTGCGAGCGGGCCTGGTGATCGCGATCGAGCCGATGTTCATCGCGGGCGGGCGCGACACGTTCACCACCGACCCCGACGGCTGGGGCCTGCGCAGTTCGGACCGGTCCCGGGCGGCGCACTGGGAGCACACGATCGCGGTCACCCCACAGGGCCCGGTGATCCTCACCGAGCCGTGAGCCGGTCCACTGTAGACAGCGAAATGCCCCCGATGTCGCCATCGGGGGCCTGGTGGTCGATTGTGGACGATCAGCCGAAGAAGACTTCGGCCTCCTGGTAACGCTCGAGCGGAACGGTCTTCAGCTCCGCGGTGGCCTCGGCCAGCTTCACGCGGACGATGTCCGTGCCGCGCAACGCGACCATCACGCCGAAGTCGCCGTCGTGCACCGCGTCGACCGCGTGCAGACCGAACCGGGTCGCCAGGACACGGTCGTACGCGGTCGGCGTGCCGCCGCGCTGCGTGTGGCCGAGCACCACGGCACGGGACTCCTTGCCCGTCCGCTGGGCGATCTCCTCGGCCAGCCACGTGCCGACGCCGCCCAGCCGGACGTGCCCGAACGCGTCCTTCTCGCCACTGGTGAGCACCTCGGCGCCGCCCTCGGGGACCGCGCCCTCGGCCACGACGATGATCGGCGCGTACTCGCGCTCGAACCGCCGCTCGACCCACTCGACGACCTTCGCGACGCTGAACTCGCGCTCCGGCACCAGGATCACGTTCGCGCCGCCCGCGAGGCCGGAGTGCAGCGCGATCCAGCCCGCGTGCCGGCCCATGACCTCGACGACGAGCGCACGGTGGTGCGACTCGGCCGTGGTCCGCAGCCGGTCGATCGCCTCGGTCGCGATGTGCACCGCGGTGTCGAACCCGAAGGTGTAGTCCGTCGCGCCGAGATCGTTGTCGATCGTCTTGGGCACGCCGACCACGCCGACACCGTCATCGGTCAGCCGCTTGGCCACCCCGAGCGTGTCCTCGCCACCGATCGCGACCAGCGCGTCGATGCCCTGGTCGGCCAGGACCTTCTTGATCTTTTCGACGCCGCCGTCGACCTTGTACGGGTTGGTGCGCGACGAGCCGAGGATCGTGCCGCCGCGGGTGAGGATGTCTTCGACCTGGTCGAGCCCGATGGGCTTCGACTTGCCTTCGAGTGGACCCTGCCAGCCGTTGCGGAACCCGACGATCTCCCAGCCGTGAGCCTCGATGCCCTTCCTGGTCACGGCCCTGATCACCGCGTTCAGCCCTGGACAGTCGCCACCACCGGTGAGTACGCCTATACGCATGCGTGCAGGGTGTCACGCGCTGGATCGGTAAAGCAACCGGGTCCGGCTTAACACGCGGGAAACCGTCCCACTTAGTGAAATCGGGCCTCAGCGGACCGGGAAGCCCTTGCGCAGCCGCTCGATCTCGATCACGTTCCAGCGTGCCAGGTTGTGCCGCGCGTCGGCCAGCGCGTCGTGCGCGTCGGTCGGCGGGTTCGGCAGCGGGGGCTTGCCCACGTCCTCCCACCGCTGGCGCAGGTCACGCGTGAACCGCGGCAACTGGCGAGGCAGCGCGGGCATCGCGCCCCAGAGCTGAGCCAGCGCCACGTGGTCGTACGCGGCGAACCAGGCCCACAGCTCCACACTCTCGCCGCGCGGGCTGAGGAACTCCATCAGGTCCTCACGGATGGTCCTGCGGTCGCGCCACGCCTTGTCGCCCGGCGCCGGGAGCTTGTCCAGCACGTTCTCCCGCACCCACTGGCCGGCCTTGTTCGGGTCGAACTCGGTCGAGACGGCGTAGAACTCCCTGCCGTCCTCGGCTACGACACCGATCGACACCAGGTCGATGGTCACTCCGTCTTCGATGAACTCGGTATCGTAGAAAAACCGCACCCGTACAACCTTAGTTGTGAATCATCCGGCTCTGGTCTCGGGGATGCGATCGGTGTCATCGCGCTGTGACTCACCGCGTTGGGCGGGCACACCGCCGGGCGCCTGCCCGTCGGTCTGCATCTCCTTGACCTTCGCGGCGTACATGTCCACGTACTCCTGGCCGGAGAGCTCCATCAGCGCGTACATCACCTCGTCGGTGATCGACCGCTCCACGAACCGGTCGCCGGACAGGCCCTCGTAGCGGGAGAAGTCCAACGGCTTGCCGAACTTCACCCTGATCTTGGTCGGCTTCCACATCTTCGAGCCGATCGGGTTGGCGACGTCCGTGCCGAACATCGCCACCGGGATGACCGGCACGCCCGCCTCGAGGGCGATCCGCGCCATGCCCGTCTTGCCCTTGTAGAGCCGGCCGTCGGGCGAACGGGTGCCCTCCGGGTAGATGCCCAGCAGGTGGCCTTCGCGCAGCAGCCGGATGCCGGTGTCCAGCGCGGCCTGCGCGGCCGAGCCGCCGGTCCGGTCGATCGGGATCTGGCCCATCCCGGTGAAGAACCACTTCTTGAAGGCGCCCTTGATGCCCTTCTCGGTGAAGTACTCCAGCTTCGCCGGGAACGTCACCCGCCGTCCCGGGATCACCAGCGGCATGAAGAACGAGTCGGAGACCGCGAGGTGGTTGCTCGCCAGGATCGCGCCGCCGGACTTCGGGATGTTCTCCAGCCCCTCCGCCTCCGGGCGGAAGAACAGCCGCAGGACCGGCCCGAGGAGGATGTGTTTCATGACGAAGTACAGCACCGTGAAGAGCGCCTCCTGCCCCTGACTGCCCACCGACTGCCCGCAGGACAGCCTACGAACAGTGCCCGCCCGGGCACAACGCGGCCGTCGCCACCCTTGTCGCGGATAACAACGCGCAAAAGAGCCGGAAGTAACTGGCCAACCGTACCGGTGTCCGTGCGACGATGGCGGTACGAGGCTGAGCTTGAGGAGGGTCATGAAGGGCGGGTCTGACGGGCCGGAGGACGTTGACGCCGCGTTCGCGCAGATCGTCGCCGACCTGGAACGCGAGGGCCTTGGCTCCGCCGTGCAGGCCGACTTGGACCGCGAGGCCGAGGCGGAGTCCCGCGCGGAGCACACCAGCACGGCCGAACCGGACGCCGAGCCGCCCGGCGACGAGGACAAACCCGTCACATCCACGAAAACCGGCCGGCTGGACGAACCGGACCTCCCGGAGATCTCCGCACCGGCCACCGCGGGCTGGCGCGGCCACGAGACCGAGATGGACTGGGCGTGGAGCTCGGACGACGACCACTACGTGCCGCCTGAGCCGCCGCCCATCCCCCGGCCGAGCCCGCTGACCATCCTCGCCCTGGTGCTGATGCTGATCGCGCTGCTGCTGCTGGTCGCGCCCGGCCTGATCGGGCTGGCCACCCGGGTGGCGACACCGATCGCGCTGGTCTCCGCCGCCGTCGGGATCGGCCTGGTGGTGCTGCGGATCCGGCAGAACAACGACGACGGCGACAACGGCGCCCAGGTCTGACCTCGTGAGTGTTTGTCCGGGTTAGAACACGCATAACCACTCACGATCAATGACCTGCGTAAATGGCTTCGATGCGGTCGGCGTACTTCGAGGCGATGATCTCGCGGCGCAGCTTGAGGCTTGGCGTGATCTCGCCGCGCTCCTCGCTGAAGTCCTGCGGCAGCACGGTGAAGCCGCGGATCGACTCGGCCCGGGAGACCGAGGTGTTGGCCTCGTCCACCGCTGACTGCAGTTCGGCCCGCAGCTCGGGGTCGTCGGCGAGCTCGGCGACCGTGCCGCGCTTGCCGTTGCGGGTCTTCCAGCCCGCGAAGTACTCCTCGTCGAGGGTGATCAGCGCACCGATGAACGGCTTCCGGTCGCCCACCACCAGGCACTGGCTGATCAGCGGGTGCGTGCGCAGCCGGTCCTCCAGCACCGCGGGCGCCACGTTCTTGCCGCCCGCGGTGACGATGATCTCCTTCTTGCGGCCGGTGATCGCCAGGAAACCGTCGTCGTCCAGCGTGCCCAGGTCGCCGGTGTGGAACCAGCCGTCCCGCAGGGCCTCCCGCGTGGCCTCCGGGTTATGCCAGTAGCCGCGGAACACCATGTCCCCGGACAGCAGCACCTCGCCGTCGTCGGCGATCCGCACGGCCGCACCCGCGACCGGGCGGCCGACCGTGCCGGCCTTGAAGTCCGAGCCGGTGTTCACGGCGATCGCGGCGGACGTCTCGGTCAGGCCGTAGCCCTCGAAGACCGGGACGCCGATGCCGCGGAAGAAGTGCGCGAGCCGCTCCCCCAGCGGCGCTCCGCCGGAGATGGCCGCCTCGCAGCGCCCGCCGAGCGCCAGCCGCAGCTTGCCGTAGACCAGCCGGTCGGCGACCAAGTGCTTGGCGCGCAGGGCGATCCCGGGCTTCGGGGTGGTGCTGTACTCGATCGCCAGCGCCTCGGCGGTGTCGAAGATCCCGCCCTTGCCCTCGGCGTGCGCCTTCTGCTTCGCGGTGTTGTAGACCTTCTCGAACACGCGGGGCACCGCCACCACGAACGTCGGGCGGAACGTACCGAGGTCCTTGACCAGCGTCTTGACGTCCGGCAGGTGGCCGACCGTGGTGCGGGCGTACACGCAGCAGATCGCGATGGCCCTGGCGAACACGTGCGCCAACGGCAGGAACACCAGCATGGAGTTGCCCGCGCGCAGCAGATGCGGGAACGCCTTGATGTCCGCACGCACCTCGGCCAGCAGGTTGCGGTGCGTCAGCTCGACGCCCTTGGGACGGCCGGTGGTGCCGGACGTGTACACGAGCGTGGCCACGGAATCGGCCCGCACCCCGCGGTGCAGGTCGTGGACGGCTTCCTCGTCGACCTCGGCGCCCAGCGCGGTCAGCTCGTCGACGGCCGGGGCGAGGTCCTCGCCCGCCTCGATCTGCCAGACCCTGGTCAGCTCGGGCAGCCGGTCAACGAGCCCGTCGACGGTCGCGTGGTGCGCGGCGGTCTCCACGACCACCGCCCGCGCGCCCGAGTCGGCCAGGATCCACTCGACCTGTTCGGCCGAGGACGTCTCGTAGATCGGCACGGTCACGCCGCCCGCGGTCCAGATCGCGAAGTCCAGCAACGACCACTCGTACCGCGTCTTGGACAGCAGCGCGACCCGGTCACCGGGCCGCACCCCGGCGGCGATCAGTCCTTTCGCGACCGCGAGCACGTGCGCGGCGAACTCACGGGCGGTCACGTCCACCCACGAACCGTCCACCAGACGCCGGAAACTGACCGCGTCACCGAAGCGGTCGGCGTTGGCCCAGACCATGTCGGTGAGGTTCTCTTCGTCGGTCACCGTTACCGTGGCCGGCGCACTGTATTCCCGCACGTCACGTGAACTTAGTACAGAGACCGTGACACCATGCACCTGTGCCTGCAGTGGACGTCGTCGACGAGACCTTCCTCGCCGTGCCCCCGCCAGTGGTCAAAGCCGCCTTCGCCGACCGGGGCGGGTGGCGCAGGATGTGGCCTGACCTCACCCTCGAGGTGTACGCCGACCGCGGCGACGAAGGCCTGCGGTGGACCGTGCGCGGCGCGTTGACCGGCACGATGGAGGTGTGGCTCGAACCGATGCTCGACGGCACGCTGCTGCACTACTTCCTGCGCGCCGACATGCCCGGACGGCCCGGTCCCCGCGACATCCGGCGGGAGCTGACCCGCCGCCAGTTCGCCGCCAAGAACATCGCCTTCGACCTGAAGGCCCAGCTGGAGGACGGCCGCCGTCCTGGCTGCCCGCCGAGGACCGAAACCGTAGAGTGAACTCGTGCGTGTCCACGTGGTTTCCGATGTCCATGGCAATTCGGAGGCGTTGGCCAGGGCCGGGGACGGCGCCGACGCGCTCGTCGTGCTCGGCGACCTGATCGACTTCGTCGACTACCACGACCACGGCAGCGGCATCCTCGGCCGCGTGTTCGGCGCGGAGAAGGTCGCCAGGTTCGCGCAGCTGCGGCGCAGCCGTCAGCTCAAGGAGCTCAGCGAGTACTCCCGCTCGTTGTGGGCGAGCCTGGACAACGCCGCCGACGTGGTGCAGGAAGCGCTGTACGAGCAGTACACGCGCCTGTTCGCGGCGATGACGGCGCCGACGTACGCCACGCCGGGCAACGTCGACGTGCCGGATCTGTGGCCGGAGTTCTCCCGGGACGGCCTGACCGTCCTGGACGGCGAGGTCGCGGAGATCGACGGGCTGCGGTTCGGGTTCGTCGGCGGCGCGTTGCTGTCGCCGGGCGGACGTGTCCGGCGGTCCGGGGCGTGGTTTCCGTACCTGCGCACCGAGGACGACTACAACGCCTCGGTCGGCAAGCTGACGGACGTCGACGTGCTGTGCACGCACATCCCGCCCGCTGTGCCGGAACTCACCTACGACGTCGTGGCGCGACGCCCCGAGCTCGGGTCGTACGCGTTACGCGAGTTGATCATCGAGCAACGGCCGCGGTGGTCGTTGTTCGGTCACGTGCACCAACCGCTCTCCGGGAGGATGCGGTTCGCCTGGACCGACTGCATCAATGTCGGGCACTTCCAGCGCAGGCAGGTGCCGCACGTGCTGCGCTGGTGACCTCACCAGGTAGCCTGCCCGGCATGGCCGACGAGTCCACCCAGTCCATCACCGTAGAGGCAGACGCGGACACGATCATGGGCGTGATCGCCGATTTCGCCGCGTACCCGGAGTGGACCGGGGCGGTGAAAGAGACCGAGGTCCTCACCGAGGACGGCGACGGCCAGGCCACCCAGGTCCGGTTCGTCATCGACGCCGGGATGTTCAAGGACACGTACACGCTGGAGTACGAGTGGGCCGAGGACGGCCTGTCGGTGAACTGGCACCTGGTGAAGGGCCAGATGCAGCGCTCGCAGCGCGGCCGCTACCTGCTGGAGCCGCAGGGTGACGACGCGACCAAGGTGACGTACACGCTGTCGGTGCAGCTGGCCGTGCCGATGATCGGCATGTTCCGCCGCAAGGCCGAAAAGATGATCATGGACATCGCGCTGAAGGACCTCAAGCGCCGCGCCGAAGGGTTGTAACCACCGCCTTGCGGATCCTGCTGTTCACCGGAAAGGGCGGGGTGGGCAAGACCACCCTGGCCGCGGCCACCGCGGTGCGGCTGGCCGGGCGCGGGCGCGAGACGCTGGTCGTGTCCACCGACCCGGCGCACTCGCTGGCGGACGCGTTCGGCACCAAGCTCACCGGTGCCCCCGCGCTGGTGGACGCCCGGCTGCACGCGGCGCACGTGGACACCCGTGGCCTCGTCGATTCGGCGTGGGACGAGCTGCGCGCCCAGCTGCGGGCCGTGCTGGCCGGCGCCGGCGTGGACGAGCTCGACGCCGAAGAGCTGACCGTCGTGCCCGGCCTGGACGAACTGCTGGCGTTGACCGAGGTGGCCCGGCTGGCCAGGACCGGCCAGTGGGACACGGTCGTGGTCGACTGCGGGCCGACCGCGGAGACGTTGCGGCTGCTGGCGTTGCCCGACGCGATCGCGACCTACCTGCGGCGCGCGTTTCCCGCCCGCTCGGTCCGGGGAATGGTCTCCGGTATGGGACGACAGGGCTGGATCGACGCGGTCGGCAGGCTCGCCACGCACCTGACGGAACTGCGTGACCTGCTGGCCGATCCGAAGGTCACCGGAGTACGGCTGGTGTTGACACCGGAACGGCTGGTGGTCGCCGAGAGCAAGCGCACACTGGCGGCGTTGGCACTGCGGGACATCCGGGTGGACGGGATGATCGCCAACCGGCTGGTGCCCAAGGCCGGGATGCGCCGTGGCCCGGCGGCCACGTGGCTACGGACCCGGCGGGCCGAGCAGGACACCGTGCTGGCCGAACTGCGTGCCTCCACACCGACCGAGCTGCGCGTGGTCGAGCACCGCGCGGCCGAACCGGTCGGCCTGGAAGCCTTGGCTTCGTTGGCCGACGAGCTGTACGGGCGGTCGGACCCGTTGGGCGCCAGTACTTCCCGCCCGCCGTCGTTGCTGCAGATCCGGCCGGAGGGCACGGGCTATGTCCTGCGCGTGGCGATCCCGCTGACCGAGCAGTCCGATGTGGACCTGGCGCGGGTCGGGGACGACCTGGCGATCACAGTGGACGGTATGCGCAGGTTGGTTCCGTTGCCCGCGGTGTTGCGGCGCTACGTGGTCGCGGACGCCTCGGTGGACGGTGACGGCTTGGTACTGCAGTTCGCGGGAGCCACGTCATGAGCGCCGAGCCCGGCTCGCGGCTGCTGGAGGAGATCGTGCTGCTGCTGGAGGCGGTGGCCGAACGCCTCGGGCCGTACCTGGACCGCGTGGCCGCCGAACACGACGGCCCGCCGGACAACTGTCCACTGTGTGCCGTCATGGCTTTGCTGCGCGGCGAACCGAACGAGCTCGCCGCGACCACGCTGGACCGGGCCGCGGACATCGTGGCGCTGCTGCGCGCGGTGCTGGCCGACCGGTGGGAGCCAGGCGTGCCGCACATGCCCGGTTTCCGGCCGCCCGGGCGTCCCGGTCGCGAGGCCGAGCCCGCCCGGCGTGACAATAGGCCTGTGCAACACATCCAGGTCCGCCGCGGACCGTTCGGAAACGACAGATGCTGACGATCGGCGTCGACATCGGCGGGACGAGCGTGCGTGCCGGTGTCGTCGACAAACGCGGAACGATCCTGGACACCGCACGCGTGGGCACGCCGTCGGGCGCGGACGCGCTGAACGACGCGATCGTGTCGGTGATCACCTCGCTGACCGCCCGGCACGCCATCTCGGCGGTCGGGCTGGCCGTGGCCGGGTTCGTGGCCACGGATCTGAAGACGGTGATGTTCGCCCCGCACCTGGCGTGGCGGCATGCCTCGGTGGCCGAGCGGATCTCGCAGAAGATCGACCTGCCTGTGGTCCTCGAACACGACGCCAACGCGGCGGCACTGGCCGAGTACCGCTACGGCGCGGCCCGCGGCGCCAAGGTCGTCACGCTCGTGGCGATCGGCACGGGCATCGGCGCGGGCCTGCTGCTCGACGGCAAGATCTTCCGCGGCGCCCACGGAGTCGCGCCTGAGCTCGGCCACCTGCGGATCGTGCCGAACGGCCGTCCCTGTTCCTGCGGCAAATCCGGCTGCTGGGAGCGGTATTGCAGCGGTACGGCGCTGAGCGCGACCGCGATCGAACTGCTCTCCGGGCACCCCGGCCAGTCGACCGTGCTGGCCCGTGAGGCCGCGGGCGACGCGCGGTCCATCACCGGCCGCAAGGTCGCCGGGGCCGCACGGGACGGCGATCCCGTGGCTCTGCGGGCCATGGCCGAGCTGGCCCGGTGGCTCGGTGAAGGGCTGGCGTTGGTCGCGGACATCTACGACCCGGAGGTGATCGTGATCGCGGGTGGCGTGTCGGAGTCCGCTCCCCTGTTCCTGGACGACGCCCGCGAGATCTACCGCGATGCCGTGACCGGCGCGGGATACCGGCCGCTGGCCCGGATCCGCACCGCGCAACTGGGCGACGACGCGGGCTTGGTCGGTGCCGCGACCCTCGCGCGCGATGTCGCGAACGGCCGCCGGTCCTGAGACCTCAACGCCCGGCCTCCCAACGGCGCCGCAGATCGTTCAGCGCCGCTTCGAACCGCTCGGGCTTGAGTCGCTTGTTGTGGAGGTAGGGCAGCACCACTCGCTGTCCGTCCACGTCGTAGAGGGCGACGCCGGAGACCTGGAGGTGGGCCGCTGACTGGCCGGAGACCTCCTCGGTCTGGATGTCCGCGATCCGTGCCCACGGCAGGGTACGCGCGTCGAACGCCCGGCGAACCTGAACGCCGGCGCCGGAGACGACGGTCGAAGGCCGGACGGCCAGCATGAGCATGAACGCGGTGAACACCAGCCAGCCGGCGCCCATCCCGATCAGCACCCCGGCCGACGCGTCGTTCAACGACAGCGCGACCAGCAGCAGCGCACCCACAACCAGCAGAATCGCCGTCAAGACCGACACCAGACCGACGGACACTCGGTACACGACGCGGTCGTTCTCCATGCCCGCAGTCTCGTGCAGCGGCCCGGGACCGGTCCCGGCTACCCCCGGAACGCCGAGAAGCGGGCGTGACCGCCGGACAGCAGGGTCGACAGGCGGCTGGCCAACGTGTCCCAGCGCCATTCCGCGGCGACCCAGTCGCGGCCTGCTTCGCCCATCGCGGCCGCCGCGTCGGGGTCGGCGAGCAGGGCGGAGATCCTGGTGGCGATCTGCGTGACGCTGCGGCCGTCGACCACGTGGCCGGTGACGCCTTCCCGGACCGTTTCCGGCGCGCCGCCCGAATCGCCTGCCACGACTGGGAGTCCGCTTGCCGAGGCTTCGAGGAACACGATTCCCAGGCCTTCGACGTCCAGGCCGCCGCCGCGGGTACGGCAGGGCATCGCGAACACGTCACCGGCCACGTAGTGCGCGGGAAGTTCCTCCCACGTCACGGATCCGGTCAGGACAACATGGTCCGAGACGTCGTTCTGCCTGGCCAGGGCCGTCAGTCTGGCGGCGTACCGGCCGCCGCCGACCAGGAGCAGTGCCGCGTCGGGCACTTCGCGGCGGATCGCGGGCAGGGCGCGGATCAACATGTCCTGCCCTTTGCGCGGCACCAGCCGCGACACGCACACGATCGTCGGACGGTCGGAAAGGTTGTGGCGCTTGCGGATCAGCTCACGAGCGGCCGGGTCGGGACGGTACAGCGAAGTGTCCACACCGGACGGCAGGTGTTCCAGGGCCGCGTACCGGCCGAAGGCCGCGGCGAAGCGCGATCGGGTGTACTTGCTGACGTACGTCACCACGTCGGTTGTGGACCCGATGCGACGCAAAGCCTGACGCGACACCGGAAGCATGGACCAGCCGACCTCGTGGCCGTGCGTCGAGGCGACCACGCGCCGCGCACCCGCCTCGCGCAGACCAGGTCCGAGCAAGGCCAACGGGGCCGCGGCGCCGAACCACACCGAGGTGCAGGACTCCGCGCGGAGGATCTCCTTCGCGCGCCTGGCCACGTCGGGAGTGGGCAGCATCAGCGACGTCGGGTGCCGGACGACCGGGAACGGCAGCGAGGCGTCGAACTCGGCCGCACCCGGCCATGACGGCGCGTACACGACCAACTCCTGTGCGGGCAACCGGGTCGCCAGCGCCTGCAGGTACGCCTGGATACCGCCAGGCCGGGGCGGGAAGTCGTTGGTCACCAGAAGGGTCCGAACCACGCCAGCACCCTATCCGAGGGTCTCCCGCAGGTATTCCTGCCAGCCCGCCACGAACTGCTCGCGGTTCAGCCCGACCACGTCGACCAGCAGTTCGTCGATCCGCTCCGGGGTGGCCCGGCCCGCTCTGGCCAGCTCCCGGTACAGCTGAAGCAGCTTGGGCTCGCCCAGCTTCTCCGCGACGAACCGGGCCACCGAGAACGACTGCTGATAGGCCAGGTCCAGGGTGCGGCCCTGGGAGCGGAACTCCTCGTCGGCCGGCAGCCGGGCCGGCGGGCCGCTGGTCAGCATGGCCGCGTTCAGGTCCGGCGCTGCCTGGGCCAGCGGGATGCCGCTGTCGCGGTAGCCGACGTAGTCGGCGAACCCCTCCAGCAGCCACATCGGCGAGCCGTCCACAGTGGAGCCTCGGGCCGCGATGTGGGTGAACTCGTGGCGTAACACGATCTTCAGCGCGGTGAGCGACAAGGCGTCCGCGCTCGTCGCGCTCATCACCACGCGTTGCCCTTCAGCGGTGTTCTTGTCCACGTCCACCCGGTCGGCGACCGAGACGGCGACGACCGACTCGACCGGGAAGTTGGGGCCGACCATCGCCCGCATCTCGTCGCTGGAATCCGGCAGCACGACCACCGCCTGCTGCGGCCAGTCCGTCCCCCACACGCTCGTCACGGACTGCACGGCGGCGTCGAGTTCCGCCGCGACGCGCTTGGCCATGGCCTCCCGCGCCGGATGACTCAGCACCAGGCCACGTTCTGTCGTGATGACCTGGCACGGACCGAAGTCCCAGGGACCACGCCAGGTCCGCCTGCCGACGCCCAGCAGGTCGTTGTCCGACCGGATGAACCACGACCCGTCCCGCTTCACCAGCAGGTACCCCATCGGCCGCCGGGTAGGTGCCGGGTCGGCGCCGCGCAGCGCGTACGCCAGGTCGATCTCAGGCGCCCACAGTTCCTGCGCACCGGCCACGCTCGGCAGCACCGAGGAGTCCAGCGACCGCTGCGGTTGCAGGACGTACGACCACTCGCGCAGCGGGACACCGGCGAGGTTGTGGAACAGCGCCCGTTGCGCGTCCCGGAACTCCGGTTCGGCCTGCGGGTCGATGCCGGCCATGAAGGCCTGTTCGTCCCGGTGCTGGACGGCCTGCGCCCGCGCCCGCAGCAACACCTGGGCCGCTTCGATGCGATCGGCGGCCGCCGGCGCGACAGCGCCCTGGTTGGGCGGCGTGAAGACCTGGGCAGGCGGCGGGGCCGGAGTGGTCACGTCGTGGCGCGCGAACGGTGCCGAGACCAGCGCGAGACCGCCGAGCAGCGCGACCGCCACTCCGGCTACGAGCAACGCGCGAAACCGGCCCACGACTTGAGATCGTATTGCCCGGCGCGTCAGAACGACGCGACCCCTGACCCGCACCACCGGTCAGGGGTCGCGTCGCGACCATGTTCGTGCAGGTCAGCCGACCACGCGCTTGGCACCGAACACGTCGGAACCACCACCGCGGACGGTGGTGACCGCGACCGGCTTGCCGAACGTCGAGGCGTGCACGATCTTGTCCGGGCCGATGGCCAGCGCCACGTGGTGGATCGACCCGGCACTGGCGCCGTAGAACACCAGGTCACCGGCCTGCAGTGCGTTCAACGGGACCGACTTGCCGACGGTGTACTGCTGCTTGCTGGAACGCGGCAGCGTGACGCCGGCCTGCTTGTAGGCCCACAGGGTCAGGCCCGAGCAGTCGAAACCACCCGGCGAGGTACCACCCCAGACATAGGTGTCACCCTGCCGGCTCAGCGCGGCCTGGACCGCGGTGTTCGCGGCACCGGGCGGGCCGAAGTACTTGCCGGTGTCCTTCGCCACGTTGAAGGTGGCCTGGTCGGCGGCCGACAGCCTGTTCTTCGCCGCCTTGACCTCGTTGATCTGCTTCTGCAGATCCTTGGCGCGGTTTTCGATCTCGGTCTGCAGCTTGGCCGCCGCGTCGCGGGCCTCGGTGGCGCGCTTCTGCGCGTCCTCGGCCTTGGTCGCGGCCTCGGCCGCGGTGGTGACGGCCTTGTGCAGCTCGCTGAGCGCCTTGTTGTTGTCGGTCGCCAGGATGTTCAGCGCCGACGACCTGTCGAGGAAGTCCTGCGCCGAGGTGCCGGTGAGCAACGCGGACAACTTGTTGAAGCGGGCGCCGCGGAACGACGCGGAGGACAGGTCCTCCACCTGGCCACGGAACTGCTCCTCCGTGGCGGCGGCCGCCTGCTTGGCCTGGTTGGCAGCGGCCAGGTCGGCCGTCGCCTTGTCCAGTTCCGCCTGCTTGGCGTCCTTGTCGTCCTTGGCCTTGTTGAGATCGTCGTTGACGATCGCCGCTTGCTTGTTGAGCTCGTTGTACTTCTTCAGCGCGTCGGATTCGGTACTGCCTGTGGGGGGCTGCGCGATAGCCGGAGCGGGGGCGGTGCTAACCATCGCGATGATGGCGGACGCTGTCAGTGCTCCACGCATGCCGCGCTTGAGTCTTTGCGACGCCACGTCGCGCGTGTCTCCTTCGTCTGTCCTACCGCCGAGGGAAGGGATCTTGCGTCCATGAGGCACGGGGGTACCTCAGGGACGGCCGGACAAGCGAGTGGACACGCACTCAAGCTCCGGCACGTTCTCCCAACCGGTGGGGTTTCGGTTCAGCTCCCCGACGAAGCTGACTCGGCGGCGATCTCGCGTCATCACCCTTGTTGGGCGACCGGGGGCCGCGAGGTCTCGGACAGGTTACGAAAGGACACGGCAGCCGTCCAGCGGCTCTCGCGAAAAACTTGGTTCCGTGACTGTTAAACCCCAATGGAGCAGTGCGGAATCCACGATGTGATGACTACAACACGCAGGTCATCACGGTCGGCTGCCGTTCGGCGCCCGCTGGGTACCGTTCGGCGCCCGATCAGGCGACCTCGGGCGTGTTCACGGTGTTCAAGGGGGTGATCGGGATCAACCGGAGCTTGGGCACCATGCCGGCACTGGCCAGCACGTCGATCGCGCGCTGCTCGGACGAGTCCAGTTCCACCGTGCTCGGCGGACCGAGAAGGACACTGACAACGCACTCCTGGCAAGCCTTGCCCCGCACTTCACAGCTGTCGCAGTCGACGACCATGTCCAGCTCCCAGCTCAGAGTTCGATCGTATGTTCGAATCGATTGAGGTCACCTTAGCGGTCACCTCCGACAGTTTTCGTCGCCCTCCCATCCGTGCAGGTCAGAACCGGTTTTTCGGCGGAAATACCGTCAAAATCCGCAGCCGGTCAGGTGCACCGTCGTCAGGCTCTGGGTGGCCCGGGTCATGGCCACGTAGAGATCGTTGTGGCCCCGCGGCGAACCGTCGAGGACCGCGCCGGGATCCACCACGAGCACCGAGTCGAACTCCAGTCCCTTGGCCTGCGCCGGAGTCAGCGGCACCGCGTCCAGCGGCGGCAGCACGGCCAGCCGGTGCGCCGGCCCGATGACCGCGATCCGGCCGGGCAGCCCGGCCAGCAGCCCGGGCACCTCGGCGGGCGCCGCGTGCACCTCACGCGGCGGAACGCCGGTCGAGCGGACCGACGTGGCCGGCCGCAGGCCGGGCTGACGCGCGACCAGCATCTCGTTGGCGGCGCTCATGATCTCGGCCGGCGTGCGGTAGTTCACGGTCAGCTCGGCCATCCGCCACCGATCGGCCACGTACGGCCGCAGCACCTCGTCCCACCCGGTCGCACCGGCCGGATCGCTGGTCTGGGCGAGGTCACCGACGACGGTCATGGACCGGCTGGGGCACCGGCGCATCAGCATCCGCCAGGCCATCTCGGACAGTTCCTGCGCTTCGTCGACCACGACGTGGCCGTACGTCGTGCCGTCGCCGCCGTCGACCAACGCGGCGGCCTCGTCGAGCAACGGAATGTCCGCCGTCGAGAAAGGACCCGCCACGAAGTCGGTCACGGACAACGGCGGCCAGATCGCGTCCATCGCCGCCTGGACCCCCGGATCGGCGAGCAGGCTGCCGTGCAGGCCTGCCACGTCCACTTCGTCCAGCAGGCGCCTGGGGCCCGTGTCTGACCAGTCGACGACCACACCGGCGGCCCGCAGTGCGCGCAGATCCGCCTCGCCCAGCGCACCGTCCGGATCGCCGCCGTCGATCGCCTCGCCGCTGTCGGTCAGCGTCACCGCTTCCAGCCGCGCGGCGAGGTCATCGGCGAGAACGCCGACGATCTCGCGCTGGAAGACAAGCCTCGCCTTGTTGTGCGGCAGGCCCGTTTCCCGGGCGCGGCGAACGGCGTGACGGCAGGCCGTCGGCCGCAACGTGAGGATTTCCTGTTCGAACGGGACCTCCACAGGGCCGTCGGGGACCCGGACACGGCCGCGCACCGCGGCGGCCAGCTCGGCGGCCCGGCTCCCGCTTCCCTTGTGCCGAGCCTCGTCGGGGGTGTCGGCACGTTCCAGCCGAACGCCGGGCCACAGGTCGGCGATGGTCGCGGTCACCACGCTGTTCTCGCCGAGTCCCGGCAGCACCTGGCCGATGTACTCGAGGAACATCCGGCTGGGCCCGACGACCAGCACGCCACGGGTACGCAGGTGCGGATGGCTGTAGAGCAGGTACGCGACCCGGTGCAACGCGACCGCCGTCTTGCCCGTGCCCGGTCCGCCCTGAACCACGAGCACACCGGCGTACGAGTCACGGATGATCCGGTCCTGTTCGGCCTGGAGCGTCGTGACGACATCCGGCATGTGCTCGGTCCGCTCCGCGGTCACAGCCGCCAGCAGCGCGGCGTCACCGGTGAGTTCCTCGCCCCGGACCGCACCCACAGCGAGCAGTTCGTCATCGACGTCGACGACTGTGCGGTCCCGGGTCGTGATCCGCCGTCGTAGGCGTACGCCTTCCCGTGCGGCCGCCGTCGCGGTGTAGAACGGCCGCGCGGCTGGAGCCCGCCAGTCGATCAGCAACGGCTCGTCGCCGTCGAACAGCCCGGTCCGGCCGACGTAGAGCCGACGGCCGTCGTCCAGGTCCACCCGTCCGAAACAGAGCTTGTCGGCCACCGCGTCCAGCCGGGCGGCCTCACCCGCCCAGTAGGGCCGTTCGGCCGGGTGGGACGCGGCCAGATGACGGGCCGCTTCGGCACGCAGCGCGTCGAGCCGGTCGTAGAGGGTCGTGAGATTGGCCTGTTCGAGGTCGATCTGGGACACCTGGCCGAGAGTGCCCGGCGAGTTCGCCGAAGAACAGTCTTGTTCTTCCCGGCCGCGTCAGCCGTTCCCCGATTCCCCGTGCCACGGGTGATTTTCAAGGTCGTGACGCGCGTGATCCGGTGACGCGGTTGGATGGCGCGCGTGAAACCCGACGAATCACCCGCCGCAACCGAGTGGCGGACGCTCCTTGACGCGGACGGCTCCGCGTCCGCCGCACGGCGGATCGCCGCGATCCTGCACGACCCACGCTCGCTCTCGTTACGTGCCGAGCTGCTGGAATGGCTGTGTGGTTTCGCCGAGTCGACGGCGTACGACCCGAACGCCGATGACGAGTGCCGCGCGGTCCTGCCGGAGGTCTACACGGCCGTGCTGCCGTTCATCGACAATGACGACCTCGCCGTGCGGGAGGCGGCGCTCGGCGTCGTCAGCGTCCTGCCCGACCTCGCGGACGCCCGGCTGTTCCAGCGCGTTCTCGCCAGCAGCGGCGACCGGCGGGAACGAGCCTCCGCCGTGTTCGGCCTCGGCGAGGCGGGCGCGGACACCACGAGCCTGCTCACCGACGCCGACCCCGCGATCCGTGTCTGCGCCGCGCTGACGCCCGGCTGCGCGGACGACAGCGAGGCCACCCGCCTGATCCTTGAGGCGTTGCGCGATCCGGCGGCCGCCGACGCCTGGTTCCCGGAGCCGCTGCCGCAGTTCGACGGCTGGTTCCGGTTCACGCTGGTCGCGGCGGCGATCGAGCGGGCCGAGACGTTCGAGGACCTGCTGCCCGCCGCGTTGGCCGTGGTCGCGGTCGGCAGCTGCTACACCGTGGACAGCGACTGGGGCCCGCTGCTCGCGAAGGCCTTCCCGACGCCTTATGACGGCACATTGACGTCGGCGCAGCGCAGCTTCTTGTCAGCCGTTGCCGAGAACGACCGCAACTGGGGAACGGTCGCCAATCCGCTGATCTGGCTGCGTAAGGCCGGTTTGCCGGAGACCCGCGACGAGCTGCGTGAGCTGGTTCGATCAGGAACGTGACTGCAAATGGCCGCAAATGGACTGCAAGGATTGTCTTATAGTTGCGGTCATGACGCGAAGACTTGCCGAAGTCGCCCGCAAGGTCGGGGTGAGTGAGGCGACCGTGAGCCGGGTGCTCAACGGAAAGCCGGGAGTTTCGGAGAGTACCCGTACCGCGGTGCTGACAGCGCTGGACGTACTGGGCTACGAGCGGCCGACCCAGCTGCGGGGGGAACGCGCCCGGCTGGTCGGCCTGGTGCTGCCCGAGCTGCAGAACCCGATCTTCCCGGCGTTCGGGGAGATCATCGGCAACGGGCTGGCCCAGCAGGGCTTCACGCCCGTGTTGTGCACCCGCACGGCGGGCGGCGTCTCCGAGGCCGACTACATAGAGTTGCTACTGCAGCAGCACGTCTCCGGCGTGGTGTTCGCGGGCGGCCTGTACGCGCAGGCGGACGCGGGGCACGACCACTACGGCAGGCTGACCGAGCGCAACCTGCCGACCGTGCTGATCAACGCGGCCATCGAGCACCTGGGCTTTCCCCGGGTCTCCTGCGATGACGCGGTCGCCGCCGAGCAAGCGCTGACGCACCTGGCGTCCCTGGGGCACACCAAGGTCGGCATGGTGCTGGGCCCGAACGACCACGTGCCGTCCCGGCGCAAGCAGGACGCGTTCCAGGCCGCGGCCAAGGCGGCCGGCATCGACGTGCGGCCGGACTGGTTCGAGCACGCGATGTTCTCGCT
Organism: Kibdelosporangium persicum; assembly: GCF_013280595.1. Taxonomy (GTDB): domain Bacteria; phylum Actinomycetota; class Actinomycetes; order Mycobacteriales; family Pseudonocardiaceae; genus Kibdelosporangium; species Kibdelosporangium persicum. Next base: position 136,063 of record NZ_JAAATY010000018.1, read on the forward strand.
GGAAGGCGGCCAGGCAGCGGCCGCGCGCCTGGTGAAGCGCGGGATCACCGGCATCGTCTGCGCGAGCGACCCGCAGGCGCTCGGCGCGATCCGCGCGGTGCGCCGCCAGGGACTGTCGGTCCCGCAAGATGTTTCGGTCATCGGGTACGACGATTCCGCGTTCATGAACTGCGTGGATCCGCCGCTGACCACCATCCGCCAGCCGATCGAGGCGATGGGCCGGGCCGCGGTCGACCTGCTGACGATGCAGATCAACGGTGCCTCGGTGACCGACGAGGAGCTGTTGTTCGAGCCCGAGCTCGTGGTCCGGGGGTCCACTGCACCGAGTAGCCGGTAAGCTGTTCGTTACTTGCGAAATCTCATCGACATCTTGCGGGGACTCGTTCGGGTCTCTTATGGTGAGCGCCATCACACAGCGTCGTTGGACAAGCTGAGATGAGGCGCGTGCCATGCACAGAACCCCGGCCCGCAGGGTGGCGGTCCTGGCCGCCGTAGCAGCGTTAGGCCTGTCGGCCTGCGGGAGCGAGTCAGCGGAACAGCCCTCGGGCGGCGGCAAGGTCGCCATCACGGTGACCGGCCAGCCGCCGAGCAGCCAGGCGGTCGAACGCAGGATCTTCGACGCGGACGTGGCGGAGTTCGAGAAGCTCAACCCGGACATCGACATCGTGCCGCACGAGGGGTTCATGGACCCCAAGACGTTCTCCGCCAAGCTGGCAGGCGGCCAGCTCGAGGACGTCTACTACGTCTACTTCACCGACCCGGCGAACATCATCGCCCGCAGGCAGGCCGCGGACATCACCGACCACATCAAGGACATGGCGGTGGTCAAGCAGTTGCAGCCGGCGCTGCTGGACATCTTCAAGGACCGCAACGGCAAGGTGTACGGCCTGCCGACGGCCAACTACTCGATGGGCCTGCTGTACAACCGTGCCCTGTTCAGCAAAGCCGGGCTGGACCCCGACAAGCCACCGGCCTCGTGGGACGAGGTGCGTGCCGCGGCCAGGAAGATCTCCGCGCTGGGCAACGGAACCATCGGTTTCGCCGAACTGAGCAAGAACAACCAGGGCGGCTGGCACCTGGTGACCTGGGCGTACGCCATGGGCAGCCAGATCGCCAGGCAGGAAGGCGGGAAGTGGACCGCCGACTTCAACAACGCCAAGGTCAAGCAGGCCTTGCAGCTGTTGAAGGACATGCGCTGGACCGACAACTCGATGGGCGACAAGCAACTGCTCGAAGCCACCGACGTGCAGCGGCTGATGGGCGCGGGCCAGCTGGGCATGTACCTGGGCGCGCCGGACAACGTGCCGGTGCTGGTCAAGGAGTTCAAGGGCAAGTACGAGGACTACGGCGTGGCCGCGCTGCCCGGTTCCGGCACGCTGCTCGGCGGCGAGGGCTACATGATCAACCCGAAGGCGTCTCCGGAGAAGATCAAGGCGGGTCTGAAGTGGATCGACTGGAAGTACCTCGCGGCTGACCGGATCGAGCCGCGGATCAAGCAGTACCTGGCCGAGAACCAGCCGATCGGCCTGCCCGCGGTCCCCACGCCGGACGTCTACACCGGCGACACCCGGACCAAGCAGGCCGAGCTGAAGACCCAGCACGCCAACGTCCCGGAGAAGAACTTCGCGTCCTATCTGGACGGCAACACCAAGCTCAAGGGCAACCTCGAGCCGCCGAACGCCCAGCAGGTCTACGCGGTGCTGGACAACGTGATGCAGGGTGTGCTGACCAACAAGGACGCCGACATCGACCAGTTGCTCTCCGACGCGGAAGCCAAGGTCAACAGTGCCCTCGCTCAAGTCAAGTGAGGCACCGGCCCCGACCGGCCGGCCACAGTGGCCGGTCGAGGCCAGGCCCGCGGTGCGCGCCACGACCAGGCTGCGGCGCAGGATCAACGACAACCTGACCGCGTACGGCCTGCTGGCCGCGGCCCTGGTGGTCTTCGCGTTGTTCTCCTGGTACCCGATCGTGCGCGGAATCCTGTTGTCCTTCCAGGAGGTCAACTTCGTCGACCCGCCGAAGTGGGTCGGGTTCGACAACTTCGAGCGGCTGTTCGCCGACCCGCTGTTCGCCACCGCGTGGCTGAACACGCTGGAGTTCACCGCGGTCGCGTTGCTGCTGGGTTTCGCGGTGCCGTTCGTGACCGCGGTGCTGCTCAACGAACTGCGGCACGCCAAGGCCTTCTTCCGGGTCGCGGTGTACCTGCCGGTGATGCTGCCGCCGGTGGTCGTGGCGATGCTCTGGAAGTGGATCTACAACCCCGGCCCCGGGCTGGCCAACGCCACCCTCGGCGCGGTCGGCCTGCCCGGCGGCGCGTGGCTGGATTCGTCCAGCACGGCAATGGTCTCGCTGGTGATCGTGTCCACTTGGGCCAACATGGGCAGCACCACCCTGATCTACCTGGCCGCGTTGCAGACGATCCCCGGCGAGCTCTACGAATCGGCCGAACTGGACGGTGCGGGCCTGTTCAAACGCCTCTGGCACGTCACCATCCCGCAGACCAAGTTCGTGCTGATGGTGTTGTTGCTGCTACAGATCGTGGCCACCATGCAGGTGTTCACCGAGCCGTACGTGATGACCGGCGGTGGTCCTGAGGACTCCACGGTCACAGTGCTGTTGCTGCTGTACCGCTATGCCTTCACGTACAACGACTTCGGCTCGGCGAGCGCGATGAGCCTGTTGCTGCTGATCGCCCTGGCCATCTTCTCCGGCGCCTACCTGCGGCTGACGAGGACAAGGAGCGAGGACTGATGCGTACCTTGGTCTCGCCGACACAACTGCGCAGCGGGCGCGGCAAAGCCGTCTACTGGACCGTCTTCGCCGTTGTCATGCTGTTGTTCCTGCTGGCGTTCGTCTTTCCGCTGTACTGGGCCATCACCGGCGCGATGAAGGCCCCGGCCGAACTGGTCCGCACCCCGCCGACGATGTTCCCGCAGCAGTGGCACCCGGAGGTGTGGGGCGAGTCGTGGGAACGGCTGAACCTGCTCACCTACTTCGGCAACACCGTGTTCGTCGCGCTCGGCGCGTGGCTGATCCAGCTGGCCGTCGACGTTCCCGCGGCGTACGCGTTGTCGAAGCTGCGTCCGGTGCTGGGCAACAAGATCCTGGCCCTGATGCTGGCGACCCTGATGGTGCCCGCGTCGGCCCTGCTGGTGCCGACGTACGTCACCATCACCGATCTGCCGGTCCTCGGCGTCAATCTGATCAACTCGCCGGCCGCGATCTGGTTCCCTGCCGCGGCGAACGCGTTCAACATCTACCTGTTGAAGCGGTTCTTCGACCAGATCCCCGGCGAGCTGCTCGAAGCGGCGGTGCTGGACGGCGCAGGCCAGATCCGCATCCTCTGGCGGATCGTGCTGCCGATCTCCAAGCCGATCCTGGCCGTCGTGTCGATCCTGGCCATCGTGGCCGCCTGGAAGGACTTCATCTGGCCGTTGCTGGTGTTCCCCGACCCGGGCAAACAGACCCTGTCGGTGGCGCTGCAACGGATGGAGATCGACATGCCGCTCAACATCCTGCTGGCCGGGCTGGTCCTGGCGAGCATCCCGATGGTGCTGCTGTTCCTGTTCTTCCAACGTCACATCCTGGCCGGTCTGACCGCCGGCAGCGTCAAGGGCTGACCCGTAACCACAGGGAGGAACCCAACCGTGTCCGTTACGAATCGCCTGTCCCCGGACACGCCCACCGCCTGGTGGCGCGGCGCGGCGATCTACCAGGTCTACATCCGCAGCTTCGCCGACGGCAACGGTGACGGGATCGGCGACCTCGCCGGTGTCCGGGCGCGGCTGCCGTACCTGGCGGACCTGGGGATCGACGCGATCTGGTTCAACCCTTGGTACCCGTCCCCGATGGACGACGGCGGCTACGACGTGTCGGACTACCGCGACATCGAGCCGTCCTTCGGCACGCTGGCGCAAGCCGAACTGCTGATCGCCGAGGCGCACGCGCTCGGTATCCGGATCATCATCGACATCGTGCCCAACCACTGCTCGGACGAGCACCCGTGGTTCCGGGCGGCACTGGCCGCCGGGCCGGGATCGCCGGAGCGGGAACGGTTCTGGTTCCGCCCGGGCCGGGGCGAGAACGGCGAGCTGCCGCCGAACGACTGGCAGTCGCGGTTCGGCGGCCCGGCGTGGACCAGGGTCGCGGACGGCGAATGGTTCCTGCACCTCTACAGCTCCCGCCAGCCGGACTTCAACTGGCAGAACCCCGAGGTGCACGCGGAGTTCCTGGACATCCTCAGGTTCTGGTTCGACCGGGGCATCGACGGCTTCCGCATCGACGTGGCCGACGGCCTGATCAAGGACCCCGGGCTGCCCGACGTGCACGGCGCGACCACCGGCCGGCTGCCGTTCTCCGACATGGACGGCGTGCACGAGGTCTACCGGGCGTGGCGGCGGATCTCGGACTCCTACCCGGGCGAGCGGATCTTCGTCGGCGAGATGTGGCTGCCCGACCCGGTCCGGTTCGCCCGCTACCTGCGGCCGGACGAGCTGCACTCGGCGTTCAACTTCGACTTCCTGTCCTGCCCGTGGGAGGCCAAGCGCCTGCGTGAGGTCATCCAGGCCAGCATGGACTCGCACGAACCCGTTGGCGCGCCACCGACCTGGGTGCTGTCCAATCACGACGTGACGCGGCACGTGACGCGTTATGGCCGTTCCGGGGACACGGGATTCGAGTTCGCCGACCGGCGGCACGGGACTCCCGTCGACCGGGACCTGGGGACCCGGCGGGCGCGTGCGGCGGCGTTGCTCACCATGGCCCTGCCCGGCGGCGTGTACGTCTACCAGGGCGAAGAGCTGGGTCTGTGGGAGGTCGAGGACATCCCGGACCAGCTGCGCCAGGACCCGGTGTTCGAACGGACCAAGCACGCCGACCCCGGCCGGGACGGCTGCCGGGTCCCGATCCCCTGGGGCGGCACACAACCACCGTTCGGCTTCGGCACCGGTGACGCGTGGCTGCCGCAGCCCGCGGAATGGGCCAGGTACACCGCGGAGGCCGAGACGGACGACCCCGATTCGATGCTTTCCCTGTACCGCAAGGCACTGCACATACGCCGTGACGAGCCCGCACTGGGCGACGGCGAGATGAACTGGGTCGTGTCGCTGGCCGACGTGATCACGTTCACCCGTGACCCCAGGTTCACCTGCGTGGTGAACCTGTCGTCCGAACCGGTGCCACTGCCCCGGCACGAGTCGGTCATCCTGGCCAGCGGACCGCTGCGGGGCGACCAGCTACCGCCCGACACCACAGCCTGGCTGCGCACCCACTGAAACCCCCTCGTGAGTGTTTATCGGTGTTAGAACACGGATAAACACTCACGAGGGGTGGTGCTGGGTTTTCCAGATCGACTGGACTTGTTCCAGCCAGGGGCGCCAGCTCGCGGCGGACGCGGCCGGGACGGTCCATGGCGAGGTGCAGCGGACCATCCGTGTCCCCGGGCGTTCCAGCCAACGCAGGACCGCGCCGACTTCCTCAGGCGGGGCGCCGTACAAGGGACCGGAAGACGGCACGACCGTCTCGGCGGACGACACGAGCATCTCGACAACCGGCATAGGCGATACGCCCCGTGGCGCGGTGCCCGCCGAAGCGAGCCTGCCGTGCCGGACGACCGCGAAATCCCAGCCGCCGGAACCGTCCGGGCGTGCGGCGACGAGTTCGGTGATGGAGGCGAGCGCCGCAAGGCGTTGGCCTCGGTCGAGCGTGCGCACGAGCAGAGCGAGCCGATCGCGTCCCTCGGCGGCCTGCTCGAACCGTTGCGCGTCGGACAGCTGCGACAGCCGTGCGGCGGCACGCCAGAGAGCATCCACCCGTTGCCCGGCGACCAGACCGCGTACGGCCTCAACGTACGGCCGGTACTCGTGCACGGCCTGATGCCCAGCGCACGGCGCGCCGCAACGGCCGATTTCAGCTAACAGACACGGCGTGCCCTTGGGTGACCGTGCCGAGATGCGTTGCGTACACGGCCGTATGCCCGTGCCCTCTTGCAACGCGACGGCCGCGCCTTCCGCCGAGCGTTGCGAGCGGAACGGCCCGAGGGCGCCGTCTCGTGGCGTACGGACGATCGACAACCGTGGGAACGCCTCGTCGGTCAGGACGAGCCACCACGCCTGGTGCTTGTTGCGGGAGCGCCGGTTGTACGTCGGTTTGTGCGCCGCGAGCAGCCGTAACTCCCTCACCTCGGCTTCCAAGGCGTGGGAGCACGTCACCGAGTCGACACGGACCGCGAGCGCGACCATCTCGCGCAGCCGACGGCGTGTCTCGCTCGCGGTGAAGTACTGACGGACGCGCCGCCGCAGGTCGGACGCCGTGCCGACGTACAACACCTCGTCACGCGGACCACGGAACATGTACACGCCTGGCGCGCTCGGCAAGTCGGCGGCCAGCGTACGTTTGCGCCGCTGCTCGGGCGTGACCTCGGGGATGTAGTCGAGCAGCTCTTCAAGCGACTGCACGCCGACGGAGCCGACCCGTTCGAGCAGCCCGTGCAGCACGTCGACGGTCGCCCGCGCGTCGGCCAGCGCGCGGTGGATGGGCGTCGTGCTCGCCCGGAACAGCGTGGCCAACGCCGAGAGACGGCAGCTCGGCGCCTCTTCCCTGCTCAGCACCCGTCTGGCCAGGCGAGCCGTGCATACGACGGCAGGGCGTGGCCAGTGGTAGCCGTATCTGCGGCACGCCGCCTTCATGAAGGTGACGTCGAAGCCCGAGTTGTGCGCCACCAGCACCGCGCCCGCCGCGAACTCGAGGAACGCCGGGAGCACCTCGGTCAGCGGAGGTGCCTGGTAGACCATGGCGTCGGTGATGCCGGTGATCGCCACGATCTCCGGCGGGATGCCCCGGCCGGGGTCGACGAGCGTGGCGAACTCGCCGATCACCTCGCCACCCCGGACCTTGACCGCGCCGATCTCGGTGATCGCGTCCTGCTCCGCGCTGCCACCGGTGGTCTCCAGGTCGAAGACCACGAACGTGGTGGTCCGCAACGGCGTGCCGAGTTCGTCGAACGACAGCTGCGTGTTCATCGGCCGAGACACTAGGGGGCCACACCGACAGTTTTGACGGTCCTCGCTTCCGCCCGGACGGGTCGCGTGGTGTCCATGACCAGCGCGACCAAACCGGAGCCCGGCGGGTCATTTCCGGTCCGGCCAACTAACCTGGAGAGATGGCGCCGCACGAGCAGGACGTGACCGACGAGCCGGAGGACGAGCTCGCCGAGACGTCTGAGGTGGACTGGGACGGCATCCCCGACGCCGTGCGGTCCCGGCTTGCCGAAATCGGCGCCGAGGCGATCAGCGGGCTCAGCCGGGTGGACATCCCCCAGCAGCTCAGAGCGGTCGCCAAGTTCGCGCCGGCGAAACGGGCCCGGCTGGGCGGCGCGTCGATCATGGCAGCGCTGCGCCAGTCGAACAGCTTCCGCACCGCGGTGGTCGAGTGGTGTCGTGAGCACCGGCCCGCCGCGCTGGAGGTCAGCGGCGCTGAACCCGTGTCCGCGGCGGCCGCGGCCGTTCTGCTGGGCGACGAGACGGCCGTGCACTACCTGGAGCTGGTCTCACGGCGTGCCGGCGACGCCGTGCTGCGTGCGGAGCGGGACGCGGCGCTGACGCGCGCCGACCGGTTGGAGAACGAGCTCAAGCAGACCCGCGGCGAACTGGAAGTCGCCCAGGGCGCGGCCGAGGTCATCCGCGCTGATGCCGAAGTCGAGCTGGACCGGCTGCGCAAACGTCTGCGCGAGCAAGGCGTGAAGCTCCGCGAGGCCAAGGACGCCGCCGCGGCGGCGGCAGCGGAGGTGGACCGGTTGCGGGCCGAGGTGGCCGCGCAGATCGCGGACCTCACCGCGCAGCGCGACCGGGAGCGCGACCGTGCGGAGAGCGAGCGCAAGAAGGCCCGGCGCGCCGAGGCGGACGCCGAGGTGGCCCGCCAGTCCGCCCGCGAAGCCCGGCAGGCCGACGAGGTCCGCCTCGCCCTGCTGGTGGACACATTGGACGGTGCGGTCACCGGCCTGCGCCGGGAACTGGCCCTCGGCGGTGGCGGCCCGCGCCCGGCCGACCTCGTCCGTGGCGCCACGGCCGCACAGGGCACCGTCGGCCGGGTCGAGGACCCGGCCGCACTGGACCGGCTGCTCGCCTTGCCTTCCGTGCACCTCGTCGTGGACGGCTACAACGTCACGAAGACCGGCTACCCGGACCTGCCGCTGGCCGACCAGCGCGAACGCCTGACCCACCAGCTGGCGGCGTTGGCGGCCCGGACGTCGGCCGAAGTCACGCTCGTGTTCGACGGCGCAGGCGTCGTGGCCGTGCCGTCGGCCGCGCCTCGCGGGGTTCGCGTGCTGTTCAGCGACCCCGGTGTGCTGGCGGACGACGTGATCCGTGCTCTCGTCGCGGCGGAGCCGGAGGGACGGCCGGTCGTGGTCGTGACCTCGGACCGTGCCGTCGCGGATTCCGTACGGCGGCGGGGCGCGCATCCGGTGCCCTCAGCCGTTCTGCTGTCCCGCCTCGGCAGGGTTTAGCCCGGACCGGCACGACAGTTCCCGGCCACGTCGACGTCACCACCGGACACGTCGCCGTCTAGGCTGTGCCTGGCACCGACCAGGGAGGACACCCCCGTGATCAAGGCGATCGTGATGATCCAGGTGAATGCGGACAGCATCCCCGAGACCGCGCAGGCCATCGCCGACGTCGAAGGCGTGACCGAGGTGTACTCGTGCGCCGGTGACGTCGACCTGATCGCCATCATGGGCGTGGCCCGGCACGAGGACCTGGCCGACCTGATCCCCGGCAGGATCAGCAAGATCCCCGGCGTGGTCGCGACCGACACGCACATCGCGTTCCGCTCGTACTCCCGCCAGGACACCGAGGCCGCGTTCTCGATCGGTGCCGACGCCGAGTAGATAACCCCTGATCAGGGCTTTCGCGACCGAGCGCGCTCCAGCGCCTGGGTCTCCTCGACCGGGTCGGGCGCCAGCAGGGTGCCCGCGACCGGGCGTCCGGCCGAGCCGAGCTTGTTCATCTTCTTCGGCACGGCCGTGCCCTGGTAGCGAAGGGGACGGTCCGCCAGCGGCTGGTGCAGTTCGATGAACTCGCCGTGCGGCAAGCGTTTGATGATGCCGGTCTCGACGCCGTGCGCGAGCACCTCACGGTCGGCGTGCTGCAGACCGAGGCAGATCCGGTACGTGATGAAGTACACCAAGGGCGGCAACACCAGCAGCCCGATCCGGCCCATCCACGTGGTCGCGTTCAGCGAGATGTCGAACTTCTCCGCGAACACGTCGTTGGCGGCCGAGAGCAACATCACGAGGAAGTACGTGATGGCCATGGCGCCCAACGAAGTCCGCACCGGCACGTCCCGCGGCCGCTGCAACAGGTTGTGGTGCGCGTAGTCCTTGGTGAACCGTCGTTCGATCCACGGGTAGACCGCCGCGAGCCCGGTCAGCAACGGCAAGCCGAGCATGAACGGGAAGAACGCGGCCGGGATCGTGTAGTCCCAGAACGAGATCTCCCACGCGGGCCACAGTCGTACCAGCCCGTCCGTCCACGCCATGTACCAGTCCGGCACGATGCCCGCGGAGATGTGCGCGGTGTTGAACGGGCCGAAGTTCCAGATCGGGTTGATCTGGAACAGACCACCCAGCAACGCGATCACGCCGACCACGATCGCGAAGAACCCGCCTGCCTTCAGTGAGAAGTACGGCATGATCCGCACACCGACCACATTGGACTCCTTGCGCAGGTGCCCGGGGAACTGGGTGTGCTTCTGGTACCAGACCAGGCCGACGTGCACGGCGACCAACGCGAGGATGACGCCGGGGATGATCAGGATGTGCGCGGTGTAGATGAACGGGATGAACTCCTCACCCGGGAACTCGCCGCGGAACAGCAGCCAGTTCACCCAGGTCCCGATCACCGGGATGGACATGATCAGCCCGGAGGTCACCCGGATGCCCGCGCCAGAGAGCAGGTCGTCGGGCAGCGAGTAGCCGGTCAGGCCCTCGATCGTGCCGATCAGGAAGATCACGATCCCGATCACCCAGTTCGCCTCGCGCGGCCGCCGGAACGCGCCGGTGAAGAACGTCCGGAACATGTGCAGCACCAGGGCCGCCATGAACAGCAGCGCCGCCCAGTGGTGCACCTGACGGACGAAGAGACCACCACGCACCTCGAACGAGATGTTCAGCGCGGACTCGTACGCCCGGGACATCTGGACGCCACGCAGGTTCGCGAACGACCCCTGGTACTCCACGTGCTGCATCGACGGGTCGAAGAACAACGCCAGGTATGTCCCGGACAGCAACAGGACGATGAAGCTGTACAGCGCCACTTCACCGAGCAGGAACGACCAGTGCGTCGGGAAGACCTTGTTCAACTGCCGCCGCACCCCGCCCGCGGCGTGCAACCGGTCGTCCGCCCAGTTCCCGGCGCCCGCGAGAACACGAGCAGCCGGGTTGCGTCCCTTGGTCGGTGTGGTCAATCCGCTCATGGCGCCTCCCCAGGTCCCCCAGATCAATTCTGGTTGCCGGAAAACGCCACACCAGGGACCTACGTCCCGAAAACCCACAGAAAAACCCTCGTGAGTGTTTGTCAGGGTTAGAACCCTGACAAACACTCACGAGGGGTGGTCAGCCTGGGGGCCTGGGGCTTCAGCCGTGGCTGTGTGAGCCCGGGCCTTCGCTGTGCTCGCCGGGCTGGGCCTGGCCGTTGCCGTGCCCGTTCCGGTGCCCGTTGTGCTGGCCCGCACGGGCCGCTTCCAGCGCCCTGGTCTCCTCGACCGGGTCCGGGGTGAGCAGCGTGCCCTTGACCGGGCGTCCGGCCGAACCGAGCTTGTTCATCTTCTTCGGCACCGCGGCGCCCTGGTAGGCCAGCGGGATCGGGTGACCGTGGTCGTCGACCGGGCCCAGCGGCTGGTGCAGTTCGATGAACTCGCCGTGCGGCAGCCGCTTGATGATGCCGGTCTCCACACCGTGCGCCAGCACCTCACGGTCGGCGTGCTGCAGACCGAGGCAGATCCGGTACGTGATGAAGTAGGCCAGCGGCGGCAGGACCAGCAGGCCGATCCGGCCCATCCAGGTCGTCGCGTTCAGCGAGATGTCGAACTTCTCGGCCAGGACGTCGTTCGCGGCCGACAACAGCGCGACCATGAAGTACGTGATGGCCATGGCACCCAGCGAGGTACGGACCGGCACGTCCCGCGGCCGCTGCAACAGGTTGTGGTGCGCGTAGTCCTTGGTGAACTTCCGCTCGATCCACGGGTAGACCGCCGCGACCCCGGTCAGCAACGGCAGACCCAGCATGAACGGGAAGAACGACGCCGGGATCGTGTAGTCCCCGAGGTAGACCTCCCACGCCGGCCACAACCGGATCAGGCCGTCCGTCCAGCCCATGTACCAGTCGGGCACGGTGCCCGCGGAGATGTGCGCCGCGTTGTACGGGCCGAAGTTCCAGATCGGGTTGATCTGGAACAGACCGCCCAGCATCGCGGTGACACCGACGACGATCGCGAAGAAGCCGCCGCCCTTGAGCGAGAAGTACGGCAGGATCCGCACGCCGACGACGTTCTTCTCGGTGCGCATCACACCGGGGAACTGGGTGTGCTTCTGGTACCAGACCAGGCCCACGTGCACCGCCACCAACGCGAGCAGGATGCCCGGGATCAGCAGGATGTGCGCGGTGTAGAGCATCGGGATGACGTCTTCACCGGGGAACTCGCCGCGGAACAGCAGCCAGTTCACCCAGGTGCCGATCACCGGCAGCGAGAGGATCAGGCCCGACATGATCCGCAGACCGGCACCGGAGAGCAGGTCGTCCGGCAGCGAGTAGCCGGCGAAGCCCTCGATCGCGCCCAGCATGAACAGCAGGATGCCGATCACCCAGTTGGTCTCACGCGGGCGGCGGAACGCGCCGGTGAAGAACACGCGGAACATGTGCAGCACGATCGCCGCCATGAACAGCAGCGCGGCCCAGTGGTGCACCTGACGGACGAACAGACCGCCACGCACCTCGAACGAGATGTTCAGCGCCGTCTCGTAGGCCCGGGACATCCCCAGGCCACGCAGGTTGACGAACGCGCCCTGGTACTCCACGTGCTGCATCGACGGGTCGAAGAACAACGCGAGATACGTCCCGGACAGCAGCAACACGATGAAGCTGTACAGCGCCACTTCACCGAGCAGGAACGACCAGTGCGTCGGGAAGACCTTGTTCAACTGCTTGCGCAGCCCACCCGCGGCGTGCAGCCGGTCGTCAGCCCAGTTGCCGGCGGCCGCGGCGGCCTTGGCCGCCGGGTTGGCTTGTTTGGTCGGCGTGGTGAGGCCGCTCATGACTTACGCTCCCAGAATGCCGGGCCGACCGCCTCGTTGAAATCGTGCGTGGCGTAGAAGTAGCCCGTCTCCTCATCGACCTGGATAGGCAGCTGCGCCAGCTTGCGGGTGGCCGGTCCGAAGATCGGCTTGGCGTACTGCAACGCGTCGAACTGCGACTGGTGGCACGGGCACAGGATCCGGTTGGACCGCTGCTCGTACAGCGAGGTCGGGCAGCCCAGGTGGCTGCAGATCTTCGTGTACGCGTAGAAGTCGCCGAAGTTGTAGTCCTCCTGGCCCTGGTGCTTGACCACGCGCTTGGAGTCGTCCGGGCGCAGCCGGATGAGCATCACCGGGTTGTCGGAGCGGCGCAGGGCGTCGACCAGTTCGTGCTCGTCGACCCGCTCGGTGCCGGCCAGGATGCCCTCGAGCTTGGCGTAGTCCACGCTGCCGGAGGCGGTCTTCGGGGCGTGGAACGGGAACACCGTCTCCATCGAGCCCGCGTCCAGGTCCTCCGGCTTGACCAGCTCGACCACGTGCGGGTCACCGGTGTCGCGGCGCAGGAACACGCGCTCGCCGTCGTGCGCCAGCCAGCCGGTGTGCCACAGGCCGTTCTCGTTGGCCGAGTCCTTGTGCGGGTTGTGGATCAGGCTGCCCAGCGGCAACGCGGCCGTGGCCAGGCCGAAGGTCCCCGCGCCGAACAGCGCCGTGCGCTTGATCAGCGAGCGGCGGGCGATGGTGCTGCGGTCGCCCGCGTCGGCCAGGTGCGCCACGAACGTCTGCCGGTCCAGCTCGGTCGAACGGCCTTCGTGCCGCTCCTGGACCGCGACCTCGTGCGGCAGGAACTTCTTGGCGTACATCACGACGCCGACACCCACACCGAGGATCGACAGGCCGAGCGTGAGGCCCAGCAACGGCGTGTACAGCAGGTACAGGAAGTGACCGTCGGTGTTGGCCGGGGCGTAGTGCCACGGCCACCACAGGAACACTCCGAGGAACGCCAGGCCGGACAGGCCGGAGAGGGTGAACCAGGCGGCGACGGCACGTTCGGCGCGCTTCTCCGCCTTGGTGCCCTTGACCGGCCACTGCTCGGTGTACTCGACCAGCTCGACCCCGTCGAGCTTGCCGCCCAGCTTCAGCAGCTGGTCGCGGTCCATCTCGGCGAGCTCGGCCTCGGTCGGCAGGCCTTGTTTGTTCTGCTCGCTCACGACTTGGCTCCGATCCACAACGTGATGCCAATCAGCGCCGCCATGCCCACGATGAACGCGATCAGCCCCTCGGACTGTGGTCCGAGCCCGCCCAGAGGCGCGCCACCGGGGTTGTTGTTCCCGTCGGTCACCGACTTGACGTACGCGATGATGTCCTTCTTCTCCTCCGGCGAGAGCTGGCGGTCGGAGAACTTCGGCATGTTCTGCGGACCGGACAGCATCGCCGCGTACAGCTGCTCCTCGGTCGCCGGGTCCAGCTCGGGCGCGAACTTGCCGGACGAGAGCGCACCACCGCGACCGGTGAAGTTGTGGCAGGAGGCGCAGTTCATCCGGAACAGCTCGCCGCCGCGCGCCGGGTTGTCCCCGCGCAGCTGCTGGCCGTGCTCCTCGGGCATCTTCGGGCCGCCCGGGCCCTTCGACTCGATGTACGCGATCACCGCGTCGATCTCTTCCGGGGACAGCTTCGGTGGCTTGCGCTCGGCCTGTGCGGTCTGCGCGGCCATCGGCATCCGGCCGGTCGAGGTCTGGAAGTACACCGACGCCTCACCGATGCCGATCAGGCTGGGGCCGCGGTCCTTCACGCCCTGCGCGCCCTCACCATGGCAGGTGATACAGGTGTTGTTGTAGATCTGCTCGCCCTTGCGGACCAGCGCCGGATCCTGCGCGGCGACGGCGGTCTGCGGCTCCGGGGCGATCGCGCTGTACAACGCGCCGACACCGATCAGAGCCACACCCAGGGCAAGCAGGCCGGAGATCCGCCGGCGCCGCTTGGAGGAGCGGGCTTGTTTGCGCGCCGCCTTGCTCTCCCCTGCGGCTTCCGCCTTCTTACTCGTCATGGTGATGGGCAACCTTGCTGGAGAAGTCAGTTCGGGGTGGTGATGCGTCAGGGCACGATGTAGATGACGGCGAACAGCCCGATCCACACGATGTCGACGAAGTGCCAGTAGTACGAGACCACGATCGCGGCGGTGGCCTGCGCCGGGGTGAACTTGCTCATCCGGGTTCGGATCAGCAGGTACACGAAGGCGATCAGACCGCCGATCACGTGCAGCCCGTGGAAGCCGGTGGTCAGGTAGAAGACCGTGCCGAACCCGCCGGAGGGGATGGTGACACCCTCTTCGATCAGGGCGACGTACTCGATGCCCTGGCCGGCGACGAAGATCGCGCCCATCACCAGGGTCAGGGTGTACCAGCGGCGCAGCCCGAACACATCGCCCCGCTCGGCCGCGAACACACCGAGCTGGCAGGTGACCGACGACAGGATCAGGATCACCGTGAACGGCGTGGCGAAGGGCAGGTTCAGATGGATCGGCTCGCCACCGGGCACCAGTGGCGGCGGCCAGTGGCCGGTGGCGTTCTGCGCCTTCACCGTGAAGAACATGGCGAACAGCCCGGCGAAGAACATCAGCTCACTGGACAGCCACACGATCGTGCCCACACTGACCATGTTCGGCCGGTTCAGCGAGTGCACGCGCTGGCTGATCGAAGGCGTAGCTGTTGTCACGCGACGCATTATGTCTTGCGGTTATCCGCCTCGCCCGGTCGGGTACCGGTTGGGCCGTGGGTCGTGTCGCGGCGCACTGGCGATAGCATTCCCCTGGTCGTGATCAGGCCTAGTGAGAGAGCCGGAGGGCGCTGAAGAATGAGCACGCAGCCGCTGACCATCCTTGTCTTCAGCCACCGGCCCGAAGTGCGCGAGAGCATCATCACAGCGGTGGGCCGCCGCCCGGCCGCCGACCTCGGCCGGGTCACCTTCGTCGAGGCCGCGACAGTCGCCGACGTGATCTACCACATGGACGCGCACGACTCGGACCTCGCGATCCTGGACGGCGAGGCACAGCCGACCGGCGGCATGGGGCTGTGCCGCCAGCTGAAGAACGAGATCGACGACTGCCCGCCGATCGTGATCGCGGTCCGCCGCAAGGACGACCGCTGGCTGGCGACCTGGTCGCAGGCCGACGCCGTCCTGGTGCACCCGCTCGACCCGCTGACCGCCGCCGAGACGGTCGCGGACGTGCTGCGGTCGCACAAGCTGCCCACTGTCCGAGGGTGACGGGCATGCGGCGCGATAGCTGGCCTGCGCTGCTCAACCACCTGGTCGACGGCGGCGACCTGACCGCCGAGGACACCGCGTGGGCGATGAACGAGATCATGTCGGGCAACGCCACCAACGCCCAGATAGCGGGCTTCGCGGTGGGCCTGCGCGGCAAGGGTGAGACACCCGAGGAGATCTCCGGCATGGCGGCCGGGATGCTCCAGCACGCCACACGCGTCCCGCTGACCACCCGCGCGGTCGACGTGGTCGGGACCGGCGGTGACCGGTCCGGCAGCGTGAACATCTCGACGATGAGCGCGATCGTCACCGCGGCGGCCGGGGTTCCCGTGGTCAAGCACGGCAACCGGTCGGCGTCGTCGAGGGCCGGCACGGCGGACGTGCTCGAGGTGCTGGGCATCGCGATCGGCCTCGGGCCGTCCGCGATCGTCCGGTGTGCCGAGGAACTCGGGATCGCCTTCTGCTTCGCGCCGGTGTACCACCCGGCGCTGCGGCACGCCGGTCCGGTGCGCTCCGAGCTGGGCATTCCCACGGCGTTCAACGTGCTGGGCCCGTTGACCAACCCGGCACAGCCCGCGGCGGGCCTCATCGGCTGTGCCTTCGAACGGCTGGCCCCGGTGATGGCCGAGGTGTTCGCCCTGCGCGGCGGCTCGGTGCTGCTGGTCCGTGGTGACGACGGCCTCGACGAGATCACCACGTGCGCCACGACGTCCGCCTGGGTCGTCGAAGGCGGGACAGTGCGGCGTGAACGTATCGATCCGGCCACGTTCGGCTTCCCGTCCTGCACGCCGGAAGACCTGCGTGGCGGCGACGCCAGGCACAACGCGGAGGTCGTGCGTCGAGTCCTCGACGGCGAACAGGGCCATGTCCGCGACGCCGTCCTGCTCAACGCGGCGGGCGCGGTGGCCGCGTACCGGGGCTTCACCGGCGATCTGACGGCCGATCTGCGTGCGGGCCTCGCCCAGGTCGCCGAAGCGGTCGACTCCGGCGCGGCGACGGAGCTGCTGGCCCGCTGGGCGGCCCGCTCGACCGAACTGGCCAAGTAAACACACCGCCCAGACGCGAAAAGGGGCCTCCCGCGGTTGACGCGGGAGGCCCTTCGCTGTCCGGGAGCTCAGTCCTTGTCGGGCTGCGTGTGGTACTCGAAGACCAGGCCGCCGACGGTGATCAGGACGCAGACGATGCCGATCACGAGCAACCAGATGTGGAAGTACGCCAGCGCGAACCCGGTCAGCGCGGCCGAGGCGGCCAGGCCGACCGGCCAGTAGCTGCCCGGGCTGAAGAAGCCCAGCTCACCGGCGCCGTCGCTGACCTCGGCCTCCGCGTTGTCCTCGGGGCGCTCCTCGACGCGGCGGGCGACGAAGCTGAAGTAGCTGCCGACGATCAGTGACAGGCCGCCGGTCAGGGTCAGCCCGACGATGCCGACCACCTCCTTGGCCCAGAAGCCGTAGAGGATGGCCGCGACGAAGAAGAACGCCGTGCAGATGTGGAAGATTTTGGCTTCGACCTTCATGGTTCTCTCTCCCCTGCCCCTCAGCCCGAAGCCGTCCGCGCAGTGCGGTCGGGGTTGAACGGGGACGTGGTCACCGCGTACGGGGTGCACAGCTGACCGCAGTTCATCTGGGTCAGTGCCTCGGCGGCCGTGTACGGCGCGGCGGTGCGTGGGTTGATCTGGGTCCGCAGCCGCATGTACTCGTCGAACTGCTCACCCGGCAGCGCGCGGACCTCGAAGTTCATGAACGCGTGGTACGAGCCGCACAGCTCGGCGCACCGGCCGACGAACGAACCAGGGCGGTCGATCTTGTTCTGGAACGTGTTGTCCTGGTTGTTCTTCTCCGGGTACGGGAAGACGTCCCGCTTGAAGTGCATCTCCGGCACGTAGAACGAGTGGATCACGTCCCGCGCCCGCAGCTGGTACTCGACCGTCCGCCCGGCGGGCAGGACCAGCAGCGGGATCTCCCGCGTGCTGCCGACGGTGTGCACCTCGCCGCCGTCCGGGGTCCTCGGCGTGGAGCCGTTGACCTCCTTGTAGCTGAAGTCCCAGTTCCACTGGAAGGCCAGCGCCTCGACCTTCACGTCCGGCTTGTCGGTCTCGGCCAGCACCTTGTTCTCGGTGCTCGCGGTGAACACGAACAGCACGACGACGATGATGACGGGGATGCCCGTGTAGATCAGCTCGAGCACGTTGTTGTACTGCGTCTGACGGGGCAGCTGGTCGCCCTTCTTGCGGTGGAACGCCACCGGCCACAGGATCAGCACCCACGTGATCAGACCGACCACCAGTGACGCGATCACCGAACCGGTCCACAGCCTGCGCATGTCCTCGGCCTGCTCGGTGACCCCGACGGGCCAGCCGAACCGCAGCACCTCGTCGGTCGAGCAGCCGGTCGCCGCGAACGCGACCAGGCCGACCAGCCCGATGACCTTGGCCAGCCTGCGCTTGCGCGAGCGCTCCTGTTGGCTCACCGTTCGCTCTCCTCCTTGCCGCGACTTGCCGTGCGCTCATGCTGGACTCGGCATGCAAGTCTTCAGCGATTCGCTCCAGCGGGAGCGTAGCTCAGCGACATATGTGACGTGGATCAGGGGCCGGGCCACGTCGCCCCGGAAGGCGAGGAGGGCATACTGGGCCTTCAAACACCACTCGACCGGAAGGTTCTGAGAGAGCGTGTGCGGTCTGCTTGGCCTGGTCTGCCCCTCTGAACTCGACGCCGACGCGGCCCGTAACGCGGTCGACGCGGCCCTGCGCTGCCAGCGGCACCGCGGCCCCGACGAGAGCGGCACTTGGGCCGACCGCGGGGTGATCTTCGGCTTCAACCGGTTGTCGATCGTCGACATCGCACACTCCCACCAGCCCCTGCACTGGGGCCCGGTGGACGCGCCGAACAGGTACACGATCCTGTTCAACGGTGAGGTCTACAACTACCTGGAGCTGCGCGCCGACCTCAAGCGCGAGTTCAACCTGAAGTTCGCCACCGACGGCGAGGCCGAGGCGATGGTGGCGGCGTACCACTTCTACGGCCCCGAGGTGGTCAAGCGCTTCCGCGGCATGTTCGCGTTCCTGATCTGGGACTCGCACAGGCAGACGCTGTTCGGCGCACGTGACCCGTTCGGCATCAAGCCGCTGTTCTACGCCTCCGGCCCTGGCGGGATGGCGTTCGCCAGCGAGAAGAAGAGCCTGCTGGCGCTGGGCCGCACGCTGGGCATGTCGCCGCGGCTGGACAAGACGGCACTGCAGCATTACATGGTGCTGCAGTACGTGCCCGAGCCGGAGACCATGCACGACACGGTCCGGCGGATCGAGTCCGGCACGTCGTTCACGGTCACGCCGGACGGCACGATGACCATGACCCGGTACTTCGACCCGGTGTTCCGGCCGTTGTCGGTCAGCCAGTACGAGTCCGGCCGCCTGCACTCGGACATCGCCGCGGTGATGCGCGACTCGGTCGCCAAGCACATGCGCGCGGACGTCACGGTCGGCTCGTTCCTGTCCGGCGGGATCGACTCCACCGCGATCGCGGCACTGGCCAAGCAGCACAACCCGGACCTGATCACGTTCACCACCGGGTTCGAGCGCCAGGGCTACTCCGAGGTGGACGTCGCGGCCGAGTCCGCGGCGGCGATCGGCGTGAAGCACGTGGTCCGCACGGTGTCGCCGCAGGAGATGATGGACCACCTGCCGTTGATCGTCTGGTACCTGGACGACCCGGTGGCCGACCCGGCGCTGGTGCCGTTGTGGTTCATCGCCCGCGAGGCACGCCAGTACGTGAAGGTGGTGCTCTCCGGCGAAGGCGCGGACGAGCTGTTCGGCGGCTACACGATCTACCGCGAGCCGATCTCGCTGGCGCCGTTCGAGAAGGTGCCGGGCGCGTTGCGCAAGGCGATGGGCAACCTGTCGACGAAGCTGCCGGAAGGCAAGCGCGGCAAGGACCTGCTCCGCCGCGGCGCGCTCAAGCTGGAGGAGCGCTACTACGGCAACGCCCGGATCTTCCGGGACGACCAGATCCAGAAGGTGCTGCGCACGTTCAACCCGTCGATCGGGCACATGGACGTGACCGCGCCGCACTACCGGGCGTCGAAGGACTGGGACCCGGTGACGCGGATGCAGCACGTGGACCTGTTCACGTGGTTGCGCGGTGACATCCTGGTCAAGGCCGACAAGGTGACCATGGCCAACTCGCTGGAGCTGCGGGTGCCGTTCCTGGACCCCGAGGTCTTCAAGATCGCCGCGAAGATCCCGCTCGAGCAGAAGATCACCAAGGAGACCACGAAGTACGCGCTGCGGGCCGCGTTGCGCGACATCGTGCCCGCGCACGTGATCAACCGCCGCAAGCTCGGCTTCCCGGTGCCGATCCGGCACTGGCTGCGGGAGGAGCTCTACGAGTGGGCCGCCGGGATCATCCGTGACTCGGCGACCGACCCGTTCCTGGACAAGGCCGCCGTGCTGGAGATGCTCGAGGAGCACCGCCGCGGCGACCTCGACCACAGCCGCCGGTTGTGGGCGCTGCTGGTGTTCATGATCTGGTACGGCATCTTCGTCGAAGGCCGGATCCGCCCGCAGGTCCCCGAGCCGCGCTACCCGGTCCGTCTCTGATGGTCACCCCTCGTGAGTGTTTAGCCGTGTTCTAACCCCGACAAACACTCACGAGGGTTTTCAGAAGGCGAAGCCGCCGGGGCGGCCGTTGCGGTCGGCGATCAGGCCCGCGATGGTCGCGATGGCGATCTCGGGCGGCGTACGGGACCCGATGTTCAGGCCGACCGGCCGGTGCACCCGGGCGATCTGCTCGTCGGGGACGCCCAAAGCCTTGAGCGCCTGCACATGTGGGCCTTCGTGCCGAGGATTGCCCATCACGCCGACCCACCGGACCGGATGGGCCAGCACGTCACGCAACACCGTGCCCAGCTCGTCCCGGTGGTGGTTGGTCACGACGACGTCGTAGGACTCGTCGAGCGATGGCAGTGCGGAAGACGGCTCGTAGACGAACGCCTCGTAGCCGAGGTCTTTCGCGTACCGCACCAGGTGCTGGGCCACGGGCGTGTCGAACACCGCGACCAGACCGCGGTGTCCGACCTCAGCGGGAACAGTGCCGTGCGCTACGTCGCAGGACGGATCGCCACTCATGCCCTCATCATGGCAGTACCTAGGGCAGTACGGCCCCGATGTCCTGGGCGGCTTCCGGCCCGAAGGCGCCGCTGATGCGCGTGAGTGCCTCGGCGGAGTCGAACGTCCACTCCTGCGGTCCCATCGTCTCCAGGACGAGCACAGCGATGTAGGACCCCAGCTGGGCGGCCCGTTCCAGGTCCAGGCCGTGCGACAGGCCGGCCAGGAACCCGGCGCGGAACGCGTCGCCGACACCGGTCGGGTCGGCCTTCGCCAGCTCGGGCACCGCGGTCACGTGCACGACCGGGCCCCTGCGGTCGACGATCTCCGCGCCCTTCTCGCCGAGCGTGGTGATCCGCATGCCGACCTGGTCGAGCACCTCGGCCTCGGTCCAGCCGGTCTTCTTCAGCAGCAACTCCCACTCGTAGTCGTTGCTGAACAGGTACTTCGCGCCGACGACGAACTCACGGACCTGCTCGCCGGTCATCCGGGCCAGCTGCTGCGACGGGTCCACCGCGAACGTGTAACCGCGCTGACGGCACTCGTGCGCGTGCCGGATCATGGCCTCGGGGTCGTCCGGGCTGATCATCACCAGGTCCAGCTCACCGACCTGGTCGACGATCGGCTTGAGCTCGATCAGCCGCGACTCGGCCATCGCGCCGGCGTAGAACGAGGCGATCTGGCACATGTCCTCGTCGGTCGTGCAGACGAACCGGGCGGTCTGCGCGGTCTCCGAGATGTGCACGCCGCGGCAGTCCACGCCGTGGCGCTCCAGCCAGGAGCGGTAGTCGGCGAAGTCCTTGCCCGCCGCGCCGACCAGGACCGGGTTGCAGCCGAGCACACCCATTCCGAACGCGATGTTGGCGCCGATCCCGCCGCGCCGGACCTGCAGGTCGTCCACGAGGAAGCTGAGCGAGAGCCGGGCGATCTGCTCGGGCATGATCTGCTCGCCGAAGCGGCCCGGGAAGTGCATCAGGTGATCACTGGCGATGCTTCCGGAAACGGCAACGGGCACTTTGCCCTCCTGTCTTGTTCGGGCGACTACGTCCGGCAGCCAGGGGTGGCCCAGTCCACCCGCCAGGGTGGTTCGTCGGCTGCCTCAGCACACTACCGGTTGGTAAGACTGGGCAGCTGGAAAACGGCTCAATAACGTGACGTCCGTGCACATCACCGAGGCCGATTCGATCGACGAGCTGATCGCCGACTGCGCCGACATCCCACCGTCCGTCCGCCGTCACGAGACCCGGGCGCCGCTGCCCAGGCAGGCGCCCGTGTGGGAGGTCACCGAGGGCTGTCACGCCCAGGTGCGGGATATCGACGAGTACGTCTAGAACAGCGGAAAGGGCCGCTGCCGGTGACCGGCGGCGGCCCTTTCCGTGGCTGCTCGGTACTTACTGCTCAGTGGAACGAGTCGCCGCAGGCGCAGGACCCGGTGGCGTTCGGGTTGTCGATCGTGAACCCCTGCTTCTCGATGGTGTCCACGAAGTCGATCACGGCACCCTCGACGTACGGCGCGCTCATCCGGTCCACGGCCACCTTCAGGCCGCCGAAGTCGCGGTAGAGGTCGCCGTCGAGCGAGCGCTCGTCGAAGAACAGCTGGTAGCGCAGACCGGCGCAGCCCCCGGGCTGGACGGCGATCCGCAGGTGCATGTCGTCGCGACCCTCCTGCTCGAGCAGTGCCTTGGCCTTGCTCGCGGCAGTATCGGTCAACGTCACGCCGTGCGTGGTCGCCGCTTCGGTCGTGTTCTCCTGCGCGGTCGTCATGACACTCCCTTGAAGATCCGACTACAGCGGTGCGAACACATCGCCATGGTGTCTTGTTCCATGGTGACACACATGTCCGGCTGGACAGCTGTCATGCCGACCACTGGGACGCCACGTGCCCGGCCAGCGCCGAAAGGGTGCCCGCCGGGTCGGCGAAGGCCGCCTCGACCGAGCCGGCGTGCTCGACCACGGCGTACGCGGCCTCGATGCCCGCCGCGGCGGCCTCCCGGCGGCCCACGCTCACCTGACCGGCGAGCACCAGGCACGGCAGGCCGCGTCCGGCGGCCGCCGATGCGACGGAAGTCACAAGTTTGCCCCGCAGCGACTGCCAGTCGAAGCTGCCTTCGCCGGTGAGCACGAGCCGCGCACCGGCCATCGCCTCGTCCAGTCCGGTCAGGTCCCGCACCAGGTCCGCACCGGACACCCGGGTCGCCCCCAGCAGGAACAGCCCGTAGCCCAGGCCGCCCGCGGCACCGGCACCCGGCTGGTCCCGCAGGTGAGGGCCCTTTTTCGCGGAGAAATCGGTCAGCCGCTGCTCCAGTTCGTCGACGTCCTGCGGGGACGCGCCCTTCTGCGGCCCGAACGTGTGGGCCGCGCCGTGCGGTCCGAGCAGGGGGTTCTCCACGTCGGTCGCGGCGATCAGCTTGGGCCAGTCGCCTGCCGGCGCCGTGACTTCCAGCATTCCTTGTCCGCCGTCGGTCGTGGCCGAACCGCCCAGACCGATGACGATCGTGTGTACGCCTGCATCGCGCGCGGCGACCATCAGCTCGCCGACGCCACGCGTGGTGGCGTCGAGCGGGCGGCGGTCGGCTTCAGGTACCAGGTGCAGGCCGTTCGCCTGTGCCGATTCGACATAGGCCGTTCCATCGTGTTCGAGCCATGTGGCCGTCAGGGGCTCGCCGAGTGGGCCGGTGACCTCGAGGGAGTGCGGCGTGCCACCGAGCACGGTGTGCAGCACGTCCACGAAGCCTGGGCCGCCGTCGGTGAGCGGACGGAGCACCAGCTCGTCGTCAGGGGCAGCCGCGTGCCACCCGTCGGCCATCGCCTGGGCGGCCTCCGGGGCGGACAGCGTGCCGCCGAAACAGTCAGGAGCGATCAGTACGCGCACGGATCGCAGCGTATCCGGCGAACCACCCGATCAGGGCTTGTCATAACCTATGGGACGTGAGGTTCCTGCGCCGCAATTCAGCCGAGAAGGCCGACGACACCGCTGTCGAGGAGACAGGTGTGGATGTCGAGGAGCCCACGGCCAAAGCCTTCACGCCCGCCAAGGGCAAGCCGACGCCGAAGCGCCGCGACGCGGAGGCACGCCGGCGTGGCCCGGTCGCGCCCGCGCCGAAGACGACGCGCGAGGCCATGCGCCGTGCCAAGCAGACCCGTCCGTCGAAGGACGAGCGCCGGGCCGCGGCGGCGGAGCGCCGTGAGCGGATGATGGCGGGCGACGACAAGTACCTGATGCCGCGCGACCGTGGCCCGGTCAAGGCGTACGTCCGTGACGTGGTGGACTCGCGGCGCAACCTGCTCGGCCTGTTCATGCCGCTGGCGATCGTCGTGTTCGTCGCGCTGCTCGTGCCGAACCCCGCGCTGCAGAACTACGCGACGCTGCTGTGCCTGGCGATGCTGCTGATGATGATGTTCGAGGGATTCCTCAACGGCCGCCGGGTGGCCAGGATGGCCAGGGAGAGGTTCCCGAAGGAGACCATCCGCGGGGCGTCCATCGGCTGGTACGCGTTCGTGCGGGCGAGCCAGATCCGCAAGCTGCGGGTGCCCAAGCCGCGGCTGAAGCCGGGCGACCCGATCCCCCGCTGACACGACGGCCGGGACAACGGCTGGGACAACGTGGGAGGAACCTCCAGGGGCGGCGCCCCTGGAGGTTCCTGTTTCTCATGGCGTGTGCGTCAGCCGCGGGTCGGTGACGACGACCTCGTCGAGAACCGAGTCGATCTTGTCGAGCAGATCGGACTCCAGCACCTTGCCTGCCGCCTTGACGTTCTCGGTGACCTGCTCGGGCCGGGAGGCGCCGATGATCGCCGAGGCGACGTTCTTGTTCTGCAGCACCCAGGCGACCGCGAGCTGGGCCAGCGTCAGACCGGCCTCCTCGGCCAGCGGCCTGAGCCGCTGCACGCGCTCCAGGACGTCGTCCCGCAGCCACCGGGCGACGAAGTTCTTGCCCGACTCGTCGGTGGCCCGGGAGCCCTCCGGCACCGGCTGGCCGGGCAAGTACTTGCCGGTCAGCACGCCCTGCGCGATCGGCGAGAAGACGACCTGGCTCAGGCCCTCCCGCTCGGACGCGGGGATGATCTGCGGCTCGATCACCCGCCACAGCATGGAGTACTGCGGCTGGTTGGAGATGAACGGCACCTGCAACTCGCGGGCCAGCGCGGCGCCGCGGGTGATCTGCTCGGCGTTCCACTCCGAGACACCGATGTAGAGGACCTTGCCCTGCCGCACGAGGTCGGCGAAGGCCAGCATGGTCTCCTCGAGCGGAACGGTCCGGTCGAACCGGTGCGCCTGGTAGACGTCGATGTAGTCGGTCTGCAGCCGCTTGAGCGACGCGTTCGCCGACTCGATGATGTGCTTGCGGCCGAGGCCGCGGTCGTTGGGGCCGCCAGGGCCCGTCGGCCAGTAGACCTTGGTCAGGATCTCCAGGCTCTCCCGGCGCTCACCGGCCAGCGCCCGCCCGAGCACGGACTCCGCAGCGGTGTTGGCGTACACGTCGGCGGTGTCGAACGTGGTGATCCCGGCGTCCAGAGCAGCCCGCACGCAGGCGTTCGCCTGCTCCTCCTCAATCTGGGACCCGTGCGTCAGCCAGTTGCCGTACGAGATCTCACTGACCGTCAGTCCACTGCGACCCAGTCTCCGAAACTCCATGCGGACAACGTAGTCCCCAACTCATTCGCAACGCTAATCAACCCGGCGGGCTGGTCAGGACGCCACGGCGCACACGACCAGGACCACTGTGACGGTCAGTTCGCAGGCGGCGCCGAGGATGTCGCCGGTGATGCCACCGAGGCGCCGCCGGATGTGCGCGGTGACCACGACCAGGGCCGCGGCCGCCACGACAACCGCCAGCGGCCCGGCCCACAGGCGGGACGGGACCACGGGAACCGCCGCGGCCGCCAGGACCACGAACCAGCCGACGGGCACGTACACCGGTTGAGACCCGGCCACGAGCGCGCCGAGCCCTTCCGGACGTGCCGCGGGCATGCCGTGACGGCAGCACCACGAGAACGCGGCACGCCCGGCCGCGAAGGCCAGCACGACCGCTCCCCAGTGGACAGTCGCCAACGAAACCGCTTGCAGCCCAAGGACGACGATCAACGCCACGACAGCGAACGCGCCGACTCCGCCCTCCCGCATCACGGCCAGCGCACGCTCAGGCGGTCCGTAACACCCCAGGCCGTCCGCCGTGTCGGCAAGGCCGTCGAGGTGCATGCCTCGTGTCGCCAGAGCCACCAGACCGACGCAGAGGAAGCCGCCAAGCAGACCGTGGACTCCCTGCAACACAGCGGCCACAAGCAGCCCCAGGACAGCCCCGACGACGGGGGCGACGGCGATCGCCCGGCGCGCGGCCCGGGCGTCGACGTGGCCCGGCCGCAGCGGCAGAACCGTCAGCCAGGAGAAGGCAAGCAGCACTAGCTGGCCGGGCCGGAGACGTCGGCGTCCTGGAACGTCGCCATCTCCGCCAGGATCCGGGTCGCCATCGCCACCAACGGCAACGCCGTCACCGCACCGGAGCCCTCACCGAGGCGCATCTCCATGTCGAGCAACGGTTCCAGGCCGAGCTGTTCGAGGGCCAGCTGGTGCGAGGGCTCGGTGGACCGGTGGCCCGCGACCCACCAGAGCCGGGCGCCCGGAGCGAGCTCCTCGGCCACCAGTGCGGCTGCCGTGGACACCACGCCGTCCAGGATCACCGGCGTCCTGCGGACCGCCGCCTGGGCGAGAAACGCGGCCATCGCGGCGATGTCGGCACCTGCCGAGGTGCGCAGCAACGCCATCGGTTCGGCGCTGACCGGGCGGGCGCGGCGCAGTGCGTCACGGATCGCGGCCGTCTTGCGCATCCACGTCTGGTCGTCGATGCCGGTGCCACGGCCGACCACCGCGACGGGCTCGGCGCCGGTCAGCGCGGCCACGAGCACAGCGGCCGGGGTGGTGTTGCCGATGCCCATGTCGCCGGCGATCAGCAGGTCCGCGCCGCCGTCGACCTCCTGGTCGGCGATGGTCTTGCCCGCTTCGACCGCGGCCTTGACCTCGTCCTCGGTCAGCGCGTCCTCGACGTCGATCGAGCCCGAGCCCTGCCGGACCTTGAACTCCGTCACCTGGTCCGGCGCTGTCACGCCGGACGCCACCGACATGTCGACCACGCGGACCGTGGCGCCCGCGGACGCCGCGAGCACGTTCACGGCCGCGCCACCGGCGAGGAAGTTCGCCACCATCTGCCCGGTGACCTCGGCCGGATACGCCGACACGCCCTTGGTCGCGACGCCGTGGTCACCCGCGAACACCACCACCCGGGGCCGGGTGAACGGCTTGGGCGGGCAGACGCCCTGGCACGACGCCACCCACACCCCGAGCTCCTCGAGCCTGCCCAGCGCGCCCGCCGGCTTGGTCAGCCGGTCCTGCCTGGCCAGCGCATCGCGCCTGGCCGAATCGTCGGGTGGGGAAACGTACGGGAACACCCCGAACCTCCGTTAACGCAACCGCATCGGAATACCGGCCACGAGCAGAAGGACCTCATCGCACCGTTGCGCCAACGCGGTGTTGAGGGCACCGAGCTCGTCACGGAAGAGCCTGCCAGAGCGCGTGTGCGGCACGACGCCCAGGCCGACCTCCGACGACACGAGCACCACGCGCGCCTCCGTCGCCGCGACCGCCTCGACGAGCATGGCGCCTTCCCGGCGCACCAGGTCCAGGCCGGCGCCCTCCCAGGCGCCCGCGGCGTCCATCACGCCGGTCAGCCACGTGGCGACGTCGTCGACCAGCGTCGCGCCCTTCGCCGCACGCACCACGTCGGCGAGTTCACGCGACGCCTCGACCGTGCGCCACGTGTGCGGACGGCGTGCGATGTGCGCGTCGATCCTCGCCGTCCACTCAGGATCAGTCGGGTCCCGGCGGCCGGTGGCCACGTACAGGACTTCTTCGTCGGCGGGGAGCAGGCCCTCCGCGTGCGCCGACTTGCCGGATCGTGCCCCGCCCAACACAAGTGTCCTGCGCGTCACATGTCCCTCACGTCGCCGGGTGACATAGCCTCGGGCCAAAACTACCGCCCCACGGGAGTCGACGTGGACTATCGCTGGCGCTGCCAGGACGCACGTGGCCGGGACGTCCCCGGCGACGAGACCGTGTTCGCCGACCAGACCGAGGCCGAGGACTGGCTCAGGGACTCCTGGCGGGAGCTGCTCGCCGCCGGAGTCGACCGGGTGACGCTGTTACACAACGAAGCCGAGGTCTACGGCCCGATGTCCCTGCACAGCTCGTGAGTGTTTATCCGGGTTCTAACCCTGACAAACACTCACGAGGGGGGTTCAGGCCAGGCGGTGCAGCCAGTTGTGGGTGTCCGGGGCGGCGCCGCGCTGCAGGTCGTTGAGGGCCTGCCGGAGCTTCATCGTCACCTCGCCGGGCTGTCCGCCCGCGATCGTGAACTCGCCCGCGGCGCTCTTCACCGACCCGACCGGGGTGATCACCGCGGCCGTGCCGCAGCCGAAGACCTCGGTCAGCTCACCGGACTCGGCCTTCTTCTCCCACTCCTCTGTGGACACCCGGCGCTCCTCCACTGTGTACCCGTGGTCACGGGCCAGCGTGAGCAGGCTGTCGCGGGTGATGCCGGGCAGCAGCGAGCCGGACAGCTCCGGGGTCACCAGCCGGTCGCCGAACACGAAGAACAGGTTCATCGCGCCGACTTCCTCGACCCAGCGGCGTTCCACGGCGTCCAGCCAGACCACCTGGTCGCAGCCCTGCGCCACGGCCTGCGCCTGCGCGACGAACGAGGCCGCGTAGTTGCCGGCGCACTTGGCCGCGCCGGTCCCGCCGGGCGCCGCGCGCACGTAGTCGTCGCACAGCCACACCTTCACCGGCTTGACGCCGCTGGCGAAGTACGGGCCCGCGGGCGAGGCGATCAGCGCGTACAGGTAGTGGTTCGCGGGCCGGTTCACGCCCAAAGTGGACTCGTCGGAGATCATGAACGGCCGCAGGTACAGCGAAGCCTCGGCGCGGTCGGGCACCCAGCGGCCGTCCACGGCCAGCAACTGGTGCAGCGACTCGATGAACAGCTCGGTCGGCAGCTCCGGCATGGCCATCCGGCGCGCGGAGTTCTGGAACCGCTCGGCGTTCGCCTCGGGACGGAACGCCACGGTCGAGCCGTCGGCGTGCCGGTAGGCCTTGAGGCCCTCGAAGATCGCCTGGCCGTAGTGCAGCACGGTGGCGGCCGGGTCAAGCGTGAGGGGGTGGTACGGCTCGAGCGCGGCGGAGTGCCAGCCCTGGTCGTGGCTCCAGCGAATGGTCACCATGTGGTCGGTGAAGTGCTGTCCGAAGCCAGGATTGGCCAATACCTCCGCGAGCCGCTCCGGGGTCGCCGGGTTCGGGCTGGAGGTCTGGGTGAACGACAGCATGGACGTCATGCCAGTACGTTAGTCGGCGTTAGCGTCGAAGAAAATCGCTATCCCGAGGATCGGACGTCCTACTTTCGAGTACCCCGGCCTTCCGGGCACACCGCCTTTTCGAGCACCGCCTTTCGAGTACACCGCGGCCACGGCATGCCCGGCACTACGATGACGTCGTGGACTACACACGGAAGAACGCGGTAACCGCGGGCCCGGGCTCCGACTTCCGGGTCGCCACGCTCGGCGCGATGATGCCGTTCGGTGCCGGGCTGCTGGTGCTCGTCGGCTACGCGTGGATGGGCGTCTTCGGCGTCATCCTGGCCGTGCTCGGCGGGGTCTGGTGGGCGGTGTGGTGGCGCCGCAAGCACAAGAAGTTCTTCCCACGGGACGTCGAGAGTGGGCCGTTCGTGCTCACCATCGTGCTCATGGTCATCCTGTTCATCGCGGCGCTCGCCAGCATCTAGCCCCGGTCGGGTCAGGTCACCGGACGTGCGTCTGCACGAACGGTGGCTTGACGACCTCGCAGCGCAGTTCGCGGCCGCGCACGTCCAGGGTGACCTCGGCGCCGAACTCCACACCGGCCGACGTGTCGATCAGCGCCAGCGCGATCCCGGTCTTCAGCGTCGGGGAGAACGTGCCGGACGTGGTCACGCCGATCCGCTTGCCGTCGGCGTCCAGCACGGCCATCTCCGGCCGCGGCACGCCCCGCTCCAGCGCGCGCAGGCCGCGCAGCCGGCGTGCGGGCTCCTTGCGTTCGGCCATGAGCGCCGCACGGCCCCAGAACTCGTCCTTCGACCAGCCGACCGCCCAGGTGGACCCGGCCTGGACCGGGCTGATGTCCAGCGACAGCTCGTGGCCGTGCAGCGGGTAGCCCATCTCGGTGCGCAGCGTGTCACGGGCGCCCAGGCCGCACGGCACGCCGCCCGCCTCACGCAACGCCTCCCATACGGCAGGCGCGTCGTTCCACGCCGGGATGAGCTCGTAGCCGTGCTCACCGGTGTAGCCCGTGCGGCATACACGGACCTTGATGTCACGCCAAGCCGCGTCGCGGTACGCCATGTACTCCAGCTCGGTGGGCAGGCCGAGCGTCTTGAGCAGCTCGGCCGACCGCGGGCCCTGGACGGCCAGCACGGCGTGCTCCCGGTGCTCGTCGGTGACTGAGATGCCCTCCGGCGCCGCGGCGACCAGCCGGCGCGCCACCTCGGCGGTGTTCGCCGCGTTCGGCACGAGGAACACGTCGTCCGGGCTGACCAGGTAGGCGATGATGTCGTCGACCGTGCCGCCGGTCTCGGTGCAGCACAGGGTGTACTGGGCCTTGCCCGGGGCGATCCGGCCGAGGTCGTTGGTCAGGCACCGGTTGACGAACCCGGCCGCGCCCGGCCCGGCGACCCGGACCTTGCCGAGGTGGGACACGTCGAAGATGCCGGCGTTCTCGCGGACGGCCGTGTGCTCGGCGACCACACCGGTCTTGTACTGGATCGGCATCTCCCAGCCCCCGAACGGGGCGAAGGTGGCGTCAAGGCTCGCGTGCAGGTCGTGCAAGGGCCCTCGTAGCAGCTGCTCAGTCACGTCACGGAACTTACAGGCCCGGCTAGTTGCGGGCGTACCTCGACGTGACGGCACCCGCGAGACACCCCACAACCATCACGAGCACCACGACGACCAGGTACTTGACCGACATGTTCATCCCGACGAGCACGGAGAACCCGAGTCCGAAACACGCCGCTCGACGCGGCCACGCGCGCTCCGCGGGCATGAGCAGGCGGGCGGACGCGTTGGTGAACGCGTAATAGAACAGCAGCAGACAGGCGGAGACGCCGATCGCCTGCGGCGGGTTGAGCAGGGCCGCTGCCATCGCCACGGCCAAGCCGCTGATCACCGCGGCGGGCGCGGACACGCCCCGTTCTCCGACGATCGCCAGCGACGGTGGGACGTCGGAGAACTCCGCCATGGCGCTGAGCGTGCGGCGGATCGAGCCGATCGCCAGCAACAGCCCGAACAGTGTGGCGATCCCGGCGACGCCCGACATCAGCGGCTGCAACAACTGCGCGTCGGCTGCCGCGAGCGCGTCCAGCAGCGGCGCGGGAGACAGCGCCAACCGTGGTCCGCCGAGTTGGTACAGCGCGGCGCCCCCGACGGCCAGCGCGGCCACGAGCGCGCCGACCAGCATCACCGGGATGGCCACGCGCATCTGGCGGACCGTGTACTCCTGCTGGGACGACGACGTGACCCGTTCGAAGCCGAGAAACCCGAAGAACATCAGACCGGCCGCGGTCAGCAGCCCACCCGGGTCGTCCTTGCCGGCGATGTCCGGCGGCAACGGCAACGCAGGCGGTGGCGCGATGGCGAACGACACGGCCACGAACAACGCGAGCCCGGCCAGCGTGATCACGAGCACCGCGATCATCACACCCCGTGACGGCCGCATCCCCAGCGCGTCGGCGAGCATCGCGACCAGGCTCACCGCGATCGCCGCGACCACGGGGTGCTGCGGGACGACGTACACGCCGAAGGTGCCCGCGATCGCGGCACCGGCGACGATCCGGCCGACGAGCACTGTGCTGCCGGCCATCCGGCCAGGCAGAACGCCCAGCTGGTGGCGGGTGTAGAGGTAGCCGCCGCCCACCCCGACGAACCGGCGCGACTGGTCGGACGTGGAGAACGCCCCGCATAACGCGGTGAGAAAGGCGATGACGGCACCGGCCAGCAGCCACGTCCCGGCCGCGGCGGCCGCGGGCGCGATGGCGGCCAGCAGCCCGGCTCCCAGCATCGCGGACAGCCCTGGCACCACGCCGGCGGTGGCCTTACGCCGATCGGGGACTGCTTGTCGCACCGGCACACAGTGACAGACCGGCCCGGTGTGATGGAACAGCACCGGGGTTGGTTCACTCGATCTCGCCATCACCCTGCCGGGTCACGGACCCTGGCCGGGTCGTTAGCATGCGTCACTATCCACCGTCCGACGAGGAGTAGCCAGTGACCGCCCCCAAACTCGCCCTGTCCGACAACGCAGTCACCGACATCACCGCCGACGTCGTGGTGATCGGGACAGTGCAGCAGGACGGCGGAGGCTTCACCCTCGCTCCGGGTGCTGAGGCCGTCGACGCCGTCTTCGATGGTTCCCTGGTCGACGTGCTGACCAGCCTCGGCGCCGGCGGCAAGGCCGAAGAGGTCGTGAAGGTCCCGACGCTCGGCAGGCTGAAGGCAGGCGTCGTGCTCGCCGTGGGCCTGGGCAAGGCCGACCCGACGGCCGAGCAGGTACGGCGTGCCGCCGGTGCCGCCGCCCGCGCGCTGACCGGCGTGAAGCGTGCCCACAACTTCCTGTCGGTCGTGGACCTGCGGGCCGCGATCGAAGGCACCGTGCTGGGGGCGTACACGTTCACCCAGTACAAGTCGGAAGCCGGTGAGGGCCCGGTCGGCCGCGTCGACTTCGCCTCGCCGAACACCAAGGAGACGAAGGCGGTCCTGAAGACCGCGACCGCGATCGCCGAGGCGGTGGCCACGGCCCGTGACCTGATCAACACCCCGCCGAACGACCTGTTCCCGGCATCCTTCGCCGAGCGCGCGGTCAAGCTGGGTGAGGCGGCCGGCCTGACCGTCGAGGTGCTCGACGAGAAGGCGCTGCGCAGGGGCGGCTACGGCGGCATCCTGGGCGTCGGCAGCGGCTCGGCGCGGCTGCCGCGGCTGGTCCGGCTGTCCTACAAGGGCCCCAAGGCGGCCAAGAAGGTCGCCCTGGTCGGCAAGGGCATCACGTTCGACACCGGCGGCATCTCGATCAAGCCCGCGGCCAACATGGAGGAGATGACCTCCGACATGTCCGGCGCGGCGGCCGTCGTGGCCTCGGTCGTGCTGGCGGCGAAGCTGAAGTACCCGCTCGAGGTGATCGCGACCGTGCCGATCGCCGAGAACATGCCGTCCGGCACCTCGTACCGCCCGGGTGACGTGCTCACCATGTACGGCGGCAAGACCGTCGAGGTGCTGAACACCGACGCCGAGGGCAGGCTGATCCTGGCCGACGCGATCGTGCGCGCGGGCGAGGACGACCCGGACTACCTGATCGAGACGGCGACCCTGACCGGCGCCCAGGTCGTCGCACTGGGCAAGCGGACCGCGGGCGTGATGGGCTCGGACGACTTCCGCGACCGCGTGGCCCGCATCGGCCAGTCGGTCGGCGAGAACGCGTGGGCCATGCCGTTGCCGGACGAGCTGCGGTCCGACTTGGACTCCCGGGTGGCGGACCTGGCGAACGTGACGGGCCACCGTTGGGGCGGAATGCTCGCGGCAGGCCAGTTCCTGAAGGAGTTCGTCCCGGACGGCCTGGACTGGGCACACATCGACGTCGCAGGCCCGGCGTACAACAGCGGCGGCGCCTACGGCTACACAACCCGCGGCGGCACAGGCGTTCCCGTCAGGACAATCGCGGCGGTCCTGGCGGACATCGCGGAAAACGGCTGAAAGCCTCGTGAGTGTTTATCGGGGTTCTAACCCTGATAAACACTCACGAGGGGGTTTCAGCAGCAGCTGGCTGGGCCGCAGGAACCGCCTCGGGACGCGACCATCGGGCAGGCGTAGCCGTAGTCCGGGTGCGGGACGAGCGGCAGGCGTTGCCGGTCGCCCGGGCCCACCTTGACCTTCACCGGGCCACCGGTGACGAGCTGGACGTTCGTGCCGCTGTCCTGTGCGTCATAGGCGCCCTTGGTCAGCGACACGATCTCCACGCCGCGGGAGATGTCGGCGACGAAGACGTTGCCCTTGTGCCAGTACGGTGCCCAGGAGGTCGCCGCGTCCGGCCGCCAGTACGCGATCTGGATCGGCTTGGCCGGGTTGGAGATGTCAAGGAACCGGGTTCCCTGCTCGTACCAGGAGTAGGCGACGATCCGCTGCTGCACGTCGAAGTAGTGCGCGGAACACGTGACGTCACCGGGAAGTGTGCCTTCCTGGTCGTCCGGGCTCCACACGCCGACGGTCTTCATCTCCTTCGGCGTGCTGCCCCAGCCTTCGCCGTTCTCCGTGCCCCGCAGGGACGAGATGACGAACCGGCCCTGGTCCTTGCACGTCGACGACCCGAACGCCTCCTCGGTGTGCAGCAGCAGGCTGCCCGCCGGGTTCTCCCGTGTCGGCCTCGGCCCGTCGGCCAGGGTCCGGCCGGCCGGGCGGAACGAGTTGTGCGTGAACCGGGTCGGCATGTCGATCTTCGGCACGTTTCCGCCCGCGTACGGGATCGGGTCCACCGCGGTGGCCTTGCGGATCTTGCCGGTCAGCGGATCGCGGTGCCAGCCGTCGGTCCAGTAGCCACGGGTGCCGTCGTCGCCGGCCACCCACGCGATCCCCTGCGCGTCGACCTGGACGTCGTGCGTGATCTTGCCCTGGCCGCGCACGTCCACCGAGACCGGCAACTCCTTGGGGTTACGGGGATCGCGGATGTCCGTGACGAAGATCCGGCCGGTGTTGTCGGCCGAGCGGTCGCGCCCGGCCGTCCACAGGTACTGGCAGTCGTTGACACACGTGCTGGTGTGGCCGGTGTTCTGCCGGTGGAACGTCAGGATCCGCAGATCCGCCGGGTTCACCGCGGACACGATGTAGTTGCCCGTCGGCCGGTCGCCGGGCAGCGCGCGACCGAACGAGTTCACCTCACGGGCCAGGAACGCGAGCTTGCGTTTCGGGTCGACGTTGATGTCCTCGTTCTCCCAGAAGCGTTGCGACGGGTCGTCGCCGGGCAACGCCATTTCCTGCTTGGTCAGGTGGTCGAGTTCCCTCGGCTTGTCCACGTCGGTCACGTCGAACGTCTTCAACCCGAACTCGCCGCTGACGAACGCGACGTCCTGGCGGCCGTACTGGGCGAACGCGATCGAGATCGCCCGCTCGGTGCCGGGCAGTGTGGTGCGCAGCCGCACGTTCTTGGCCGCCGCCGCGAGGCGTACCTCCTCGACGCCGTCCTGCTGGGCGTCCTGGGGCGCCGCCGACGCGTCCTGCACAGTCAGGGCCATCATCAGGCCCGCAGTCAACGCAGTGAGCACTCTCATGCACCGAGCGTGGCAAAGCCGCCGTGCGCCAGCTACGTCCGAACGTCTGGTGCCGGACACGTGGAAGGCCCCGCACCGGGAGCGGTGCGGGGCCTTCCAGGTACCGCTTAGAGGCCGAGCTCGGCCTCGAAGTTGCCTTCCTGCAGGCGACGCTTGATGGTCGTCAGGAAACGACCGGCGTCCGCCCCGTCCACCAGGCGGTGGTCGTAGGTCAGCGACAGGTAGACCATCGAGCGGACGGCGATCGTGTCGTCGCCGTTCTCGTCGGTGATCACCACCGGGCGCTTGACGACCGCGCCGACGCCCAGGATGCCCACCTGCGGCTGCAGGATGATCGGGGTGTCGGACAGCGCGCCCGCGGTGCCCAGGTTGGTCAGCGAGAACGTGCCGCCCGCCAGCTCCTCGGGCTTGATCTTGTTCGACCGGGCCCGCGCGGCCAGGTCGGCGATCTTGTGCGCGAGACCGGTCAGGTTCAGGTCACCGGCGTTGTGGATCACCGCGTTGAGCAGGCCGCGCTCGGTGTCGATCGCGATCCCGAGGTGCTCGGCGCCGTGGTAGGTGACCTCCTTGGCCTCCTCGTTGATCGACGCGTTGAGCTTCGGGTGCTGCTTGAGCGCCTCGACCGTCGCCTTGGCGAAGAACGGCAGGAACGTCAGCTTGACGCCCTCCCGCGCCTGGAACGAGTCCTTGGCGCGCTGCCGCAGCCGGGCGACCTTGGTGACGTCCACCTCGAACAGCTGCGTGAGCTGGGCCGAGACCTGCAGCGACTCACGGGTGCGCTGCGCGACGATCTGACGCAGCCGGGAGAGCTTCTCGGTCTTGCCCCGCAGTGCCGACGCCTCGGGCGACGGCGCCGCCGACGGAGCGGAAGGAGCCGACGGAGCGGAAGCCGGTTCCGGCTTGGGCTCGGGCTTCCTGGCGGCCTCGACCGCGGCGAGCACGTCCTGCTTGCGGATCCGGCCGCCGACACCGGTGCCGGTCACCTTGGCCAGGTCGATGCCGTTCTCCGACGCCAGCTTGCGCACCAACGGCGTGACGTACGGGGCGTCGCCCCGGTCGCCGTTGTTCGCGGCGGCGGGCTGCGGAGCCGGTTCGGGCTTGGGTTCCGGCTTGGGTTCCGGCTTGGGCTCCGGCTTCGGTGCCGGTGCTGGGGCCTGCGCGGCGGGCTCGGGCTTGGGTTCCGGCTTCGGCTCCGGCTTGGGGGCCTGCGGTGCCGGTTCCTGCTTGCCGGGCGCGGCGTCGGCCGAGCCGATCACCGCGAGCTGCCCGCCGACCTCGACGGTGTCGTCCTCGTTCGCGGTGATCTCCAGCAGGGTGCCGGCCACCGGGGACGGGATCTCGGTGTCCACCTTGTCGGTGGAGACCTCCAGCAGCGGCTCGTCGACCGCGACCGAGTCACCGACCTGCTTGAGCCAGCGGGTCACGGTGCCCTCGGTGACGCTCTCGCCGAGCTCCGGCATGGTCACCGGCGTACCCGGCGCCGAGCCACCGCCGGACGACGCACCGGAGCCCGAGGACGCCTGCGGCGCCGGGGCCTCCTGTGCCTCCTCGGCGGGCTGCGCCGGTGCCTGCGGCTCGGACTCGTCGACCTGTGCCTCGGCCGAGCCGGTGTCGCCACCGTCGTCGGAGCCCGAAGCACCGGAGCCGTCGCCGATCACGGCGAGTTCCGCGCCGATCTCGACGGTCTCGTCCTCCTGGGCGACGATGCGCTCGAGCACACCGGCGGCGGGCGACGGGATCTCGGTGTCGACCTTGTCGGTGGAGACTTCCAGCAAGGGCTCGTCGACCTCGACGGTGTCGCCCACCTGCTTCAGCCACCGGGTGACCGTGCCTTCGGTGACACTCTCACCGAGGGCCGGCATCTGGACGGAGAAGGCCATGGTTTCGCTTACTCCTCGTGCGTTTGAGCTTGGCTGACCTCGAGCCCGTGCGTCAGCCGTGCACGTGCAGGGGCTTGCCGGCAAGGGCGAGGAAGGCCTCGCCAATGGCTTCGGTCTGCGTTGGGTGTGCGTGGATCAGCGGGGCGACGTCTTCGGGGTACGCCTCCCAGCCGTAGATCAGCTGCGCCTCACCGATGAGCTCCCCGACTCGCTCACCGACCAGGGTCATGCCGACCACGGGGCCGTCCGGTGCCTTGATCACCTTCACGCCCCCGGACGTCTTCAGGATCTTGCTCTTGCCGTTTCCGGCCAGGTCGTAGACCAGCGTCTGCACGTCGCCGTACTTCTCCCTGGCGGCGGCCTCGGTCAGGCCGACCGACGCCACCTCCGGCTTGCAGTACGTCACGCGCGGGATGCCCGCCTCGTCGATCACCTTCGGGTTCTGGCCGGCGATCTGCTCGGCCACGAAGATGCCCTGCTGGAAGCCGCGGTGCGCGAGCTGCAGGCCGGGGACGATGTCGCCGACGGCGTACACGTTCGGCAGGTTGGTGCGCAGCCGCTCGTCGGTGAGCACGAAACCGCGGTCCATCTTGACCCCGGCCTCCTCGTAGCCCATCGCCGCAGTGTTCGGGCCACGGCCGACGGCCACCAGCAGCAGGTCGGCCTCGAACTGCTCGCCGGACTCCAGCGACACGGTGACCGCGTCACCGGTCTGGGTCGCGCCGGTGAACCGCACGCCGGTCTTGAACTTGATGCCGCGCTTGCGGAAGGCGCGCTCAAGCTGCTTGGACGCGTACTCGTCCTCCAGCGGGACCAGCCGGGGCAGGGCCTCGACGATGGTCACCTCGGCGCCGAACGAGCGCCACACGCTGGCGAACTCGACGCCGATCACGCCGCCGCCGAGCACGACGACCCGCTCGGGCACGTGGTCGAGGTTCAGCGCCTGGTCGGACGTGATGATCCGGCCGCCGATGTCGAGGCCGGGCAGCGTCTTGGCGTACGACCCGCTGGCCAGCACCACGTTCTTGCCGGTGTAGCGGGTGCCGTCCACGTCGACCGCGTTGGGCGCGACGAACGTGCCGGTGCCCTCGACCATCTTGACCTTGTTCAGCTTCGCCAGGCCCTGCAGGCCCTTGTAGAGCTGGGCGATCACCCCGTCCTTGTACGAGTTCACGCCGTTGATGTCGATGCCTTCGAGCGAGCTCTTGACCCCGAACTGGTCACCTTCACGCACGTTGTCGGCGATCTCGGCGGCGTGCAGCAGCGCCTTGGTGGGGATGCACCCCCGATGCAGGCACGTCCCGCCCAGCTTGTCCTTCTCCACCACGATCACGGAAAGGCCGAGCTCAGCGGCGCGAAACGCGCAGGCATAACCGCCGGACCCGCCACCCAGGATCACCAGGTCTGCGGAGGTGTCACTCACAAGGTCTCCTCGACAGCTTCGTCTCTTTCGGGCCAGCCCGCGTACGCCCCCTGGCCCGACCACACGCCATCTTGTCACTTCATCGGGCAGGCTTGCGAACTGGCCAGGTGTGTCGGACCGGTGCACAGGTGTGTCTCAGGTCGCCAGAGCAGAATGTCCGGTATAGGGCAGCTAGGGAGGTCGTCCAGGTGGGGATATTCGACAAACTGCGCCGCAAGCCGAAGCCGGGCGTGACACGGACCGCCACCTCGAAGGACACGGATCATCTGGCGGCGTGGGCGCAGGCCAGGCGTGGCGTCGAGGCGTACGTCGAACCGCGGACGAATGTGACACATACGACTGTGGTCCTTGTCGCGTTCGACGGCGAGTGGACCCGCAGGCGCATCGAGAACGAGGAGGCGGCGCGTCACCTCGGCAAGAAGCTCGGCATCCCGGTCTACGACGCGGGCATCGTCGGCTACCCGCAGCGGATGCGCGACTACACCCGCCGCAAGGCCGAGGAGGAGAAGCGCCGCAACGCCTGATCTGTCCGGTGATCCGGACCGAAGCGACTACTTCAGCGCGAAGGTGACACCCGGGGCCTCGGCGCGCGGCAGCCAGTGGTCGGCGACCGGCAGCGTGCCGTCCAGGGCCCTCAGCACGAGGTCCCGGGCCAGCGGCAGCACCTCGGCCACCGTGACGTCGCGGCCCAGTTCCCAGCTCAGTGACGTCACACCGGCGTCGCGGATGCCGCACGGCACGATCCGGTCGAAGGCCGACAGGTCGGCGTCGCAGTTGATCTCGAAGCCGTGCATCGTCACGCCGCGCTGCACGCGGATGCCGATCGCGGCGATCTTGCGCTCGGGGCCGCGGTCGTCGGCGGGCAGCCAGACCCCGCTGCGGCCTTCGACGCGCCCGGTCACCAGGCCTAACCGCGCGCAGACGGCGATCAGGGCCTCCTCGATCCGCCGCACGTACTGCACGACGTCGATCGGGTCGGCCAGCTGCACGATCGGGTAGCCGACCAGCTGGCCGGGGCCGTGCCAGGTGATCTTGCCGCCGCGGTCGACGTCGATGACCGGCGTGCCGTCGGCCGGGCGCTCATCGGGCTGGGTGCGCTTGCCGGCGGTGTAGACGGACGGGTGTTCGAGCAGCAGCAGGGTGTCGGGCCCGGTGCCCGCGGCGCGCGCCTCGGCGAGTTCGCGCTGCAGATCCCATGCGGCGAGGTAGTCGATAGTGCCGATCTCACGCGTGTCCACGGGTTGCGTGGAGGCACGGCAGGATATCTCGATCACTCTGAAACCCTACGCTCCTTCAGCGGGATCAAGTGCAAAGCGGCCGCGACGAGCAGTCCGATTCCCGTCACACCGACCGTGCCGCCGAGCACGTCGGTGACCCAGTGCACGTCGAGCAGCACCCGGCACGCGGCGGAGACGACCACGAGCACGACGGCGATCACCGTCACCCGGCGCAGCAGGTGCCGCGTCAGCCACCCGCACAGCACTATCCCGGTGAACGCGACGCTGGCCATCGACACCACGTGCCCGCTGGGATAGCTGAAGTCCACATAGTCGCGTGGGCGGTCCCGTTCGTACACGCCCTTGAACAGCGACACCATCCGGCACGCGGCCAGCAACACGATGGACCGCAACAGGACGTTGAACGTGTAGGCGTCTCGCCGGTACCAGACCGCCCAGAACACGAGGACCAGGAACATCACGATCGGCAGGACCGGCCCGAGCAGGTCGGACACCACCCACACGACGTCACCGGCAGGCGTCAGCCAGAAACCCTCCAACGCGTCGGCCACGGCCAGGTCCAGCGGCCAGGCCGAGTCGTGCACCCAGTACCCCAGCAGCAGGAACAGCGCGAGCAGCGCGAATCCCCATGCGTAGGCACGGATCAACGCTTCGCCACCGATCCCAACGCTTCGTCCACGGTGTTGTACTGGAATGTGAAGCCGTTGTCCTGCAGGGCCTTCGGGATGATGTGCTGGCTGGCCAGCGCGCCTTCGTCGGCGAGTTCGCCGAGCGCGAGCCGCAGCGCGAACTTCGGCGCGACCCATGGTGCGGGCCTGCCCATCGCGCGACTCAGCGCACGCGTGAACTCCGCGTTGGTCACGGGGTTGGGCGCGGTCATGTTCACGGGCCCGTGCAACGACTCCGTGGCCAGGATGTGCAGCATCGCGTTGATCTGGTCAGTGTGGTGGATCCACGGCATGTACTGACGGCCGTCACCGAGCCGCCCGCCGAGCATGACCGAGAACAGTAACCGCAGCGGCCCGAGCAGCCCGCCTTCCTTGCTGAGCACGAGCCCGGTCCGCAGGAGCGCCACGCGGGCGCCCGCGTCGGCGGCGGGCCGCGTGGCGGCTTCCCACTCCTTGCACATCTGAGGCAGGAAACCGGTGCCCGCCGGCGTGGTCTCGTCGACGACCCGGCCACCGGTGTCGCCGTAGTAGCCGACCGCGGAAGCGTTGACCAGCAACGGAATGCCGTGCTCGGCGACCGCGGCGGCGAGCACCTCGGTCGGCTCGACCCGGCTGTTGAGCAACAGCTGCTTACGCGCGTTGCTCAGCCTGGTCAGCGTGATGGGCGCGCCGCAGAGGTTGATGACCGCCTCGGCACCGTCC
The DNA here is from genome assembly GCF_013280595.1 of Kibdelosporangium persicum. Classification (GTDB taxonomy): domain Bacteria; phylum Actinomycetota; class Actinomycetes; order Mycobacteriales; family Pseudonocardiaceae; genus Kibdelosporangium; species Kibdelosporangium persicum. The sequence continues at coordinate 177,005 of NZ_JAAATY010000018.1, forward strand.
AGGGCACCGTCCTCGATCCTGGCCGCGGGCGGGTCCCAGGTCCGCTCGTCCGGCGCGGAGGACGGGCGGCGCACTAACCGCAGCACCTCGTGCCCTTCGCGTCGTAGCGCCGAAACGAGCTCAGTCCCGATCAAGCCGGACGACCCGGCGACGACGACGCGCATGGGCCCGATCCTAATGAGGGACGTCCGAACGCGCCGATCCGCCCGTCCCGCTCAGAGCTGGGGGGCGACCTCCGCGGCGATGAGCTCCAGGTGGTCGAGGTCGTGCAGGTCCAGGACCTGGAGGTAGATCCGGCTGACGCCGGTCTGCTCACGCCACTGGCCGATGCGGTCGACGACTTCGGCAGGGGTGCCCGCGAGGCCGTTGCGCTTCAGCTCCTCGACGCTCCGGCCGAGCGCCGCGGCACGCCGGGTGACCTGGGCGTCGTCCCAGCCCACGCACACCACCTGGGCGATGGATCGGACCATTCCGGCCGGGTCGCGGCCGATCGCTCGGCAGGCGGCGTCGACGCGCTCGAACTGTTCGCCCGCCACGGTCGTGTCGGAGAACGCCACGTTGAACTCGTCGGCGAAGCGGGCGGCCAGCGCCGGGGTGCGTTTGGCTCCGCGGCCGCCGATGATCACCGGCGGCCGGGGCCGCTGCGCGGGTTTGGGCAGCGCGGGCGAGTCGGTGAGCCGGTAGTGCTTGCCCTCGTAGGAGAACGTCTCGTGCAGTGGCGTCGTCCACAGCCCGGTGATCACTTCGAGCTGCTCGGTGTAGATGTCGAAACGGTCGCCCAGCGCCGGGAACGGGATGCCGTACGCGGTGTGCTCGGTGTCGTACCAGCCGCTGCCGATGCCGAACTCCACGCGCCCGCCGGACATCTGGTCGACCTGGGCGACGGTGATGGCGAGCGGTCCGGGCAGCCGGAACGTGGCGGCGGTCATCAGGGTGCCGAGCCGCACCCGGCTGGTCTGGACGGCCAGCCCGGCCAGCGTGGTCCACGCGTCGGTCGGGCCGGGCAGCCCTTCGACCGACCCCATCTTGACGTAGTGGTCGGAACGGAAGAACCCGTCGTAGCCGGCGTCCTCGGTGGCCTTGGCGACCTTGAGCAGGTCGCTGTAGGTGGCGCCCTGCTGCGGTTCGGTGAAGATCCTGAATTCCACCCGACCAACGTAACTCAGCGGTCGCGCCTTATCCCCTCGATCATGTGGATCAAGGCGGTGAACACCTCGGCACTGGCCTTCTTCGGGTCGGACGCGTCGGCGATGATCTGCGCGCCCGCCGACAGCGAGGCGAACATCATCCGCGCGGTCACCTCGACCGGGACGTCGCCGATCTCACCGGCCTCGATCAGCCGTTCCAGCACGCTGCGCACGATGCCGAAGCTGAAGTGCTCCTCGGCCTCACGCCAGCGCTCGATGCCCATCACGACCGGTGCCTCCCGGATGACCAGCCGCTGGTAGGCCGGGTCGAGACAGACCCTGATGTACTCCTGCACGCCGTCCAGCGCGCGTTCCCACGGTGATCCGGCGCTGTCGATGGCCTTGCTCAGCTGGGCCATCGCGCGGGTCTCGACCTGGTTGAACGCGGCCTCGAACAGCGCCTGTTTGCCGCTGAAGTGGTGGTAGAGCGCGCCTTTGGTGACCCGTGCGCGCTTGACGATCGCGTCCAGCGACGTGGCCGCGTACCCGTTCTTGGTGAACAGGTCGGTGGCGGAGTCGACCAACGCCTGTTTGGTGGACTCCGAGTAGTCCGCGCGCCGCGACCGCATCATCGCCATCCGCACAACCTTAGGACATACCGCCGGTACGTACTCGTGGTATGTTGGCCGTGTCGGGACATACCGACGGTATGCCGCAAACCAGCGGTATGACCCAGGTCACGACTGGGGAGGCTGACATGAGCTGGACGGATTACTACGAGCGCAGGAACGCGCTCGACTCGGTACTGGCCCGCGCGGAGAAGGATCCCGCCGGCCCGTTGCCGACGTCCCCGGCTTTCCACGACCCGGCCGGGCTGCTGCTGGCGTTGCACTACCGGTGGACCCTGAAGCTCACCGGCCGGCTGGGGACGGTCCTGGCCGAGGCGGAACGCGATCCGTCGATCGACCTGGTCGACGCGATCTCGGACGCCTGGCGCCGCACAGTCGCGGAGAACAAGACGCTGTACGCGGTCCTGGAGGCGCACGCCGACCGTTACGAGGCGCTGTGGCCGCAGTTGCGGGCCGAGCAGCGGACGCTGGCGCTGGCCGCCGGACTGGCCGAGACGCACGAGCCCACCGAGGAGATCACCCGGATCGGCGCGGCGTTCCAGACGCTGCTCCGAACGGCCGCACAGCAGCCGTCCCGCAGGCAGCCCGGTCGCCACAACCCGGTGGAACAACTCCTTCGCAGGCTCGTGGCCAGCGCCTGAGGCGGCATATATTCGCCAGATGGCGCACTGGTCAGAGGCTGACATCCCCGATCAGACCGGCCGTACCGCGCTGATCACCGGCGCCAACTCCGGCCTCGGCCTGCGCAGTGCGCAGGTCCTCGCCGGGATGGGCGCACGGGTGATCGTGGCGTGCCGCGACGCCGACCGCGGACGGCGGGCCGTCGCGCGGATCGGCAGCCGGGCGGAGCTGGTCGAACTCGATCTGTCCGATCTGGCCTCGGTCCGCAAGGCCGCGGCCGAGGTGCGGGAACGCACCGGGGACAAGCTTGACATCCTGATGAACAACGCCGGGGTGATGGGCCCGCCGTTCACCCGCACCACCGACGGTTTCGAGCTGCAGTTCGGCGTGAACCACCTCGGCCACGCCGCGCTGACGTGGCTGCTGATGCCCGCGATCCGCGACGGCCGCGTGGTCACCGTGGGCAGCCAGGCATCCCGGGGCGGCGGCATGGACCTGGACGACCCGAACTTCGAACGCCGCCGGTACTCCATCGCCGCGGCCTACAGCCAGTCCAAACTGGCCAACCTCATCTTCATGGTGGAGCTGGGCCGCCGCGCGAAGGCCGCGGGCCTCGACCTGGTCAGCACGGGCGGGCACCCGGGCATGGCCGCGACCGAGCTGGTCGGCAACTCGGTGCGGTTACGTCCCCGCTCGGCTGTCGGCTCGATCATGACCTGGGGCATGGCCCAGTTCTGCCAGTCGGTGGAAACGGGCGCCCTGCCGCAGCTGCGTGCCGCGACCGACCCGGGCGTGCGCAGCGGCGACTACTTCGGCCCGAAGTGGATCATGCAGTTGTGGGGCCCGCCGGTGAAGGTGCGGCCCAGAGCCGCCGCCCTCGACAAGGAACTGGGACGGCGGCTCTGGGACGTGACGGCCGTGCTGACCGGCGTCACACCGGATTTCTAGTGGCACTCCAGTAGACGGCGTTGGCCACCTGGGCGTACAGGCCCTTGGGGTGCGCACGGAACAACGGCTCCGTGCCGAACATCACGACTCGCGCGCCGCGTTCGTCGGCGCCCGAGACGACGGCCGCCTGGCCGCTCGCCGCGTCCGGCCCGCCGGTCCCGTCCTCGTTGGCCCGCCAGTGGCCTGCCACCAACGGGTTTCCGGTGGCGTACCGCTGCTCCACGGTCACGCCCGCGCCGAGCCCGGTGAACCACTGCGGTGAGTACACAAAGGACTGTGGCAGCGCGTCGCCACCGATCGGCCCGGTGCCGTTGGTGACGTTGACGATCCCGTTCGCGTCGCCGCGCCCGGCCACCGCGGTCACGTCCAGCAGCCCGGCGTCGGCGTTGAACTTCGACCCGGTCGCGCCTCGCGTGATCACGCCACCGCGTGCCGCGAACGCGTCGACCGCGGCCTTGGCGGCGGCGTTGAGCTGGTCGTGACGCAGCCCGGACGAGACCATCAGAACGTCCACTCGGGACAGGTCGAAGCCGGCGTTCAGGGTGGCCGTGGACACCGGGCGGACCTCGAAGCCCATGTCGCGCAACGCGAACAGCTCGTCGTTGCCGACGGCCGCCGCGATGGCCGGCCGCCGCAGCACGACACCCGCGTCACCGGCCGGAGCCAGGCTGAAGCGCACGCCGTGCCGGTCGGCGACCTGGATCGCCGCCGCCCGCGCCGAAGCCGGGACGACGACGGAACCGTTGGCGCGGCGCCGCAACTCGATGCCACGGCCGAGCAGGTCGTTGACCGCCGCGGCGTCCTTGCTGTCCCGCACGGTGATCGCCAGGTCCTGGCCGGGTGCCGCGTCCACGCCGCCGGTCGGCGACGCGGCGACCACGGGCTTGCCGGGAACCTTGACGTCACCGCCCTGGACGATGTCCACGGACGCGCCCCACAGCAGGCGGTGGCTCCAGCCGGAGATGTCGTACATCACCTCCGCCTTCGCCGAGACGTCACCGCCCTGCTCCAGCATCACGTTGGCCAGCGCCCGCTTCGGCTGGTGCATGTCCACGACGTACGAACCAGCCGGGTACGTGCGGCCGGCCAGCGAGAACGGCCGGTCCGCCTGGCGCACCCGGACGTCGTGCGCGACGAGCAGGTCCACCAGGCGCGCCGCCGCGGCACCGGAACGCTGGGTCGCGCCCGCCGGGATCACGTACGCCCGCGGGAACTTCGTCGTGTAGCGGTCCTCCGGCCCGAAGCCGGGCACGAACCCGTCCGGGATGAAGCGCTGCTGCTCACCGGCGGCCCCGCGGCGGAAGATCTCGATCTGGCCGGCGATCAGGTCCGGCCGGTTCTCCCGCACGTACGCGAGGCTGGCCTTCATGCTGGCCTCGGCCACGTCGGTGTTGATGGCCGCCCGGCGCCGCAGCTCGGTCTCCGGGAGGTTGTAGGCGTCGTTGTTGACCCGCTGCGGGACCTCGATGGTGTACGAGACCGCGCCGTGGAACATCGAGTACTGCGCGGTGTAGATCGGTGCCCAGCCGTCCCATTCACCGGACGGGTAGTCCCGGAACGGGATCTGCGTGTTCTGCGCCTCGGGGTGGCCGAGCGCCTTGACGGCCTTCTCGATGTTCAGGCCGTTGGCGTAGCCGTGCTTGATGTACAGGTCGAAGTCGTAGTTCTGGCCGTGCGGCGGGCCGGTCGGCTCGATCAGCGTGCCGTCGACGTACCCGTGCTCGTCGAGCATCATCACCGGCTGGATCGTCTTGACGATGTCGCGCATCACGACGCCCTCGGGCTGCGACGAGGTCACGAAGTCGCGGTTGAGGTCGAAGCCGTTGGCGTTGGCCCGGGTGCCGAGGTTGCGGCCGTCCGGGTTGGCCGTGACGGTGAAGTAGATCCTGCTGCGTGACAACAGGTCCAGCGCCGCACGGTCCCGGGTGGTGGCCAGGTACTCGATCTGCCGCAGCGCGGCGTCGGTGCCTTCCCACTCGTTGCCGTGGATGTTGTTGTTGATCCAGACCGGCGTCTTGTACTCCCGCGCGAGCCTGCGGTCGCGGGCGGCGGCGGCCGGATCGTTCTCGATCTTCTCGCGCCACTGCTCCTGCTGGCGGGTCTCCGACGGGCGTTCCGGCGCGGTCAGCGTGACCAGGTACAGGTCACGGCCGAGCGCGGACTGGCCGGCCACCTCGACCGAGATCCGGTTGCTGCGGCCCTGAAGGTCGTTCAGCCTGGGCGCGATCGCGTGGTACGGCGTGAGCCCGAGTTTGATCGACTTGTCGGCCGGGTCCTCGGGGTAGACCCGCAGCTGTGTGGTGCGCGGGTAGCCCTCCCGCGTACCGAGCTTGTTCTCGCCCGGCGCGGAACGGGACAGGGCCCCGGCCCGCGGCGGGTCGACCGCGGCGACCTCGTTGCGCTCAGGGCCGTTGCCGGGCTCCTCCCCCTTCGGGGACCGCGGCGGGGCACCCGCCGCCGCCGGAGCCAGGGTGATGACCGTGAGCAGGGATAACGCCGAAGCGGCGAGCACTCTGCCAACCGGACTTAGTTGCACGAAAAAGCACCTCCCACTGGACTGGGGTAGTCAGCCAACTGGCGGAGCCGATGTCAACCCTCGTCAGCAGGGGAATCGGCGCCGATCGGGCCGGGTGCGCGTGACCCCGGACACGTCCGGCCAGGGCGTAACCTGTGAGCTGTGACTGTGGCGCCGGAGGGACGAAAGCTGCTGCGTGTCGAGGTCCGCAACAGCCAGACCCCGATCGAGAAGAAGCCGCCGTGGATCAAGACCAAGGCGCGGATGGGCCCGGAGTACACCGAGCTCAAAGGCCTGGTCCGGCGGGAGGGCCTGCACACCGTGTGCGAGGAGGCCGGTTGTCCCAACATCTACGAGTGTTGGGAGGACCGCGAGGCCACGTTCCTCATCGGCGGCGACCAGTGCACGCGGCGCTGCGACTTCTGCCAGATCGACACCGGCAAACCGGCTTCGCTCGACCGCGAGGAGCCTCGCAAGGTCGCCGAGTCGGTCCAGGCGATGGGCCTGCGGTACTCGACCGTCACCGGCGTCGCCCGTGACGACCTGGAGGACGGCGGCGCCTGGCTGTACGCCGAGACCGTCCGCCAGATCCACGCGCTCAACCCGGGCACCGGCGTGGAGCTGCTGATCCCCGACTTCAACGCCGACCCCGCCCAGCTGGCCGAGGTGTTCGGCTCGCGGCCGGAGGTGCTGGCGCACAACCTGGAGACCGTGCCGCGGATCTTCAAGCGGATCCGGCCGGGCTTCCGTTACGAGCGCTCGCTCGACGTGATCACCCAGGCCCGCGAATACGGCCTGGTGACCAAGTCGAACCTGATCCTGGGCATGGGCGAGACGCCCGAGGAGGTCACCGAGGCGCTGCGGGACCTGTACGAGGCGGGGACCGACATCGTCACGATCACCCAGTACCTGCGCCCGTCGCCGCGGCACCACCCGATCGACCGCTGGGTCAAGCCCGAGGAGTTCGTGTTGCACAAAGAGGCAGCCGAAGAGATCGGGTTCGCCGGCGTGATGGCCGGGCCGTTGGTGCGCTCGTCGTACCGCGCGGGACGGCTGTATGCCCAGGCCATGGCGCATCGCGGCGAGACCGTGCCCGAGCACCTCGCGCATCTGGCCGAGCAGGGTCCGGCCAGCCAGGAGATCGGGTCACTGCTCTCCCGGTAAAGTGGCGCCTGGAGGGACGGAACCTCACCGACGGGGTGTGCGTCCCTTTGGGGGTAATCGCCTTTCTTCGAGGGGGAGTTCGTCTTGGTCGCCGACCTGCTTGCCTGGCTGCAGTCGTTGCCCCAGCCGCTTCTGGTCGGTGCGACCGGCCTGCTGGTGCTGCTGGAGTGCACGATCGGTCTCGGTTTCATCGCACCCGGTGAGTCCGGCCTGCTGGTCGCCGCGACCACGGTGACCGGCTCGTGGCAGCGGTTCGTGGTGCTGTGGGCGGTCGTCACGGTCTGCTGCGCGATCGGCGACTCGATCGGCTACACGATCGGCCGCAAGTTCGGCCCGGCGCTGCGCGAGACGAAACTGATCCAGAAGCACGGCGCGGAAGGCTGGGACAAGACGACCGACATCCTGCGCAGGCGGGGTGCGTGGGCCGTCTTCTTCGCCCGGTTCCTGCCGGTGGTGCGGACCCTGATGCCTGCCGCCGCGGGCACGTCCGGCCTGCCGTACCGCAAGTTCCTGCCCGCCGTGGCCCTGGGCGCGGCCTCGTGGTCGCTGGTGCACATCTCGATCGGCGCGGCGCTGGGCGAGGCGGCCAAGCGCATCGAAGGCATGCTCAACACCGGCGGCCTGATCGTCGTGGCCGCGCTTGTCGTCGGCCTGTTCGTGTTCATCACCCTCCGCAAGCGCAAGAAGGCCAAGGCCAAGGCGCTCGCCGCGGAAGCGGAGGCGCTCAAGGCGGCGACCGAGCCGGTGAATTGATCGGTTTGGCGTAGTTTGTCCTGATCGGTTCGCTACCATCCTCCCCGGCCGCGGGAAAGCGGCTGGTCACGAGGCTGGGGGCAGGCAAGCGATGCCGGATTTCACCGTCGACGTCGGCGGCTTGGAAGAGCTGGGCAAAAATCTCGACCGGACCGTCGAGAACATCAACGAGGCCACGAAGCGGCTCGACGATCTGGGGCCCGATTCGATCGGCCCCGGTGAGCTCGACGAGGCGACCGCCGACTTCCGCAAGGACTGGGAAGAGGGCCTGGACAAGATCCGCGACGCGGTGGCGGAGGTCCGCGGCGGCATCGACCAGACCAAGCAGGCGTACGCCGAACTGGAGACCGCGCTACGGCAGGGCCTGACGCAGATGTCGAACGACATCGGCACGGCGATCGGCGGCAAGTGATGGCTGACGCGGACTTCCCCGCACTCGGGTTCGACCCCGCGATCGGCAACGTCGGCACGGTCCGCACGCTGTCCAAGCAGATGAAGGACACCGGCGTCTACGCCAAAGAGGCGTACGAGATGCTCAAGTCCATCCAGGACAAGCAGGACGTCTGGACCGGCGAGGCGGCCAAGGCGTTCACCCGCAAGCTCGGCGACCTGCCGGGGCACCTGGAGAAGGCCAACAAGTCGCTGGAGGCCGCCGGCACCGCGTTGTCCACGTGGAGCGACCGGCTGGCGGCGCACCAGCAGCGGGCCAAGCAGCTCGAACAGCAGGCCGCGCAGGCCAAGGCGGACGCGCAGGCCAAGGACGCCAGCGCCCGCGGTGCCCGGGCCGCGGCCCAGAACGACACGGCCAACTCGGCGCTGCACGACGACGCGGTCAACAAGATCAACGCCGCGAACGCCGCCTGGGACAAGCTGGACGACATCCGCGCGCAGGCCAGAAAACTCAGGGACACCTGGGAGGACGACGGCAAAACATGTGCCGACGCGCTGCGCTCCGCCGCGAAGGACGCGCCGAACAAGGCGTTCTTCGACTCGTTCGGCGAGATGTTCGACGACCTCGGCAAGTGGTTCAAGGACCACCTCGGCGACATCGGTGACATCGCGGGCATCGTCTCGGCCGTTGCGGGCGCGCTGGCGTTCATCCCGGTCCTCGCGCCCGTCTGCGGTCCGATCGCGCTGGTCGCGGGTGGCGTGGCGCTGCTCGCGCACGGCGCCGACATGGTCGTCAACGACAAGTGGGACGACAAGAACGCGTGGGTGTCGCTGGGTGCCGACGTCCTCGGCCTGGTCCCGGGTGTCGGCGCGATCAGCAAGGGTTTCAGCGCGGCGGGCGACGCGCTCGCGGGCGTGGACCGGCTGGTGGACGTGAGCCGTGGCGCCACCGCGATGCTGGACGACGCGGGCCGCGCCGTGACGCAGGGTGGCCGGGCGTTCGTCGACGAGGCGGGCAAGGTGGCCGAGCCCGCGAGGATGTTCTCGTGGATCGCCGAGAAGACCGTCGGCAACCCGCTGGTGCACCCGATGTCGGACGTCGCCGCGAAAGCGTTGCAGGGCGGGACGAACGTCGCACTGCAACTGCCCGGCGCGATCGGCCTGTTCGACAACAGCTCGCCGACCACGGCGGTCAAGGACGCCGCGGGCTGGGCCTCGGGCATCCTCAACGGAATCCAGATCAGGTAAGGGCCGATGAACGTTTCCGCCAAACTCGGCGCCGAGGACGTGGCGCAGCCGCTGCGCTTCACCGTGCCCGAACAGCTGCACGAGATCGACCTGACCGAGGACGCCGAGACACGCGTCCAGCGGGCGTACGCCAACGCCACGGCGATCATGCGCGGCGCCACCGAGATGCAGCGGCTGAGCGTCGTGTTCAACCAGGAGATGATGATCGCCCAGCTGGTGTCCGAGGGCGCGGTCTACGCCGGGCAGCTGATCGCCCGCTCCGACGCCGACCCGGCCAGGCTGGCCACCGCCCAGTTCTCGATCCTCGTCAAGGACGCGGTTCTGGACGCCGCCAACGCGCTCGCCGCGGTCGCCGACGGACTGAAGGAACCAGGCAGGACGCGGGAGGTCGCCTTCGCGCGGTACCCGGCCGGTGAGGCGCTGGTGATCGGCGAGGAGGTCAAGGTGACCATGCCCGTGACGGTGACCGGCGAACCGGTCGCCAGCACGTCGCTGGTGCGCCAGGCCCAGATCATCTTCGCCTGCCCGGACCGCAGGCACATCGCGATCCTGACGCTGTCCAGCGACTCGCTCGCGGACTGGCGGGCGTACATCGACATACTGGACGGCATGGCCAGGAGTGTCTCGTTCCGCGCCACCAAGACGTCCGCGATCGCCGACCGGCTCTCGGGGTTCTGATGGGCCTGCTGATCGGCGGCGTCGCGTTCGCACTGGTGGCGGTGTGGATCGTCACGGCCCGGCTGCGTACCCGGTCGCAGACCTACCGCCAGGGAGCCGACCAGGTGGCCCGGCATCTCGGCCGCAACACCACGTCGGACAACCGCGAGACGTGGGTAGAGATCTGGGACTGCCACCCGCTGACCATCCCGATGATCAGGGAGGTCGCCGAGTCGATGGGCTACGAGTACACCGGCGACTCGCTCAACCGCCGCAACGCGGCGAAGTCGTTGGTGTTCAAGCCACCCAAGCCCAAGCAGAGGCGGCTGAACCTGTGAGAACCGACCAGATCGGCCTGGTGGTCGGCGGGACGGGCTTCGTCCTCCTGCTGACCATGGTGATCGTCACGATGATCGTGCCGTCCGCGGGCAGGCGGCTGCGCCGGTACAACGAGCAACGGGCCGCGCTGAAGGACTTCTTCGCCTCGGCCCCGGGGCGTTCGCTCGGCCTGGACTGGGCGGCCTACGGCGAAGTCCCCAAGCAGGAGGTCATTCTGGTGGCGCGCAAGGCCTCGTGGCAGTTCACGGGCGACGAACTGACCGACACCGGCTGGACCCTGCGGTTCACGAAGTCACAGTGACCGGTCCGGCGACCACACCGTCCAAAGTGCGCACGAAGTCCGCGCCGAAGGCGGTCGCCGGGGTGTGGGCGCCGGGCTGCACGTCGCCGATCCCGGTCGCGATCCGCACGACGGCGTCCGCGGTGATGTCGTAAGCGCTAGGCGTGACAAGGGTTCCGCTGGCGGTACGGCCGTCATCCGCCCGGGCCTCGCCCCAGAACTCCGAGCGGCTGCCGGTGCGGCGCTTCTCCCCCGGCCCGCTGATCAGGCCGGCCAGCGACTTGCCGATCCGCTGCGCCAGGGCGGTGCGCATCACCGGCACCGAGAAACGCTGGAACCGGCCGACCAGCCCGGCGGGCAGCCCGAGGGCCATGTACGTGGTGATGTCCGGGATTCCGGTCGACCGGTACGCCGTGGAAACGTCGCCCCACGGCAGGGAAAGCACACTCCGCCTGCCGGACGGGAACGACACGACCAAAGTCTTGTGTCCAACCGGGACAGTCACGAGCCTGCCGTCCCGGCGGACCCGCCCGCCGGTGCCCATTCCCTCGACCGCGGTCTTCAGCGTGCCGCCGCTGAAGCCGCCACCCGCAGCGAAGGCCAGCCTGAGCGACGTCGCCCCGGGCAAGGCCGCGGCCAGCGACGCGGCCAGGCAGTCGCTCGGCACGACGTCGAACCCGGCGCCGGGCAGCAGCACCACGCCCGCGTCCACCGCCTCCGCCGACCGGGCGAAGACGGCCTCGAAGACCTCGATCTCACCGGTGACGTCCAGGTAGTGCGTCCCGGTCGCCAGGCACGCGTCCACCATCGGCCGGGACGTCGCCGAGAACGGCCCCGCGCAGTGCGCCACCGCGGTGATCCCCGCCAGCCCTTCACCGGCACGGGACAGGTCGAAGATCCGGTGTTCGAGCCCCAGCTCAGCAGCCACTTCACGGACCGCCGGACTCCGTCCCGCCAGGACGGGACGTTCCCCGCGCGCCACCGCGAGGCGGGCGACGAGCTTTCCTGTGTAGCCGTTCGCGCCGTACACCATCCAGGTCATGCCGGGTACGTTACCGCCGAGTAGCTAAGAATCCCAGGTCAGCAGGCTCGTGCGCAACTGCTCGTCATTCAGAATAGGCAGCAGCTGCGGACGATCGGCGAACAACTGCGACGCCCCGGGCGCATGGGCATACCGCAGCATCGCATAGATCACATCAGCGAACGGCTGTTCTCTGATCGTGTTCATAAGGCTGGTCTTCTTGTATTCATCCTCATGATCACTGGCCTGCCGCCACGCTTCCAATATGATCGTCATCGTCTCGTACGCGGTCTGCCGTCCACGACTGAGGATATCTCGATTGAGCTGACAGATCTCGATTGTCGCCCGACCGCGATCAGTAATCGGCGCGTAGAGCCCCACACTCAACGCGAGCGCCAGGTGGTCAAAAGGGTCGTCAACGGTCGGGTCCAGCAGGAGGGGTACACCGTCACGACTTTTGGGGAACCCACCGCGCTTGAAGTGACTATTGCATCCCGAGCATGCGAGCAGGTGATTCTTCCACACGAAAGTGCGGAGCGGCGCAACAGCAAGTGGCTCGTAGTGGTCGACATCAGTGCCTTGGTTGTCCCCACAGTACATGCATCGACTACGGCCACTGGCGAAGCCCTGGAGCGTTTCCTTCAAGGCCGATCGCACATTGGGACGACCTCGCCAGAGCCTCCTCGCTTCACGCACCCGCAACGACCTCGACCGTTCCTGGATGGACTTGGTCAACGTCACAAGCTGAACGGAGACGGAGTCCGCGAGTTCCGGACGGTACAGACGAATCACTTCTCCACCGCCCGGGCCAAGCGCGTCACAACCTCGCCCACCCTGGCCACTGGAGAACTGGTAAGCACGTCCTTCAATTCCGCATAGCGCTTCCGTTGGTCCGCATCCGCCGAGCCCGCCAGAACCGACATCTCCAGGGATACCAACTCTTCACGAAGGGCATTCGCCTGATCCGAGTACGCGGTGTCCAATCCGAACAGGTCCGACAGGACGGCGTCGTCCCCAGTGCCGTAAACGATTCGTTCCCACAAGTCCGTGCCTACGGTTTGTGGCGCCTCTTGCTGGTCGGGACCGGGAAGCCGGATCAGGCCCGCCGGATCCGCGGCCTGACAGATGTACGGGCTGTGCGTCGTGACAATGAACTGGATAGCCGGGAAGTGACGCTTCAGCCAAGCACCGATGCGTTTCTGCCACGACACGTGCAGATGCGCGTCAACCTCGTCGATGATCACAACACCGGGAGCCGTGACAATGGGCGCGTCCGCGAACAATGTCGCATCCAGCGGAAGTTCACCGTATGCCTCATAGAGTTGTTTGAGGAGGTCCACCACGAGTGCGACCACGGTGCGGTAGCCGTCACTCATCTCCCGCAGGGGAAAACGTCGGCCTTCGCTGATCACCCACAGTCCGTCGGAGTCGACCGACTCGATCCGGTAGTCGTCAGGCAACAGCCCGTCCGCCAGGATGGCCAGCGCCACCTCCTTGAGCCGGTCGGCACCGGGGCGTTTCTCCAGCGAACGGAGATGCTGCTCGATCAGCCAGCTGACGCCTTCCGCCAGCGAGGCATCCTCGTGGAAGAGGCTCGCCATCCGGGCGACAGGCCCAGACGTCAACATGAGGCGCTGAGCATCGCCGGTCCCACCGACGAGGCGACGAAAAGGCCCGTACGCCGCACAGAACCACCCAGTAGGGTTGTCCTGCCAAGGCCCGCGCCTCGCGGCCGTCTTCGCCTTGCTGCTGGAGTTGAACTCACCGAGGGACGGCTGTACCGGACGCTGGAACAGGCTGCCCTCGACGTCCGGTGCCGTCCAGCGCAGTCCCGCCCAGAACGTCGTCGCCGGAGGCCGGCCTGTCTTGAACTTCTCCCAGGCGGAGTCGAAATGCACCAGCACTTCCGCCCGAGCTTCGGGCGTGTCGGCCGAGATCCAGTTGTCGAAGTCGGCGACAAGACTTCGCGCCACGGCTGGACCGCCCAACGCCAAGGCGATACCCCGCAGCAGCGTGGTCTTGCCCGATCCGTTCCGACCCGCCAGTACGGTCCATCCGGCGAAGCTGCCGTCCGGCCTACGCAGTTCAAGATCGACGTCGCGCACACCGTGGAAGCCCTTGATGTTGGTCAAGCGCACGCGCGATACGTACACGCCGCCTCCGAGTCGTCAGCCAGCCAACCTGCCATTCAGGCTGCACACTACCGATGGGCTCGCTGACCGCCGCACCAAAATCGGAGCGTGTCCACCAGGATCGTTGGCTAGGTTGGCCGGCATGCGCATCCGCAGGCTCAACGCCGAAGACCTGGCCGACGTCCTGACCGTCGAGTACGCCTTCAGCCAGTCCCCCATGCCCGAGGAAGCCCGGGCGAAGTGGCGTGACTCGATCTTGAAGTACGAAGCGGACCACCTGACGCTGGCGATCGACGAGGACGGCGCCAAGGTCGCGGAGGCCACCGCGATCCCGATGCGACAGAACGTCCGCGGCTCCGTGCTTCCGATGGCGGGTGTCGCCGCCGTCGCCGCTCAACCCCAGGTGCGCCGCCGTGGGTACATCAGGGCGTTGGTGACCGAACTGCTCGGCCAGATGCGCGATTCCGGGCACGTCCTGTCCGCGCTCTACCCGTTCCGTCCGTCGTTCTACGGCAAGTTCGGCTTTGTCGGCATGCCCAAACCGCGCACGGCCCGGTTCGACCCGGCGGGTCTGGCCGAGCTCGTACGGACCGAACTGGACGGTACGGTCGACTGGCAGCCGATCGGCACCGGGTACCCGAACCACCGCGAGATCACCGAGCGCTTGCTCGCTCAGCGGCACGGTTTCGCGATTTTCCCCGAGTCGCGTGACGTCCGGCTGCGCGACAAGGACGACCGCTGGATCGTCACCGCCAAGTCAGGCGGCGAGGTGGTCGGCGCGGCGATGTACCGGATGAAGACCGAGGGCAACGCCCTGGAGGCGTACAGCATGCTGTTCACCAGCGAGGTGGGCCGCGCGCTGTTGTTGCGGTTCTTCGCGATGCACGTCGACCAGGTCGACGCGGTCGTCGTGCCGGTGGCGCCGGACGAGCTGCCGGAGCTCTGGGGGACGGACCTCGCGGTCGGTGTGGAGGCCAAGCCGACGTGGTCGGTCGCGCCGATGGCCCGTGTGCTGTCGGTCGAGGCGCTGGCCGGCATGGCCGTCGGGCCGGGCCGGGTGGGCATCGAGATCGTCGACGACCCGTTCATCGCCGGGAAGTACATGCTGGACGGCACATCCGGCCGGCTCGAGGTGACGTCAGGCGATCCGACCGTCACGCTCACGGCCGCGGGTTTCGCGGGCCTGGTCTACGGCGCGCTCACCCCGGAGGACGTCGTGCTGCGAGGCTTCGGAACGATCCCGGAGCCCGGCGAACTGGCCAGGCTGTTCCCCCGCCGGCTCCCGTACTTCTTCGCTGAGTTCTAAGAGGAAAGCGGGGAGCCCTGCCGCCGGGCAGGGCTCCCCTGGCCGTCACGGTGTGGCGCGGTCCGGCCGCTCGGTCACCCTGACGCCGTTGACGATCGGCGCACCCGCCCGGGACACGAAGCGGATGTTCAGCTGCCCGTCCTCGACCAAGGCGAACTGCGACGTGGCCAACGCGGCGAACCCGCCGACCTCACCGGCGACGTCCAACGCGGGCGTGACCAGCCTGCCCTCGATGATGACGTCGAACAGCCTGGTGTTCGGGTCCGTCCAGCCGAGTTCGGCGTAGTTGAGCTCGACCTGGTAGACGCCCTTGGCCAAGCCGTCGAAGCGGTACTCGTACGCACCCTCCCGCTGGGTCTGGAACAGTGGCTGCTCCGCCGTGCCGGAGATCGCCTCGGTCGTGCTCACCGGCTTCGACGACTGGCCGAGCCAGCCGAATCCGCCGGTGGAGTACGCCTGGTCGGAACCCCACGTGTCGCCGAGCGCGTCGACGCCGCCGTTGCCGCCGGAGTCCACGCCGATCCGGGTCTTGGGCACGATCACCTTGACCGGTATCCCGATCGTCGACCGCTTGGCCGCGTTGCTGACCAGGAAGATGGTCGCGCCGTGCACGCCGGGCTGCAGGTTCGTCGCGTCGATCGTGAGCTCGACCTGCTGCCCGCCGCCCGCGGCCACACTGCCCGCCGCGAGGCTCTGCGACAGCCACGGCACGTCGGCGTAGCTCGGGATCGGCGTCTCCACCAGCGTGGCCTTGCTCTTGTTCGTGCCGAGCTGCGAGATCACCCAGAGGTTGCCCGCGTCGTCGAGCTCCAGACCGGCGCCGGAGAACGTCGTCGTCGCCTCCGGGTCGGTCACCGACGCCACCGTGGCGCAGGTGTCCGGATTCACCGCCGAGATCGGGTCCGTGGACGCGTTCGTGGCGACCCACAGCACGCCTCGCGGTGACCATGCCAGACCGGAGATCCCCGACAGGGTCGCCGCCGGACGGCACTGGCTGACCAACGCGCCCGCGTCCGGATAGGACAGACCCTTGACCTTGTAGATGATGCCTTCGTTCCAGCCACCGATGTAGAACGTGTCGTCGTCGGCCCGGTAGGCCAGGCCACGCTGCGAGATCGACGTCCACGGGCTGCCGGTGATGGTGCTGACCAACGCGCCGGTGGCCGGGTTGAGGCACTTGATCCCGTTGTCCCCGCCGACCGTGACCTGGCAGACCAGGTTGCGGCTCGGCACGAACGTCAGGTCGGCGGGCCACCCGCCGTGGCTCGACGGGAACGACTGTCCGAACGCGCCTTCGGCGGAATACCGGGCGACAGCCTGGGAAGCCGCCGTGGAGTCGGTGACCCACACGTTGCCCGCGTGGTAACCGGCACCCCAGCCCTTGCCGAGTTCGTTGACGGGCCAGGACTTCAGGACCTGACCGGGCGCCTGCGGAACGGCTCCGGCGGCCTTGCTCACGTCGGCGGTGTCCAGACCAATGGCGGTACGGGCGTTCGGGTCGTACCCCTGCACACCCCGGGCCGCCAAAGGCTTCGCGGCCGCGGCGGGCTCACTGGCCGTGCCACCGCTGACTTCCTTGAACTCCCACGTGCCGTCGGCCGTACCGGTGTTGCGGACGGTCACCGTGCGCTTGCGGGTCTCCCCGGCGGGCACGACGACCTCCAACGCGGCCGGGTTCGCCTCGAAGAACGGCGCCCGCAGCGCGAAGTCCCTGCCCAGGACGACGCCTTCGGAGCCGATCGTGAGGTTCGCCCGCTCGGTCTCGTAACCACGCTGGCTGGCCACCACGGTGAAGCTGCCCAGCGCGACCTCGGCCTGGAAGAACCCGGTCGAGTCGGTGACCGCGCTGACGGTCTTGCCCGCACGCTGCAACGCCACGGCACCGCCGGCGATCGGCTGCTTGTCGTTGGCGTCGGTGATCGTGCCGCGGACCAGACCGGTGTTCGGCACGCGCGCCGAGATGGCGACGGTGTCGGACAGGTGGGCCTTCTTCGCCGAGTACGCCAACGCGACCGTGCCGGTCTCGTTCTCCAGGCCGACCGTGGCCGTCGCGCCCGACTCGGCCGGACTCGACGCGTCGATCCCGTTGTACTGCAACTGAAGGCGGCCGCCCTCGGTCAGGATCAGCTCGGCCGACACACGGCTGCCCGGTGCCGACTTCACCGTCACGTCACGCCATTCCACAATGAACCGGCGGTTCGGTGCGGCGCCTTCGGTCTGCGTGCGCACGCTCGCCTGCGCGTCGACCACCAGGTCGTCCCAGAAGGCGTAGATCGCGCCGTTCGGGGCGGCAGGTGCCGGGATCGCTCCGCCTGGCGCACCGGTTCCCGCGAACGCGAGGTATCCGTCGGTGTGCACCGCGGCGGTCTTGTATGTCTTGCCGTAGAACGTGACCGGGAACGGCAGGTTCACGGTCGCTGAGGCGTTGTCACCGGTCAACTGCAACGCGGTCGACGCGGCGACCCACGACGGCGCGACGTGCCGCGGGGTGTAGCCGTACGCGTCCACCTTGGGCTCCAACGCGAAGTCGGCGGTCACGTTCCCGCTGACGTTCACGCTCTTGCGCCCGGCCTGCAGCCAACGGCCGTAGTCCGCGACGACGTCGTAGGTGCCCGCGGGCACGGACAGGGTGTACGCGCCGGTGTTGTCGGTCTTCACCGCGGCCACCGGGGTGTTCGCGAGGGAGATCTCCGCACCGCCGAGCGCCGAGCCGTCCGTGGACTTGACCACGCCCTTGATCGTGAAGCTCGGCGCGGACGCCAGGTCGAAGTCGGCGGTGGCCGTCTCGCCCTCCGCCACGGTGACCTTCAGCTCCTTGGTGACCAGGCCGAACTTGCTGGCCTTGACCACGTAGTCGCCCACCGGGGCCCGGTCGAGCGTGAACTTGCCGTCCGCGCCGGTGGTCTTGACCACCGTGGTCGGGCCGCTGATCTCGATCCTGACGGCGTCGGCGGGCTTGCCCGCGCTGACGACCGTGCCCGAGATCGTGCCGGTCGGGCCACGCGGTGCCGCCTCGACCGAGGCGAAGGTGTCCAGCTTGCCCTCGCCCCAGACGTTGTTGTTCTCCGGCGTGCCACCGCACTGCGTGCTGGCGGTGTCCACAGCGGTCTGGTTCAGCAACGCCTTGGTGGCGTTGATGTCACCGGCGAGCGCCGGGGACGCCGACCACAGCAGCGCGACCGCGCCCGCCACGTGCGGCGAGGCCATCGACGTTCCGTTGAACGAACCGTAGCCGTTGTTGGCGATCGACGAACGGACCGCGACACCCGGTGCGGCGATGTTCGGCTTGATCAGGCCGCCGGAACCCGGGCCCCGCGAGGAGAACGACGCGATGGCGTTGTTGACGTCGAAGGCACCGGCCGAATAGGACACCGCGTAGTCACCGGGCGAACCGGAGCTGTTGCAACCCAGCGTACCGCTGTTGCCGTTGGAGAACGCCGGGAAGATGCCCGCGGCGACCCACGCGTCCACGGTGGCCTGGTACCAGGTGTTGCCACCGCCGCCGCCCCAGGAGTTGTTCACCACGTCCGGCGCGAGGTCCGGCCGCGGGTTCTGTCCATTCAGGTCGGTCGGGGCCAGGACCCACTGACCGGAGGACAGCAGCGCGGCGTCCGAGCAGTTGTTGACCTCGCAGCCCTTCGCCGCGATCCACTTCGCGTTCGGCGCGACACCGATCTGGTTGGCACCGCCGTCGTCCCCGACCATGGTGCCCATCGTGTGCGTTCCGTGGTTGTTGTTGTCACACGGAGCCAGCGACGGGTTACCGCAGACCTTGGACGGGTCGTGCCAGTTGTAGTTGTGGTCGAAGGTGCCGTCGCCCTTGTTCCCGCGGTACTTGCCCACCAGAGCGGGATGCGTGTACTGGACGCCGGTGTCGATGTTGGCCACGACGACGTTCTCGCCGCGGATCGAGAAGTCCGCCCACACCTTGTTGGCCCGCACCCGGTCGATGTTCCACTCGACCGCGTTGACCTGGGCCAGCTCCTCGGCGGGCGTCGGCTGCGGCACGTCGTAGACGCGCTCCGGCAGGATCTGCTTGACCTCGGGACGCGCCGCGACCTCGTCGACGAGCGCGGCGTCACCGGTCACCTTGATGGTGTTGACGATCCAGAACGGAGTGAACTCCGCACCCCGCGCGGTGAGCAGGTCGCGCAATCCTGCCTGCGCACGGTCGGCGTGGGACGTCAAGGCGGAGAACACATCCGCCGTGCGTTGGGTGCCCGCCCGCCCGGTCGTCGAGATGGACGAGAGGTTGGCCGCCGAGTCCAGCACGGCGAAGAACGTCGTGGAACCGGACTGTGCCAGGGACTTCGAGACCTCACTGGCGATTTTTTCCGAGGCCGGCTTGATCTGACCGGCCGCATCACTGCCGCTGTTCGGACCAGCGGCACCTAGGGCATGACTCGAGTACACGGTCGCAAGGACGAAGGCGAGTACGGCGACTAACGCCGCTCTGACCAACCCGCCACTACGTCTACGCCTGGACATAGCGCTCCTGTCTCGCGGGATTGCCGCGAAAGGGCCGCACTGTTGCGCCGGTCGGCGCAACAGCAGGGCCGTCAATGCACCAGCCGACCCTCCGAGAAGGACATTCACCCCCAGCCCGATCATCAACACGTAACACGGAGGATCTTTCGGATTGTGTGCATTCCGATACGCTGCGCTCCATGCCTGACCGTGGCGGACTGATGACATGGCGTCATTCCGTCACGTTTTCCGTCCCGGAAGCGACGTAGCGGGAAAGAAACCAACTAGGGGGTCGCATGCTCGAGGTCTCCGGTCTCACCGCCTCCGAGGAATCCGCGTACCGTGCCCTGCTGCGACTTGCCGCGGCGACCGACCTGGAATTGGCACACGACCTGGGAACCACCGCGCTGGAAGCGGCGCAACTGCTGCTGTCACTGGAAAACCAGGGGATGGCCACGCTGGTGCCTGGCACCGCGAGAAGGTATAGACCAGCGCCACCGGATCTGGCGTTCGGCCCGCTCGTGCAGAGCAGGGAACAGGAGCTGCGGGAGATCCGGGCACGGATCACCGTGCTCACCACCGAATACCGTAGCCGCGCCGACCCGGCCGGGTTCGTCGAAGTGGTGCACGGCGCCAAGGCGATCGCTCAGCGTGTGGACCAGTTGCAGCGCAACGCCCGCAAGGAGGTCCGCGGGCTCGTCAAGCCGCCAGTCGTGGCGGCTTGCGAGCAGGACAATGACGCTGAGTACGACGCGCTCGCGCAAGGCGTGCGGTTCCGGGTGATCTACGACCGGGAAATGCTGCTGCTGCCGGGAGATCCCCCCGACGTCGCGGACGCCGTCGCCCACGGCGAGGAGGCCCGGATCGCGGTCGGCCTGCCGTTGAAGCTCGCCATCGCCGACGACGACCTGGCGATCGTCCCGGTGGCCGAAACCGTTCCAGACCCTGGGACGAACACTGAGCCAACTGCGGTTCTGTTACGTCCCAGCGGCTTGCTCGACGCGCTCAGCGCGTTGTTCGAATCGCTGTGGCAGTCCTCGACGCCGATCCTGATCGGCGCGAACGGGGAACTGGACGAAGATCCCGCCAGTGAGGAACCGACCCCGGGCGACATGCGGCTGCTTTCGTTACTCCTGGCGGGTCTGACCGACCAGTCGATCGCCACGCAACTGGGGCTGAGCACCCGAACGGTGCAACGCCGGTTACACGACCTGATCAAGATCACCGGTGTCCGTACCCGAGTCCAGCTCATCTGGCAAGCCACCAAACGCGGCTGGATCTAGTTCCCTTGTTCATTTCCCCTGGCAGGTAACAGAATCCGCACTCGCAGCGGCCCCGGCACCCCGTGTCGACCTTTCCGGCACGCCGTGTCCACCGTTGCGGCACGCCGTGTCCGCCTTTCCGGCACGCCGTGTCCGCCTTTCCGGCACCCCGTGTCGACCTTTCCGGCACGCCGTGTCCACCGTTGCGGCACGCCGTGTCGACCTTTCCGGCACGTCGTGTCCACCGTTGCGGCACGCCGTGTCCACCGTTGCGGCACGTCGTGGTCGCCGTTGCGGCACCTCGCCTTCCAGCTTTCTGGCGCGTTGCGGCACCTCGCCTTCCAGCTTTCTGGCGCGTTGTGGTTACCGTTGCGTTGCGTCATGGTCGCCGCGACATGTCGCCTTCCAGCCTTCTGGCACGTCGTGGTCGCCGTTGCGGCACCTCGCCTTCCAGCTTTCTGGCGCGTTGTGGTTACCGTTGCGTTGCGT
>NZ_JAAATY010000019.1 GCF_013280595.1 Kibdelosporangium persicum
ACATCTCCGCTGATGGCAGATCAACACTGTGGCCGGGACGATGCCGGGCGTGTTGCGTGGCGTAAATGATCGGCGCAACCAAGCCAACCACCCGCCAAACGACCCGCCCCGAACCCGGATTGCCCTCGCTCCGCTCGGACCGGCCTGGTCGCCAGAGCCAACCATTTCCGCCCCGCCCCACGCAGCCGACATCTCCGCTGATGGCAGATCAACACTGTGGCCGGGACGATGCCGGGCGTGTTGCGTGGCGTAAATGATCGGCGCAACCAAGCCAGCTACTCGACGCCGAGCATGACCACGTTGTCGCGTTGCCCACCGCGGTACGCGACGAACTCCGCCGCCGGGTACTCCCGTCTGAGGTACCTCTCCAGGTCGTCGCTCAGGCTGTCCGGCGCGTCGGCGCCCAGCAGCGCCGTGACCAGTTCACCGCCGGCCGCGAGCATCCGGTCGACGATGGCGCACGCTCCCCTGACGATCTTCGAGGCGTCCACCGGCCCGTGTTCGATCCGCATGACGTCACCGTCGGCGAAACCCAGCAGGTCACCGGCACGGCACGGCCCGATCCAGGTGATCGCGTCCTCGCTGGCCACCACCAGCTCGCCCCGGCGGGTCCCGGCGGACGCTTCGGCCATCGCCACCACGTCGTCGCCCGCGCGCCGGGCCGGGTCGTGCACGGCCAGGGCCGCAAGCGCTTGCACGGGCGAGGCGCAGGGGACCACGATCACGTCCTGGCCACCGGCGACGGCCCGGGCCGCGGCCTCGTCGGCGATCCCCATCAGGCCCTCGTCACCAGGCAGAACGGTCACGTGGGAGGCGCCGGTCGAGGTGATCAGGTTGAGCAGGTCCCATACGTCAGGCTCGTCGTTGGGTCCGATCTCGAGTACCAAAGCGCCCTCGGTACGGAACAGCGCCGCGATGCCCGCGCCACGAGCCGGGATCACCACAACCCGCGCGCGTCCGAACCGTGACGGCACGCCCTCGGCGTCAGCGAACCGGGCGACCATGATCCGGTGCGGCCGGCCCGTCTCGATACCGGCCTCGATCGCCGCACCCACGTCGTTGCAGTGCACATGGACGGTCCACAGTCCGTCGCCATCGCCGACGACGGACACACAGTCGCCGAGCGTCGTCAGCGTCTCGCGGAGATGGCCCGCCTTCTCACCAGTCGTGGAGTCGAGCAGGTACATGACCTCGTAGCCGAACTCGGTCGACCCTGCCTCACGAGCCGCCACGGGCGACGGCTGCGAGGTCGAGTACGGCACAACCGGCTCGTCACGTTCGTTCACGACCGTGACCAGCGATTCCAGGAGGACCAGTACGCCACGCCCTCCAGCGTCCACCACACCTGCCTCTGCCAGCACGTCGAGCTGCTGCGGCGTCAACGCCAACGCCTCCGACGCGGCCCGTGCCGCAGCGGCCGTGACCTCGTGCAACACCCCCGAGCGGTTCCGCCGGGCCCCCGCCGCGCACGCCGTGAGGACGGTCAGCATCGTTCCCGCCCGCGGCTCGGCGACCGCCTCCGACGCCAGTTCAGCCGCCCTGACCAGCGCCTTCGCCAGGTCGTCGGCCCCGGCCTGATCGACGTCACGCAGTGACTCGGCGAGGCCGCGCAGCATCTGCGACACGATCACGCCGGAGTTGCCCCGCGCGCCCGCCAGGGCACCTTTGGCCAGGACCGTCAGCGCGGCTCCGGTCTCGGATCGCTCGTCCACCGGGGCCCTGAGCAGCGCTTCCAGTGCGGCGCGCATCGTGCCGAGCAGGTTGGAGCCCGTGTCGCCGTCGGCCACCGGGAACACGTTGATCCGGTCGATCGCCTCCCGCTGCGCGCTGAGCGTCTGTACGCTCACCGCGGCCCAGCGGCGAATCGCGGCGGCGTCCAGGACCTGCAGCACGGTCGTGTCCTCCAGCTTTCGTGACGGTTCGCGCGAGAGTAACCGCGAACACACCGGCGGCGCGGAGAACGGGGCCGGTTTGTAACCGCTGGCGGCGACCCGTTACCCTGTCGTAGTTGCCTGGCAGGCCCGGGCTGTACGTCGTCGGCTTGATCCGCCGGCAACCCAGAGGAAAGGACACTGACGTGGCTGCTGTGTGCGACGTCTGCGGTAAGGGGCCGGGCTTCGGCAAGTCGGTCTCACACTCCCACCGGCGCACCAACCGGCGGTGGAACCCGAACATCCAGACCGTGCACGCCAAGCTGGGCGTTTCGCAGCGCAAGCGGCTGAACGTGTGCACCTCCTGCCTGAAGGCGGGCAAGGTCGTCCGGGGCTGACGCTCAAGCTCTTCCAACCGGCCCGGGTGGTTTCCGACCACCCGGGCCGGTTCGCGTTCCCGGGCAGCCTTCACCACAGGCTGACGACTTCCGCCAGCGTCATGTCCTTGGCGCTGACCAGCACCGTGTCGGCGGCAGCGAACCGGGCCGGGTCCGCGTGCGGGTTGGGGATGGCCACACACCGCAGTCCAGCCGCTTTCGCCGCGGCCACGCCGTGTGGCGTGTCCTCGAAGGCGATGGCCTGTGCGGGGACGGCTCCCAGGCGGCGCAACGCGAGCTGGTACACCGCCGGATCCGGTTTGTGCGCGGGGACCTCGTCACCGCAGGCCACGACGTCGAACCGGGACCGGTAGCCGGACTGCTCCAGAAACGGCAGCACCCAGGCGGCAGGCGAACTGCTCGCCACGGCCAGCCGGAAGCCGTCCGCCGAATCCAGCCATTCCCTGATTCCTGGCCGGAACTCCAGAACGGCGTTCAGCGAGTCGCGATAGGCCACCCGCCGCGCATGGCTGGACATCCGGTCATAGGCGGGCCCCACGGCAGCGGCCAGCGCGGCGTACCGCAGGTCGCTGACGTCGCCGCCGTGGTCGGCGAAGAACTTCGTGACGTCCAGTTCGAGGCCGTGCTGCCGCCATTCGTACTGCCAGCTCAGCAACTGAGTGGACTCGGTGTCCATCAGCAGGCCGTCGAAGTCGAAGATCAGCGCGAGCCTGGTCGCGCCGGCCGGCCCTGCCGTCAGGGCAGCTTCCAGTCGACCGGCTCGCCGCCTTGCTGGACGAGCAGTTCGTTGGCCCGGCTGAACGGCCGCGACCCGAAGAAGCCACCGGCCGCGGACATCGGGCTCGGGTGCGCGGACTCGATGCACGGCAACGGGTCCAGCAACGGCCGGAGGTTGCGGGCGTTGCGGCCCCACAGGATCGACACCAGCGGCTTGCCCCGGCCTGCCAGCGCCCTGATCGCCTGCTCGGTCACCTCTTCCCAGCCCTTGCCCTGGTGCGAGTTGGGTTTGCCGGGCATCACCGTCAGCGCCCTGTTGAGCAGCAGGACCCCGTTCTCGGTCCACGGCGTCAGGTCACCGGTGGACGGCTTGGGGTGCCCCAGGTCCTCGCAGTACTCCTTGTAGATGTTGATCAGGCTCTTGGGAATCGGCCGCACGTCGGGCGCCACCGAGAAGGACAGGCCGACGGCGTGCCCCGGCGTCGGATACGGGTCCTGCCCGACGATCAGCACACGGACGTCGTCGAACGGCTGCTTGAACGCACGGAGGACGTTCTCCCCGGCGGGCAGGTAGGTGCGGCCCGCGGCGATCTCGGCGCGCAGGAACTCGCCCATCGCGGCGATCCTGTCCGCGACCGGCTCGAGGGCTTTCGCCCACCCGGCCTCCATGACTTCGTTCAAAGGGCGTGCCATGCCGCCGGAGGATAGCCCACCGGAAAATGGGCCTAGTCCAGGCGTCGGAGGCCCGCCTTGTAGGTCTTGATCTTCTCGACGTAGCCGTCGACGATCATCGCGAACGCCAGCGCGGGCACCTCGTGGTTCTCCCGGATGCGGGCGGGCACGCCCAGCGCCATCCGGCGGGCGGGGATGTGGCCGTTGAAGGACATCACCGCGCCCGCGCCGAGCACGGCGCCCTCCTCCACCACCGATCCGTTGAGCAGCACCGAACCCGAGGCGATCAGGCAGTGGTCGGCGACCGTCGCGCCTTCGATGTGCACGTTGTGCCCGACCACGCAGTTGGCGCCGATCACGGTCGGGTGGAACTCCGTGCAGTGCACGATGGTCCCGTCCTGCACGCTGGTCCGTTCGCCGACCTGGATGCTGCCGGAATCACCGCGCAGCACGGCCTGCGGCCACACCGAGGCGAACGCGTGCAGCGTCACGTCGCCGATGACTGTCGCATCCGGATGAACGTATGCGTCCGGATGGATGATCGGTTCCTTGTCGCCCAACGCATAGATCGGCACATTTCCTCCACAGTGGACTAGATCAACGCCAGTGTTGCCAGCCGCCGGGCCCCTCGTAGGGACGGCCGTCAACGGTAACCCCTTCGCCGCGCCTGACCGTGCCGATGGTGACCCAGCCCTCCGGGACCTCGGACGGCCCGGGGAAAGTCGCGGCGAGCGCGTGGTCCTCGCCGCCGGTGAGCACCCAGTGCCGGGGATCGGCGCCGAGCGCGGTGCCGACGTCCACCAGCCGCTGGTGCACTTCCAGCAGATCCGTGCGGACGTCGATGGCCACGTCGGATGCCTTGGCGATGTGGCCGAGATCCGACAGCAGTCCGTCCGACACGTCGATCATCGCTGTCGCCCCGCCCAGCGCCGCCTGCGCGCCTGCTTCGTACGGCGGTTCCGGCGCGCGATGCGCACTGACAACCGTTACCGGTGAACGGAACCCGCGGCCCAGCACGGCGAGCCCGGCCGCCGACCAGCCCAGCCTGCCGCACACCGCGACGACGTCTCCGACCAGCGCCCCGGCGCGTGTCACCGGCTGCCGTCCTTGCAGATCCCCGAGTGCGGTGACGGAAATCACCAGCGTGTCCGAGCTGACCACGTCCCCGCCGACCACCCCGGCCCTGGCCCGCGTGGCTTCCTTCCACATGCCCGCGGTGATCCCGTCGAGCAACTCCACTGTGGTCTGTGGCGGGCAGGCCAGCCCGACAAGCACCGCGGTGGGGGTCGCCCCCATCGCGGCCACGTCCGCGAGGTTCACCGCGACCGCCTTGTGCCCGACCTGTTCCGGTGTGGACCAGTCCAACCGGAAGTGCACGCCTTCGACGAGCACGTCCGTGCTGGCCACGACGCGTCCGTCGGACGCGACCACGATGGCCGCGTCGTCACCGGGTCCGAGCAGCGTGCCCGGCGGCTGGGCGCGCCCGCCCGTCAGCCGCTGAATCAGGCTGAACTCACCCAACTCGGCGACGGTGCCCGCCTGGTCCGGCGTGTCCGATCGCACAAAAGCCTCCGATACCGAATGTTCGGATCACCAAACATTCCCCGGTTGGGGTACGTTGCTGACCACGTTCCTACCTTGAGCATTCTTGTCCAGACGAAGGGGCACGCCGGTGGTCCACGCTTACATCCTGATCCAGACCGAGGTCGGCAAGGCGGCCGCGGTGGCCGCGGAGATCGCCGGCATACAGGGAGTCACCACCGCCGAGGACGTCACGGGCCCTTACGACGTGATCGTGCGTGCCGAGGCCGACAGCGTGGACCTGCTCGGCCAGCTGGTCGTGGCCCGTATCCAGAACGTGGACGGGATCACACGAACGTTGACCTGCCCGGTGGTTCATCTTTGACCCGTGGTGTAGTGGGGATGTGGAAGGGCCAAGGGTTGTCGTAGCGGCCGGACTGGCCGTGCTGCTGGTCGCCGGGGTGATCATCGCCGGCCTCCTGTTCGGCTCCACGGACGACCGGACAGCCCAGCAGGCGCCGCCGCCGTCGTCGCCGTTGCGAACCGGGCCGGTCGCACTGGTTCCGGTGCCCGCGCCCGCGGCCGGATCGGCCGACTGCGCCACCCTGATCCAGAACGTCCCCGCGACGCTGAAGTCGGGTTCGACCGTCCTGACCAAGGCGGCGCTGGCCGAGCCGGCGCCGCCTGCGTCTGTCGCGTGGACCGACCAGCGCTCCGACCCGGTGGTCCTGCGCTGTGGCCTGGACAAGCCGGCTGAGCTGACGGCGACAACGCCCCTCCGTGCGATCGACGGCGTGTCCTGGCTTCCAGTGGAAAACGAGCTGGCCACCACCTGGTACCTGGCGGACCGGTCAGTCTACGTCGCGCTCACCGTGCCGGCGAGCACCGGGACCGGCCCGCTGCAGGATATCTCCACCCTGATAACCCGGACCCTCCCCAAGAAAACCTCGTGAGTGTTTATCCGGGTTAGAACCCTGACAAACACTCACGAGGGCTGATCAGCGGAGACCTGTGCCGCGGCCGAGCGCGGTGTCGATCAACGTGCTCACCAGGGTCTTCATGTCGAGGCCGGTGACCGACCACATCTTCGGGTAGGCCGAGCTGGGGGTGAAACCCGGCATCGTGTTCAGCTCGTTGACCAGCACATCCCCGTTGTCGCGGACGAAGAAGTCGACGCGGGCGAGGCCCTCGCAGTCCACCGCGCGGAAAACCCTGATCGACATCGCGCGGATCTTCTCGGTGAGCGTGTCGTCCATCTTGGCCGGGATGTCCACCGCGAGCGAGTCGTCGAGGTACTTGGTCTCGAAGTCGTACCAGTCGCCGCTGGTGCGGACCTCCGCGGGCAGTGACGCCTCGATGCGGCCGTCCGGGAACTGCAGCACACCGCATTCGATCTCACGGCCGATCACCTCGGCCTCGACGATCACCTTCGGGTCGATCGTCCGGGCCACCTCGATCGCGTCGTGCAGCTGCGACCAGTCGGTGACCTTGCTGATGCCGTGCGACGAACCGGCACGGCACGGCTTGACGAACACAGGCAGGCCGAGCCGGTCGCGCTGCTCCTGCGACAGCGTGGTTTCGTCACGCGCGACCAGTTCGTACGGTGCGATCGGCAGACCCTCGGCGGCCAGGACACGCTTGGCGAACGCCTTGTCCATGGCGACCGCACTGGCCAGCACGCCGGAGCCGACGTACGGGATGCCGGCCAGTTCGAGCAGGCCCTGGATGGTGCCGTCCTCGCCGAAGGCGCCGTGCAGCATCGGAAGGACCACGTCGACGTCGCCGAGCACTTCCCCTGCCCGGGTCTTCTCCAGCATGACGACGTGGGCACCGGCCAGGACCAGCTCGGTGCCCGACGTCACGCTGGGCAGCGCATCCCCCTCGATCGCAAGCGTGGACGCGCCCGGGGCCAGTACCCAGGCGCCTTCCGGCGTGATGCCGATCGGCAGGACGTCGAATCGATCAGTGTCCACAGTGGCGAGCACGCTCGCTGCCGAGACGCAGCTGATCGCGTGCTCGGTGCTGCGGCCGCCGAACACGACGGCGACTCGGATTTTCGGCTCGCTCATGGCTTCCGACCTTACCTGTCCCGGTCAGCCTCCCTGAGCAGGTCTATGAGCTGGGGCAACACGCCGAGCAGCTCGTCACGGGAGCATGCCGCGTAGCCCAGCGCGATGCCGTGCCACCGGGCCCGGCCGGCGTGATGCCTGGTCAGGCCGTCGATCCGGGCACCGAACTCCCGTGCCTTGGCCTGGACGTCCCGTTCCGCCCGCCCGGAGCTCAGCGGCACCACCACGTGCGCGCCCGCGTCGTCCCCGAGGACGTCGAAACCGGCTTCCCGCAAGGCATCCACCACAAGCGACCGGCGCTCGGACAGCTCACGGCGCAGTCGTCGCAGGTGCCTGCCGAGGTCACCGTTGCGGGCGTACTCGACCAGGACGCGTTGCCCGGCGACCGCGGGCCCGATTCCGGTGCGGTCACGCAGTTCGAGGATCGCCGACACGACCGGCGGCGGCGCGACCATCCAGCCGGTGCCCAGGGTCGGCGTCAGGATCTTGCTCGTCGTTCCCAGGTGCACCACGACATCCGGCGCCAACGCGGCGAGCAAAGGCAGCGGCGCCACGTCGTAGCGCAGCTCGCCGTCGTAATCGTCCTCGATGACAAGGAATCCGTCGCGCCTGGCGCGTTCGACCAGTTCCACCCGCCTGCCCGCGGGCATCCGGCCGCCCAGGGGATATTGGTGCGCGGGCGAACAGTAGACCGCCTTCACGCCTTCGGGCACCGAGTCGACCCGGAACCCTTCCACGTCAACAGGAGCCTGCACGACGTCGAGCCCGGCCGCGGTCATCGCCGCCGCGGCCCGCTGGTATCCCGGTTCCTCGATCGCGACGGTGGCACCGCGGCCGAGGACGGCGAAGGCGAGTTCGGACACGGCGGCGGACGTCCCGCTCGTCGCCAGCACGGTCTCGTCCTCGGCGCCGACGCGCAAACCGCGGTGGCGCAACAGGTGCTCGGCGATGACCTCGCGATACTCGGGCAAGCCGGCCCGTTCGGGCCGCATCAGCGGCGACGCGTCGGCCGCGGCGCGCCAGGCCCGTCGCCACGCGGCACGGTCGATTCCGCCCGCCCATGGCGATCCGGGCGTGAGGTCGACGAGGGTCGGCGCGGCCACGCCACGTTTCGGCCGGGGCGCCGATTCCGGCAGGCTGCCCGGCGGGGCTGTCGTTATATATGTGCCGGAGCCGTGCTTGCCCGCGATCCAGCCTTCGGCGTGCAGTTGTTCGTACGCCGCCGACGTGACGGTACGGCTGACGTTCAGCCGCGTCGCGAGCGCGCGGGTCGACGGCAGCCGGTCTCCGCTGCGCAGCCGACCGTCCGCGGCGGCCGAGCGCAGCGCGTCGGCGAGTTGCACGGCCAGCGGGGTGTCGGACTCACGGTCCAACGTGACCGGGGGCGCCGGTGGGTCGGCTGACATGGTCAAATGGCCTTCCAGTTTTTGATCTTTTTGGCCCTTTGATGATGCCACTTTGCCGAAGACACTGGTAGCCGTGACCCGATCTCCACTATCGCCCACACCCCGCAGCACGATCAAACGCGGCAGGAAACGCGCCGTCACCGATCGGGCCGCACTGGACGCCGTCCTGGACGCCGGACTGATCTGCCACCTGTCCGTCGTCATCGACGGGTCGCCGGTCGTTCTGCCGACCGGATACGGCCGGGACGGCGACACGTTGTACCTCCACGGTTCCACAGGCGCGCTGAGCCTGCGTTCCGCACTGGACAACGAGGTCTGCGTCGCGGTCACGTTGCTCGACGGGATCGTCTACGCACGTTCGGTGTTCCACTTCTCGGCCAACTACCGGTCGGCGGTCGTGCACGGGCATGCCCGCCTGGTCGAATCCGCCGAAGAACGGCTGCACGGCCTCAAGGTGCTGACCGAGCACATGGCGCCGGGCTCGTGGAACCACAGCCGCGAACCGAACGCGAAGGAACTGGCGAAGACCGCGGTCCTGGCGCTCTCCCTGGACGAAGCGGCCCTGAAGGTCCGCACCGGCGGCCCCGGCGACGAACCGGAGGACATCTCCGACAACCTCGCGTGGGCCGGTGTGCTTCCCCTGACCCAGCAGTGGGGTGCGCCGCAACCCAGCGACGATCTCGCACCGGGCTGGGAGATCCCCGCGCACGTTATGGATAGGTACGCATCTCGCGGGTAGTGCGGTACACGTGAATGCTGACCGCCGGGTCGGCACCGTTGTTCGACACCTGGTGCACGTAGTGCGGCGCGAACACCCGGGACTGTCCCGCCTGCAACTCCAACGTGGTGTTCGCCCGCATCACCAGCTCGGTCAGGACACCTGAGACGATCGTGAAGGCACCGGTCGCGCTGCCGTGGTCGTGCAGATCGGTGGACTGGCCCGGCAACCAGCTCATCAACCAGACCTCGTGGTCGTCGGTGCGCTCCAGCAACGTGAAGAAGCGCTCGACCGGGTCGTAGCGCAAGTGCCTCTTCCAGCGGTCCCGGTCGAGCGCGAACTCCCGCGCGATCCGGGCGGGGGTCTTCAGCGTGGGGGCGGCGGCAAGCGCGACGGTGTTCTCAGGTACGGCGAACATGGATTTCCCTCGGAAAACGGCGTGAACGATGACAACGGGCCGATCACCGGGGAAGACACAGCGCGCTCGCGACGAAGCCGAGGTCGATGTGACCCCGTCCGTCAGCCATGGCGCGCATCATGCGGACCAGGAAAGCAGCGAGAGTCAAGTCCGTCAACCCACGTCCATGAAGTGGACCGGTCTGTACCCGATGGGGTGTCCTCGCCGGACGGCACGTCCCCAGGACGGCGAATCAGAGATCGGGACGTGGCGTTTCCACGAAGCCGCTCCCTGTCGCCGTCTACATCGGACGTCTCAGCTGTCACTCGTGTCACAGCTGCCACAGGTGTGATGAACCGACGGCGTGGCGAGATGTTGCCCTAGCCGTGATATCTCGCACATCGGGGTCCGAGTGGACGGTCAGCGCTCCGGGCGTACCTTCCGGCCGATCAGCTCCGCGCCCGCTTCCCGTGGGTCGAGTCCGTCGTGGCAGACCCGGTGCACCACTTCGGTGATCGGCATGTCCACGCCGTGCCGCAGGGCCAGCGCGCGGATGGACGAACAGGACTTCACGCCTTCCGCGACCTGTCCGTGGGTGGCTTCCTGTGCCTCCGCCAACGTCTGGCCGCGGCCGAGCCGCTCGCCGAAGGTCCGGTTGCGGGACAACGGCGACGAGCACGTCGCGACCAGATCTCCCAGTCCGGCAAGGCCCGCGAAGGTCAGCGGGTCCGCGCCCAGTGCCATGCCCAGCCGGGACGTCTCGGCCAGGCCCCGGGTGATCAGGGTGGCCAGGGTGTTGCTGCCGAAACCGAGACCCGACGCCATCCCGCAGGACAGGGCGATCACGTTCTTGCACGCGCCACCGAGTTCACAGCCGATCACGTCGGTGTTCGTGTACGGCCGGAAGTACCCGGTCGTGCTCGCGTGCTGGAGGTCCACCGCGCGGTCGTGGTCCTCGCAGGCGATCACGGTCGCGGTCGGCTGTTCCCGCGCGATCTCCATGGCCAGGTTCGGTCCGGACACCACCGCGACGTGATCCGACGGCACGCCCGCGACTTCCGCGACCACCTCGCTCATCCGCTTGAGCGTGCCCAGTTCCACCCCCTTGGCCAGGCTGACCAGCGTCGCTCCCGCCGGCAGCCGCCACTGGGACAGGTTGGACCGCAGGCTCTGACTGGGCACGGCCAGCACGACCGCCTCGGCGCCGTCCAGCGCCTCGGCCGCGTCCGATGTGGACGTCAGGTTGCCCGGCAGCCGGACCCCGGGCAGGTAGTCGGGGTTCTCGTGCTCCCGGACCACGGCCTCGGCGACTTCCGGGCGACGTGCCCACAACACGACGTCCCGGCCGGCGTCGGCCATCACCTTGGCGTAGGTCGTGCCCCACGAACCCGCGCCGAGCACCGCGATCCGCGTCAGCGACATCTCACTTCCCCGCCTTCTTGGGGTTGAAGAAACCGGCGGGCGCCTCCTGCCCGCGGATCTCCGCGAGCATCTTCTTCACCTCGTTCATGATCAGCTCGGTGACCCGGATCAGCGTGGTGTTGGCGGGCGGGTCCTCGGCGCGGAACTGCGAAAGGTCCACCGGTTCGCCGACGTGGATGGTGACCGTCTTGCGCGGGAAGGGCCGGAACGTCTTGGTGTACCCGTTCAGGATGTGGTTGGTGCCCCACCTGGCGACCGGCAGCACCGGTACGTCGTTGGCCAGTGCGAGCCGTGCCACACCGGGGAAGGACCGCATCGGCCAGCCCTCCGGGTCCTTGCTGATCGTGCCTTCCGGATAGATGCAGATCAGCTTGCCCTCACGCAGCGCCTTGTTCGCGTCACGCAGGCTGTCGGCGGCGTTGGCCGTACCCCGGTACACCGGGATGCTGCCCGCGCCGCCGATGATCTTCCCGGCCACCGGGATGCGGAACAGGCTGTCCTTGGCCAGAAACCGCGGCACCCGCTTGTTGCGGTGCACGAACACCGCGTCGACCACCGGGTCCAGGTGGGAGATGTGGTTGAACACCAGGATCGCGCCGCCGGTGCGCGGAATACGCTCCTGGCCACGGATCACCTGCCTGGACAACCAGGTGATCGGGTAGAACACCGAAGCGGTGATCTTGACCCAGATCCCGTCCTTCTCACGACGCGCCAAGGCTCCTCCTCTGCACAAACGACCACCGGAGTCTAGGACTCACCCGGGTCCGGGCGGTTCATCCGGGTTTTGATGCAGAATCGAACGGTGCAGACAGATCTCGTCGTGCCTGTGAAAGCCCTGCCGGACGCCAAGTCGCGGCTGCGTGGCGTGGTGCGTCCGGAAGAGCACGCCGAGCTGGTGCTCGCCGTGCTTGTGGACACAGTCACGGCGGCCGCCGAGGCCGACGGCGTACGCCGCGTACTGGTGGTGAGCTCGGATCCGGCCGTCGCGAGCGTCCTTGCCGCCGAAGGTTTCGAGTGCGTGCCCGAAGGCCGCTCGCGCGGACTGAACGAGGCGTTGCGGCACGGCGCCGCGTTGTTGCGCCAGTCGGACAGGGCCGGGCAAATAGGCGCACTCCAGGCGGATCTGCCCGCGCTGCGGTCCACCGACCTGGCCGAGGCCGTGAAAACCGCTGACGGCAGGCGTGCTTTCTGCGCCGACCGGCAGACGACCGGCACGACACTGTTGCTCTCCGCCGCGGGCGGGCCACTCGACCCCCGGTTCGGCGTCGGTTCGGCCCGGGCGCACGCGGCTTCGGGCGCGATCGCGCTCACCGAGAGCTGGCCGTCACTGCGGTGCGACGTCGACACCGCCGAAGACCTCGCCGTCGCCCGTGATCTGGGTCTCGGCCGGCGAAGCGCCGAGCTGCTGTGCGCGATGGCCGCCTGCCCGATCGACTGTTAACCACCTTGTCCATACAGAGACAAGCACTTCGGTGATAAGTGCTGGACAATGACGCTGTGAGCACCGAAAGCAGTGACCAGCCGACCGCGCCACCGCCCCCGGCCCAACCGGCCACCCCCCGGCCGGAACGCAGTGTCCCGTCCGCACCGCCCGCGGCGACGACCGCGGCGGCGGCCGCCGACAGCCTGCCCGACGACCGGTACTTCAACCGGGAACTGTCCTGGTTGGACTTCAATGCCCGGGTGCTGGCGCTGGCCGAGGACGAGTCCCAGCCGCTGCTGGAGCGGGCGAAGTTCCTGGCCATCTTCGCGTCGAACCTCGACGAGTTCTACATGGTGCGGGTCGCCGGGCTGAAACGCCGCAGGGAGACCGGCCTTTCGGTGCGCAGCGCGGACGGGCTGACCCCGCGCGAGCAACTGGCCTACATCGCCAAACGCAACCAGGAACTCGTCGAGCAGCACTCGATGGCGTTCGAACAGCGGGTCCGCCCGGAGCTGGCCGCGCGCGGCATCCGGATCGTGCGCTGGGCCGAGCTCGCCGAAGAGGACAAGCACCGGCTGCACGTCTACTTCACCGACCAGGTCTTCCCGGTGCTGACGCCGCTCGCGGTCGACCCGGCGCACCCGTTCCCCTACATCTCCGGGCTCTCGCTGAACCTGGCGGTCACCGTCCGGGACCCGGAGGCGGGCACCGAGCGCTTCGCACGCGTCAAGGTGCCGGACAACGTGCCGCGGCTGTTGCAGGTGCAGTCCAATGGAGACGAATGGAGTGCCACGTTCCTGCCACTGGAGGACCTGATCGGGGCCCATCTCGGTGAGTTGTTCACCGGAATGGAAGTCACCGAGGTGCACGAGTTCCGGGTGACCCGCAACGCGGACCTGGAGGTCGAGGAGGACCGCGACGAGGACCTGTTGCTCGCGCTGGAACGCGAGCTGGCGCAGCGCCGGTTCGGCCCGCCGGTGCGGCTGGAGATCGCCAGCGACATGAGCGAGCACATGCAGGAGCTGCTGCTGCGCGAGCTCGAGGTGGCGCCCAACGACGTCGTGGTCATCAACGGGCTGCTGGACTTGTCGTGCCTCTGGCAGTTGCATGCCGTGGACCGCAAGGACCTCAAGGACAAGCCGTTCGTGCCCGCGACACACCCCGCGTTCGCCGAACACGAGACGCCCAAGAGCGTGTTCGCGACGCTGCGGGAAGGCGACGTGCTGGTACACCACCCGTACGACTCGTTCTCCACGAGTGTGCAACGTTTCATCGAGCAGGCGGCCAGCGACCCGCACGTGCTCGCGATCAAACAGACCCTGTACCGCACATCGGGTGATTCGCCCATTGTGGACGCGCTGATCGACGCGGCCGAGGCGGGCAAGCAGGTCGTCGCGTTGGTGGAGATCAAGGCCCGGTTCGACGAGCAGGCGAACATCAAGTGGGCCAGGGCGCTGGAGAAGGCGGGCGTGCACGTGGTCTACGGCCTCGTCGGGCTCAAGACGCACTGCAAGACGTCACTCGTGGTGCGCCAGGAGGGTTCCACGATCCGCCGTTACTGCCACATCGGCACCGGCAACTACAACCCGAAGACCGCGCGGTTGTACGAGGACATCGGCCTGCTCACGGCCGACTCCTCGATCGGCGCGGACCTCACCGACCTGTTCAACGTGCTGACCGGATACGCACGACAGGACACGTACCGCAGCATCCTCGTGGCACCGTACGGAATCCGGCGCGGAATCATCGAGCGGATCGAACAGGAGATCGAATTCGCCCGCACCGGCAAGCCCGGCGGGATCCGGATCAAGGTGAACTCGTTGGTGGACGAGCAGGTCATCGACGCGCTGTACCGGGCTTCCCAGGCCGGGGTGCGGGTCGACGTGGTGGTGCGGGGAATCTGCGCGCTCAAGCCGGGTGTGCCCGGACTGAGCGAGAACATCTCGGTGCGCTCGATCCTCGGCCGGTTCCTCGAGCACTCCCGGGTGTTCCACTTCGCCGGACTGGGCGAGCACTGGATCGGCAGCGCGGACATGATGCACCGCAATCTCGACCGCCGCGTCGAAGTCCAGGTCCCGGTCCGCAATCCGCGCCTGGTAAAACAATTGGACGCCATGTTCGCCTCGGCACTCGACCCGGGCACCCGGTGCTGGGTGTTGCAGCCGGACGGCGAATGGGAACCCGCACCGGAAGGCACCGAACAGGTCCGGGACCACCAAGGGGAAATGATCGTCCTGCACGGCGCCCAAGGCTGAGTAGCGCCAAGTGTCACCCAGGTCTATCGCGGCGGCCGGTGCGGTCGCGTGGCGCGACGGGACGGTCGCCGTGGTGCACCGTCCCCGCTACGACGACTGGACGCTGCCGAAGGGGAAGGTCGACGCGGGCGAAACCGTGCCGCACGCGGCGGTTCGCGAACTGGCGGAGGAGACCGGGTTCCGGGTGGTTCTCGGCCGGCACCTGAACACCGTTCGCTATCCGGTGCGTGGCGCGGCCAAACGCGTCGACTACTTCGCCGCGCGGGCGGTCGGCGGCGCCTTCGAACCC
Source organism: Kibdelosporangium persicum (assembly GCF_013280595.1). Classification (GTDB taxonomy): domain Bacteria; phylum Actinomycetota; class Actinomycetes; order Mycobacteriales; family Pseudonocardiaceae; genus Kibdelosporangium; species Kibdelosporangium persicum. The sequence goes on from NZ_JAAATY010000019.1 coordinate 15,159, forward strand.
AACGACGAAGTCGACGAACTGCGCTGGCTGCCAGTGGAGCAGGCCAGGGAAATCCTGACTTATCCACAGGATGCCGACGTGCTCGCCGAGTTCGCCAGGCTGCCACCGGCAACCACGACGGTGCTGCTCGTACGGCATGCGAAAGCGGGGAAGCGGGGCGCGTGGAAGGGCCCGGATTCCCAGCGCCCGCTGTCGCCCGCCGGTCTGCGGCAGGCGGCGGCGTTGCGTGAGTTCCTGCCCCTGTTCGGAGCGGCCCGAATGTATTCGGCGCCGCCCGAGCGGTGTGTGCAGACGATTGCGGGACTGGCCCAAGATCTCGGTAGGACGGTCCGGATCGAGCCCGTGTTAGGCGAACAGGAGTATTCGGACCGGCCCGGGCGCGGCATGCGCAGGCTGCGGGAAATCGCCGCCGAAACGGGTGTCCCGGTGGTCAGCAGCCAGGGTGGGGTGATCCCCGGCCTGATCTCCGCGTGCGCCAAGGAATCAGGCCTTGACCTGCCCGAAGTCCGCGCGAAGAAGGGCAGTCTGTGGGTGCTGACCTTCGTCCACCCGGGACTTCGTCTGGTCGCGGCCGATTACTATCCCAGCCCGCTCCCCAAACCCTGAAACAGTGTCCGGCATTTCCGCGCGACGCGGCGGTGCGGCGAATGTGGCGTCCGGTGAACCGGAGAGAGAGCGGTACCCCGGGAAGTCGCCTTGGGGCGTCCCAAACCGCCGCCCGGCCCCAATGTGGCCGCGGCGGCATCTGATGATCCTCATGGCACCGTGACGGCCGCTGACAGCGCCGTAGAGGCGCCGGGTGTGACCAGGTGACCAGGGACGCCTTCCAGCGCACAACAAAGCCGTGAGGGCCACCCAGGCGTCCCCGGGCGGCCCTCACGGCTTTGGAGCTGCTGCTTACTTCTTGCGAGTCGACGGCTTCTTCGCGGCGGCGGCGGAGGTCTTCTTCGCCGTGGCCTTCGCGGTCGTCTTGGCAGCGGCAGGCTTCGCAGCGGCACGACGCGTGGTCGTGGTCTTCGCTGCCGCCGGCTTCGCGGCCGTCTTCGAAGCGGTCGTCTTGGCGGCGGCCGTCTTCCGGCCGGTCGACGCGGCGGCCGTCTTCCGGGTCGTCGAAGCGGTGCTGCGAGTGGCAGCGGCACGCGTGGTGGTGCCGGTGCTGCGCGAGGCGGCCGACTTGGCGGCGACCTTCGGCAGCTTCTTCGCGCCGCTCACAACCTCTTTGAAGCCGGTGCCCGGGCGGAACGCGGGCACGTTGGTCTTCTTGACCTTCACGGTCTCACCGGTGCGCGGGTTGCGCGCGGTGCGGGCCGCGCGGGCGCGCTTCTCGAAAACACCGAAGCCGGTGATGTTGACCTTCTCGCCCTTGTTGACCGTCCGAACGATCACGTCGACGAGACCGTCGACCGCAGCGCCTGCGGTCTTCTTGTCGCCCAGGCGTTCCGTGAGCGCCTCGATGAGCTGGGCCTTGTTCACCCTTCTGTCCTCCACTATGACCACATGACGGTTACGGCCTTTCGCGGCCGACTTCTCGCCACCATATGCCGAAAAGCGCGCGACCACCACGCGCCACGCCATATTTTTGCTTATGAGTTTTGCGATCCGCCCATCGGGGTGACATTTGGGCCCGGAAACAGCCCGTCAGGCAAGGGTTGTGGCGGGCTTCCAGACCGGCCGCGAAGCCTCGAACGAATCGATCGCGTCGGCGTGTCGAAGAGTCAGCGCGATGTCGTCCAAGCCTTCCAAGAGGCGCCAACGGGTGTAGTCGTCGATGCCGAACGGCGCGGTGAAGTCCTTCGCTGTGACAAGCCTTTCCCGCAGGTCGACGGTCACTTCGGTGCCCGGCTCGGTCTCCAGCAACTTCCACAACTGCTCGACGTCGTGCTGTTCGCACTGTGCCGCCAGCAGTCCCTGCTTGCCCGCGTTGCCGCGGAAGATGTCGGCGAACCGGGACGAGACGACGGCGCGGAAGCCGTAGTTGGACAGCGCCCAGACGGCGTGCTCGCGTGACGAGCCGGTGCCGAAGTCCGGTCCGGCGACCAGGACGCTGCCGTGGCGGTACGGCTCCTGGTTGAGCACGAACTGCTCGTCCTGCCGCCAGGCGGCGAACAGGCCGTCCTCGAAACCGGTCTTGCTGACCCGCTTGAGGTAGACGGCCGGGATGATCTGGTCCGTGTCCACGTTGGACCTGCGCAGGGGTACGCCGACCCCGGTGTGCTTGGTGAAAGGTTCCATGACGTGCTTCTTCTTCTCTCAGTCCAGGTCTGCTGCGGTGGTGCCCGACCCCGCCGGCAGGTCTTCGGGCGACGACAGGGTTCCGCGGACGGCGGTCGCGGCGGCGACGAGCGGCGAGACCAGGTGCGTGCGCCCGCCCTTGCCCTGCCTGCCCTCAAAGTTGCGATTTGATGTCGATGCGCTGCGCTCGCCGGGCTTGAGCTGGTCCGGGTTCATGCCAAGGCACATCGAGCACCCGGCGGACCGCCACTCGGCGCCGGCGGACAGGAAGACCTCGTGCAGTCCCTCGGACTCGGCGGCTTCCCGGACGCGCATCGAACCGGGGACGACGAGCATCCGTACCCCGCTGGCGACCTTGCGCCCGCGCAGCACGTCCGCGGCGGCCCGCAGGTCCTCGATCCGGCCGTTGGTGCACGAACCGAGGAAGACGGTGTCGACATGGATCTCGCGCAGCGGGGTACCCGGTTCGAGGTCCATGTAGGACAGGGCCTTCTCGGCCGCGGAGCGCTCGTTCTCGTCGGCGATCTGTTCCGGGTCAGGAACCTTTTCAGACAACGGCAGGCCCTGGCCGGGGTTGGTGCCCCACGTCACGTACGGCGTGAGCTGGTCCGCGTCGAGGTGCACTTCGTGGTCGAAGACGGCGTCATCGTCCGTACGCAGTTGCTTCCACGCCTCCACCGCGGCGTCCCAGTCGGCGCCCCGCGGGGCGTGCTTGCGCCCCTTCAGGTATGCGAACGTCGTCTCGTCCGGAGCGATGAGACCGGCGCGGGCGCCCGCTTCGATGGACATGTTGCAGATGGTCATCCGCGCTTCCATGGACAGCGCTTCGATGGCGCTGCCGCGGTATTCCAATACATATCCCTGCCCGCCACCGGTTCCGATCTTCGCGATGACGGCGAGGATGATGTCCTTGGCGGTCACGCCGGGGCGCAACGAGCCGGAGACGTTGATCGCCATGGTCTTGAAGGGCCTGAGCGGAAGCGTCTGCGTGGCGAGGACGTGCTCGACCTCGGAAGTGCCGATGCCGAACGCCATCGCGCCGAACGCGCCGTGCGTGGAGGTGTGACTGTCGCCGCACACCACGGTCATGCCGGGCTGGGTGAGACCGAGCTGCGGGCCGATCACGTGCACGATGCCCTGCTCGTCGTGCCCCATCTGGTAGAGCGGGACGCCGAACTCGGCACAGTTCTTGCGAAGCGTCTCGACCTGGGTACGGGACACCGGATCGGCGATCGGCAACTGGATGTCGACCGTGGGGACGTTGTGATCCTCGGTCGCCACAGTGAGATCGGTGCGGCGGACCCTGCGGCCGGCCTGACGCAGCCCGTCGAACGCCTGCGGACTGGTCACTTCGTGTACGAGGTGCAAGTCGATGTAGAGCAGATCAGGCTCATCGCCATCGCCTCGCCGTACGACATGTGAGTTCCACACTTTCTCAGCGAGCGTGTGGCCCATCGCTCCTCCAACTCCAACGCGATTTCGTGGTGGGTTCCCAGATCCTGGACATCTCAGATATCGGGAAGTTAGTATCGTTGTGTGGGACAGCATAGCGGAATCGGCGTTCTGGACAAGGCAATGGCGGTGCTGCAGGCCGTTGCCAAGGAACCCTGTGGTCTGGCAGAACTCTGCACGAAAACCGGCCTGCCGAGGGCGACGGCGCACCGCCTCGCGGTGGGCCTGGAAGTACATCGGTTGCTACGCCGTGGATCCGACGGCCGCTGGCGTCCCGGCGCGGCGCTCTCGGAACTGGCGGGCGGCGCGACAGACCCGTTGCTCGACGCCGCGAACGCGGTCCTGCCCCGTCTTCGCGACATAACCGGGGAAAGCGTCCAGCTCTACCGCCGGGACGGCATGCACAGGATCTGCATCTGTGCCGCAGAGCCGCCTTCCGGCCTGCGCGACACGGTGCCGGTCGGCGCGCGACTGCCGATGACGGCGGGGTCGGGCGCGAAGGTGCTTGCCGCGTGGGCGGATCCGGGAACGCAGCGGGCGTTACTCAACGACGCCGTCTTCGGAGAGCGTGCGCTGCTTGAGGTTCGGCGCCGCGGCTGGGCGCAGAGCGTGGCCGAACGTGAGCCAGGAGTGGCCAGTGTGTCGGCACCGGTTCGTGATGGTGCTGGGAACGTTGTGGCTGCTGTGTCAGTCTCGGGCCCGATCGACCGGATGGGCCGCCGCCCGGGCTCCCGTTGGGCAGCAGACCTCCTGGCGGCAGCCGACGCCCTCCACAACCGTCTCTGACCACCCACCAGCGTCGCGTGTGGACATCCACACGGGACGCCGCCCCTCTCCCTTCCCTCGTGAGTGTTTATCGGTGTTAGAACACGGATAAACACTCACGAGGGGGTGTCCTCGCCGGACGGGCAGGCCACCAAGAGGAGAGGGGGCCGCACTCCCTTCCTCCCGCCTGGCCTGCCAAAGGCAACCATGGCCGTCAAGGGGGCGGTGTGGTTTCCAGCCCGGTTCTTCGCGTGGGCCGACCCCTTGACCCCCATGGTTGGACTACGTCCAGGCCAGACGGGAGGAAGGGAGCACGAAGACCACCCACGCGCTACCGCGCACCTGAGGCGGTGATCCGTATGACTACCGCCCGGGGCCGGTCCGCGTAGCCGGATCACCGCCCCTGTGGGATTCCGCACTTTCCGCCCTGGCCCACCACCTGGCACTCGCTTCAGGCACCCCCACCCACCCAACTCGCCCCAAAAGAAAAAGGCGCCGGAGGCGCCTCGCGGCAAAGCCGCGCAGCTGGTTCAGCTGAAAGGTAACCAGCGCTGGAAGGTAAGGAGCCCGCACCGTGGGGGGCTTGGGGGGCTCGGCCCCCCAAAACAAAAGCGAAGCGCCCCCCGGGAAAGTTGCGAAGCAACTGACCAAGGGGGCGCCAGGCGCGTAGCCCCGACGGGATTTGAACCCGCGCTACCGCCTTGAGAGGGCGGCGTCCTAGGCCGCTAGACGACGGGGCCAGGAACTTTCTTGTTTTCTTTTGTTGGGAGAATCCTAGCACCTGCTCCTAGGGGCTCTCTCGCTGGGGTACCAGGACTCGAACCTAGACTAACTGAACCAGAATCAGTCGTGCTGCCAATTACACCATACCCCACCGGCGTCTCGGATCGCTGTCCTTGGCGCCGGGACAGATAGTAGACGATGCCTCCTACGGAGCAAAAATCGGGGTCGTCATCGTGGCGCGGGCACCGTCACCGAGGGGGTCACGTACTCGCTGACGAGCAGGGACGGCAGCTCTGCGAGGTCCGTGACGACGTGCACGTCGCGGGGGGCTTGGGTGGCCGGTTCGTCCTCACGGTTGAGCCAGACGGCGTGCAGGCCGGCGTTCCGCGCGCCGATCGCGTCGAGGTCGAGGCGATCACCGATGTGGACCGCGTTGGCCGGTTTGACGTGCAGGTCTTCGCAGGCCGCGTGGAAGATGCCGGGGTCGGGTTTGGCCATCCCCACCTCGCCGGCGATCACCACCGCGTCGAAGAACCTCGTCAGCCCGAGGCAGGCCATCTTGTCCCGTTGGGCCGGGCCCGAGGCGTTCGTCACAGCCGCGAGTTTCAGTCCGGCCGCGCGCATCCAGTCCAGGCACGGCAACGCGTCGGCGAACAGCCGCCAGCCGCTGCACATCTGGGTCTGCCGTCGGTCTTCGAGCACCTGGACGGTCTCGTCGTCCAGCAGTACGCCCATGTCGGTAAGGAATGCCTTAGTGCGCTGCAAACGCATCGTCCTGGGGTCCAGTTCGCCCGACACCGCGCGGGCCACGTACTCGTCTGTCGTGTGCTGCCATGCCGGCCACATGTCGTCGCGTCCGATCAGCGTGAATAATGCGGATCGCGCCGCCGAGGTGAAATCCACGAGTGTGTCGTCGATGTCCAGACAGACCGCTGTGATTTCCGGTGGATTGACAGGTGATCCGTCGAGCTCGGACCGCAACTCCAGCGCTGATGCCATCCAGGCACGATAGGCGCGTCACACCTGTTTTCGATTCGTCTATCGAGGTGATTGTCCGGTCACTGACACGGTTAAGCCCCCCTTGTCGCCAAGGGGGCCAAACTCGCTCTATCGGACTGACCGCCCTCAGGTGTTACGGGCATGCCTCATGCGGGTGAGGGTCTTCTCCCGTCCGAGCAACTCCATCGACTCGTACAGCGGCGGGGACACCGTCCGGCCGGTCACCGCGACCCGTACCGGGGCGAAGGCCTTACGGGGCTTGAGGCCCAGTCCGTCGATCAGCGCGGCCTTCAACGCCTCCTCGATCGCCGGTGTGGTCCAGCCGGCCAGTGGCTCCAGTGCCGCGATGGCCGCGTCCAGCACCGGTTTGGCGTCCTCGCCCAGCGCTTTGGCCGCGGAGTCCGGTTCGGGCGCGAAGTCCTCTTCGGATTCGAACAGGAACCTGACCATTCCGACCGCGTCGGACAGCACGACCAGGCGTTCCTGAATCAGCGGAGCGGTCGCGGTGAACAGCGCGCGCTGCTCGTCCGTCGGTTTCTCAGCGACCAGTCCGGCGTTCGCGAGGTACGGCAGTGTCCGTTCCACGAAATCGTCCTGACTGAGCGCCCGCAGGTGTGTCGCGTTGATGGCCTCGGCCTTTTTCACGTCGAACCTGGCCGGGTTCGAGCTCACCTTGCCGATGTCGAACGCCTGCACCATCTCGGACATGCTGAATATGTCCCGGTCGTCGGCGATCGCCCAGCCGAGCAGCGCCAGGTAGTTCAGCATTCCTTCCGGCAGGAATCCCCGGTCGCGGTAGGTGAACAGGTTCGACTCGGGGTCCCGCTTGGACAGCTTGCGGTTGCCCTCTCCCCTGACCAGCGGCAGGTGTGCGTAGTCCGGAATGGACTCGGCGACGCCGATCCGCCGGAGTGCTTGGAACAGCGCGATCTGCCGCGGTGTCGACGGCAGCAGGTCCTCGCCGCGCAGGATGTGGGTGATGCGCATCAACGCGTCGTCGACCGGGTTGGTCAACGTGTACAGCGGCGCGCCGTTCGCCCTGACCAGCACCGGGTCCGGCACGCTGCCCGCCTTGAACGTCACCTCGCCACGGATGTGGTCGGCGAACGTGATGTCCTCGTCGGGCATCCGCAGCCGCAGCACCGGCTCGCGGCCCTGCGCGCGGAACGCGGCCTTCTGCTCGTCGGTGGTGTCCCGGTCGAAGTTGTCGTACCCGAGCTTGGTGTCCTGCCCGGCCGCTTTGCGGCGTTCGTCCACCTCTTCCGGCGTGGAGAACGACTCGTACAGCTCGCCCGCTTCGAGCAGGCGGCGGGCGACATCGGTGTAGATCTCCCCGCGCTGGCTCTGCCGGTACGGGCCGTGGTCGCCGCCGACCTCGGGCCCTTCGTCCCAGTCGATTCCCAGCCAGTTCAACGCGTCGATGATCGCGTTGTAGCTCTCCTCGGAATCCCGCGAGGCATCCGTGTCCTCGATCCGGAAGACCAGTTCGCCGCCGTGGTGCCGGGCGAACGCCCAGTTGAACAGGGCGGTGCGGATCAGACCGACGTGCGGGGTGCCGGTCGGGGACGGGCAGAAGCGGACTCGGACGCCCGCGAGCGATGTCGTGTTCATAACAGCAAAGAGGCTATCCGAGCTTGACGAGCGGGCCAGACAGGAGCATCCTCAAGTTATTCAACAGGCGATGAAATCGAGGAGGGGTCAGGATGGAGCGCACGACCTGCGCGATCGTCGGGGGTGGTCCAGCGGGGATGCTTCTCGGGCTGTTGCTGGCACGCGCCGGGATCGAGGTCACCGTGCTGGAGAAGCACGCGGACTTCCTGCGGGACTTCCGCGGCGACACCGTGCACGCCTCGACGGTCCGGATGATCGACGAACTGGGTCTCGGCAAGGAGTTCCGCAAGCTGCCGCAGTCGCAACTGCGGACCGTGGGCTTTCCCGCCGGCGACGGTGTCACCGTTCTCGGTGACATCAGCAGGCTGCGGGCGCCGTACAACTTCATCGCGATGGTGCCGCAGTGGGATTTCCTCGATCTGCTGGCCGACGCGGGCAAGCAGGAGCCCACGTACACGTTGCGGATGAACACCGAGGTCACCGGGCTGCTGAAGGACGGCGACAGGATCACCGGTGTCCGCTACCGCACGGCCGAGGGCGGGGAGGGCGAACTCCGTGCGGACCTCACCGTCGCGTGCGACGGGCGGACGTCGTTGCTGCGCAAGGAAGCCGGCCTGGTGCCGGAGGAGTTCCCGGTGCCGCTGGACGCCTGGTGGTTCCGGCTGCCCCGGCACGAGGAGGAGACCGGCGAGGTCGGCGGCATCCGGCTGCACTTCGGCGATCGCGAACTGCTGCTGATGATCAACCGCGAGGGCTACTACCAGATCGCCTACCTCGCGGGGAAAGGCTCCGATCCGCGGCTGCGGGCCGAGGGCCTGCAGGCGTTCCGCGACCGAGTGGCGCGGATCAACCCGAAACTCGCCGACCGCGTCGACACCATCGAGAGCATGGACGACGTGAAGGTGCTCGACGTGAAACTGAACCGGCTGCACCAGTGGCACCGCGACGGCCTGCTGTTCATCGGCGACGCGGCGCACGCCATGTCGCCGGTCGGCGGGATCGGCATCAACCTGGCCGTCCAGGACGCCGCCGCGGCCGCCGCGTTGCTGGCGGAACCGTTGCGGCGAGGCCAGGTCACCACCGACGACCTGGCCAAGGTCCGCAAGCGCCGCTGGCTGCCGATGGCCGTGGCCCAGGGACTGCAACGGTTCCTGCACGCCAAGGTGCTCGCCCCGGTGCTGACGGGCGAACGCACGTCGTACCCGAAGGCGCCGACCATGCTGACGCGGCTCTTCCCGCCGCTGCGGGCGGTTCCCGCGTACATCATCGCGATCGGCATCCGTCCGGAGCACGCTCCGGACTTCGCCCGCCGAGCCTGATCGTCCGGGCTTACTTCGCCACTACCGGGTTCGTCAGGGTGCCGATGCCTTCGACGGTCACCGAGACGGTCTGGCCGTCGGTCATCGGGCCGACGCCCGCCGGGGTCCCGGTCAGGATCACGTCACCGGGCAGCAGTGTCATCACGCGTGACACCCACTCGATCAGCTCGGGCACGTCGTGCAGCAGCAACGAAGTCCGGGAGTCCTGTTTGACCTCGCCGTCCAGTTCGGCGCGGATGGCCAGGTCGGACGCGTCCAGCTGGGTCTCCACCCACGGGCCGAGCGGGCAGAAGGTGTCGTGGCTCTTGCCACGCGTCCACTGCCCGTCGGCCTTCTGCTGGTCACGGGCGGTGACGTCGTTGCCGACGGTGTAGCCGAAGATCACCGAGGACGCCTTCTCGGCCGGGACGTCCTTGCACGGCTGGCCGATCACCACGGCCAGCTCGGCCTCGTAGTCCACTCTGGACGAGTCGGCCGGCAGTCTGATGGCCGCGTTCGGGCCGATCACGCTGGTGGACGGCTTGATGAAGATCACCGGGTCCGCCGGTGGCTCGCCGCCCATCTCACGGGCGTGGTCGGCGTAGTTCTTGCCGATGCAGACGACCTTGGTCGGCAGGACCGGGGCTAGCAGCCGGACGTCGGCCAGCGGCCACTTCCGCCCGCTGAACGTGGGCTTGACGAACGGCTGCTCGGCGATCTCCAGCGCGACTTCCTGGCCGTCGGCGTCGCCCAGCGCGGCGTAGGCGAACCCTTCGGAATGAGCAATACGAGCGATACGCACGGGGCAAGGTTAGTTCACCTTGGAACAGTACGTTTCGCCTCATGCAGACTTCCCGGCGTGCTGTCCTGGGCGGAGCCGTTGCCGCGTTCCTCACACTCGGCACCGGCACGGCCGCCGCATCGCATCGACCACCAGGCGTTCGGCGGGTGCTGATCGCGACCAACGAACCGTGGGGGACCTACCACGTCAAACCGCTGCTGGCCGAGGCCGCGCGGCGCGGTGTCCTGATCACCCACCTCGTTCCGGACTACTCACAGGTCAAACCGGACGATCCGGTCCCGGTGGCGACATGGGCCGACGCTCCTGCCGCGGATCTGCTCGTGGTGACCGGCGCCGAGCCGTGGCCCGCGGACTGTGCCGCGCACTTCCGCAAGCTGCCGTTGGCGGCCAGTTCGCTCGCCTACTTGAACCCGATCGAGGCTGCGCGGGCCAAGGAGGTGCGGCGCCGGCTACGGCTGATCACCGCGTCCTCCCCGGCCGAGGCCCGGTCCTTCGGCAAGTACCTCGGCACCCGGCGGCCGATCGAAGTAGTGGGTTCACCGCAGATCGACGACCTGCCGAAACGTGCACCGGAGCAAGATCTCGTGTTGGTGCTCACGAGCGTCACGCACCCGGACAGCACCGGCAACGCCGCCCCGGGAACGGAACTGCTCCTCGCCGCCGCCGGGAACCTGGCCGCGGCGGGCAAACGGATCCTGGTCGGCCTGCATCCACGGGAGAACCGCAAGCTGTGGGAACGCTACGAGATCAGCGATGTGCCGTCGGTGCAGGCGTCCGCACGTGCCGAGGCGGCCATCGGGATTCCTGGAACGGTGTTCCCGCTCGTCACGGCGGTCGGCACGCCGGTCGTCGGATGTACCGATCCCCGGCTCACCGTGCCGGACTACCTGCGAGCCGTCTGTTCGTCGACCATCGAGAACGCCGCCGACGCGGTGTCCGCAGTGGACAACGCCCGTCTGCCTTCCCCGGAGGTCCTGGCCGATTCCGTCGGGCCGATCGGCGGTTCGGCCCGACGGCTGCTCGAAGCCTGGGTCAGGACACCGCCATGCTGACGCGCAGTGCCTTGTGGACCAACGCGTCGCACAGTGCCAGCCAGCTCGCCTCGACGATGTTGCCGTGCACGCCGACCGTGGTCCATTCCCGCTGACCGTCGGTGGATTCCACGAGGACCCGGGTGACCGCGTCGGTGCCCGGGTCCTCGGTGAGGATGCGGACCTTGTAGTCGGCCAGTTCGACCTGGTCCAACCACGACAGGTGCGGCAGGAGCGCCTTGCGCAGCGCGGCGTCCAGCGCGTGCACCGGACCGTTGCCTTCCGCCGTGGCGATCATGCGCTCGCCCGCCACGTGCACCTTCACCGTTGCCTCGGAAACGACCGTTCCGTCGACGTGGTGGTCCAGGATGACGCGGTACGACTCGAGCACGAACGGTGGCGTGTCCACTGGGGACTGATCGGCCTCGGCGACCTGGGCACGCAGCAGCAGTTCCAGTGAGGCGTCGGCGGCCTCGAAGGACCAGCCGCGCGCTTCCATCTCCTTGACCTTGCGGACCGCGCCGGTCAGCGCGGCGGGCCGGCCGGCCAGGTCAACCCCGAGCTCACGTCCCTTGAGCTCCAGGCTGGCCCGGCCGGCCATCTCGGTGACCAGTACCCGCATGTCGTTGCCGACGACGCCCGGATCGATGTGGTTGTACAGCTCCGGATCGACTTTGATCGCGCTCGCGTGCAGGCCCGCCTTGTGGGCGAACGCTGACAACCCGACGTAGGCCTGGTGGGTGTCGGGTGCGAGATTCGCGATCTCGGCAAGGGCATGGGAGACCCGGGTGAGCTCCGGCACGCATTCGGTGGGTAGCACCGGCATGCCGAGCTTGGTCACGAGGTTCCCGACTACGGCGAACAAGTCGGCGTTGCCCGCTCGTTCGCCGTATCCGTTGGCGGTGCACTGCACGTGACTGGCACCCGCCTGGACCGCCGCGACGGAGTTCGCGACGGCGCATGAAGTGTCGTCCTGGCAGTGGATGCCGACCCGGAACCCGGTCCGGTCGATCACCTGCCGGACGGTGTCGGCCAGTTGCAACGGCAACTGGCCACCGTTGGTGTCGCACAACACGACCACGTCCGCGCCGCCGTCCACCCCGGCGGTCAGCACGCGCAACGCGGTGTCGGAGTCGAAGGCGTAGCCGTCGAAGAAGTGCTCAGCGTCGAGGAAGACCCGGCGTCCTTCGCCGACGAGGAACGCGACCGTGTCGCGGACCATCTCGCACGCTTCGTCCACATCGGTCTTCAGGGCGAGCTCGATGTGCCGCCGGTCGGACTTGGCGACCAGCGTGACCACCGGCGCCTGCGCGTCCAGCAGGGCCCGTACCTGCGGGTCCCGCGCGGCCGTCGTCCCGGCCCTGCGGGTCGACCCGAACGCGACCAGTGCGGCGTGCTTGAGTTCCAGCTCGCCTGCCGCGGCCCGCGCGAAGAACTCCGTGTCCTTGGGCAAAGCGCCCGGCCAGCCGCCTTCGATGAACCCGACGCCCAGTTCGTCCAACAGCCTGGCGACGGCCAGCTTGTCCGCCGCCGAGTAGGAGATGCCCTCACGCTGCGCCCCGTCCCGCAACGTCGTGTCGTACACGTGGAAGTCGTCGCCGAGCGGTGTGCCGGCCGGGGTCGTGCGGGTCACGGTCTCTCCTGGTGGTGGTCGACTATGCCGGACAAACAAAAAACCTCCCGCAGGATGCGAGAGGTCGGCGCGCCGGGTGATGGAACGAGCTACCCAGCGCGCTGGTCGATAATGATCACGGCATACGCGGTCATGGTGAGCATGAAACCACATCGTGAATCGGATGACCACTCCACGGTCGGCTGCTCCCAAGTCGTGGGAACGATCATCGGCGTTCGGTCCAGGTGACCGTCTCGGCGGGCGCGACCTCCGCGTCCGGCGGGAGCTCGACCGGAGGCGTGGCGTTCCAGTCGGAGTACTTGCTGACCTTGGTGTTCCTGTGGCCGCTGTCGCCGGTGGACCGCTGTTCCACCTGCACCGGAAGGCCGTCGTGGTTGACCCATACCGTCGCCTCGACCGGTTTCCTGCGAGCGGTGTTCGGGTTGGACTCGATGTTCGCGGCCGCAGTGAGCTCGTACCGCCACAAACCCTGGTCGTCCGTGCCCGGTGACACGACGAGTGTCTTGCGGTCGAGGTCGAGGAAAACGCCGCTGGGCGCCAGATCGCTCAGGGTCATGCTCACGTCGCGCTCGACGTTCCACGTCCACGGCGCCTTGTGGTCGAGCAGGACCCAGCGCTTGCCCTGCGGCAGCTTGGCCCGCTGGTCCTGCAGGTAGAACTCCCGGGAGAACCGCTCGATCACCACCGACTCGACGACCTCGTCGGTGTGGTAGGACTTGCGCCGTTCCACCATGCGCTGCGTCGGCTCCGGTGTGCCCTGCTGGTGCCACCCCTTGGACAACGGACTCATCTCGCCCTTGCGGTGCCACCACCACGACGGCCTGCCGTCCGATGTGAACTCGACCTCGAACCGGACGGACTCCGCCGCGCGCATCCGCTCGATCCACTCCTCGACCGAACCCGCCGGCGCCTGCACCGGTGTTTCCCGTGGCACGACGCCACAACCGGCCACCAGCAACACGACAAGACACAAGATCCGCGACATTCCCCGCAAAATACTCGCGCGGGCGCCGTCACACAGCCGGATCGAACGAGACGCACAGGACCTCACCGCAGGACGTGCCGAACGCCAGATGCCGGCGGCCGATCGCGCAGCAGGCGATCCGGTGACTCGCGGCGATGCAGTGCGACTGCCGGCCGGACACGATGTCCCAGACCCGAGCGGTTCGATCATCGGACGTACTCACGACATATCGGCCGACCAGGTGAACAGCACGCACCCAGGACCCGTGCTCGAAGCGGTGAACCTCCACGCCGGTCGCGAAATCCCAGACACGAGCGGTCCGGTCTCCTGACGCAGTCACGATCCGCGTGCCGTCCGCGCTGATTCGTACGTCTCGGACGGCCTTGCGGTGACCGGTCAGTTCGCGCACCAGAGTCCCGCCAGCGAGATCCCACAACCGGACGACACCGTCGACGCAGCTCGTCACCACATGCCGCTCGTCCGGGGCGACAGCGACGCCCCGGACCCAGTCGGGATGCCTTAGCCGGTGAGCCATTTCAGAGTCCGACCAGACGATCGCGGTCCCGTCACGTGATCCGGTCACGACATAGCTCTCACTCACCGCCACGGCACGAACGATGTCCGTGTGGCCACGCAGGACGACACAGTCACCGGACCACACACGGACAAGATGGTCATCGCACACCGTGACCACGCCGTTGCCGCCGACTTCGAGAGCCCGCACCGGTCCGTCGTGTTCCAATGTGCCAACGCACTCGCCCGTGCGGACGTTCCAAATCCGCGCCGTCCGGTCGTCCGAACCGGAGACGACGAGATCGGCTGTCGCACCGACGGCACGCACCCACCCACCGTGCCGGAAGACACGAAGCAACTCTCCTGTTTCAGTGTCCCGCACACGAACCGTGCCATCGTCGGAACCGGACACCACCCAGCCGCCGTGCGGGGCGATCGTGATGGCACGCACCGAATCCGCGTTGCCCGCCAGCGTCCGCACCAGCGTTCCGGTGTCGCGGTCCCACCACCGGGCCGAACGGTCGTCCGACACAGTCACGATGTGGCGGCCCGACACGGCGGCATCACGGACCCAGTCATCATGCCGGAACACGTGCCGGACACCGTCGTCCGTCGTCAGGCATGCGGTGTTGTCCCGGCTGAAACTGATCATGTCGGTCCCCGCGAGCAGGAACCCGTTGACCAGATCCCCGTGCCGGACCAGTTCCTCCGGCGGCCCGGCACGGCCGAGATCCCAACGCCACACGTGGTTGCCACACGCCACGACGAGGCCGTCCCGGAGACCGATCGACCGGACGTCGGCAGGCGCGGTGAACTCGCGGGCGCGGACGCCGGTCACGCCGTTCCACACCGTGATCCCGCGGTCCGCGGTGACGGTGATCACCAAATCGCCTGCCGGCAGGACAAAGGTCACGGGTCCGTCGTGCTCGAAGTGCCGGAGCAGGCTGCCGTCGGCCAAGTCCCACAGGTATGCCGTGTGGTCGTCCGATCCGGTCAGCAGACGGTTCCCGGCGACGGCAAGACAAGTCACGCGGTCGTCGTGGATCAGTTCCCGCCGGACAGCCACTTCGTCGACATCCCAGATCCGGGCGATGCCATCACCGCATCCCACAACCAGCCCGCCATCCGGCAGGACTGCCATCGGCCCGACCGTGTCCGGATGAGGAAACTCGCGATGGGTTCTGTCGGTGAGCGAACAGATGTGCACGACGTGGTCCTCGCACGTGCTCGCGACGCGCAGCCGTGGCAGGAGCACAACCTGTTGCACCGGGCCGGGATGCCGGATGGTCCACACCACTGTGCCCTGGGCGTCCCATACCTGGACGGTGTGGTCGAACGAGCCTGTCGCCATGAACGATCCGTCCGGGGTGACCACGACGGCGATCACCGTGTCGGCGTGTCCCGCACCGGCATTGGCATGGGACCACGCGACCCGCAGGCGCCGGACCGGCCGGCGGTCGATCTCGGCGAGCAGCTCGGGAAATCCGGCCTTCGTGGCCTCATAGTGCATCTGTTGCAGGAGGAAGTCCGGTTGTGCCACGCTTCCGCGCCAACGCCGCAGGTTGTGGGCCTGGTATTTGAGGATCGCGGCCATCCGGGCGGCCGGGCCGCGTGGGTCTCCGGCGTTGACCGTCGCGTCGTCGATCTCGGTGACCAGCGCGGCACTGTCCACTGTTGCCTTCGCCGACAGGAAGTCCAAGTCCTGGAGCACGCGTTCGAGCAACGCCCTCGGTTCCTCGGCGACACCCAGCCGCGCGGTGTCGACGATGTGGTGGAACAGGTGCCGCACCGCGTACGGATCGAGCGTGTTCTCACTGAGCCAGTGCAGGATCGTGGTCGCTGCTTCGGCCGGGTAGACATGGTGTTCCCCCGCCGCGCGCAGATAGTCCCGGAAGGACTGGTGGAAGATCCGGTACGCCGCGCCGGAACGCAGGTACGGAGCGCAGACCGTCAGGGTGTCCTCGATCACGGACCTGGGCAACCCGGTCAGCGACATCAACTGGCCGACGGTGAACCCGTCCCCACGTGCCTGCGTCAACAGTCCGAGCACTGGCCGGTACCGCAGCCGCCAGTCCTGCTCGACCTCGGCGATCTCCCGGTTGAGGAACTCCCGGTACAGCTCCGCGAGACCGTCCGGCAACCGGATGTCCGCGGTGGTGATCGGCCGTGCCCGGCTGAGCAGGTCATCGAGCACGAACCTGGCGTAGAGGAAGTTTCCCTTGCCACGGCTGGCAATTCGCCGGGCGAGCACGGCCGCGGCCGGGACGTCGCCCGCGTGCAACCTGCGTTCGGCGTAACCGCGGACGTCCCCGCCCGCGTCCGTCTCGTCCTCGATCAGATCGAACTGGGCCGACGCGGTGACGTGCCGCAGTGCACGGCCGGGCCTGCTGGTGAGCAGCAACCGGAGGTTCGCTGTCGGCATCCGCGTTTCCCGTGCCAGCAAGGCCACCAGCGCGTGCCCGCCACCGCCTTCCACCGCTTCGTCGAGCGCGTCGACCACGATGACCGCGGTCGTTCCGAGCTTTCGGATCGGCTGGCGGATCACCTTGTCGTACAACTGACGTGGGTCCGCCTCGGTGCGCAGGACGTCCGCGCCGACCGTGTACCCGGGCACATTCGCCTGTAGTTGCCCGGCGAGGGAAAGGATGACACTGACCGCGTCGAGCGACTCCGTGTCCTGTTGACGGCAGTAGTGTGCTGCCGACACAGCCGCGTTGCCCGCGATCAGCCTGCTGACCAGGGCGGTCTTCCCGGCGCCCGGCTCGCCCGTGATGACCAGCGCGGACTCGCGGCCCGCCAGCCAGTAGCCGATGCGGTCGAACGCCCAGTCGCGGCCGTCGAAGTCGGCGCCGAGGTGATCCGGCGCGCTGGGCAGTCCCGTCGGCACCGGCTTTCGCCTGGGGCCCGCCGAGATCCGGTACCAGGCCTCGGCCCACTGCCGTTGTTCGGCTGGCCCGGCGCCCAGCGCGATCACGATCCGGTCGAGCAGTTCCGCCGGCACCAGAGTCCGGCCGGTGACGTAACTGTGCACAGTCGACTTGCTGGTGGCGGGCAGTCCCAGTCTTCTGGTCAGCTCGGCAAGGCTGATCCTTGGCCGTCCGGTGCCGTGCGCGGCCCGGGTCCGCAGCAGATCGAGCTGGGCGGCCAGATCGGCGAGGTCGGAGACGGCGGCCGGATCGGGACCGAGCACGTGGCCTCCCTGGTCGTCCAGGTTCGTCCGATGTCGTCCAGGATCAGGGTTTTCCAGCATAACCAGGCAGTTCGCTGGTGGCATGCGGAACGCGACCTGGTTCAAGAGCAGCCGCTGCGGCGAGGGCCCGACGTGTGTCGAAGTGGCTTTGCTCGATCGCCGGATCGGCATCCGGGACGCCAAGAACCCCCGGCCGGTTCTTGTCGTCCGGCCCGCCTGCTGGCGGCTGTTCAGACGATTCGTCGGATGAAGTCGAGGGACTCGGCAGGCGTGAGGGCGAGTTCCCGGAGCCTGCCGAACACCGAGACGTACTCGGCGACGTGCTCCGGTTCGCGGATCAAGTGCCCCTCGGTGAGGTTGTTCGTGTACGCCACCCGAGGGTCGTTGGGATCGGCGAAGCCGAGCACGATGAAACCGCCTGCCTGACCGGGATGCATCCCGGCGGACGCGGGCAGGACCTGAACGGACACGTGTGGGTTGCCGCCCGCCGCCACAAGCTGGCGCAACTGGTCACGCATCACTCCCGGCGCGGACGCGCGGAGCAAGGCCGAATCGTCGACCACCACCGACACTGCCGGCGGGTTCTCGCGCAGCAACATCGCCTGCCGCGCCTGACGCAGGTCGGCCCATCGAGCCGCGACCTCGGCGGGACGGCCGAACGCCTCTCCCAGCGCCTGCGCGTAGGCGTGTGTCTGCAGCAGGCCGGGGATCCACTGCGGCTGGTACTCCCAGATCTCGGTGGCCTCGTCCTCGTAACCGATGTACAGGTCGTAGCCGCCATAGATCAGGTCTGCGTACTCCTTCCACCACCGTTGCCGACCGTGCTGGCCGACAGACAGCAACGCTGTCCGCCGCGCGCCGCTCACCTCGTACATGTCCAGGAGTTCACGCAGGTCAAGCGGCCGGACTGCGACCTGACCGGTCTCGATCCGGCTCACTTTCGCGGGCGAGCAGCCCAGCCGGGCGGCGGCGTCCTCCAGCGTCCGGCCCGCGAGATCACGCAGTTCGCGCAGCTCCGCGCCGATTCGACGGCGGTCGTCCTGGGAAAGGCGGGCCGTGGGCATCAGCGGGACTCACCCTGCAAAATCGACTCGAATGCAAAACTTGCAGCTACCCAGCGTGACGAGTACGGTGCAGACATTCTGCAAGTTTTGCACAGAGGGGGTCCGGTGTTGGAGTTCCTGCGCAAACTGATCGACTACGTGCCCGAGTTCATCAACAGTGGCGCGGCCAAGAAACTCATCCCGTGGTTCTTCTGGCCCGCCACGGTCTTCATGTCACTGCTCCTCATCCCGTACGACCCGGTGAGCGGGTCGCTGATGGTCGGCGTTCCCCTGCTGTTCGCGGCGCTCACCCGCTACTTCGGGGTGATGCGCGTGCCGACGATCATCGTGTTGCTGACCGGTGTGGCAGCGATGTTCCCCGCGTTCTTCCTGGGCCTGGGACAGCGCAACGAGAAAGAGATCCCCCTGCTGCCACTGCTCGGGCTGGCCTCGTTCGTCGTGTGGATCGCCGCCTACCCGCCGATGCTGACCAGGTTCAACCACCGGTACTGGCAGGCGCGGTATCCCGACGAGGAGATCGGCGTCGACGAACCGGCCGCCGCACGGATCATGACGATCCAGCTGTGGCTTGCGGTCGTGGTGATGTGGGCGGTCGGCGACGAGGTCGCGCCGCTGGTCGGCCTGATCGCGCTCTGCTACCGCAGGCAGTGGACGGCTGTCACCGCCGCGCTTGTCTGCCTGGTCTCGCCGTTCGTGATCTACCAGGGCGGCTGGTGGTTCGAGTTCGACCTGGCCAAGCTCCTCGGTGCGGTGCTGGCCGCCAAGTCATGGCTGGAGGCCGCCAGGCTCCCGATGTGGAACCGCCGTGTCAGCTACTGACCAGACGCCGGCGTGGCTGACCGCCGCGTTGGAGCGGATGCCGATGCCGGACATACCCGCGACCGAGCTGTGGGACTTCTCCGCCGCCGCCCTGCTCAAGCCGCGACTGCCACCCGGAACCCGTTGGCTGGCCGGGAAACTCGACGGGTTCGGCGCGGTCCGCTTCAGCGCACGGGCGATCGGGATCGACAGCACCGGACCGATCCGGTGGACCGACATCATCGAAATCCACACCCAGCCGCCGCTCGACGCGATGACCGGCGCGGCCAAGGACACGGTCATCACCACCCTCACCCGGATGCTGCCTGTGGGCCGTGGAATGTCGGCAAGGGTCCTCGACGAGATGGTCGAGGTAGTACTGGGAATGCTGCGCCGAGCGGAGCGTGATTCGGTGGTGCCGTACGAGTTCGTCTACCGGGCCTGGCTACGTCGGCGCACCCTCACACCGGGCCTGGTGTCCGCGGCCGTCCTGGCGCTGCCCCAGGTCGCCGCCAGCGTGCTGGCCACCGCGGCTGCCAACGGCGTCGCTCGATCCACAGTCGCTCGATCCACAAAGGAAAACCAACGGCCGTCGTGAGGGTGCCGGGCCGGCACCCTCACGACGGCCGGAAGTCCTAAGCAGTCGTGCGCGAGGAGTTGGACGAGACCAACGCGGCGAGACGGTCGCCGATCGCGTACGTGCCACCGGGCGAGGAGTGGTCGCGGGTCGCCAGGTCGAAGGCCACCGAGGCCTCGATCCGGCGGGCCGCCTCCCGCTCACCCAGGTGGTCGAGCAGCAGCGCCACCGACAGCACGGCGGCCGTCGGGTCGGCCACACCCTGACCCGCGATGTCCGGGGCGCTGCCGTGCACCGGTTCGAACATGCTCGGGTTGCGGCGGGTGATGTCGAGGTTTCCGGACGCCGCCAGGCCGATGCCTCCGGTCACCGCGGCCGCCAGGTCCGTGAGGATGTCGCCGAACAGGTTGTCGGTGACGATCACGTCGAACCGGCCGGGATCGGTGACCATGTGAATGGTCGTCGCGTCCACATGCTGGTACGCCACGGTCACGTCCGGGTGCTGCAACGACACCTCTTCGACCACCCGTGACCACAGGGACCCGGCGTGCGCGAGCACGTTGGTCTTGTGCACGAGGGTCAGGTGCTTGCGCGGACGGGACGAAGCACGGGCGAACGCGTCCCGGACCACGCGCTCCACGCCGAACGACGTGTTGACGCTGACCTCGGTCGCGATCTCGTGCGGCGTGTCCTTGCGCAACAGGCCGCCGTTGCCGGCGTAGAGGCCTTCCGTGCCCTCCCGGACGACGATCATGTCGATGTCACCCGGATCGGCGATCGGGCTGCGCACGCCCGGGTAGAGCCGCGCCGGGCGCAGGTTGACGTGGTGGTCGAGCTCGAACCGCAGCCGCAGCAGCAGGCCGCGTTCGAGAATGCCGCTCGGCACCGACGGATCACCCACCGCGCCGAGCAATATCGCGTCATGTTCCCGGAGTTCGCCGAGAACCGACTCTGGCAGCAACTCCCCCGTCGCGTGCCATCGAGCGGCCCCCAGGTCGTACCGGGTGATCTCAGCACTCGGAACGACCTCGCCGAGCACCTTGAGGGCCTCGGCGATCACTTCCGGCCCGATCCCGTCACCGGGGATCACCGCGAGCCGCATGCAGACACCTCCGTGGATACAGGCCCAGCGTCCGGGCCACACAGTTCAGGGAAGGCTACCCGCACCCACCCGCTCATCCGTACCTCGACCACGCTTACGGGGTCCCCCTTTCGGATCACGAAATCTCAGCGTGCGGGAATCCGCACCACCGCGGCACGATCACCAGTCGCATTGTGGTGGTTCAGGACCAGCAGCCCGGTGGTCCGCTCCGTCGCGTGCACCGCCTTGTCCCGGATGACGGACAGCGCCGTGCCGGGCTTGGCGAAGAACACGAGTGCGTCCTCGCCTTGCCCGGTCACCCGCACATCCGGGTTGAGCGGGTCGAACGTCATCGACCCGACGCTGTCGATCAAGCTGGTCCCGTCACCAGGCGCACTGTAGAAGCCCGCCACTCCGACTGTGTAGCTGAACCGTGCCGATTCCTTGGCCGGGTCGATGCCCAGCGCCTTGAGCGGGACCGGCAGCACGGCGACGTTCGTGTCGAACACACCGGTGTCCACGTCGCCGAGCTGGCCGTTCAGCGGCATGCGGGCCACTGACGGCTTGTTCGGTTTGGTCAGGTCCACTGTGTTCACCACCCAGACATCCGTACGGGTGAGTTTTCTCACGGACGCCTCGAAGTCGGGTTTGGTGTCCCCGTCCGTGTCGATCCCCACGACCGGAACCGTGTTGCTGCCGAGGTTGTACCAGTTGCCCCAGGTGGCTATGCCGAACGCGACGACCGCTTTCTCGGGTTCACCCTGTGCGACCGCATGCGGTGCGGTGGACGCAACGCCGACGTACCGGATGTCCCCGCCCTTGGCGGTGTCGTTGACGGTGCACCCCGTCGTCCGGTTGCGACGACAGGACGGCAGCTGCGGTGAACTCGACTGCAACTGCAGCACGCTGATCAACGACCGGTACGCCTCCCGGCCCTCACCTTGGTCGAGCCCTTTGCCGTGCAGCGGCAGTATCCCCTGGTTGCCGGTGTCGAACTTGACCTGTGGCTCGGTGCTGAGCTTGGCGACCGGCCGCGGCGCCGCGTACACCGGCACCCGCAGCGCCGAACCGCTCTTCGGGGTGAGCACGAGCCTGCCGGAGGCGTCGGCGACGAACTGACGGGCCAGCTTGCTCTGCAACGGTGCGACGGTCGGATCGATCGTCTTGCGCAACGCCAGCGGATCGTCGATGCGCAGCGTGACCCGCACGACCTCCGCACCACGCGCGGGGACCCGGACCGCGCCGCGCGACAGGTCGTACCGGACACCGGGAACCTTGGTCGCCTCCTGGTAGGCGACGTCGAACTCGGCCGGCGCGTCGCTCTTGTTGACCAGCTTCACCGTCCGCGACACCGAAGTCCGGGTGACAGCCTCCACCGTGCCGAAGGAGACGCTCACCGCACCTTGTGCCTCGACCACCATCGCCAGCACCTGATTGTCCACAGCGGACTGCGCGTTCACCCGGCCCACGCCGACCCGTTGCGGCGCGAGCACAGTCCCGCCGGGCTCGGTGCGCACGTCGTCGCCCGCGGTGTTCATCACCGCGGCCTTGATCTCCTCGGGGGTCCAGTCCGGGCGCGTCTGCCTGACCAGTGCGGCGATCCCGGCGACGTGCGGCGCGGCCATCGAGGTCCCGCTGATCATCAGGGTCCGGTTGCCGCTGCCGGTCAGTGCCGACGCGATCGTGTCACCGGGCGCGGCGACATCCGGCTTCACCACCGGGCTGCGCACCCCGCGGGAGGTGAAATCGCTTGGCGTGTCGTTGATCCGCGGCAGCTTGGTCTTCAGCGACGCCCGTTTCGAACCGAGCATCCGGACGCTCAACGTGCCGGCCCGCAGCGCGGGCCGCAGCGGTTCGGTCGCGGTCGCGGTGAACTGGAACATCGGCAGGCTGTCCAGCCCGGCGATGGCCGCCTGGAACACGTCGGTGCCCGACGGCAGCAGCACCCCGGCCGCACCGGCGTCCTTCGCGTTGGCCGCCCGGGGAGCCGAGCCACAGCGCCGCGCATCGGAGTCGTCCCACTCCAGCCAGACGAACTTGCCCGCCACCGCCGCCTTGTCCTGCTCGGAGAACGGATCACAACCGTCCGCATTGGACGAATCGGACACGGCGGCGACCGGTTTGGTCAGGTCCAACTGGTCGAAACCGGTGTACGCCAAGCCGTACTGGCCGCCCGCCTGCCCGGCCACGTCCGCGGGCGCGGTCACCTCGACCGCGTCCCGCAGCACGTACGGATCACGCGTGCTGGCGACCGTCAGCGCCTCAGGGGTGTTGCCCGGCGCGCCGCCGATGTCGTAGACGTCGCCGCCGTTGCCGCCGGCGACCACCGACAACACGTTGTTGCGGGCCAGCTTGCGGACGAACAGGCTGTCCGGGTCGTCCGGCGCGCCGAAGTCGCTGCCCAGCGACATGTTCACCAGGTCGAGGCGGTCGGTGAAGTCGCCGTCGCCGTTCGGGTCCAGTGCCCGGTCGAGAGCCTGCGCGGTCAGGTCCGTCGACCCCTTGCAGCCGAAGATCTTGATCGCGTAAACCACCGCCTTCGGCGCGGTGCCGGGGCCGATCAGCATGTCGTCGGCCTGCTGCGGGGTGAGCTTGGTGTAGTCGCCGCGGAAGGTCGTGCCGTCGGCGTTCACGCCGAACCCGGCGGCCGTCCCGGCGACGTGCGTGCCGTGCTGGCCGCAGGCGATGGGGTTCGGGTCCGGCGTCGGCGTCTTGGACCCGTGGCGGCCCGACGAGTCGTACTGGTCGCCCGCCAGATCCGCGCCGCCGACGACCTTGGCGGTCGGGAAGAACGACGGATCCACTGTGGTCCGGTCGATCGCCGTGTACGCCTCCGGCGTGCCGGGACCGCCGAACGTGGCGTGGGTGTAGTCGACGCCGTCGTCGATGATGCCGATCCGGATTCCGTCGCCGAGTTTCCCGGTGTTCTGCCAGGCGTTGAGCGTCTTGGTGACCTGCACGGCGCTGGAGTTCGTACGGGACTTCGGCACGACCCGGCGAACGGACTGGACCTCGGGCCGTGCCGCCAGGTCGCGAATCGCCGACGCGTCCGCGTTGACGACCATGCCCGCGACGGCGTTGACCGTGGTGTAGAGGAACTCGGCGGTCGCGTCACGCGCCCGCAACGTCTCGGCCAGCACATCCGCGGTACGAGTGGTGTCCTCGGCCGCGTCACGGGCCGCCTGCGCGGCCTCTTCCCGGTTCGCGCCGGCCCGGTTGGACAGTTCGTTGTAGACGTCCACGGCCGGCCGCCGGTCCAGCGCGACGAACGCCGTCACCGGGCCTTCGTCGTCGAGGAGGGGTGCGGCCACCTCGTCGGTGACGGACTCGGGCAACTGTCTGACCGGCACGCTCATCGCGAGCGGGAAGTCACGCGGCTCACTGATCGCGGTTCCCGCGCTGGTCACGCTCGCGACCAGCGCGAACATCACCATGGCGATCATCGAACGTCGTTTCCACCCGGTCGGACGGGCCACTGGAACGCCTCACTCTCCGCGCATACTCGGTGCCGGAAAGCAACCTAACCGGGGACGAATGCATCGCCTAGGACATTCGGCCGCGTTGTGCCATGAAGGCCACCTTCAGGGCATAGAACGCCCTGAAAGTGGCCCTCACGCTGTGTGTTCGTGACTGACTCAGCCGTCGAACTGGACCGCCCGGATGTTCGTGGCCGAGATGCTCAGGCCGATCGAGTCGAGCACCGAGGCGTCCACCTGCCGGTCGACACGCAGGATCATGATCGCGTCGTTGCCGGTCTTGGTCTGGCTGATCTGGGCGGCCTCGATGTTGATGCCCGCCTCACCCAGCAGGGTGCCGACCGTTCCCATCACGCCGGGGCGGTCCGGGTACGCGGCCAGCAGCACCGTTCCCTCGGCGCGCAGGTCGAAGCTGCGGCCGTTGAACCCGACCAGCTTCTCGACCTGGGCGAGGCCGGAGACCGTGCCCGACACCGTGATCGTCGCGCCGTCCGCGTAGACCGCGCGCAGGGTCACCAGGCTGCGGTGGGCGGCGCTCTCCGGCTCCTTGACGATGTCGACCTCGACGCCGAGCTCCTCGGCCAGCCGAGGCGCGTTCACGAACGTCACCTGGGACTCGACGACGCCGTGGAAGGCACCGCGCAGCGCGGCCAGCGGCAGGATCGAGACGTCCTCATTGGACAGCTCGCCGCGGACCTCGACGCTGATCGACGTCGGCGTGCCGTTGCCGGTCGCCGCGAGGACGAGGCCGAGCTTCTGGGTCAGCGACAGGTACGGCCGGACCTCCTCGCCGACCGCGCCGCCTGCGACGTTCACACCATCGGGTACGAAGTCGCCGCGCAGCGCCAGCAGCACGCTCCTGGCCACGTCCGTCCCGGCGCGGTCCTGCGCCTCCGCGGTCGACGCGCCCAGGTGCGGGGTGACCACGACGTTCGGCAGGCCGAACAGCGGGCTCTCGGTGGTGGGCTCGGTCGCGAACACGTCGATGCCCGCGCCGCCGACCTGGCCCGAGCTGATGGCGTCGGCCAGTGCCTGCTCGTCGATCAGGCCACCGCGGGCGGCGTTGACGATCAGCACGCCCTTCTTGGTCTTGGCCAGCTGGTCGGCGCCGATCAGGCCCTTGGTCTCCGGGGTCTTGGGCAGGTGCACCGAGATGAAGTCGGCCCTGGCCAGCAGCTCGTCCAGCTCGACGAGCTCGATGCCCAGCTGCGCGGCGCGCGCGGGCGACACGTACGGGTCGTACGCGATCAGAGTGGTGCCGAACGCGGCCAGGCGGGCGGCGAACAGCTGACCGATCTTGCCGAGGCCGACGACCCCGACGGTCTTGCCGTTGATCTCGACGCCGGAGTACGCGCTGCGCTTCCACGCGCCGCCCTGCAGGCTCTGGTCGGCGGCCGGGATCCGGCGGGCGACCGCGAGCAGCAGGCCGACGGCGTGCTCGGCGGCCGAGACGATGTTCGAGGTCGGCGCGTTCACCACGAGCACACCGCGCTCGGTCGCGGCCGGGACCTCCACGTTGTCCAGTCCAACCCCGGCCCGCGCGACGACCTTCAGCCGCGAGGTGGCGCCGAGGACCTCCGCGTCCACTTTGGTCGCCGAACGGACAAGCAACGCGTCGGCGTTGGCGACCTCGGTGAGCAGCGCGGGCCGGTCAGTGCCGTCGACGTGACGGACCTCGACCTCCTCGCCGAACACGTCCAGCACGGACGGCGCCAGCTTCTCGGCGATCAGAACGACAGGTCGGCTGGTTGCAGTCACGGCAACGCACTCCAATTGATCATTTCATGATGTGGGAGACAGGCCGGGAACGACGCCGGGCCCGGACGGACAGAAGTCTAAAGCCTCACAGCCAGGTTACGAGTGAGTTATCCAGCACTACCACGGCTCGTCGAATTCACCAGCGCGAACACCTTGGACGAACGCGTCCCACTCACTGGGAGTGAAGACCAGAATCGTGCCATCCGGGTACTTCGAGTTGCGCATCGCCGTGTAGGTGACTCCGTCGGTGTGCTCAACGAACGCGATCTCAACGTACTCCCCGTCGGGATCGGCACCCGGTTCCGCGGCGCGCTGCCACTCTGCTTTCGTTAGGTCGAGATTCCCGCGAACGTGCGCCTTGTCGTCATAGATCGGCGCGCTGTCACCAGTCATAAGCGCTAGGTATAGCAAAAACCCTCGTGAGTGTTTATCCGGGTTCTAACCCGGCCAAACACTCACGAGGGTTTACCTGGGGTTTCGCGTCAGGCGGTCTCGGTGATCGGGCGGTCGACCCAGGACATCAGGCCACGCAGCTTGCGGCCGACCTCCTCGATCGGGTGCTGTTCGCCCTCCTGGCGCAGCTTCTGGAAGTTGGGCCGGCCGGCGGCGTCCTCGGCCACCCACTCCTGGGCGAACGAGCCGTCCTGGATCTCGCCCAGGATCTTGCGCATCTCCTCCTTGACCGCGGCGTTGACCACGCGCGGGCCCCGGGTGACGTCGCCGTACTCGGCGGTGTCGGAGATCGAGTAACGCATCCGGGCGATGCCGCCCTCGTACATCAGGTCGACGATCAGCTTGAGCTCGTGCAGAACCTCGAAGTAGGCGATCTCCGGGGCGTAACCCGCCTCGGTGAGCACCTCGAAACCGGTCTGCACCAGCGCGGCCGTGCCACCGCACAGCACGGCCTGCTCGCCGAAGAGGTCCGTCTCGGTCTCTTCCTTGAAGGTCGTCTTGATGACGCCGGCCCGGCTGCCGCCGATGCCCTTGGCGTACGCGAGCGCGAGCGCCTGCGCGTTGCCGGAGGCGTCCTGCTCGATCGCGATCAGGCAGGGCACGCCCTTGCCGTCGACGAACTGGCGGCGGACCAGGTGGCCGGGGCCCTTCGGCGCGATCATGAAGACGTCGATGTCCTTCGACGGCTGGATCAGGCCGTAGCGGATGTTGAAGCCGTGCCCGAACGCGATCGCGTTGCCCGGCTGCAGGTTCGGCGCGATCTCCTCGTCGTAGATCTTCTTCTGCTTGGTGTCCGGCGCCAGCAGCATCACGATGTCCGCCTCGGCCGACGCCTCCGCCGGGGTCAGCACGCGCAGGCCCTGCTCCTCGGCCTTGGCGCGGGACTTCGAGCCCGGCTGCAGGCCGATCCGCACGTCGACGCCCGAGTCACGCAGGCTCAGCGCGTGCGCGTGGCCCTGGCTGCCGTAGCCGATGACCGCGACCTTCTTGCCGCTCAGTACGCCGAGGTCGGCGTCATCGTCGTAAAAGATCTCGACACTCATCTAGTTGTTTCCTTAGTCGACCTGTGGGAAATCTGGGGTGCGTCGGCTAGCGAACAGCCGTCGCGGTGATGGAGCGGGGACCGCGGCCGATGGCGACCATTCCGGACTGCACCATCTCACGGACCCCGTACGGCTCGAGCATCCGGCGCAGCGCCTCGATCTTGTCGGCCGTCCCGGTGGCCTCGATGGTCAGCGCCTCCGGCGAGACGTCCACCACCTTGGCACGGAAGAGCTGGACGGTCTCCAGCACCTGGCTGCGCACGGTGGCGTCGGCCCGCACCTTCACCAGAAGCAGTTCGCGCTGGACCGCCGAGCTCGGTTCGAGCTCGACGATCTTGATCACGTTCACCAGCTTGTTCAGCTGTTTTGTCACCTGTTCGAGTGGCAGTTCGTCAACCGCGACCACGATGGTCATCCTGGACACGTCCGGGTGCTCGGTCGGTCCGACGGCGAGCGACTCGATGTTAAAGCCGCGCCGGGAGAACAGTCCGGCGACGCGAGCAAGCACACCTGGCTTGTTCTCGACAAGGACGCTCAGTGTGTGGGTGGACATCAGATCTCATCCTCGTCGAACAACGGCCGGATTCCCCGGGCCGCCATGATCTCGTCGTTGCCGGTGCCCGCCGCGACCATCGGCCACACCTGCGCGTCCTTGCCGACCACGAAGTCGATCACGACCGGCCGGTCGTTGATCTCCAGCGCCCGCTTGATCACGGTGTCGACCTGGTCGCGGGTCTCACACCGCAGGCCCGCGCAGCCCAGTGCCTCGGCCAGCAGCGTGAAGTCCGGGATCCGGTGCTTGTGCGTGCCGAGATCGGTGTTGGAGTAGCGCTCGGAGTAGAAGAGGTTCTGCCACTGGCGGACCATGCCCAGGTTGCCGTTGTTGATCACGGCGACCTTGATCGGCGCGCCCTCGATGGCGCACGTGGCCAGCTCCTGGTTGGTCATCTGGAAGCAGCCGTCGCCGTCGATCGCCCAGACCTGCTTGTCCGGCATGCCGAACTTGGCGCCCATCGCGGCGGGCACGGCGAAGCCCATCGTGCCGAGGCCGCCGGAGTTGATCCACGTCATCGGCTTCTCGTACTTGACGAACTGCGCCGCCCACATCTGGTGCTGGCCGACGCCCGCCGTGTAGATCGCGTCCGGGCCGACGAGCTGGCCGATCCGCTCGATCACGTACTGCGGCGACAGCGTGCCGTCCGACGGCCACTCGTACCCGGCCGGGAACGTCTCACGCCAGCTGTTGATCTGCGCCCACCACGCGGTGAGGTCGGCCCCGCCGTTGGCGCCGCCGCGCTCGTGCTCGGCCTGCACCGCGGTGATCAGCTCGGTGATGATCTCCTTGCAGTCGCCCACGATCGGCACGTCGGCCTTGCGGTTCTTGGAGATCTCCGCCGGGTCGATGTCCGCGTGCACGACCTGTGCGTCCGGCGCGAACGAGGAGAGCTTGCCGGTCACCCGGTCGTCGAACCGGGCACCCAGCGCGATGATCAGGTCGGACCGCTGGAGGCAGCCCACCGCCGCCACCGATCCGTGCATGCCGGGCATCCCGAGGTGCTGCGGGTGCGAGTCGGGGAACGCGCCCCGCGCCATCAGCGTGGTGACCACCGGGATGTTGGTCAGCTCGGCGAGCTTGCGCAGCTCCGCGGCGGCCTGCGCCTTGATCACGCCGCCGCCGACGTAGAGCACCGGGCGCCGCGCCGAGGCGATCAGCTTCGCGGCCTCACGCACCTGCTTGCCGTGCGGCCGGGTCGTCGGCCGGTAGCCGGGCAGGTGTATTTCGGGCGGCCAGGAGAAGGATGTGGTCTCCTGAAGGACGTCCTTGGGGATGTCCACCAGCACGGGGCCGGGTCGGCCCGTCGATGCCAGGTGGAACGCCTCGGCGATGGTCCGCGGGATCTCCGCCGGATCGGTGACGAGGAAGTTGTGCTTGGTGATCGGCAGCGTGATGCCGCAGATGTCCGCCTCCTGGAAGGCGTCGGTGCCGATCAGCGCCCTGGTCTGCTGGCCGGTGATGGCCACGACCGGGACGGAGTCCATGTTGGCGTCCGCCAGCGGGGTGACCAGGTTGGTCGCGCCGGGACCGGAGGTCGCCATGCAGACCCCGACCTTGCCGGTGGCCTGCGCGTAGCCGGTGGCGGCGTGCCCGGCGCCCTGCTCGTGCCGGACCAGGACGTGCCGCACCTTGGTGGAGTCGAGCAGCGGGTCGTACGCCGGGAGGATGGTCCCTCCGGGAATACCGAAGACCACCTCGCAACCGACTGCCTCGAGCGAACGGACCAGCGACTGGGCGCCGGTGACACGCACCGGCGCGCCCGAGGGAGGCGCTGGTTTCGGACGGTTGGCCGGGGCGGAGCCGTCACCTGTTTTGGCTTCGGCTCCCGGTTTCGGCGCCCCGGGCTTCGCGGCGGGTCGCGATGTAGCGCTCGTCATCGGTTCTGCCTCGTGAGTCAGTTGGTCGGGTTATGGGGTCCGGACACGAAAAAACCCCCGTCGACCGGATGGGTCGCACGAGGGTCGCGCGTCGACGAGTCTGTAGCCCTAAGCGTCGACGCGCTTGGGAAGTACGAGACCAATCGGGTTGAACATACCGCGACGGTAGTGCGCGTCGTGCGCACGCGTCAAATCTGCGAGACGCCGATCCCGGATAGTGGACCCGATCGGGGGACCCGATGGCCGGGTCACGCGGGCAAACGTGCACCATCTTCTTGTGACCGCCGTCAGCAAGGTCGTCTTCCGGACTCCACCGACCGCACACCTGGGTGCGCTGTTGCTCGCCGTCGCCGCGACGCCGTTCGCCTTCGCCGAGCCAGGCTTCTTCGTGATCTACCTGCTCCCGATCTTGATGATCATCTGGGTGGGCCGCCATCGCACGACCGCTGACACCGACGGCGTCACCGCACGCGACATGTTCACCAGCAGGACCATGGCCTGGGATGACCTGGCCTCGCTGAAGATCGATCGTGGCCACGTGTCCGCGGTCGGCACCGACGGCACCGTGACCCGGTTGCCGGGTGTCCGGTTGCGACACGTGTCACTGCTCTCCCAGGTCAGCGGCGGCCGTATCCCCGACCCCGCTGCCACCGCCGACGAGGAAAGCCCGGCCACACCGGACACCTCGGCGGAGTAACCTCGCTGCTGATTCCACCTGCTCAGCTGATTCTTGGAGGGGCGATGCCCCAGTTGCGTTCCCGCACGACCACTCACGGCCGCAACGCGGCGGGAGCCCGCGCGCTCTGGCGGGCGACCGGTATGACGGATTCCGACTTCGGCAAGCCGATCGTGGCGATCGCGAACTCCTACACGCAGTTCGTGCCGGGCCACGTCCACCTCCGCGACCTCGGTGACATCGTCGCCGAAGCGGTGCGCGAGGCGGGCGGTGTCGCACGGGAGTTCCACACCATCGCGGTGGACGACGGAATCGCGATGGGACACGGCGGAATGCTGTACTCGTTGCCGTCCCGCGAGATCATCGCGGACTCGGTGGAGTACATGGTCAACGCGCACCAGGCGGACGCGCTGGTGTGCATCTCCAACTGCGACAAGATCACCCCCGGCATGCTGAACGCGGCCATGCGGCTGAACATCCCCACGGTGTTCGTGTCGGGCGGGCCGATGGAGGCGGGCAAGGCGGTGATCGTCGACGGTGTCGCGCAGGCGCCGACCGACCTGATCACGGCGATCGCGGCGTCCGCGAACCCAGCCGTCGACGAGGACGGGCTGTCGATCGTCGAACGCTCGGCGTGCCCCACGTGCGGCTCGTGTTCCGGCATGTTCACCGCGAACTCGATGAACTGCCTGACCGAGGCGCTCGGGCTGGCGTTGCCGGGCAACGGTTCCACGCTGGCCACGCACGCGGCCCGGCGCGCGCTGTTCTCCCGGGCCGGGACGACCGTCGTCGAACTGTGCAAGCGTTGGTACGGCGAGGACGACGCTGCCGTTCTGCCGCGGTCGATCGCGTCCCGCAAGGCGTTCGAGAACGCCATGGCGCTGGACATGGCGATGGGCGGCTCCACCAACACCGTGCTGCACATCCTGGCCGCGGCGCAGGAGGGCGAGGTCGGCTTCACGCTGGCCGACATCGACGCGATCAGCCGCCGGGTGCCGTGCCTGTCGAAGGTCTCGCCGAACTCCGACTACCACATGGAGGACGTGCACCGGGCCGGCGGAATCCCGGCGATCCTCGGTGAACTGGACCGTGCCGGCCTGCTCAACCGCGACGTGCACTCGGTGCACAGCCCGTCGCTGGCGGCGTGGCTGTCCGAATGGGACATCCGGTCCGGAACGGCGTCCGACGCGGCGATCGAGCTCTTCCACGCGGCGCCGGGCGGCGTCCGCACCACGGAGGCGTTCTCCACGACCAACCGCTGGTCCTCTCTGGACACCGACGCGGCCGAGGGTTGCATCCGCGACAAGGAGCACGCGTACACCGCCGACGGTGGTCTGGCCGTGCTGCGGGGCAACCTCGCCGAGAACGGCGCCGTCATCAAGTCCGCCGGGATCGATCCGTCGCTGTTCCGGTTCCAGGGGCCCGCCCGGGTCGTGGAAAGCCAGGAGCAGGCGGTGTCGGTGATCCTGAACAAGGAAATCCAGCCGGGTGACGTGCTCGTCGTGCGCTACGAGGGCCCGGCGGGCGGCCCGGGGATGCAGGAGATGTTGCACCCCACGGCTTTCCTGAAGGGTGCCGGGCTCGGCAAGAAGTGCGCGCTGATCACCGACGGCCGGTTCTCCGGCGGCTCGTCGGGCCTGTCGGTCGGGCACATCTCCCCCGAAGCCGCGGGCGCCGGGACGATCGGCCTGGTGGAGAACGGCGACCAGATCCTGATCGACGTCACCACCCGCACGCTGGAACTGCTTGTGCCGGACGAGGTCCTGGCCGAGCGGCGGGCGAAGATGGAGTCACGGGAACGGCCTTGGCAGCCCGTGGACCGGGATCGCCCGGTCACCGCGGCTTTGCGGGCGTACGCGCACATGGCCACCGACGCGTCGACCGGGGCCGTGCGCCGCATTCCTTCCTGACCTGGCCCGGAATTCGGCTGTGTCCACGGTGAGCCGGCGCACCCAGGTGCGCCGGCTCACGCATGTACGTCTGCTAGCCGCGGGAAAGGCGTGACGGCCACCAGATGCGCTTGCCGACGTCCACCGAGAGCGCGGGAACCAGCAGCGAGCGCACCACGAACGTGTCCAGCAGCACGCCGAACGCGACGATGAACGCGATCTGCGCGAGGAACAGGATCGGCAGGACGGCCAGTGCCGAGAACGTCGCGGCGAGCACCACTCCGGCGGAGGTGATGACGCCGCCGGTCACCGTCAGACCGCGGAGAACGCCTTGGCGCGTACCGAGTTGTGCCGCTTCCTCCCGGACTCGCGTCATCAGGAAGATGTTGTAGTCGATGCCCAGCGCCACGAGGAACACGAACCCGAACAGCGGCACGACGGGGTCGGCACCCGGGAATCCGAACACGTCGTTGAACACCAGCGCCGACACGCCCATGGTCGCCGCGAACGACAACACCACCGTCGCGATCAGCAGCAGCGGTACCAGCAACGCCCGCAACAGCAAGGCGAGCACGAGGAAGATCACCACCAGGACGATCGGGATGATCACCAGGCGGTCGCGTTCGGACGTTTCCCGCGTGTCCAGTTGCGTGGCGGTGGGCCCGCCGACCTTGGCGTCGGCACCCGGCACGGCCCGTACCGCCTCCCGCAGCCGCTCGACGGTCGCCAGTGCCGCGTCGGAGTCGACCGGGTCGGCGAGCACCGCGTCCAGCTTGACCAGGCCCTGTGCCTGTCCCGAAGGCCGGACCTCCACGACTCCGTTCACGGCCGCCGCCCGCGTGACGGCTTCGGCCTGCGTGGCGTTGGCCAGCACGACGGCCGGGGCTCCGCTGCCGCTGGGGAAGTGCCGGGACAACACCTCCTGACCGGCAACGGAGTTCACATCGGTCAGGAACACGTCGGACTGCGCGGTTCCGGAAGCCTTGAGCTGTGGCACGAAAGCCACGCCGACCAGCAGGACCAAGGTGGTGAGCACCCAGGTCGCACGCGGCCGGGAGTCGACCAGGCGCGCGACACGTGCCCACACGCCGCTCGACTCCGGATGTGGTGAACCGAGTTTCGGGCGTACCGGCCAGAACGCGGACCGGCCGAGCATCGCCAGCATGGCGGGCAGGAACGTCACCGAGGCCAGGAACGCCGCCGCCACACCGATCGCGGCGACCGGCCCGAGGCCCTTGTTGGAGTTCAGGTCGCTGAACAGCAGGCACAGCACGCCGAGCACGACCGTGCCCGCGGACGCGGCGATGGGCTCGATCGTGGCCCGCCACGCCGCTCGCATGGCCTGGTAGCGGTCCTCGGTGTCGCGTAACTCCTCACGGAACCGGGAGACCAGCAGCAGGGCGTAGTCCGTCGCCGCGCCGAAGACGAGGATGAACAGGATGCCCTGGCTCTGGCCGTTGAGGTCGAGCACGCCCGCGTCGGCCAGCAGGTAGACCGCCAGGCTCGCCACTCCCAGCGCGAAGACACCGGACAACAACACGACGAACGGCAGCAGCGGGCTGCGGTAGACCAGCACCAGGATCACCGCCACGACCGCGCCCGCGACCAGGAGCAGCAGGCCGTCGATACCGCCGAACGCCTCCTTGAGGTCCGCGACCTGCGCGGCGGGCCCGGCGACCAGCACCGTGAGCCCGTCGGGCGGCGAGGAGAGCTTGGCCCGGATCTCCTCCACTCCTGCCGCCGGGTCGTCGGCCTGGACCGCCACGACGACCTGGGCCGCTTGGTCGTCCCGCGGCGACGGGATGACCGGGGACGCCTCGCCCGGCAGGTCCCGGCTGCCCAGCCAGTCACGGTCGGCCTGCGTCAGACCGGACGCGCGTTCGGCCACCACGACGGCGGGCAGGCCGCGCTCGCCGCCGAACGCCCGCAGCCGGCCGGCGACCTCGGTGGCCTCTGCCGAAGCGGGCAGGAACGCGGTGTTGTCGTTGACCGAGACCTGGCTGAGCTTGCCTGCGAACGGCCCGGCGAAGCCGCCGAGCGCGAGCCACGCGACCGCGACGACGGCGGGCAGCAGCCAGCGGATGCGTGATCTGGTCGCGTTCACGGGAGAATGTCCTCCGACACCGATATAGTTCGACAGTCGAATAATTCGATTGGCGAAACTCTAACCGGAGGGCGCATGGTCGACAACTCGATCTTGGTCAGGTTGCTGCGGCAACTCACGATCGAGACCGATCGGTTCGCCGAGATCTTCGGCGAGAAGCAGCGGATGCACCGCACCGACCTGAACGCGCTCGCGCTGATCATGGACGCCCGGTGGACCGGCGAGCCGATGTCGCCAGGCAGGCTCGCCGAGGCCCTGCACATGAGCCCGTCCGCCACCACCGCCGTGCTCGACCGGCTGGAGGCGTCCGGGCACGTCCACCGCACACGCAGCGCCCACGACCGCCGCAAGGTCGAACTGCACGTCAACGACAGCGCGCTGGAGCTGGGCCGCGCGTTCTTCGTCCCGCTCAACGAAGCGCTGACCAGGGCGTGGGACGAGTTCGCCGACCGGGACAAGGAAGTCATCGCGCGGTTCCTCGGCGCGAGCATCGACGCGACAAAAGCGGTACGCGCCGGCCTGACCGGGTGATCAGCGGCGCTATCGTCGGCGGGTGCCCCAGGTTCTAGTCACCCGAGAGATGGTCGACGAAGCGATGCAGGCGTTGACCGGCCACTGCGAGGTCGATCTGTACACCGGCCCGCCGGAGGCCATGCCGCGCGCGGAGTTCCTCAAGCGCGCCCAGGACAAGGACGGCCTGCTGACCATGCTGTCCGAGCGCGTGGACGCCGAGCTGCTCGACGCGGCCGGGCCGCGGCTCAAGATCGTCGCCAACCACGCGGTCGGCTACGACAACATCGACGTCGAGGAGTGCACGCGGCGGGGTGTGCTGGTCGCCAACACGCCGGACGTGCTGACCGAGTCGACCGCGGATCTCGCGTGGGCGTTGATCCTGGCCAGTGTCCGCCGGATCGCCGAGGCGGATCGCTTCCTGCGTACCGGAAAGCCGTGGGTCTGGGGACCGCGGATGATGCTCGGCCACGATCTGTACGGCAGGACACTGGGAATTGTCGGCTACGGCCGGATCGGGAAGGCGACCGCGCGGCGGGCCGAGGGATTCGGCATGCGCGTCATCCACAATTCACGGTCCGGTGGGGTTTCGTTCGATTCCCTGGTCGCCGAGTCGGACGTGATCTCGATTCACGCCCCGCTCACGCCGGAGACCCGGCATTTGTTCGACGCGGACACATTCCGCCGGATGAAACCCACCGCCGTCCTGGTGAATACCGCACGGGGACCGCTCGTGGACGAGGCGGCGCTGGCGAAAGCGTTGCGCGCCGGCGAGATCTTCGCGGCAGGGCTGGACGTGTTCGAACGGGAGCCACAGGTCGAGGCGGCGTTGCTCGACCTGGACAACGTGACGCTCGCACCGCACCTGGGCAGCGCGACCGTCCAGACCCGGGCGGCGATGGGGCTGTTCGCCGTGCGTAACCTGCTCGACGGCATCGCCGGGCACCGCCCCCGGGCCTTGGTCAACCCGGAAGTCCTTACCTGAACACGACAAGCGTGACGACGGACAGGCCGGCCGCGACGATCAGCATGAACAGGCCGAGCGGCACCGGGCGCCGTCCCCACGGGGTCGGCCGGTCCAGCGAGATCCGCCCGGGGCCGGTGAACAGCAGCGTGAACGCCGCCGCGCCCAGCGCGAGCTCCCACTCGAAGCCGCGCGGGCTGAAGAACCCGCCGCTCCACTTGAGGAAGATCACGTTGGCCATCACCCCGAGCACGGCGGCCGCGCCGACCGGGGTGAACAGGCCGAGCACCAGCAGAACGCCGCCGACCAGCTCGGACACCCCGGTCACCCAGGCCAGCAGCGTGGTCTGGCTGAAGCCCTGCGTGCCGAGGAACTGTGCGAACCCGTCGATGCCCGGCCCGTTGAACAGGCTGAACAGCTTCTGCAGGCCGTGGGCGACGAACGTGCCGCCGAGCACGAGACGCAGCACCAGCAAGCCGAAATCAAGCCCGCCGTGCCAGGCGTAGCCCGGCTTGCGGCGTTCCTCCTCCGCACCTGGTTTGGACAGCACAGTGGTGGTGGACGAGCTGCTGTAGCCGGAATCGTCGTACCGGCCGTAATCCTCGTCCGACGGCTCAGCCATCCGATGGGCACCACCACCGGAATAGTCCTCGCCGCCCGTGGAATACATCCCTGGGTAGCCGCCCGCGGAGGTCGAGCGGTCATCGTCGGTACTCACGGCGGGCAGGGTACGGGAAACCGCGCCGAAACGCTCTACGAAGTCATTCTCAATACTCCCCGCGGACAAGATTCGACGGTTTCCCGCCCGCCGCGAACATCGCGATCTGACTTGCCGCCACCGCATACGCGCGCTCGAAGTTGCCCTCGCACGTCCCGGCCACGTGCGGGGTCAGCAGCAGGCCAGGGGCGGTCCACAAAGGATGATCCGACGGCAGCGGCTCGGGCTCGGTGACGTCGAGCGCGGCCCGCAACCGGCCCGACCGCAGTTCCGCGACCAGGGCGTCGGTCACCACCACCGAACCGCGTGCCGCGTTGACCAGCACGGCACCGTCCGCCATCCGGGACAGGAAATCCGCGTCGACCATTCCCACGGTTTTCGCGGTGACCGGCACCATCAGGACCACGGCGTCGTAGTCGCCGAGCAGCCGGGGAAGTTCGTCCACCCCGCGTACGCCCTCCCGCGCGGTCGTTCCGACCAGCGTGACGTGCGCGTCGAACGCCTCCAGCCTGCGCCTGAGCTGTCTGCCGAGATCACCCGCGCCGATCGTGAGCACACGTTTGCCTTGCAGCGTGTCGGTCTTGTGCAGGTCCCACCGGCGTTCCCGCTGTGCGTCGGCGAACTCCCGCATCTCGCGGTAGATCGTCAGCAGCGCCGCCATGACCCACTCGGCCGTGCTGCCGCCGTGCGCACCACGGCAGTTGGCCAGCATGATCCCGTCGGGCAGCTTGCCGATCCAGCTCTCCGCGCCCGCCGACAGCAACTGCACGAGCTTGAGGTTCGGCAGATCGGGCACGTAACCGAGCGCCCGGCGACCGGCCTGGAAGCCCGGGATCAGCACTTCGGCCTGCTCGGCGCCGGGTGGCAGGGGCTCGCCGACCTCGAACCGGACGGCTCGCACACCGTCCAGCCCGGCCAGTACGGACATTCCGTGATCGTCAGGCACCAGGACAGTGATCGGCACGAGAACAACAGTAGGCGTCATCAAATCGTCCGGTCGCCTAGGGCAGACTCTGCGTCGATGCACGAACACGACGTGACCTCGCCGGACGGGACGAGGATTCGCGGCTGGCGCACCGACAACCCGGGCCCGCCGGTGTTGCTGTGCCCGGGGCTGGGCACCCCGCCGGACGTGTGGCCGGCGTTGTTGCTGCCGGACGCGGGCGTACGGGTGCTGTCCTGGTACCACCGCGGCACGATGGGATCGGACCGGCCGGTGGACGAGAGCCGGATCGAACTGGCCGACCACGTCGCCGACGCGCTGGCCGTGCTGGACGCGGCCGGAGTGCGGCGCTGTGTGGTCATGGGCTGGTCAGTGGGCGTGATGGTGGCCGCCGAGCTGGCACGCAGGCATCCGGACCGGGTGTCCGGCCTGATGTTCACCGCGGGCGTGCCCGGTGACCTCTTCGGCGCGATGTTCGGCTCGTTCGGCGTCCCGGCGGTGGTCCGTCGCGCGGTGGCACTGGGCGGGACACACGCGCTGCGGGCGATCTCGCCGTTGGTCGACGCGGTGCTGCACCGGATTCCGGTGAACACGTTCACCGCCACACTGGCCCAGCACAGCGGCCTGATGCTGCCGGGCGCGGACACGCAGGCCGTCGTGCACGTGCTGCGGCGGTTCGTGCAGCACGACTGGCGTTGGTACTTCACGCTCGCGCTCGCGATCAGTTCCGTGCCGCAACGCGAGCTGCACGGGCTGACGTGCCCGATCACCGTGCTCGCCGGGCAGTACGACATCCTGACCTCACCGGAGCGGGCGTCGAAACCCGTTTCGATGCTGCCGCAGGCACGTGTGCGGATCGTCCCGACCAGCCATTTCCTCCCGTTGGAAGCACCGGACGTGGTGGTCGACGAGCTGCGGATGCTGATGCGCCGTGCCGCCGCGGTGGAGCGGGCCCGTGAGCTGGCGCGCCCGCCGAGCCGGGACCCGATCGACGCGTTGATCCCGCCTGCGCTTACCTACGGTTCACGGCTGCGCACCTAGCCTGGGTGACGTGTCACGTTCCGGATGGCGGCTTGCCGCGTGCTGCGTCGCCGCTGGCCTCGCGCTCAGCGGCTGCGTGTCGTTCGCCGAGCAACCCCCGCCGACCAGTTGGACCACCCAGCCGCAGCTGGCGCCGGAGAGTGGCCCCGGCT
The DNA here is from genome assembly GCF_013280595.1 of Kibdelosporangium persicum. Taxonomy (GTDB): domain Bacteria; phylum Actinomycetota; class Actinomycetes; order Mycobacteriales; family Pseudonocardiaceae; genus Kibdelosporangium; species Kibdelosporangium persicum. The sequence goes on from NZ_JAAATY010000019.1 coordinate 54,052, forward strand.
CGGACGGCGGCGGCTCCGGTGGCGGCGGCGGTGGCCAGGGCGGGGGCGGTGGTGGCGACAACGTGCCCAACACGCCCGTTCCGCCGCCGCAGGGCTGCAAGGACTTCCACCCGGCCGTGATCGGGACGTGCATGGACACGATCGACGCGGTGGCGCCGTTCGCCAACAGCGACCCGCCCGCCGGTCTCGCGGGTGAACGCAAGTCCGGTCGCGTGATGCAGGTACAGCAGGGCACCGACCCGCGCGCCGTGATCACGCTGCCCGTCGACGGGACCACCGACGGCGGCCTGACCGGGCTCGCCCTGTCGCCGACGTACACCGAAGACCAGCTCGTCTACGCGTACATCACGACGCCGACCGACAACCGCGTTGTGCGTTTCACCGCAGGCGACGTACCGAAGCCCGTCCTGACCGGCATCCCACGGGGCACGTCCGGCAACCGCGGCGCGATGATGCGCGACCGCACCGGCAACCTGCTCGTGGCGACCGGTGACGCGGGCAACCCGGCGCTGGCCGCCGACCCGAAGTCGCTGGCGGGCAAGCTGCTGCGGATCGACACGGCGGGCAAACCGGCGAAGGACAACCCGGACCCGAGCTCGGCGATCATCGCAGCCGGTTTCCACACGCCAGGCGGAATCTGCGTCGGCGTGGACAGCCGCCCGTGGGTGACCGACCGCTCGGCCCAGCGGGACGCGATCTACCGCGTGGAGCCCGGCAAGCCGCTCGGCAACCCGGTGTGGACCTGGCCGGACAAGCCGGGGGTCGCGGGCTGCGTGGTGACCCCGGCGCTGCTGATGGTCGCGACGTCGGTGGCCGGGAACATGCAGAACCTGCCGCTGAACCCGGAAGGCGTGATCACCGCCAAGCCGACCCCGTCCATGCAGGACAAGGACGGCTTCGGGCGGCTGGGCGCGATGGCCGTGCTGAATCCGAGCTTCGCGCTGGCCGGGACGGTCAACAAGTCCGGCGGCACGCCGGTGTCCAGCGACGACCGGGCCGTGCTGATCGCGATCGTGTCCTCCGCGGCCGGTGGCGGCAAGGACTGACCTTCAGCCGTTCAGTTCCAGGCTGACTTCCAGGGCCGCCGCCTGGCGTTCCTCGGGCGTCGAGTCCGTTTCCTGCAGGGTGAACTGACCCATGTGCAGGACGATGATCGAGAGGCGGGCCTTGAGCTGGTCGGCCAGTGAGGCGCCGGGCCCGGTCAGGAAGTCCACGAAGGCCTGCATCCGTTCGTGGCCCTTCATGCCCGCCGCCAGCTCGCGCAGGGCGGGCTGGTTCTCCTGCATCAGGCGCATCAGTTTGAAGTGCCTGCCGCCTTCGTTGATCGCGGCGGCGTAGCGTTCCAGCAGTTCGCGGCGGTTCTCCGGGGTCGGTTCCTTGCCGGCCAGCCACTCGGAGACCACGTCGAGCCGCTCGCCCGCTGCCTGCAGCAGGCTGGTGATGATCTCTTCCTTGGTCTTGAAGTGGTAGTACAGCGCCGCCTTGGTCACACCGAGGCGTTCGGCGATCTCCCGCAGTGACGTCTTGTCGTAGCCCTGTTCGCCGAAGAGCTCGAGGGCTACGTCCTGGATTTTTTCCTTCGTATCCGAGCGTGCGCCCATCTCGACTCCAACTTACTTGACGACCGGCTAGCCATTAGCTTACCGTACGGCTAGCAAGTAGCTAGCCGGACGGCAAGTAAGCATAGCTGGGACGGGACCATGAGCGCACCTTCGACGACCACAGCGCCTCTGACGAAGCGCAAGCAGTACACAGTCTTCGCCGGACTGATGATCGGCATCCTGCTGGCCATGCTCGACAACATGATCCTCGGCACCGCCCTGCCGACGATCGTCGGGGACCTGGGTGGCCTGAACCACTTCGCCTGGGTGGTCACCGCGTACACCCTCGCCTCCGCGGTCTCCACGCCGATCTGGGGCAAGCTGAGCGACCTCTACGGCCGCAAAAGCATGTTCATGGCGTCGATCGTGCTGTTCCTGATCGGCTCGGCGCTGGCCGGGACCTCCGGGTCGATGACCGAACTGATCGTGTACCGGGCCGTGCAGGGCCTCGGCGCGGGCGGCCTGATGGTCGGCGCGATGGCGATCATGGCCGAGATGGTCCCGCCCAGGGAACGCGGCAAGGTGCAGGGCATGTTCGCGGCCATCATGCCGGTCGCCATGGTCGGCGGGCCGTTCCTCGGCGGCTTCATCACCGACTACCTGGACTGGCGATGGGCGTTCTACGTCAACCTGCCGCTCGGCATCGCCGCCCTGCTCGTCGTCGGCGCCACGCTGCACATGCCGAAGCGCACCCGCAAGGCCGTGATCGACTACTGGGGCGCGGGGCTGCTGACGGTCGGCATCAGCTCGCTCGTGCTGCTCGCGACCTGGGGCGGCACGGAGTACGCCTGGGATTCGTGGCAGATCATCGGTCTCGGTGTGCTGACGGTCACCGCGCTCGCGGCGTTCGCCTGGGTGGAGAACCGCGTCGCGGAGCCGATCCTGCCGCTGCGGCTGTTCCGGATCCGCAACTTCAGCCTGGCGTCGGCGCTGGCGTTCGTGTCCGGCTTCGCGATGTTCGGCGCGGTCAGCTTCCTGCCGCAGTACCAGCAGATCGTGCAGGGCGCGTCGGCGACGAACAGCGGACTGTTGCTGCTGCCGATGATGGCGGGCCTGCTGGTGTGCTCGACCCTGGCGGGCCAGCTGACCAGCCGCACCGGGCACTACCGGACGTTCCCGATCATCGGCATGGGCGTGATGGCGGTCGGAACGCTGTTGCTGACCCAGCTCGACCTGACCACGAGCTCGTTCACGTCGAGCATGTACATCATCGTGATCGGCGCGGGCCTCGGTCTGCTCATGGGCACGACGAACCTGATCGCGCAGAACAGCGTCGAACTGCGTGACCTGGGCGTCGCGACGAGCACGGCGACGTTCGCCCGGAACATCGGCGGTTCGCTGGGTGTCGCGGTGCTCGGCTCGATCTTCACCAGCCGGATCACCGACTCGATGACCGGCGCGCTCGGCTCCGCGGGATCGCGGCTGACCAGCGCGGGCGGGCAACTGAGCCCGGACATGATCGAGGGACTGCCCGCGCCGGTGCGGGACGCCTACCTCGGCGGCATGGTCTCCGGGATCCAGAGCATCTTCGTGGTCGCCACGGTGTTCATCGCCATCGGCTTCGTGGTCTCGTGGTTCGTGAAGTCCGAGCCGCTGCGGGACTTCACCGTCGCCTCGTCGTCCACTGAGGACGGTGCGGCCAAGCCGGTCCCGGCACTGGCCGACTGACGGGGAAAAGAACGTGCGGGCCACCTGTCGGGGGGTGGCCCGCACATCTGTCTGTTCACCTGGGTCAGGCGTTGGCGCGTTCCAGAATCAGTTCCCGGACGCGCTTGGCGTCGGCCTGGCCCTTGGTCGCCTTCATCACCGCACCGACGATCGCGCCCGCCGCGGCGACCTTGCCGCTGCGGATCTTCTCGAGCACGTCCGGCTGCGCGGCGAGTGCCTCGTCGACCGCGGCGGTCAGCGCCGACTCGTCCGACACCACCTTGAGGTTGCGCTTCTCCACGACCTCAGCCGGTTCGCCCTCGCCCGCGAGCACGCCCTCGACCGCCGAGCGGGCCAGCTTGTTCGTCAGCTGACCGGAGGCGACCATCTTGATCACCTCGGCGACCTGCTTCGGCGTGATCGGCAGGTCCGCCAGTTCCACGCCGCGGCTGTTGGCCTCCTGCGCCAGCTGGCTGACCCACCACGCACGGGCCTCACCCGGCGACGCGCCCGCGTCCACCGTCGCGGCGATCAGGTCCACCGCGCCCACGTTCAGCAGGTCACGCAGTTCCAGGTCGGTGAGGTTCCACTCGGCCTGGATCCGCTTGCGCCGCACCGAAGGCATCTCCGGCAGTGTCTGCCGCAGCTCTTCGACCCACTCGCGGGACGGCGCGATCGGGACCAGGTCGGGCTCCGGGAAGTACCGGTAGTCCTCGGAAGTCTCCTTGGCCCGTCCCGAGGACGTGCTGCCCGTCGACTCGTCGAAGTGCCGGGTCTCCTGGACGATCCTGCCGCCGGCCTGGAGCACCGCCGCCTGGCGGGTCATCTCGAAGCGCACCGCCCGTTCCACCGAGCGCAGCGAGTTGACGTTCTTCGTCTCGGTCCGCGTGCCGAACTCCGACGCGTCCTTGGCCATCAGGGACACGTTGGCGTCGCAGCGAAGCGAGCCCTGGTCCATCCGGACGTCGGAGACGTCCAAGGCACGCAACAGGTCCCGCAGGGCCGTCACGTACGCCCGCGCCACTTCCGGTGCGCGGGCGCCGGTCCCGGTGATCGGCTTGGTGACGATCTCGATCAGCGGCACGCCGGCCCGGTTGTAGTCCAGCAGCGAGTGCTCGGCGCCGTGAATCCGGCCCGTCGCGCCACCCACGTGCAGGGACTTGCCGGTGTCCTCCTCCATGTGTGCGCGCTCGATGTCCACGCGCACCACGGTTCCGTCCTCCAGCTCGACGTCCAGCCAGCCGTTGAAGGCGATCGGCTCGTCGTACTGCGAGGTCTGGAAGTTCTTCGGCATGTCCGGGTAGAAGTAGTTCTTCCGCGCGAACCGGCACCACTCGGCGATCTCACAGTTGAGTGCCAGGCCGATCCGGATCGCCGACGCGACGGCGTTCGCGTTGACCACGGGCAGCGCCCCGGGCAGGCCAAGGCAGGTCGGGCAGACCTGCGTGTTGGGCTCCCCGCCGAAGGTGACCGGGCAGCCGCAGAACATCTTCGTGGCGGTGGACAGCTCGACGTGCACCTCGAGCCCGAGGACGGGGTCGAACTTCGAGATGACCTCGTCGTAGTCCATCAGCTCGGCAGCAGCCGTCACTTCAGCTCGTCCTTACGTATGGCGCGGATGGTCAGCAGCACACCCGTGATCGCCACGAGGATGCTGGCGGATGCGTTGACGAGGAGCAGCTTGTCCTTGTCCTTGCGCGCGTTGCGGAACCCCTGGACCGCGCTCACCGCGCCGAAGACGGAACCGACCAGGCCGAGCAGGCCGCGAACCTTCTTGAAATTCACCGTGCCACCTCCAGTTCGGGCACCCGGTTGATCAACGGGCCGCCGTCGGCTTCGTTGCGTGCCACCTCGTAGGCCGCCGCCACCCGGTACATCCTGGTCTCCTGCAGAGCGGGCGCCATGATCTGCAGTCCCACCGGAAGCCCGTCGACGCCCGACAGCCTGCTCGGCACGCTCATCGCGGGGTGCCCGGCCAGGCTCGCCGGAATCGTGCAGAGGTCGGCGAGGTACATGGCCATCGGGTTGTCGGTGCGCTCACCGAGCGGGAACGCCGTGGTCGGCGTGGTCGGCGAGACGAGCACGTCCGCCTTCTCGTACGCGGCCTCGAAGTCCCGCTTGATCAACGTGCGGACCTTCTGCGCGGAGCCGTAGTAGGCGTCGTAGTAACCCGACGACAGCGCGTACGTGCCGATCATGATCCGGCGCTTGACCTCGGGACCGAACCCGGCGTCACGGGTCAGCGACATGACCTCCTCGGCGCTGCGCTCACCGTTGTCGCCGACGCGGATGCCGTAGCGCATCGCGTCGAACCGAGCCAGGTTGGACGAGCACTCGCTCGGCGCGATCAGGTAGTACGCCGACAGCGCGTACTTGAAGTGCGGGCACGAGACCTCGACGATCTCCGCGCCCAACGACCGCAACCGCTCGACGGCCTCGTTGAACGAGACCATCACGCCCGGCTCGTAGCCGTCGCCGGAGAACTCCTTGACCACACCGATCTTGAGGCCACGCAGGTCGCCGATCGAACCCTCACGGACCGCCTGGACGACCGCGGGCACCGGCTCGTCGATGGACGTGGCGTCCAGCGGGTCGTGCCCGCCGATCACCTCGTGCAGCAGAGCCGCGTCCATCACCGTGCGCGCACACGGCCCGGCCTGGTCGAGCGACGAGGAGAACGCCACGAGCCCGTACCGCGAGACACCGCCGTAGGTCGGCTTCACACCGACCGTGCCAGTGACCGCGCCCGGCTGACGGATCGAGCCGCCGGTGTCGGTACCGATCGCGAGCGGCGCCTCGAACGCGGCGAGCGCCGCCGACGAGCCACCGCCGGAGCCGCCGGGGATCCGGTCGAGGTCCCACGGGTTGCGGGTCGGGCCGTAGGCGGAGTTCTCGGTGGACGAGCCCATCGCGAACTCGTCCATGTTGGTCTTGCCGAGGATCACGATGCCGGCTTCCAGCATCTTCGTGGTGATCGTCGCGTCGTACGGCGGGTGCCAGCCCTCAAGCATCTTCGAGCCGCAGGTCGTCGGCGCGCCCTGCATCGTCACGACGTCCTTGAGCGCGAGCGGCACACCGGCCAGCGGGGAGGCGGGCTGGTTGCCCGCGGCCACGTCCTCGTCGACCGCGCGCGCCTGAGCCAGCGCGCTCTCGGCGCTGACGTGCAGGAACGCGTGGACCGCCGGGTCGACGTCGGCGATCCGGTCGAGGTGGGCCTGGGCGACCTCGACCGCCGAGACCTCCTTGGCCTGGATCTTCGCGGCCAGTTCGGCCGCGGTCAGCCGGGTGAGTTCACTCACTGTTCTTCTCCCAGGATGCGGGGCACGCGGAACCGTCCGTCCTCGGCCGCGGGGGCGCCGGACAGCGCCTGCTGCTGGGTCAGCCCCGGGCGGACGACGTCGTCGCGGAAGACGTTGGTCAGCGGCACGGCGTGCGAGGTCGGCGGCACGTCGTCGGCGGCGACCTCGGTCACCTGGGCCACCGACTGCAGGATGATGTCGAGCTGGCCGGCGAACTTGTCCAGCTCTTGCTCGGTCACCGCGAGCCGGGCCAGCCGGGCGAGATGCGCGACCTCGTCGCGGGAGATGGTTGGCACTCCACGAACCCCCGGGGGATTACATTTCATTCTGGGACCTGGTGAGTCTATGGCGAGGGTTGACCGGGGCCCGAACGGGTTATCCGCCGAGACGTTGTTCTTAACCCAGACGACCCGGACGCCTACTCCTGGGGGTACGCGCCCATCTGCGACAATCGGCGCCCGGCAGCAGGTGCGGACGGCAAGGTTCCGCGCACGACGCAGGAGGCGTTCGCCTTGTCCTTCCTGATCCGGGTGCAACTCCCGGACAGCCCGGGAACACTGGGCGCGGTGGCGTCCGCGCTCGGCAAGATCGGCGCCGACATCCTCAGCGTCGACGTGGTCGAACGTGGTTCCGGGGTCGCCGTGGACGACCTGGTCGTCGAGCTGCCGTCCGGACGGCTGCCGGACATGCTGATCACCGCGGCCGAGTCGATCGAGGGCGTGGAAGTCGACGCCGTCCGGCCGTACGCGGGCGTGCTCGACACCCACCGTGAGCTGGAACTGGTCGAGGAAGTGGCGGCCGAGCCCAAGGACGGCCTGATCACGTTCACCGAGGGCGTCCCCAAGATCATCCGGGCGGGCTGGGCGGTGGTGATCCAGCACGACGCGAGCGGCACGCAGCCGTTGGCGGCCAGCCCGGCGGCGCCCGAGATCCTCACCATCGAGCTGCCGTTCATGCCGCTGGCCAAGGCGACCGTGCTGGACGGCGAGGAGCCGTGGGTCCCGGAGACCTGGCGGGAACTGGGCACCGAGCTCGCCGCGACGCCGTTGGGCAAGCCGGACCGGGTGCTACTGGTCGGCCGCCCTGGCGGGCCGATGTTCCGCGCCGCCGAGGTCGCGCGCCTGGCCCACCTGGCCGGGATCATCGCGGTCGTGCTGGACGGCTAGCGCGTACCAGTACGTCAGCAGCACGAAGCAGTACAGCGACTGGCCGGCCTTGTCGACCAGCGAGTCGCCGTGCCAGAGGTGCAATCCCCACTCCACGCCGATCAAGGGCAGCGTCACCATCAACGCGGTCGTAGCGGACCGGCGGCGCCGCAACACCACGTACACGCCGGGGAAACACAACACCAGGTAGTTGTGCCAGGCCACCGGTGACAGCAGCAGTGTCGCGGCGGTCACGGCCCACAGCGCGATGTCCGGATCGTGCCGGACCTTCCGGAGTGTGTAGATCAGCAAGGCGCCGGCCACGACGAACCCGAGCCACGCGGGCCCGCCGAACCTGGCGACGAGGCTGGGCAGGGACGCGTTGTCGCCGAACGTGCTGAGCTGTTCGATCCTGAGCACTTGCAGCCAGCGCACCGTGTTCTCCGGGCCCGCGGCCAGGCCGGCGATCGTCGCTGCCGCCACGGCGGCGGCCGCGGCCAGCATCGTGTGCCGTTGACGTCGCACGACGGGCAGAAGCAGGATCGGCGCCAGCGTCGGCTTGATCGCGACGACCAGGCCGAGAGCAACACCCGCGAGCACCAGCCTGTCCCGTTTCCCCCCGACCCACGCCACCGCGAGACCCAGCACGAGCAGGCCGTAAACCTGACCGAGCGCGACCGTGCCCATCAGCGGCGACGAAAGCACAAAAGCGGCGGAGAGCAGCCACTTCGCCCGGCGCGAGACGGGCAGCTCACGGGCCACAAGCAGACCGGCGGACACGATGAACGCCGCGGTGAGCACGCCGAACAGCCGATACGCGGTCAGCGGCCCGAGGAACCCGAACGGCGCCAGGAGAACCGTCCAGAACGGCGGATTGAGGTTGGGTAGCTTGGCGCCGGTGTCGTAGATCGAGTCACCGTGCAGCAGGGCTACCGCGGAGCGGTGGAATGTGTCGAAGTCCGCGTGCCAGCCCATGTCCGTGGACAGCACCCTGTCGACGTTGGCACTGCCGTGGGCGACGAGCAGCCACAGCGTCACACCCACTGCCGCCGCTGCACCAAGCCATGTCCCGACACGCCCCACGCGTGCAGGCTAACCGGTCACGAAATGACGGTGACGTTCTCGTGCCCGCGCGCAGGACGAAAGAGGCGCTGACGCGAGGCTGCTGGGCTTGCGCCCAACAGCCTCGCGGTTACGTCAGCGGGTGTACTTCGCCAGTTCCCGCCGGGCCAGTGAGCGCTTGTGCACCTCGTCCGGTCCGTCGGCCAGTCGCAGGGTCCGGGCGTGTGCCCACAGCGACGCCAGGGGCGTGTCCTGGCTGACGCCGCCCGCTCCGTGGGCTTGGATCGCCTTGTCGAGGATCCATTCCACCTGGATCGGCGTGGCGATCTTGATCGACTGGATTTCGGTGTGCGCGCCCTGGTTGCCGACGGTGTCCATCAGCCACGCCGTCTTCAGGACGAGAAGCCGCAACTGCTCCACGCGGACCCGTGCCTCCGCGATCCAGTCCTGCACGACGCCTTGCTGTGCGATGGGTTTGCCGAATGCCGTGCGGGACACGGTTCGCTTGCACATCAGCTCGATCGCGCGTTCGGCCATGCCGATCAGGCGCATGCAGTGGTGGATCCGGCCGGGGCCGAGGCGGGCCTGGGCGATCGCGAAGCCGCCGCCCTCCTCGCCGATCAGGTTCTCCGCCGGCACGCGCACGTCGTCGAACTCGATCTCGGCGTGACCGCCGTGATCGCCGTCGGTGTAACCGAAGACGTGCATGCCGCGCTTGATCGTCATGCCGGGCGTGTCCCGTGGCACGAGGATCATGCTCTGCTGGCGATGGGGTTCGCCGTCGGGATCGGTCTTGCCCATCACGATGAAGATCTGGCAGCGCGGGTTCATCGCGCCCGAGATGAACCACTTGCGGCCGTTGATCACGTAGTCGCCGCCGTCCCGGGTGATGCGGGTGGCGATGTTGCGGGCGTCGGAGGACGCCACGTCCGGCTCGGTCATCGCGAACGCCGAACGGATCTCGCCCTCCAGCAACGGGTGCAGCCACTGCTTGCGCTGCTGCTCGGTGCCGAACATCGCGAGCACTTCCATGTTGCCGGTGTCCGGCGCCGCGCAGTTCAGCGCGGCCGGTGCCAGGTGCGGGCTGCGGCCGGTGATCTCCGCGAGCGGCGCGTACTGCAGGTTCGTCAGGCCCGCGCCGTGCTCACCGGGCAGGAAGAAGTTCCACAGGCCGCGCTCGCGCGCCTCCCGCTTCAGGTCCTCGACCACCGGCGGCGGGCTCCACGGGTCGTCCGACGAGGACACCTGCTCCTCGAAGACCGCCTCCGCCGGGTACACGAACTCGTCCATGAAGGCCAGCAGCCGCTGCCGGAGTTCCTCGGTGCGGGCGTCGTAGCCGAAGTCCATCAGTTCTCCTTGAGGGTGGCGTTGCCCTGCGCGACGACCGGTTCGACGAGCGCGCCGACCCGGTCGAAGCCGTGGCCCACGGTCTTGCCCTGGCTGAACCGGTAGTAGATGCCCTCGGTGATCACCGCGAGCTTGAAGAACGAGAACGCGATGTACCAGTCCAAGTTGGACACATCGCGGCCGGTGCGCCGGGCGTAGTGGTCGACCACCTCGTCGGTGCCCGGGTAGCCCGGCGCGCCGCTGACGTTGGCGATCACCGAGTCGTCCGGCGCCTCGCGGGTGGCGTACGCGACCGTCAGGCCGAGGTCCGCCAGCGGGTCGCCCAGCGTGGACATCTCCCAGTCGAGCACCGCGGTGATCCTGTCGTCCAGCACCAGCGTGTTGTCCAGCCGGTAGTCGCCGTGCAGGATCGTCGCCTCGGTGGACGACGGCAACCGCTCGGCCAGCCGGGACTGCAACCGGTCGATGCCCGGCAGGTCACGGCTGCGGGAGGCGTCCAGTTGCTTGCCCCAGCGCCGCAACTGGCGCTCCAGATAGCCCTCCGGCCTGCCGAAGTCCGCCAAGCCGACCGAGGCCGGGTCGACGGCGTGCAGGTCGGCCAGCGTGTCGATCAACGAGAACGCGATCGCCCTGGTCCGTTCCGGGCCGAGCTTGCCGAGCTCGTCCCGGCTGCGGTACGGGGTCCCGGGCATGAACTCCATGACGTAGAACGGCGCGCCGAGCACTTCGGTGTCCTCGCAGAGCAACAGCGTGCCCGGCACCGGCACCGCGGTGTCCTTCAACGCCGTGATCACGCGGTACTCGCGCTTCATGTCATGCGCGGTGGGCAGCACGTGCCCGAGCGGTGGCCTGCGCACGACCCATTTCCGCGTGCCGTCGGTGACCACATAGGTCAGGTTCGACCGGCCGCCCTCGATCAGCTCGGCCGACAGCGGCCCGTCGCCGAGCTTGCCCCGCAGCTTGTCAAGGTCCAGCCCCGGCAGGCTCATCGGACGATCCTGCTGACGATCTCGGCCACACAGGCCGGCTTGTCGCCGCCCTCGATCTCCACGGTGACCTTGGTGACGGCCTGCATGCCGCCCGGCACGTCGGTGATGTCGACCAGCTCCGACGTGGCCCGGACCCGCGAGCCGACCCGGACCGGCGACGGGAACCGGACCTTGTTCGAGCCGTAGTTCACCACCATGGTGACGTTCTCGATCTTGTAGATGTCCTTGACCAGCACCGGGACCAGCGACAGCGTCAGGTACCCGTGCGCGATCGGGCCGCCGAACGGCCCGGCCTTCGCCTTCTCCACGTCCACGTGGATCCACTGGTGGTCACCGGTCGCGTCGGCGAACAGGTTCACCGCCTCCTGGGTGATCTCCCGCCACTCACCGGTGCCGAGCACCTCGCCCTTGGCCGCGGCCAGCTCGTCGACGTCCTTGAAAACCCGCATCGGCGTTGTCCTTTCAGTCCGTCGGCCCGCCGGCCGCGTACACGACCTGGCCGGAGATGAACCCGGCGCCCTCGCTGACGAAGAACGACACCAGGTGTGCGATGTCCTCCGGCTCGCCGACCCGGCGCACCGGGATCGCCTGCGCGGCACCGGCCTTGAAGTCCTCGAAGGACACGCCCAGCCGCTCGGCGGTCGCGGCGGTCATGTCCGTCGCGATGAAGCCGGGCGCGATGGCGTTGACCGTGACGCCGAACTTGCCGAGCTCGATCGCCAGCGTCTTGGTGAAGCCCTGCAGGCCCGCCTTGGCGGCGGAGTAGTTGGCCTGGCCGCGGTTGCCCAGCGCGGACGTGCTGGACAGGTTGACGATCCGGCCCCACTTCTGCTCGGTCATGTACTTCTGCGCCGCGCGGCTCATCAGGAACGAGCCGCGCAGGTGCACGCCGATCACCGAGTCCCAGTCCGCGTCGGTCATCTTGAACAGCAGGTTGTCCCGGGTGATCCCGGCGTTGTTCACCAGGACGACCGGCGGGCCGAGCTCGTCGGCGATCTTCGCGACCGTGGCCTCGACCTGCTCGGTGTCGCTCACGTCGACGCTCAGCCCGATCGCCTTGCCGCCGTCGGCCGTGATCGCGGCGGCGCCCTCCTGCACACCGGCCTCGTCCAGGTCCAGCAGCGCGACGGCGAACCCGTCGGACGCCAGCCTGCGTGCGACGGCCGCCCCGATGCCGCGGGCGGCGCCGGTGACGATCGCGACCTTGGTCATTGGCTCTCCTTCAGTGATGTCAACAGCAGATCGGCATAGTGATCGGCGATTTGCGACGGCGAGAGACGCCCGTTGCGGCGGTACCACACACCGAGGTGGTGCACGGACCCGAAGAAGTAGTCCACCACCAGGTCGGCGGGCACGTCGGTGCGGAAGTCGCCGTCGCGCTGGCCTTCCTCGACCAACGACCGGAACCGCTCGTGGTACTTGCGCCGTTCGGCCCGCACGGACCGCTGCTTGGCCGGGCTGAGCTGGTGCATGGACTGGGTGAAGATCCGGAAGTCGTCCAGGTTCTCGATGGTGGTGACCACGACGTCGGCGGCCGCGGCCCGGACCCGGTCCGGCGCGGGCGCTTCGCTGGCCGCGAACTTCTCCAGCCGGTCGGTCTGGTCGCGCAGCACCCGGGCGTAGATCTCGTGCAGCAGGTCGTCCTTGGAGCCGAAGTAGTGGTACATCGCGCCCTTGGTGACGCCAGCGGCCTCGACGATCTCCTGGACCGAGGTGCGGTCGAACCCCTGCTTGGCGAACAGCCTGGTGGCCTCGGCGAGCAACCGGTCGTCCACTCCGGACGCGGTGTTGGCCGGCCTGCGTGCCATCGTCGGCTACCTCCGTATTCCCAGACACGGCAACCATACCGCTCGGTATGTGATCGGCAAACCTCGACGTGATCTAAGCAACCGCTTAGCATGTCGGCATGACACTCGAGGACGGCGTGCGCTACTCGGTGGCCGAGGGCGTGGCGACCGTGACTTTCGACCGGCCGGACCGCAACAACGCGATGAACCTGGCCATGGAACGGCGGTACGGCGAGGTCCTGCGTGCCCTGGAGGCCGACACGGGGGTGCGCGCCATCGTCGTCACCGGCGCGGGCAAGGCCTTCTGTCCCGGCGCCGACCTCGACGTCCTCGCCGGTGAGATCCCCGCGGGCGGGATCGACTTCCAGGTCGAGCACGTCCAGTCGGCGGCGTTCGTCGGCAAGCCCGTGATCGCGGCCGTCAACGGCGGCTGCGCGGGTCTCGGCTTCGTCATCGCGTGCACCGCCGACATCCGGTTCGCGGCGGCGGGCGCGAAGTTCACCACCGCGTTCGCGCGGCGCGGCCTGATCGCGGAGTACGGCATCGCGCAGCTCCTGCCCGCCCTCGTCGGCCGTGGCCGGGCCATGGACCTGCTGCTTTCCGGGCGGACGTTCACCGCCGAGGACGCTCTGGCGTACGGCCTGGTCCAGGAGGTCCACCCGGCCGAGGAGTTGCTGGGCGCCGCGCTGGCGTACGCGACCGAGCTGGCGACATACAGCGCGCCGAGGTCGATGGCCGTGATGAAACGGCAGATCCTCGACGAGGCGGCGATCCCGCTGGCCGAGTCGGGTGACCGCGCGGCGGAGCTGATGAACGAGTCGTTCCGGCACCCGGAATCGAAGGAGGGCGTGCTGAGCTGGCTGGAACGGCGTCCGCCGCGGTTCCCGCCCTACCCCGCCTGACGCCGGCGCGCTGTGAGGTGAGCAACCGCTTAGTATGCAGACTCGGGTACCGACTGGTAGGTATGCCTACTGGACAACGGGAATTGCCTAGTGGGCAGAGGAGCCGAGCATGCGCAGCACGAGGGTGGCGTACTCGCGCCCCAGCGCCTTCGGCGTCTTGCGCGCGCGCTCGCTGTACCACCGCGCCACGTCGATGCCCAGCGAGAGCACGGCGCGCGCGGCGAGCTTCTCGTCCGGGACCGTGAAGGAACCGTCCCGGACACCTTCCGCGATCAGGCCCTGGACGGCCTGCTCGATCCGGCGGCGCAGGGCCGCGACGACGGCGTATTCCTCCTCCGGGAGGGAACGCAGTTCGTACTGCACGACACGGGCCACGACGTGGCGCTTGGCGTGCCACTCGACGAACCTCCCGACCAGCGCGCGCATCCGGTCGACCGGCGAGCCGGCCTGGCCGATCACGTCCTGCACCATGGCGAGCGTCTGTTCGTGGCCACCACGGCTGATCTCGTACAACAGCGCGACCTTGGACGGGAAGTGCACGTACAGCGCCGCGGGGCTCATGCCCGCCGCGGTGGCGATGTCCCTGGTCGTGGTGGCGTGGAAGCCGACGGCGGCGAACGACTCGACCGCGGCGGACATCAGCCGCCTGGCCGCCTCCGGCCTGACCTCCGGCCACAGGTCGGCGGGTAGTGACATCGACATACCAGGAACACTAGCCGCACGCTAAGCGCGTGCTTAGGAAAGGACGGCCGTTGTGACGTCGTTCAAGGACCGGGTGGCGATCATCACCGGCGCCAGCCGCGGCATCGGCCTCGGCATCGCGAAGGAGCTGACCGAGCGCGGCGCGAAGGTGTGCATCACCGCGCGCAAGCCGGAGGCGCTCGAAGAGGCCGCCGCCGGGCTCGGCGGCCCGGACCGGGCGATCTTCGTGCCTGGCAAGGCCGACGACACCGACCACCAGGACGAGGCGATCGCCCGCACGATGGAGGCGTTCGGCCGGGTCGACATGCTGGTCAACAACACCGGCATCAACCCGGTGTTCGGCCCGACGGTGGACATCGACCCGGGCGCGGCCGCCAAGATCCTGGCGGTGAACGTGCTCGCGCCGCTGTCGTGGACCCGCAAGGCCCGCGACGCGTGGATGGGTGAGCACGGCGGCTCGATCGTGAACGTGGCCTCGATCGCCGGGCTGCGCGCGTCGCCCGGCATCGGTTTGTACGGCGTCAGCAAGGCGGCACTGATCAGGCTGACCATGGAACTGGCCGTCGACCTGGGCCCGGGCATCCGGGTGAACGCGGTGGCGCCCGCGATCGTGAAGACGAAGTTCGCCGGTGCGCTGATCCAGGACAACGAAGAGGCCATCTCCCAGGCCTACCCGCTGAAGCGGCTCGGTGTCCCGGCCGACGTCGCCGGCGCGGTGGCGTTCCTGCTGTCCGAGGAGGCCGGCTGGATCACCGGCCAGACGATCGTGCTCGACGGCGGCGTGTCCCTCGGCGGTGGCCTGTGAGCTTCGAACTGAAGGACTCCGGCGTCGTCATCACCGGCGCCGGACGCGGCATCGGCGCCGCGTTGGCACGGAAGTTCAAGTCCTCGGGCGCCCGGCTGGTCGTGGCCGATGTGGACAGCTCGGTCGAGTCTGTCGCCGCCGAACTGGGGGCGCACGCGGTCGTCGGTGACGCGGCCAGTGAAGAAGGCGTCTCGCGGCTGGTCGCGGAAGCCCGTTCGGTGCTCGGCGAGATCGACATGTACTGCGCCAATGCCGGAATCGCGCCGATGGGCGGCCCGGACGCGACCGAGGAGGACTGGGCGCGGACCTGGGACGTGAACGTGATGTCGCACGTCCGCGCGGCCCGCGCGCTGTTGCCGGACTGGCTCGAGCGCGGCCGCGGGCACTTCCTGGCGACCGTGTCGGCGGCCGGACTGCTGACCAGCCTCGGCTCAGCGTCCTATTCGGTCACGAAGCACGGCGCGCTGGCGTTCGCCGAGTGGTTGCTCGCGACGTACAAGCACCGCGGGATCGGCGTGCAAGCCATTTGCCCGCAAGGGGTCCGTACCCAGATGCTGGAGAACACGGGACCACGCGGCAAGTTCCTGATGGACGAAAGCGCGATCACGGCCGAGCAGGTCGCCGACACGGTGGTGGAGGCCCTGCGCGGCGACTCGTTCCTGATCCTGCCGCATCCGGAGGTCGCCGGGTACTACGCGGCCCGGGCGACCCAGACCGACCGCTGGCTCGGCGGGATGAACAAGCTGCAACGCAAGCTGGAAGAGCTCCGTTGACGCCATACTAAGCGGTCGCTAACGTCAGACGTGCAAAGCCCCTTCGTCGCAACGGAGTTGAGGCTCATGGACAGCGACGTCCGGCATCGGCGGCGGATCGCGACCGCGGCGGGTCTGGCAGCGGCGGTCGAGTGGTACGACTACTTCATCTTCGGTGTGGCGGCCGCGCTGGTGTTCGGCCGCCAGTTCTACCCGGCCGACGATCCGGTCGCCGGCGTGCTGGCGTCGTTCGCGACGTTCGCGGTCGGGTTCGCCGCACGGCCGATCGGCGGCATCATCGCAGGTCACCTGGGCGACAAGCGGGGCCGTAAGCCGATGCTGGTCGCCGCGTTGGTGATCATGAGCCTGGCGACGACGGCGATCGGGCTGCTGCCGACGTACCAGTCGATCGGGATCGCCGCGCCCGTCCTGCTGGTGGTGCTGCGGGTGCTGCAGGGCCTCGCGGTCGGCGCCCAGTGGGGCGGTGCGATGTTGCTGGCGGCGGAGTACGCGCCTGCCGGGAAACGCGGCCTGTACAGCAGTTTTGTCCAGCTCGGCGTGCCGATCGGCGTCGTGCTGGCCAATACCGTGTTCCTGCTCGCGGTTCAGGTCACCGGCGCGGGCTTCACTTCGTGGGGCTGGCGGATTCCTTTCCTGGTCGGCATTCTGGTGCTCGCCCTGGCGTGGTACATCCACGCTCGCGTGGAGGAGACGCCGGAATTCCGTGCGGCAGAGGCAAAGCTGGCGTCCGAGGAGAAACGCGGCTCACCGCTGGCCGTGGTGCTGCGCAACCACCTCGGCACGGTGTTGCTCGCCGGCGGGTCGTTCGCGGTCAACACGGCGACGTTCTACATCCTGCTCACCGGCGTGCTCGACTACGCCACCCGGCATCTGGGGCTGCCCCGCGGGCCCGTTCTGACCATCACGATCCTTGTCAGCCTGACCCAGTTCGTGGTGATTCCGTTGTCCGCCAAGCTGTCCGACCGGATTCCGCGGATCAGGATCTACGCGTTCGGCGCGGCCGGGATCATGGTGTGGGCGGTGCCGATGTTCCTGCTGATCGACACCGCGAACTACTTCTGGATCGTCGTCGCCGCGCTCGTGGCCAGCACGTTCCTCAGCATCATGTACGGCCCGCAAGCCGCGCTGTTCGCCGAGCTCTTCACCCCCGAGATGCGCTACACCGGCGCCTCCCTCGGCTACCAGATCAGCGCGGTCCTCGGCGGCGGCCTGGCGCCGTTCGTCATGGTGCTGCTGCTGGAGTCGACCGGCACGTCGATGTCGGTGTCGGCGTACATCATCGTGCTGGCGATCATCGCGCTGGCGTCGATCGCCGTCCTCGCGCGCAGGGCAAGGATGCGAGGGCCGGAAACCGCCAGCGCCGATGCCGGTTCCTGAGCACCCTTCGGGACATGGAGATTCGGTACACGGCGATCCCGGCCGAGCGCCTGGCCGCGATGCGTGAGGCGGGCGAGGACGAGTTCGGCAACAAGTGGCAGCCGCGGGTCGCGGAGGGCTGGGAGCCGCTGCGGTGCTGCCTGCGCAAGGCCTCAGTGGACGAGGACATCGCCCTGATCTGTTACACGCCTTGGGACGAGCCGAGCCCGTGGATGGAGGCCGGGCCGGTGTTCGTGCACCACGAGGCCTGCGCCGGGTACCCGGACACGGGCGAGTACCCGGCGCTGTTCCGGCACAACAAGGCGATCCTGAACCCGTTCGACCACAGCGGGGCACGGGCCTACGACCACATCACGTTCCTCGGCCCCGAGGACGATCACCTGGCTGCCTTGGCGAACGTGCTGAGCCAGCCGGACGTGGCGTACGTCCACGTCCGGAGCGGCTCAGCGGGCTGCTTCCACTTCCTGGCGACCTAGGCTTCCTCCGCGCCGATCGTGGCGATCTCGGTGGCGGCTTCCGGCCCCTGGTCGAGCAGGACCCGGAAGCCGTCCTCGTCGAGGACCGGCACCTTGAGCTGGACGGCCTTGTCGTACTTGGAGCCCGGTGAGTCACCGACGACCACGAAGGACGTCTTCTTGGAGACCGAGCCGACGGCCTTGCCGCCGCGCGCGATGATGGCCTCCTTGGCCTCGTCGCGTGACAGCGTCGGCAGCGTTCCGGTGACCACAATGGACAGGCCCTGGAGGTTACGCGGGACGGACTCGTCCCGCTCGTCCGCCATCTTCACGCCGGCCTGACGCCAGCGTTCGACGACGTCCCGGTGCCAGTCGACGGCCCACCAGTCCCGCAACGCGGTGGCGATCGTCGGCCCGACGCCCTCCGCGGCGGCCAGCTCCTCGTCGGTGGCCGAGAAGATCCGGTCGAGCGAGCCGAACTCCACCGCCAGCGCCCTGGCCGCGGTCGGGCCGACGTGCCGGATCGACAACGCGACCAGGACCCGCCACAGCGGACGCTCCTTGGCCTCACGGAGGTTCTGGGCCAGCTTGACGCCGTTAGCGGACAGCTCGCCGGAGATCGTGCGGAACAGCTCGACTTGCTTGAGCTTCTCCTCGTCCAGGTCGAACAGGTCCGCCTCGTTGTCGTAGACGGCCGAGTTGACCAACGCGGTGGCGCTTTCGTAGCCGAGCACCTCGATGTCCAGCGCGTTGCGGCTGCCGATGTAGTCCAGCCGTTCGCGCAGCTGACCAGGGCAGTACTGGGCGTTGGGGCAGCGGATGTCGACGTCCGCTTCCTTCTCGGGACGCAGCAGGGTGCCGCACTCTGGGCACGACACCGGCATGACGAACTCGTGCTCGTCGCCTGTCCGCGCGTCGATGACCGGGCCGAGGATCTGCGGGATCACGTCACCGGCCTTGTGCAGCACGATTCGGTCGCCGATCAGCACGCCCTTGCGCTTGACCTCGCTGGCGTTGTGCAGCGTCGCGCGGGCGACCGTCGACCCGGCGACCGACACGGGCTCGACGACCGCGTACGGCGTGACCCGGCCGGTGCGGCCGACGTTGACCCGGATGTCGAGCAGCTTGGTGGTGACCTCTTCCGGCGGGTACTTGAACGCGATCGCCCAGCGTGGCGCGCGTGACGTGGTGCCGAGGCGCCGCTGGAGGGGCACCTCGTCCACCTTGATCACGATGCCGTCGATCTCGTGCTCGGCGTCGTGCCGGTGCTCCTCCCAGTACTTGATGAAGTCGTTGACTTCCTGGTGCGTGGACAGCACCTTGGTGTGCGTCGAGACCGGCAGGCCCCACGCCCGCAGGGCCTCGTACGAGTGCGACTGGCGGTCCAGCTCGAAGCCCTCGCGTTTGCCCAGGCCGTGGCAGATCAGCCGGAGCTTGCGGCTCGCGGTGATGCTCGGGTCCTTCTGCCGCAAGGAGCCCGCCGCGGTGTTGCGCGGGTTGGCGTACACCTGTTTGCCGGCCTCGGCCTGCTTGGCGTTCAGTTCGAGGAAGTCCTCGACCCGGAAGAACACCTCGCCACGGACCTCGACCAGCTTGGGCACCGGGTACTCGTCGGTGCCGGTCAGCGTCTCCGGCACGTCCCTGAGCGTGCGGACGTTCAACGTGACGTCCTCACCCGTGCGCCCATCACCCCTGGTCAGACCGCGGACCAGGCGACCGTCCCGGTAGAGCAGGTTGATCGCCAGGCCGTCGATCTTCAGCTCGCAGAGGTAGTGCGCGGCGTCGCCGACCTCCTTGGCGACCCGGTCGAACCACGAGTTCATCTCGTCGGCGTTGAACGCGTTGTCCAGGCTGAGCATGCGTTCGAGGTGGTCGACCGCGGTGAACTCGGTCGAGAACGTGCCGCCGACCTGCTGCGTGGGCGAGTCGGGAGTGGCGAGCGCGGGGTGCCGCTCCTCGAGCGCCGCCAGCTCGCGCAGCAGTTTGTCGAACTCCGCGTCGCTGACCGTGGGCGAATCCAGCACGTAGTAGCGGAACTGGTGGCCGCGGATCTCCTCGGCTAGCTCCGCGTGGCGCGTGCGGACATCGCCCGGTACGTCTTCGAGGCCTTCTGCTTCATCGGTGCTGGTCACGTCCCGGAGACTAGCCCAGCCCTCTGACAATTTCGCGCAGCTCCAGCAGCCCCATCGAGCCCTGTGGTTCGGCTTCGGCGGTCTCCACGCGACGGAGACGTTCGCCGGCGAGCCGTTCACCGAGAGTGGCGTCGAGCGGGAGATAAGTCAGCGCCTCGCGAGCGGCCGGCTCAAGCTCGACGAACTTCGGGTGGTGCACGGCGACGTCGACGACGCCCTCGGCCTCGTCCACCTGGACCGCGACCCGGACGTCGGCGAGGGGGATGCGGTGGGTCCCCAGGTTGACCGTGACCTCCGTCGGGTCGGGCACAGGCGGAACCGAGTCGTGGTACTCCCAGATGGCGTCCTCAGGCGGCGCGGCGGCTTTCCAGGCGTCGGTGAACGGCCGCAGCTCGGGGTCCTCCTGGCCGGAGATCACCAGGGCGTAGATGGCGCGCTGGCCGCGTTCGAGCGAAAAGTGCAGCTGAGGGTGCACGACGGCGACGAGCTCACACAGGTCGTTCTCGACCCGGTTCGGCTCGCGGTCGCCCAACGCCGCGCTGACGGTCGGCAGGAGTTCGGCCCAGCCGCGCCAGAACTGCGCCGCCGCGGCGGCGGGGTCACGGACGGGCTCGGGCTCGGGACGTCGGCGGAACCACTTCACTCACGACAACCTATCTGTCCTCATCCGCGCCCACCCGGGGAATCAACCACTCGATGCGCGCAGCGCGACCGCGAGCAGTTCGGCGGCCGAGCCGAGCAGGCGGCGTCCACCAGGCCACACGGCGCGAAGTTGCCTGCGCAAGTCGAGGCCGTCCACGGTGACCTCGACGAGCCGTCCTTCGGAGAGGTCGGCGTCGACCGCGAGCACGCTGAGCACCGCGGGCCCGGCACCGTCGACGACCGCGCTGCGTACCGCGGTTGTCGATCCGAGCTCCGCCACTGGATGGAGATCGCCTACCTTGGCGCGTTTGAGCGCCCTTTCCAAGGTTTCCCGCGTTCCCGAGCCGCGCTCGCGTACGACCAACGGCGTCTCCGTCAGGTCCGCCGCGCTGAGGGGTTTACGGCGCCGTGCCCAGGGATGGTTCGGCGGCACGACGACGGCCAGGCGGTCCGACGCCACACGTCGTGCGGACAGCTCGGCGGGCACGGTCGGCGATTCGACGAACCCGAGGTCCACCTCACCACCGCGGACGAGATCGCACACCAGGCTGGAGTTGGTCACGACAAGCCCGACATACAGGTCTTTCCTGGCCCTGCGCAGCTCACCGATCCAACCGGGCGCGAGGTGCTCCGCGACCGTCAGGCTCGCCGCCACCCGCAGCTCGGCGGCGCGCCTGGATCGCAACGCCTCAGCGCCGGTGACCAGGACGTTCAGTTCGTCGAGGACACGCCTGGCCCAGTCGGTGACCACTCGCCCGTCCGGCGTCAGCGCCGAACCCCGCCGGGTCCGGTCGACCAGCGCGAGCCCGAACTTCCGCTCGAGGCTGGCCAGCCGCTTGCTCGCCGAGGGCTGCGCGATGCCCAGTTTGGCCGCCGCCCTGCCGATGCTGCCCATCTCCCCGACCAGCACCAACAGGCGCAACGACGCCAGATCCGGAGTCATAGCCGAAGGGTATGACCTTCGCGGGTCGGCGGAGAACCCCTACCGTCCACACGAGCCGATCGGCGGACAGCACGGCCCGATCAGGGGTGGCGTGGTGCATGGGCGCGGCGAGCTCATGGTGCCGGAAAGTGCGTTTCAGGGTGTCGGAAAGTGCGTTTCAGGGTGCCGGAAAGTGCGTTTCAGGGTGCCGGAAAGTGCGTTTCAGGGTGCCGGAACGGAGGACACGGGGCCGGTCCTGAGTGGACGGCCGGTCACCCGGTCGCCTGGCCATGCGGCTCAGGGGCAGATGCGGGGGCATTGGCGGGGCAAAATGCCCTGGCGTTGCTGTCCCAGGCTGACGCGCTGATAGATCGACTCCCGCCAGAGGACGAGTTGCCGTCGTGGGGCTACTGGTACACGCCGTCGTTCTTCTTGGGGAACCGCGGATTTGCGCTTCGGGCGCTCGGAGACTTGAGCGGGGCTCGTACTGCGGCGCGTGAATGTCTCGCCGCCATGCCCCGGGAGTGGGCTGGGTTTGAGTGGGGAGAGCGACGGCGGCGGCTTGCGGAGGAGTGAAGCTGCCTATGTGGACGGTTTGCCGTCGATGTACTCCTGCGGGTCGAGGATGGGTGGGCCGAAGAGCTCGTGGATGTGGCGGCGGGTCCAGGCGCGGGAGTGCCTGTCTGCCGTGTGCCACCGGCGCGGCGTGCGGCGCCGGTGGCAGCGAGGTTCCTCGATCAGTACACGGTAGTACGGGCAGTCGCAGTCGCATTGGCACAGTTCGCGCTGTAGCCGGCAGAACTTCGTCTCCCAGTTGTCGACGCCGAGGGCGTGCTCGCCGGACACACACTTGCCGCAGTAGTGCATCCGCTGGCTGGATAAAGCCATCATCGAGCACCTTTCGCGACTGGCAGACCAAACTTCCACGGTGGCGTAGGACGGCCCGGAACAGTACCGCCCTTAGCGTGATTCAGCGGCCGCCGTCGCTCCCTTCTCGGTGACGAACCCCACCAAAAGGTTGCCCTGCGGAAGCTTTGTCAGTCCTGGCGACACCTTGAGCACGTGACGCTGTCCGTTCGCGAACACGTAGGCCGTGCCTTTTTCGCTGGTCAGCAGGAATCCGTGGACGATCCGGATCGGCCTGGCCGCGGGTGCGGCGCCCGGCGGGAGCCCGAGCCGGATGGACTGGGCGAGGGACTGCGGGGAATCCACGGATGCCAAGGCTTCCAGCGGGAGCACCGGTGTGGGCGGATCGATCGGCCGGTCCGGTGGCGGTGTGTAACCGTCGAGCTTGGCACGGCCCCATCGGTACGGGTCGCCCTGCACACCGCCCCAAGTGGACCACCCGATCCGCGTTTGCCCTGTTCGGTCCTGTGTATCCGAGTCGTACACCAGGATGTTCAGTCCGGCGCCGGCCGGGTCGACCGCGCCGGGTACCTCCGAAAGAGGGACAGCGAACTCGACAACGTAACCCGTTTCGGTGATTTTTGACGCCACACGCACGCCGGGCGCGCCGCCCTGCTTGTTGTCCGCGTCCCGCAGTGCACACGGCGGTCCTTCCGCCGTCGCGGGCAGCACGGCGAGTTTGTACGTGGTGGACGTGTTCTCCGAGCGTCCACGCGGATCGACGGTCAGTTCGACCGAGTCCGTGCGCCAGTGACGCTTGCAGTCCGCCGTGGCCAACCGGGTGCCGAGGACATCGTCGGTCACCGTGACAAGGGCGAACACTGTGTCGTCCCGCCAGGACACTCGCGCGGTCGCCGAGCAGTCCGCGGCGGAGGTGCAGTCGTCACCCTCCCACCGCGACGAGATGTCCAATTCGGGCCCTGGGTACTCGCCTGCCCCGGAAACCCCGTCCACCACAGGAGAACCACCAGCCTGCGGAACGGTGGTCGCGGGCACCAGTTCGAGCGCCGCCTGCGCGGTCGCGCCGGGCACGTTGATGGTGTAGCTGTAGTCCCCGCCCTGCATACCGGTCCGCAGCAGGGGATCGGTGTTGCGCACGGAGAACCGCACGACAGTGCTCCCACCAGGCGCGATGCTCGGGAAACGCTGCTCGGGACCCGACTCGAACCCGGCGGGCAGCGTCAACGAGACCGCACCGTCACGTGCCGAGTCACCCTGGTTGTGAATCGTGATGTCGATATCGCGACTGCCACCGGACGGCAGCGTCAGCACCGGTGCGACGGCATTGGCCAACTCGGGGTGGCCGATTTCACGCGCCCATTGCTGGTACTGCGCGACTTGTGGCAACGGCTGTTGGGTGGCGGTCAACGCGGGCACGACCTCGACCAGCGCTTCGGTGAAACCCGACTTGCCGCCGCTGGTGACCCGCGCGCCGATCCGCGCCTTGCCCGGCTTGGCGTCGGCGGGAACCGTCACGGTGTCACCGTGCACTGTCCACCCCTGCGGTGGGATGAGCGTGACGGGCCCGCGAACCGACGAGTTCACCTCGACCTTCACCGACGAACCAGCAGTGACGGCGTACTTCGAGGGCTTCGCCGAGAGCTTCGTTCCCAGCGGCAGTTCACCGGGGACGACCGCGCCTTCGAGGATGCCCAGCGGCCCGCGGTTGTCGACGCGGTACGGCACCCGGCTGGCGATCTGCGTGAAGTAGTCACAGCCGATCTGCGCCGGATCCGTTGGCACGTCGGGGAACCCTGCCCAGCCCTGGCTGGCGTACTCGCGCTGCGCGGCGCGCTCGACCTGCGCCCACGTCTGCCCGCCATACGCGGGCACACCCGCCCACACGCCCCAGACACGATCGGTCGGCTCGGTCGGTGTGAAAGCGCTGACGCAGTTCGGGCCGCGGGTCCGTTCACCCTTCAGCCCGCTGGTGAACAGCCGGGACACCGCCCATGGCCGCAGTCCCTGATCGCGGAATGCCCGCGGGTCAGCGGCTTTTTCGTACGCCTCGATCGCCAGCCGTGCCGCGTACTGGTGGTTGCCGTGGTTGCCCGGCGAGGGCGCCGGGTCCATGGTGATCACGACCTTCGGCCTGGTCTGCCGGATCACCCGGACCAGCTTGCCGAGCGAGTCCTGATGATCCCAGGCCTGCTGGGTCAGCGACGAGCTGACGGTGTAGTAGAAGTCCGCCTTGTCCAGGTTGAACACGTCGGTGATCCCGGCCTTGCCGACCGCTCGTCTCTCCTCGGCCTCACGCAGCCGACCGAGCTCGGGGCCTTCCTCGGTGCCCACGGCGTTGCCACCGCCTTCGCCCCGCGTCACCGTGACCACGCCCGACCGCACCTTGAACTGGCCGATCGCGGCCAGCGACCCGGCTTCGTCGTCGGGGTGCGCGCCGACGAAGAGCACGTCGAGTTCCGCCCGGTCCCGTTCAGCAGCCTGAACGGGAACCGCCGTACCGACAAGGAGAACTAGAGGGAGCAGGGTTGCCCAGCGCACGGATTCCTCCCGTGGTCTAGCCTTTGACCGCGCCATCCACCATGCCGCGGATGAAATGTCGTTGCAGGAACAGGTAAAGCACCACCACCGGCAGTGCGACCAGCACGGACGCCGCCGCCAGCAGCGGCACGCTCGTGTCCGATCGGCCCGAGAAGAACTGCAGGCCCAACGGGGCCGTGCGTAAGGCCTCGCTGGTGATCATGACCCGGGCGAGCAGGAACTCGTTCCACGTCCACATGAAGACGAGAACGATCAGCGTGACCAGCGCGGGCCTGCCCATCGGGACGAGGACTCGCCACAGCGTCTGCCAATGCCCGGCGCCGTCCAGCCGCGCGGCCTCGACCACGCCGCGCGAGGTCGACCGGAAGTACGTCCGCATCCAGAACGCGCCGAACGCGATGGACTGCGCGACCTGCGGAAGGATGAGTGACGCGTACGTATCGGTCAGCCCGAGGTCACGCAGGTCGTAGTAGAGCGGGACGACCACGGCCTCGCTCGGCACGGTCAGTCCGAGCAGCATCAGGTAGAACAAGGCGTCCCGGCCGCGGAAGTGCATGGTGCCGAAGGCGTACGCGGCCAGGATCGAGAGCACGACGGTGATCGCGACGACGCTGACGCTCACGATCAGGCTGGAGAACAGGTAGCTGCCGAACCGGGCCTCGGTCCAGGCCTTGCCGAAGTTCTCCCAGTGCAGCCCGCCCTGCCCCGACACCTCGGACCGCAGCGCGGTGAAGAGGATCGACAGCATGGGATAGAGCGCGAAGATCGTGAAGACGCCGAGGACGAGATAGGTGCCGACGCGCTCGAACCGGGAGACAGTCATGCCCGTTCCCTCCCGGCCACCCGCGTGATCACGTACGTCACGAGGAAGGCCAGCACAGTGATCACCACGCCGATCGCCGCGGCCGAGCCGACCTGCCCCGTGTGGAAGGCACGTTGGTAGATCTCGTACGCGGGCACGGTCGTCGAGCCGCCTGGGCCGCCCAACGGGGTCATCATGTAGACCAGGTCGAACGTGCGCAGGGCGGCGATCACGGTCAGCGTCAGTGCCACCCCGATCTCCCCTCGCAACGCCGGCAGGATCACCGCACGGAACTCCCCCGCCGGTCCGGCGCCGTCCAGCCGGGCGGCGTCGAACAGGTCGGCGGAGACCTTCCCGATCCCACCGAGGAACAAAACCATCGCGAGCCCAGTCTGCACCCACGTACCGACAATTCCGACCGACAGCAGCGCCGTCGCGGAGTCGCCGAGCCAGGCTTTTCCTTCTGTGCCAAGGACAAAATTCAGTGCGCCGTCCGGCGCGAAGATCCTTTGCCAGGCCACAGCGACCACGACCATAGCGATCACCTGTGGCAGGAACAGGACGGTCCTGAAGAAGGGCAACCCGCGTATACGAACCCTATGGAGTGCCGTCGCGAGTACGAGTCCTATGCAGACAGGCAACACCGAGAAGAACAGGATCAGGACACCGACGTGCCCGAACGCGGCCGCCGCTCCCTCCTCGGAGAACAGCGAGGCGTAGTTCGACAGCCCGGCCCACGTCCCCAACGACAGACCGTCCCACGCGAACAGTGAAAGCCATCCGCTGTGCAGCAACGGAAAGAGCAGGAACGCGACGTAGACGAGCAGAGCGGGCAGGGCATAGAGATACCCCACCCGCCGTGGTTCACCGACCGCCACGCCTCGACTCCAGGTCTGCCTGGAGCCTGCCGAGGAACGCCTCCACGTCCAGTTGCTTGGCCATCAGCTGCTCGACCGCGCCACCGATCACCTCGTACGCGTTGGGTGTCGCGTAGTCCAGGTACGGCACCATCTTCGTCGACGTCGATGCCTCCTGCCACTTGTCGAGCACGTCCCGCTCCGGCCCGGCGCCCGGCTGCTGGCCCGCGTCGAGCACGGGCAGGTTTCCGCTGGACGCCACGGTCTTCATCGCGTCCTGCGTGGTGATGAAGTCGATATACGCCGCCGCCGCGTCGGGATTGCGGGACTTGGCGCTGATCGCCCACGGCAGGCCGGTCCCGCCGGTCACGGTCCCGCCAGGCGGCAGCAGGAAACCGGCGTTGTCCTTCATGGCCTCCTTCAGCGTCGCCAGGCTCCACGTGCCGTTGACGTGGAAGACGCCTTCGCCCGCACCGAACTTCTCGGTCGCGTCGTCGCTCTTCAGCCCGGCGAAACCCGTCGTCAGGTAGCCCTTGTCGACCCAGTCGGCGACCTGCCGCGCGGCCTGGCGGTTCGGTTCGGTCAGCCAGTTCGCGTCCGCCCGCCCGGTGGCCAGCCTGGTCTCGTCCGCCGGGTTGCCGAACCGGTGCATGGCCAGGGCGAACAGATACGGGCCCGAACTCTTCTCCAGGTTGCCGATCTGGATCGGCACCTGGCCCGCGGCCTTGGCCCTGGCCAGCGCCGCGTCGAACTCGTCCCAGGTCTTCGGCGGCTGCAGGCCCAGCTCGGTCAGTTTGGCCTTGTTGTACCAGATCCCGACCAGTTCACCGGTCTGCGGAACGCCGTAGAGCTTGCCCTCGCCGAGCACGTCCCCGCTGTCCGGGTAGCTGGCGAGCTTGCGGACGGACTCCGGGAAGCGTTGCGTCCATTGGTAAGCGCTTGCGTACGAGTCCATCGGGCGCAGCAGGCCCGCTTTGACGAACGCGCCCATGTCCTGCTTGCCGTTGTTGACCTGGGCGATGTCGGGTGCGTCGTTGGCGGTCAGCCCCAGTTTGATGGTGCTGCGCAGGTCGTCGAACGACCGGCCGACGCGGTTGATCCTGATGTTCGGGTACTTGGCCTGGAACCGCGCGTTCAGCTCCTTGATCTGGGCTTCCTGCGCGGGCCGTGTCTCCTGGTCCCAGATGGTCAGCGTGACGTCGCCCATCGCGGCGACGTCGGTCCTGACCTCGCCGGCGGGTTGCTGGGCGGGTTTGTTGTCCGATCCTGGCGCGCACGCGGCCAGCACCACCGCGGCGATCACCGGGACGGCCGCGATAACCGGAAGTTTCACTACGAGATCCCTCGCAATCCGATGGTCGCGCTCGCTCGACGGACCTGGGTGTCGGTGTGGCTGGGCAACAGGTCGTTGAGGAACGTGTAGCCACGCAGCTCGCGCTCGTCCCGGCGGCCCACCAGCCGCCACCACTCCGCGATGTCACCCCAGCCCGGCGCGGACTGCGAGCCGCCGAAATGTTGCACGGACAGTGCCGCGCAAAGGTTTGCGAAATGCACCCGGTCGGCCAGCGGCCACCCGGCGAGCGTGCCGAGCACGAATCCCGCGCCGAAGACGTCGCCCGCGCCGGTCGGGTCGAGGGCGGCCACGTTCAGGCCACGGACCTCGGCCTCTTCACCGGAGGCGGCGTCGATCGCGTAGGCGCCGTTGCCACCCCTGGTCACCACGACGACCGGGACGATCTCGGACAACGACTTCGCGGCCGCCTTGACGTCGTCGGACCTGGTGTAGCTGATCGCCTCGACGCTGTTGGGCAGGAACACGTCGTAGCCGTCGAGTAACTGCCGCAGCATGGACGGTTCCCAGCGTTCCGTCGGGTCCCAGCCCACGTCGGCGAACAGCAGCGACCCGTTCTCCTTGGACTTCTTCACCCACTGGTCGGCGTGCATGTCGACGTGCACAAAACACGCCTTCGTCGCGGGCGGCGGGTCGAGCAGTTCGTCCGCGCTGATCGGCGACGGGTGACCGTGCGTGATCATGCTGCGGTCCCTGTCGATCGCCATCGACACGGTCAACGGCGAGTGCCAGCCGTAGAACCGCCTGGAATGACTGAGATCCACGCCTTCCTGGTTGGCCAGCACGTCCCAGCAGAAGTCGCCGTACGCGTCCTCGCCGAACGCCGCCGCCAGCCCCGTCCGCAACCGCAGACGGCTCAGCGCCACGGCGAGGTTGGCGATGCCTCCTGGACTGGATCCCAGCCCGGTCGCCCAGACCTCCGTGCCCGGCTCGGGCAGGTGGTCCAGGCCGGTGAAGATGATGTCGAGGAAGACCGTTCCGGACAGCAGTATGTCCAGCTCAGGGCCCCCAGTCGCCGGCTCGGCCGCCACCGCGCGCCTCCTTTCGCCATCCCGCGAGTCTGCACCCATCTGCAAAGAATTGACAAGTTGTCTGACGCAATCTGACTGTTATTGTTCAGTTGTGCTCCCCCAGCGCCGACATGCCGAGATCCTGCGCTGCCTCACCCAGGATGGGTCAGCGTCCGTCACCGCGCTGTGCGAACGACTGGCCACGAGCGCGGCGACGATCCGTCGTGACCTGATCTGCCTTGAGCGTGAGGGAGTTCTGACCCGGGTGCACGGCGGCGCGGTGCTCGCGCCGTCCCATGAGCGTCCGTTCGACCGTGTCGCCAGGGAGGACCGCGGTGCCAAGGACGCGGTCGCGAAGGCCGCGGCCACCCTTGTCCAGGACGGCGAGTCCGTGCTGCTGGACATCGGGACGACAACGCACAGGCTCGCGGCGCACCTGCACGGCCGCGGAGTCACTGTGCTGACAAGCAATCTGGCCGTGTACGAGGAACTCGCCGACGACAGCGCGGTCGAGCTGATCCTGCTCGGCGGGGTCGTGCGGCGCAACTACCGTTCCATGGTCGGGTTTCTGACCGAGGACGCGCTGCGCCAGGTCCGCGCCGATCGTCTTTTCCTTGGCGCGGCGGGTGTTCGTGACGACGGCTCGGTGATGGACGACACCGTGGTCGAAGTGCCGCTCAAGCGCGCCATGGTGGCGGCCGCCGACCAGGTGGTCCTGCTGGCCGACGAGGGCAAGTTCCCTGGCGGCGGGCTCGCGCGGATCTGCGGGCCGGAGGAGATCGACGTGCTGGTGACCAACGCGGGCGCGGCCGGGCCAGGCCTCGGCGCCATGCGGGACGTGGGGGTTGAGGTGATCGAAGCATGAAGCTGGTGATCCTTGGCGGTGGCGGGTTCCGCGTTCCGCTCGTGCACCAGAGCCTGCTGGCCGACCCGGATCGGCTGGTCGACGAGATCGTCCTGCAGGACGTGCTGGCGCACCGGCTCACCGCGATCGGTGCCGTGCTCGACCAGCAGTCCCAGGGCTCCGCGTGGCGGCCGAAGATCCGGATGACGACGTCGCTGGAAGACGCCCTGTCCGGCGCGGACATGGTGTTCTCCGCGATCCGGGTGGGCGGTCTCGGCGGGCGCAGCCTGGACGAGCGCGTGCCGTTGCGGCACAACCTGATCGGCCAGGAAACCGTCGGGCCGGGCGGGATCTGCTACGCGCTGCGGACTGTTCCGGTGGCGATGGACATCGCCAGGCAGGTGGAACGGCACGCGCCGGACGCGTGGGTCATCAACTTCACCAATCCGGCCGGGATCGTCACGGAGGCGATGTCGTCGGTGCTGGGCGACCGGGTGATCGGGATCTGCGACTCGCCGGTCGGCCTGTGCCGCCGCGTCGCCGGTGCGCTCGGTGTGTCCGAATCGGACGCGACGTTCGACTACGTCGGCCTGAACCACCTCGGCTGGCTGCGCGGGGTCAGGGTGAACGGCCGGGACCGGCTGCCGGACCTGTTCGGCGACGAGACCGCGCTGACCTCGTTCGAGGAAGGCAAACTCTTTGGCGCGCACTGGTTGCGGACGTTGCGAGCGGTGCCGAACGAGTACCTGCACTACTACTACTTCGCACGGGAGACGCTGGAGCAGATGCATGCCCAGCAGACGACCCGGGGCGAGTTCCTGAAGGAACAACAGAAGTCGTTCTACGAGCGGATCGAGGAGAACCCGCAGGCGGCGTTGCGGACCTGGCTGGCAACCCGTTCCGAGCGGGAGAACACCTACCTCGCGGAAGGCCGGGCGGTCGCGGGGATGACCGAGCGCGCCGCGTGTGACACGGACGGCGGGGGCTACGAGCAAGTGGCGTTGCGGCTGATGAACTCGATCACGCGCAACCGGCCGGACCAGC
The DNA here is from genome assembly GCF_013280595.1 of Kibdelosporangium persicum. Lineage (GTDB taxonomy): Bacteria > Actinomycetota > Actinomycetes > Mycobacteriales > Pseudonocardiaceae > Kibdelosporangium > Kibdelosporangium persicum. The sequence goes on from NZ_JAAATY010000019.1 coordinate 84,952, forward strand.
TGATCCTCAACGTGCGCAACCGCGGAGTCGTTGCCGGGCTGGACAATTCCGTCGTCGAGGTGCCGTGTTTCGTGGACGGCAACGGCCCGCGGCCGATCGCGACCGGCCCAGTCGACCCGCACAGCCTCGGCCTGATGCTCCAGGTGAAAGGCTGTGAACAGGCCGCGATCCGGGCAGCGCGCACGGGGAGCCGGGCGGACGCGTTGTTCGCGATGGCCACGCACCCGCTGGTCGACTCGGTGGCTGCCGCCACGGCGACGCTCGACGGCTACGCGGCGGCGTTTCCCGAGCTCAGCGCGTTCCGTGCACCTTGAGCAGCCCTAACGTGCATTGGCTCGCGGACGGGGCCGTGGGAGCCTGCTGACGTGCCGAGCGACTTCGTCATCAAAACCGGGGACATGATCCAGATCACCATCCCGCCCCCGGTGATCGTGCCGGCCATCCAGGCCCCCGTCCCGCTCCGGGGTTCGAGCACGAACGTGCAGGTCAACGGCCAGTTCGTCTGCCTGCAGGGCGATGAGCTGCCGATGTCGCTGCGCGGTCCTCTGCCTTACACGGCACCGCCTTTCGTGACGCCCGGCACGGGCATGCTGACGCTGACCCTGATGCCGTCCAACCTGACGATCCAGTCCCAGAACGGCCCGAAGATCCTGGTCAAGGGTCAGACGTTCCAGGCGACGTTCAGCGTGCAGTCACCCGCGATGCAGCCGACTCCCGGCGGACCCGTGCCGGACGCGCTCATGGTCAAAGTCGGAACCGCACAGTTCATCACGACCAACACGACCGTGTACGGCGGCTGACCAGAGTCGCCCTCCTCGTGAAATACTCAGAAGAGGCTCGATATACGAGGAGGATGCGAATCGCGGCACCATGGCCGGACCATCTGCTGACCCTCGACGAATGGGATGCTCTGCCGGAGGACAATTCCCGGCACTATGAGCTCGTCGAAGGAGTTCTGATCGTAACGCCAAAACCGTTGCCTGCCCACCAACGGGCTGCGCAACGGCTGGCTTATTGGCTCGATGAACAACTCCCAGACGATCTGACTGCCGTCATCGACATCGAAGTGACCATCGCCGCGAATTTCCCTCCGATAGTGCGCGCCCCCGATGTGATCATCACGCGGTCGAACTCATTGAGGAAGGCACAGCGCGAATCCCCGCCTCCGACGTCCTGTGCGCGGTCGAGATCATCTCGCCCGGTTCAAGTCGGACAGACCGGCTGGTCAAGCCGGTCGAGTACGCCGAGGCAGGCATTCAGGCATACTGGCTGGTCGATCTGGACAATCCCGTCTCACTGTTGCCGCATTCGCTCAGCGACGGTCACTACTATGCCGCCGACGAGGTAACTGGCACTTTCAGCATCGATTTCCCTGCGCCGATCACGATTCGTCTCGACGATCTGACTCCGCGACGAATCTGAATCACAAAGTCGCGACGTACTCCATCAGGACGTCGCTGAAAGCGCGGGCGGCATTGGTCGGTGGCACGTCCGTCCGATGCGCCAACGCAACCGTGCGGCTCAATCCTGGCGGGGCGATGGGAAGGCCGCGTAGCCCTGGCCGATTGGCCAGCACCATGCTCGGCACGATGGCGACGCCCAGTCCAGCCTCGACGAAACGCAGTACAGCGTCCATTTCGCCGCCCTCAACGGCAAGACGAGGCTCATAACCCACGGCACGGCACGCCTGCAGAGTCGTTTCGCGCAAGTCGTAGCCCTGACGGAACATGACCATCGCACGGTCCCGCAGCTCGATCAGCCGGATCGTCGGCCGGTTCACCAGGGGCGGCTGCGACGCCGCCGACGCCACCATCAGGTCCTCACGCAGCACCACGCGCGTGGTCAACGCGGGATCAGGCCCTTCCGGCGGCACGATGACCAACGCCAGGTCGAGGTCACCGCGCAGCAAGGACCGGGAAAGGTCACGTGATCCGCCTTCCTCCACCAGCAGCCGGATGCCGGGATACGCCGCGTGGAACCGGCTGAGCACATCCGCGAAAACGCTTGCGCACAGGCTCGGAGTCGCACCGACCCGCAGGCGGCCACGACGAAGGCCGACGAGCTCGGCGACCTCGTGCCGGGCGGTGTCCACGTCGGCGAGAATGCGGCGGGCGATCGGCAGCAGCGCCTCGCCTGCCGGGGTCAACGTGACGTTGCCGCGCACCCGGCTGAACAGCGGCGTGCCGAGCTCCGCTTCGAGGCTCTGCACCTGCTTGGACAGTGAGGGCTGCGCCACACCTGCCTGCTCAGCCGCCCTGGTGAAGTGCTTGGTGTCCGCCACCGCCAGGAAGTACCTGAGCTGCTGCAAGGTGAGCCGGTCGACTCTTTCCATAGTTCGAGACTATCAAATCGAGCGTTTCGATATATTGGACGACTCGTCGTTCGAGGTGCTTACTGAACGGCGTGACAGTGCTCGATGCGGCCCGGCGCAGCACACCGGGGCGGATCTGGTCGTCCACCATCGGCAAGAAGGCCGTGATGGGCGTGACCGGACTGGCCATGCTGCTCTACGTGACCGTGCACATGGTCTCGAACCTGAAGATCTTCCTTGGCCGCGACAGCATCGACGGGTACGCGGTCTGGCTACGGCAACTACTCGACGGGCTGCTGGGGTACGAAGGCGTCGTCTGGGTGGTACGAGTCGGGCTCGTCGTCTGCGTGGTGCTGCACATGACGGCCGCCATCCAGCTGGCTCGGCGGGCGCGCAAGGCCCGCCCGGCCGGCTACCAACACCGCGCGAAGGTGCAAGGCAGCTACGCGGCACGCACAATGCGTTGGGGCGGCGTGATTCTGGCGCTGTTCATCGTCTACCACATCCTCGACCTGACGGCGGGCGTGCTGAACCCGAACGGGGTGCACCTGGCCGTGTACGACAACGTGGTCGCCGATTTCCAGCGCTGGTACGTGGTTCTGTTCTACGCCGCGGCGGTGATCGCACTGGGGTTCCACATCCGGCACGGGCTGTGGAGCGCGTTGCAGAGCCTGGGGGCGTCCAGCGCGGCACGGCAGAAGGCCATCCAGGCCTTCTCGTTCGGCGTGGCCTTCGTGATCACCGCGGGATTCCTGTCCGTGCCGTTCGCCGTACTGACCGGATTGGTGGGATAGCGATGTACACCGAAGGCGCACCGATCTGCGACCCCAAGACGCCCGACGGCCCGCTCGAGAAGCGGTGGGAGCAAAGGCGGTTCTCCGCGCGGCTGGTGAACCCGGCGAACAAGCGCAAGCTGACCGTGATCGTCGTCGGCACGGGCCTGGCGGGCGGTTCGGCCGCCGCGACCTTGGCCGAGCTGGGCTACAACGTCCTGTCGTTCTGCTACCAGGACAGCCCTCGCCGCGCGCACAGCATCGCCGCGCAGGGCGGGATCAACGCGGCCAAGAACTACCGCAACGACGGCGACAGCGTCTTCCGGTTGTTCTACGACACGATCAAGGGCGGCGACTTCCGCGCCCGCGAGTCCAATGTGTACCGGCTCGCCGAGGTCAGCGTCGAGATCATCGACCAGTGCGTCGCCCAGGGCGTCCCGTTCGCCCGGGAGTACGGCGGACTGCTGGACACCAGGTCCTTCGGCGGGGCACAGGTCGCCCGCACGTTCTACGCCCGCGGACAGACCGGGCAGCAACTCCTGCTCGGCGCCTACCAGGCGCTGTCGCGCCAGATCAACGCCGGGCGCGTGAAGACGCACCCGCGCACCGAGATGCTGGACCTGATCGTGGACAACGGCCGGGCACGCGGAATCGTGGCCCGTGACCTGGTGACGGGCCAGATCGACACGTACACCGCGGACGCGGTCGTGCTGGCGACCGGCGGCTACGGCAACACCTTCTACCTGTCCACCAACGCCAAGGGCAGCAACGCGACCGCGATCTGGCGGGCGCACAAGCGGGGCGCGTTGTTCGCCAACCCGTGCTACACCCAGATCCACCCGACGTGCATCCCGGTCAGCGGCTCGCACCAGTCCAAGCTGACGTTGATGAGCGAGTCGCTGCGCAACGACGGCCGGGTCTGGGTTCCCAAGGCGCCAAGGGATTCCCGGCCGCCGCACATGATCCCCGAGGACGAGCGGGACTACTACCTGGAGCGGATGTACCCGAGCTTCGGCAACCTCGTTCCCCGCGACATCGCCTCCCGTGCCGCCAAGAACATCTGTGACACCGGGCACGGCGTCGGTCCCGGCGGTCTGGGCGTGTACCTGGACTTCGCCGACGCGATCGACCGTCTCGGCAAGGACGCGGTCGCGGCCAAGTACGGCAACCTTTTCGAGATGTACCAGCAGATCACCGGCGAGGACCCCTACCAGGTGCCGATGCGGATCTATCCGGCCGTGCACTACACCATGGGCGGCCTGTGGGTGGACTACGACCTGCAGAGCACGATCCCGGGCCTGTTCGTGATCGGCGAAGCCAACTTCTCCGACCACGGAGCCAACCGGCTCGGTGCGTCCGCGCTGATGCAAGGCCTGGCGGACGGGTACTTCGTGCTGCCCAACACCATCGGCGACTACCTGGCCGACGGCCCGTTCCCGCCGGTGTCCCCGGAGGCGATCGCCGAGGTCGAGCAGGACGTCGTGGACCAGATCGTGCGAATCCTCCAGGTCGACGGCGACCGCTCGCCCGACGACATCCACCGCGAACTGGGCCAGCTGATGTGGGACCACTGCGGTATGGAGCGGTCCGAGGAAGGCCTGCGCAAGGCACTCGAGGCGATTCCCGCGCTGCGCGAGGAGTTCTGGCGGCGGGTACGCGTGCTCGGCACCGGCGACGGGCTGAACCAGTCGCTGGAGAAAGCCGGCCGGGTCGCGGACTTCCTCGAACTCGCCGAGCTGATGTGCATCGACGCCCTGCACCGCACGGAATCCTGCGGCGGCCACTTCCGGGCCGAGAGCCAGACCGAGGACGGCGAGGCCCGGCGCGACGACCAGAACTTCAGCTATGTCGCCGCATGGGAGTACGGGCCACAGCCCGTCCTGCACCGCGAGGAACTGCGGTTCGACACCGTCACCCCGAGCCAACGGAGCTACAAGTGAGGTTCACCCTGCGCGTCTGGCGCCAGGACAACCAGTTCGACAAGGGCAGGCTGGTGATGTACGTCGTCGACGACATCAGCCCGGACATGTCCTTCCTGGAGATGCTCGACGTGCTCAACGAGCGGCTGATCAGCGAGGGCGAGGAGCCGGTCGCGTTCGACCACGACTGCCGCGAGGGCATCTGCGGCATGTGCGGCCTGATGATCAACGGCAACGCGCACGGCCCGGACAAGCTGACCACCACGTGCCAGTTGCACATGCGCAGTTTCGACCCGAACGAGCCGATCACCATCGAACCGTGGCGCGCCAGGCCGTTCCCGGTGATCAAGGACCTCGTGGTGGACCGTTCGGCGTTCGACCGGATCATCGAGTCAGGCGGCTACATCAGCGCCCCGACCGGCAGCGCACCGGACGCCCACGCCGTCCCCGTGCCCAAGGACGACGCGGACAACGCCTTCGAGGCCGCGGCCTGCATCGGGTGCGGCGCGTGCGTTGCCGCGTGCCCCAACGGTTCGGGCATGCTGTTCACCGCCGCGAAGACCACGCACCTCGGCCTGCTGCCGCAGGGCCAGCCGGAGCGCTACAGCCGTGCGCTGGACATGGTCGGCACGCATGACGACCTCGGTTTCGGCGGATGCACCAACTCCGGCGAGTGCACCGCGGTGTGCCCCAAGGGAATCCCCCTGGAGGCCATCGGGCGGCTGAACCGGGACGTGCTGAAAGCGGCCACCCGGTCACCGGCGAAGCGTTGACCGGCCACGAAAGGCCGAACCCGGATGTGTGAGTAGTCGCACGGGGTCCGCGTGGCCCGTGATGAGGCATCCTGAACCCATGCGTCCCCACGACGTCGAAGTCGGGCAGACCTATCGGGTCCGCATCACCCAGCGGGACAACCCGGCCCAGTTCATCACGGGTGATCCCGGCAAGACCGAGGCCGACCTGCTGATGCTCAGCTGGACCCTGGAGTCCGCACACGAGTTCGACCTGACCGTGACCGCGACCGGCCAGGTGCTCGGCGGCGAACCCGCGGTGACCGGTGTCCGCGTGGCGGAGACCTCCCACGTCAGCACGCCTTTGCCGCCGGAGGCCGCCGAACGTCTGGGCCTGCCGACGGATGTCCGGTACGTCGTGGAGGGTGTGCTGAAGGACGCCGTGACCGGGCGGATCGTCAGCAGGCCGACCGGCGAGACGATGACCGTCCCGGTCGCCTGGCTCAGACCGCTCTAACCACGCCAGTCGAGGTTCTCCAGCGACATCACCCACGGGTCGTTCATCAGCGTGTCCGTCTCGCTGATCTCGATCAGCGCCATCTTCGCGTCCACCCAGCCGTGCCAGACGTTGAACATCGTCATCTGCGGATAGCGGGTGCGGATCTTGTCGATGATCTCGGTGGCCTTCCAGCTGCCGTCGAACGGCTCCCCCGACCCGACCTCGAGCAGGGCCATCGGCCGCTCGGGGGCGAGCATGTCGGAGATGTCCTCGGTGTGGCCCTCCACGGCGAAGCTGACCGTGTTGAGGTAGCTGGTCGGGCCCATGATGTCGATGACATCGTCGCCCGGGTAGTACTTCATCCGGGGCGCGTCCCACGGCCTGGCCGGTGAGTACGCCCACAGGATGTTGTGCAGGTCGCGGGTCTCGGTGAGGTACGCGTGCAGGTCGCGGTAGAGCCTGACCGACTCGCTGCTGCCGGTCTTGTGGTCCTGGCCCCACCAGAACCAGATGCCGTTGGCCTCGTGGAACGGCCGCAGGATCAGCGTGACGCCCGCCTCGTCCAGCTCCTGGACGATGTCGCCGAGCAACTCCAGGTCGGCACGCCAGCGGCTGCGGGCCTGGCTGGGCTTGGCGTCGGCCAGCAGCGCGGTCAGATCGTCCTTGGGGGCGAACAGGTCACCCCGGTACGACTCGGGGTCGACCTTGGGCAGGAACGGGTTCGGCCGGTGCAACTCCATCGTGACCAGGCCGCCGGCCCGCCAGTGGTCGATCAGGACGGGCACGGTCTCCTTCTTCCAGTACCCGTCGAAGCTCGCGCCGATCAGGGCGGGCGTCCTGCCGTACCTGCGGGCCATGCCCCGGAACAGCTTGTCGTAGTCGATCCGGGCGTCGGCGCTGAGCTGCTGCCCGGACACCACGCGCTTGACGTCACGCTGGGGCAGGGTGGACATCCAGGCGAGGATCTTGCGGGCGTCGGCCGTCGCCTTCGGATCCTGCGGACCGGTGGGCCTTCGGGTGCCCGTCGCGGTCACGGACGGCGCGAGCGTGGGCTTGACAGGCGCCGGTGGTGTGGGCTGGGCCGTGCATCCGGATGCCAGGACGGCGCCAGCCGCGAGTAACAGTGTTCGGCGGTCGACCCGGGGCATGCGCGTATCAAACCATTCACCAGCTCTCCGGCGGTTCGACGAATGCCCTTCCCACATCACGGACCAGCGTCAACGCCCGCCGGGCCCATGCCGAGTCGGCGCCCGCCAGGCCACATGTCGGCGTGGGGACGGCCCGTTCGCCCAGAATCGAGCGGGGGAAGCCCAGCAGGCCGGCCAGATCCAGCGCGGGCTTGGCGGCCTCGGCCAGCGTCGGCGGACGGACCGGGGGCGTGCCGGGCACCAGGCCGAGCAGCAAGGTCATCCCGGCGTCCCACGCCTCGCCCAGCTGGTCGGACAGGCTCGCGGGGATGCCCTGCAGCAGCGTCGCGTCGATGGCCAGCGCCCGCGCCCCGGCGGCACGGAACAACCCCACGGGCGGTCTCGGCGCGCAGCAGTGCACGATCACGGGCTGGCCGGTGGCGCCGCCGACGGCGTCGATGACCCCGGCCAGAACGTCCCGGGCGTCCGGCTCGGTGACCGCGGGAACCGTCCCGTAGCCGGACGGGGTCGACAACGCTCCCGCGAGGACGGTCGGCAGGCTGGGCTCGTCGAGTTGCACGACCACCGGTGTCTCCAGGCGGCGGCTCACCTCGGCGGCGTGCAGCGCCAGGCCCTCGCTGAGCGAGTCGGCGAACTCCCGCAGGGCACCGCGGTCGGTCAGCACGCGGTGGCCACGGGCGAGCTCGATCCCGGCGGTCAGCGTCCACGGCCCGGCCGCCTGGACCTTCACGACCGGGGGCCGCACGCCGGTGCGCTCGATGACCTCTTCCAGGGCGTCGATGTCACGTCTGATCAGGTCGACGGCGTGCCGGTGTTCATGACCGGGCCGGGCCGCCGTCCGATATCCGGACGGGACGACCTCGATCGGCAGGTCGACCAGCAGGGCGGCGGTCCGGCCGATGATGTCCGCGCCGAGCCCGCGGCCGGGCAGTTCGGGCAGGTGCGGCAGATCCGGCAGTTCACCGACGACAACGTTTGCGGCCTCGTAGGGGTCGGCACCGGGCATCGAGCCGACACCGGTGGCTGTTCCTGGTGCCCAGGGCGTGTTCGTCACCCGCACAGTGTGGCCGATCGGGTCCCACACGTTCGCGGCGCACCGCTATGCAGCATGGAGGTCTAGACCCATTGACGGGATGGTCTAGGCCACCTACCGTCATGTCATTCGTCGCGACAACGCGCACACGATCGGCTTCGATCAGTGAGAATCGTCGAAGCCCCCGAGACGTGGTGTGGGGGGCGTGTCGCGCCCGCGCCCCCCACACCACACCCTCGACCCAACCACATCGACGTACGCTGGTCGTGTGACAGACGTTGCTCTCGCGGCGGCCCGCATCGCGCGCCACGCGCGCAGGACTCCGTTACTCCGCACCGAGATCGACGGAAAACCGCTCGTGCTGAAACTGGAACACCTCCAGCGGACGGGATCGTTCAAGTTCCGCGGCGCGGTGAACGCCTTACTGGCGGGCGGGAAACCGGACCACGTGGTGACCGCGTCCGGCGGCAACCACGGGATGGCCGTGGCGCAGGCCGCGGCGGTGCTGGACATTCCGGCGACCGTGTACGCACCGGAGTCGATCCCCGACAGCAAGGCACGCCGAATCCTGGCGGCGGGCGCCCGACTGGTGCGCGCCGGCGAGAACTACGCCGAGGCCGCGAAACTCGCCCAGGAACAACCCGGGCAGTACGTGCCCGCTTACGACCACCCGGACGTCATCGCCGGCCAGGGCACGGTCGGCGCCGAGATCGTGGCCGACGCGTCCGATGTGGACGCCCTGGTGGTTGCGGTCGGCGGTGGCGGCCTGGCGGCCGGGACCGCGCTGAGCGCCGACGGCCGCAAGCTCGTCACGGTCGAACCCACGAACTGCCGTGCCCTGCACGACGCGCTGGCCGCCGGAACACCGGTGGATTCGCCTGTGGACTCGATCGCCGCGTCCGCCCTCGGCGCGACCAGGGTCGGGAAGCTGCCGTTCGAGATCCTGCGGGCGGCGGACCCGGTCTCCGTGCTGGTCGACGACGACAAGATCATCGCGGCCCGTGACCTGCTCTGGGAGAGTTTCCGGCTGGCCGTCGAACCGGCCGCGGCCGCACCGTTGGCGGCGTGGCTGGCCGGTCAGGTGCCGGGCGATCTGGCCTGTCTGGTGCTGTGTGGCGCCAACACGGACTGGCTGCCCGCCTGACGTGCGGTTCGCTGCCTGATCTTCGCTACCTGATCAGCGAAGGGCACCACGACTTGCTGACGTACCACGGGTTGGCGTCGGCGATCACGTGCCCGAGGGCGAAGACGGTCCGGTCGTCGTACGGACGGCCGACCACCTGGACACCGGTCGGCACCCGGTTGCTCGCGATGCCGGACGGCACACTCAGCACCGGGCACCGGCTGGCGATGTTGAACGGCATCGTCAGCGGGGCCTCGAGGTTGTGGTCGAGCCGGACGCCGTCGACGATCAGCGGAGTGTCCACATAGTCCTCGCCGGCCCGCAGCGCCGGAGTGCCGGACGTCGGGCAGAGCAGGGCGTCCGCCGTCCGGAAGACCTCGCCGAGGTCCTCCTGGATCTTCGCCTCGATCAGCATGGCCTCGAAGAACGTGCCCCCGGAGGTCGCCCGCTCGACGAAGTCGTTCGTGTACCGCTGGACCTCCCGGCCTTCGGCGGCCGCCTCGATCATCGGCGCGAAGATCGCGCCGTAGTGGGCCCACGCGGCCGCCATGATCTCCGCGCGCGTCCACGGCAACTCGACCTCGTGGACGTGCACCCCGGCGTCCTCCAGGGCTTCGGCCGCCTGCCGCGTCGCGTCGGCCACGTCCGGCTCGACCGGGTAGTCGCCGAGGTTCATGCACAACGCGACCCGTAGGCCTTTGCACGAACCGATCGTCAGGGGCTGCGGGGCCGGCAACGACACCGGGTCAAGGGGATGTGCGCCCGCGATCACGTTCTGGAGCAAGGCGACGTCGGGCACCGTACGCGCCATCGGGCCGTCATGGCAGTAATAGTCCAAGTTGACCGGTGGCATGCCCGGCACCCGGCCGTACGGCGGTTTGAAGCCGACGACACCGTTGAACGAGGCCGGGATGCGGATCGAGCCGCCGATGTCCGAGCCGGTCGCGAGCGTCGCCGAGCCGGCGGCCAACGCGGCGCCGGACCCACCGGACGACCCGCCCGACGAGTACTCCAGGTTCCAGGGTGTCCTGGTCACGCCCCACAAGCCACTGTGGGTGAACCCCGCGCAGCAGAACTCCGGGGTGGTCGTGCGGGCGTGCACGATCCCGCCGGCCGCCATGATCCGTTCCACCACCGGATGCGTCCGCGTGGCCACGTTGTCCCGCAGCAGCTTCGATCCCTCACGCCACGGCAGGCCGGCGATCGGCTGCTCCTCCTTGATCGCCACTGGGAGCCCTTCCAGCGGCCGCTGCTCACCCCTGGCGTAACGGTCGCCCGCCTCACGGGCCTGGTCCAGCGCGTCCTCGAAGTACCGGTCGGTGAAGGCGTTGATCGTGGTCTCGGTCAGCTGGGCCCGTTCGACCACGGCGGTCATCAGCTCGACCGGCGCCAGCTCGCCGCTGCGGAACAGCGCGATCGCGTCGGTCGCCGTGAGGTACGCGAGATCAGCCACAGCGCGCAGAGTAACTACAACAGGTCGGGCCAGAACAGCCTGGCCGCGGCGTCGCGGGCGATCAGGAAGCCCGCGATGCCGATGATCCACCCGGTGGCGCTGGTGCCCTTGGTCATGATCCAGTTGTTGAGCCTGCGCAGAACCGGCTCGACCACCTTCTGCGCGGTGACGCGCGCGGTCAGGAGCACGCCCGCGGGCAGGATCATGACCAGGCAGTAACCGGCGAGCAGGGCGAAGATGGTCATCGGGCTGAGACCCGTGGTGGTCATGATGCCGATCGCGCCGAGGTACGGCAGCATCGTCGCGATTTCCGTGAGCCCGGCGAGCAGGGCCAGGCCCATCAGCCACCGCACCGACGTGTCGTCGGCCATCGCCCGCTCACGCCAGCGCTGGACGGCGCCGCCCTTCTTCTGGCGTTTCGGATCGAACCGGAAGCTCAGGATGAACAGTCCCACCCCGATCACCAGCTGGACCCACAACGCGGCCGTGGTGCGCAGGGCGTCCCCCAGTGCGCTGATCGCCTGACCCGCACCGAGCGCGATCAGCAGGCCGATGCCGAGGTAGAAGGCGGCGATCGTGCCCAGGTACAGCAGGATTCGGCCGGCCCGGACGCGGCCGGGCGCGAGCAGCAGCCAGATCGGAATGAACAGGGTCCCGATGCTGGTCGAGTCCAGCAAGGCCAGTCCGGCGAGTGACAGTACGAGGCCAACGCTCAAAAGTTCCCCCTTTGACGCTGGTCCGGCACGCTACCGCCGGGTGATCAGCGGCGAGTCCTCCTTTCGTACGAGATGACCATCCCCACTCCGTACCAACCCCTCGTGAGTGTTTATCCGTGTTCTAACCCTGCTAAGTACTCACGAGGGGTGACCAGGGCTTTGATGACCACGGGGCCGCGGGTCGGGTCCAGTTCGACGGCCTGGTCCACGCCGGGCGGCGTGATCACGTCCAGCGCCTTCGGCACGGATGCCGGCGCGACCGCACAGATCGGGCTCGTGCCACCTGGCGCACACACGCCGAACGCGTACGGCTCCGGCGTCGCGGCGAACCTGCGTGCCCGGTCCGGGCTGTCGCCTTCCTGGCCGGTGAGCACCACGGCATAGGACGTCGGGTTGCCCAGTGCGGACTTCGGCACGCTGACGGTTATGTAGCGGGAAGTCTCGCTGGCTTGCACCGAGGCGTCGCCCAGCGGGACACCGGCGGCATCGACGAACACGGGTTCGGCGAACCCCTGAACCTCGATCATCCGGTTCCACGGATCGACTTCGTGATTACGCGACGGGTAGGGCGCTTTCGCCGACGTGTTCGGTATCGCCGGGTCGCGGGCGTAGATCGTCAACAGTTGAGCGCCGAGTGGTGAACCGAAGGTCGGTGACAGATCGCGCAGCTTGGTACGCAGGATGACTCGCTCACCGCTGTCGATCACCTGGAACTGCTGGATGTCGAACGCGCCGGCGTTGAAGTCGCCCGCCGTCGGATAGGCGTACGTTCCCGGGCCGTTGTCGTCGTTGTCCGGATCGGTGACGTTCACCAGCACCGTTCCCGACACGTAGTCCGAGCCGACCCGGCGTTGCGCGTAACCGGTCTTGCGCCCATCACTGGCCGCGGCGGTGATCACGTTGGTGCCGAGCTGCGCGGGCAGTTCGGCGGTGAAGGTGCCGTTCGACGTGGTGGTCACGACCGTGGTCGCGCCTCCGGCATCCGTCGCGGTGGCAGAGACGTCGATCCTCGTCCCGGCAGGCGCGGTTCCCGTCACGGTCACCGTCGGTGTCGAAACCTGGTCGGGTGCCTGCAACGTGATCGGGACGGTGCCGGGCGGGCCGTGGTCGACGTACCGGGCCCGGACCTCGGCCGGCTGTTCGACCAGACGTCCGGCCGTGATGCTTTGCGTGAGCCGGACGGCCTGAGCTTGCGCCCACGTCAGCGGGGACGCCGACCCCACGGACTCACCCGGCTCGAAACCGATGCTGGCGGTCGTGGGGTCGCTGCCGTGAGGCGACTCCGGAACGGCCGGGTTCTCCCAGATTTGCTCGGGAATCATGCCCACACCGGAAGCCTGCGCGTGCATCGCGTCGAGAAGCTTTCCGGCCCCACGCCTGTCGCCGGTCTGCAGCAGATGCTCGGCGCGCTCGCCCGCGAGCACGGGCCAGAGGTGTCCGCTGCCGACATTGCCTGTAGGCCAAGGCTTTCCGGTGGGACCGCAGGTGGTGGAGTCCGGCTCGTAGCAGTCACCGTAACCGTCTTCGCTGCCGGGGTCCGGCGTTCCGTAGCGGTACCAGCCGGGACCGTTCGGCGTCTCCCGCTTGATGACCTGGTCGACCCGTTCGAGCGATCGCTTCACCTCAGGGTCGTCCGCGGGAAGGATGCCCAGCCGCGGCAGTTCGAGGAACCCAGCGTCCACAACGGACCGCTGGTCCACGGTGACCGACCCGTTGCCGAGGTTGTACCGGATCGGCGCGTTGGGATCACCGGTCTTGGACAACCGGATGAAGTGCCCGTCGGTGACAGTCCAGCTCTTGATGCTGCGCTGGAAATGGTCGGCGGTCGCGAAGTACACGTTCACCCGCTGCTGATCACCATTACGCGTGGCGATGATGCCCGCGGCGGTGAGCCCGGCGATCTCAGCCGCGATGGTCGACGGCGAATACCCGCTCTGCTCCTCCCACCGCTCGGACCCGAACGAAGGACCATGCGCCACCACGAAGTCCGCCGCCCGGCGGATGTTCGGGTACAGGCCCCGGTCGGCCCCGGCCTGCAAGGCCATCAGGATCGGGTACGCGGTCTCGTCGAGCTGGTCACCACCGGAGTCGGGCGCTTTCTTGCCGTTGACCATGGAGTTCCGCGGGAACCGGCCGTCCGGCTGCTGCTGCCTGGTGAACAACCAGGTGACGGTGGCCCTGGCAGTCTCCCGGTCACCCGCGGCCATGAGCCCGGTGAAGCTCTCGTAGAGGTCACGCGCGAAGATCTCGCGGTAGGACCCGAAGTACACCGGCTTGCCGTCCGGCAGATCGCCCGCGCTGATCGCCTGCCCCCACGGACTGCCGAGCGAGGCGACCACGGCGCCCGGGAACGTCTTGTCCTCGCTGGCTTTCAGGACGTTGACCGACACCCAGTCGCCGGTCGGCTTGAGTTTCCGGTTGTAGTCCCGCCAGCCTTGGACGTAACGGCCGTAGGTCCAGTGCCACGGCGTTGTCAGACTGTCGCCCGCGGTTTCGATCGCCTGGCTCGCCGTTTGCCCGAAACCCAGGGCGAGGGTTGCCTCGTGGCCGTCGATCTGGGCGGTCTGGACGACGTTGCCGTTGGGTGCGTTGGTGTTCGGCTTGATGGTCCGTTCCTTGTCGAGCTGAACCAACCCGTCGGTCTCAGTCCCCACGTATCCGCTGTTGGCGGCCTTGAAGGGTTTGTTCGCCCTGAGCGCCCCGTGCAGCGGCACGCCGTAGTCACGGTTCGGCGCGTTCGTGATGGTGTTCGGATCACTGCTGACCAAGGCCCTCTGGTCCGCCGAGGCGCTGTCCGCTCCCCCGTTCAGCGGCCCACCGCCGCCGTTGCCGTTGATGCTCGCGTCGTAGCGCACATAAAGCTTCAGATCCCTGGGCCCGTGCAACTTCGCTTTGACGAGCACGGAGTTGCGGGCGGGATCGGTGATGAAGTCCGTGGTCAGCCGGTAGTCGCGCGCCCTGGACTGCACTTGGCACGCCATACCCGTCCGGTCAGCGCTGACGGTGTAGCGCATGTCGCGGCTCTGCAGATCCGTGAACGTCCTGCCGTCTGTGACAATGAACTGCAGCGTCTCGACGTTGGTGTTGTCAATGGTCGGCGCGTACACGTCGGACAGAACACCGTCGGCGACCGTGAACCACACCTTGCTCGTGGTATTGCGGGCCGTACCAACGCAGTCCTTACGCGCCAACCCGAAGTGGGACAACGCCCCCGGCCCACCCTGGGCCTGCGCCACCGGGCTCACGAACATCACGGTCAGCAGCAGGACCAGCACCAATCCGCACCGTCGCATGCCCGGATCTCACCACCCCCGACGGCACGGCACCACCGCCAGATCGGGTGACTACCTCACCCCGTTCGATCAGCCTCCGGATAGCCGCTCAGATCCGCTGTTCCGCGAAGCACTCCGGATATCGCCTCGCCAGCTCGTTGACAGCGGCCTCGATCTCCACCATCGCCACCTCGTTGCCCGAATGTATGCCACTGCACAGGTGTGCCTTGAGCACATCAGACAGATTGACGATCATCGCACACTTTCGAGCCGCTTCGATCTTGTCCACCCAGAGGCAGTTCAGATCCAGTGCATCCTGGCAAACCTGCCGGTCAGCCGGATCCGAGGAACGTTCGAGGAGATCGTGGATGACACTGCCGAACGTCGGACTCTTCATGAAGAGCTCGCCGACCTCGAACGCGAACATCGCAGACATACGAGCTCGCACATCACATCGAGATCGGGCGCTCGGTCATCGTGGTGTTGTCGAAGTAGCTCACGACATAACCGTCCCCCAGCTCGGCGGCAAGTTTCTTGGCCAGTTCCGCGCCGCGCTCCACGAACCGCCGACCGGCTTCCTCGGTGGAGAACCCGGACGAACGCGGGTCCCTGTCCAGGGTGCCGTCATAGATACCCGCCCACTCCCACAGCTCACCGGCGAGCGTGTCGGAGATCGGCAACTCGTAGACCGAGAGGTTCCCGCCGCCGTTCGAGCCGGTCAGCCACAGCGGGCTGCACTGGTAGCCGGCCATCACCTTGATCGACTTCCTCATGTCACTCCTGTCACGGTCGAGGCTCAGTGATCTTCGGGCACGAAAACCGGCGGGCACCATTCGACCACGCGGTCAGCCCCTGTTCGCCTTGGTCTGCGCGAACCGCTCGACCAGGTTCAGCGCCTCGGCGCAGGCCGCCTGCTCTTGGTCCGGGGTCAGGGAATGCATCGCAGTCATGCCGAGTGCCTGGAGGATCTGTGCGGACCACGCCAGCGGCGACGGTCCACCGGCCAGCCACTCCTCGAAGCCGTCCAAGAGCCGCCGGCCAGGCGGCCCGGCGCAGTTCACGCCGTCGATGAAGGCCACCATCGTGACGAACCGGTCGTCCGACACGTACATCCGGCGCCGCTCCCGCATGTGCCAGACGAGCTCTTCCAAGGTCACCTCGACATCTTGGCGTGACGACGGGCACAGAAGGAACAAAATAACCTGCCAGATCGTCCCCCGAATGAGACAAAGTTATATTCTGTCTCACGACGACAAGGAGGCGTTGACGTGCGAGCTGTGCGGATCACTGAGTTCGGCGGGCCTGAGGTGCTCACCATCACCGAGGTGCCCGACCCGGTACCTGGCGAGAACGAGCTGCTCATCGACGTTTCCCGAGCCGGGGTGAACTTCGCGGACACGCACCAGACCGACGACTCGTACCTCGCCCCTGCCAAGCTGCCGCTCATCCCCGGCAGCGAGGTGGTCGGGACCACCGCGGACGGCCGGCGGGTCGCCGCCATGACCGGCTCCGGCGGGTACGCCGAGAAGGCCGTGGTCAACAAGTACCTGGCGTTCGACGTGCCTGAGGGCGTCGACGACGTCTCGGCGGTCGCGTTGCTGGTACAGGGAATGACCGCGTGGTTCCTGCTGAAGAAGATCACGCACTTCCAGGCAGGCGAGTCCATTGTGGTGCATGCCGCGGCCGGGGGCGTCGGGTCGCTTGCCATCCAGCTCGCGAAGTCCATGGGCGCGGCGCGGGTCATCGCGACCGCGAGCACGCGGGAGAAGCGTGATCTCGCGATCAGCCTGGGCGCCGACGTCGCGCTGGACCCCGCCACCGAGGAGCTGGACAAGGCCATCATCGAGGCCAACGGCGGCAAGCGCGTCGACGTCGTGCTGGAGATGACCGGTGGACGCGTCACCAACGAGAGCCTGAAGTCGTTGGCGCCGTTCGGCCGCCTTGCCTTCTACGGCATGGCAAGCCGTGAGCAGCCGAAGCCGGTCACGTTGCCGGCCTTGATGTCCCACTCCACCACGGTCAGCGGTTTCTGGCTGGCACACGCCTTCCGCACGCCGGCCGCGCTGCACCAGGCGTTCGCCGAGCTCTCCGCCGAGGTCGAGGCGGGCAGGCTGAAGGTGCTCAGCGGCGGCGACTACGCCATGTCCGACGTGGCCAAGGCGCACGAGGACCTGCGGGCCCGGCGCACCACCGGCAAGCTGGTCATCGACCCGGGCAAGTAGGTATCAGCACGTGGGACGCGTTGACACCCTCTCGCGCCCGCCGGTCCCATGAGGGCATGGCACAGCTGACTGTCATCGTCCAGCTCACCGTCGACACCGAGCAGGCACCGACCATGGCCGCCCGGCTGGTCGAGACCCTGCGTACCGCGGTCGACCTGCCGATCGACCGGATGGTCGTCGACGGTGGGCACGTTCCGCGCCAGCGTGCCCTGCCTTCGGCGAAACTCCGGATCCAGCCGGAGGCCCGGCGGGTCCTGGTGCGGGACACGCCGATCGACCTGACCCGGCTGGAGTTCGACCTGCTGCTGTTCCTGTGCCTCAACCCTGGCCGGGTGCACCGGCGTTCCACACTGCTGGCCGAAGTCTGGGGCGTGGCCGAGCACCTCGGCAGCCGCACGGTCGACGTGCACGTACGCAGGTTGCGGGGCAAGATCGGGCCGGGGTTCGACCCGATCACCACCGTGCGCGGCGTCGGTTATCTCGTGGACCGCGACGCCGGGTTCCTCATCGAGTCCGTGTGATGGTCGCGCTGCCCAGCACCAGGTCGCCGCGGTACATCACGGCCGCCTGGCCAGGCGCGACGCCCTTCAGCGGCTCAGCGAGCCGGATCACCAGCTCACCGTCCTCCATTTCGGCGACGGCCGGGGCCGTTCCACCGTGCGCACGGACCTGCACGACACATTCGGTCAGCCCGTCGATCGGCTCCCCGGACGGCCACACCGGCCGCTCACCAGCGATTTCCCGGACTTCCAGGCGCTGCGCGGTGCCGACGCGGACGTTCCCGGACACCGGCTCCAGCGACAGCACATAGCGTGGACGGCCGTCCGGCGCGGGCGCGTCGATGCCGAGGCCCTTGCGCTGTCCCACGGTGAATCCGTGCACACCGGTGTGCATGCCAAGCACCGCACCGGTTTCGTCGTCCACGAGCATGCCCGGCCGCTCGCCCAGCTTGGTGGTCAGGAACTTGCGGGTGTCGCCGTCCGGGATGAAGCAGATGTCGTGGCTGTCCGGCTTCTCCGCCACCGACAGGCCGCGCTCGGCCGCCTCGGCGCGCACTTCCGGCTTGGTCGAGCCACCGAGCGGGAACATCGCGTGCCGCAACTGGTCCGCGGTCAGCGAAGCGAGCACATAGGACTGGTCCTTTTCGGAGTCCGCGCTGCGGCGCAGCTCCGGCTTTCCGTCCACTGTGGTCAGACAGGCGTAGTGGCCGGTGCAGACCGCGTCGAAGCCCAGCGCCAACGCCTTGTCCAGCAACGCCTCGAACTTGATCCGCTCGTTGCACCGCAGGCACGGGTTGGGCGTCCGGCCCGCCGCGTACTCCTCGACGAAGTCCTCGATCACTTCCTCGGTGAACCGCTCGGCGAAATCCCAGACGTAGAACGGGATGCCCAGCACGTCGGCGGCACGCCGGGCGTCGTGCGAGTCCTCGATCGTGCAACAGCCCCGCGCGCCGGTGCGCAGCGTGCCCGGCTTCGCCGACAGGGCCAGGTGCACCCCGACGACGTCGTGACCGGCGGCCACCGCCCGTGCCGCGGCCACGGCTGAATCGACACCACCACTCATCGCGGCGAGCACGCGCATGCTCACACCTCCTTCGCTGCGGATCGACGCATTCCGGACAAGCCCGCGCTGCGGGCTCGTTCCACCGCCGGTCCAATCGCCTGTGCGAGGGCTTCCACGTCGGCCTTCGTCGACGTGTGGCCCAGTGAGAACCGGAGCGAACCGCGCGCCGCGGCCGGGTCCATGCCCATGGCGAGCAGGACGTGGCTCGGCTGCGCCACCCCGGCCGTGCAGGCCGAACCGGTCGAGCACTCAATTCCCTTGGCGTCCAGCAACATCAGCAAGCTGTCACCGGCACAGCCGGGGAACGTGAAGTGCGCGTGGGTCGGCAGCCCCGGATCCCCGTTGAGTATCGCGTCGGGAACCGCCGTGCGCACGGCATTAACCAGCTCGTCGCGCAGCACCGTCAGCTCCCTGGCGCGTTCGTCGCGATGCGCCACGACTGCACGGACAGCCGTCGCCAACGCGTGGATCGCAGGTACGTCAACGGTTCCCGAGCGTACGTCACGCTCCTGACCGCCACCGTGCAACAACGGCGCACACGGCACGTCCCGCCCCAGCAGCAACACACCAATGCCCATCGGCCCACCGAGCTTGTGCCCGGTCATGGTCAGCGCGCTCGCCTTCGACTCGGCGAAGTCCACCGGCAAGGTGCTCACCGCCTGCACGGCGTCGGTGTGGAACGGAATGCCACGCTCCGCGCACGCTTCGGCCAGCTCACGGACCGGATTGACGGTCCCGACCTCGTTGTTCGCCCACATCGCGGTGACCAGGGCCACATCGTCGCCCAGCTCTTCGACCAGCGCGTCGACGTTCACCCGGCCGGTACGGTCGACCGGCAGCCACGTCAGCTCGGCGTCGTCGTGGCTCTCCAGCCACTCAGCCGCGTCGAGGACGGCGTGGTGCTCGACGGCCGACACCAGAACCCGCCTGCGGCCTTCCTGACGCCGCGCCCAGTAGATGCCCTTGACCGCGAGATTGTCACTCTCCGTGCCACCCGCGGTGAAGATGACCTCGGAGGGTCGCGCCCCCAGCGCCTCGGCGATCGACTCACGGGCCTCCTCGGCGACACGCCTCGCCCGGCGGCCCGAGGTGTGCAGCGACGAAGCGTTGCCCTGGATGGTCAACGCCTCCGTCATCGCCGTGACTGCCTCAGGCAGCATCGGCGTGGTCGCCGCGTGGTCTAGATAGGTCATCACTAATGAGTGTATGGGGCGACGTGCGTCACGCCCCAGGCGACGGCAGCATCGTCAGCTCAGCCGTGTACGGCGTCAGGAGCGCTTCGCCGAGCTGATGGTGGAGACCGCTGCCGACCCGTGGGCGATCTCCAGTTCGTCCACGGTCGAGCCTGCGCCGATGCCTTGCCCGCCCGCGCGGTTCCCTCCCTTCCTGAATCTGCATGTGTTCGCCTGTTCCAACGCCCCGCGGCGGCGCCGCTCCTACACTCGTCTGACCAACCAGGGGCACCGAGGGGACACATGGACGACAACATCCTCGACCCGGACGGCGCACGGGAACGTCTGGCCGCGTGGAAGAACCGGATCGACAAACTGGCCGCGGACACCCAGGCGATGAGCACCCAGTTGCAGGGTCTGCGGATCACCGCGAAGGACAGCGGCGGGCTCGCCGAGGTCACCATCGACTCGACCGGCGCGCTGGTCGACCTCAAACTGACCGACCGGATCCAGCGGACGTCCCCGGAAACGGTGGCGCAAACGATCATGGCCACCCTCGGTGACGCGCGCAGCCAGCTGGCCGACCGGTCCCAGGAGATCATCGCGGACACCGTGGGCACCGAATCGGCCGCGGGACGGGCGATCGCGGACAGCGTCGGCCGTCAGCTCCGCGGTACTCCGGTCGAACCGCAGGCGCCCGCCGACGACCCGGACGAGGACTACGACGTCCGCTCCCACCTCAGGCGCCGGTGAGCATGACCGACCACTTCAACGTCGAGGTCGGCGAACTACGCACCCATGCGCGCAACATCGACGCGATCCGCGCCCGCTTCGCCGCGGTGAAAGGCGCGAGTTCGCACATCTCCCAGGACGACCAGGCGTACGGGACGCTGTGCGGATGGATCTCGGGGATTCTCGAGGACAAGCACACCCGGTACGACCAGGTGCTCGCCAAGGTCGAGAAGAACCTCGACCTGGTCGTGAAGTCGTTGCAGCTCAGCGCGAACGACTACCAGGCCGTCGAAGACGCGAACGCCGCGCTGATGCGGGCGACCGGTGACAAGGGCGGCTTATGACCGGCAACTCACTGATCGCGCCGGTCGAGTCGTCCCGGGAGGCGTGGACCGGGTCAAGCCTCGGTGACAGCATCGAGGGCCTGGTCGACGCCATCAAGAGCGAGGGCTGGGTGGACGACGCCCTGGCCGGTGCGACGCTCGGCGTCGAGGTCGTGGCGACCGTGATGGACCCGATCAGCGCGCTGCTGGCCAACGGGCTCGGCTGGGCGATGGAGTATTTCGAGCCGCTGCGGGAGATGCTCGACGAGCTGACCGGCAAGCCGGACGTGGTCCGTGCGCACGCCGCCACCTGGAACAGGATGTCGACCGAGCTGCACGACATGTGCGCCGACCTGCGGACCCATCTCAAGCAGGACACCCCGGGGTGGACGGGCCAGGCCTCGGACGCGTACCAGCGGCTGATGGTCAACAACGTGGAGGCCCTGGGTGGCCTCGCGGCGATCTCGGCGGCGATGGCGGCGGCGACCGAGGGCGCGGGCGGGCTGGTGGAGATGACCCGCGAGATCGTCCGCGACCTGATCGCCGACCTGGTGGCCCGGGTGATCGTGTGGGTCGCCGAGGCGATCTTCGTGATCACCATCCCGGTGATCGCCTCGCAGATCGTCGCGGCCGTGGTGAAGTGGGCCGGGCGCATCCTGACCTACACCACGGCCCTGATCACCAGCCTGAACGACCTGACCAAGCTCCTCAACGGGTAGGCGGCGATGCGGAAACTCCTCTTCCTCCTCGTGGTCGCCACCCGGTTCGGCCTGCACAAGCGACCGCCGGGCGGCGGTGGCGACGGTCCCGGCAAACCGCCGGACGGCGAGGGCACCGGCAAGCCGGGCGACCCCGGCTCCGATCCGCCGCCGCAGAAGTCCGATTCCGGCGCGGTCGACGCGAGCGCGGGCCTGAACAGCGCGCTGGGCAAAACCGAGGACTTCGCGGACAAGGGTGAGCCCGGGGCCGGACAAGGCAAGCCCGGCGAGACGCCGACGACACCGTCGTCAATGGCCCACACCAGGCCCTCCGGGCAGCCTGATCCAAACGCCACCCCCGGCGGCACGCCGACCGACACCTCGACAGGACACCGGCTCCAGCGCGAAGGCCATCAGATCGAGAACGACTCGGCGGTCATCCTTGCCAGGGCGGGGTACAAGATCAGCCAGAACACCGGCGAAAAGGGCAACAGCGACAGAAGCGACCCGGACTACAACATGGAGGGAAAGCTCTGGGACTGTTACGCCCCAAGAAGCGACAAACGCGACTCGGTCCGGAGCGAGCTTCGCGAGAAGGTCAAGGAGCAATCCGGCAGTATCGTCATCAACATGGCACGCA
This sequence comes from Kibdelosporangium persicum, assembly GCF_013280595.1. Lineage (GTDB taxonomy): Bacteria > Actinomycetota > Actinomycetes > Mycobacteriales > Pseudonocardiaceae > Kibdelosporangium > Kibdelosporangium persicum. The sequence goes on from NZ_JAAATY010000019.1 coordinate 107,280, forward strand.
GCCCCATGACGATCGAGGAGATCAAGGCGCTCCTACCCCACGTCAAGGGGCTCGAAGAGGTCAAGATCATCGACAAGAACGGCACCATCATCGATGCGTTCCCCCAGTGACTGCAGGACGTGACCAGTGTCTATCAGCTACAAGCTCGAACTGGGGGCGCCGGTCGCCCCGAGAACCGTCATGGCCGCGGCGCTTGAGGCGGGCGGTGACGCCATCGAGCGATACGAGGGCAATACCGGGTGGTTGCGCAGTGGTGCGTACTTCGACGTGGATGCCGCCGAATACGATCCGCCTGACCCGGTGGAACAGTCGTTCGGTTTCCCGCCGACGGTCGAGATCTACTTCGGACTGAAGAAGGTCGCGGACTTCGACGCTCAGGAAACCGACGTTCTCCGGGTTTCCCTTGGTGTGCTTGACCGGATTCCCGGCGATGCGCTGGTCCATTACCAGCACGAACTGGTGTGGCTGCTTCGCAAGAACGGTCAGCTGACCATCAACGACGACCCCGAAATGTGGCCGCCTGGACAACGTGCGCTGATCACACAGCCGTACGAAGCAGCACCGTTGAGCTGGTAAGAGGTCACCCCGCGCGGGCCGCTTGTCGGAGCGGAAAGTGCCCGCGCGGGGTGGTCTTTCAGGCGGCCGAACCCCCAGGACCGGCCGCCCGGCCAGGCCGCACCAGCAACGCACCGGTCACAGCGACCACAGCCATCGCCACATCCAGAATCGCCATCGCAGGCGTCGGACGCTGCGGCGACGCCACCAACGCGAGCAGCACACCGCCGACACCGACGAGTACCGCGCTGAACACGCGCTCGGAGACCTGGAGCGCGGCGGCGTTCGCGCCCTGTTCCGGCAACGACGAGTACCTCATCGTCAGCACGCTCAGACTGGAGTAGCCCAGGCCCATCCCGGCACTGGCGATGATCCACGCGATGAACGCGACCCAGCCCCAGCCCCAGGCCGGCGTGACCAGCAACATCCCCAGCGCGCCCACAGCCAGGAAAGCGAATCCCCACCGCACGAACACAAGCCGGTCCACGTCCGGATTGCGCGCGGGCAACAGGGCAGCGGCCGACCACGCCAAAGCGCCGACCGTCAACGGAAGCCCGGCCAGTACCGGCGAATACCCGTGCACCGAGGTCAAGGTCAGCGTCACGTAGACCTCGATCGCCGTGTACGCACCGGCAAGCAGGCCACGGGCCAGGATCGTCACCGGCAGACCCGGGCGGGCCGTGAGGGTTCCCTTGGGCAGCAACCGGAACAGCGAGGGCAGCAGCATCGCCGCCCCGATCACGCCAAGCAGAAGCGTTGCCAGTGAAGGGTGTTCGGCCGCCCACGTCAACGCGGCGATGCCCAGTGCCGCCGCGATCGCGGCAGGCACAAGGCCACCGCGGACGGAATCCGCTTGCTCGACGCGGTCAGGCAGTTGGCGTACGGCGGGCAACAGCAACAGCCCGCCGATCACGGCGAGCGGAACGAGGCCGAGGAACACCCAGCGCCAACTGGCGTGTTCGGTGAGGACTCCGGCCGCGGCCGGCCCGATCAGGGACGGCAGCACCCAGGCCGCGCTGAGCAGGCCGAAGACCGCGGGCTGAGCGCGTTCCGGGTAGACGTAGGCGATCATCACGTAGATCGCGATGGAGATCGTGCCACCGCCGAACCCCTGTAGCGCACGACCGGCCAGCAGCATCCCCATGGACTGCGCGAGCCCGGCGACCAGCAGCCCGGCCAGGAACAGGATCACGCCGGTGTACAGCCCGAACGCGGGCCCGCGCCGGTCGCACAACCGGCCGGCGAGCACGTTCGCGATCAGGCTGGTGACCAGGAACACCGTGAACGGCCACGAGTACAGCTCGCCGCCGCGCAGATCCGCGACCATCCGCGGCATCGCGGTGTTCACCCCGAGGTTCTCGAACGCGACCAGCGTGACCAACAGCGTCATACCGATTGAGACAGCACGGTATTGAACTGTCCACAGTGAAGTCTTCGGCTCGGCTGCGGTCTCCGCGATCGTCACGGCACCGAGTCTGCAACTTCAAGTCCACTGGAGGTCAAGACCCCCTGAAAGACCTCGTGAGTGTTTATCCGTGTTCTAACACGGACAAACACTCACGAGGGGTGAGCTGGGGTTATGCGGCGGCCAGCTTCGGGTGCTCGAACTCCGGCAGGGTCTGGGTCCTGCTCAGCATGTCGCGCACCGCGGCCTGCGTCATCTCGGCGAGTTCCTTGCGGTTGGCGGCTTTGCTCGGCTCGATCGGGTCGAGCACGTGCACCTCCAGCACCAGGCCCTTGGTCCGGGCGGTCCGGCGCAACGAGGTGACGAGCGTCTCGTCGCCGATGAACGCGGGCGCCGTGGTGTCCCGGCCATCGGTCAACCGGTAGCGGATCACGAACGGGATCACCGGCACGTCGGCGTCGATCGCCGCCTGGAACATCGCCGGCCGGAACCGGCCGTTGGCCAGTCCGCACCACGTGGTGCCCTCCGGCGAGACGTTCACCAGCGAGCCCCCGCGCATCGCCTTCATCAGCTCGTCCACCGCGACCGGCAACGAGCGGAGGTTCTCCCGGTCCAGGTACACCGTACGGGCCGCACCGGCCAGCTTGCCGATGATCGGCCAGCCCGCCACTTCCTTCTTCGCCTGGGCACGCATCGGCTGAACGGCGTTGACCGCGACGATGTCCAGCCACGAGATGTGGTTGGACGCCACCAGGGCACCGCGCTCGTCCTGCGCGTAGTCACGCAGCACCTTGGCGCCGTGCACCTCGATACGCACCCCGAACGACCGCGCGATCCGGCGGAACCACCAGCGGATCGCGCCTTCCCTGTGACGTTTGGCCAACAGCGGCATCACAATGGCGATGAACGGCCCCGTGAGCAGGACCGCGAGCGCGGTGATCAGCCGCCAGACCCGGCGCGCCGGACTGACCGTCGGCGTCTTGCCCGACATGCAGCTGGAGCCACACGGTGACTCCGGCTGCCACAAATGTCCCCTCACCCTTGCTCCCCCAGGAAGAACTTCACGTAACGTGGGTCGACCTTGGCGATGTCCAGCAGCACGAACAGGTCGGCGACGTTGAAGTCGGCGTCCAGTGCCGGCGGACCGCACACCCAGGCGCCCAACCGCAGATACCCCTTCAGCAGCGGCGGCACCATGGTGCGCGCAGCCGGGCGGACACCGTCCGGCTGCCACGGGTGCAACGGGCGCACCCGGTACTCAGGCGGCGACATGTGGTTGTCGCGGACCATGTTCCATACCGCCGCGGCGAGCGGTCCGCCGTCCGAGAGCGGCACGGACGCGCAGCCCGCCAGCATCGTACGGCCGGTGAGCAGCATGTACCTGGCGATGCCCGCCCACATCAGGCTGACGACGGAACCCGAACGGTGATCCGGGTGCACGCAGGACCGACCGGTCTCCACCACACCCGGCAGCAGGGACCGGACCCCACCGAGATCGAACTCGGTCTCGGAGTAGAGCCCGCCCGCCGCGGCCACCCGGTCCGGCGGCAGGAACCGGTACGTGCTGACGATCTCGCCCGTGCGGTCCTCACGGACCACGAGGTGATCGCAGTGCTCGTCGAACTCGTCGACGTCCAGCCCGGTGTCGCCGGACTTGAGCGTCGCGCCCATCTCCTCGGCGAAAACCCGGTAACGAAGCCGCTGAGCTGCGACGACCTCCTCGGAGTCGCGAGCGAGCAGCAGTGAGTAACGAGGTGCGTCCTCCGGCAGTTCGGTTCCGGCCTGGGCAGTACTGACGAGCACCTGCGCCTGAGTCATGGGAATCGTTCTACTCGCGCCGGATGACCTTCGACAACCCGACTTTCTGACTCATCGGTGGAAAATGGGTGAATACCCTGAGACGGGGTCACCCCATAGGACGACATCGTCAGGAAGATCACTTACGGCGAAGACGGGGGAATAAAACGACCCCTACCCGGCGGAACCGGATAGGGGTCGTCAGCTGGGTTGATCTTGGTCAGCCCTTGCGCCTGGCGACTTCCTCGGTCAACTGCGGCGCGACCTGGAAAAGATCGCCGACGACACCGAAGTCGGCGATTTCGAAGATCGGCGCCTCGGCGTCCTTGTTCACCGCGATGATCGTCTTCGAGGTCTGCATTCCGGCGCGGTGCTGGATCGCCCCGGAGATTCCCAGTGCGATGTACAACTGCGGCGAAACGGTCTTGCCGGTCTGCCCGACCTGGAACTGGTGCGGGTAGTAGCCGGAGTCGACCGCGGCACGAGAAGCACCGACCGCGCCGCCGAGCGCGTCGGCCAGCGCCTCGACCACGCCGAAGTTCTCCGCGCTGGCCACACCACGGCCACCGGAGACGACCACGGACGCCTCGGTGAGCTCCGGGCGGTCACCGCCGACGACCGGCTCGGTGCCGGTGATCCTGGCAGCCTTGGCCGCGTCGACCGCGGGCACGTCGACGGCCGTCTCGGCCGCCGCGCCGTCGGACTGCTCGGGCTCCACGCTGCCCGCGCGCACCGAGATGACCGGGACGCCCTTGGTGGCCTTGGCCTTCGCGGTGTACGCGCCACCGAAAACGGAGTGCGTGGTGGTGCCGTCGGCGTCCACGTCGACCGCGTCGTAGAGCAGACCGGAGCCGATCCGGATCGCCAGGCGGCCGGACACCTCCTTGCCCTCCGCGCTCGCGGGTACCAGCACCGCAGCCGGAGACGCCTGCTCCACGAGGGAAGCGAGCACGTCCACCTTCGGCGTGACGAGGTAACCCGCGGCGTCGTCGGACTCCGCCACGTAGACCTTGGCCGCGCCGTACGAGCCGAGCGCGTCCTTGATCTTGCCCGCCGTCCCCGGCGCGCCGACCACGACGGCCGACGGTTCACCGAGCTTGCGGGCCAGGGTGAGCAGCTCGTAGGTGACCTTCTTGACCTCGCCGTCGAGTTCGTCGACGAGGACCAGAACCTCTGCCATGACTAGTTCTCCTCCTCGCGGCTGGTCAGATGAGCTTCTGGGAGACGAGGTACTCGGCGATCTTGCTGCCGCCGTCGCCCTCGTCGGTGATCTGCTGGCCCGCCGCGCGCGGCGGCTTCGGCGCCGACTCGAGCACCTGGCTGGCCGCGTTGGCCAGGCCGACCTCGCTCGCGTCGATGCCCAGATCGGCGATGGTGAGCGTGGTGACCGGCTTCTTCTTGGCGGCCATGATGCCCTTGAACGACGGGTAGCGCGGGTCGTTGATCTTCTCGCCGACGCTGATCACGGCGGGCAGGGCGGCTTCCAGGAAGGTGCGGCCGGCGTCGGTCTCCCGCTCGACCTTCACGCTGGTGCCGTCGATCTCGACCTTGCGGGCGTGGGTGAGCTGGGGAAGGCCGAGCAGTTCCGCGAGCATGGCGGGGATGGCGCCGCCGACACCGTCGGTCGACTCGTTGCCCGCGATGATCAGGTCGTAGCCCTCGACGGTGCCGATGGCCTTGGCGAGCACCTTGGCGGTCTGGATGATGTCGGCACCGTGCAGCGACTCGTCGCTGACGTGCACGGCCTTGTCCGCGCCCATCGACAGGGCCTTGCGGATGGCGTCGGTGGCCCGCTCGGGGCCGACGGTCAGCACCGTCACCTCGCCGCCCTGCGCCTCTTTGATCTGCAGGGCCTCCTCGACGGCGCGCTCGTTGATCTCGTCGAGCACGGCGTCCGCCGACGCACGGTCCAGAGTGTGGTCAGCACTCGCGAGCTTGCGCTCGGAGTAGGTGTCGGGCACCTGCTTGACCAGGACAACGATGTTTGGCATGGGTCTTCTTCGACCTCCCGTACACGTCTTGCAGTTTTCTCGAGGCCTTGCTCTTCTTCGGTTGGGTAGACGATCCCACGCCGACCCTGTGCGGGCGCGGTGGCCTGCGCCACTGCGACTCTCCCGGGCAATGTTACCGGCCGGTAGCATTCCGGCATGGCAAGTCCCGCGTGACGGTACTCACGCGGTGCCCTGACGTGCGACGGAGACGGCCTGCGGGCCAAATGGATCACTACGGATTGCGTCCATCCGGGTGATAACAGTTAATCTGCCTTCCTATGCACGGCCGTGTAGCTGTAGTGACCGACTCGACCGCATGCCTTCCGGCGGATCTCGCCCGGCAGTGGGGAGTGTCGATCGCCCAGATCCAGATCCGGATCGGCGACCAGGTCGCCGAGGAGCAGTACGTGCCCGCGGACCACCTGATCTCCGCGATGCGCAACCGGACCCCGGTGACCACCGCGCCGCCCGAGCCGGCCACGTTCTACCGGCTGTACCAGCAGGTCGCCCAGCAGGCGGACGCGATCGTCTCGATCCACGTGTCGTCCCGGCTGTCCGAGACGTGCAAGGCCGCCAGCCGCGCCGCGGGACAGATGCGCATCCCGGTCCACATCGTCGACTCCGCCACGTGCGGGATGAGCCTGGGCTACGCGGTCCTGGCCGCGGCCCGGGTGGCCGGCGCGGGCGGCAACCCGCGGCGGGTCATCGACGCGGCCGTCAAGCGGTGCCGCGCCAGCTCAGAGCTGATCTACGTGGACACCCTGGAGTACCTGCGCCGTGGCGGACGGATCGGCGCCGCGGCGGCGCTCGTCGGCAGCGCGCTGTCGCTCAAGCCGGTGCTGACCGTGCAGGAGGGCCAGATCGCGCCCCAGGACAAGGGTTTCGGCTCCGATCGCGCGCTGCGCAAGATGGTCGACACCGCGGTGTCCCGGGCGGGCGAGGGCATGGTCGACATCGCGGTGGAGCACTTCGGCAACATGGGCCGGGCCACCACGATCCTCGAGGAGCTCAAGCCGAGGCTCAACCACGTGCGCGACGCGGTCATCACCGAGGTCTCGTCGTCGATCGGCGTGCACGTCGGACCTGGCGCTGTCGGCATCACGGTGTCCCGGGCTGAATAGGCCGTCGGCGGGCTTTTCGATCACCGACCGTCACGTATGACCTCGGCCACACTGCGCCGGACAGCCCATTTCGGACCGGCCGATCGCCCGATGGCGTCATGTCGCCGTTCCCGCTCCGGTGCGGAGTTTTTCCGGCGCGACGTCGTGATCAGGGAGAACGTTCCGGACCTGCCGCACGGAACGCCCGCGACCAAGGTTCACCCGATCGAGCGAAGCCGGTTGGCGCGTGGCCGATCAAGCACGACAGTCGGTACGCTTCCGCCACGGAGTAGTTCATGCTCCGTAACCCCCGACAGCCTCCCAGCACTGACATCCCAGCACTGATAACTGGGCAGAGGACATGACCTCACCGCTCCACGACGGCTCGCGAACGCCGGCCGGCCCAGCCCGTACACCGGCGGACCACGCCAGGGCGCGGGTCAAGGTGGCCCGCAAGTGGGCCTACCTGCTCAGCTCGAGCACATACCTGCCGTACTCCCAGCAGGAGATCGACCAGGCCATGCACGAGCTGGTCGACGTGGTGTTCAACGCGGCGCTCAGCGAACCGTTCACCGCCGAACTGGTCGACGGTGTCGGCGCCCGGCTGGTCGGCATGCGGTGCACCGGGCCGACGAGTTTGCGCAGAACCATTGACGTGCTGGGCAAAGCGCTGCTGACCGAGCCGGAACTCTCCCGGATCGACGACAAGCGCGAGGAGCGCGCGGTCCAGCTGCTCGGCGTGATCGCGTCGGACTACCTCGACGCGACGCGGCAATTCGTCTTCACCCAGCAGGAGGACATCAAGGAAGCGCTGGTCCGCGCCGGATCGGACGCGCAGCGCCAGATGCGGGCCACCCAGGCCCGGTTCGAGGCCATCTTCACCTCGTCGCCCAACGGGGTCGCCATCGTCGACCTGGCCGGCCGGTTCGTCCGTGCGAATCCCGCGCTGCAGAACATGCTGGACCGCACGGAGTTCGACGACGTGACGCTGTTCGACGTGGTCGACCCGGACGAGGCGCCGTTCCTCAAGGCGGCGTGCAAGGACCTCGCGGACGGCTGGAACGAGCGGCTGCACCAGCAGCGCAGGCTGCTGCGCAGGGACGGCGAGGCCGTACGCGCGAACATGTCGATAACCGTCTTGCGGGACAACGGTTCCACGCCGTCGCAGCTGCTGGTGACGGTGCAGGACGAGACCGAGATGTCGTTGCTGCAGGGCCAGCTCAGCCACCAGTCGCTGCACGACGTGCTGACCGGGCTGCCGAACCGGCAGTACTTCTCCACCCGGCTGGAAAGCGTGCTGCGGCAAGCGGATCCGGACACCGGCGCGACCCTGTACCACCTGGACCTCGACGCGTTCTCGATGATCACCGACGGACTGGGCCGCACCGTCGGCGACCGGGTGCTGATGAACGTGGCGCAGCGGCTGAAGGCCGTGGTGGCCGGCGAGAACGCGATGGTCGCCCGGTTCGACGGCGACGAGTTCGCGATCATCGTGCAGAACACCGACACCTCCCCGGACGTGGTCCGGATGATCGAGTCGATCAACGAGGAGCTGGCCGAGCCGATCTACTTCGACGGCCGCGGCGTGGCCGCGTCGGCGAGCATCGGCGTGGTGCACCAGCCGCCCGCGGACGCCGACGTCACCGAGCTGCTGCGCACCGCGGACATGACCCTACGGCGCGCCAAGGCGAACGGCAGACGGCAGTGGGGCCTGTTCGACGCGGCCGAGGACGCCAGGGACCGCTGGCGCTTCAGCCTGGCCGCGCAGATGCCCGGCGCGCTGGAGATGGGCGAGATCACGGTGGTCTGCCGTCCACTGGTCCGGCTGGCCGACGGCACCAAGGCCGGCTTCGAGGGACTGCTGCACTGGCAACACGAGTCCGAGGTGATCTCGCACTCGCTGTTCATGGAGCTGGCCGAGCAGACCGGCCTGATCGTGCCGTTGCGCGACACCCTGCTCGAGGACGGGTGCAAGCAGGTCCGCTGGTGGAACGCGGAGTTCACGGCCACGATGCCGCTGTCCATCTCGCTGACGGCCAACCAGGCCTGCGATCCCGACCTGGTCGGCGCGGTCATGAAACAGCTCGCGGACACCGGCCTGGACCCGTCACTGCTGCGGATCGGCATGCCCGCCTCGGTCCTGCTGGCCGAACGCGGCGAGTCCGTCGACAACTTCCGGGTGCTCAGCGACAACGGCATCGCCACGGAAGTGCACGACTTCGGCAGCGCCATGGACATCGAGTGCCTCGAGGACCTGCCCGCCACGTCGGCGCGGATCGCCTCGCGGCTGGTGGAACGGCAGCGTTCCGGCAAGTCCGGCCTGATCGGCCGCACCCTGGCCGACCTGATCGAGACCGCCCACCTCGCCGGCTCGACCGTGACCGTCGACGGCGTCGACACCGCCGAGGAAGCCGAGTGGTGGCTCTCGATGGGCGCGGACTTCGGGCTCGGCCGCCACTTCGAACCCGGCCCGATCGACCTGCACGACGTCAAGCACTGAGCGTCCAGGCCAGGTCACGCCGGATGTCGTCCGCCACGTTGGTCGAGCGTCACTCACGCCAAGGCTTACCGACGGGTAGCCTGCCGGGGTGACGGCTGATCCTGTTTCGCTGCCTCTCACGGGTGAGCGCACCGTGCCCGGCATTGCCGAGGAGAATTACTGGTTCCGGCGACATGAGGCCGCGTACAGAGCGCTGGCGTCGTACTGCCGCGACGCGGTTGTCCTGGAGGCTGGGTGTGGCGAGGGCTACGGCGCCGATCTGCTGGCCCGGGACGCCAAGGCGGTGATCGGGCTCGACTACGACGTGCTGACGAGCGAGCACGTGGCGAGGAAGTACCCGCGGATTCACATGGTGCGGGGCAATCTGGTGATGCTGCCGTTCGCCGGCGAGTCCATCGATGTGGTGGCGAATCTGCAGGTCATCGAGCATCTGTGGGAGCAGGAGCGGTTCCTGCGCGAGTGCCTGCGAGTGCTGCGGCCCGGGGGCCGGCTGCTGATCACCACGCCGAACCGGATCACGTTCTCGCCTGGCCGCGACACCCCGCTCAACCCGTTCCACACGCGGGAGCTCAACGCGGCCGAGCTGACCGAGCTGCTGGTCGGGGCCGGTTTCCGGGTTGAGCTGATGGCCGGCCTGCGGCACGGTCCCCGGCTGCGGGCAGCCGACGAGGAGTTCGGGTCGATCATCCAGGCGCAGCTGGACGTCGCCGTTTCCGGTGAACCGTGGCCCGCCCGGTTGCTGGCCGCCGTCGAAGCCGTGACCAGTGCGGACTTCGAGATCGTCGAGTCCGATGTGGACGCCAGTCTCGACCTGGCCGGGGTGGCGATCAAGCCTTGAGCAAGCCGATCGGAACGTTCTGCCTCGTTCTGCACAGCCATCTGCCCTGGCTGGCGCACCACGGGTCCTGGCCGGTCGGCGAAGAATGGCTGTACCAGGCCTGGGCGAACTCGTACCTTCCTGTCGTCGATCTGCTGCGGCGGTTCGCCGACGAAGGCCGTGCGGAAGTCCTCACGCTCGGCGTCACGCCGGTCCTCGCGGCTCAGCTGGACGATCCCTACTGCCTGCGCGGTTTCCACGACTGGCTGGGCAACTGGCAGCTTCGGGCGCGTTACGCGGCTGTGCGTTGGCAGCACGGCGATCCGTTGCTCAAGGACCTGGCCGCGGCCGAGCACCGGGCCTCGGAGAAGGCGCTGACCGCGTTCGAAACCCAGTGGCGGCACGGTTTTTCGCCGGTTCTCCGGTCCTTTGTGGACGCGGACACGATCGAACTGCTCGGCGGCCCGGCCACGCATCCGTTCCAGCCCCTGCTGGATTCGCGGCTCCGGGACTACGCCCTCCGGCTCGGCCTGACCGACACGCGGATACGGATCGGGCGTCAGCCGGAAGGCATCTGGGCGCCCGAATGCGGTTACGCCCCCGGCATGGAGTCGACGTACGCCGCAGCGGGCGTGCAGAGGTTCCTGGTGGACGGGCCGTCCTTACGGGGCGACACGGCAGCCGCGCGGACGGTCGGGGACTCGGACGTGGTCTGCTTCGGGCGTGATCTCGAAGTCACGTATCGGGTCTGGTCCCCGAAGGCCGGGTATCCTGGCCACGCCGACTACCGCGACTTCCACACCTACGACCACCCGTCCGGGCTCAAGCCGTCCCGGGTGACCGGCAAGCACATCGAGCCATGGGACAAGCAGCCGTACGATCCGGCGCGCGCTGCCGTTGCGGTGCAACGACATGCCGACGACTTCGTGGACACAGTGGTCAGCCGGCTGACCGGGCTCCCGGAGAATTCCCTTGTCGTGGCGGCGTACGACACCGAGCTTTTCGGACACTGGTGGCACGAAGGCCCGGCGTGGCTTGAGGCCGTTCTGCGCAAGCTGCCGGAGGCGGGCGTTCGCGTCACCACGCTCAAAGGCGCGCTCGACGCCGGACATCTGGGGCCGAGGGTCGATCTGCCCGCGTCTTCCTGGGGTTCGGGAAAGGACTGGCGGGTCTGGGACGGTGAGCAGGTCGCCGATCTGGTCGCGACAGGCGCCGACCTTCAGCGCGACCTGTTGTCCAGCATGGACACGTTCGGCACGACCGCCCGGAACGCCGCCGCGGACCAGCTTGTCCGGGAAGCCCTGCTCGCGCTGTCCAGCGACTGGGCGTTCATGGTCACCAAGGACTCCGCCGCCGACTACGCCCGGCGCCGCGCCAAGGTGCACACCGAGCGCTTCGGTGAACTGGCGGAACTGCTCCGGCTCGGCCACGCCGACCGGGCGCTTGCCCGGGCAACCGAGCTGCAGAGGGAGGACTTCCTGTTCGGCCATCTGGACGCGCGTAAGCTACCAAGCGGTTGTTAGGGATACCCGTGAGTAGCTCCGCCGCCGGAGATGCGAGGATCAAGCCCTTATGCGCGTGCTGATGTTGTCCTGGGAGTACCCGCCGGTGGTCGTCGGCGGGCTGGGCAGACACGTGTACGCGCTGGCCAAGCACCTGACGGCAGCCGGGCACGACGTCGTCGTGCTGTGCCGTCAGCAGGCGGGCACCGACGTGACCACGCACCCGACGTCGGACGACGTCGTCGACGGCGTGCGCGTGATCCGGGTGGCCGAGGACCCGCCACATCTGGTGTTCGAACGCGACCTGGTGGCGTGGACGCTCGCCATGGGACACGCGATGGTCCGGGCAGGGCTGGCGTTGTTCAGGCAATGGCGTCCGGACGTGATCCACGCGCACGACTGGCTGGTCACGCACCCCGCCGTGGCGCTCGCGGAGGAAACCGGCAAGCCACTGGTCGCCACGATCCATGCGACCGAGGCCGGGCGGCACAGCGGCTGGTTGTCCCAGGCGTTGAACCAGCAGGTCCACTCGGTGGAATGGTGGCTGGCCAACCGGGCCGACGCGCTGGTGACGTGCTCGGCCGCGATGCGTGCCGAGGTCGCGCACCTTTTTGATCTCGATCCGGCGGACATCACGGTGATCCACAACGGCATCGAGCCACGGTCCTGGCGCGTACCGGCGGCAACCGTGCGCGCGACGCACAAGCAGTACAACCCCGGTGGCGGCCCGATGCTGCTGTTCTTCGGCCGTCTGGAGTGGGAGAAGGGCGTGCAGGACCTGATCGCCGCACTGCCCCGGATCCGCCGCTCACACCCCGGCACGAGGCTCGTCGTGGCGGGCAAGGGCCGTCACGCGCCCGAGCTGGTACAGGACGCCCGCAAGGCACGTGTGCTGCGCTCTGTCGACTTCGTCGGGCATCTGACGGACAGTCAGCTGGTCGCCGCGTTGGCGGCTGCTGACGTCGTCGTCCTGCCCAGCCGTTACGAGCCGTTCGGCATCGTCGCGCTGGAAGCCGCCGCGGCCGGCGCGCCTCTCGTCGCGTCCACGGCAGGCGGACTGGGCGAGGTTGTCGTGCATGGCGAAACCGGGCTCTCGTTCGCCCCCGGGGACGTGGAAGGGCTCGCCGCGTCGGTCCGGTCCGTCCTGGACGATCCGGCCTCGGCCCGCCGCCGTACCCGCGCCGCCAAGGCCCGGCTCACCACCGACTTCGACTGGGGCCAGATCGCGGCCGCGACCGTGCGCGTCTACGCGGACGCCCGGGTGGCGGACCACGGGCCGCTGGGCCGCCCGAAGATCGCCACCGGCAACGCCTTTATCTAGGAGTCCTTGAGGATCTTCCGCACGGCCTCGCGGGCCTTGCGGTCCATGTCGGCGATCGCGGCCCGGCGCTCGGCCTTGGCCTCGTAGTCCGCGAGCCGGTCGCGCACGACTTTCGCGGGCGTGCCCACCGCGATCGCGTAGTCCGGGATGTCGCCGCGCACCACGGAATGTGCGCCCAGCACACATCCCCGGCCGATCCGCGTGCCGCGCAGCACGGAGACCTTGGTGCCGATCCACGTGTCCGGGCCGATCCGGACCGGGGACTTGACGATGCCCTGGTCCTTGATCGGGATGTGGATGTCCTCGGTGACGTGGTCGAAGTCGCAGATGTACACCCAGTCCGCGACGAGGGAGGCGTCCCCGAACTCGATGTCGAGGTAGCAGTTGACGACGTTGGCGCGGCCGAACACGGCCTTGTCGCCGATCCTGAGCGAGCCTTCGTGGCAGCGGATGGCGTTGCCGTCGCCGATGTGCACCCAGCGGCCGATCTCCATCCGGCCGTAGCCGGGACGGCAGTGGATCTCCACGTTCTTGCCGAGGAACACCATGCCGCGCAGCACGATGTGCGGGTTGAGCAGCCGGAACTTGAGCAACCGGTAGTACCGCACCAGGTACCAGGGGGTGTACGCCCGGTTGCGCACGATCCAGCGCAACGAGTCCATCGTCAGGAACTTCGCCTGCTGCGGGTCGCGCCGCGCCCGCCACCAGCCACGCGCCCTCGCGGCCATCGGCGAGCCCCACATCGATGTCATGCCCCACAACGTAGATGACCATCCCGGGCGACGTTCCGCGCACCCCGCCCCGGCTCTCCCCTCGTGAGTGTTTGTCCGGGTTCTAACCCTGATAAACACTCACGAGGGGGAGGTGGGGGTCAGATGATGTCCACCGTGCAGAAGATCCGGAGGTTCTCGGCGGCGGCCTTGGTCGCCGGGTGGGCGGAACCCAGCGTGCCGCGCAGGCTCTGCACGCTTCTGCGCTGCAGGTCCGCGGACTCGTCCAACTGGCCCAGTCCGCGCAGGTGAAGCGCCAGGTTTGTGGCGATCGCGTTGGTGTGCGGGTGTTCTTCGGGCAGGACGCGCTCCGCCCGCTCCAGGGTGTCCAGGCCGAGGTCCCTGGCCGCCGCGTACTGGCCCGCTCTGGCCAGGTCGTTGGCCAGATTGGCCGCGCAGACCAGGCTGAACGGGTGGTCGTCACCCAGGGCAGCGCGCATCCGGTTCATCGCCTTCTCGTTCAGCCCGCGAGCCGTGGAGAGCTCCCCGAGGACGTGCAGGGTCACGGCCACGTTCGTCGCCGCGGCCAGGGTGAACGGGTGGTACTGCCCCCAGGCGGTCTGGCTCAGCTGGTGAACGTGCAGTCCCAGCCTGCGGGCCTCCTCGAGCCTGCCGAGCTGCCGCAAGGTCACCGACACGTTCAGCGCGGCGGAGATCGCTTCCGGGCCTGCCTCGCCGTACCGGCCGATCAGGCCGTCCAGCGCGACCTGGCCGAGCGACAGGGCGCTGGTCGCGTCGCCGGCCGAACGCCGTGCCAGGGCAAGGGTTCTGGTCGCCTGAAGCGTCAGCGGGTGCCGGATTCCGGCGTGCTCACGCAACCGCCGTACCGTCTCGTCCTGAACCTGACAGGCTTCCAGCCAGTTGCCGCACGCGATCAGGTCGATCGCCCAGCTGTCCAAAGTAGACAACACGGCGAGGTGGTTCTCGCCGAGGACGACCGATTTCCGCCGCGCTGTTCGCTCGCTGAGTTGCCGCGCGGCCTCGAACTCCCCGCACAGCCGCAGGGTTGACGCGTGAACGCCCGCTGCCGCAAGGGTGTCCGGATCGTCGTCGCCGAAACTGTCCCGCGCGCACTGCCAAGCGTCCTTGCTCCACGTCCGCGCGGCGGCGAAGTCGCCTGCCGCGCACAGATCCTCGGCCAGGAACCGGGCGGACAGCACGGTGTCCTCGTGGTCGGCACCGAGGTGCTCCCGCGACCGGGCCACCGCGGCCTCGCCGATGCTTCTGGCCTCTTCGAACAGTCCGGCCTGGCGTGTCGCCCGCGCCAGCCAGCGCGCGGCGATCAAGCTGTGCCTTGTGTTGTCCTGCCAGCGATCCACCAGATTCGCGGCGATGGCCCGCGCGTCGTGTGGATCGCCCCATGTGGACAGGAAGATCACCATGTTGACCGCCAGCCTGCGTACGTTCGGATCGGTCGAACCGATCACGTCGCCGGCCAGCATGTGCGGCAACAGATCCGCGTACCGGGACCAGTGCGCCGCGTTCTCCGGATCGTGGGGATCGGCGTGGACGAGGATCCGGTGCGCCTCCG
Source organism: Kibdelosporangium persicum (assembly GCF_013280595.1). Classification (GTDB taxonomy): domain Bacteria; phylum Actinomycetota; class Actinomycetes; order Mycobacteriales; family Pseudonocardiaceae; genus Kibdelosporangium; species Kibdelosporangium persicum. Next base: position 122,569 of record NZ_JAAATY010000019.1, read on the forward strand.
CCCGCAGCGTCTCGTCCCGCGGAATCCAGTGAGTCAGCTGGAAGCAGTCGGTGCGATGGTCCACCTTGGCCAGTCCGCGCTCGCTGAGCTGCCGGATCTCACGGCCGAGCAGGACCGGGTCGCGGACACCGGCGAACAGCGCGCGCGGTATCGGCCCGTCAGCGAAGAAGGCGCAGATGCTGAGCAGGTCCGTCTGGTCGAGATCCGGTTCGGCGCGCACCCAGGGGACGTCTGTCGCTTTCCCGTTCGCGCTACGGGCCGTCACCACGATGTGCCCGGGTCCTGCCGGGAAGAACGGCCGTACGTCGTCGATCCGGCCGGCGTTGTCGAAGACCAGCAGCGAGTCACGGGACCGCAGCGCATCCAGGACGGCCGGAACCGCCGCCCGCGCGCTGGGTTCGACCGGCAACTTCAGCCGCATGGCCAGCTCGACCAGTGCGATTCGCACAAGCGCCGGGTGCGCCGACGGGATCCACCAGACCACGTCGTGGTCGCCGGCGTGCCGACGGGCGTACTCGGCCGCCAGCTCGGAGCGGCCAGGGCCGGTCAGCACGACCGGGCTGCGATCCCTGATCGCGGCCAGCAGGTCGACCGGCGCGGCGAAATCGTCCGCCCGGGGCGGGATGTGTCCGCACACCGTCGCGTGGTCGGTCCGGTCCGCACCACGCTGGCGCGGCACGTCACCGCTGAGCATCTGCCGTGCCCACGACACCGCACGCGACCTGGGCTCCAGCTCGTTCAGCACCCGCAAGAACGTCGTCAGCGCGCCCGGGTGCTGGTCGCATGCCAGCAGGATGCTGTAGATGTGCTGGCGGGTCGACGGGAAATGCCTGACCTGCAAGGGCAGCCCGAGGTACTGCCCGACCAGGTCAAGGCACAGTCCCCGGCCGATGGGATCGCGGAGCACCTGGACCTGTTCGAGCGTCTCCACGACCGCCTGCCACACATCCCGCCGCCGCCCCAGGCCAGCCAACGGCCACACGGTGTCACCTCCGTGTCTCGTGCACGCCCGGTTCGGGCATAGCTCAGTCGACCGAATCCGACAACAGCAGCCGCTTGATACCCTCCAATCGGCGTACTCCCCCGGAGTCGCCGTCCAGCTGGCGCACCGCCTCGATCAGGTCGAGCAGACCGTGTTCGTGCCGTAGACAAGTCTGGACCAGTGCGAAGACGTGCAGCCGGGTGATCGCGTGGTACGGCACCGCGGTCGCGATGTTCGGCGGCAGCAGATCGATCAGCATCGCCCGGCCGGTCGCCTCGCGCACGAAAGGCAGTTCCAGCAAGGCGTCCACGATGTCCGACAACGGTGTCACGTGTGTCTGCTGCTGCACCGGCACCGACGGCTCGACCGGTTGCGGCAAGGACACCTGCACGCCGGGCAGCCGCAGCCAGGCCACGGTCTCGGTCTGCTTCACCGAAACCGCGATCCGCCGGTAGTCGTCCGGTGCGGCGTCCGGTTCCTGGGCGATCACGTCGTGGTAGAAGTCGTTCGAGGCGATCAGCGCCAGCATGCCGCCGGTCTGCGCCAGAGCGGACTTCGCCGGCTTGGCGTCGAGGATCCGGAACGCCAGGTTGACCGCGTGGCTGACCACTCCGTCGGAGTTCTCGTAAACCTCGCCGTGGTGCAACGCGACACGCAACTGCACCCGGGCCTCCGATGCGTGCACGGCGTTGTAGCGCCGTAGTGCGGCGAGCAACCGTGTGTGCCACTGGTCGGCGAGCCACAGTTTCGGGAACTCCGGCGGCACCAGGATCATCGCGCCGTCGCCGCGGTCCTCGTGGTAGACCTGTTTCCAGAAGATCCCCGCTTCGTCGAACGCGGCCCGGAGCATCTCGTACATGCCCTCGTGGACCGTCCGCAGGTGCGTCAGGGTTCTCCTGGGGTCGGTGAAGGACGCGATGTCGACAGCGACAATCGCCCGGTGTTCTGTGGTCACGACGGATCACTCCCCATAATCGCCGCCCCAGGCCGGTGTTGTGAGTCCAACCATAGCTGGCAGCCGGGTGAGAATTGTTGTGTTCCAGGTCGTTTACTTGGCAACCTGAAGTGGTGGACACAGGGCCGGACAGTTTCTGGGGGAGGCTGACGACCGCGGAACGCGGTGTGATCGAACAGGTCTCGGCCCGGCGCGTGTACGCCGCGGGGGACTATCTTTGTCATGAAGGTGACCAGTCCAGGCACGTGATCGTGGTGATCTCCGGGCACGTCCAGGTCATCACGCACACCCTGGACGGCCGCGAAGTGGTGATCGCGTTGCGGTCCGCGGGTGACATCCTCGGCGAGATGGCGGCGTTGTACGACCAGCCGCGCACAGCGACTCTGCGAGCTCTCGACAAGGTCGAGGCGTTCACAATTCCCAGCAACAGATTCACCCATCTGTGTCAGACGCGCGCGAAACTGTCGTGGACCTTGCTCGGTGTGCTGCACGCCCGGTTCGGCGAACTGAACCAGCAGCGGGCCGAGTACGGCGGCGGCAGCGCCAGCCAGCGGGTGTACGCCCAACTGGCGCAGATGGCCGTCGAACACGGCGCCCGGGACGGCGCGACGATCGAGATCAAAGCCGGGCTCACCCAGCAGCAACTGGCCGACAACGCGGCCACATCGCGGGAGTCCTACGCCCGCGCGCTGCGCGTGCTGCGAGACCGTGGCATCATCAGCACGGGCCGCGGCTGGATCCGCGTGCACAGGCTCGACGAGCTGAGAAAACTCGCTCGTTAGCCCTTCTGTGTCAGCTGACACAGAGAATCCGCGCCTTTCCGGGTTTCATCAGAAGCACGAGACCCGAGGAGGGGGCGCAATGGACCCGTTTCTTCCAGCTCCGGACCCAGGCAGGTGGCGCCGCGGTTTCTTCGCCGCGTGCATCGCCATCCCGTTCACCGCGATGCAGATCTGGGCGATCACGGTGGTGCTGAGCACCGCGACCATGGAAGGCGCCGCAGGGCTTGCGTTCCTGCTCGCCGTCGGAGGTTCCGCGGTCGCGGTGGTCGACGGCTGGCGCTGGGCATGGCGCCTCGGTCACAACTCGACGGAGGGCGTCCCCGAACCAGCCAGGTGAAGAGCGCGACCGTCGGCCCGAGGGGGGCCGGCGGTCCCGCTCCATAATCAGGTGCCGGCGAGATTTCGGCCGGTGGGCTGAGCGCCGTGGTCCGCTCATCCGGTCAGCGGTCACCTTTGTCCAGCGGGGCTGCTGGGCAAAGGTGACGCTCCCCTTGAGCTGGTTCGCCGGGGATTCCCGCCTCGTCACCGTCGCACGCCTGTGGACAACTCGGTCCGACGGTTCCAGAACTGTCGGTCCCATGCGGTAACGTGAAAATTAGGGGTTCCCCCATAGGAATTGCTGTTGCGATGGGGCGCGGCCGGGAATGGATTCGGCGCGCAGGCGGGGCAGGAGTTCGTCACCGATCTGGCATCGGGAGCGTGCTATGCCAGAAATGGCGTTACGGGCTGCGCCGATGTTCTCCCGCAGGCCGACCGTAAACGGCAGCACCAGCCGCCAGGAACCGAGCCGCAGGATCAGGCCCGAGCGCGGGTGCGCTGCGGCGTCCGGGCGCAAGCCCGGCAAGGCCCGTCAAAGCCAGAGCCAGGGACACGGCGGTCAACCAGGGATGCGCTCAGCTTTGCAGAGCAGAGCTGTCGGTGTGTGGCCGATCCTGGTCAGCACCACGGTCGCCTCCGCCTCTCCCCGCAACCTGAGGCGGGGGCGCAAGGCGTTGGGGTCCACGTCCAACCCGCGGACCAGGATCTCCAGCCGCCCGACACCATGCCTGCCCAGCACCTGTCGCAGCGCTTTCTCGCTGTACCGGCCATGCTCGACCACCCGGAACGCACGAATCCCCGGCGGCGGACTGTCCCCGGTCAGGTAGGCGATCCGCGGATCCAGCTGCGCGAGACCGTGCGCGGCCGCGTAATGCCGCACCAGACCAGCGCGGACCACGGCCCCGTCCGGGTCGACGATCCACGAGGCCGGGGCGGTCACCGGGCAGTCGTCAGGCGAGGCGTCCGTGATCGTCCAAGCGTCCACATCAGACCGGAGAACCGTCGCGCGCCGCCGGACCCCCGGTGTGGCGAGCGAACCGGTCCACAGGCACGATTCACGGACCTGCCCGTCCAGCGACACCAGTTCGATCTCACGAGCCCACGCGACGTCCGCCGGATCGATCCCCGGCGCACATTTCACGGCCATGTCCCGAGTCCGGTAGACAGCGGCCAACGTGTCCAGCGGCGGCGTGAAGTCCGCCGGACGCCACCGGCGGCGGCCCGAAGAGTCACGCCGGGCCGGATCGGCCAGGATCGCGGCGTCACGCGTGACCGGACGCAGCGCATCGGCCTGGACGACCGGAAGGCCGGTGTTGTGCCGTGCCATGGCCACGCGCACGGGATCGAGGTCGGAACCGAGCGCGAAACCGGGCATGTGCACGAGTTCCGTACCGATGGAACACGTCACGTCATGCACGACGCGGCCCGCGAACCGCCGGGCCCGGTGTGCCGCGACCTGCCACGGAGTCGCCTGCTGCAACGCCTCGTCCGTGAACAGCCATGAGTCCACAGAGGACAGCTTGATCGCCGCTTTCCGGCGCAGCAGCACGGTTTCCAGCAGCATCGGCGCACGGTCACCGGCCATCCGGCGGGCCGCGGCCACGTCAGCGAGGTAGCTCGCCGACGTCAGCGCCAGCCGGCCGATCTCCGCGAGCGCCGCCTCACCGGCCGGTGAGCCGAGGAAGGCGACGTCCTCAACGGTGAAGCGGTATCCCACGGCTCACGGCTTGGTGCCGGTGATCATCACGTTGTAGAACAGCTCACGCGGCGCCACCCCGCGCAGGATGTTCTCGTCCACCCAGGACAGTCGCTGCCATGCGCGGTAGGCGAACATCCGCCAGCCGAACGTCAGTTTCTCCTGCGGCACAGCGGCTTCGAAGGTCCGCACCGGCCAGCCGAACAACGCGGCCGCCAGCTCCTCGGTCTTGGCCCGGACGTTCGCGCCACCCGCGTCCCGCACGAGCCGCTCCAGCTCGGTCGGGTCGAACGTGTGCAGGTCGACGACCGCTTCGAGGGCCGCCGCGCGGGAGGACTCGTCGAGCTCCTCCTGCGGGCGCCGCCACGAGTTCAGCGCGGGCAGCTTGGTGATGTTCGTGGTCAGCCACCAGGTGAACTGGCCGAGTTTGCGCGCGTACGCGTTGCCGATCTTGGTCGGCTCACCGGCGAACACGAACCGGCCGCCCGGCTTGAGCACACGCAGCACCTCGCGGAACGCCGCGGGCAGGTCCGGGATGTGGTGCAGGACCGCGTGCCCCACAACCAGGTCGAAGCTGTTGTCGTCGTACGGGATCCGCTCCGCGTCGGCCACCCGGCCGTCGACGTCCAGCCCGAGGTTGCGGGCGTTGTTCAGGGCGACCTGGACCATCCCGGGCGAGAGGTCGGTGACCGAGCCCTTCTTGATCACGCCGCCCTGCATCAGGTTCAGTAGGAAAAAACCCGTGCCGCAGCCCAGTTCCAGCGCCGTCTCGTACGGCCAGCCCTCGGTGCCCGCGACGGACCTGAAGCGGCCGGTGGCGTAGTCGATGCAACGCTCGTCGTACGAGATCGACCACTTCTCGTCGTAGGTGCCCGCTTCCCAGTCGTGGTAAAGGACGTTGGCGAGCTTCGGGTCCTTCCAGGCCGCCTCGACCTCTTCGGCCGTCGCGTGCGGGTTCGGGACCGGATCGATTCCCGGGTCACTTGCCACTGAAGGTCGCCTTTCCTGGGCCGTTGGCGATGAAGGACGCCATCCCGGCAGTCCGGTCCTCGGTGGAGAACAGTCCGGTGAACAGGGCCGTCTCCAGGCGCAGCCCGGCGTTCAGGTCACCGTCCAGCCCGCCGTCGATCGCCGCCTTGGCCGCGGCGAGCGCACGGCTCGCGGCGCCGGTGAACTGTCCCGCCCACTTGCGCGCGGCTTCGTAGACGTCGTCCGGCGCGACGACCTCGTCGACCATGCCGATCCTGAGCGCCTCCTCGGCCTCGACGAACCGGCCGGTGTAGACGATGTCCTTGGTCCTGCTCGGGCCGATCAGCCGCGCCAGGCGCTGGGTGCCGCCCGCACCGGGGATGATGCCCAGCAGGATCTCCGGCTGGCCGACCTTGGCGTTGTCGCCCGCGATCCGCCGGTCGCAGCACAGCGCCAGCTCGTAGCCGCCGCCCAGGGCGTAGCCGGTGATCGCGGCGACGGTCGGCTTCGGCAGTTCGGCGACGATCGTCAGGGTCCTGGACAACTCGGGGGCGTAGTCCGCGATGTCGGTGTGCCCCATCTTGGCGAACTCCTTGACGTCCGCACCGGCCGCGAACACCTTCGGCCCGCCGTAGACGATCACGGACCGGACGTCGGACCGGTCGCCCGCCTCGATCGCCGCCTCCCGCAACTCGGCCTGGAGCTGCCGGTTCAACGCGTTCATCGGCGGCCGGTCCAGCCGGATGGTGCCGATCCCGTCCGCTACCTCGAGCTTGACGAACTCACCCATGCTCGGAGGTTACCTCCCAGTAGGCCGGTCAGGCGCGGCGGGCGAAGAACCGATCACCCGAGCGCTCCAGCCGCAACTGCTGGCCGAACGTCGCCGACAGGTTCTCACTGGTCAGCACGTCGTCGATGAGGCCCTGGGCGACCACGGCACCCGACGAGAGCAACATCAGGTGGGTGAATCCCGGCGGGATCTCCTCCACATGGTGCGTGACAAGAATCGTCGCGGGTGCGTCCGGGTCCAGCGCCAGCTCGGTGAGCCGGGCGACCAGGTCCTCCCGGCCACCGAGGTCGAGACCGGCGGCGGGCTCGTCGAGCAATAACAACTCGGGGTCCGTCATCAGGGCACGGGCGATGAGCGTGCGCTTACGCTCGCCCTCGGACAACGTCCCGAACAGGCGGTCGGCGAACCTGCCGACGCCCAGACCGTCCAGCAACTGCTGCGCACGGCCGATGTCCAGCGACTCGTACTCCTCCCGCCACCGGCCCATCACGGCGTAACCCGCGCTGACGACGACGTCGATCACTTTCTCGTCGGCCGGGAACCGGTTGGCCGTCGCGGCCGAGCAGAACCCGATCCGCGGCCGCAACTCGAACATGTCCACCTTGCCGAGCTGTTCACCCAGCACGTGGACGGTCCCGTTGGACGGGTGCATCTCCGCGGCGGCCATGCGCAGCAGGGTCGTCTTGCCCGCGCCGTTGCCACCGAGGATCACCCAACGTTCGTCGAGCTCCACGCTCCAGTTGATCCCGGTGAGCAGCTTGCTGCCGCCTCGGCGCACGCCGACATCGGCCATGTGCACCACAAGGTCGTCGATGTTCTCCGGGACGTTCTGCTCGCTCACGCCTTCATTCTGTCGTCCGCCCTGACCGCGGTGCCCAACCGGGGGGTGGTCGGCTAGGGAACGAGGTCGCGGACGTTCACGGTGAGTGGCGCCGGAGTGGTGACCGACAGCACGTCGCTGACCTCGGCGTTGAGCTCATAGTCACCGTCGGCCAGCTGGAAGGCGGAGATCGAGACCGGATCGTCGAGGTCGACGATCCAGTAGGCCGGGATCCCGGCCTGCGAGTACTCCTTCAGCTTGAGGATGCGGTCGAGCTTTCGAGAGCCGGGCGAGACCACCTCGACGGCGAGCAGGACATTGTCCGCGGTGTATCGAGGAGGATTGGTCTTCGCCACGGAGCGCGGTACCACCATCAGATCAGGTACTCGTACGGTTGCCGGGAAACTGTCCGACAGCACGAGTTCCATCTCGGGAAATGCCATGAGATCCGTAGGCAGCTGGGTGTTCAGCTGCCGCGCCAACTCGGTGATCGCCCATTGGTGGTTCGACACCGGCCGTGGTGACACCTGCAAGACTCCTTCGGAGAGCTCATAGCGGCGGGTGTTGTCCTCCGGGAGGGCATCCCATTCCGCCAGAGACAGCAGGTGGTCCGGCCACATCACAGTGCTCACTGTGCACCTCTCCTAAGCCAGGGCTCAACCCCATTGTCTCATGACCTGCGGTTATGACGCCTACTTCGACGCCTGGCGGCCGCCGCTTGATGCTCCGAACGGCTGGCTTGAAGACTCGATCGAGACTGCCTGTCGGTGATCCTTGCGAAGATAGAGGCGTGCCGACCTCACCACGCGAGTTCCCGAGCCTCCTCGCCGGCCGCCCGTTCCCGCTGGGCGCGCATCCGGAGTCAGGCGGCGTGCGCTTCGCCGTGGCCTCGTCCGTGGCCGAGGCCGTCGAAGTCTGCCTGATCAGCGAGGACGGCACCGAGCGGCGCGTCGAGCTCGCCGAGCACACGTTCGGCATCTGGCACGGCATCGTGCCCGCCGTCATGCACGGCCAGCGGTACGGATACCGGGTGCACGGGCCGTACGACCCAGCCCGTGGAATCCGCTGCAACCCGGCGAAACTGCTGGTGGACCCGTACGCGCGGCGGATCACCGGCGACGTGACACGGCTGTCCGACACGCTGGACTACGTGGGCCATCTCATGGACGGCGTGCCTTCACGCGTCGATTCCCTCAGTGCCGTGCCGTTGTCGGTGGTCACGTCGCTCGGCGGCGCCGACACGGGCCGGAAACCCGACGTGCCGTTCGAAGAGACCGTCATCTACGAACTGCACGTGCGCGGGTTCACCAAGCTGAACCCCGAAGTGCCGGAGAAACAACGCGGCACCTATCTGGGGCTGGCGCACCCCGCGGTCATCGACTACCTGGTGCGGCTCGGCGTGACCGCCGTCGAACTGCTGCCGATCCACGCGATCAGCTCGGAACCCGGCCTGCGCGACACCGGCCGCACGAACTACTGGGGTTATTCCACGCTCGGGTTCTTCGCGCCGCACAGCGGGTACGCGAGCGAACCGGGCCGGGAGATCGAGGAGTTCCGCACCATGGTCGCCGCGCTGCACGCCGCGGGCATCGAGGTGATCCTCGACGTCGTCTACAACCACACGTGCGAGGGCGGTGTCGGCGGTCCTTCGCTGTCCTTCCGCGGCTTGGACGCTCCGGCTTACTACGTGCTCGGCCCGGACGGGTACGACCGCGACATCACCGGCTGCGGCAACACGCTGAACGCCGGGTCGCCGACCGTGGTCCGGATGGTCACGGACTCCTTGCGTTACTTCGCGAGCGAGCTGGGCGTCGACGGCTTCCGTTTCGACCTCACCAGTGTGCTGGGGCGGCCGTACGCGGGTTCGTTCGACCCGAACGCGCCGCTGCTGACCGCGATCGCGACCGACCCGGTGCTCGCGGGCTGCAAACTGATCGCCGAGCCGTGGGACGCGACCGGCGAGGGCTACCGCGTCGGCGGCTTCGGTCCACAGTGGACAGAATGGAACGGCCGCTACCGGGACACGGTCCGGGATTTCTGGCGGGGCGCGGTGGGCGTGCGCGACCTGGCGTACCGGCTCTCCGGCTCGTCGGACCTGTACGCGCTCAACCGGCGCCGTCCCTGGGCGTCGGTCAACTTCATCACGGCGCACGACGGCTTCACCTTGCGCGACCTGGTTTCGTACAACCACAAGCACAACGAGGCCAACGGCGAGGAAGGCCGCGACGGCACGGACGACAACCGATCGTGGAACTGCGGCGTCGAAGGCGAGACGGACGACAAGGAGATCCGCGCCCTTCGCGCCCGTCAGGCCCGCAATCTCGTCGCGACGCTCCTGCTGTCGACCGGCACGCCGATGCTCGTCGCGGGCGACGAACGCTGGCGCACGCAGGGCGGCAACAACAACGCCTACTGCCTGGACAACGAGACCTCCTGGGTCAGTTGGGCGCGTGGTGACGAAGAACTCGACATGAACGCGTTCGTGCGGCACGCGATCAGCTTGCGCACCCAGGCTCCGGCGCTGCGCCAGCCGCATTTCTTCGACGGCAGGCCGACGCGGTCGGGCGAGCCGGACCTGGTGTGGTTCCGGCCGGACGGCTGCCCGATGTCCGACGAGAACTGGTTCGACGACAGCGCCCGGTCGTTGGGCATGTGGATCGACGGCTCGGAGTCGCTGTCCCGGACACGCGACGGCGAACTGGTGTCCGACGACTCCTGGCTGTTGATCCTGCACGCGGGCGCCGAGGCCACCGGGTTCACGCTGCCCTCGGCCCGGTACGGCGACGACTTCGAGCCGGTACTGGACACCGGATCTCCGGACGGCAAGCCGTCGGAACCCGAACCGCTGGAACCGGGCGCGACGATCACCGTGCCGCCGCGTTCCCTACTCCTGCTGCGGGCTCGCCGCTGACCGAACGCAGTCCCCGTCCAGCTGGTGAGAGTGCTTTTCGGCGCCGCGAACTCCGTGCCACCATGCGCCTATGACCCGGTCGCTGCTCACCTGGCGCGACCGCACGGTTGATCTCCAGAAGCTCAACCTGTGCGGGTGTACCGCCGCGCGGCCCGGGGACTGAACTCCTCTCCGAGCCGCGTGTCGCTTCCCGTACACCCGACACTCGTTGCCTGGAGAACTCGTCATGACCGCGTCTGTGTCCGACGCCGAAGTGCACGCTGACCTCACCGACCCGCTGCTGCCCGACCTGCTGCACCCCGGGCGGCACCTGTGGACGCCTCGCGAGCTCAGGGACCTCACCTCGACCGTCGCGTCCGAGCTGACCACGTCTCTTCTCCGCATCCTGCGGTACACCGAACAGGAGCGGTGGTGGGCGAGGCTGGCGCTCACCGAAGGCGTGGAGCTGTGGTTGCTGTCGTGGCTGCCCGGCCAGCAGACTGAACCGCATGACCATGGTGGCGCCGCGGGTTCCTTCACCGTGCTGACCGGTGAGCTCGCCGAGTTCTACCGGTACCCGGGCGGGCCGATCCGCAGCCAGTCGCACACGGTCGGCTCGGCCGTCGGATTCGGTGCCGGACGGGCCCACCAGGTGCTGAACCTGTCGAAGGCGCCCGCGGCGAGCGTGCACGCGTACTCGCCGCCGTTGGTGCCGACCCGTGAGTACGCCAGCCTGACCGACATCCCCGCGGAGATCCCGCCGCTGCCCGCCCACCGGTCGTTGGCCGACCTGCGAAAGGACCCTGTCGAGCCGTGAGCGCGATCGACGACATCCTCGCCGAGGCCCGCACGGGCCTGGACCGTGTCCTCCCCTCAGCGGACCTGCTCGACGACGAGAACACCCTCGTCGTCGACATCCGGCCCGCCCACAACCGGGTGGCCGAGGGCGAGATCCCCGGGTCGGTCGTGATCGAACGGATCGTCCTCGAATGGCGGCTCGATCCGGACGGCGATCACCGTATCGAGGGATTCGACGCCGGCACACGCGTTGTCGTCGTCTGCAACGAGAGCTACTCCTCCAGTCTCGCCGCTCGCGACCTGCAGGCCGTAGGTCTGCGCAACGCCACCGACCTCGTCGGCGGGTTCCGTGCGTGGAAGGCAGCCGGGCTGCCTGTCCGGCCCGGCGGAACGACTCCCGTCACCTAGCCGACCGGGCCGCTGCCCCGATGGACACCCCAGCGGACATGGGAGGCACGGCCATGGGTGCGTACCGTCCCAGCTTGTGCGCATTGTTCGCTTCGGGACGTATCTGGCGGCCGCGCCGTGATCGGGCTGATCCGGCTCAGGGCGGGCCGCAGGATGCGCACGGTCTTCGCCGGAATCCGGTGCAGACGGACCGAGGCGCCCGGTGTTCTCCAGGTCGTCGAGCTCGTTCAGGCAGGTGACCTGGACGCGGCGGAACGACTCGTGCACCAGCTGACCGTGGCGGACCCGGCCGCGCGCGCCGTCCGGGCGTCGAGGTTGCTCGTCCTGGAGGCGCGGGGCCGGTACGCGGAGGCGTTGACGCTCGCGATCGGGATGTCCGAAGCCGACGGGCAGGACGCGGCAGCGGTGATGGCCGCGGTCGCCGGCCTGACGGGCGCGGCCGTCGAAGCCGGTCAGCTGGACGCCCACGACGGCCTGCCGGTCGCCGCCCGAGCCCTCAACGAGGCCGTTGAGCTGGGCAAACCCAGCTACATGCTGGACGGCGTCCGCGCGCTGATCGCCCTGCTGGCCGGAGACCCGCAACTGGCGGTCAGGCTCGCGCGCACCGCGTGCAGGAACAACGACGGGTCACTGCACCGCGCCGACGACCTGGCCACGCTGGCACGGGCGTACATGGCCGCCGGTGACAACTCGAAGGCTCGCAAGACCCTAGCGAAGGCCGAACGCCTGGTGCCGTGGTGGCCGCGGGTCGCGGTGACCCGCAGCCGCCTCGACCTCGCTCAGACCTAGCCCGGGTATCAAAGCCCCGATCGCGATAGCCGGGCCGGATGCGGCCCCTGGCGCCACCGAGCCGACTCCGGCCTCCGGCCGGGGCAGCCTCTCATCGAACGGGGACATCGATACACGGCCTAGTTCGCCAGGATCACCCGGCCCAGCTCCGCGGTGGACGCGAGCAGGTCGTGCTTGGGCAGGACCCGCACGGTGTAGCCGAGCGCACCGGCGTGCGGCAGCGGCAACTCGGCCACGTACGTGCCGTCGCTGTCGGGCTTCATCGCCACGGTGACCACGTCGAGCAGGTCGTCCGTGTCGCCGACGCGGCCGACGACCGCCTGGACCTCGACGTCGGTGGGCTGCAGGCCGGCCAGCTCCACCGAGGAGCGGACCTGGACGCGCTCGCCGATCACCGGTGCCTTGCCGTCCGGCAGGGTCAGCTCGCTGTCGGTCACCCGCACCTGGTGCCACGAGGCGTCGATCCGGCCCCGGTACTCCGCCAGGTCCTTGGCGTGCTTGAAGCCGTCGGCGTTGGCCCGTGCGGCCGAGGTGGCCGCGGGTGCGTAGAACGACTCCACGTACTCGCGGACCATCCGGGTCGCCTGCACCTTCGGCCCGAGTGACGCCAGGGTGTGCCGGACCAGCTCCATCCACTTGGTCGGCACGCCGTCGGTACCGCGGTCGTAGTACGTCGGCACGACCTGCGAGCCGAGCAGGTCGTACAGGGCCGCGGCCTCCAGGTCGTCGCGGCGCACCGGGTCGGACACGCCGTCCGCGGTCGGGATCGCCCAGCCGTTACGGCCGTCGTACAGCTCGTCCCACCAACCGTCCCGGATGGACAGGTTCAGGCCGCCGTTCAACGCCGCCTTCATGCCCGACGTGCCGCACGCCTCCAGCGGGCGCATCGGGTTGTTCAGCCAGACGTCGCAGCCCCAGTAGAGGTACCGGGCCATCGACATGTCGTAGTCCGGCAGGAACACGATCCGGTGCCGCACCTCCGGGTCGTCGGCGAACCGGACGATCTGCTGGATCAACGCCTTGCCGCCGTCGTCGGCCGGGTGCGACTTGCCCGCCACCACCAGCTGCACCGGGCGCTCCGGGTCGAGCAGCAGAGCCTTGAGCCGCTCGGGGTCACGCAGCATCAGCGTGAGCCGCTTGTAGGTCGGCACGCGCCGGGCGAACCCGACGGTCAGCACGTTCGGGTCGAAGACCGACTCGGTCCACGACAGTTCGAGCGACGACGCGCCCCGTTGCAGCCAGGCCTCCCGGACCCGGCGGCGGACCTCGTGCACGAGACGTTCCCGCAGCCCGCAGCGCAGCTCCCAGAGCAGCGCGTCGGTCACCGGCTGGAACCCGGTCAGCCCGACCTCACTGTCCACTTCGGACTCTCCGAGCAGCTTGGAGATCTCGCGGGCCGCCCACGTCGGGCCGTGCACGCCGTTGGTCACGGACCTGATCGGCACCTCGTGGGTGTCGAAGCCCGGCCAGAGCCCGCCGAACATCGACCGGCTGACCTCGCCGTGCAGCTTGGACACGCCGTTGGCTCGCTGCGCGAGCCGCAGGCCCATGTGGGCCATGTTGAACATGCCGGCGTTCTCCTCAGCGCCCAGCGCGAGCACACGCTGCACATCCAGGCCGGGCAGCAGGTTGCCGCCGCCGAAGTAGTGCCGGACCAGGTCCACCGGGAAGCGGTCGATCCCGGCGGGCACGGGCGTGTGCGTGGTGAACACGGTGCCCGCGCGGACGGCCGAGAGTGCCTGGTCGAAGTCGAGGCCCTCGGCGGCCATCAGTTCACGGACCCGCTCCAGGCCGAGGAAGCCGGCGTGTCCCTCGTTCGTGTGAAAAACCTCGGGCTGCGGGTGACCGGTCAGTTCACAGTACGTCCGCACGGCCCGCACGCCGCCGATCCCGGCGAGGATCTCCTGGCGGATGCGGTGGTCCTGGTCACCGCCGTACAGCCGGTCGGTGACGCCCCGCAGATCCGCGTCGTTCTCCTCGACGTCCGAGTCGAGCAGCAGCAGCGGCACGCGCCCGACGTTGGCCTTCCAGATCCGGGCGCGCAACACGCGGCCGCCGGGCATGGAGACGTGCACGAGCAGCGGCACGCCGGACGGCTCGGTCAGCGGTTCCAGCGGCAGGCCGCGCGGGTCGATCACCGGGTAGTGCTCGACCTGCCAGCCCTCGGCCGACAGCGACTGCCGGAAGTACCCGGACCGGTAGAGCAGGCCGACGCCGATCAGCGGCACGCCCATGTCGGACGCGGCCTTCATGTGGTCACCGGCGAGGATGCCCAGGCCGCCGGAGTAGTTCGGCAGCGCCTCGGTGACGCCGAACTCCATCGAGAAGTAGGCGATCGACCTCGGCAGCCGGGGCGCCGACGGGTCGCCCGCGGCCCGGTGCGCCAGCTCCTCCTGCCTGCGCTGGTACCAGCGATCGCTGGTCATGTAGCGCCGCAGGTCGTCGGACACGGCACGGACCCGCATCATGAATTCCTCGTCGGCGGCCAGCTGCCGCAGCCGCTCGGCCGGTGCCTGCTCGAGCATCCGCAGCGGGTCACCGCCCAGCTCCTCCCACGCCCGCGGGTCGACAGCGGCGAAGAGGTCCTGGGTCGGCGGGTGCCAGGTCCAGCGCAGGTTGTTGGCCAGGGTGCCCAGCTCGGCCAGCGACTCCGGCAGGCCGGCACGGACGGCGAATCGACGCACAGCTTTCACCCCGAGCACCATACTTACCGCCGGGGGCGATCTTGAAGGCCCCGAGCCCGGTAGTCACCCGACCTGCCGGAACGGCGAACCCGCAGTGCCGGAACGGCGAACTCGCGGTGCCGCTAAGCGCATCTCGGGGTGCCGGAACGGTGGACACGGGGTGCCGGAACGGTGGACACGCGCGGCGGGGTGAAAATCAGTACACGTTCGTGCTGGTCGACCGCTAGAAATCTGTCATGAAACATTCGAGTCCCCAGTTCGCGCGGATCGCCGAGCGGAGCACGATCCTGCGCGTGCAGGTGGGCTCAGGCGTGCACGGCACCGCGATCCAGGGCCAGGACGACCGTGACGAAATGGGCATTTGCGTCGAACCGCCCGAGTACGTCGTCGGCTTGGAGAAGTTCGAGCAGTACATCTTCCGCACGCAGCCCGAGGGCCACCGGTCCGGGCCAGGCGACCTCGATCTGATCGTCTACTCGCTGCGCAAGTGGGTACGGCTCGCGCTACAGGGCAACCCGACCGTGCTGCTGCCGCTGTTCGTGCCGGAGAACGAGATCGTCCGGATCGACGACCTCGGCCGTGAGCTGCGCGCCAACCCGGAGATCGTGTTGTCGCGCCAGGCAGGCAGGCGCTTCGTCGGCTACCTGCGTTCGCAGCGCGCGGGCATGCTCGGGGTGAAACGGCACACGAACCGGCCGGAACTGATCGAGAAGTACGGCTTCGACGCCAAGTACGCGATGCACATGGTGCGGCTCGGCGTGCAGGGCGTCGAACTGCTGGAGACCGGCCGGATCACCCTGCCGATCCCGGAGCCGTGGCTGGCGTGGCTGCGGGATCTGCGGCAGGGCAGGCACACCAAGGACGAGGCGCTGGCGGCGGCCGACGAGCTCGAGGCGAAGCTGGAGAAACTGATCACCACGTCGCCGCTGCCGGAGCACCCGGACCGCGAGCGGGCGAACAGGTGGTTGATCGAGGCTTACCGGCGGGTGTGGGACAAGCCAAGTCCGGGATAACCCCGGCGTGTCCACCACTCCGGCACCGCGTGTCCACCACACCGGCACCGCGTGTCCACCACTCCGGCACCGCGTGTCCACCACTCCGGCACCGCGTGTCCACCACTCCGGCACGGTGAGTGGCCAACCCCGTTACGCGAGAAGGCCTCCGACACGGCAGACTAGAGGCAGAACCCCACACCCGAGGAGTGCCTCTGTGAGCGGTCGTCTGGGCATCGACAACGTTTCCCCGTCTGTCGACTGTGGCCGGTATCCGGTCAAAGCCGTTGTCGGAGAACATGTTCCGATCCAGGCGACGGTCTGGCGGGAGGGCCACGACGCGGTCGCCGCGACCGTCGCCTGGCGCGGGCCGACCGACACGGCCGCCCGGCAGACCCGGATGGCGCCGCACCCAAGCGAGCCGGACGAGTTCGTCGCGGTGATCGTCCCGGACACCGAGGGACTGTGGACGTTCCGGGTGGACGCGTGGAGCGACCCGTGGTCGACGTGGAAGCACACGGTCGAGGTGAAGGTCGCGGCCGGGCAGAGCCCCGGGGAACTGTGGAACGACCTGGAGACCGGTGCCCGCCTGATCGAACGGGTTTCCCGGCGTCCCAACCGCAACGGCGAGAAGCGGTTGCTCGCGGCGGCCGCGGCGGCGTTGCGCGACACGGAACGCCCGTTGCCCGCGCGGATCGCGGAGGCGCTGTCCGAACCGGTCCACAAGATCATGACCGGTCACCCGGTCAGGGAACTGGTCACGCGCGGTAAGACGATCCGGGTCTGGGTGGACCGCAAACGTGCCCTCTTCGGATCGTGGTACGAGTTCTTCCCCCGCTCGACCGGCGGTCTCGACGCGTCGGGCAAGCCGGTGCACGGCACGTTCATGACCGCGGCGGGCGAGCTCGAGCGGATCGCCTCGATGGGCTTCGACGTGGTCTACCTGCCGCCGATTCACCCGATCGGCAAGGTCAACCGGAAGGGCCCGAACAACAGCGTCACCTCCGAGCCCGGTGACGTGGGCTCGGTCTGGGCGATCGGCTCGGACGAGGGCGGGCACGACGCCATCCACCCCGAGCTCGGCACGCTCGGTGACTTCAAGGACTTCGTGGCCCGCGCGCACGAACTGGGCATGGAGGTCGCACTCGACCTCGCGCTGCAGTGCGCGCCGGACCACCCGTGGGTCACCGAACACCCGGAGTGGTTCACCACCCGTCCGGACGGGACGATCGCGTACGCCGAGAACCCGCCGAAGAAGTACCAGGACATCTACCCGCTGAACTTCGACAACGACCCGCCCGGGCTGTACTCGGAGGTCCTGCGCGTGGTCATGCACTGGGTCGACAACGGCGTGCGGATCTTCCGGGTGGACAACCCGCACACCAAGCCGCCGGACTTCTGGCACTGGCTGATCACCCAGGTCAAGTCGACCCATCCGGACGTGCTGTTCCTGTCCGAGGCGTTCACCCGCCCGGCCAGGCTGTACGGTCTCGCGCGCCTGGGCTTCACCCAGTCGTACACGTACTTCACCTGGCGGACCGGCAAGCAGGAGCTGATCGACTTCGGCCAGGAGCTGGTCAAGCACGCCGACGAGGCCCGGCCGAACCTGTTCGTCAACACGCCGGACATCCTGCACGCGTCCCTGCAACACGGCGGTCCGGGCATGTTCGCGTTGCGCGCGGCGCTGGCAGCGACCTTCTCCCCCACGTGGGGTGTCTACTCCGGCTACGAGCTGTACGAGCACACACCGGTCCGGGAGGGCAGCGAGGAGTATCTGGACTCTGAGAAGTACCAGCTGCGGCCGCGTGACTGGGAGAAGGCACTGGCCGAGGGCCGCTCGCTGGAGCCGTGGCTGCGCAGGCTGAACGCGATCCGGCGAGCCCACCCCGCGCTGCAGCAACTGCGGACGTTGCGCTTCCACCACGTCGACAACGACGCCGTCCTGGCCTACTCCAAAGTGGACCCGGAAACCGGCGACACGGTGGTCGTGGTGCTCAGCCTCGACCCGTTCGGCACCGCGGAGGGCACGGTCTGGCTGGACATGCCGGAACTGGGCATGCGCTGGCACGACCGGTTCACCGCGTTCGACGAGGTGACCGGCCAGGCATGGGACTGGGGCCAGGCGAACTACGTCCGGCTCGAACCGTGGAACGCGGTCGCGCACATCATCTCGGTGCGGCGGTGAGCGTCCAGGGGTAGCAGCCTCCCGTTCCTCCGACATGCCCGGCGTACTGGCCAGTACGCCGGGCATGTCCGCGTTCCGGCATGCGCAACGGCCACGGGGCGTCGCACCAAAAGGGACCGTAGTTCGCCCGCACGGCGGTTGACCAGTAGAGTCCGCACACCGCCAGAGCTTTCGCTGTGCAAACAGTCGCGCTTTGGGGTACCACAAAAGTGTTGGGTCTCGAGCGAACGAGTGGTGCGAACGTGGCGACTGTGCCGGAGGAAACCCGTCCTGGCTCCGCATTGGGCCTGGAGGGTGTGCCGCATACAGGTGAGGCCGTGCTGGCCGACGGACACCTGGTCGAGCCCCAGGCCGAGGATTTCCGGTCGGCCAGGCTGGTGCCCAGGGAACCGGACTGGTTCAAGACCGCGGTCTTCTACGAGGTCCTGGTCCGGGCCTTCACCGACTCCAACGGCGACGGCACCGGCGACCTGCGCGGGCTGGCGTCCAAGATGGACTATCTGGCGTGGCTCGGGGTGGACTGCCTCTGGCTGCCACCGTTCTACGCCTCGCCGCTGCGCGACGGCGGCTACGACATCAGCGACTTCCGCGCCGTGCTGCCCGAGTTCGGCACCGTCGAGGACTTCGTGTACCTGCTCAACGAGGCGCACCGCCGGGGCATCCGGGTGATCACCGACCTGGTGCTCAACCACACCTCGGACGCCCACCCCTGGTTCCAGGCGTCACGCAACGACCCGGACGGGCCCTACGCCGATTACTACGTGTGGTCGGACACCAACGAGGCCTACCCGGACGCCCGGATCATCTTCGTCGACACCGAGACCTCCAACTGGACGTACGACCCGGTGCGCGGGCAGTTCTACTGGCACCGGTTCTTCTCCCACCAGCCTGATCTCAACTACGAGAACGGCGAGGTGCAGGAGGCGATGCTGGAGGTGCTGCGGTTCTGGCTGGACCTCGGCATCGACGGCTTCCGGCTGGACGCCGTGCCCTACCTGTTCGAGGAGGAGGGCACCAACTGCGAGAACCTGCCGCGGACGCACGAGTTCCTGCGCCGGTGCCGCAAGGTCGTCGACGACGAGTACCCGGGCAGGGTGCTGCTGGCCGAGGCCAACCAGTGGCCGTCGGACGTGGTCGAGTACTTCGGCGACCCGGCGGTCGGCGGCGACGAGTGCCACATGGCGTTCCACTTCCCGTTGATGCCGCGCATCTTCATGGCCGTCCGGCGTGAGTCGCGGTTCCCGATCTCCGAGATCCTCGCCCAGACGCCGCAGATCCCGGCGGGCTGCCAGTGGGGGATCTTCCTGCGTAACCACGACGAGCTGACCCTTGAGATGGTCACCGACGAGGAACGCGACTACATGTACATGGAGTACGCCAAGGACCCGCGGATGAAGGCCAACATCGGCATCCGCAGGCGGCTGGCGCCGCTGCTGGACAACGACCGCAACCAGCTGGAGCTGTTCACCGCGATGCTGCTGTCGCTGCCCGGCTCGCCGGTGCTGTACTACGGCGACGAGATCGGCATGGGCGACAACATCTGGCTCGGCGACCGGGACGCGGTCCGTACGCCGATGCAGTGGACGCCCGACCGCAACGGCGGCTTCTCGCAGTGCGACCCGGGCCGGATCTACCTGCCGGTGATCGCCGATCCGGTCTACGGCTACCAGGCGATCAACGTAGAGTCGCAACTGAACAACACGTCGTCGCTGCTGCACTGGACGCGGCGGATGATCGAGGTGCGCAAGCAACACAGCGCGTTCGGGCTCGGGGACTTCCAGGAGCTCGGTTCGTCCAACCCGAGCGTGCTGGCCTATCTGCGGCGGCATGGGGATGACACGGTGCTCTGCGTCAACAACCTCTCGAGGTTCCCCCAGCCGGTCGAGCTGGATCTCTCGGAGTACGAAGGGCGCCAGCCGGTCGAGCTGACCGGTGGTGTGCGGTTCCCCCTGATCGGTGAGCTGTCCTACCTGCTCACGCTGCCCGGGCACGGCTTCTACTGGTTCGAGATCATGGCGGTGGACGAGGGATGACCCAGCCGGTTCTGCGAATGCTGGCCGACGAACTGCCCAAGTGGTTGCCCCACCAGCGGTGGTTCGGGGGCAAGGACCGTCCGATCACCGAGGCCCGGCCGGTGCGGGTGATCACGCTGCGGGACCGGGATCCGTTGCTGGTGCACGCACTGGTCGACGTGGTGCAGGACGACCGCAAGTCGGTCTACCAGGTCCTGCTGGGCAGCAGGGAGGATCCGCCGGAGTACCTGGCCGGTGTCTGGATCGACAGCGAGGGCAGGCACTGGTACGAGGCGACCGCCGATCCCGACCTGATGACGTGCCTGCTCAACGCGATCGCCGAGGAGGAGTCGGCCGGCCCGATCGGCTTCCACCGCGAGAACGACGTCGACCTCGACGAGAACCTGCGCGGCCGCACGGTGACGTCCGAGCAGAGCAACACCTCGTTGATCTACGGCACGCAGTACATCCTGAAGCTGTTCCGCAAGCTGACCGCGGGCCCGAACCCGGACCTGCGGATCCACCGCGCGCTGCACTCGGTGGGCTGTGAGCACATCGCCCAGCCGCTCGGCTGGATCTCCGACGACGACGGCGACAAGCCGACTTTAGGGATGCTGCAACAGTTCCTGGCGGACGCGGCGGACGGCTGGGCCATGGCCACGACGAGTGTGCGTGACCTGATGGCCGAGGCGGACCTGCACGCCGACGAGGTCGGCGGTGACTTCGCCGGCGAGGCGCACCGCCTGGGCGCGGCCGTGGCGGCCGTGCACGCGGATCTGGCGCGGGCGCTGGATTCCCGCCAGGCCGAACCGGGCGAGCTGGACGCGGCCGTCGACACCATGCACCGCAGGCTCGACACGGTGCTTTCCTCCGTGCCCGAGCTCGCGCCGCGGGAAGAGGCCATCCGTGGCGTCTTCGAGCAGGCCCGTGGCGCGGCGAACGAGGGCGTGACGATCCAGCACGTGCACGGCGACCTGCACCTCGGCCAGGTGCTGCGGACCGTGCACGGCTGGGCTCTGATCGACTTCGAAGGCGAGCCCGCGGCACCGGCCGAGGAACGCGGCGCGCCCCGCTCACCGCTGCGCGACGTGGCCGGGATGCTCAGGTCGTTCGACTACGCGGCGCATCAACTGCTTGTCGGACAACCAGAGGATCACCAGCTCGCGGTGCGGGCCCGTGAGTGGAGCAACCGCAACCGCGGCGCGTTCTGCGACGGCTACGCGGAGGTCTCACCGAACGGCGATCCCCGCGACCACGAGGTGCTGCTGCGGGCGTTGGAGCTCGACAAGGCGGTCTACGAAGTGGCGTACGAGCAAGCCAATCGCCCGGACTGGCTGCAGATCCCCCTGGCGTCGATCTCCCGCATCGCCTCCTGACCCCTCGTGAGTGTTTATCAGGGTTAGAACACGGATTTTCGCTCACGAGGTGACAGGGTGATCTGCGATCGACCGGCGGGGCCACTAGGATTGCTGGAGTGAAGCCACTCGATCCGGCCCCGCCGGCCGAGGACGTCAACCGCCTGCTCGCCGGCGCACACCATGATCCGCATTCGGTACTGGGCATGCACCCGCACCCGGCGGGAGCCGTGGTGCGCACCCTGCGCCCCGGCGCGACTTCGGTGACCGTCCTCGCCGGCGACCTCAAACAGGAGCTGGACGAGGTGGCGCCCGGTCTTTTCGCGGCCGTCCTGCCGCAGACCGCCACCGAGTACCTGTTCGAGGTCGCGTACGGCGACAAGGTCGAACTGGTCGAGGACCCGTACCGCTGGCTGCCCACGCTGGGTGAGCTGGACCTGCACCTGATCGCCGAGGGACGGCACGAGCGCTTGTGGACGGTGCTCGGCGCGCACGTGCGCAGCTACGACACGCCGAACGGTGTCGTCGAAGGCACGTCGTTCGCGGTGTGGGCCCCGAACGCCACCGGCGTCAGGGTTTGCGGCGACTTCGACGGCTGGGACGGCCGTGCCAACCCGATGCGTTCGCTCGGCTCGTCGGGCATCTGGGAGCTCTACGTCCCCGGCCTGCCGGCAGGCACCCGCTACAAGTTCCGGATGCTCGGCAAGGACGGCTCCTGGCACGAGAAGGCCGACCCGCTGGCCTTCAGCGCCGAGCCGCCGCCCGCGACCGCGTCCATCGTGTCCACTTCGGACTTCAAGTGGACGGACGACGAATGGGTGACGACACGCCAGCGCACCGACTGGTGGCGTCGCCCGGTCAGCAAGTACGAGGTGCACCTGGGGTCGTGGCGGCCCGGCCTCGGTTACCGCGAGCTGGCCGAACAGCTGGCCGACTACGTGAGCGAGCTCGGTTTCACCCACGTCGAGCTGATGCCCGTGGCGCAACACCCGTTCAGCGGCTCCTGGGGCTACCAGGTCACGTCGTACTACGCGCCGATGTCCCGCTTCGGCGGCCCGGACGACTTCCGCTTCTTCGTCGACCACCTGCACTCCCGCGGCATCGGCGTGATCATGGACTGGGTGCCCGCGCACTTCCCGAAGGACTCGTGGGCACTGGCCCGGTTCGACGGCCAGCCGCTGTACGAGCACGCCGACCCGCGCCGGGGCGAGCACCCGGACTGGGGCACGCTGGTGTTCGACTTCGGCCGCAACGAGGTGCGCAACTTCCTCGTCGCGAACGCGCTGTACTGGCTGGACGAGTTCCACATCGACGGCCTGCGGGTCGACGCGGTGGCCTCGATGCTGTACCTGGACTACTCCCGGCAGGACGGCCAGTGGCTGCCCAACGAGCACGGTGGCCGGGAGAACCTGGACGCCGTGCGGTTCCTGCAGGAGCTGAACGCGACCGTCTACAGGCGACACCCGGGCACGATGATGATCGCCGAGGAGTCCACCGCGTGGCCGGGCGTGACCAGGCCGACGCACCTGGGCGGCCTCGGCTTCGGGTTCAAGTGGAACATGGGCTGGATGCACGACACCCTGAACTACTTGCACCACGACCCCGTGCACCGCACGTACCACCACAACGAGATCACCTTCTCGCTGGTGTACGCGTGGAGCGAGAACTACGTCCTGCCGCTGTCGCACGACGAGGTCGTGCACGGCAAGGGTTCGTTGTGGACCCGGATGCCGGGCGACGACTGGAACAAGGCCGCGGGGGTACGCGCCCTGCTGGCGTTCATGTGGGCGCACCCGGGCAAGCAGATGCTGTTCATGGGCGGCGAGTTCGGTCAGGTCGACGAGTGGTCCGAGTCCCGTTCGCTGGACTGGCACCTGCTGGACGACCCGCTGCACGCCGGAATCCGCACACTGGTCGGGGACCTGAACGGCGTCTACCGGGACAATCCGGCGATGTACGTGGCGGACACCTCGCCCGAGGGCTTCTCGTGGATCGACGCGAACGACGCGGCGGGCAACGTGCTGTCGTTCATCCGGATGGACCCCAACGGCGACAACATGGTGGTCTGCATCGCGAACTTCGCGGGCATGCCCCACAACGACTACCGCGTGGGCCTGCCCAAGGCCGGGCACTGGCGTGAGGTGCTCAACACGGACGCTCAGGTGTACGGCGGTTCAGGCGTCGGCAACTTCGGCGACGTCGAGGCGGTCGGCAAGCCGTGGCACGGACGGCCTGCCTCGGCGGTCCTGCAACTGCCGCCGCAGGGCGTCATCTGGCTGGTTCCCGCAGAAGACCTGTCGTGAGTGTTTATCCGGGTTAGAACACGTATAAACACTCACGAGGGGCTGGTAGGTGGCAGGCTGTAGGCGTGACTGCGCACGACTACGACTTGATCGTCATCGGATCGGGGCCGGGTGGCCAGAAGGCCGCGATCGCCGCCGCCAAGCTGGGCAAACGCGTCGCCGTCGTGGACAAGCACGACATGATCGGCGGCGTCTGCGTCAACACCGGGACCATCCCGTCGAAGACACTGCGGGAGGCGGTGCTCTACCTGACCGGGATGAACCAGCGGGAGCTGTACGGCGCGAGTTACCGCGTCAAGCACGACATCACCATCGTCGACCTACTGGCCCGCACCCAGCACGTGATCGGCCGTGAGGTCGAGGTCGTGCGTGCGCAGTTACTGCGCAACCACGTCGAACTCGTCGACGGCCACGCCAGGTTCGTCGACCCGCACACCGTCGCGGTCGAGGGCCGGGCCCGGACGACGATCAGCGCGGACAAGATCGTGATCGCCACCGGCACCCGCCCGGCCAGGCCGAACGCGGTCGACTTCGACGAGGCCAGGGTGCTGGACTCGGACGAGATCCTGCAGCTGGAGACCATCCCGGCCTCGATGGTCGTGGTCGGCGCCGGCGTGATCGGCATCGAGTACGCGTCCATGTTCGCCGCGCTCGGCTGCCGGGTCACCGTGGTCGAGCAGCGGGAACGGATGCTGGAGTTCTGCGACCCGGAGATCGTCGAGTCGCTCAAGTTCCACCTGCGGGACCTGGCGGTGACTTTCCGGTTCGGCGAGAAGGTCGTGGACGTCGCGGTCAACGAGGACGCCACCGTCACCACCCTGGCCAGCGGCAAGCGCATCCCGGCCGAGGCCGTGATGTACTCGGCGGGCCGTCAGGGCATGACCGAGGCACTGGACCTGGAGAAGGCCGGGCTGCAGGCCGACAGGCGCGGCAGGCTGGAGGTCGGCCCGCACTTCCAGACCTCGGTCGAGCACATCTACGCCGTCGGTGACGTGATCGGCTTCCCCGCGCTGGCGGCGACGTCGATGGACCAGGGCAGGCTGGCGGCCTACCACGCGTTCGGCGAACCGGCCCACGAACTGGGTGCGCTGCAACCCATCGGCATCTACACGATCCCGGAGATCTCGTACGTCGGCGCGACCGAGGCGGAGCTGACCACGTCCTCGGTGCCGTACGAGACCGGAACGGCCCGGTACCGCGAACTCGCCCGCGGCCAGATCGCCGGTGACTCGTACGGCATGCTGAAGCTGCTGGTGTCCACAACGGACCGCAAGATCCTCGGTGTGCACGTCTTCGGCACGGGCGCGACGGACCTGGTGCACATCGGCCAGGCCGTGATGGGCTGCGGCGGCACGGTCGACTACCTGGTCAACGCGATCTTCAACTACCCGACGCTGTCGGAGGCGTACAAGGTCGCCGCGCTCGACGCCACCAACAAGATCAGGGCGCTGGACCGCTTCAGCACCTGATCTGCACTTTTGGGCGCCGATATCGGTGCTGCGCATGATCAGTCCCCCCTCGGCCGCCGAAAACGGGCACACTTGAGGGGTGACTCGGTCATTCGGCGTAGCCGGTGCGGCGCTGGCCCTTGCCCTGACGTTGTCCGCGTGCACGACGACCGTGCAGGGTGTCGCGCTCGGCACCGGTCGTGTGATCAAGGAGGACGTCGACTCGACGTTCATCAAGAACTCCGACGGCGGCGAGATCGACAAACTGGCCGGGACCGTGGTCAAGGACGTCGAGAAGTTCTGGGAGGAGACCTTCCCTGCCACGTTCGACAACAAGCCGTGGCAGCCGTTACGCGGCGGGTACTACTCGGTCGACACGAGCGACAAGGCCGCGCCCGCGCCGCCGTGCACCGACCAGGCGTCGGACGTCGAGGGCAACGCGTTCTACTGCCCGTCGGCGGACATCATCGCGTGGGACCGTGCGTCGCTCTTACCCGTGCTGAAGGAAAGGTTCGGCGAGGCGTCGGTGATGTTGGTGCTGGCGCACGAAATGGGGCACGCCGTGCAGCGCCGCGCGGGCATCACGCAGGCGGCTCAGCGCAGCGACCCGCAGCGTTACCCGACGATCCTGTTGGAGTCACAGGCCGACTGCTACGCGGGTGCGTTCGTGCGCTGGGTGTCCGACGGCAAGGCCGATCGCCTGCAACTGGACCGGACGGCGCTGGACCCCGCGCTCGAGGCGATGGTCCTGTTCCGTGACCCGGTCGGCACCGAACAGACCGCACAGGGCGCGCACGGCGACGCGTTCGACCGTGTTTCGGCGTTCCAGGACGGGTTCGAGAAGTCCGCGAAGCTGTGCTCGGAGATCTCGGTGGACAACCGGACCTTCACCCAGCGCGGGTTCCTCAGCGAGCAGGACCAGGCCACGGGCGGCAACCTGCCGTTCGAGGACACCCTCAAACAGCTCGAACCGGACGTGAACGCGTACATGCAGGCGGAGTTGTCGAAACTTGGCAAACAGTGGCCGAATCCGAAGCTGGACCGGGTGACGAGCACGCCCCGCTGCGGCCAGGGCGACCAGGGCCCGGTGGCGTACTGCCCGGACGACCGGACGATCGACGTGCAAACCAGAGGCAGGCTGGCCGAACTGCACACCAAGATCGGCGACTGGTCCACCGGCACGATCATCAGCAGCCGCTACGCCATCGCGGCGCTGGCGGCCCTGGGCAAACCGCTGACCGGCGCGGACGCACAACGCTCCGCACTCTGCGTCTCGGGCTCGTACAGCAAGTTCCTGCTGAACCGCCAGGGCAACAACGTGTTCGCGCTGTCCCCCGGCGACATGGACGAGGCGGTCCAGGTGCTGCTCGGCTTCGACTTCCCGGCCCGGGACCTCGACGGCGAGGCGCCCGCGACCGGCTTCGAACGTGTCGCCGCCTTCCGCACCGGGGCCGTGGACGGCATCAACGCCTGCAACCTCGACTGATGTCGATCTGACCGATCGCCGTATGTCCGTTTCGGGTGGCCAGTATCGTGCCCCCGTGCGGTCTTATCTCCCGTTAGCGCTCGCTCTTGTCGTTCTCGTCCTGGTCAGCTGTGCGCAGGCGATACCCGGGACGCCCAGAGCAGAGGGCGAGATCGACGCGGGCACGGTCGCGGGTCTGCCGGTCACCAACGACGACACGGTGCCCAGCGGGCCGCGTGACGGTGCGCCGAAGACGGACCTGACGGCCGAGAACGCCGACAACGGCGAGATGGACCAGCTCGCCCTGGGCGCTCTCGCCGACCTGTACGAGTACTGGAACGAGCGGATGCCCGCGGACTTCGAAGGGCAGAAGTTCACGCCGCTCGCCCGGCTGGTGTCGTACGACTCCAAGGGCAAGGCCCTCCGGCTGTGCCAGACGTCCACGTCCGGTCTGGTCAACGCCTTCTACTGCAGCCTCGACGACAGCATCGCCTGGGACCGTGGCGTACTGCTGCCGGAGCTGAGCAAGCAGTTCGGGAAGATGTCGGTGGTCACCGTGCTCGCGCACGAGGCCGGGCACGCCGTGCAGTTCAAACTCGGCGGCAAGAGCGGGATCACGCAGGCCACCAAGACGATCGTGAAGGAGCAGCAGGCCGACTGCTACGCGGGCGGCTTCTTCCGCTGGATCGCCGACGGCAAGTCCAAGCGCTTCCAGATCTCCACCGGCGAGGGCCTCAACAAGGTGCTCGCGACCATGTTCTTCATCCGCGACCCGGCCGGCACCGACGCCAACAAGCAGGGCGCGCACGGCCTGGCGTGGGACCGGGTGTTCGCGTTCCAGATGGGGTTCAGCCAGGGCCCGAAGCGCTGCGCGGCGATGGACCAGAAGGAGATCGACGACCGCATCAGCGAGCAGAAGTTCGACGAGCGGGACTACCGGCGCGGCAACCTGCCGGTGAACGACGAGTACATCCGCAAGATCAAGATCAGCCTGGACGAGGCGTTCACGACCAGCGGTTTCACCCCGCCGCAGCTGCGCGACAACGGCTCGCGCTGCCCGGGCGGGAAGGCCACCGAGCCGGTCGCCTACTGCCCGGACGACAACACCGTCGTGATGGACGTCGGCAAGCTCGCGCAACTGGGCACGCCCCCGAAACGCAACCAGGAACCGGGCGCCGACGGTGTCGGCATCGGTGACTTCGCGGCGTTCGCGGAGATCGCGTCCCGCTACACGATGTCGATCCAGAAGAACGTCGGCCTCAGCCTCGACGACGAGAAGGCCGCCCTGCGCACGGCCTGCCTGACCGGCGCGTGGGCGCACGTCGCCGAGAAGCCGGGGTCCGGGGAGAACACGCTCCGGCTCTCACCCGGTGACCTCGACGAGGCGGTCGCGGAGATGCTGATGGGCAAGAGCCTGATCGCCGCCGACATCAACGGCAACCCGGTGAAGGCCGGTTTCGCGCGCGTGGAGGCGTTCCGCATCGGTTACGTCAACGCCAAGGAGTGCACCGCCCGCTTCTCCTGAGTCGAGCGGACGGGCGGACGGGCCGAGAACGCAGCGGCTACTCGCCGGTAGCGCCGTCGATCAGTTCCCGGAGGAAGTCCGCGTGCCCGTTGTGGCGCGCGTACTCCTCGATCATGTGCGTCACCACCCAGCGGGTCGACACCGGGCCGTGCCGGGGGTGCTCGAAGACGTGGTCGAACGGGAACTCGGCCAGTGCCGCCCGTGCCTCGTCGATCGCCGAGATCAACAGCGCGTAGTCCTTCTCCGCGCCTTCCGCCGCGGCCCCGGTGAACTCGATGTCCGGATCGTCGGGATCCGTGTCGAAATAGCGCATCTCCACCGGACGGCCGGCGACGCGGCGCACGAACCAGGAACGCTCCACGTCCGTCATGTGCCGCACGAGTCCCAGCAGAGACAGCGGTGAGGGCGGCACCGACCGCCTGGCGAGTTGCTCGCCGGTCAGGCCGGAGCACTTCCACAGGAAGGTCGCCCGCTGGTACTCCAGGAATCCCGTCAGGACTTCGCGTTCATCGCCGACGAACGGGCCGTCGAGCCGGTCTGTCTGGGGAGCTGTCCACACCATGGTGGGCAGTCAAACACTCAGTCGGTGAAATCGCCGACCGATTTCCGCACGCGCGCCAGCAACTCCGACAGCTGCCTGGTCTGGCGCGGGGTCAGACCACGCAGCCCGAAGTCGATCTCCGTCACGGCCCTGGTCGCGGCCTCCCGGCGGTCCCGGCCCGCTTCGGTGATCTCGGTCAGCGTCGTCCTGCGGTCGGTCGGGTGGGGCGTCCGCTTCACCAGCCCGTCGGCTTCGAGGCGATCGACGATGTTGGTCACGCTGGTCGGGTGCAGTTGCAGCCGCTCGCCCATCACGCGCATGGGCAGGCTGCCCCGCTGGGAGAACGACAGCAGCACCAGCGCCTCGTACCGGGCGAACGTCAGGCCGTGCGGTCGCAGTGCGGTGTCCACTGCCGACTGGATGATCTGCTGGACCCGCATCACGCTGGTGACGGCCGCCATCGCCTCGGACGGGCCGATGCGCTCCTCCCAGATCTCGGCCGCACGGGCGATCGGGTCGAACGGCAGCGGACGTGACGTCATGGCGCAGAAAGCTACCAGGCGGTATCCATACGGACAGCAACGCGGAAAGGAGAACCACATGCTGGTGGCGTTCAGCGTCTCCCCGCTCGGCGGCGAGTCGGACAGCGTGGCCAAGGCGGTCGCGCAGGCCGTCAAGGTGGTCCGTGAGTCCGGCCTGCCCAACCGCACGAGCGCGATGTTCACCGAGATCGAAGGCGAGTGGGACGAGGTGATGGCCGTCGTCAAACGCGCCGTCGAGGTGTTGCAGGCGGACGCGCCACGCGTCAGTCTCGTGCTGAAGGCGGACATCCGGCCCGGCCACACCGGGCAGATCACCGCGAAGGTCGAACGTCTGGAGCAGCACCTTGCGGACTAGCCGGTCGATGTGGCTGTTGTGCGAGACGTATCACGACGTCACGTACTTCACGCCGGAGTCCCGCGCGGCGACCGACGCGCTCGGCTGCAAGGGCGGCTGGATGGGGTACTTCGGCATGCGCGCGGCACCCCTCGGCGCTGTCGCGCCCGAGATGGTCATCTCGGCGTTCTACAACTTCCACCCGCGGATGGTCCGTCGCGCCATCCCGTACGCCTGGCAGGTCGCCTCGCCCGAGCAGTACCTGGTGACCCGGTTGACGGGTGTCGACCGGGCGCTCCAGCGCATGATCGGCGACCGGGACCTGACCGAGGCCGCCGAACTCGCCCAGGAAGCGGCCAGGAACGCGCCGACAGCGGGGCGTCCGCTCGCCGCGGCCAACGCGATCATCGAGCCGCCGGCCGAACCACGCCTGAAGCTGTGGCAGGCGACCACTGTGCTGCGGGAATCCCGAGGTGACGGCCACATCGCGGTGCTTGTGGCCGCGTCGCTGGACCCGGCCGAAACGCTCGTGCTGTTCGCTGCGGACCACGACGTGGATCCAGCGTACATGCGTCAGGCCCGTGGCTGGTCAGAGGCGGAGTGGGCCGCCGCGGCAGCACGCCTGGAGGACCGCGGCCTGCTCGACGGCAGCTCGATCACGCAGGCAGGCCGCGACTTGAGAACGGACATCGAGCGCCGGACGGACGAAGCCGCCGAGGCGCCGTGGCAGGCCCTTGGCGAAGCCCGGACGCGGCGGCTGGCCGAGCTGATGCGGCCGATCGCACTGGCACTGGGTGAACAGAACGAGGCGATGCGGCGCAACCCGATGGCCATCGACGTGGTCAGCGCGCTGTCCTGACCCCGTGTCCACCATTCCGGCACCCCGTGTCCACCATTCCGGCACCCCGTGTCCACCGTTCCGGCACCCCGTGTCGACCGTTCCGGCACCCCGTGTCGACCGTTCCGGCACCATGAAATTCCCGCCAGTGTGGGCATCGGGCATCTCGATGTGCCGGAAAGTGCATCTCACGGTGCCGCAGTGGTGGACACGGGGTGCCGCAGTGGTGGACACGGGGGTTGTGGTTCTGGGCACACCGGGCGCTGAGGGGCGGCCCGCCCTGACCTGGGCAACGGAACGTGCCAGGATAGATATGTGACAAGGCCAAATCCACGTCAGACGGCCGCGATGTCCGCGGCTCTGTCCGGCGCCGTCGACCTGTCGGCGCTCAAGGCGCGGGCGGATGCCGCACGTCAGGCTCCCAGCAAGCCCGCGGCCGCCCCGGCCGGCGGCGCCCCGGTGGCCGGCGGCCCGTTCGTCTTCGACGTCACCGAAGCCACCTTCCAGGCGGACGTGGTCGAGCGTTCGCTACAGGTCCCGGTGGTCGTCGACCTGTGGGCCGAATGGTGTGGCCCGTGCAAGCAGCTCTCCCCGGTGCTCGAACGGCTGGCCAACGCGGGCGGCGGCGCCTGGGTGCTGGCGAAGGTCGACGTCGACGCCAACCCCCGGATCGCGCAGTTGTTCGGCGTGCAGTCGATCCCGACGATCGTGGCGATCGCGGGCGGCCAGCCGGTCGACGCGTTCTCCGGCGCCCAGCCGGAGCCGCAGATCCGGCAGTGGATCGGTGCGCTGCTGGACGCGTTGCGCGACCGGCTGCCCGGGATCGCGGCCGCCGAGGCCAACGCCCAGGGCGGCGTCGAAGAGGTGCCCGAGGAGCCGGCCGACCCGCGGATCATCGCGGCCGAGGACGCCATCGAGCGCGGCGACTACGCCGCGGCCGAGCAGGCGTACCAGCAGATCCTGGCCACCGAGCCGGGCAACGAGGACGTCAAGGCGGCGCTCGCGCAGGTGAAGTTCACCGCGCGCGCGGAGTCGGCCGACCCGTCGACCGTGGCCAAGGCGGACGCGGACCCGTCGGACGTCGACGCCCAGCTCGCCGCGGCCGACGTGCAGGTGGCGCAGCAGCAGGTCGGCGAGGCGTTCGCGCGCCTGATCAACACCGTCCGCAACACCTCGGGCGAGGACAGGGACAAGGCGCGGTCGCACCTGGTCGAGCTGTTCGGGCTCTTCCCGGCGGACGACCCCCGCGTCGCGAAGGCCCGCCGCGACCTGGCCAGCGCGCTGTTCTAGCGACCGGAGCCGCCGCCGCGGGCACTGCCCGCGGCGGCAGTACTGGCCACAGGCAAACAGTCCTGTGTGGACAATTGCGACACGTCGCGAGCCACACAGGCACCGAAACCACGCCGTTAGGCCGTAAAGTACGGCACCGCCGATCGCGGTAGCCCGCGCCTACGTGTCCAGATTGGTCATCCGTGAGAAGGTGGCCGCGTGGAATTCGTGTATCGAGTGCTCGCCTCGGCCGCCGCCGTCTGGGTCGCGACCATCCTGCCGGGGATCAACCTGCTGAGCGGATCGGTGCCGGCCCGCATCGGCACGCTGATCGGCGTCGCGGTGCTGTTCGGCCTCGTCAACCTGATTCTCAAACCGATAGCCAAGATCGCGGGCTGTGTCGTCTACATCCTCACGCTCGGCCTGATCGGCCTGGTGGTCAACGGCCTGTTGTTCTGGTTCACCGGCTGGATCGCCGGCGAACTGGACCTGCCGTTCGAGGTCACCGGCTTCTGGGCCGGTTTTTTCGGCGCGATCATCGTGGCGATCGTGAGCTTCGTGCTGACGCTCCCGCTGCACCTGAAGAAGCTGGCGAACCGCCGCCGTTAGACGGCCTGGTCAGGCAGGCGATCCCGCGTTCGACGCGGCGTTCTGTCGCGCGAAGGCGTGCGAAAGGGTTGCCTGCCCTCTCGTGAGTGTTTATCGGTGTTCTAACCCTGATAAACACTCACGAGGGGTTCACTGTGGGTCCTGCCTGATCCTTTCGGCCACGTGTCGAGCTAGCTGTCCCAGCGGAAGACGCGAGTCGCGACAAAGCCGACGACCAGCGTGAACCCGATCAGGATCGCGCTGGGCACCACCAGTGCCTCGATACCCTTGCCGCGGACCAGGAAGTCCTGCATGCCGTCGTTCATGTGCCGCAGCGGGAAGATCTGCGAGACGGTCTGCAGCCAGCCGGGCGACCGGTCGATCGGGAAGAACGTGCCGGACAGGAACGCCATCGGCAGCACCACGATCTGCGCGGCGCCGTTCGCGGCCTCCTCGGTCTTGGCGAACGACCCGATCAGCAGGCCGATGGCGAAGAACGCGAGCATGCCGAACAGGAACACCGGGATGGACAGCCACCACGTGCCCGCCAGCCTCAGCCCGAACAGCGGCAGGCACGCGATCCCGACGAACAGCACAGCCTGGGAGATCGCGATGCCCAGTGTCACGCCGATCCGGGACATCAGCACGGTCGCCGGGGACACCGGCGCGAGCCAGAGCCGCCGCAGCACCTGCTTGCGGCGCCACTGCACGAACGTCATCGCCGCCCCGAACACGCCTGCGGACGCCACCGCCCAGCTCAGGATGCCCGGGGTCAGGTACTGGATCGCGTTGAGCGAGTCGTCCTCGACCTGGCTGGGCTGAAAGGTGAACCGCGGCTGCTGGCCGGTCGCCGCGACGTTGGCCTTGTCGACCACACTGGACACCAGCCCGTTGACGATCCCGGACTGGTTCTGGTCACTGGCGGCGAACCGCAGCTGGACGTTCGTGCCGTTCTCGATCACCGCGCCGGGCAGGTCACCGGCCCTGACCGTGGCCACGGCCGCGTCGGCGGAGTCGAACCGCTGTGTCTCCACCACCCCGGCCTGACTGAGCGCCCGCACGACCGGGCCGTCGCCGACCACCGCCAGCTTGATCTTGTCGGTGCCCGCGTCCCGGAACAGCAGCCCGAAGATGACCAGGAACATCAAGGGGAACAACAGGATGAAGAACACCGCCGCCTTGTCCCGGAGGAATCCCTTGGCACCGGCGATGGAAAGGCTCTTGAACGCGTTCACGCCCGGTACTCCCGTCCGGTCAGGTCGAGGAACACGTCCTCGAGGGTGGCGGTCCTGACCTGCAGCCCGTCCAGGGTGCCGCGCTCGGCCAACGCACTCAGCACCGGCGCGGGCTTGCGGGTGGTGATCGTCAGCGTGGTGCCGTCGTCCTTGACCTCGTCGACACCGGTGAATCCCCGTACGTCGTCGACGGGAAGCACACCGTGGTCGAGCATGATGTGCGCGGGCGCGTCCAGTCCGCGGACGAGCGCGGCAGGCGTGTCCATCGCGAGGATCGTGCCGTGGTCCATGATCGCCACCCGGTCGCAGAGGGCCTCGGCCTCGTCGAGGTAGTGGGTGGTGTACACGATCGTCTTGCCGCGCGAGCGAATCTCCCGCAGCACGTCCCAGAGGTTGCGCCGGGCCTGGGGATCCAGCGCCGCGGTCGGCTCGTCGAGGAACACGATGTCCGGGTCGTGCACCAGCGCGCACGCGATGGACAGCCGCTGGCGCTGACCGCCGGAAAGCTTGTCCTCCCTGGTGTTCGCCTTCTCGGCGAGGCCGACCACGTCGAGCATCTCGTCGATGTTCTTGGTGCCCTTGCCGTACAGCGAGGCGAACGTCTGCAACTGCTCCCGCGCGGTCAGCTTCTCGAAGAACGCCGACGCCTGTAACTGCACGCCGATCCGTGGCACGAGTTTCACCTTGCGTGGCCACGGGTTCTCACCCAGTAGCGTCACGCTGCCCGCGTCGGGCCGCCGCAGGCCCTCGACGATCTCCAGGGTGGTCGTCTTCCCGGCGCCGTTCGGCCCGAGGATGCCGAAGAACTCACCTTCGGCCACAGTGAACGACACTCCGTCAACGGCGGTGAGCTCACCGTAGGTCTTGCGGATCGCGGAGACGACGATCGCGTCCCCGCCTCCCCCATTACCGGTCATGGACGCAAGGTAGCCCGCCTCGCGGGCGAAATCTCGCGAGGCGGGCCACTCGATACGAATATCAGCCGTCCGGTTAGGCCGTTCGGCCTACCCGACGGACACCGTGAACACGTGCAAGGTGCCGCCGGACACCGACGACGGCAGCGTCACGCTCCTGACCTGTTTGGACGGATCGAGCGCGATGGGCTCGGTCGCGAACACGTAGGTGTTCAGGCCCTGGGACGACCCGTTCACCGAGTTGCGGTACGAGGACGTCACCGCGATTCGGTTGCCGAACGACGGCTGTTGCCCGCCACCGCCCAGCGTCCAGTCCGAGAAGCCGATCTGGGCCTGCTGCGTGGATCCGTCGGTGTAGGTGATCGTCAAGGTGCCGGACGCCGTGCCGTTCGCCGCGCTGCCGAGAAAGGCCAGCTTGGTCGCCCCGGCAGCCGCCTGGACGTTCACCGTCTGCCCGGAGGCGATCACGTTGTCCGGTTCGCCGACCTCGGTGAGCGGCCAGGTATGCGGCAAACCGTCCACTGTGACGGTTCCGCCGGGTTTCAGCCCCGCGTTGGACAGGGCGTTGGCCGAGTAGCTGAACCCGACGTTGTCGAAGTTCGCCACGGACATCGCGTTGTCCGGGGAGATTCCTACGTTGTTGTAGGCCGCCCGCAGGCTGTCGGGCTGTGCGACGAGGATCTGCAGCGTCGCGCTCTGCAGTGGTCCCTGCGGACCGTTGAACCGCACCACCACTTGGTAGGTGGCCTCCGGCGTGCCGGGCTCGGCACGAACCGCGACCGACCTGCCCGCCTTGGCTCCCGGCGGGACGATCAACTCGCTCCCGCCGGGGATCACCGAGATCCCGGGCGGTCCCGGCGCGGTCCACGTCAGCCGTGCGCCGTCGCCGGAGAAGTCCTGCGCGCCGATCTCGACGAAGCCCGTGGTGCCTGCGGGAAGCACGATCCGTGACGGGGAGACGTACCCGCGCTGCCCGACCTCGCCGTCCCGGAACGAGGGCGGCGCGTCGCCAGGCCCGCTGCCCCACGCCGACGGAGTCGCGGACATGGTGAAGTCCACCGTGCCGCCACGCTCCACAAAGGACTCCGGCAGCCAGGTCCGGCTCGACGGGCGTCCGTTGAAGAGCAGGCCGGTGACGTACGGCGACTTCGCGCCCGCGCCCGCGCCGCGGATGGTCAGCTTGGCACCGGCGGGCCGGGTGACCACGATCTCCTCGAACAACGGTCCATTCAGGACCAGTTCGGCGCGGCCCGGGATCATCGGGTACATGCCCATCGCGGCCCAGACGTACCACGAGGACAACTGGCCGAGGTCGTCGTTGCCGACCAGGCCGTTCTCCTTGGGGCTGTACAACTCCGTCAGCACCTTACGAGTGATCGCCTGGGTCTTCTCCGGCGCCCCGGCGTAGTTGTACAGCCAGGTGACGTGCGAGTTCGGCTCGTTGCCCATGAAGGCGAACGGTTTGCCGGGACCCGCGTTGAGCTCCGTGAAGAACGTGTCCAACCTGTTGATCACGGTCGCGTTCCCGCCCATCGCGGTGAACAGGCCACTCGGGTTGTACGGGACCATCCAGGCGTATTGCGCGCCGTTGCCTTCGACCCAGCCGTCGCCACTGGCCGGGTTGAACGGCTGCATGAACGAGCCGTCCTTGTTGCGCGGGTTCAGATAACCGTTGGCCGGGTTGTAGAGGTTCTGCCAGTTCTGGGCGCGTTTCATGAACGTGCTCCAGGTCGCGCCGTCGCCGAGCCTGCGGGCCAGTTCGGCGATCGCGAAGTCCGCGCTGGTGTACTCCAGGGTGGTCGCGGCCGCTCCCCAGACGTTCGGCGAGCCCATCGGGATGTAGCCCAGTTCCTGGTAGTCCTCAAGGCCAGGGCGCTCGATGTAGCCCTGCGTCGGCTGTGTCGCCCCGCGCAGCATCAGCAGGAGGGCCTTGGCCGCGTCGAAGTCCTTGGCGCCGAAGGCATACGCGGTCGACACGATGATGTGGTACGGGTCGCCGTTCATCACGCCGGTGTAGCCGTTGGCGACCGTCCAGCGGTCCCATGCCCCGCCTTGCTCGGCGTACAGCATCATCGACCGGGCGATGTCCGACGCTTCCTCAGGCGCCAGCAGGGACAGCAGTTGGAACTGTGAGCGGTAGACGTCCCAGCCGGAGAAGTTGGTGTAGACGGGCCGGTCCGTGGTGTGGACGCGACCGTCGAACCCGGCGTATCTGCCGTCCGCGTCGGAGAAGACGTTGGGCTGGATCAAGGAGTGGTAGAGCGCGGTGTAGAACGTGGTCCGCTCGTCGGTCGTGCCGCCCTTGACCTGGATCTGGTTGAGCTTCGCGTTCCACGCGGCCCGTGCGTTGTCCCTGACCTGCTCGAAGGTGCCGTTCTCGGCATTGAGGTTGCCCTTCGCGCCGTCGATCGACACGAACGAGAGTCCCACTCGGACGTTCACGGTGTCCGACTCGAAGGAGTCGAACGTGACGAACCCGCCCGAGCCTGGCCCGGACACCGTGGTGTCGAGTGGTGCGACCGGCCGCGGCTTCCCGGCCCGCTCAGCGGTCTTCGGCGCGTCCACGGCTTCGAGGTCGACCTTCGGCGGCGCGCCACCCCTTTCGGCTCGTTTGCCGTGCGTGACCGTGCCGTTCTTCCAGGTACCGACCGACTCGAAGGGCCGGTCGAACTGCGCGTGGAAGTAGACGCGGTAGCGGTGGTCCACACCGCAGAACTTGCCGCTCGTGGCCCACCCGCTGATGGTGTCGGTACCGATGACGGTCTCGGCGTCGTCCGTGCCCGCGACCGATCCTGACGTGTTGACCAGCAACGTCGACATCGCGCCCGCCGGGAACCGCAGGCGGCCGACGCCCGTGCGCTGGGTCGCGGTGAGTTCGACCCCGGCGCCGGAGTCCAGCGTCACCCCGTAGCGCCCGGGCGTCGCCGTCTCGTTGGCACGGTTGAACTTCGCGATGTACCTGGCCGGGTCCGTCGCCGGGGACGTGGTCACCTGGCCGACGAACGGCATGAACGGGATGTCCTGGTACGTGCTGCACCCGGCGCCGGACAGGTGCGTCAGGCTGAAGCCCTTGATCCGATTGTCGTCGTGGAAATATCCCCCGTGCTGGTGGGTCACGGTGTCCGGACTCCACTGCACCATGCCGAACGGCACCACGGCCCCAGGGAAGGTGTTGCCGGCACCGCCGCCCGTGCCGTGGTCGGGTCCGCCGGGCTTGGTGCCGACGTAGGGGTTCACGAACTGTGCTAGATCCTCGACGGCGGTCCGCGGCTGACCTGTCGCGACCGGGGCGCTGACCACGCCCCACGCGACCCCCAGGGTCACCGTCGCTGCCAACCATCTTCTGCGTGACATGTGGCCGATCGCCTCCCGGATTGACTGACAACCTTGTCGCTATCAACCGTTCGTGTCGGCCACACTGCGCAGCGTGGCGGGCTTCGTCAACCCTTCACCAGATCTCAGCCCATCCAGCCCGCCCCAGTTACCCCAAACGCGCTAACCCACCCCTCACCTCGCCCGCCACCACCCGTGTCCACCACTCCGGCACCCCGTGTCCACCACTCCGGCACCCCGTGTCCACCACTCCGGCACCGTGAGATGCGCTTTGCGGCACCTCCGATGTGCTTGCGGCACCTTCGATGCGCTTCCTGCCTGTCTCAGCCGGGCTGGGTTGGGTGAATTACCGCGTGTCCGCCTTTGCGGCTTGGCGTGAGTTCTCCATCCGACTCGCTTCCAGCGTGCTTTCTTCTCTCCGTGCGCCGCGGACGGAGCAACTCACGCGCCGCAAAGGCAGACACGCGCGGTCACATGTCACCGACTCACGCGCTCGCTTCGCTCGCTTGTTCTTCGTTGTTGCTCATGTGATACTCAGCGCCACCATGACAACGTTGTCGGAACCAGGGACTCGCAAGGTTCGGCGGGCGACCATGAGTGATGTCGCCCGGCTTGCCGGGGTGAGCATCAAGACCGTGTCCAGGGTGGTCAACGACGAGCCCGGTGTCCATCCCGACACCGCGGAACGGGTGCTGGCCGCGATCGAACAGCTGGGTTTCCGCCGGAACCTCGGTGCCCGCAATCTTCGGCGGGGGATGTCCACCGGGACCATCGGGCTTGTCCTCGAGGACGTCGGCAACCCCTTCTACTCCGTGCTGACCAGGGCCGTCGAGGAGGTCGCCCGGGCGTTCGGGCGCCAGGTGCTGACCGGTTCGTCCGCCGAGGACCCGGCCAGGGAACGAGAGCTGGCGCTGGAGTTCTGCTCACGCCGGGTCGACGGGCTGATCGTCGTGCCCGCCGGGATGCAGCACGGTTATCTCGTGCCCGAGATGCGCGCGGGAACTCCGGTCGTGTTCGTCGACCGGCCCGCTGGCGATGTCGTGGCCGACACCGTGCTGGTGGACAACCTTGGCGGCACCGCCGCGATGGTCGATCACCTGGCCCGGTACGGCCACAGCCGGATCGCCTTCCTCGGCGACGCACCCGACATCTTCACCGCCAGTGAGCGGTTACGAGGTTTCCGCGAAGGATGCGCGAAGGCGGGCATCCGTTACGACGAGTCGCTCGTCGTGATGGGGCCGCACACCGACGCCGCGGTGGCGAGTTCCGTCCGCCGCTTGCTCTCCGGCGCCGATCCGGCGACCGCGCTGATCACCGGCAACAACCGGATCACCATCATGGTGTTGCGTGCCCTGAGCACGCTCGACGCGCGTCCCGCCGTGGCCGGTTTCGACGACTTCGAACTGGCCGATCTGCTCGCCCCGCCGGTCACCGTGCTGGCGCACGACATCGCCGCGATGGGCCGGGCCGCCGCCGAGTTGTTGTTCGCCCGGATGGAGGGCGACACGTCACCGCCGCGCAGGATCGTGCTGCCGGCCAACATCATCCCTCGGGGATCGGGAGAGGTACGACCTTGAACAGCCCAGACGTCGCAACCGGAGTAAGCCCGGTGTGGCTGCCTGCCAACCAGCCCATGCAGTTCTACGCAGGCGGGGAATCGATCGAGGCGCTCAGAGGGGTCGGCAACGCACGGACGGACCACGGCCCGGAGGACTGGGTCGGGTCGACCACCACGAGGTACGGCCAGGAGACCGCCGGCCTGACCATGCTCGCCAACGGCCAGTGGCTGCGGGACGCCGTGCGGGAGAACCCGGAGAACTGGCTGGGCAAGGCACATTCGGCACGCTTCGGCGGCGATCCCGCCGTGCTGGTGAAACTGCTGGACGCCGGGCAGCGGCTGCCGGTGCACTGCCACCCGTCGGACGCGTTCGCGCAGCGGCACATGGGTTCCCACTTCGGCAAGACCGAGGCGTGGATCATCGTCGGCACACCGGCGGACGGCGGCGACGTCCACATCGGATTCCGGGAGGACCTTTCCGGCTCCACGGTGGCCGACTGGGTGGCCGAACAGGACACTTCGGCGATGCTCGGCGCCTTGAACACCGTCACGGTCCGGCCGGGCGACACGGTTTTTGTGCCCGCCGGGTTGCCGCACGCGATCGGCGCTGGCGTGTTCATCGTCGAACTACAGCAGCCGACCGACCTGTCGGTCACGTTGGAGTGGAAGGACTTCCTCGACTCGGAGGCCGGTGGACACCTCGGCTTCGGCTACGACGTGGTGCTCGACTGCGTGGACCGTTCCAGGTGGGACGCGGACCGGCTCAAGCAGATCGTGCGGCACGCCGAGGACGCGTCGCCGGTGACCGACCTCCTTGGCCCGGACGCGGCAGGGTTCTTCCGTGCGCAACGGATTCGTGGTGGCGCGTCGCTGGACGCGTCGTTCTCGATCCTCGTCGCACTGGAGGGGTCGGGCACGATCCGGACCGAAAGCGGCGAGGTGGCGGTGAACAAGGGCGATACGTACGTGTTCCCGCACGCCGCCGGTCCGGCCACAGTGGACGGCGAGCTCGTGGCGATCCGTTGCCTGCCACCGGAGGTAACGTTGTGACACCTGTCCTGCAGGCGCAGAACATAGTCAAGCACTATGGTTCGGTCGAAGCACTGCGTGGCGCGTCGTTCGAAGTGGGCCAAGGTGAAGTGGTCGCACTGATCGGCGACAACGGCGCGGGCAAGTCGACCTTGGTCAAGTGCCTGTCCGGCGCGGAGATCCCCGACTCGGGCACGATCCTGCTCGACGGACAGCCGGTGACGCTCGACTCGCCGGTGACCGCGCGCAGGCTCGGCATCGAGACCGTGTACCAGGACCTCGCCGTCGCACCGGATCTCGACCCGGCCGCGAACCTGTTCCTGGGCAGGGAGATCCGCCGCAAGGGCCTGCTCGGCAAGTTCGGCGTGCTGGACAAGGCGGAGATGCGCAGGCGTGCCGCCGACGAGTTCACCCGGCTCGGCGTGACGCTGCAGAGCATCGACGTGCCGATCGGAGCGCTTTCCGGTGGGCAACGCCAAAGCGTCGCGGTCGCGCGTTCGGTCGTGTGGGCGAGCAAGGTCGTGTTCATGGACGAGCCCACCGCCGCACTCGGTGTGGTGCAACGGGAAAAGGTGCTCGACGTGATCAAACGTGTGCGCGACGAGGGCATGGCCGTCGTGCTGATCAGCCACAACATGCCCGAGGTGCTCTCGGTGTCCGACCGGGTCGAGGTGCTGCGGCTCGGGCGTCGTGTCGCACGGTTCACCGCCGCCGAAGCCTCGCTGGAGGACCTCGTCGGCGCGATGACGGGCGCGTTGACCCAGGAGGACGCGGCATGACCACTTTGGACGGCCTGCCCACCGCGGAACGGCGGTCGTTAGGCGCCCGGTTGTTGTCCGCCAACACCTTCTGGATCGCGCTTGTGCTGCTGGCGCTCATCGTGGTGTTCAGCGCGATCGCGCCGGAGTCGTTCCTGACGTTCTTCAACTTCCAGCAGCTGTTCATCGAGACCGCGGTGCTGCTGGTGATCGCGGTCGGGATGACGTTCGTGATCATCACCGGCGGCATCGACCTGTCGGTCGGCTCGGTGCTGATCTTCGCGGGCATGATCTCCGCGAAGACGATGGAGTGGATGAGCCCTGGTCAGGACGCCAGCAACGCGGGCTGGGGCGTGATCACCGCCGGGCTGGTGGTGGCGATCGCGGGCGGTTCGCTGTGGGGCCTGATCAACGGTCTGCTCGTGGCACGGGCCAACATCCCGCCGTTGATCGTCACGCTCGGCACGCTCGGCGCCGCACTG
The DNA here is from genome assembly GCF_013280595.1 of Kibdelosporangium persicum. Taxonomy (GTDB): domain Bacteria; phylum Actinomycetota; class Actinomycetes; order Mycobacteriales; family Pseudonocardiaceae; genus Kibdelosporangium; species Kibdelosporangium persicum. The sequence continues at coordinate 164,156 of NZ_JAAATY010000019.1, forward strand.
GGCGTGGCCTCGCTGCTCAACGACGGCACGAACGTGCGCACGGTTCCGTTGGAACTGCGGGACAGCCTCGGCTTCGGCACGCTGGAGGGCAACATCCCGAACCTGGTCGTCGTCGCGGTGGTGATCACGGTGATCTTCGGCCTCGTCCTGCACACCACCCGGTTCGGCCGGTACACGTTCGCGATCGGCTCCAACCCGGAAGCCGCACGGCGGGCGGGCATCGGCGTGACCCGGCACCTGACGAACGTCTACCTGCTCACCGGTTTTCTGGCCGGGATCGCGGGTTTCATGTCGCTGGCGTACTTCCAGTCGACCACGATCTCCGGGCACACCACGGACAACCTCAACGCCATCGCCGGTGTGGTGATGGGCGGCACGAGCCTGTTCGGCGGGATCGGCACGATCCTCGGCACGGTGATCGGCGTGTTCATCCCGGCGGTGCTGCAGAAGGGCTTCAATATCATCGGCGTCCAGCCGTACTGGCAGATGATCGCGGTCGGCGCGGTCCTGGTCGCGGCCGTGTGGTTCGACCAGCAACGCCGTCGCTCCCAGAACAAGCGATAATTGGAGGTTGTGGTGTCAACGAGGACACTCATGCTGGTGCTCGCCACGGGTGCGCTGGTGGCGGGATGCGGCGGGCAGATCGGGCAGAACAACGACACGCCGGCCCAGACCGGCGGCGCGACGCCCGCCAACAAGAACCTTGACCTTGTTGTGGGCGTGAAGAACGAGCCGTTCTACATCTCCATGCAGTGCGGCGCGGAAGCCGCCGCGAAGGAAGCGGGTTACACGATCACCACCCAGGCGCCGGACAAGTTCGACCCGACGCTGCAGGCCCCGATCGTGACGGCACTGGGCGCGAAGAAGCCCGCCGCGCTGCTGATCGCACCGACCGACGACAAGACCATGGCGCCCCAGATGAAGCAGATCAAGGACATGGGCGTCAAAGTGATCGAAGTGGACACCGCGTTGCAGGACACCGGCATCGCCGTCTCGTCGATCTCGTCGGACAACGCCCAGGGCGGCCGGCTCGCCGCCCAGACGATGGCGAAGCTGACCAGCGGCAAGACCGGTTCGGTGCTCGTCCTGGACACCAAGGCGGGCACGTCGACCACGGCCGCGCGGGCCAAGGGCTTCGAGGAGGAACTGAAGAATTCGGCGCCGAACCTGAAGTCGATCGGGATCCAGTTCACCGAGAACGAGCCCTCGGTGGCGGCCCAGAAGGTGACCGCGGCGATCTCCAGCACGCCGGACCTGGTCGGCGTGTTCGCGACGAACCTGAACACCGGCGAGGGCGCCGCGACCGGGCTGCGGAGCGCGGGCAAGGTCGGCCAGGTCCAGCTGGTCGGTTTCGACGCCAGCCCGTCGGAGGTGGAAGGCCTGCGCGCCGGGGCGTTCCAGGCCCTGATCGCGCAGGACCCCGGCATGATCGGCCGGACCGGCGTCCAGCAGGCGATCGCGGCCGTCGAGGGCAAGTCCGTGCAGCGCAACATCTCCGCGCCGCTGGTCGCACTGACCAAAGAGGACATGGACAAGAAGGCGGAGTTCTTCTACAAGACGAAGTGCTGAGGCCGGCCTGATCCGAGCTGGGTACGCCATGCTTCACCGCATGGCATACCCGGCTTGTTCTCGCGCTGGTTCTGTTGGACCGTTTCACCCGCGCCGGTCTGCGCTGGGTGTGGTTTCGGCCAGGGCGGACGTCGATCTCCGCCCGGACGAGCGCGGGAAGTGCTGATCTGCCACCGGGGGTGCGCCTACCCCGGCACCGGTCATTCGAAAAGCACCCTGTCGATCTGGCGGGCCAGGCGCGCCGCGTCGGTGGGTGCGATCGTCGTCCACGGCTCACCCGACGGACTGATGTGCTCCTCGGTGAGATAGCCGCCGGACTCGGTGCGCCACCACCCGATGACACGCTGGCCCCGGCGCCGCTTGACCGTGACACCGAACTGGGCGGTGTCCACTGGGGACTCGTTCATCACGGCGATCATGCGCGCGTCGCTGCTGCCCACCCCCAGACGCTGGAGTGCTGCTTGGAGCTCGCGCGTGTCGTCACCGGCCTCGGCGGCGGCCTTCCGCAGAGTCTCGGTCGGCAGGGACACCGAACGGCCGTAACCAGGTGAGGTGTCAGGCAGAAGCCGGACCGCCTGATCGCTCAGGCTCTGCGCCGTCGCGCGCCGGATCAGCACCTGCTGCCCACGGTTGATGACCAGCACCGCACGCCGCTCGGTCGCGACCAGCACCGCGTTCGCCGGGCCGTCGACGTGCGCGACCACGTCGACGATCCGGGTCGCCTGATCGAACAGCCGCAACCGCCCGGCCAGGCTTTCGTCGACGTCACCCCACTCGTCGACCAGTTCCAGGCGGCTTAACTCCGCTGACGCGTCGTTGATCCGGTCGGGCCCCAGGCCGTCCGGCACGAGCCAGACAGCCGAGGGCACCCGGACACCCAGGCGCTCGGTCAGCACGAGGAACGCCGTCGCGGAAAGTCGGATCGCGCCCACGTCAGTATCTGTCCTCGCCGGTCACCGGAATGGGTTCTGCCTGTGCTGGAGTCGCTTGCTGCTGCGGCGGGACACCGGGTGGCGGCTGGGCCACGGCACGTTGCCCGACCGGCGGCCGCGGCCCGGGGACCGGCCCGCCACGAGGGTGCCCGCCGGGTGTGTCCGTGGCGGCGACAGTGGCCAAGGTGGTCAGCGGCGGATACTCCGGCAGCGAGCCGAGGTGCTGGTTCGTCGAAGTCTGGTAGCCGGTCATCACCCGCGCGGCCTCCTGGTGCGCGGCGTCGGCGCGCTCCTTGGCCCGCACGAAGTCGGCGGTCAGCTTGGCGGCCGGGAACCCACCGCTCGGCGAGATGTCCGGAAGCGGCACGGGTTCCGGCATCCGGTTGCGGGCATCGACGAACGCGTTCACCTGCCGCACGCTCAGCTCGCACGCCTTGCTCGCCGCGACCGCCGCCGCTGCCGCCCAGTCAGCTGATGCCTTTGTCAACGCCGTGGCGCCGGCCGCGGCCGTACCCGACCAGTTGGCGGACAGTTCCCGCACGCCCCTCTCGATCCGTTCGTGTATCTCCTGCAGCTTCCTGCTGGCACAGTCGTAGTGCTCGACGGTGCCCTGCGCGGCGCCGGCACCGAGGCCGCCGTGGATGTCGTCGTACATCCGCTGATGCGACTTCGCGAGCCACACCAGGTGACTCGTCACGTCGTCGATCCACCCCACCGCACACCTCCCATCTCGCCGGCTACGTGGTCACCGCGACCGAATGCCCTGTCCGAATCGGATTTTCCGATTCCGGAATCGGGTACTGATGCCCGGCGGAATACATTGTTCGCGCGGCCCGAAAACAATTCGCAGGTGGGGACGCCGCGGGCCGGGCTCGGCGGTTCGCCGGGGGCGATTCTCCTCAGCCGATGTGCCGGAACACGCTCGCGCTGATTCACCCAATCGGTCTGCCCCGCACGAGGGTGTGGGGCCGCCGGGTGCGTGGCGGTGGAGGTCTGGCGGGAGGCCGTCGGGGACGGCCCGGACGGAGGCTGCGTCGAGGCGTGGCCGGGGGTGTCCACAGTGCACCCACCAGCCAGGACTAACACCGGTTCGGCCGCGCCAAGCCGCGAACTAGACACCCTCGGTCCTCCGCATTCCCTCGGCGTTGCCCGTCTCGGTCCGCCGGTATTCGGCGACGCCGGCTCGAATCCCGTCCGCGATGTCCCGCAGCCGGTCCCGGTACTGCTCCAAGGCGCCGACATGGGAAGCCAGGCCCGCCTGGGTGAAGCCCTCCGCCGCGCGCAGGCTGACCTCGTCGCCGGCCATCGGCCGCATCCGCAACTGGTGGCGGCCGTCGCGGACGAGCCGCGTGAGGTCTTCGACGGAGTCCTCGAAGAGCTTGCCGACCTTGTCCACCTGATCAGGGCGGATCTCACTCAGGCCTGGTCGCTCGGGCATCGGGCCTCACCTCTGCATGTCGTACACACTGCGTGAACGAGCATAGCCAAGACTGTAACGGTCCGCGTGGGTCTCGGGGACCCGACAACGCCCACGAAAGAGCGAAATGACCGAGCGGCGGAGGCAGCGGCGGATCGATCAATTAGCCATGCTAATTGTATTTCGCAGTCGACGGATTCGCGTCTGGAACGCACGCGACAATCAACGCTGCCCGGACGTGCGCTCCCGCGCCGGAAATGCGGCCTTGTCGGCACTGACGCGGTACTGGAACTGCGAGCCGCCTGGTGTCCGGTGCGGACGACCTCCGGGACACCCGGCTGCCCGGCTCGCGATCATCCGGATGACAGGGTGGATCCAAACGGGCCGCCACTGCGTCAGAGTCCACACGCGACGAGAACGGGGAGTTCGATGCCAGACGGATACCGCCTCGAACTGGGCGGCATGGGCAGGTTGATCGATCAGCTGGCCAGGGCCGAGGAACGGATGACCAAGGCCAACGACAACCTGCGCGCCTCGTCCGCCCGTGATCTGGGCAGCCTCACCGTCGACCAGGCGGGCAACGCCTTCCAGGACCGGTGGGAGTACGGCATCGGCAAGCTGGCCGAATGCGCGGGCAAGATGGTCGAGGGGCTCGGCGCCACCCGCAAGCAGTACCAGCAGGCCGAACAGGCCATCTCGGAGTACTTTCCCGCCGGTGAGGGCGACTCGCGGATCTCCCGCAGGATGGGCGGTGCCTCGTGAGCTACCCCGCAATCGGCTTCAACCCGGCCCCCGGCACCGTGGGCTCGGTGACCAGTGTGGCCGACAACATGTCCACTGTGGCCAAGGAGCTCAACGAGGCGTACACGTCGCTCACGAGCATCGGCCGTGGCGGCAGCGTCTGGGAAGGTGAGGCCGCCAGCGGGTTCCAGGGCAAGGTCGGGGAACTTCCGGACTATCTGGACAAGGCACGCCGCTCCCTCGGTGACGCGTCCAAAGTGTTGCAGGACTGGGCCGCCGACCTGGAGTCCATGCAGCGCACCGCGCAGGACTACGAGGCGCAGGCCAAGAAGGCGTTGCAGGCCGTGCGGAACGCCGAGAACAACCCGGATCTCGGTCTCGCGGGCCAGATGTTCGACACCGAGGAGGCCCTGCGCACCGCGCAGCAGCGGTTCGACCAGGCCAAGCAGCAGCTCACCAACGCCGAGAACGACCTGACCGCCATCCGTGAGCAGGCCAAGCGTTTGCTCGAACAGCATCAGGAACTGGCCGACCGGGTCGCCGACGCACTGCGCAGGGCCAAGGACGAAGCGCCCGAGGAACCCGGGTTCTTCGACCGGATCGGGGAGGCGCTCAGCGACATCGTCGACGGCGTCAAGGAACTCGCCGGCGACGTGTGGAACTTCGTCAAGGAGCACGCCGACGTCATCGCCAAGATCGGCACCGTGCTCAGCGCCGTGGGCAACGTCCTGGGTGTGGTGGCCATCGCGACGTGCTGGATCCCCGGCGTGAACGCGGTCACCGCCACCGCCGCCGCCGTGGTGAGCGGCGCCGCCGCGGGGACCAAGCTGCTGGCCAAGGCCGCGGGCGCGGACGTCTCCTGGACCAGCATCGGGATGGACGCCATCGGCGTGATCCCCGGCGGCCGGGTCGTCGCGGGCGCCAAGAACGCCGCCGTCCAGGCCGCCCGGACCACCGGCGCGGTCTCCCGGGTCCCGGTCGCCGGGGCCAAGGTGGTGCAGATCGGCAGCGACACGTTCACCCCGATCACGCAGGCCGCATTGCGTGCCAACCCGGCTGAGGCGATGTACAACGCCGCCCGCTACACCCACGCCAACGGCGTCAAGATGGCGAACTGGATCCCGGGCGTGAACATCACCGACGCGTTCTCCACCGGCGGCCTGATCGCCGGGACGGCCGTCAACAGCACCATCAAGACGGGCATCGGTCTGGGCAAGGAGCAGGTGAAGGAGCACTCCCCGTGGTGACGACCATGCGACAGCCGCGTGGGTTCAACCTCGTGCTGCCGGAACAGTTCGTGCGGATCCCGCTGGGCGAGCTGACCGAGGACGGGCTCCGTGGCCTGGCGGCCGAGATCGCCGGTGTCTTCCAGGTTCCCGAACCGGACCTGGGCGCGGTGGCCTCGGCCATCACCCTCGCGTCGGTCGGCGCGGGAGCCGCCGCGGGCGGCGCGTCACACGTCTCCGCGGGCATTTTCCGGTCCACCGACGGCGAACGGCCACTTCTGGTGCTGCTCAGCGCCTATGTGATGGCATCCGGCCACGCCTCGGTCCAGGCCGCGATCAGCGGCTTGCTGGAGGTCCACGAGAGCCGGCAGGCCGGTCTCGTACGGACCGTGCACCTGGATTCGGGCCCCGCGGTCACGGTCGAGGCCCGCGAGGACAGCGAGATCACCATGGGCGAGCCCGCGGAGACCTACGAGCTCACGCAGCACTCGCTCACCGCCTGGATTCCCGACCCGGACGGCACCACACTGGTCGCGTTGTCGGTGATGAGCACCAATACCGAGGACTGGCTCGACATCAAGGACCTCACGGAGGGTATCTTCGACGGGTTCTTCTGGCAGCCCCGAGGAATCGCCGATGACTGAGTGGTCCAGGATCACGCACGTACCCGACCGGCACGCGTTCGTGCGCGACCACTTCGCGCGGGTCTGGCACGACGGCCCGGCCCTGTCCGTCGAGATCGAGGCGTTCCGCCCGGCGTACGAGGTGGAAGGCCGTCGCCGCAACGGGTCTGTGAAAGGACGGCAGCCGGTCCGGTGGTTCTTCGGCCGGATTCTGCTGCCGTTGCGCGACATCGTCCTGGCACCGATCGCGATCCTGGGCAACGGGCCGTCCAGCAGCTACCGCACCAGCAAGGTCAGCGGACCGGCCAACGGCATGGGAGTGGCCTTCGCCGACGCGACCAAAGCCGAGCACCAGAAATACGAAGTGGACCCGTGTTGGTTCGTCTGGACCCGCAACCGGTCCGCGCTGATCCGCATCGCGCGGGACGAGTTCCGCGTGACGATCCTGTGGCAGGGCGACGGTCCCGCGCGGCCGCACGTCGACCCGCCCAACCGGACCCTGCGCTGGCGTGACGGTTCCACGGTCGAACTGCGCCTGCGTGACTGGGAAGCGCAGCAGGCCGCCACACTCCCACCGGGCTAGGTCATCTGTTGAGGTAGGCCAGGACCGCGAGCACGCGGCGGTGTCCGCCGTCGCTCGGCGGCAGGTCCAGCTTGGCGAAGATGTTCCCGATGTGCTTGTGCACGGCCCGTTCCGTCACCACGAGCTTGGTCGCGATGTCGCTGTTGCCGTGTCCTTCGGCCATCAGCCCGAGCACTTCGCGCTCCCGCGGGCTCAACGTGCTGACCGGGTCGTGCCCCCGGCGGCGGCGCACCAGCAACTGGGCGACCACTTCGGGGTCCATCACGGTTCCGCCGTCCGCCACCCTGCGCAACGCGTCCACGAACTCGTCCACGCGGCTCACGCGGTCCTTCAACAGATAACCGACGCCGCCGCGCCCGTCGGCCAGCAACTCCGTCGCATAGGTCTCTTCCACGTACTGGGAGAGAACGAGAACCGGCAACGACGGGAACTCCGCACGCACCACCAGCGCCGCGCGCAGTCCTTCGTCCCGGAACGACGGCGGCAGCCGGACGTCCACAATGGTCACGTCCGGCCGATGTGCGCGCACCGCTTCGACAAAGGACGTCCCGTCGCCCGCGGTGGCCACGACCTCGATGCCGCTGGTGCGCAGCAGCAGGTTCAGGCCTTCCGCCAGCAGGACGTTGTCCTCTGCGATCACGACGCGCAAGGAAGCTCCACCGATATCACCGTGGGCCCGCCGATCGGGCTGTCGACGGCCACGGTACCGTCCAGCGCGGCCACTCGGCGTCGCATTCCGAGGATTCCGGTCCCCCTGGACTCGTCCACGCCACCGAACCCGTTGTCGGACACGGTGATGCGGACGCACTCGTCCCTGACGACCCGCACGGACGCGCTGGTCGCGTGGCTGTGCTTGGCCACGTTCGTCAACGCCTCGGCCACCACGAAGTACGCCGCCGCCTCGACCGGGGCGGGCACGCTGCCCAGGTCCTCGGTCTCCACGACCGTGGGCACCGGGCAGCGCGCGCCGAGCGCGGCCAACGCCCCGTCGAGACCGCGGTCGGCGAGGATCGGTGGGTACATCGTCCTGATGACGTCCCGCAGTTCCCCCATGGCCTGTTCGGCGCCCTCCCGCGCCTCCCTGACCAACGTCGACACGGGATCCTTGGTGTCCAACGACTTCTCGGCCACCCCCAGCCGCATCGCGATGGACACCAACCGTGCCTGCGTGCCGTCGTGCAGATCCCGCTCGATCCGGCGCAGTTCGGCGTCGTGCGCGCTGACCGCGCCCGCCCTGGTCTCCGCCAGTTGCTCGACCCGGGCGGCCAGCCTGGACGGCGACAGCATCAGTTTCGAGAAGCTCGCGTGAATCCGGGCCAGCACCGGCACGCCGAACCACGCCAGGGCGAGCGCGACGACGGTGGTGGGCGCGCCGATCACGATGGCCCTGCCCAGATCGGTGATCGGCACGTTCAGGATCTGGATCGCCTCCCCCGGCGGCATCGCCCACCAGAAGAACAGCATCACCAAGCTCGCCCCCGCGAACGCCGCGAGCAGCATGCCCACCATGCCGAACGCGAAGCCCAGCACCATGTTGGCGACCAGCCACGCCAGGTCACGCCACGTGGTCTGGTCGGTGATCACCTGCCGCACCCTGGCCAGCACGCCGCCGGTCAGCGGGCGGAACTGCGGCTGCACGGGCGTCCCCAGGACCCAGCCGGCCAGATGGCGGTGCACGTCGGTCCACAGCCGGATGATCATCACCGCGATCGGGAACAGCACGAACCCCAGCCCGGCCACGATCAGCGCGATCCCGCTCATCGGCAGGAGCATGAGCAACGGCATGGACACGGGAGCGCTGAGCCCGACCGCGGCCAGGTATCCGACGCTCTTCCCCCACTGCTTCAGCATGTCCATGAGTGTGCCCTGGTCCTCGGCCGCGCACAGTGGTACGAGCTACACCCTTTCAGGAGGCGCGGCGGTCACCGAGGTGCGTCATCCGCTCGGCGATGAGCTCCGGCGTCGGCCTGCGCATCTCCCCCGCGAACTGGCCGTCGGCCAGGAAGACCACCGAGTCGGCGTACGAGGCCGCGACCGGGTCGTGCGTGACCATCAGGACCGTCTGGCCCATGGCGCTGACCACGTGCCGCAGCAGTTCGAGCACCTGACGGGCGGTCTTGGTGTCGAGCGCGCCGGTCGGCTCGTCCGCGAACACGGCGTCCGGCCTGGTCACCAGGGCCCTGGCGATGGCGACACGCTGCTGCTGGCCGCCGGAGAGCTCGCTCGGCAGCCGGTTCAGCCGGTCGCTCAGCCCGACCGCGCGGATCACGTCGATCAGCAGCGCGCGGTCGACGTTCTTGCCCGCCAGCCGCAGCGGCAGGGTGATGTTCTGCTCCACGGTCAAGGTGCTGAGCAGGTTGTAGGCCTGGAAGACGAACCCGATCCGTTCCCGGCGCAGCACGGTCAGCCGCGTCTCGCTCATCCCGGACAGTTCGGCGTCCCCCAGCCAGACCTGCCCGCCGGTCGGCCGGTCCAGCCCGGCCGCGCAGTGCAGGAACGTGCTCTTGCCCGACCCGGACGGTCCCATCACCGCGGTGAAGGTGCCGCGGCGCAGCTCGATGCTGACGTCGCGCAACGCGTGCACGGTGCCGGCACCGGTGCCGTACGTCTTGGAGACCCCGCTCATCCTCAGCGCCGGCATCATCGTCATCACCTGTGAGTTCATGACGGCAACGCTATTGAGGACGAGCGGGTCCGAGAATGGCTCAAACACCCGAGTCGAACGTGGGGTTATCCCTACCCCTGGCCGAACTCGCGCACCTTTTCGGCGAAGTCGTCGAGCAGCCGCAGCGTCTCGTCACGCGGCTTGGACGGCAGGAAGAGCCCGATGTGCTCGAACCCGATGCCCTGGTAGGCCCGCCACTGGTCGAGGTCCTTCGGCGCGCCGAAGACGGCCAGCGGCACGTCCCGGCCCGCGCCGTCGCGCATCTGCGCGACCCGGCTGGTGAGCTGGCCGGCAGGCAGGGGGTTGGCGATCCAGCCCGCGCCGTGCCTGATCACGCGGCGGACGGTGGCGTCGGAGTTGCCGCCGACGAAGATCGGCGGGTGCGGCTGCTGGACCGGCTTGGGGCGGCTGTGCACGGGATCGAAGTCGACGAACTTGCCGTGGTACTCGGCCGGTTCGGTCGTCCACAGCGCCTTGACCGCCTCGATCCGCTCGTCCAGCAGCGCGCCGCGGGTCGACGGGTCGGTGCCGTGGTTGCGCATCTCCTCGAGGTTCCAGCCCGCGCCGACGCCGAAGACGAAGCGTCCGCCCGAGATCAGGTCGACGGTCGCGGCCTCCTTGGCGGTGGTGATCGGGTCGCGCTGGATCAGCAGGGTGATCCCGGTGAACAGCAGGATCTTCTCGGTCACCGCGGCCGCGGCGGCCAGCGTGCCGAAGGGGTCGAGGGTCTTGTAGTAGACCGATGGCAGGTCACCGCCGCCGGGATACGGGGTCGCGCGGCTGGCGGGGATGTGGGTGTGCTCGGCGACCATCAGGGAGTGGAACCCGCGTTCCTCGATGGCACGCCCCAGGTCGGCCGGACCGATCGCGTCGTCGGTGACAAACGTGGCAATCCCGAACTTCATCAAGCGACTCCCATCCTGTGGTGGTCCCCTCTCGCGGACTCACGACCGCTGGACCGGCCCGGTTATTCCCGCGACGAGCTGATCGGCCGCCGTGTACGGGTCCAGGTCACCCGCGGCCACCCGTTTCGCCAGGTCGGCGAGGACGTCCTGGCCACGGCCCGTGAACCCGGCTCGGACGGCCTCCACGGCGATCGCCTCGACCTCGGCGCGCGCCCGCGTGTGCCGCCGTTGTTCCAGCCCGCCGTGGTCCACCAGCCACTGGTGGTGTGCGTCGAGCGCCGCGACGGCATCGTCCACACCCTCCACTTTGGACGCTACGGTCCGGACGATCGGCTGGCGCCACGAAGCCTCCTCGATTCCCCTGCGCGCCATCGCGACCATGTTCTTCAGGTCGCGCACGGTCGCCTCGGCGCCGTCCCGGTCCGCCTTGTTCACCACGAAGACGTCGGCGATCTCCAGAATCCCGGCCTTGGCCGCCTGGATGCCGTCGCCCATGCCCGGCGCCAGCAGCACGACCGTGGTGTCGGCGAGCGACACGACGTCCACTTCGGACTGTCCAACCCCGACGGTTTCGATCAGCACGACGTCGAACCCGGCCGCGTCGAGCACCCGCAGGGCCTGGGGCGTCGCCCAGGAAAGGCCACCCAAATGGCCACGGGTGGCCATGGAACGGATGAACACCCCGGGGTCGGTGGCGTGTTCCTGCATTCGGATCCGGTCACCCAGCAACGCACCACCGGAAAAGGGCGACGACGGGTCGACCGCGAGCACGCCGACGCGTTTTCCCCGCTTTCGCAGCGCGGTCACGAATGCCGACGTGGAAGTCGACTTACCGACACCGGGCGGTCCGGTCAGGCCGATGACCCTGGCGTGTCCGGAAAACGGCGCCAACGCGGCGGCGACCTCCCGCAATCGCGGGCTGGCGTCCTCGACGAGCGAGATGAGCCTGGCGATCGCGCGCGGCTGTCCCTGCCGCGCGCGATCGACCAGCTCGCCTATGTCACTGCTTCGGGACACGGATGATCAGCGCGTCGCCCTGGCCGCCGCCACCGCACAACGCCGCCGCACCGACACCGCCGCCGCGGCGCTTGAGCTCCAGCGCCAGGTGCAGCGCGAGCCGGGCACCGGACATGCCGATCGGGTGGCCGAGCGCGATCGCGCCGCCGTTGACGTTCACCTTGTCCGGGCTGATGCCCAGCTGCTCGGCTGAGACCAGGCCGACCGCGGCGAAGGCCTCGTTGATCTCGACGAGGTCCAGGTCTCCGACGGTGAGGTTCTCCTTGGCCAGCGCGGCTTTGATCGCGTTGGACGGCTGCTCGTGCAGGCTCGCGTCCGGGCCCGCGACGACGCCGTGCGCGCCGATCTCGGCCAGCCAGGTCAGCCCCAGCTCCTCGGCCTTGGCCTTGCTCATCACGACCACGGCCGCCGCGCCGTCGGAGATCGGCGAGGACGAACCGGCGGTGATGGTGCCGTCGCTGGCGAACGCCGGGCGCAGCTTCGCGAGCGTCTCGACCGTGGTGTCGCCGCGGATGCCCTCGTCACCGTCGACGATCAACGGGTCGCCTTTGCGCTGCGGCACCTGCACCGGCACGATCTCCTCGGCGAACAGGCCGTTCTTGACCGCGTTTGCGGCCCGCTGGTGCGAGCGCGCCGCGAACTCGTCCTGCTGCTCACGCGTGACGCTGTACCGCGAGTTGTACTTCTCCGTCGACGCACCCATGGCGACCTGGTCGAAGGCGCAGAACAGGCCGTCGTGCGCCATGTGGTCGAGCATGGTGACGTCGCCGTACTTGAACCCGCCGCGGGACTTCGGCAGCAGGTGCGGCGCCTGGGTCATCGACTCCTGGCCGCCCGCGACGACGATGTCGAACTCACCGGCCCTGATCAGCTGGTCCGCCAACGCGATCGCGTCCAGGCCGGACAGGCAGACCTTGTTGACGGTCAGCGCGGGCACGTTCATCGGGATGCCCGCGGCGGTCGCGGCCTGCCGAGCGGGGATCTGGCCCGCGCCCGCGGTCAGCACCTGGCCCATGATCACGTACTGGACCTGCTCGGGGGCCACGCCCGCCCGCTCGAGCGCGCCCTTGATGGCGAAGCCGCCCAGCTGCGTCCCGGAGAAATCCTTGAGCTGGCCGAGCAGCCGCCCCATCGGGGTACGGGCTCCAGCGACGATGACGGAACCGGACACAACAGCCTCCAACAAAGATGATGCGAGCGCTCGTTAACCTGACGATACCCAGGGGTATCGCTCTGCACCGATTCCGTGTGGCACTTGGTGTCGTACACGCCACAGAAATGTCGCGCGGTGTTCGCGCGACATGCTTACTCTCGTCGTCATGCCCGAAGACTCCGCAGCAGCCAAGGTCACCGCGATCGATCACGTCGGCATCGCGGTGCCGGACCTCGACGAGGCCATCACGTTCTACCGGGAAACACTCGGCCTGGTGCTCGCCCACACCGAGGTCAACGAAGAGCAAGGCGTCCGCGAGGCGATGATGCGCGCACCGGGCGACGACGGCACCGGCACCGCCATCCAGTTGCTCGCCCCGCTGTCGCCGGACTCCACCATCGCCAAGTTCCTCGACAAGCGCGGCCCGGGCCTGCAGCAGCTGGCGTTCCGGGTCGAGGACGTCGACGAGGCGTCGGACGTCGTTCGCGGCAAAGGACTGAACCTGCTGTTCGCCGAGCCGAAACACGGCACGGAAAACAGCCGGGTCCAGTTCATCCACCCCAAGTCGGCCGGTGGCGTGCTGACCGAATTGGTCGAACCACACCAGCCCTGAATCGGTACTGGTGGCACACGTCTCACAATTGTGGTGATCTCCGATTACCCGTGGGTAACCTCCGGGAATTCACGACGTTGGAGGTCAGGCGTGGAAAAGATCCGTGACGCCATTCTTTCGGGTGACGTGGCCGCTGTCGGCGGCCTTGACGTGCCGGATCACTACCGAGCGGTCACCGTGCACGCGGACGAAGTGGAAATGTTCGCCGGTCTCGCCACCGCGGACAAGGACCCGCGAAAATCGTTGCACGTCGAGGACGTCGCGACACCGGAACTGGGTCCCGGCGAGGCGCTGGTCGCCGTGATGGCGTCGGCGATCAACTACAACACGGTGTGGACCTCGATTTTCGAGCCACTGGACACGTTCGCTTTCCTGCGCCGTTATGGCAAGACGTCGGAATTGGCCAAACGACACGATCTGCCGTACCACGTCGTCGGGTCCGACCTCGCCGGCGTGGTGCTGCGGACCGGGCCCGGCGTCGGCGCGTGGAAGCCCGGCGACGAGGTCGTGGCGCACTGCCTGTCGGTCGAACTGGAGCACCCGGACGGCCACAACGACACGATGCTCGACCCGGAACAGCGGATCTGGGGCTTCGAGACGAACTTCGGCGGCCTGGCCGAACTGGCGCTGGTCAAGTCGAACCAGCTGATGCCCAAACCCGCGCACCTGACGTGGGAGGAAGCCGCGTCACCGGGCCTGGTCAACTCGACCGCGTACCGCCAGCTGGTGTCCCGCAACGGCGCGGGCATGAAGCAGGGCGACACGGTGCTGATCTGGGGCGCTTCCGGCGGGCTCGGGTCGTACGCGACGCAGTTCGCGCTGAACGGCGGCGCGACGCCGGTCTGTGTCGTCTCCAGCCCGGAGAAGGCGGAGATCTGCCGCCGGATGGGCGCGGAACTGATCATCGACCGGACCGCGGAGGACTACCGGTTCTGGTCGGACGAGAACACCCAGAACCCGCGCGAGTGGAAGCGGTTCGGCGCGCGCATCCGTGAGCTGACCGGCGGTGACGACCCGGACATCGTCTTCGAGCACCCCGGCAGGGAAACCTTCGGCGCAAGCGTTTACGTCGCCAAGCGCGGCGGCACCATCGTGACGTGCGCGTCGACGTCGGGCTTCATGCACCAGTACGACAACCGATACCTGTGGATGCACCTGAAGAGCATCATCGGCTCGCACTTCGCGAACTACCGTGAGGCGTCCGAGGCGAACCGGCTGATCGCCAAGGGCAAGATCCACCCGACCCTGTCGAAGGTGTACCCGCTGGAGGAGACCGGCCAGGCGACGTACGACGTGCACCGCAACGCCCACCAAGGCAAGGTCGGCGTCCTCTGCCTCGCCCCGGCCGAAGGCCTCGGCGTCCGCGACGAGGAGAAACGAGCCAAGCACATCAAGGCCATCAACACCTTCCGCGGCGTCTGACCCCACCCTCCCCTCGTGAGTGTTTATCCGTGTTAGAACCCGGATAAACACTCACGAGGGGTTTTCAGGCCTTTGTGCCCGCGCCCAGGGTCAGGGCGTCGGCGATGAAGTCGACTTCCCGGTCCATCATCGGGGTGTCCTCGGGGTGCCTGGCGACCGAATGGCGGTAGCTGACCGCGAGGGCGAGCAGGCCGGCCGCGCTGTCCACGTCGGCCATCGCGATGGTTCCGGCACCCGCAGTGATGATCACTGCCTTCACCTGGTGGACGATCGTCTGGAACCGCGCCTGCAGCGCCTCTCGGACGTCCTTGTGGGTGTCCGCTTCACGCCACAAGAGGTGCGACAGCAGACGGGAGTCGCTGAGTCTGGCGTCCAGCTCCGCGACGAGACGCCGCAGGCTCGCGGCGACGTCTCCGGGCACCACGACGTTGGCGGTTTCTATGTGTTCGTCGGGCAGTCGTTTGATGAGCGCCGTCAGCAGGTCCGACTTGCGTCGGAAGTAGTAGTGCACGAGGCCCTTGGGCACTCGCGCCGCTTCGGCGATCCGGGAGGTCGGTGTCGCGTCGAAACCCGCCTCGGCGAACAACTTCTCTGCTGCGGTGAGGATCCGTTCCCGTGCGGAGGGATCGTCACCGGACTTCGACCGGGCCACTGGCAACAACCCCTTCAAGCGGAATGCGCACCGGCATCACACCAAGACCGGCGCGCACTCCGCAACAAGGTTGAGGCGAAACTCAGTGCTGGCCCGCCATTCCCCGGTGTGCGGTGTTGGCGGCCGGCAGCGCGGCCAGGCCCATGATCAGGGTCAGCGCGCCGAGGATGAACGCGCTCCACATCGCGCCGGTCATGTCGGTGAAGCCCATGACCCACGGTGAGATGAAGAGCAGGATGCCGAGCACGATCTGCACATACTCGCCGTAGACAACGCCAGGCATGGCCAGCGAGAACAGACCGTCCAGCGCGATCAGCGCACCCAGGATGATCAAGGTCCAGGTCACGGGGTTCGTCGTGTCCAGCCAGAGCGGCGAGAGCACCGCGACCACGCCGAGCACCACCTCCGCCCAGTCCTGCCAACGGGTCCAGGCCCGCGCCGGGGTCGTCATGTCGCTCATTGCGTCACCTCCACGAAGGAGAAAGGCCCTACGAATTCATGGTGCGCTTGGTTGGCCGGCCGGTCAAGTCCTCGTCGTTGGTTCAGGGAGTGGGTTTGCGGACATCGCACTCGCGGTAGGTTGAGAGCATGGCTCTTGGCGAGGAGCGCGAGCTCGTACCCCTTGGCGCAGGTTTCGACTATGCGAAGCGCGGCTACAACCGTGCGCAGGTCGACGAGCACCTGGAACGGGTGGATCGGGACATGCGCCTGCTCGCCGCCGACCGCGACGCGGCGGTGTCCCAAGCGGCGGATCTGGCGCGCCAACTGGAGATCGCCCGCTCGGAGCTCGACGACATGCGCGGGCAGATCGAGCGGCTGTCGCTGCCCCCGACCACGTTGGAGGGCCTGAGCGAACGCCTGCAGCGGATGCTGCGGCTCGCGCAGGACGAGGCGACCGAGACCAAGGCCCGTGCCGAGGCCGAGGCCGGGCACATCCGGGCGAAGGCCGAGACGGACGCCAACGCGCTGCGCGCCCGTTACGAGGAAATGCTGCGCGGACTGGACACCCGGCGCGCCGAGATGGAGGCCGAGCACCGCGAGGTGCTGGCCAAGGCACGCGCGGAAGCCGGCGACATCACCAAGAAGGCCGAGGAGGAACGGGCCCGGCTGGACGCGGAGTCCGCGCAGCGGCGTTCCCAGGTCGAAGAGGACTTCGAGATCGCGATGGCCTCACGCCGCACGGAGTCCATGCGTGCGCTGGCCGAGCAGGAGGCGACGAGCAAGGCCGAAGCCGAGCGCCGGGTCCGTGAGGCGACCGAAGAGGCCAACCGCCGCAGGCACGACGCCATCACCGAGGCCAAGGCCCGGTTGCAGGAAGCGAGTGAGGAAGCACACCGCCGCGTCCGCGAGGCGACCGAAGAGGCCAACCGCCGGATCAGTCACGCCGCCCAGCGCGTCGCCGCGCTGCGTCAGCTGCGGACCCGGGTGGCCAACCAGCTCCGTCAGGCCCGCAGCCTGATCCAGGACGCCGATGTCGTGCTGGAGAACGCGACGCCGGTGCTCGACCCGCTGCCGGAGGAGCGGCCCGCGGACGAGTCACCGACCAAGGGCCTCAAGTCGGTCACCCAGACCGAGGCCGCGGGCGGCCCGCCGAAGGAGCACTGGGAGCCCGCGGAGCCGGACGAGAACGGGCAGTCCGACGCCACCAAGCCGGTCGTGCAGCCCGTCCACAAGCCCCGCCCCTGACGGGCACCGGGCTGTCGTCAGCCGCAGCAACCGCCGCCGCAGCAGCCACCACCGCCGCCACCGCCCACCGGGGCGGGAACGGACGACGAGCCGGCGAGCCCGGCCATGGTCAGCAGTTTCACGGTGTCCGTGTGGCCCGACGGGCAAGCGGCGGGCGCCCCGGACTCGCTCATCGGCCGGTTGACCTCGAACGTGTCGGCGCAGTCACGGCACTTGAACTCATAGGTCGGCACGCCTGGAAATATAGTTCTTGCCTGTGCCCCGACGGAACCGGTCAAAGCGCGACGAGCCGCGCCTCAGCGGTGCGGCGTCCCTCCAGCGCAGCGAGGCCGGGCCGGACGGCGAGTGGTACGTCCGATCGGTCTCCGGCTCCGCGACCACCAAGACATACCGGTGCCCTGGCTGCGATCACGAGATCAGACCGGGCACCCCGCACGTGGTGGCGTGGCCGGCGGACGACTACGGCAGCGTCGAGGAGCGCAGGCACTGGCACCGCGCCTGTTGGGACGCCCGGCTGCGGCGCAGGCCGACCCGTCGATCGGCCAGGTGAAACACGACCTAGCTTGAGTTTTAACCTGTTCGGCGGGGTCGTGGGTTGGTGGATTTGGTTTTCTTGCTGTGGTTGGGTTTCTGTTTGTCTGTGCTGGTGATGGTGTGGACGTCGTGGCGTGGCGCGGGCTGGTGGTTGGGTATCCCGGCGGGGCGGCCGGGACCGGGTCGTGA
>NZ_JAAATY010000020.1 GCF_013280595.1 Kibdelosporangium persicum
TACCGTCCGGGGCGATCCCCAAACCCGTGTGGCTGTGGCATTCCCGCACCGGGCTGGACCCAGCGATGGTCGACCTGCTCTGGCAGGCGTTCCTGCGCCGGTTCGACATCGAGCACACCTTCCGGATGCTCAAACAGACCCTCGGCTGGACCACCCCGAAACTCCGCACACCCGAGCAGGGCGACCGATGGACCTGGCTGCTGATCGCCGCCTACACCCAACTACGGCTGGCCCGCGGCCTCGCGGCCGACCTGCGCCGCCCCTGGGAGAAACCCGTCACAGCCCAACGACTGTCCCCGGCCCGGGTTCGGAGAGGGTTTCGAAACCTGCGCCCGCACCTGGCCTGTCCGGCCGGTGTCCCGAAACCCTCACGACCCGGTCCCGGCCGCCCCGCCGGGATACCCAACCACCAGCCCGCGCCACGCCACGACGTCCACACCATCACCAGCACAGACAAACAGAAACCCAACCACAGCAAGAAAACCAAATCCACCAACCCACGACCCCGCCGAACAGGTTAAAACTCAAGCTAGTCGAAGCAGAAGCGTGGCGCCCGGCACGAACGTGGACGTGCTGACAGCGGCGAAGGGAACCCGACGCCCTGGGCGAACCGCAGGGGAGCCGCGTCCTCCCGCTCGCCGGTCGGCTGGAGCCGCGGCGCGGTGAAGTACTTGTCGATCAATGAAAGGGGTGCGTATGTCAACCCGGCGATCTGTCGCCCGGGCGAGCGATCATGGCCACGGCGCGTTCTGCGGGTCTGCAAGCACACCGGGGCCCGTTCGGGCGGCCCGGCGAGCGCCATCTCTCCCCCGAGGCGGTCGGCTGAGCCGCCCAGGCTCGCCGGACACTGAAAAGCACCCGCCACCGGGAGAGCGGGTGCTTCAGCGACCCAGGTCAGCGGGACTGGGTGAAGGTCCAGGCGTCGTTGACGATCGTGGCGATGTCGGCCCGCTCGGGCTTCCAGCCCAGCTCGGTGCGGGCCTTCTCGCTGGAGGCCACGAGCACCGCCGGGTCGCCCGCGCGGCGGGGCGCCACCTTGGCCGGGATCGGGTGGCCGGTGGCCTGCCGGCAGGCCTCGATCACCTGCAGGACCGAGAAACCGGTGCCGTTGCCCAGGTTGTAGATCGCGTGCTTGCCCTCGGTCGCGCTCTCGATCGCCAGCAGGTGCGCGTCGGCCAGGTCCGTGACGTGGATGTAGTCGCGGATGCAGGTGCCGTCCTCGGTCGGCCAGTCGTCGCCGTAGACCTGGATCTGCTCACGCTGCCCGGTCGCCACCTGCAGCACGAGCGGGATCAGGTGGGTCTCGGTGGTGTGGCGCTCGCCGTACCGGCCGTGGGCGCCCGCCACGTTGAAGTACCGCAGGCTGACCGCGGCCAGGCCGTGGGCCTCGGCGTACGAGGTGATCATGTGGTCGACGGCCAGCTTGGTGGCGCCGTAGGTGTTCGTCGGGCGGGTCGGGGCCGACTCGGGGATCGGGACCTCGTCCGGCTCGCCGTAGACCGCGGCGGTCGAGGAGAAGACCAGGCGCGGAGTGCCGTGCTCACGCATGGCGTCCAGCAGGCGCAGCGAGGTCACCAGGTTGCCGTGCCAGTACTTGGCCGGGTCCTGCATCGACTCGCCGACCAGGGACTTGGCCGCGAAGTGCAGCACGCCGTCGAAGCCCTCGCCCAGCACCGTGCCCGCCACGTCGGCGAAGTCGGCCTGGATCAGCCGGCAGCCCTCGGGCACCGCGTCGGCGTGCCCCGTCGACAGGTCGTCCACCACGACGACCTCATGGCCTGCCTCGACCAGGCGTGCGGAGCAGTTGCTTCCGACGTACCCAGCACCGCCCGTGACGAGCAGCTTCACTCGTTGTCCCCTTCCGAATCGATACTTCAGAGATCCTGGCCGGCGCCCGCCGAGGGCACGCCGGTGAACATCCGTGGCGCGGTGAACGACCGCTTGGCGAAGGCCTCGGTGACCGCGGCCTCGACCGCGGCCCGGGCGTCGCCGCGCACCAGCGCGATCGCCGACCCGCCGAAGCCGCCGCCGATCATCCTGGCACCCAGCGCTCCGGCGGCTTCAGCCGCCTCCGCCGCCACGTCGAGCTCGTCACACGAGACGCGGTAGTCGTCGCGCAGGCTGGCGTGCGAAGCGCTGAGCAACGGGCCGATCTCGGCGTACTTGTCCTGCCGGAGCAGGTCGACGGTCCGCAGCACCCGGTCGTTCTCGGTCACCACGTGCTTCACCAGCGGGCGCAGGTCCTCGGGCAGCTTGCCGAGCGCCTCGTCGAGGGTGTCCGGCGAGATGTCCCGCAGGGCCGGGATGCCCAGGATCTCGGCGGCCTGTTCGCAGCCTCGGCGGCGTGCGCCGTAGCCGGACTCGGTGTGCGAGTGGTTCGCACGGGTGTCGATCACGAGCACTTCCAGCCCGTGCCGTGAGGCGTCGAACGGGACCTGCTCGGCCTCACCGGACCGCACGTCGAGGAACAGCACATGCGCCTCGGTGCAGGTCAGCGACGCCGTCTGGTCCAGCAGACCCGTTGGGGCACCGACGAAGTCGTTCTCCACCTGCTGGATCCACTTGGCGATGTCACTGGTCGACTGCGGTGAGGACGCCAAACCCAGCAGTGCCAACGCCGTCGCGCACTCCAGCGAGTGCGAGGAGGACAGGCCGGCGCCCGCGGGCACGTCGCCCGCGATCACCAGATCGGCACCGGCGCTGATGCCCTGCTGGCGCAGCACCCAGGCCACGCCGTACGGGTACGCGGACCAGCCGGAGACCGTGCCGGGCGCCAGTTCCGAGATCCGGGCCGGTTCGGCGGACTCGGCGCGGCCTCGGTCGTGCAGCGTGGAGACCGTGATGGTGTCGTCGGTGCGGGGGGACGCCGCGACAGCGGTGCGGTACGGGATGGCGAACGGCAGCACAAAACCGTCGTTGTAGTCGGTGTGCTCACCGATGAGGTTCACGCGGCCAGGCGCGGACCACACACCGGCCGGGGACCGGCCGTGCAGTCGTTCGAACGCCTCGGCCGCCCGCGCGGCCTGGTTCACTCCGACCGCGCCAGGACCGCGTGCAGCACCGTCGGCGCCAGCTGGGCGGAGTTGCCCGCGCCGCTGACCTCGATGGTGTTGCCGTCACCCTTGGACGGGCCGACCTTCACGGTCTGCCCGGGCAGCACGCCGACCGCCTTCAGCTCGGACATCAGGTCCGGGTCCATCTGCACGTGCTCGGCGATCCGGCGGATCTCCACCTTGCCGCCGCCGCGGCGGGCCACCTCGTCCACCCGGACCAGGTCGGCCTCGACGGGCGGGGCGGGCTCGCCGTCGCCCAGCTTGTCCAGGCCGGGGATCGGGTTGCCGTACGGCGAAGTCGTCGGGTTGCCCAGCAGCCGGACCAGCTTGCGCTCGACGGCCTCGCTCATCACGTGCTCCCAGCGGCATGCCTCGCTGTGCACGTGCTCCCACTCGAGGCCGATCACGTCGACGAGCAGGCGCTCGGCCAGCCGGTGCTTGCGCATGACGGCGATGGCCAGCTCCCGGCCGTGGTCGGTCAACTCCAGGTGACGGTCGTCGGCGACCACGAGCAGTCCGTCGCGTTCCATCCGGCCGACCGTCTGGCTCACTGTCGGCCCGCTCTGCCCCAGCCGTTCCGCGATCCGCGCGCGGAGCGGCACCACACCTTCTTCTTCGAGTTCGTAGATGGTGCGCAGGTACATCTCTGTGGTGTCGATGAGCTCGTTCACGCCGCTACCCCTTCGTCGGCGTCCATGGTAGTCGCACCCCCCGACCGGCCCAGGTGCCCGTCACATGGCCGTGACCCGGTGCCGCGGGCCAGGATGGAGGGGTGCGCGCACTCGTCTCCACTTCGGAACTCGTTGATCTGCTGAACGATTCCCGGCCGCCGGTGCTGCTGGACGTCCGCTGGGCGCTGGGCGGCCCGCCCGGACGGGAGTCCTACATGGCCGGACACCTGCCGGGTGCGGTGTTCCTCGACCTGGACGCCGATCTGGCGGCGCCGCCGGGAGCGGGCGGCAGGCACCCGTTGCCCAGGCCGGAGGACCTGCGGGAAGTGCTTCGCGCGGCAGGCGTGCGCGGTGATTCCACGGTGGTGGTCTACGACGGTGGCAACGGCTCCGTCGCGGCCCGCGCCTGGTGGCTGCTGCGCTGGGCAGGTCACTCGAACGTGGCCGTCCTGGACGGCGGTTACGCGGCGTGGCAAGAAGAAGGCCGTCCGGTGACCACGGAAGTGCCGCGGCCGCAACGCGGGGACATCGACGTCAGGCCGGGCGGGATGCCCACGGTCGACGCGGACGGCGCCGCCGCGCTGGCCAAGGACGGCGTGCTGCTCGACGCTCGCGCTCCTGAGCGGTATCGCGGGGAGACCGAGCCGATCGACCCGCGCCCGGGGCACATCCCGGGAGCCGTGAACGCGCCGTTCACCGGGCACCTGGATCAGCACGGCCGCTGGCTGCCGCCCGCCGAACTGGCGGAGCGCTTCCGCTCGTTGGGAGTGCACCAGGGTGCCCAGGTCGGGGCCTACTGCGGTTCGGGCGTGACGGCGTCGTCCGTGGTGCTCGCGTTGGAGGTGGCGGGAGTGACCGATCATGAGAACCCGGCCCTGCTCTACCCGGGTTCGTGGTCGGAGTGGAGCTCGGATCCGGCGAGGCCCGCCGCGACCGGGTGATCCCGGCCGATCACTCAGCCGCCGGGAAGCTTGCCGAACACGTGCCTGGCGAGCTTCTCGACGGTGCCGCAGACCGGTTCGCTCGGCCCGGACAGCACCAGGCTGACCCACAGCACCCGGTACTTGACCGACTGGTCGTCGGTCAGCGCGACCCGCAGGTCGCACGTGGTGTCGACGGTGCTGAGCCGGTACGCGCTGTTGCCCTCGAAGGTGGTGGGTTCGGTGTTCTGGGCGTCGAGGGACTCGTTCAGCACGATCAACGCCACGCCCGCGGGCGTGCCGGAGCGGTCGAGGGTGTAGCCGCAGAAGCCTTTGTCCTCGGGTTCGGCGTGGGCGGTCGTGCCGGTCAGCCTGCCGATGTCCGCCGGTGTCACGAAACTGGCGCACGCCGGCGGGGTGGTGATCACCTTGCGGTTGGCGATCGTCAGCGGCGGGCCTGACGTGGTGGTCGTGGGGTAGGAGGTGCTGCTGGGGTACGACGGTTCCGTGGTCGGAAACGGACGTTCCCCGGTTGTTGTGACCGGCGTTGTGCCTGTCGTGGCGTCCAGCACCGCGACAGGCCTGCCGGACGTCGGCCGGGTGCAGGCGGCCGCCAGCATGACGAGTGCTGCACCGCACACGAACCGTCGGATCACCCGGATCAGACTAGTGTTGTCCCATGGGTACGCCAGCCGCCGTCGTGTGGGACCCCGCTCTGCTTGGCTACGACCTGGGTGGGGACCATCCGTTCAACCCCCTCCGGCTCGAACTGACCATCGCCCTGGCCACACAACTCGGTGTCCTGGACGGCGTCGAGCTCCTGCGCCCGGAACACGCGCCGGACTCGGAGATCGAACGTGTCCATGACGCGGAATACATCGCCGCGGTCAAACAGGCCCCGATGGTGGGCTGGGACGTCGGCCATGGCCTGGGCACGGCGGACAACCCGGTGTTCTCCGACATGCACGAGGCCACCTCGCTGGTGGTCGGCGCGTCGTTGCTGGCGGCCCAGAAGATCGCGTCCGGCGCGACGAACCGAGCCATCAACATCGCGGGCGGGTTGCACCACGCGATGCGCGACCGCGCGGCCGGGTTCTGCGTGTACAACGACTGTGCTGTCGCCATTTCGTGGCTGCTGGACAACGGTGCCGAGCGCGTCGCCTACGTCGATGTCGACGTCCATCACGGTGACGGCACCCAGGCGGCGTTCTACGACGACCCTCGCGTGCTGACGATTTCCTTGCACCAGAGCCCGATGACGCTCTTCCCCGGCACCGGGCGGGTGACGGAGCTCGGCGGCCCCAACGCGCAGGGCACCTCGGTCAACATCCCGTTGCCGCCGTTCACGCGCGACCCCGCGTGGCAGCGCGCGTTCCACGCCGTCGTTCCGTCGCTGCTCAAGGAGTTCCGCCCGGACGTGCTGGTCACTCAGTGCGGTGTGGACACTCACGAGGAGGACCCGCTCGCCGAGCTGTACCTCAGCGTGGACGGCCACCGCGAGACCTACCGCATGCTGCGGTCGTTGGCCGATCAGTACGCGGGCGGCAAGTGGCTGTCGATGGGCGGCGGTGGTTACCAGTTGCTGCGGGTGGTGCCCCGGTCCTGGACGCATCTGATGGCCACGGTGCTCGACCGTGACATCGACCCGTCGACCGCACTGCCATACCAGTGGGTGAACGACGTGCTGCGCCGCGCCCCGAACGCCACGCTGCCGCGCACGATGGGAGACGGCATGGACCCGGGCCACGAACCGTGGGACGGGTCCAACACCGAACCGGTCGACGCGGTCATCCGCGATGTCCGGCACGCGGTTTTCCCGTTGCACGGCCTGGACCCGGACGACCCCCGTGACTGAGGAACCCGGCTTCGACCCCTACGACTACCCGCGCCGCTGGGAAGCGGACGTGGTGCTGTCGGACGGCGGAACTGTCCACCTGAGACCCATCACGCCGGACGACGCCGACCGGATCGTCGCGTTCCACGGCCGGTTGTCCGAACGCACGAGGTACTTCCGCTACTTCGGTGCGTACCCGCGGATCCCACCGCGTGACCTGAAACGGTTCATCACGCTCGACCACCACGACCGGGTCGGGTTCGCCGCGATGCTCGGCGACGACATCATCGCGGTCGGCCGCTACGAACGGCTGCACGACCACGGCCGGCCCAGCGACCAGGCCGAGGTCGCGTTCGTGGTCGAGGACGGCCACCAGGGCCGTGGCATCGGCTCGATCCTGCTCGAACACCTCGCCGCGGCGGCGCAGGAAAGCGGGCTGAAGCAGTTCACCGCCGAGGTGCTCGGCGAGAACAGCCAGATGGTCCGGGTCTTCAGGGACGCCGGCTACCAGATCAGCCGTGCGCTCGAAGAAGGCGTGATCCACCTCGAGTTCGCCATCGACCCCACCGAGGAGTCCGTGGCGGTCGCGCGGTCCCGCGAGCAGGCGGCCGAGGCCCGCAGTGTCCACAATGTCCTGCACCCCAAGTCGGTCGCGGTGATCGGCGCGTCCACCGACCCGACGAAGGTCGGCTACGCGGTGCTGACGAACCTGCTCACGGCGGACTTCGCCGGACCGGTGTTCCCGGTGAACGCCGAACACCCGGCGGTGCGGGGCGTCCGGGCGTACCGCCGGGTCCTGGACATCCCCGACCCGGTCGACCTCGCCGTGGTGGCGGTGCCCGCGACGAGCATCAACGAGGTCATGGACGACTGCCTGGCCAAGGGCGTGAAGGCACTGGTCGTGGTCACGTCCGGGTTCAGTGAGATCGGCGACGAGGGCCGCGGCGCCGAGCAGAGACTCGCCGAGGAGGCCCGGGCGCACGGGATGCGCGTGGTGGGCCCGAACGCGCTCGGTGTGGTGAACATGGACCGGTCCGTCCGGCTGAACGCGAGCCTGGCGCCGAAACTGCCCGGCCTCGGCCGGACGGGGTTCTTCTGCCAGTCGGGTGCGCTGGGCACGGCGATCCTGGCCGACGCGGCGGCACGGGGCCTGGGGCTGTCGACGTTCGTCTCGGCGGGCAACCGTGCCGACGTCTCCGGTAACGACATGTTGCAGTACTGGATGACCGATCCGGCCACCGACTTCGTGCTGCTGTACCTGGAGTCGTTCGGTAACCCGAGGAAGTTCGCGCGGCTGGCGCGCCGGCTCGGCCGGACGAAGCCGATCGTCGCGGTGAAGTCCGGGCGCAACGCGGTGTCGCCCGCCCTCGCGGCCACGTCGGTCCAGGTCGACGAGCCGAGTGTGCAGGCGGTGTTCGAGCAGGCCGGCGTGATCAGGGTCGAGTCGCTGGCGCAGCTGTTCGACACGGCGCTGCTGCTCGCCCACCAGCCGTTGCCGGAGGGCAGCCGGGTCGCCGTGGTCGGCAACTCCACCGCGATCGGCGTGCTCGCCGCGGACACGGCGCTGGCGCAGGGCCTGGAGCTGGCCGGAACGCCGGTCGACGTCGGGCCGCAGGCGACCCCGGAGCAGTTCGCCGGTGCGGTCCGGGAAGCCCTGTTGCGCGAGGACGTGGACGCGTTGGTCGTGGTGTTCGTGCCGCCGTTGGCCGTGCCGGGCACCGCCTACGCCCGTGAGCTCAGGGAGGCCGTCGCCGGACTGGCCGAGGGACAGGGAAAGCCGATCGTCTCGACGTTCCTGGCGGCCGAGGGCGTGCCCGCCGAAC
Source organism: Kibdelosporangium persicum (assembly GCF_013280595.1). Classification (GTDB taxonomy): domain Bacteria; phylum Actinomycetota; class Actinomycetes; order Mycobacteriales; family Pseudonocardiaceae; genus Kibdelosporangium; species Kibdelosporangium persicum. Next base: position 8,302 of record NZ_JAAATY010000020.1, read on the forward strand.
TGGCCGTGCCAGGGCCGGACGGCTCGCCGGGGCGCGGCTCGATCCCGTCCTACCCGAGCCCGGAGCGGGCGGTGCTGGCGCTGGCCAGGGTGACGAGGTACGCCCGGTGGCGGTCGGCGCCCCGCGGCACGCTCGTCCGCCCGGACGGCATCAGGCCGGAGCCGGCGCGCGAACTGGTCCAGTCGGTGATGGACGACGGCACCGAGTGGCTGACCGACACCCAGGTGGTGCGGTTGCTGAGCTTCTACGGCATCGAAGTGACGCCGTTCCGGATCGTCCGCAGCGCGGACGAAGCGGCGGACGCGGCCGGGATGCTGGGTTTCCCGGTCGCGGCGAAGGCGTCGAACTCGTTGCTGAAGCACCGCTCCGACCTCGTCGGGGTCCGGCTGGACATCAGCGGCCCGGAAACGATGCGCGCGGCGTACACCGATCTGCGTCAGGTGTCCGGAGTGGACACGGTGTACGTGCAGCGGATGGTCGCCAAGGGCACGTCGTGCGTGATCGGCCTGCAGGACGACCCGTCGTTCGGCACGCTGGTCTCGTTCGGATTGTCCGGTGTGGTCAACGATCTGCTGGGCGACCGGGCGTACCGGTCGATCCCGATGACCGACGTGGACGCGGCCGGTCTGGTGCGTGCCCCCAAGGCCGCGCCACTGCTCGCCGGGTACGGCGGCAGCCCGATGGCGGACCTCGGCGCGCTGGAGGACCTCGTCCTGCGGGTCGCCGCGCTGGCTGAGGACGTGCCCGAAGTGCGCAGGCTGGAACTGGAACCCGTGGTGGCGTCGGAATCCGGGGCGAGCGTCGTGTACGCGAGAGTCGCGGTCGGACGGCCGCCGTCCCGGCACGACACCGGCCCGCGGCGGCTGCGAACCATGAACTAGGTCGTGTTTCGAATGTCCCGGTCGATGAGAGTCGGGATCGGGGCGGTTCCTGGCGTCGCCGCGGGATCGCCGCGAATACTGGTTGTCTTTGGGCGGTCCCGCGGTGGCGTCAGGGGCCGCATCCGGCCCGGCTATCGCGATCGGGCATTTGAAACACGGCCTAGACCACCCTGGGGTGGACGGCGATCGCAGGGTGTTCACCATGTGGGTGGGGGCTCGCTCCCGCCGCCAGACTGAACGAGCCCCCGTCTGTGGAGGGAACCGGCCGTGCGCCGATTCCCAGCCCGGCGCCCAGGCCGGTCCTCGTGACGTGTGGTGCGGCAAATGCCCTGAATCCCGTGACCAGTGCCAAAACGGCGCTGATCACGAGCACGGCCCGCACGCGTGGCTCGCCGAAGGCAGGAACTCCCGCGATGACGACCATCGCTGGGGCGACACGCTCGCTGGTGCGCATCTGGCTCCTCCTCGTCGAGGACCGTGGCGGCAGGGTGAATGAAAGTTAAGGCACCAAACCAGGTCTGGTCAAGGATGTGATTTGGGTTCATATATGTGAACCCGACGGCTCTCAGCTTCCTTTGAGCTCACGTACAGGGCGCTCGCGGTTACGCCCGGCATACCTGTAGTCATGACTGGCACCCAAGCCTCGGCCAGGCCACCAGAGCTCCACCGGACGGTGCGAACCGTGACGGTCGACGTGGTCGTCCCGGTCCACAACGAGGAACGAGCGCTGCGCGGCTGTGTCGACGTCCTGAAGGCCTATCTGGGCGAACGGTTCCCGTTCGAGTGGACCATCACCATCGTCGACAACGCCAGCACCGACGGGACTCTGTCGATCGCGGGCGATCTCGCGGAAACCGACGACCGGGTCCGCGTGCTGCACCTGGACGAGAAAGGCCGCGGGCGGGCGTTACGCACCGCGTGGCGATGGAGTGACGCCGATGTGGTCGCCTACATGGACGTCGACCTGTCCACAGGGCTGGATGCCTTGCTGCCGTTGGTCGCCCCGTTGGTCAACGGTCACTCCGACATCTCGATCGGCTCCCGCCTGGCGCCGGGCGCGCGGACCGTGCGCGGGCCCAAACGGGAGCTGATCTCCCGCTGCTACAACGCACTCATCCGGCTCAGCCACGGCGCGAGGTTCTCCGACGCCCAATGTGGATTCAAGGCCGCGCGCACCGATGTCATCCGGCCGTTGCTCGACCACGTCAAGGACGACAACTGGTTCTTCGACACCGAGCTGCTGCTTCTGGCCGAGCACAACGGGTTGCGCGTGCACGAGGTCCCGGTCGACTGGGTGGAGGACGTCGACACCCGGGTCAAGATCGGTTCGACGGCGTGGGAGGACATCCGCGGCCTGGTTCGCGTCGCCCGCGCCAAGGCGGGCGGAACCGCCCGCGTGGCCGGCCTGCCGCGGCGGCCGGAACCCAGCCCGGCCCATCCGGACGCCGTGGTGTCCAGAAGGGACACCGGCCTGGTCTGGCAGCTGTTGTCGTTCGGCACGATCGGCGCGGTGTCCACAGCGGTCACGCTCCTGCTGTACGCGATGTTCCGGTCGGTGATGGATCCGTTGGCCGCCAACCTGCTGGCGCTGATCGTCACCACGATGGTCAACACCGAGGCCAACCGGAGGTTCACGTTCCTCGGTGGCCGCGGCTCGTCCGGCCGGGTGCACTTCCAAGGCCTGATCATCTTCGGGCTGTACTACGCCTTCACGTCGACCGCCTTGCTGGCCTTGCATTCCGTGGTGGCCGAGCCCAGCCGCACGCTGGAGCTCACCGTGCTGCTCGGCGCGTCATTGCTGGGCACGGCCGGCCGTTTCCTGCTGTTGCGTGGATGGGTTTTCAAACAGGGAAAGGGAAAGATATGACCGCCGCGACCGTGGGGCACGCGGAGAACATCGAGGTGCCCGGTCCGGAGCGAAAGACCCGGCGCCGGCACCGTTACGCCCTCGCGGCCATCCTGGTGGCCGGTGGAGCCCTCTACGCGTCGGTGTTGTTCACGGGCAACTGGGGCAACACGTACTACACCGCCGCGATCAAGTCGATGTCGTCGAGCTTCACCAACTTCCTGTTCGGCTCGTTCGACCCGGCCGGTGTGGTGACCGTGGACAAACCGCCGTTGGCGTTGTGGCCGCAGGTGGTGTCCGTCTGGATTTTCGGGTACCACAATTGGTCCGTGCTGCTGCCGCAGGTGATCGAAGGCATCGCGGCGATCTTCCTGCTGCACCGGACAGTCCGGATGTGGGCGGGGGAGAACGCGGCCCTGATCGCCGCGTTGGTCCTCGCGGTCACGCCGATCACGGTGGTCACCAACCGGACCAACAACACCGACACCATGCTCGTGCTGACGCTCGTGGCCGCGGCCTACGCCTTCACCCGCGCGATGAAGACCGTGGAACCCCGAAGCCGGACGAAGTGGTTGTGGTTCGCGGCCTTCCTGATCGGGTGCGGGTTCCTGGCCAAGATGCTGGCCGCGTGGATCGTGGTCCCGGCCTTCGTCGCCGCGTATCTGGCGGGCAGCAAGGCGAACTGGCGGCGCAAGCTGTTCGACGTCGCCGGCGCGGCTGTGGTGCTGCTGGCCAGTTCACTGTGGTGGGTGGCCGTCGTGGACTTGTGGCCGGGCGAGAAGCCGTACATCGGCGGCAGTTCGGACGGCACAGCACTGGACCTGGTGCTCGGCTACAACGGACTCGGCCGTGTCTTCGGCGGGGGAGGGCCCGGCGGTGGGGTGCGCACTATGGGCACCCCACCGCCCGGGGGCGGCGATGGCGGCGACGGCGGAATGGTGGCCGGTGGTCCCGGTGGTGCGGCGGCGTTCGGCGGGGAGTCCGGTCCCGGCCGGATGTTCGGTGAAGCGGTGGGCGGGCAGATCAGCTGGCTGCTGCCGTTGGCCCTGATCGCGCTTGTCGTCGCCGCCGTTCTGGGCTTCCGGCGGTTCCGCCGGTTCGCCCCGGCCGACACGGCCGGGCGTGCGGGCTGGGTGCTGTGGGGCGGCTGGCTGGTCGTCAACGCACTGGTCTTCAGCCTCCAGGAAGGCATCTTCCACCCGTACTACACGACCGTGATGGCGCCCGCGATCGGTGCCCTGATAGGCGCGGGCGCGGTGTGGGCGGTGCGGATGTACCGGGAGCCAAAGAGAATCGGCTGGCTCGTGCTGCCCGCGAGCATCGCTGTCACAGCCGCGTGGGCATGGGTGCTCACCTCGCGGGACACCGCGTGGCACGGCTGGCTGCGGTGGGCAGTCCTCGGTGTCGCCGTGGCCGCGATCCTGGTTCTTGTGCTGCGTAAGGCACAACGAGTGGCCATTGTGCTCGGTCTGGTCGCGGTGTTGCTCGCACCGGGTGTGTGGTCCGGCGTCGGCGCGTTCGCGTCCGCGGGCAACGCCGGGATTCCGATGGCAGGGCCGGCGGCGTCGCAGGGCGGTGACGGATTCGTGCTCCGGCTGCCGCCTGGCGTGACGACACCGCCCGCGAACATGGTGCCGCCGCAGGGGCCGATGGGCGGCCGGCCGAACGGCACACTCAACGCGGACCAGCGCAAGATCCTGGACTACGCCAAGGCACACTCGGCAGGTGCCGAGATCACCATGGCGGTCGAGGGCGGCGCGCAGGCCGCGTCGCCGTACATCATCGCGACCGGCGAGACGGTGGTCGGCATCGGCGGCTTCAGCGGCCGTGACCCGGCACCGACCATGGACCAACTGTCCACATGGGTGCGTGAGGGCAAGCTGAGGTTCATTCTCTCCGGCGGCCGGGGCGGTCCAGGCGGCGGGCCCCGGATGATGGGCGAGTCGGCCGAGCGTACGGAGTGGATCCAGCAGCATTGCGAGTCCGTGCTCACCGCGGGCAACCAGCAGCTCTACGAGTGCACTGCTTAACAACTCGGCGGATGACTCACAGAGTGTTCCCAGGTTGTTCCCAGGTTCGTCGTTGACGCTGGTCAGGTGGACTCCCAGCAGGCGACCGTACTCGTGGTCGACGACGAACCGAACATCCTGGAGCTGCTGTCGGCCGCGCTTCGGCTCAGCGGGTTCGTCGTGCACGCGGCGGACTGCGGAGCCGAGGCGATGGCCGCGGCCCGGCGGGTACGGCCGGACATCGTCGTGCTGGACGTGATGCTGCCGGACACCGACGGCTTCGCTCTCGCCCGCAGCCTGCGCACGGCACAGGAGCGTCTGCCGGTGCTCTTCCTGACCGCACGCGACGCGGTGGAGGACCGGATCGCCGGGCTGACCGCGGGCGGCGACGACTACGTGACCAAGCCGTTCAGCCTGGAGGAAGTGGTCCTGCGGCTGCGGGCGATCCTGCGCCGCACCAACGGAGGCACCGAGATGCCACGCGACGACGGCACGTTCCGCTACGCCGACCTCGTGCTGGACGAGGACGCCCACGAGGTCTACCGCGGCGGGAAGCTCGTGCAGCTCTCGCCAACCGAGTTCAACCTGCTGCGCTACCTGATGGTCAACGCGGAACGGGTGGTCAGCAAGCCGCAGATCCTCGACCGGGTGTGGAACTACGACTTCGGCGGCGACGGCCGGATCGTCGAGTCCTACATCAGCTACCTGCGCCGTAAGATCGACTCGGTGACGCCGCCGTTGATCCACACGATCCGGGGCGTCGGCTATTCGCTGCGGCTGCCGCGGGACGAGCGGGGCGGCTGATGTTCGCCCGGCCATGGACACTGCGGATGCGGCTGGTCGTGGCGCTGTTGTCGCTGACGACGGTCGCCCTCGCCGTGATCGGTGTGTCCAGTGTGGTGCTGATCAGGGAGTCGATGATCGCCAGGATGGACGATCAGCTCAGGGAACTGGCCATGCGTCGGCCACCACCACCGGTGCTCAACACTCCCCGGCGCAACTCCGACGGCCTGCCGACCGAGTTCACCATCCTGCGGTTCAGCCCGCAGGGCGCGGTGGTGTCCGGCGACCCGGATGCGGGCCCGGACCTGCCCACGCTCGACGCGCGGGCCGTCGCGGCGATCAACAACCGGCCGTTCATCGCCGAGGACAAGCACGGCGGCTCGCCGTGGCGTGTCCTGGTCAGCCAGCGGCAGACCCAGGACGGGCAGGTCACGATCCTGGTCGCGCAGTCGCTGGAGACGACCGAGGCGACCGTGACCCGGCTGATCTGGATCGAGGTGGCGGTCGGCGTGGCGCTGCTGGTCGCCATCGGAGGCATCGGGTTCCTGCTGGTACGCCTGGGTCTGCGGCCGCTCACCAGGATCGAGGGCACGGCGGGGCACATCGCGGGCGGTGACCTGGACCGGCGACTGGAGTCCGACTCCCGCACCGAGGTCGGCAGGCTCGGGGGCGCGCTGAACACCATGGTCGGGCGGCTTTCCGCGGCGCTGCGCCAGCGTGAGCAGTCCGAGACCCGTCTGCGGCGGTTCGTCGCGGACGCCTCACACGAGCTACGGACTCCGCTGACCTCGATCCGTGGATTCGCCGAACTGCACCGCCGTGGGGGAGCGCCGGAACGGGCCGATGTGGACCGTCTGATGAGCCGCATCGAGGGCGAGGCGATCCGGATGGGCCTGCTGGTCGAGGACCTGTTGCTGCTGGCCAGACTGGACCAGGAACGAGCGCTGGACCTGACCGAGCTGGACATCCGGACGCTGGTCGAGGACGCCGTGCACGACGCCCGCGCGCGTGACCCGGAACGACAGCTGGAGGTGGAATGTGCCCGCAAGCCGATCCGCGTCACGGCTGACGAACACCGGATGCGCCAGGTGATCACGAACCTGATCAGCAACGCGATGACGCACACCCCGCAGGAAAGCCCGATCCGCGTCCGGGTGGGCCTGCCCGCGAACCGCAAGCAACCACCCGTCGCCGTGGCGGGCACGCCGGAGTCCCGGGCCCGCGTGGTGCTGGAGGTGATCGACGAAGGCCCTGGCATCCCCCTGGAGGCCGCGCCGTACATCTTCGACAGGTTCTACCGCGTGGACGAGGCGCGGTCCCGCAAACGCGGCGGAACCGGCCTCGGCCTGGCCATCACAGCGGCGATCCTCGAAGCACACGGCGGCAGAGTCGAACTGCGCACCGCTCCAGGACAGGGCGCGCGGTTCACCATCCTGATGCCGCTGCCCTGAGTTGTCTTCAGGCGGTGAACCGGGCGGCGGCGATGGGTCGTTGGGCGACCGGGTACGCGCCGCTGGACGACGTGTTCACGCTCCACCGGTACCGGGTGAACACGCCGGTGCTGCTGGACACGTAGAACATCATGTGCCCGAATCCGACGCCCTCACGGTCGTTCACGCCGTCGATGAGCCGGATGTCGGGGTAGGCGTGGTAGTTGCCGACGCCCAGGACACCGTGCGGATCGGACGTGCAGTCGACGACCTCGACGGCGTACTGGGTCTCGCCGGGGAAGTTCAGCGAGGAACTGGGTGCCACGTAGGTGCCCTTAATCCGGCGCACCATCACGATGTGCCCGGTTTGTGTCGGCTGTCCGTTGTTGTAGTCGATCGCGATGAAGTCCCCGGCACGCAGGTCCGCCAGCTTCGTGATGCGCTGCCAGTGCGGTATCACCGGGCCCGCGAACGTTTGCCGGTACTGCCGGGCGTTCGGGCTGCGTGAGCCGAAGTGGGTCTCGAAGTAGTCGTCCGTCGCGATGGCGGGATAGGTCCGCCGTAGCAACCCGGTCAGGAACGACGCGCACTGCGACTGGTTGAACCATGTCGCGGGCTGGCCGGGCGTGCCCCACGTCAGGATGTTCGGGGTGCCGTCATCCTTGTAGTTGTTGTTCGCCCGAGGACAGGACGGCAGGTTCAGGTACTGCGCGAACGTTTCCGCCTCGATGACGTGCGGAACGGTCGGCAGGTAGGGATCCGCGGGCAGCTCGGCCGCTGAAGCCGGGACGCTGCTCGACGCGGCGAACACCGCGCCCGCGCCGAGCAGGGCCCGTCTGGACAAGGACGTCATAGCCCCCATCGAACCAAAATCAGTGCTTGCCGAGCACCCCGTCGCGGCGCCGGGTGATGCCCAGCGGGTTGGCGTCCTGCAGCTCCGGCGGGAGCAGCTCGTCCGGCCAGGTCTGGTACGTCACCGGCGCGAGCCAGCGGTAGATGCCTGGCACCCCGATGGACGTGTGGATCGCGTTCGTGGTCGCCGGCCACGGACCACCGTGCTGCATGGCCCAGGCCAGCGCGATGCCGGTCGGCCAGCCGTTGTAGATCAGCCGTCCGGCGATCTTGCGCAGCTCGGCCGCGACCGCGGTGGCCTCCTTGTGCTCCGACGGCGACGCGTGCACGGTGCCCGTCAGCGTGCCGGGCAGCTTGGCCAGCACCGGAAGCAGATCGTTCACGTCCGTGTACGTCACCACGATGCCCGAAGGACCGAAGTTCTCCTCGGTCAGCTTCTCCAGGTTCGCCGTGAACGTCTCCAGCGGCACGGAGAACAGCGCGGGCTTGCCTGCCCACGCCTCGTCGGGCGCGCTGCCGGTGGCCACCAGGGAAACCAGGTCGTTGGTGGACAACGCCTCCACGTGCGAGCGGTACGAGTCGCACATGCGCTCGTTGAGCATCGCGCCACCGTTGGACTCGGTGACGGCCTTGCCCAGTTCGTCCACAATCGACGATGGGGCGAACACCAGGCCCGGGTTGGTGCAGAACTGGCCGACGCCCATGGTGACCGACTGGGCGAAGCCCGCGGCGATCTCGGCCGGGCGCTCCGCGGCCGCCCGCGGCAGGATCACGGTCGGGTTGACGCTGCCCAGTTCGCCGTAGAACGGGATCGGGTCCGGCCGCGAGTTCGCCAGGTCGTACAGTGCCCGGCCGCCGCCGATCGAGCCGGTGAACCCGGCCGCCTTGACCAGCGGGTGCCGCACCAGCCGGACACCGGACTGGGTGCCGTGGATGACCGAGAACAGGCCCTCCGGCGCGCCGCCCTCGGTCAGTGCCTCGGTGACGATCCGGCCGGTCTCGCGGGTGGTGTTCGGGTGTGCCGAGTGGCCCTTGACCACGACAGCGCAGCCCGCGGCCAGCGCCGAGGCGGTGTCGGAGCCCACTGTGGACAGTGCGAACGGGAAGTTGCTCGCCGAGAACACCGCGATCACGCCGATCGGCCGCAGCACCCGGCGCACGTCCGGCCGCGGCGGGATGATGTCCATGTTCGGCGAGTCGATCATCGCGTCGACGTAGCTGCCCTCGCGCAGCACGTCGGCGAACATCCGTAGCTGGTTGGTGGTGCGCTTCAGCTCCGTGGTCAGCCGGGGCACGCCGAGCGCGGTCTCCGTGTCGGCCACGGTGATCAGCGTCTCGGACGACTCGTCGAGCCGGTCGGCCACCAGGCCGAGCACCCTGGCCCGGTCCTCGGCGCTCCAGCCCGACCAGGTCTCGTACGCCGAGTGCGCGGCCTCGCAGAGCCGGTCCACCTCGGTGTCCGAAGTGGCCTCGAGCGGGTCGCCGTACGGCTCGCCCGTCCTCGGGTTGTAGCCCTGCACAGTCGTCACCGTCCTGCCTCCTTCACTGCGGTGTTGAAATCAGGGCCGCACCAGGCGCCGCCCAGGTAACGCGCGGCGTACGAACCGGGGTCGAGCTCACCGTGCCGCGCGAGCACCTCGGCGGCGAATTCCTCGGAGTCGTCCTTCGACTCGTAGCCGAGCTTGCGGGCCTCGTCCAGGGAGAACCAGCGGCGCGTGTTGTCCGAGACGCCCCAGACGATCCGGAAACCAGGCTTCGGCGTGGCCAGGCACGCCTCGAACAGCCGGGCGCCGTCGTCGGGGGACAGCCACGTGGACAGCATCCGCACGTCCTTGGGCTTGGCGAAGCACGAACCGATCCGGACACAGATGACGTCCATGCCGTAGCGGTCGGCGTACATGCTGCCCAACGCTTCCATGGCGGCCTTGCTGACGCCGTAGTTGGTGTCCGGCCGCGGGAACGCGTAGTCCGCCGCTTCGCCGTCGGCCTCCTTGATGTAGCCGACCGCGTGGTTGGAACTGGCCAGCACGACGCGCTTGACGCCCTGCCTGCGCGCCGCCTCCAGCACGACGTAGGTGCCGTTGATGTTGACGTCGAGGATCTTGGACCACACCTGTTCCAGGCTGTGCCCGCCGAGGTGGATCACCGCGTCGACGCCCTCGCAGGCCCGCTCCATCGCGTCCATGTCGGTGATGGACGCCTGGATGGTCTCCACCCGCTCGCCGTCGGCCGCGGCGGGCAGCTCCGCGATGTCCAGCAGCCGCAGTATCCGATCGTCGGCGGCCAGCCGCGGGCGCATCAGCGTCCCGACCCCACCTGCCGCCCCGGTGATCAGGATGCGTTGGGTCACGTTGTTCTCGTCCCTTTCGTCTGGCGCATGCGGCGGCGGGGTCAGCGGCCGAACTGGCGGAGCAGCTCGGTGATCGTCTTCGCGCCTTCCAGCAACGCGGTCACCACTTGGTTCTCGTGATCGGTGTCCAGCCTGCCCAACGGCACCGAGCAGCTGATCGCGTCGATCACCGGGTTGCGGTAGGGCAGCGCGACGGCGAAACAGCCGAGACCCGGCGTGTTCTCCTCGCGTTCGTGCGCGTAGCCGGCCACCCGGAACTTGGCCAGCTGCTCGTGCAGTGCGGCCCGGTCGACCACGGTGTTCGGCGTCAACGAGGTCAGTTTCTCCGGCAGGATGGAGTCGACTTCCGCCGCCGGGCGTTCGGCCAGCAGCGCCTTGCCGAGCGAGGTGGAGTGCGCGGGCAGCCTGCGGCCCACGCGGGAGACCACGCGCAGGTGGTGCTCCGACTCCCGGCTGGCCAGGTAGACCACGTCGGCGCCGTCCAGCCGAGCCAGGTGGACCGTTTCGTTGACCTCGCGGCGCACGTGCTCCATCACCCGGATGGCCACCTGCACGACCGGGTCGTGGTCCAAATAGGACGTACCGACGAGCAGTGCCCGCACGCCGATGCCGTAGGTGCCGCTGGCGGGTTCCATCTCCACCCAGCCGCGCGCCACCAGTGTCTGCAACAGCATGTACAGGCTGGACTTCGGATAGCTCAGCTCGTGATGCAGCTCGGTCAGCGTCAGCCTGCGCTCCGAGGACGCGAGCGCCTCGAGCAGCTCCACCGTCCGGTCGGCCGACTTCACGGCGGCCGGGCGGGTGGGCTGACCGGCTGGTTCACGGGCTTGTTCGACCGCCACGCGGGTCCTCCTTCGGCAACAACCCCGTCACACGTCCTTGACAGTAGTCGCGCTCGATTCTTACAGTCCCGGACGCGGGTTCACAAGTACGACCGGACTTCGCATATGTGAAAAGTGCCCCTCGGTAGGTCGGAGTGGTCCAATGCCGGACAACGCAGTCTCGCGCCCGTCTCTCAGATCGTCTGTCAGGTCACGCGGCCGGAAGACCGCCGTCGTAGCCCCTGCGCTCGTCGCGGTGTGCGCCGCGGTGGCCGCCGGATGTGGCACGTCGACGTCTCCCTCCGCCCCGCAGGGCGATCCGAACGCTCCGCTCGAGGTCTGGACCCGCAGCCAGGATTCGGCTGCAAAGGTTTACACGAGGATATTCGAGGAGTTCACCAAGAAGACCGGCCAGAAGGTCGAGTACAAGGCCGTCTTCAACGACTTCGACAAGCAGATCCAGCAGCGGGCCGCCAACAAGGACCTGCCGGATCTGGTCATCACCGACACCGGCTCGCTCGGCGTGTTCACCCAGCAGGGCCTGGTCGGCGAGGTCGACCGTGCCTCCCTCGCGGGCGCCGCCGACGTGAGCGAGCGGGCCTGGGGCAACGCCAGAACCTCGGACGGCAAGTTCCACGCGGTGCCGTGGTCCACTCAGGCCACCGTGACGCTGATCCGCAAGGACTGGCGGGAGAAGCTGGGCAAGCCCGTGCCGGCCACCCACGAGCAGCTGCTGGACCTGGCCAAGGCCTTCACCTCGCAGGACCCGGACGGCAACGGCCAGGCCGACACGTACGGCATCCTCGCCCCGGCGACCACCGACCGCGGCTACACCTTGTGGTGGGCGTCGAACTTCCTCTGGCAGGGCGGCGGCGACGTGCTGAAGGACAGCGGCAACGGCAAGTTCCAGGTCGCCATCGACTCGCCGGAGAGCCAGCGGTCGGTCGAGTGGATCCGCGGCCTGTTCTGCGACAGCAAGGTGATGAACCCGAACGCGCTGACGCTCACGACCAACGACGCGCACCCGCTGTTCGAGACCGGCAAGGTCGGCATCTACACCACCGGCCCGTACATGTTCAGCCGGTTCGACAAGAACCTCGGCAAGGACAAGTACGAGGTCATCCCCGCGCCCAGGGGCCCGGGCGGCGACACCGTGCTCGGCGAGGGCGAGGACATGTACATCATGGCCGGTTCGCCCAACCCCGCGGGCCAGAAGAAACTGGTCGAGTTCATGCTGACGCCGGAAGTCCAGCAGATGGGCATGAAGGTGCAGGCGGGCGAGACCCCGGTGGTCCGGTTGCCGGTGAACAAGAACGTCGACGTCAAGACCGTGCTGAACGACCCGCGCTGGGACACCACCAAGCAGGTCTACGAGTCGGCCGGCCGTCCGTTCCCGGCGGTGCCGAACTTCCAGCCGTTCCGGCAGAAGACCTCGGAGTCGCTGAACAAGATTTTCACGTGCACCACCGACACCAGGGCCGAGCTGGGCAAGCTGGCCGGTGAGCTGACCAAGGAACTGTCGACGCAAGGCATCAAGCAGTGACGATCGGCATCACAGGCCGCGAAGCCACCGCTGTCCCGGGCGCGACCAGGTCCGCCCGGGACGGCGGTATCACCGCGCCCAGGCGGCGCCGCCACTGGGGCCGGTCCCTGATCCCGTGGGCGTTCCTGGCTCCCGCGCTGCTGTTGTTCCTCTACTTCAAGTTCATCCCGATGGCCGAGGGCATCCGGCTGAGCCTTTACAAGGTGCAGCCGTTCCTCGGCGACATCTTCGTCGGGATGGACAACTACGCGGCCGTGCTGGACGACACCGCGTTCCAGGAAGCCGCGTACCACACGGTGGTCCTGGCGTTCGGCCAGACGTTCGGCTCGATGGTCGTCGGCTTCTTCCTCGCGCTGCTGCTGGAGGGCCAGGCCAAGTCGCTGTGGTTCGTGCGCTCCGCCGTGTTCCTGCCGGTGGTCGCGGCGACCGCGGTCGTCGGTGAGATCTGGCGGGTGCTGTACTTCCCGGACCCCAACGGTTTCCTCAACGAGGTGCTCTCGTGGGTAGGTGCCGGGCCGTCGACGTTCCTCGACCACCCGGACACCGCGCTGACCTCGGTGATGATGGTCGGGATCTGGAAGCACGCGCCCTACGACATGGTGCTGATCCTCGCCGGTCTGGCCGGGATCGACCGTGAGCAGTACGAGGCCTCCGCCCTCGACGGCACCACCGTGTTCCAGCGGCTGTGGTACGTCACGCTGCCCGCGTTGCGCCCGGTGATCACGATTCTGCTGACGCTGGCGGCGATCCGCGGTCTGCGGGTGTTCACCGAGGTGTACGTGCTGACCGGCGGTGGCCCGGCCGGTGCGACGTCGGTGTGGATGACCACGGTGTTCTCCCGTGGTTTCGAGAAGAACGACATAGGTGTGGCCTCGGCGGCGTCCGTCATGCTGTTCCTGGTGACGTTCCTGCTCACAGTGATCGTGCAGGTCTGGCGGCGAGCAAGGGAGGCCCGGTGACGACGTCCACGGGGACCGCTCCGGTCAGGACCCGGCGCAAGCCAGGGGTCTCCTCACGGCTGGACACCGCGCTCGGCTGGTCGACCGCGCGCAACGCCTACGCCAGCCGGGCGATCCGGATCGTGCTGTGCACCCTGGCCGTCCTGATCTTCACCGGACCGTTGATCACGGTGTTCTCCGGTGCGTTCGACGTCAACCGGGACCCGACGCAGCTGTCCGTCCTGCCCGGCAACCCGACTCTGCAGAACTACGAGGAAGCGGCCGCCAAGAACATCTGGACCTACTTCGCCAACTCGTTGTTCATCGCAGGCGGCGCGTTGCTGCTGCAGCTGCTGGTCAGTGTGTTCGCGGCGTATGCCATGGCACGCAAGAAGTTCCGCGGCCAGGCGATCATCCTGCTGCTGATCCTGACGACGATGATGCTGCCGGAGGAGGTCATCGCGATCCCGCTGTCGCTGGTGATCGGTGACCTGCCGGTGCTCCAGCTCAACCTGAGGGGGACCCTGCTCGGGGTCATCCTGCCCCTCGGTGCCTGGGGGTTCTCCATCTTCGTGATGACGGAGTTCATGAAGGAGATCCCGGTCGAGCTGGAGGAGGCGGCCAGAGTGGACGGCGCGGGGGAGCTGCGGGTCTTCGCGCGGATCATCCTGCCGCTCTGCCGTCCGGCGCTGGCCGTGATCGCGGTGTTCGGTTTCACCATGATCTGGGACCAGTACCTGCTGCCCAGGATCGTGGCCAACGACCCCGCCGACTACACGCTGACCGTCGCGCTGGCGGATCTGCGGTCGGACATCGAGGTGGGGCCGGGCATCGTGCTGGCAGGCGCGCTGCTGGCGCTGGTACCCAGCCTGATCGTGTACCTGTCGCTGCAGAAGTCGTTCCTGCGTGGGATAACCACAGGTGCGGTCAAGGGTTGATCGCCGGTCGAGATTGAGGTCAGTATGCAACTGGATGGAGTGCTGTTCTTCCCGGTGACCCCCTTCGATGCCGCCGGGGAAGTCGCCGTGGACGTGCTGGCCGAGCACGTCAAGCACGGCGTCGCCGCCGGTCCTGGCGGGGTGTTCGTGGCGTGCGGGACCGGTGAGTTCAACGCACTGGACGTGGCCGAGTTCGACCAGGTCGTCCGGATCGCGGTGGAGGCCACCGCGGGCCGTGTGCCTGTGTTCGCGGGCGCGGGCGGACCACTGCCGATCGCGAAAAGGTATGCGGCGGCGGCGAAGTCGGCGGGCGCCGACGGCGTGCTGTTGCTGCCGCCGTACTTGGTTTCCTCGCCGCCGGCCGGTCTGGTCCGGTACGTCGAGGAGGTGAGCCAGGTAGGCAACCTTCCCACGATCGTCTACCAACGTAACAATGCTGTGTTCACCCCGGAGTCGGCCGTACAGGTTGCCTGCCTGCCCAACGTCGTCGGCCTCAAGGACGGGCTGGGTGACATCGACCAGATGCAGCGCGTCGTGCTGGCCGTCCGGTCGCAGGTGGACAAACCGTTCCAGTTCTTCAACGGGCTGCCCACCGCGGAACTGACCGTGCCCGCGTACCGCGGCATCGGCGTGGAGCTGTACTCCTCGGCGGTGTTCTGCTTCGCGCCGGACATCTCGCTGGGCTTCTACCACGCCGTGACCTCCGGCGACACCGCGAGGACCAACCGCCTGCTGACGGACTTCTACCTGCCGCTGGTCGAACTGCGCGACAAGGTGCCCGGCTACGC
The DNA here is from genome assembly GCF_013280595.1 of Kibdelosporangium persicum. Taxonomy (GTDB): domain Bacteria; phylum Actinomycetota; class Actinomycetes; order Mycobacteriales; family Pseudonocardiaceae; genus Kibdelosporangium; species Kibdelosporangium persicum. The sequence continues at coordinate 23,481 of NZ_JAAATY010000020.1, forward strand.
GGTGTCCCTGGTGAAGGCCGCGGTGGTGAAGAGCGGGCTGGACGTCGGCGGCGTCCGCCCGCCGCTGGTCGACCCCTCGCCCGAGCACCTGGCGGAACTGGACCGGATCATCGCCGCCGGCCGGGCCGCCCTGGAGGACTGAACACGTGAAGATAACCGAGATAGTCCTTACCCCCGTTGCCTTTCGTGATCCGCCCCTGCTGAACTCCGCCGGTGTGCACGAGCCGTGGGCGCTGCGCACGATCGTCGAGGTGCACACCGACGAGGGGATCTCCGGCCTCGGCGAGACGTACGGCGACATCGCGCACATCGAGCGCCTGCGACAGGTCGTCCCGTCGCTGATCGGGCTGGACGCGTTCGCGCTCGGCCCGATGCACCAGCGGGTCGCCGCGGCGCTGCACGGCGTGACCGGCTTCGACACGCACGGACTGACCGGCAAGTTCTCCGCGCCGGGCACGGTCGACCGGGTGTACTCGCCGTTCGAGGTCGCCTGCCTGGACATCCAGGGAAAGGCGGTCGGCCGTCCCGTCGTCGACCTGCTCGGCGGTGCCGTGCGGACCGAGATTCCCTACAGCGCTTACCTTTTCTACAAGTGGGCCGGCCATCCGTCCGCGAAGCTCGGCGACGAGGAGCCGGACCAGTGGGGTGCCGCGCTCGACCCCGCGGGCGTGGTCGCGCAGGCCAAGCAGCTGATCGACCAGTACGGCTTCAAGTCGATCAAGCTCAAGGGCGGTGTCTTCGCGCCGGATCAGGAGGTCGAGGCGATCAAGGCGCTGCGGGAGGCGTTCCCCGGCACCCCGCTGCGGCTCGACCCGAACGCCGCGTGGCACCCGGAGACCGGCATCAAGGTCGCCCGGGAACTGGACGGCATCGTCGAGTACCTGGAGGACCCGTCGCCGGAGATCGAAGGCATGGCCGAGGTCGCCAGGTCCGCCCCGATGCCGTTGGCCACCAACATGTGCGTGGTCTCGTTCGAGCACCTGGCGCCCGCGGTCGAGCAGGACGCCGTCCAGGTCATCCTGTCCGACCACCACTACTGGGGTGGGCTGACCCGGTCGGCCAAGCTCGCGGCGATCTGCGAGACGTTCGGCATCGGCCTGTCCATGCACTCCAACTCGCACCTGGGCATCAGCCTGGCGGCGATGACGCACCTGGCCGCGGCCACGCCGAACCTGACGTACGCGTGCGACACGCACTACCCGTGGAACGCCGCGGACGACGTCGTGGTCCCGGGAGTCCTGTCCTTCAAGGACGGTTCGCTGACCGTGCCGTCCGGTCCCGGTCTGGGCGTCGAGCTGGACCGGGACGTGCTCGCGCGGCTGGCCGAGAACTACCGCACGTGTGGCATCGTCAAGCGCGACGACACCGGGTACATGCAGAAGTTCAACCCCGAGTACGAGAAGAGGCGTCCTCGTTGGTAACTACCGTCGCACACGTTTACCCGTGGGACGTTGTCGGTGACCCTGGTGCTGCCGCGCGGTACGCGGAGCTCGGTGTGGACGCGGTCGCGCTGGCGGCCTCGTACCACACGGTGCGGGCCGCGACGCCGCTTCACCCGGAACACCGGCTGATCGACGCCCGGCACGCGGCGTTCTACCTGCCGGTCCGCGAGGAAGCGTGGCAGGGCAAGCGATTGCGGCCCGCCGAGCCGTCGTGGGTCGCGCCGGACTCGTACCGGTCGGCGCGTGACGCGCTGAAGGCCGCGGGCCTGCCGGTGTACGCGTGGACCGTGCTGACGCACTCCAGCCGCCTCGGCGACCTGCACCCGGACCTGACCGTGGTCAACGCTTTCGGCGACCGGTACCCGTATGCGCTGTGCCCGTCCAACCCGGATGTGGTCGAGTACTGCCTGACGCTGGTCGAGGAGATCATCGAGCTGGCCTCGCCGGACGGGATCATCCTCGAGGCGTGCGGCGCGCTCGGGTTCGTGCACGGCGGCCACCACGAGAAGACCGACGGCGCCGACTGGGGCCCGGTCCGGCAGAAGCTCATGTCCGTGTGCTTCTGCGCGGGGTGTTCGGCCAGGTATCCGGACGCCGACGCGCTGCGGTCGCAGGTCAGGGCGGCTGTCGACGCCGGTGAGCCGGACGAGATGCCGCTGGATGCGTCCATCGCTTCGGTGCGCGCGAACGTGGCCGGTGACCTGCGGAAACTTCTGGTGAACCGGATCAGGGACCTGGCGCCGTCGGCCCGGGTGATCGTGCACGCGAACGCCGACCCGTGGGCGACCGGGCCGTTCGCCACGGTCGCGCCCGAGCTGGGCGTCGAGGTGGACGCGCTGGTCGCGATGGCCTGGCCAGGGCCTTCGGCCAGTACCCCGAACATTCGGGCGCTGCGCGCGATGGCCCCGGACACGCGGATCGCCGGTTACGTGCTGGCGCTGCCGCCGAAGCCGGTCGACGGCGCGGCGATGCTCGCCGAGATGCGGGCTCTGGCCGGGGAAGGCGTCGAGGAATTCCACCTCTACCACGCCGGACTCGCGTCCGGGGACCGGCTGACCGCGATCCGTGAGGCCGTCGACGCTTTGCGTGCAACCTGACCCGTGGGTGGTTCCGTCCTTGGTGCATGAGACACCTAGCGACAGTCGGAGCCAGTGTTCTGCTTGCGCTGAGTGCCGCCTGCGGTGCTCAGACGCAGACTGGCTCCGCTCCACCACCGTCGGCTTCGGATCTGCCGAGCGAAACCATTCCGCCGTCTGACCCGCAGCTGCCCGGTGAGCAGCCTGCCGGGGCCAAGCTGGTGACCAAGCTCGACGCGGCCAAACTCCCCGAGGGCTACCCCAGAAAGGTGTGGACCGAGGGGGACGGCACACGTGTCGGCGTCACCGCGCAGGAAGGCGGTTGCAGCAGAGCCAGCGTCGAGATCGGTGAGCAGAGCACGGACAAGGTCGTGCTGACCCTCGTCGAGACGATGCCCGCGACCGAGCAGATGTGCACGATGGACATCCGCTACCCGGTGTTCACCGTGAACCTCAACGCGCCGCTGGCCGAGCGCCCGGTCATCCTGGACTACCAGCAACGCAAGGTCTGACTCTCTCCGAACAAGGTGCCCGGTCGATGTGCCCCGTCGGCCGGGCATCGGCTTGGTCGCGCTGGTCGTTTACGCCTCGCAACACGCCCGACGCCGCCCCAGCCACGGCGGCAAGTGAGCACTGCGCGGTGTCGGCTGCGTGGGGCGGGGTGGAAATGACCGGCTTGGCGACCAAGCCCGTCCGAGCGGAGCGAGGACAATTGAACACTGCCCTTTTGGGCTTGGTTCTACTGCATTCGGGTTAGTGCCCTAACTGTTCTGCCTGTTCGGCGATACCCCGGTTGAAGGGGCGTATCAGCCGAGGGAGAGCGGCACCATGGCCATGTTGGTGATCGAAGGCACTTTCCGGATCGTCGGGGCGCGGCCGGACGGCGACTCAGTCCGGTTCTACCCGAACAACCTCGACGACTGGGACAAGGTCGAAGGCGGGCGCAAGGTGCGCCGCAACAAGAGCGGAGGTGCCCAGTTACGGCTGGACGGCATCGACGCGCTGGAAACCCATTTCCGGACCGAGGACGGCGAAACCCACCAGCCGCCGCGGTTCGCCGACGCGGCGTCCGCCGAACTGCTGGACTTCCTGGGGTTCACCGACGTCGTCCGCCGGGAGAAGGACGGCACGGTCACGGCCAGCGAACCGCTGCAGGCACCCGGGTACATCCTCACCCGGACCGCGGACGTCTACGGCCGCTGTGTCGCGTTCGCGGGCAAAGGGGAGGCTCCGGGCAAGAGCGGTACTCGCGTTCACGTCGACGTGCCGATGGTGCAGCGGACCGTGAACTACCACCAGCTCGCGCGCGGGCTGGCGTATCCGACCTTCTACCTCAAGCTGTTCCCGGACCTGCGGGCGACGATGGCCGAGGCGGCGAGGGCCGCCCGGGACGGCCAGCTGGGCCTGTGGCCCAAGGACGTCACGCAGAGCGGCGGCAAGATCGTGCGGGAGCGGTCGCTGGCCGAGGACCTGGTGATCATGCCGAAGTTGTTCCGGCGCCTGGCGGACTACCTGGCGTTGAACGACGGCGACCTGTCGCTCGGCGGGTTCCTGGACTTCCTCGACCAGAAGGACGACCGGCTGTTCGTCCTGTCCACCGGGCACTGGACGAGCTTCGACACGATCGTCGAAGTGATCGACGACGACACCGTGCGGCTGACGGTGCCGCCGGAGGACATCATCTTCGAGGAGAAGTAACGGCTTTCGCGATCGCGACCTGCATCGGCTGCAGGGCGTGCGCACCGTCCTGGATGTCCCACAACGAGTTCTGCAGCGCGCGGGCGACTGTCCACCCGGCCGCGCGCTGCCGGTCGAGCCCGAGAACCTCCGTCATCAGGTCGAAGCGCCGCAGCACGGCCTTGGTGACGTCACCGGTGGCCACGATCTCGTCCCACCGGTTGTCCAGCGCGGGCATCAGGTCGAACCCGGGGTCGCCGACGAGCGGCTTCGGGTCGATCGCCAGCCACGGCTCACGATCGGCCGCCAACACGTTGTCGTAGTGCAGATCCCAGTGCAGCAGCCGGTCACCGGGCTCGTCGAGCAGCTCGGAAACCGCCGCGGCCCAGTCCTTCAGCAGCCTCTGTTCGTCCGGATCGGACAGTTCGAGGATGGCTTGCGGCGTGTCCGCGACCATTCCGGTGGCGATGTCCTCGAGGTGCCGGATGTTCCGCGGTCCGGGCACCTTGGTGAGCCGTGCGAGCAGTCCGGCGAGGATCTCGGTGGCGGCGAAGTCGTCCGGCATCGTCGACAGTGGACGGTTCTCGTCCAGGCGCTCCAGCAGCATCGCGCCGGTGTCCTGGTCGTGGTCGAGCAGGCGGACGATGCCGTCGCCGTCCCAGATCCTCAGCCCGACCGGCTCGCTCTCGTGCTCCCAGTCCACCGGCTGGAGCTTCAGCGCCGCCCGCACACCGTCCGCGGTCGTCACGGGCAGAACGAGGGAAGCCATGCCGTGCATGGGCTTCCCGTCGAGGGTGAGCCGCCAGTGGTCGAGCGTCCGCTCGGCCAGGCCGGGAAGCCCGGCGAGCCATTCCCCGGGAAAGTTGTCCCGAAGGGACTCGGCCAACGCCTCCGGCACGACGATCACCCGCGTGTCCACCTTTCCAGCACCCCGAAAGCCACTTTCCGGCACCATGTTCGCGCACCGGGTGCTGTCCCGCGAGGGAATTTCATGGTGCCGGAAAGGTGGACACGCCGTGCCGGGCGGGCCTACTTGCGGAAGCTGATCTGCAGCGTCGGCGCCGAGGTCTCGGCGAAGAAGTCGTTGCCCTTGTCGTCCACCACGATGAACGCGGGGAAGTCCTCGACCTCGATCTTCCACACGGCTTCCATGCCGAGCTCCGGGTACTCCAGCACGTCGACCTTGCGGATGCAGTCCTGGGCCAGCCGGGCGGCCGGGCCGCCGATCGAGCCGAGGTAGAAGCCGCCGTGCGACTGGCACGCGTCAGTCACCTGACGCGACCGGTTTCCCTTGGCCAGCATGACAAGCGAGCCACCCGCGGCCTGGAACTGCGCCACATAGGAGTCCATCCGGCCCGCGGTGGTCGGGCCGAACGAACCGGACGCGTACCCCTCGGGCGTCTTGGCCGGGCCGGCGTAGTACACCGGGTGGTCCTTCATGTACTGCGGCATCGGCTCGCCCGCGTCGAGGCGCTCCTTGATCTTCGCGTGCGCGATGTCCCGGGCGACCACGAGCGGGCCGGTCAGTGAAAGCCTTGTCTTGACAGGGAGTTTGGACAGCGTCTCGCGGATCTCGGCCATCGGCCGGGTGAGGTCGATCCGCACGACTTCCTCGGACAGGTCCTCGTCGTGCACCTCCGGCAGGTACTGCGCCGGGTCGCGCTCCAGCTGCTCGATGAACACGCCGTCCGGGGTGATCTTGGCCTTGGCCTGGCGGTCGGCCGAGCAGGACACCGCGATGCCGACCGGGCAGGACGCGCCGTGCCGGGGCAGCCGGATCACGCGCACGTCATGGCAGAAGTACTTGCCGCCGAACTGCGCGCCGATGCCGAACTGCCGGGTCATCTCCAGCACCTGCTGCTCCAGGTCGACGTCCCGGAACCCGTGCCCCAGCGTGGATCCCTCCCGCGGCAGGTTGTCCAGGTACCGCGCGGAGGCGAGCTTGGCGACCTTCAGGTTGTGCTCCGCGGACAGGCCGCCGACCACGATCGCCAGGTGGTACGGCGGGCACGCGGCGGTGCCGAGGCTGCGCAGCTTCTCGTCGAGGAACTTGGCCAGCCGGTTGGGATTCAGGACGGCCTTGGTCTCCTGGTACAGGAACGTCTTGTTGGCGCTGCCGCCGCCCTTGGCCATGAACAGGAAGTCGTAGCGCGGGTCCGTGCCCGGCGCGGTGTACAGCTCGACCTGCGCGGGCAGGTTCGTGCCGGTGTTGCGCTCGTCCCAGAACGTCACCGGGGACATCTGTGAGTACCGCAGGTTGAGCTGCTGGTACGCCTCGAAAACCCCCAGCGACAACGCCTGCTCGTCCGTGCCGCCGGTGAGCACGCCTTCCGTGCGCTTGCCGATCACGATCGCCGTACCGGTGTCCTGGCACATCGGCAGCACGCCGCCCGCGGAGATGCACGCGTTGCGCAGCAGGTCCATCGCGACGAAGCGGTCGTTGCCCGAGGCCTCGGGGTCGTCGACGATCGCGCGCAGCTGAGCCAGGTGCGACGGGCGGAGCAGGTGCTGGATGTCCTTGATGGCCTCCTTGGCCAGCAGGGTCAGCACGTCCGGGTCGACCTCGAGGAACTGGCGGCCCGCTGCTTCGATCAGACGCACACCCTCCGGGGTCACCAGCCGGTACTCGGTGGTGGTGTCGGGGGCGAGCGGGAGCACGTCGGTGTACTGGAACGAGGTGGTGGTCACGCGGGCTCCTTTGCGCGCGGGTCGGGAACTGGTCGTGACGTTACCGAACCGCGCGGGAGCACTGGATGTGATGTCTGCCGTGTACCAGCCTCATGCGTGCATGGACCGCCCGTCACGGGATGACGAATCGCACCCCTGTGATCCGTCATCCGTGACGTGCGGAGCCGACCCCAGATCCCCACAGCACCCGACCAAGCCCAAGGAGCCCCAGACCGCGCGTCAGCGCGAGGTGGTGGAGCACCTTTCCCCGGACATATCGGAAGGCCGCGCCAGCCCCCGACCGCCGCGACCTCCCGGGGTAAGCAGTCACATGTCGTCACTTGACGCATGCACTGCGTAGTCTTCGGTTTGCCCGCCTAAGTATCGTGACGTTCCTCACGCCGCAACAGTGCCGTTCGGGTGACCTGCATCACTTCGTCCTAGCTCGCGTACGCCCGGAGCTTCTCGGCGCGCTCGCCCTGACGGAGCTTCGACATGACCTCACGCTCGATCTGGCGCACGCGTTCACGGGAGAGCCCGAAGCGCTTGCCGATCTGGTCGAGGGTCCTGGGCTGGCCGTCGTCGATGCCGTAGCGAAGACGGATCACGTGCTGCTCGCGCTCGTCGAGCGTGGCCAGCACCCGGCGCAGGTCGTCCTGCAACAGGCCGGAGATGACCGCGCCCTCGGCGTCGGTCGCCTCGGAGTCCTCGATGAAGTCGCCCAGCGGCGCGTCTTCCTCGGCTCCGACCGGCATGTCCAGGCTGACCGGGTCACGGGCGTGGTCGAGCAGGTCGATGACCTTGCCGACACTCAGGCCGGACTCCTTGGCCAGTTCCTCGTGGGTGGCCTCACGGCCGAGCTGCTGGTGCAGGTCGCGCTTGATCCGCGCCAGCTTGTTCACCTGTTCCACCAGGTGGACGGGCAGCCGGATGGTGCGCCCCTGGTCGGCCATGCCCCTGGTGATGGCCTGCCGGATCCACCACGTGGCGTACGTGGAGAACTTGAACCCCTTGGTGTAGTCGAACTTCTCGACCGCGCGGATCAGACCCAGGTTCCCCTCCTGGATCAGGTCGAGCAGCGGCATGCCGCGCCCGGTGTAGCGCTTGGCCAGCGAGACGACCAGTCGCAGGTTGGCTTCGAGCAGGTGGTTCTTGGCCACGTGCCCGTCGCGGATCAGCGACTTGAGGTCCATCCTGCGCTGCGCCGGAAGCTGCGGGTTGGTCTCCAGCATGTGCTGGGCGAACACGCCTGCTTCGATCCGCTTGGCCAGTTCGACCTCTTCGGCGGCGGTCAGCAGCGCGGTCTTGCCGATCCCGTTGAGGTACACGCGGACCAGGTCGGCCGCGGGACCCTGTGCGTCGAGATCGAGTTCGGCGGCTTCGGGAACCTCGCGGTCAAGAGTCTGCGGGACGGTCATCTGACTCTCCCTCCCCCTGTCTCGGGCTGGCGGTGGTTCGTGTCGCGGACAGGCGAACCGTTGGTCCGTCTGGGACCGTGCCGCCCGTTGGTTGGACACTAGAGAAAACGTGAGCCGATCGAGATTCGTTCCCGCTTTCTCAAACTGGATGACGTGAGAACCGGCCAACCGGTTGCGCGGCGGATGCTGAGATATTCCTGAGAAGGGGCCACTGTCCACAGTGGCTGAGAAAATCCTTAGATTTCCACCAGGACGGTGAACGGACCGTCGTTCACGCTCGTTACTTCCATCATGGCCCCGAATTCGCCCGTTTCCACGTGGGCTCCCCGATGGCGCAGCTCGTCGACGACCGCTCCGACAAGGGGTTCGGCCTGCTCGGGGCGGGCGGCGTTGATCCACGACGGGCGCCGACCCTTACGGGTTTCCCCGTAGAGGGTGAACTGGCTGACCACAAGCAGTGGCGCGCCGGAGGTGGCGCACGACTCCTCGTCACGAAGAATGCGAAGCTCGTACAGTTTCCGGGCCATGACGGCCGCCTTTTCGCGCGTGTCGTCCGTATGCACGCCGAGTAATACCAACAGGCCCGCGTCGATCGCCCCGACGACCCGACTGTCCACAGTCACCGAGGCGCTGCGCACACGGGCGACGACGGCTCTCACGCCGGCACCAGCATCCCGTGCCGGACAAGCTCGTCGACCAGCGGCAGCGCGGCCACGACGAGTGCGTCCGTCGGTACGCCGTGTGCCGCGGCGAGCAGTTCCAACAAGTCCCCCAACGGCAACAGACCGCGACAGCCTGCCAACAACGCGCGCACGAGCTCGTCGATCTCGTGCTGCCACCCGGGTCCGTCGGTCCGGTGCAGGCGCCGCACGACCGCTTCCCAGCCTTCGTCACCCGGTGCCGAAACCTCTTCGAGGACAACCGAATCGGCCACCTTCAAGTGCGCTCGAAGCAGCGCGTCGGGTGACGAATGCGCACGCAGCCAGTCGATCCGGTCCAACCAGCCCGCCGCCTCCTGGCCGAGCGGGTCGTCGAACGCGTGCCGCAGGTCCTCGCAGATGATCCGCGGCTCGCCGTCGGTGCGGCGCAGGGTGACGAACCCGAAGCCGACTCCGGCGACCTTGTACTCGGCGAACCAGTCCAGCCACGCCGAAGCACGCGCCGACCCCTCCGCCGACCGCGGATCGATACCGGCGTCACGCAACCAGGTGCCGACGTAGAGGTCCGGGTCGGCGACATCGCGTTGCACGAACCACGCGTCCACCCCGCCCGGCAGCCACGAGGTGACGCGTTCCTGCCAGTCCTGGCCGGGCAGATGCAGCCACGACGCCAGCAGCTGACCCACGCCGCCGCGCGTCAGGTATTCCGGCAGTGCGGCGACGACGAGCGCGCTCGCGTCGTCACCGGCCAGCCCGGAGTCCCGGTAGGTGTAGTCGACCCGGGACGGCCCGACGACGAACGGCGGATTGCACACCACTTGGTCGAAGCGGCGGCCGGCGACCGGCTCGAACCACTTGCCCTGCTTGGTTTCCACGGTCAGCCCGTTGATCCGGAATGTCCCGTTCGCGAGTTTCAGCGCGCGCTCGGACAGGTCGGTCGCGGTGATGCCGCGCGCGTGCCTGCTGGCGTGCAACGCCTGGACGCCACAACCCGTACCAAGATCGAGAACCGTGCCGACCGGACGGCGGACGGTCGCGCGAGCCAGGCTCAATGAGGCGTGACCGACACCGAGGACGTGGTCCACCGGCACCTCGGCGCCCAACTGGTCGGAATCCAGGTCCGCGAACACCCACCACGAGCCCTGGTCGTCGCCGTACGGGCGGACGTCCAGCCCGGCGCGCACCCGGTCGCCGTCCACGCGGACAAGCCCGGTCGAGATCGACTCCGGCCACGGCAGCACGCCCCGGACCTCGCGCTCGGGCAGTTCGTCACCGAGCAGGAAAAGCCTGATCAGCGTGCCCAGTTCGGCGCCGTCCCTGGTCGCGCGACGGGCGGGCTCCGGCTCGCCGCGGCCGAGCGCGGCGTGCGCGGACTCCCCGATCAGCCGCAGGACTCCGTCAGCGTCGTAGCCGGCGCGCTCGAAGGCGTTCCGCAAAGCGGAACAGAACTCTGGCGAAAGATCATCGGCCACGACGGAATACTTCCACGGCGCGGGCAACCTGTCGCCTCGGGTCTAAGGTGGGAGAATGACTATGGAGGTGGTGTCGTGAACAACCCCAAGGAAGACGACACCCCGGTTCTCATCACCGAGGCTGCCCCGTCGTTCGATGACCAGCACGCGGCCCGCAAACGCAAGTACCTGATCATGATGAGCCTGCGGCTGCCCTGCCTGTTCCTGGCGCTCATCTTCATCCAGACGTGGTGGCTGGCCCTGCTGTTCCTGGTGCTGTCGATCCCGCTGCCCTGGGCGGCCGTGCTGATTGCCAACGACCGCCCGCCGCGCCGGAGCGAGCGCGTCAGCCGTTACCGGCGGCGTCAGGGTGAGCCGAGCGCCCAGCTGGCCGAGCGCTCGAACCACCACGTCATCGAGGGATAAGCCACCGGCTGACGGTCACTGCGGGATGGCGCCGATCCCGGTGACCACCTTGGTCGCCGCGCTGACGCCGCACCGCAGGGCCGCCTCCGGTGTCTCACCGGCCAGCCACGCGGCCAGGAAACCGGCGTTGAAGGCGTCCCCGGCGCCGGTGGAGTCCATACAGGACACCGGTTCGGCCGGGACGCTGATCGTTCCGGCACGGTCGGTCCAGCCGGCACCCTTCGCTCCGGCGGTGGCCGCGACCGCGCCGACGTAGTCGAGCAGGTCGTGCCCGGCCGACAGGTGCGCGAGCTCGTCCTCGTTGGGCAGCAACAGGTCCACGCCCTTGATCCAGTCGAGGAACGCGCCGGGGTCGGGGATGAGCGCGGCGGATTGCGGATCGACCGACGTGGTCAGCCCGTTGTCCCGGGCGGCTTTCAGCATCGCCAGGCCGGCGTCCCGGGACGCCGGGTCGAGCAGGACGTATCCCGACAGGTGCAGGTGCCGAGCCGCCCTGAGCAGCTCCGGCCGCAGGTCGTCGGGCTGCAGCCAGGCACCGGCACCGTGGTCCGGCAGCATCGTGCGCTGGCCGGTCTGGTCGACCATGATCACCACGCAGCACGTCGACGCGCTCGGGTCGACCGTGAGTTCGCACCGCACACCGGCGGACGCGAGGTTGGCCAGCACCTGACGGCCGGCCATGTCGTCACCGATCCGGCCCACCAGCACGACGTCCGCGCCCTGGTTGGCCAGCCACGTCGCGGTGTTCGCGCCCGCGCCGCCCATCGTGACCCGGACCTGGGCGGAGGTGTCGCCGCCGTAGACGACCTCGCTGGCCGGTAACACCATCACGTCGAGGCCGGCGTCCCCGACCACCAGGATCGTCACCGGGCGGCCAAGTCCGCGGCGACCTGGGCGGCCAGGGTGACGTTGGACACCACCAGCGCCTCGTTGACGTCCAGGCTGGTGCCGCCACTCGCCGTGTGGAAGTGCTCGAGCAGCACCGGCGTGACGTCCCTGCCCTGCACGCCCTGCTCGTCGAGCCGCTTGAGGCCTTCGGCCAGCAGCCGGTCGTGCAGCTCACGGTCCATCTCGTACTCCGGCGGGACCGGGTTGGCCAGCAGCACACCGGACTGGCCCGGTGCCTGCCGGTGCGCGGCCACGACGGCCGCGGCCTGCTGTGGGTTCTCCACCCGCCACGCCACCTTGAACGCGGATTCGCGCAGGTAGAACGCGGGGAAGTGGTCGGTCTGGTAGCCGATGACCGGCACCGAGCGGGTCTCCAGCAGCTCCAGCGTCGCCTCGATGTCCAGGACGGACTTCACCCCGGACGACACGACCAGGATCGGGATCTCGGCGAGGGCGTCGAGGTCGGCCGACACGTCCCACGAGGTGTGCCTGCCGGGAAGCGGCAGGTGCACGCCCCCCAGCCCGCCCGTGCCGAACACACCGATGCCTGCCTCGTGCGCGATCGCGGCCGTGCTCGCGACCGTGGTGGCGCCGTCCTGCTTGAGCGCCATCGCCGGGCCGAGATCACGCCGGGACAGCTTCACCAGCCCGGAGCCGGGCGCGCACACCCGGTCCAGCTGGTCCTCGGACAGGCCGACCTGAATCGTGCCGTCCAGGACCGCGATCGTCGCCGGCACCGCGCCCGCCTCCCGCACCACGGCTTCGAGCCGCTCGGCCACCTTGCGGTTGCGGCCGGGCGGCAGACCGTGCGAGAGGATGGTGCTTTCCAGGGCCACGACGGCCTGGCCAGCCGCGAGGGCGGCGCGTACTTCATCAGCGATGGCGATACCGGTCACGGTCGCATTCTTTACGGCAGGACGCCCAAAGGTCCACTTGCGTCAGCCCGGAAGGGCAACACCCGGCGCCAGGCGGTGCCGATTCGGTCAAGGCTCAGTCGAAGATGGCGCGGGGCCGGGCGACTTCGCGCAGCCAGCCCTCGATCTGCTGCTCCCAGTTCGTCGCGCCGAGCCGGGCGTAGTCCACGGGGAACGCGCCGATGAACGGCCGTCCCTGCGGGCCGAGGCCGCTGCCCTTGCCGACCCGGACCTTCTTCTGCACGTCCAGCACCACCTGCATCCCGGCGGACGACGCCAGGAACGTGACCGCGACCTCGAAGAACGCCTGCCCGAAGGCGGGGCTCGGGGCGAAGCGGACCTCCTGGTAGAACGGCAGCTGCTGGTCCAGCCCGGTGACCTTGTTCTTCTCCAGGCCACCGGCCCGGAACTGGAAGCCCAGGCGGCTGAACGCGTCCAGGATCCGGTGCTGGGCGGGCAGCGGCTCGATCGCGACCGCGTCGATGTCCTGCGGGTCGACCACGGACCCGCCCAGGTCGAGCTGGGTCTGCAGACCGATGGCCATGCCGGACAGGTGCTTGCCGAGCACGGTCGTGATCGGCGTTTCCCACGGCAGGTGCACCTCGAACGGCACGGTCAGCTGCTGGCCCGCGCGCACGACCGCGTTGCTCGCCAGGTTGGTGTTCTGGAACGGCATGTCCACCAGCGAGACCGCGCCGCGCTCGTCGCTGTGCTCGACGCGGGCGAGCAGGGTCACGCCCAGGCCCTGGACTTCCTGGTCGACCTGGCCGCCGATCAGCACGATCTGCCCGCGCAACGGGCCGCCCGGCCGGACGCTGCGGTCGAGCAGCTGCGCGTCGACCTTGGCACCGCCCTGCCCGAAACTCGCCAGCACCTTGGAGAACATGCGCGCATCTAACCAGGGTTCGGCCGGGTTTGATGCAGAATTGGTGCCGTGAGTACCTCCACCCAGACGCTGCCTGACGTCGACACCAGGGACTCGACCGGTGACGACACGCCGAAGATGTTCCACTACGTGCAGAAGAACAAGATCGCCGAGAGTGCCGTGATGGGCACCGTGGTGGTCGCGCTCTGCGGCGAAGTGTTCCCGGTGACCCGGTCGCCGAAGCCGGGCTCGCCGGTCTGCCCGGAGTGCAAGCGCATCTTCGACGGCCTCAAGCCGGGCGGCGGCGACAAGTAGGACCCGCGTGCGAAGGGCACCTTCACGCCGGGGCGTGAAGGTGCCCTTCCCTGCGGTTCTCTAGGCCGTGTATCGATGTCCCCGTTCGATGAGAGGCGGGATCGGGGTGGTTCCTGGCGTCGCTGCGGGAACGCCGCGAATACTGGTTGTCTTTGGGCGTTTCCGCAGTGGCGCCAGGGGCCGCATCCGGCCCGGCTATCGCGAACGGGGCTTTGATACACGGCCTAGTCCACGCCCGCCGGGACCCGGCGCTCGATCCTGGTCTCCCGCCTGGCGGCGCGCTTGTCGCGGGAGCGTTCCTTGACCCGCTCGACCATCGTGTACAGCGTCGGGACCAGCACCAGCGTCAGCAGCGTCGAGCTGATCAGGCCGCCGATCACGACCAGCGCGAGCGGCTTGCCGATGAACGCGCCCTCGCCGGTCACGCCGAACGCCATCGGCGCCAACGCGAAGATCGTCGCCGCCGCGGTCATCAGGATCGGCCGCAGCCTGCGCCTGCCGCCTTCGACCACCGCGTCCTGGATGCTCATGCCCTGCGCGCGGTACTGGTTGATCAGGTCGATCAGCACGATCGCGTTCGTCACCACGATGCCCACCAGCATCAGCAACCCGATCATCGCGGGCAGCCCGAGCGCGGTGCCGGTGACCAGCAGCAGGCCGAACGCGCCGGTCGCCGCGAACGGGATGGACACCAGCAGGATCAGCGGCTGCACGAAGCTGCGGAAGGTGGCCACCATGATCGAGAACACGATCACGATCGCGGCGAGCAACGCCAGGCCCAGGTCACCGAACGCCTCCTGCTGGTCCGCGCTCACCCCGCCGATCGTGTAGGTCGCGCCGCCTGCCAGTCGCAGGCTCTTCAACGCGGCGTCCAGTTCGGTGTTGACCGTGCCGAGGTCCTTGCCGACCGGCTTGGCGGTGACGGACGCGCTGCGTTCCGCGTCGCTGCGCTTGATCACCACCGGTCCCTCGACCGTCTCGACCTTCGCGATCCGCTCCAGCGGCACCACACCGGCCGGCGTGACCACCGGCAGCGCCCTGATCGCGGCGACGTCCTTCGGCGGTGCGCCGGACCGCAGCACGAGCTGCTGCCGCTCGCCCGCGATGGACACCTCCGCGACCGGGAACCCGGCGATCGCCTGGCTGGTCAGCTGTCCGACGGTCTCGGTGCTGAGCCCGGCGGCCGCGGCGGCGCGTTCGTCCACGTCGATCTGCACCCGTGGCGCGCTGACCGCGAGATCGCTGGTGACCTCGGAGAGGCCGGACACGCCCGCGACCTTCGCACGCACCTGCTCGGTCGCGGCCCGCAACGCCTCCGCGGTGGGTGCCTTGACGTCGACGGTCACCGTGTTGCTGCCGAAGCCGCTCGCCTCGGCACCGACTTTGATCTCGCCGACGCCCGGCTGCGCGGTGATCTGCTTGAGCAGCCGGTCCTCCAGCGCCTTGATGTCCGTGCCTTTGCGCACGGTCACCTGGAACTGGCTCTCGGCGGAGACCTGGCCGGTGAATCCGGGCTCCGAGCCGATCGTGACCTGGTAGGCCTCGACCTCGCCGGCCGACGCGAGCGCGCTCTCGACCTTCTTGGCCGCCTCGTCGCGCGTGGCGATACTGCTGCCCGGCGGCAGTTTCTGGCTGATGTTCATGCTCGTCGAGCCGGAGTCGTCGAGGAAGTTCGTGTCCAGCCTGGACAGCAGGCCGAACGTGCCGCCGAGGATCACCAACGCGATCAGCAACGTGGTCAGCCTGCGCCGGGTGGCGAACCGGATCACCGGCACGTACGAGCGCTGCAGGATACTGCGGCGCTCCTTGGCCTCGGCCTGCTCGCGGATGGCTTCGGCGTCCTCGCCTGCCTTGGGCGGCTTGAGGAACCAGTACGCCAGCACCGGCACGATCGTCAGCGACACGAGCAGGGAAGCCAGCAACGCCACCGTGATCGTGATCGCGAACGGGGAGAACAACTGCCCGGTGATACCGCCGACGAACGCGATCGGCAGGAACACCGCGACCGTGGTGAGAGTGGACGCGGTCACCGCGCCGGCGACCTCACGCACACCGTCCAGCACCGCGCGCTGCTTGCCTTCGCCGTATGCCAAATGCCGTTTTATGTTCTCCAGTACCACGATCGAGTCGTCGACCACCCGGCCGACCGCGATCGTCAGCGCCCCCAGCGTCAACAGGTTCAGCGACAGGTCGCCGGTCCACAACGCCAGCAGCGCCACCAGGACCGACAACGGGATGGACACCGCGGTGACCAAAGTGGACCGGACGGAAAGCAGGAACAGCAGGATCACCACGACCGCGAACACCAGGCCGAGCAGGCCCTCGGTGGTCAGGCCGTTGACCGCCTCCTCGATGTACGGGCCCTGGTCGAAGATCACCGTCAGGTCCGCGCCGACCGCCTGGCCGAGGCTGCCGAGCTTGTCCCGCACGGCATGGGAGATCTCGACGGCGTTGCCGTCGGCCGTCATCATGATCGCGATGCCCAGGCTCGGCTTGCCGTTGGTCCGCGTCACCGAAGTCGCCGACGCCAGTTGCGGTTCGACCGTCGCGACATCCGCCAGCCGAACCGGCTGGCGTGCGCCGGACAAGTACATGTTCCGCAACGCGTCCACGGATTCAAGCTGTCCACCGACCTGGACGGTCAGCGTCCGGTCGCCCTCGGTGAGCGCGCCCGCCGGAACCGGCTTGCCCACCGACTGCAACGCGCCGATCAGCGCGGCCGGCTGCACACCGGCGCCCGCGAGCTTGGCGTAGTCCAGGGTGATGGTGACGGTTTCGTTGGCCGCGCCGGTGACGCGCACGTCCCGTACGCCGCTGATCTTCTTCAGCTCCGGCACGGTCTCGGCGGCCAGCCGGTCCGCGAGTTGGCGCTGATCACCCGTCGTGCCCGCGGCGAGCAGCACGGCCGGGAAGTCCTCGGTGCTGCCCGCGGTCACGGTCGGACGGACGTTCTGCGGCAACTGCGTGCCGAGCCGGTTGATGGACTGCTGCATGCGGTCCACCGCGCGGTCCATGTCCGTGCCGAACTTGAACTGCGCCACGATCGACGCGACGCCTTCGGCGGACTCGGAAGTGACCTCCTCCAGCCCTTCGACGCCCTGCAGGCTGCCTTCGATCGGCTCGGTGACCTGCGCCGCGACGATGTCCGGCGCCGCACCGGGATACGGCGCGACGATCACCGCCGTCGGCGGCTGGAAAGACGGAAAGAGCTGTTGTTTCAACGACGGCACGGCGAACGCGCCGAACCCGATGACCGCGAGCGTGATCAGCCCGATCAGGCTCCGGTTGGCGAGACTCAATCGCGCCAGCAACCACACGGTGGATCGTCCCCCTCAGGAAAAATGAGGGAGCCTGCGGCCGGCAAGGGTTGCCCTCCCGTGCCGGCGCAGGCTCCTGCAACACATCGCCCGGTGCCCCTGGGGCGATGGCCCTGAGCCTGGCATAGGGACTCGCTCATCAGCATGCACCCATGGCCTGACTTGCGAGTCGTCCCTAGGGATGAGTTTTTGTTGACCGCGGGGATGACTCCGGACGGCCGAACTCGTACGAACTCCCCTTGGCCGAACCGTCCGAACGGATGTGCTCGGCCACCCGCTCCATCTCCAGCCGCCGCCACCGGCGCCGCTGACGCCTGGTCATCTTGGCGGGCCACAACTCCTGGATGGCGGCGTTGAAGTGCGCGCCGAGCACGATCGCGAAGCCGATGAAGAAAGTGAACAGTAGCAAGGCGATGGGCGTGGCGAGCGCGCCGTACGTGTAGCCGGTCGTGGTGATCCACGAGATGTACAACCGCAGCAGGCTGCTGGCGAGCATGAACACGGCGACGGCGAGCACGGCACCGGGCACACCGCGGTGCCACGGCAGTTTGCGCGGTAACGCGAGCTTGTACAACGTCGTTACCGCGAGCAGCGCGAGGATGCCGAGAGTGGGGTAGTACAACAGGTCGACGTAGAACTCGACCTGTCCGCGCCACGACGACGGGAAGAAGTTCGGCAGGATGTCCGGGCCCAGCGCCAGCAGCGGCAGCCCGACGATCAGGCCGACCAGGCTGACCATGTACAGCAGCAGCGCGAAGATGCGCTGCCACACCGGGTTGCGCACGGTGTACTGGTCGTGCGCGGACGTGATCGCGTCGACGAACGACGCCATCGCCGACGAACCGGCCCACAGCGAGATCAGGAAGCCGATCGAGACGACCTCACCGCGGCCGGTGCGCAGGATGTCCTCGACCGTCGGCGTGACGATGTCCCTGACCACGTTGTCGCTGAAGATCGTGTACGAGAAGCTTACGATCCTGTCCTGGGCCTGGTCCAGGATGTTCGGGCCGAACCAGCCGGAGACGTACCCGAGCGAGCCGAGCAGGCCGAGCAGCAGCGGCGGCAGCGACAGCGTCTGCCAGAACGCCGCCTCCGCGGCCTCCGAGAAGATGCTGCCGTCCCATGCCCGCGACAAGGTGCGCTTGAGCAGCCCGCCAGGGCCCCGGCGCGGTGCCGCGCCGTTGCCCGCCTGCGGATGCTGGTCGCTCATGACAGTCCCAAGCATGGTCCATGGATCGTGATTTGGCCGACTCGACCCGCCTGTCGACCGGTGACCGCGCGGCACGCGCGGCGGCCGGAAGGTAGGCTGCGGAGGCCCTCAACGAGTCCGGCGGGACACGCCCTGAGGGCATTCGTGCGAGAAAGGAGCCGAGAGTTTCGTGGTAGCGCCCGACTACGCACCCCCGGCTCAGCCCACTCCGCCCGCCCAGCGCCCGCTGCGTGCATGGCAGCGGCGCGCGATCACGAAGTACCTGGCGGCCAGGCCGAAGGACTTCCTCGCGGTGGCGACGCCGGGTGCCGGTAAAACGGTGTTCGGCCTGCGGCTGGCCCTGGAACTGCTGGCGGACCGGACGGTCGAGGCGATCACGATCGTCGCGCCGACCGAGCACCTCAAGCACCAGTGGGCGGCCTCGGCGACGAACTTCGGCATCCCGATCGACTCGAACTTCACCAACACCCAGGGCCAGACCTCGCGTGACTACCGGGGTGTGGCGGTGACCTACGCCCAGGTCGCGGCGCACCCGACGCTGCACCGCGTGCGCACGGAGAACCGCAAGACCCTGGTGATCCTGGACGAGATCCACCACGGCGGCGACGCGAAGTCGTGGGGTGACGCGATCCGCGAGGCCTTCACCCCGGCGGTCCGCCGCCTGGCGCTGACGGGAACGCCGTTCCGTAGCGACGATTCGCCGATCCCGTTCGTCAACTACGAGCCTGACGGCTCCGGTCACATGCGCAGCGTCGCCGACCACACCTACGGCTACTCCGACGCTCTGCGCGACGGCGTGGTCCGTCCGGTCATCTTCATGGCGTACTCCGGTGAGGCCTCCTGGCGCACGAGCGCGGGGGACGAGTTCACCGCGCGCCTCGGCGAACCGATGACGCAGGAGCAAACCGCACGCGCGTGGCGCACCGCGCTGGATCCCAGTGGCGAATGGATGCCAGCTGTGTTGAACGCGGCGGACGTACGGCTGCGGCAGTTGCGCGCGGGTGGCGTGCCCGACGCCGGTGGTCTCGTGATCGCGTCCGACCAGACCACGGCCCGTGAGTACGCCAAGATCCTGCACCGCACGACCGGCGACGAACCGACCGTGGTGTTGTCGGACGACCCGAAGGCCTCGGCGAACATCAAGAAGTTCGCGGAGTCCGACGACCGCTGGCTCGTGGCGGTCCGGATGGTGTCCGAAGGCGTCGACGTGCCGCGCCTGGCTGTCGGCGTCTACGCGACCAGCGCCTCCACGCCGCTCTACTTCGCCCAGGCGATCGGCCGTTTCGTGCGAGCCCGGCGGCAGGGCGAGACCGCGAGCGTGTTCCTGCCCAGCGTGCCCGTGCTGCTGGAACTCGCGAGCCAGATGGAGGCCCAGCGCGACCACGTCCTCGGCAAGCCGCACCGCGAGAAGGACGGCTGGGACGACGAGCTGGTGGCGGCGGCCAACCGGACCGAGGACGAACCCGGCGAGGAAGAGAAGGCCTTCACCTCCCTGGGCGCCTCGGCCGAACTGGACCAGGTGATCTACGAAGGCTCGTCCTTCGGCACGGCGGCGGGCGTCGGCTCCGAGGAGGAACAGGACTACCTCGGCCTGCCCGGCCTGCTGGACCCCGAGCAGGTCCGGACTTTGTTGCAGCAGCGCCAGGAGAAGCAACTGGCCTCCCGCTCCCGCAAACACGCCGAACAAGCCGCCCAGCCGGTCGCGCCCGTCGAAACCCGCCCCCAGACGGTGCAGGAACGCCTGCACGGCCTGCGCAGGGAACTCAACACGCTGGTCGCGATGTTCCACCACCGCACCGGCAAACCGCACGGCGTCATCCACGGCGACCTACGCCGCCAGTGCGGCGGCCCGCCGACCGCCATGGCCTCGGTCGAACAGCTCGAGGAACGAATCGCGACCCTCCGCTCCTGGTGAGTTTGTTGCGGCTCAGTCCGGCTCCGCTTCCCGCATGACTGCCAGCGCCGTGGTAAAAGCAGGCTCACCTGGACTTTTGCCGTTCGCCCGCCGTACGGCGAGATCCGGGCATCCGCGCTAGTTTGTTGGCGGGCAACCCGGATTGACGGTATTTGGTGTGTCACACCCGTCCGACGCAACAAATTCGACACTGGAGTGGGACACGCGGTGTCCAGTTGGTCCGTTTCCCGAGGTCCGGCCACTCACCGCTGGTGATTGCGTCGTCACTGTTCAGGGCGTTGAGGCCCTTCGGTTACGTCGTCGTTGCCACTTCGTATCCCGGAAAAGTGTCTGAATCGAATCAGTGTGCTTCCAGTCACCTGGGTGGCGGGCATATGTTGTGGCGCACAACATTTTCGAGTCCCACTGGAAGGACGACGAATGCGTAGCAAGACCCTTGCCCTCGCCGCCGTGGGTGCGGGTGTCGCCCTCGTGCTCTCTGCTTGCGGGGCCAACGAGGCACCGGCGCCCGGAGGCGGCGGTGGCACCACGTCGGGGGCCGCTCAGTCCGGCGGCGGTATCAAGGTCGGCGTGATCCTGCCGGAAACCGCCTCCTCCGCCCGGTGGGAGGGCTTCGACAAGCCGATGCTCCAGGAGGCCATGAAGGCCCAGGGTCTGGAAGCCGACGTGCAGAACGCCCAGGGTGACACGGCCACGTTCACCCGCCTCGCCGACGGCATGATCACCCAGGGCGTCAAGGTCCTGGTGATCGCGTCGATCAACAGCGACCTCGGCAAGACCGTCGCGACGAAGGCCGCCAACGCGGGCATCCCCGTCATCGACTACGACCGCCTCAACCTGGGTGGCAGCTCCAAGTACTACGTCTCGTTCGACAACACCAAGGTCGGCGAGCTGCAGGGCCAGGCCATGGCCGACGCCCTCAAGGGCAAGCAGGGCGCACAGGTCATCGAGATCGAGGGCGCGCCGACGGACAACAACGCCACGCTGTTCCACGCCGGTCAGCAGAAGGTCCTCAAGCCGCTGTACGACAGCGGCGCGCTCAAGCTGGTCAAGTCCCAGCCGATCGACAACTGGGACAACCAGAAGGGCGGCCAGACCTTCGAGCAGATCCTGACGCAGAACGGCGGCAAGGTCGACGGTGTCGTCGCGGCCAACGACGGTCTCGCGGGCGCGGTCATCACCGTGCTGAAGAAGAACGGCCTGAGCGTTCCGGTCACCGGTCAGGACGCCACCCCGGCGGGCCTGCAGGCCGTGCTGCGCGGCGACCAGTACATGACCGTCTTCAAGCCGATCAAGGAAGAGGCCGAGGCCACCGCCAAGCTGGCCGCCGCGCTGGCCAAGGGTGACACCGCCGCCGCGGACGCGATCGCCACCCAGACCGAGAAGGACCCGGTCGGCGGCCGCGACGTCAAGTCCGTTCTGCTGACGCCGCAGACGATCACCAAGGCGAACGTCAAGGACGTCATCACCGCTGGCTACGTCAAGGCCTCCGAGGTCTGCACCGGCGATGTCCAGCCGCTGTGCGCGGCCGCAGGCATCTCCTAGTTCGCCCGAATCTCCGGGGTGGGTGCCTGCCCCCGACTGGCACCCGCCCCGGTTCCATCACGGAGTAACACACCATGAGTAGTGATCCGATCCTCGAGATCAAGGGTCTCAACAAGAGCTTCGGCCCGGTCCACGTCCTGCACGACGTGGACTTCACTGTGCGAGCGGGAGAGGTCACCGCGCTGGTCGGTGACAACGGTGCCGGTAAGTCCACTTTGGTCAAATGCATCGCCGGGATCTACGGTCACGACTCGGGAACCGTCACATTCCAGGGCAACGAGGTGCACATCCGCGGACCGAAGGACGCCGCGCAGCTGGGTATCGAGGTCGTGTACCAGGATCTCGCGCTGGCCGACAACCTCGACATCGTGCAGAACATGTTCCTCGGTCGTGAGCGCGGTTCGCGGTGGATGCTCGACGAGGCCGCGATGGAGAAGGCCGCGCGCGAGACCCTCGCGTCCCTGTCGGTCCGGACGGTCAAGTCGGTCCGTACCCCTGTCGCGTCGCTGTCCGGTGGTCAGCGGCAGACCGTGGCGATCGCCAAAGCCGTGCTGTGGAACAGCAAGGTCGTGCTGCTCGACGAGCCGACCGCCGCGCTGGGCGTCGCACAGACCCGCCAGGTGCTCGACCTGGTCCGCAGGCTGGCCGAGCAGGGCCTCGGCGTGGTGCTGATCAGCCACAACATGGCGGACGTGTTCGAGGTCGCCGACCGGATCGCGACGCTGTACCTCGGCCGGATGGTGGCCCAGGTGCCCACGAAGGAAGTGACGAACACCCAGGTGGTCGAGCTGATCACCGCCGGACGGTCCGGTGAGCTGGGCCTCGCCCGTCCCGACACCGTGACCATCTGACGAGACCACCTGAGATACGAACTGGACCCCACGCAATGACTGAGAAGCCTTCCGCCACCGGCACGCACAGCGCGCCGGAGGAAGCCAAACGCGCGGGTGCGATCTCCGACTTCGGGATCGACACCACCTCGAAGACGACCAGCGAGGCGATCAGCGACTACTTCGCCAAGGTGCGCGGCGGCGAGCTCGGCTCGTTGCCCGCCTTGGCAGGCCTGGTCGTGCTGGTGATCTACTTCGCCACGCAGTCCGAGTTCTTCCTGTCGCTCAACAACATCGCGAACCTGTTCCAGCAGGGCGCGAGCACCGTGATCATCGCCATGGGCCTGGTGTTCGTGCTGCTGCTCGGCGAGATCGACCTGGCGGCCGGCACGGCGTCCGGCGTCTGTGCCGCGATCATGGCATTGCACGTGGTGCGCGACGGAAACCTGTTGGGCGGCATGGGCAGCACGGTGTTCTACGTGTTCTGCGCGCTGCTGGTGGTCGCCCTCGGCCTCGGCCTGTTGATGCGCATCTGGGCTGGTGCGGCCTTCGCGCTGGTCGCGCTGCTGATCACGCTGATCGGTGTGCCCGCCAACGCGTGGCTGGAGATGCTGCTGGCGATCTCCGTCGGCGCCTCGATCGGCTGTGTCACCGGCTTCCTGGTCGCCAAGATCGGGATGCCGTCGTTCGTGGTGACGCTGGCGCTGTTCATCACGTGGCAGGGCGTGATCCTCAAGCTGATCGGCCAGGGCGGCACGCTGCCGATCAGCTCGGAGTCGCCGACGCTGAACGCGGTCGCCAACAGCAACCTGAGCATCATGGGCAGCTGGATCTTCTGCGTGATCGTCGTCGCCGGGTACGCGGGCGTCACACTCGGCCGGCACTTCAAGCGGCTCAACAGCGGGCTGGTCACCCAGCCGACGCCGATCGCCCTGGCCAAGGTCGCCGCGATCGCGGTGCTCGCGATCGTCGGAACGTACATCTTCACGATCAACCGCTCGCAGAGCGCGATCGTGATCGAGGGCGTGCCGTACGTCGTTCCGATTGTCCTGGCCATCATGGTGATCGGCCTGTACGTGCTCAACCGCACCCGGTACGGCAGGCACATCTACGCCGTCGGCGGCAACCCGGAGGCGGCCCGGCGCGCCGGTATCAACGTGACCAAGATCCGCGCCAGCGTGTTCGTGGTGAGCTCCGCGCTCGCCGCGATCGGCGCGATCGTGTACTCGTCGAAGGTCGGTTCGGTCGACCCGCAGGCCGGTGCGCTGAACACGCTGCTGTTCGCGGTCGGCGCCGCGGTCATCGGTGGTACCTCGCTGTTCGGCGGCCGTGGCCGGATCACCGACGCGGTGATCGGCGGCACCGTGATCGCGATCGTGCAGAACGGCCTGGGCCTGCTGAACTACGGCGCCGCGGAGATCAACATCATCACCGGCATCGTGCTCCTGGTGGCGGCGACGGTCGACGCGCTGTCCCGCCGTCGTGCGGCGGCTGCCAAGTCCTGATCGCCGTGACTACTTCGCCGATCGCGGGGGCTCGGCCCGACGAGGTACGCAGGCACAACAGGACAGCCCTGTTGCGACGCCTGCACATCGACGGGCCGTGCACCCGTGCGGCGCTGACCACGGAGCTCGGACTCAACCGCAGCACCATCAAGGCGCTGGTGGACGGCCTGGCCGAAGCCGGCGTCGTGGAGGAACGGGTACCGTTGCAGCGCAGCGGCGCCGGCCGCCCCTCGCTGCTCGTCCTGCCCCAACCGCACGCGGCGGTCGTGCTCGCGATCGACATCCGCGTCGAAGGCGTCGCCATCGCCCTCGTCGGGCTGGGTGGCCAGATCCTCGGCCGCAACAGCTGGAACCTCTACGGCCGCGCCAGTCAACCGGACGAGGTCGTCGCCCACATCGTCGACTCGACGCGTTGGCTCGTGGGCGAACTCTCCGTGGAGACCGCGGCCGTCGGTGTGTCCGTCCCGGGCGTGGTGCGACGCTCGGACGGGCTCGTCCACGAGGCACCCAACCTGCACTGGACAGACGTTCCGTTGGGGGAGTGGCTGTCCACGGGGTTAGGCATGCCGGTGCGGCTGGGGAACGACGCCGAACTCGGCGCGCTGGCCGAGCACGTTCGCGGCGCCGCCCGTGGCGCGTCGGACGCGGTCTACGTGTCGGCTGACTTCGGCGTCGGCGGCGGCGTGATCTCCGAAGGCTCGCCGATGCGCGGAACCAGCGGCTATTTCGGCGAAATCGGGCACATGGTGGTCAAGCCCGGCGGCCGGCCCTGCTACTGCGGGAGCCACGGCTGCTGGGAGACCGAGATCGGCGAGGCCGCCATGTGCCGGGCCCTGGATCTGCCGGAGGGCTCACCCCGCGGCGCGATCGTGGCGGCGTTGAAGGAGCTGTCCGCGCACTCCGCCCTGGCGCGGGAGCAGCTGGCCGAGCTGGTGGACTGGCTGGCGCTCGGCCTGGTGAACGTGGTCAACATGCTCGGTCCCGAGCTGGTCGTGCTCGGCGACCTGTTCACGTCGTTGCCCGCGGCGCTGATCGCCGACGTGGGCCGTGAGGTCCGGACCCGCAGTCTGGTGAGCCGCGCGGTGGGCGGCACCCGGATCGTGCCTTCGGTCCTCGGCGGGGACGCGAAGCTCATCGGCGCCGCCGAACTGGCCTTCGAGCCCGTCCTGGGCACCATGTGACCGCCGTGTCCACCATTCCGGCACCCTGAGTCGCACGTTCCGGCACGCCGGTTTCGCTGCCGGGCCCATCCATCCCTGACACGCAGAAGGGGCGGGACTCTCACGCTCGGTGAGTCCCGCCCCTTGACTACGTCGTGGCTGGTGGTCTCAGCCCTTCTGCAGCTCTGCCTCCAACTCCTTCAGGCGCGCCTCGTGCTCACGCGCGTGGTGACCGCAGAACAGCAGTTCTCCTCCTGAGGGCAGGATCGCCCGAACCTGTGCGGCTGCCCCGCAGCGGTCGCAGCGATCGGCGGCTGTCAGTTCGGGGCGGGTGAGCGTGGTGTTCATGGTAAATCTCCCTCCGTCCCGGCACCGTGGTCGGTGCCCTCGTCAGGCTGCGACCACTTGGTCTCCCTGGCGTTGGTTGCCGGCGGGATACCCGATGTTCGCTACCTCTACTCTTGCAGACGTTTTGGCGATCGTCAGTGTTCCCGCGCCCGAGAGAGACAGCCGTAACAATTGGTTCGCCCGGTTGCCGTAGTGGCTGTCCCGCTATTCAGGATCTTGTGGTGTCCCGGTCGAGTCACGTGGTAAAAGCCCTTGCTCCGGCGGCGGCCGTGATCAGCGGTTTTCGCGCCCGCGCAGGT
Source organism: Kibdelosporangium persicum (assembly GCF_013280595.1). Taxonomy (GTDB): domain Bacteria; phylum Actinomycetota; class Actinomycetes; order Mycobacteriales; family Pseudonocardiaceae; genus Kibdelosporangium; species Kibdelosporangium persicum. The sequence goes on from NZ_JAAATY010000020.1 coordinate 49,408, forward strand.
GGTCGGGCTTTTCGCCCAGCTCAGCCCCGCATCCGTGATGTCGGCGAGGATCTTGCGGGCATGCAGGCCGGGCCGTGCACCATGCCGGAAGCGCACGTTTGTGCTGGTGAGCACGATCAGCGAAATGGCCGGTGTGATGAACGTCGCTTTCTGTTAAGCGGCGGCCAGGGCACTCGACGGGCCGCATGCACGGCGTGCTCGGTGTGTCGCGGCGGGCGGATGACGATCACCCGTTTTGCCCTACTTCGTCAGGTCTTCGGCGGGCTCGGCGTCCCAGGGACGCGAGCCCGCCGAGATGCGACCTAGTTCACGCCGAGCAGGTCGACGACGAAGACCAGGGTCTCGTTCGGCTTGATCGCGGCACCCGCGCCACGGGCGCCGTAGCCCAGATGCGGCGGGATGGTCAGCTTGCGACGGCCACCGACCTTCATGCCCGCCACGCCACGGTCCCAGCCCTGGATGACCCGGCCGCCGCCGAGCGGGAACTGGAACGTCTCGCCACGGTCCCACGACGCGTCGAACTGCTTGCCGGTCGAGTGCGAGACGCCGACGTAGTGCACGGTGACCGTGTGTCCCGCCTGGGCCTCCGGGCCGTCGCCGACCGTGATGTCCTCGATCTGCAGGTCGGCTGGTGGTTCGCCGGTGATCGGCCCGATTTCTGGCTTGCTGGCCACGTCGATGTCCTCCACAACTGGCTGTCGGATACCCGGACAACGTACTCAACCGGCCAGGTCAGTGCTGAACAGGCTCGCGGAAGACGGCCAGCCCGGTCCGCCATGCGCGGTCGAGATCGGCGCCGTCCGGGAACCGGCGGTCCAGTTCGAGGATGACCATTCCGTGCGCGAACGCCCAGATCGCCCGCGCCAGATGCTCGTCGCCGCCGACCGCGCGCACGAGCGGCATCGCGGCACGATCCTCCACACCGGCGGGCAGCAGGTGGCGGGGGAGCGGCCCCGAGTTCATCAGCCGGTACAGATGCGGATGAGCGAGCGCGTAGGCGCGATAGGCGGCGGCCAGTTCGCTCAGCGAGCCGGTTTTCTCCAGTTCCGCGGCCAGTTCGCCGAACGCGATGGCGATGACCTGGGCCTCGACGGCGAGTTTGTCGGGGAAGTGCTTGTACAGCGAGGGCGCGCGGATGTCGAGCCGGGCGGCCAGTGCGCGCATCGTCAGCGCCTCCGGGCCGCCTTCCTCGATCAGCGCCCGTGCCTCGGCGACGATCTGATCGGTCCGCTCAGACACGCCTGCTTCCGTCCTTCTCGCGCATGCCGTAGCCGAACGCCCGGTCCACCGCGATGTGCAGCAGCCAGGCCAGGCCCGCGGTGAACAGCGGGACCCAGTCCAGGTCGGAAAAGCTGTAGCCGACGAGAAGGGCCAGCGGGATCCACGGCCAGTGCATCGCGTTGTAGAACGGCACGGCCTTCGGTGACAGCTTGCCGTTCCCGCCTTCGCTCGCGCCGATGAGCATCGTCAGGTCCGGAGCGATCAGCAGCGCGAGCGCGGTCGCCCACGACCAGCCGCCGTGCTTGACGACTTCGAAGGCGAGGAACGCCAGGAGGAACGCCGCGAGCACGGCCCACCCGGCGCGCTGAGCGGTGAATCGACCTGGTGCGAGAACGTGCGACATGCTGACTCCCCAGTGGCTAACGTTGTTAGCTCCACGATATGGCTAACAACGTTAGCCGTCAAGCACAAAAGAAGCCCCCGGCTTGCGGCCAGGGGCTGTCTCTCGAACGACGTCAGCTCACTCCAGGTAGTCCCGCAGAACCTGGGACCGCGACGGGTGGCGCAGCTTCGACATGGTCTTCGACTCGATCTGCCGGATCCGCTCCCGGGTCACGCCGTAGACCTGGCCGATCTCGTCCAGCGTGCGGGGCTGACCGTCGGTCAGGCCGAAGCGCAGCCGCACGACGCCCGCCTCGCGCTCGGACAGCGTGGCGAGCACCGACTGCAGCTGGTCCTGCAGCAGCGTGAACGAGACCGCGTCGACCGCGACGACGGCCTCGGAGTCCTCGATGAAGTCACCGAGCTGGCTGTCGCCCTCGTCGCCGATGGTCTGGTCGAGCGAAATGGGCTCCCGGGCGTACTGCTGGATCTCCAGCACCTTCTCCGGGGTGATGTCCATTTCCTTGGCGAGCTCTTCGGGCGTCGGCTCGCGGCCGAGGTCCTGCAGCAGCTCGCGCTGGATCCGGCCGAGCTTGTTGATCACCTCGACCATGTGCACCGGGATACGGATGGTGCGGGCCTGGTCGGCCATGGCGCGGGTGATGGCCTGCCGGATCCACCAGGTGGCGTACGTGGAGAACTTGTAGCCCTTGGTGTAGTCGAACTTCTCGACCGCGCGGATCAGACCGAGGTTGCCCTCCTGGATCAGGTCCAGGAACGCCATGCCGCGGCCGGTGTAGCGCTTGGCCAGCGAGACGACCAGTCGCAGGTTGGCCTCGAGCAGGTGGTTCTTGGCGCGCTCGCCGTCCCGCACGATCCAGCGCAGGTCACGCCGCATCTGCGGGGTGAGCTTCTCGCTCTCCTCCTCGGCCTTGCGCACCCGCTCGGCCGCGTAGAGACCGGCCTCGATCCGCTTGGCGAGTTCGACCTCCTCCTCGGCGTTGAGCAGCGCGACCTTGCCGATCTGCTTGAGGTACGCGCGGACCGAGTCGGCCGAGGCGGTGAGCTCGGCGTCCTTGCGGGCCTGCCGGAGGGCCTCGGACTCCTCCTCGTCCCAGACGAAGTCGCCGCCGCCCTCCTTGGCGTCCTTGGGAAGCTTCTCGTCTTCCTCTTCGTCCGGCTCCTCGACCACCGGCTCGTCGACGACGAGGTCGGCGTCGTCGGCTTCGAGGTCCTCGAGGTCCTCGAGCTGGACGTCCTCGAGCTCGCCGGGCTCGTCGGGATCGCCGTCGGCGGACTTCTTGGCCGTGGCCGGGCTCGCCTTCGCCGCCGGCGCCTTGGTCGCGGTCTTCTTGGCAGCGCGGGGTTTGGCTGCGGCGGGCTTGCGACCCGCCGATGACTTGGCCTTGGTGCCCGCCGTCGCGGTCTCCTCGGCTTCGGTCTTCGTCTTCGCCGCGCTCGCGGTGCTCGGGGAGCGTCGGGTTGCGGTCTCTGCGGCTGCCACGTACGCCCTTTCGAAACGGTCGACAACGGCAACACGGCGGGGGTCGAGTTGCCGGGAGTTCGGGGAGGGCCTCCGGGCTTCGCCGAAGGCACCGTTCCATTGTAACGACGCCCGGCGAGTGCGGTGACACAACAAGGGCATCCAGCCGGTTCCTACGGCCGCGAATAACCCGGGAATCAGTGCTGGACGCCGATATCCGCCGCCACCGCGGCGCCGACAATGCCGGCGTCGTTGCGCAGTTCCGCGGCCACGACCTTGGTACGCACGTCCAGCAACGGCAGCCACTTGTCGGCCTTCTTGCTCACGCCGCCGCCCGCGATGATCAGGTCGGGCCAGATCAGGTCCTCCAGCCTGCGCAGATAGCGGGTGACGCGCTTGGCCCACTCCTCCCACGACAGGTCGTGCTCCTCCTTGACCGACGCCGCCGCCCTGGTCTCCGCGTCGTGCCCGTCGACCTCGAGGTGGCCGAACTCGGTGTTCGGCACGAGCTGGCCGTCAAGGAAAACCGCGCTGCCGATGCCGGTGCCGAAAGTCAGCAACACCACCACGCCGGAGCGGTCGATATCCGATCCATAACGGATTTCCGCCATACCCGCGGCGTCGGCGTCGTTGAGAACCACGATCTCGTTCGGCTGCCTGCCGAGCCGTTCGGCGAACAACGCGTGCGCGTCGGTGCCGATCCATTTCTTGCTGATGTTCGCCGCCGAGAGCGCCTTGCCGTGCTTCACCACGGTCGGCAGCGTCACGCCGACCGGGCCACGCCAGTCGAACTCCTCGACGGTCTTGGCGACCACGTCGGCGATGGCGTCCGGTGTCGAAGGCTGTGGGGTGTTCGTCCTGACCCGCTCGCCGAGGAGCTTTCCGGCCTCAAGGTCGACCACGCATCCCTTGATCCCGGAACCGCCGATGTCTACCCCGAAGCCGCGGGTGCCAGCCATCCCCGTGGTCCTTCCTTCTCGATTCAGTTCCCAGGTGATGGGGGGACGATAACCGATGTGGTCGGATGTACCCATGGTCCATCTGCGGGACACCTTGCGCCAGGTCGCCGTCCGGGTGGCGACCGAGGCCGCCGAACTGGTCGAGACGACACGGCGTTCGGCGGTACGGGACGTCGAGACCAAGTCGAGCGCGACCGATCCGGTCACCGCGGGCGACCGCGCGGCCGAACGGCTGATCCGGGAGCGGCTCGCCGAGCTGCGGCCCGGGGAGCCGGTGTTCGGCGAGGAGGAAGGCGGTGCGCGCACCGCCGACGGGGTTCGCTGGGTGGTCGATCCCATCGACGGCACCGTGAACTACCTCTACGGCTTCCCGTGGTACTCCGTGTCCGTCGCGGCCCAGTCGGACGGGATCACGGTGGCGGGAGCCGTGGTGGAGCCGGCCAGCGGCCGTGTGTGGTCCGCCGCGCGAGGCGCGGGCGCGACCCTGGACGACAACCCGCTGCGGGCCAGTTCCGCCGAGCGGCTGGAGCTGACGCTGGTCGCCACCGGGTTCGCCTACCGCCCGGAGCGGCGCGCCTGGCAGACCGAGATCGTCCGGCGAATCCTGCCGCGGGTGCGTGACATCCGGCGCACCGGTTCGGCCGCGCTGGACCTGTGCATGGTCGCCGCCGGATGGGTCGACGGCTACTTCGAAGCGGGTCTCAACCCGTGGGACTGGGCCGCCGGATCACTCATCGCCGAGGAGGCGGGCGCGGTCGTGGAACTGCCCGGCACGGGCGACCTCGGCGACGCCGTCTTCGCCGCCGCGCCCGGCGTCGCCGCCCCACTCAGGCAACTCCTCCGCGAAGCGGGCATTTCCCCAGGTAATACCTCGTGAGTGGTTATCAGGGTTAGAACACCGATAAACACTCACGAGGGGCTAGCAGGGGGCTCGGCGGACGGCTTCGATCAGCGCGGGGTCGATCTGCGGGCCGGCGCCGCCCTCCGCCGACTGCAGGCCACCGGTCTGCGGCGGGTGCTGCGCGCCCCACTCGGACAGCGTCCGCAGGATCTGCCGGGTCTCCGGCCTGACCGGCAGTTCGTCGAACTTCTGCCCGACGACCAGCTCGACCGAGGCGTCCTGGCGGTTGTCCTTGATCAGCTCCATGCACGGGTCGAGCAGGCTCAGCGTGCGTGCGGCCGACGCACCCTGCTGCCCGTACCGGATCTGACCGCGGCAGGTCATGTCCCGCGACGGGTAGATCGGGTCGTCGTCCGGCTGCCCGACCTGGAAACCGAGCTGTCTCAAGCTCTCCGAGACCAGGGCGGCCTCGCCACGCTGCGTGCTCGCGTTCAGCACCCGCACGCTGACCTGGTCCGGCGGCGCCGCCGAAATCTGGTCAAGGCCCGTCTGATCCACGTGCTGACCGGGTTCGGGCGCCGGTGGCGGCGCGGACTCGCCGGACGCCGCCGTCGCGGGCGCGCCCGGATCACAGCGCACACCCTGGGCCGCCGGCTCCTCGTCGATCACGTTGAGCCAGACGACGGCCGCCACCAAACCGAGTAACACCAGCATGATCAGCGCAGGAAGCGGCCGCCGCCTGCGATATCTGGGGGGCCGCTCACCCCCGTTGAAGCTCCCCGCCGTCACGTGTGCCCGCCCTCCAATGCCGGCCAGATTCCCCTGCTGTATCTGTCGACTGGCTGTTGACTTTTGTTGCTGCTGATCAGCCTAGGCGTTTCCGCCGGACCACGGGCATCGGGGCGAGTACGAGCCGTAGTGATCGCCCGATGCGACGTGTTGGTCGCGGACAGTGAGACATCGCAGGTATCCGACCATGAGTGAGCGCCTGCGGCAAGTCCGTTCGATGGTGATGCCGGCTCCTCGCCGAGCTGCGGTGCATCGGGCTGAACCGGACCGGGCGTGTCCACCTGGATCGGGGGTCCGGTCGCCGGGGAACACACCCGGATGGGTGATGCGTTGACTGAATGGGCGTGAGATGGGCTACCCTCTGCGCGCTCCGGTCGCCGGAGACTCCGGGCCGAATCGATTCGGTTGGCCAAGAATCCCTACGCGACCAGGCGAGACGTCCGTCACTCCAATGGCGGGCACAAAAGCGGGCCCTGGAGCGTTGTCCAGCGGCACGAGTGCATGGTGATGATTTGACCGCAGGGGTGAAACACGATGGCGACCGACTACGACGCTCCTCGCCGGAGCGAGGCCGACGACCTCGCCGAGGACTCCCTCGAGGAGTTGAAGGCGCGCCGCAACGAGACGCAGTCCGGTGTTGTCGACGTCGACGAGTCGGATACCGCTGAGAACTTCGAGCTCCCCGGTGCCGACCTGTCCGGCCTGTCCGGCGAGGACCTGACTGTCAAGGTGATCCCGAAGCAGGCGGACGAGTTCACGTGCTCGCACTGCTTCCTGGTCCACCACCGCAGCAGGCTGGCCGAGGAGCGCGACGGCCTCTACGTCTGCCGCGACTGCGCCTGATGTGAGCGCCGGCAGCAGAAGAGATATCCGATGCGGGTACCTGGCCGCGCGGTCAGGTACCCGGCTGTGGCCGTACTGAGGTGTCCTGGACTGCGGTCCGGGTGGCGTCCTGCCTCAGCAGGGCCGCGAGTTTCCCGGGGGAACGGGTGCTGAAGATCCAGTACGGGGTGGGGTCGTCCGGGTCGGTGAGATGAACCCGCAGCGCCGTCGGGATCCAGCCGCGATGCAGCACGAACGCGGCCGGGTCCAGGTCACGGCCCAGCGCCCGGCGCTTGTCGTCCGCGGTGAGCACCTCGACCTCGCCGACGTACTCCAGCGGAAGGTGCGCGTCACCGACCCACAGCCGGCCGTCGGCGACCCTGACCTTGGCCCGACCGGCCCAGAACAGCAGGAACGCCATCAGCGGCAGCAGCACGACGTACGGCAGCCACGACCGGATTCCCTCGTGACCCAGATGGATGGTGGCGGCCATCAGGGCCGCGCCGATCATCGGCAACGGCCAGCTCCACCAGGAGACGGAGAGCCGTTCGGAATGGGCGTGGGAGGTGTCCGGCACGACACCAGGGTAGTCTCGCCGCTCGTGCCCAGCGTGCAGGTCCTGATTTCCCGGCTCGACCCGGGTGTCCCCATCCCGTCCTACGCCCGGCCGGGCGACGCCGGCGCCGATCTGGTGACCACGTCGGACGTGGACATCGCGCCCGGCGAACGGGCGATCGTCGCGACCGGGGTGGCGATCGCGCTGCCCGAGGGCTACGCGGCCTTCGTGCACCCGCGGTCCGGTCTGGCCGCCCGGGTGGGGCTGAGCGTGGTGAACACGCCGGGCACGATCGACGCGGGCTACCGGGGTGAGATCAAGGTCTGCCTGATCAACCACGATCCGCGCGAGCCGATCAGGCTGCGCCGCGGCGACCGGATCGCTCAGCTGGTCGTGCAGCGCGTCGAACATGCGGTATTCCAAGAGGTGGAGGATCTGGGCGACTCGGCGCGCGGCGCGGGCGGGTACGGGTCGACCGGTGGGCATGCGGTTCTCGCGAGCACTCGCGGGAAGACGGAGGAGTAGTGGCACTTTTCGGACGACGCCGGGCCAAACGCGACGAAGAACCCGTCGAGCGGTACGACGACGAGTTCGAAGGCGAGTTCGAGGACGGTCCCGACGACGCGGGCGAGGATTACGAGCCCATACAAGGCGATCTGGCGTCGATGTCCGGTCCGTTCGACGAGGAGCCACCGGACGACGGTCTGCCGCGGCTGGACCTCGGCTCGGTGCTGCTGCCCGTGCCCGACGGCTCCCAGTTGCAGGTCGAGATGGAGCAGCCGGGTGTGGTGAAGGCGGTCCACATCATGACGCCCAGCGGCCAGATGACCGTCACCGCGTACGCCGCGCCGAAGTCGGGCGGCCTGTGGGAACAGGTCTGCGGCGACCTTGCCAACGAACTGAAGGCCAACGGCGCCCAGGTGCGCAGTGCGACGGGCGAGTGGGGCCAGGAACTGATGGCCACGCTGAACCAGATGGCCCTGCGGTTCATCGGCGTGAACGGGCCGAGGTGGATGCTGCGTGGCGTCGTGGCCGGACCGCCGGACCAGTCCGCGCAGGCGGCACACGGCCTCCGGTCACTCATCCGGGGTGCGGTCGTCGTCCGTGGCACGCAGCCCATGCCGGTCGGCCTGCCGTTGCCGATCGAGCTCCCTCCGGAGATCGCGCAACACATCGAGGCACAGGGAGGCTAGCGCCGCAGGCCCCGTGGCACATCAGGACCGCGTCGAATGCGCGCCGAGCAGAGCTCGGCGCGCATTCGCCTGTCAGCGGTGCCGGGCGACGGTCGCGGCCGCGGCACTGGCGCCGAGCAACAGCACCAGGGTCACCACGGCCCAGCGCCGTTTCTTCTCCGTGTCGGGTTTCTTCAGCGCCGCAACGGGTTTCGCCGAAGGAGGCGGATCCTTGCGTGGCCGGTACGCGGGCGGAGCGGGCGGCGGCGGAGCCGGAAGCTGAACCACCTGCTGTGCGGGAGGACGCGTCGTTGTGGGCGTCGGAGTCACCGGCGGTGGTGATAGCGGTGGTGCTGGTGATGATGGTGGTGGTGGTGACGGTGGCAGAGCGGGCTGTGAAGCGGGAGGCTGGGGCGGAGCGGGCCGCGGCGAAGAAGGAGGCGGCGGCACCGGGGGAGGCGGAGGCGCGGGAGGCTCGGCAACCGGTGGTGGCGTCAGGCATCCGGCCGCGTCCGTCGAGTCGGCGGGCGGGAAGGAGGCCACCTCCGAAGCACTCCGCAGTGCGTTCAAGGGAATCCGGTACAACCGGCTCTTGCCGTTCGACCGGTTGTTGATCGCGTACAGGATTCGTCCCGGAGCCATCAGCACCGCGCCGTACGTCCCGAACGGCAGAGCATGCGGCCTGCCGAGCACACGCACCTTCCCGCTGAGCGGATCGACGCTCACGACGAGGCCATGGCTCGTCACCCCGTACAGCATGGCGTCCGAGCCGAAATCCCAGTCGTCGACGGCAGCGAGCCAGGACAGCCACTTGGTCCTGGTGACTTTCAAGTACGCCGGGCTGGCGGGATCGATGTTCAGGGAAACCAGTTTCGGTCCGTCCCGCAGGAACAGCGTCGACCCCGAGATGGCGCCCGCGGTCGCGTCCCCGATGCCGTGCACCTTGCCGCGGTCGACGGCCGTTCCACCGCGGTCGAGCGTCACCACACGGGATCGGGTCGACACGCCGTACAGCAGGTTCTGGCTCGCCGAGTAGCCGATGGCGTTCAGCTGGCTGGGGAACTTGCGCAACTCGGTGCCGCTGCCTGCCGGCAGCACCAGCCTGACCAATGTGGACATCGAGCCGTGTTTCGGCGTGTACACCTCGAAGGCCTCGCACGCGCCGTCGGCGGCGTGGGCGGAGCCGACCAGTCCGCTCGCCACCAGGAACGAGACGGTCAACGCCAGGCTGGGCAGGCGCATCAGCTCAACCGGTCCAGCACGGCGGTGAACGCCTCCGGCCCGATCGCCGCCCCGCCGCTGAACGGGTTCTGCAACTGGTAGATCGCGAACAGCAGCAGCGTGATCGCCGCGGCCAGGGTGCCGGTGATCAACGCGTGTGACAGCACTTTCGGGCCGCCGTGCAAGTAGATCAGGCCCATCACCATCAAGCTGCCGAGGATCAGCGCGAACCACACCACGGTGCTCACGCCGCCGCCCGCGGCCGCGTCGAGCCGGGCCTGCCTGGCTTCGTAGACCTGCCACAACTGGTCCGTGGCCGTGGCTTTCCGGCTCTCCCGCCACGAGTCGTCCGGTGTGGTGGGTGCGGCGGCGATGGTGTCACGCAACTGTTCGAGCTGCTGCCAGCCCGCCGTGCTGTCCACTTTGCCGCGGTCGCTCATCTGCGGCCATTCCTGGCGCACGACCGTGTCGGAGTAGGCCGCGGTGATCTCCCGGACCTTCGAGCCGACGGGTTCCTGCAGCGCGTCGGCCGCCCACGACACGGCGACGAGGTTGTTGGCTTCGCGCTGGGATTCCTGCTGGGCCGTGCTCACCCGGTCGAACAACGAGATCAGCACGAACCCCAGCAGCACCGCGTGCAACCCGGCGACGATCGTGAACACCGGACCGGCGACCTCGTTGTTGCCCCGCAGGCCGACGGTCGCGGGGATGCGATGGATGAGGACGGCGACCAGTGCCGCCGCCACTCCGGCGCCGATGATCCAGAAGGCGCCGCTCAGATAGATGCTCACGGCGCCGAACGCTTACGCAACGCACTGTGGCCGGACAAGACCTGTCTGTGATTACCACTCTTCGACACCGGGGATTCGCCGATTCGGAGCAACGCCGGTCAGGGCGACTGCTCCGAACGCGTGAAGCCACCGGCCCTGAGCCACGCCAGAACCGCCGCTCGGCCCAGCGACTCACGGTCCTCGCCCAGCGCTCGCAATGTCGTTGTGCACAGCCGCGCGTGGGGGATCGTCGACGCCCATCGGTCCGCGACCTCGATGGGGTGAACGGGGTCGTCAGAACACGTGGCGATCCCGGCCGGTACGGAGAGCCGCGCCAAGTCGGCCAGTTCCGGAGCGGGCCGCGTCGCGGCGACGTCCAGCGAGTCCGCCAGGCCAGGCCCGGCGCGCCGCCACGCCCGGTCCAACTCGGTGACCAGCCACGAGTCGGCGTCCACGGCCGCGAGCGTGACGTCCACACCGTGCTCGCGGACGGCTTGGGCGCTGACCCGCGCCGACACGGCAGCGGGCGCATCCGCGGGTGACCCGTTCCACGCGGGCAGCGCGAGCAGCAGGCCGGCACACCGTTCCGGGTTTCGGAGTGCCCATTCCGCGGCGAGGTGCGCGCCCAGGGAGATCCCGCCGGCCAGAACCGGTTCGGCGGCGGCCGCGTCGAGTGCCTGCATGTACGCCTCGGCCAGGGCTTTTCCCGGCTGTGGCGGAGGCGCGACCAACCGGATGCCCAAGGCCCGAAGCGGACCTTCGAACACCGAACGGACAAAGACCTCATCCGAGGCGGTACCTGGCAGAAGGACAGCCGTCTGAATCGTGTCCGGGCGGGAACGCCCGACCGCCACCTCGCGTTGGTGTACTGACACGGTTCTGGCCTCCTGCCCACGGTTACGCTTGATTGTGCACGGGTCGGATTCGGGGCCGATCCCACCATCGAGGAGCAGGCATGGGTGTCGACAAGGGGGACGGATATTGGCGCCGTCTTGTCCGCAAACTGACCAGTGACGTCGAAGAGCTGGACGCCGATGACCTGTCCAGGAGCGTGGAGGCCAGCGGCGCGGTCAAGGCGTGTGACTGCCGCTCCGGCCAGGAGGTCACGGTGCTCGGCCGGCTGCGCAGCGTCGAGCTCTCACCGGGTGACGCGGTCGCCACGCTGGAGGCGGAGCTGTTCGACGGGACCGAGGGTGTGACATTAGTCTGGCTCGGCCGACGGCGGATTCCCGGCATCGAGCCGGGCAGGACGGTGAAGGCGAAAGGCCGGATCGCGGTGCGGGACGGCCGCAAGGTCCTCTACAACCCCTACTACGAGCTGCAGACGACTACATGACTGATGAGACGCCGGCCAAGCCGGCCGACCCGCGGACCGCGCGCGCCGACGACGCCGAGAAGCCGATGCCGACGCTCTGGGAGCAGATGGGCGGGATGGTCGGGTTCATCTCGGCCTCCATCCCGGTCGCGGTCTTCGTGATCGTCAACTGGGCCACCAGCATGGGCCCGGCGATCTGGAGCGCGGTCGGCGTGGCCGTGCTGATCGCCGTGGTCCGGATCATCCGCAAGGAACCGTTGATGCCCGCGGTGTCGGGCATCTTCGGCGTGGCCATCGCGGCGTTCATCGCCTACCGGGTCGGCGAGGCCAAGGGCTTCTTCCTGTACGGCATCTGGGTCTCCGGCGCGTTCGGCACGGCGTTCCTGATCTCGATGTTCGTGCGGTGGCCGCTGGTCGGCGTGATCTGGTCGACGCTCAACGGGCACGGCTTGGGCTGGCGCAAGGACCCGAAGTCGCGGCGTTACTACGACATCGCGACCGCGGCGTGGACGCTCGTCTTCGCCGCACGGCTCATCGTGCAGCAGTGGCTCTACAACGCCGACGAGACCACGTTGCTCGGTATCGCGCGTATCGCCATGGGCTATCCGTTGACCGCAGTCGCGTTCCTCGTGACCATCTGGGCGGTTCGTCGCGTGGACAAGCGCGACAAGGCGCGTGAGGAAGCCGAGAGAGCGGAGAACGAGCGCATCGAGCGTGAGCTAGGCGCGAAGTATGACACCCCAGCCCAAGAGTCCCCTTAAGGTACTAAGGGATTAATCGGAGCCTCACCGGATCTGGCCAGTTCGTCGATCACACTTTCGCTTTACGGGCAGGGGATCCGACCACGTCGCCGTCCGGCATTCCTTACGACAACAACGATCCGCTGGAGAGCTTGCACAGCGACTTCGACAGCGTGCCGTTCGGCCGGAGCAGGCCGATCGACGGCACGGGCGTGGACAAACCACGCGAACAGGTGAACGTGCTGGGCTCGTACATCGACGCGTTCGCGGTGTACGGCACCGCCGACCGGCTGGAGTGGATGCGCGAAGGACTGCGTGCCTCGTGAGTGTTTATCAGGGTTAGAACGCCGATAAACACTCACGAGGGGTGAGCACGCCATTCGCTGGCGAGGAGGGCGTAGACGATCTCGTCGGTCCACTCGCCCTTGACGAACTCGTTCTGGCGGAAGTGCGCCTCCTGGCGCATCCCCAGCTTGGCAAGCACACGCCCGGACGCGGCGTTGCGGCCGTCGAGCCTGCCGATCACACGGTGCGCCTTCAGTTCCTCGAACGCGATCCGCAGCAGCGGGCGGGCGGCCTCGGTGGCGAAGCCGTGGCCGTAGTGGTCCGGGTGCAGCACGTACCCGATCTCGGCCTGCCGGTGCTCGCCCGGCAGCCAGTTGAGCACCACGTCGCCGATCATCGCGCCGGTGTCCTTGCGCACCACCGCCAGCATCAGCGAGTCGCCGGGCTGGTCCAGCCGGGACATCTTGGCGATCCGCTCGTCCAGTTTCGCCTGGACCTCAGCACGGCTCATCGCCTCGCTGTAGAGGTAACGGTTCACCTCCGGGCGGGACCGGATGTCGTACAGCTCGTCGAGGTCGGCGGGGGTGAAGACACGCAGCCAGAGCCGGTCGGTCTCGATCTTGTCAGGAGGGGCGAACACCCGTCCGACACTATCCGATCACGACCCCAGAGCGGTCCGGATCTGGTGCTCCACGCTCGCGGCCGCCACGAACAACAGCTCGTCACCGGGCTCGAACGTGTCGTCCGGCTGCGGCACGATCACCCGGCCGCCGCGCAGGATGGTCACCAGCGCCGCGTCGCGCGGCAGGGACACCTCCTGCACGGGCCTGCCCGCCAACGGTGTGTCCTCCGGCAGCGTCATCTCGACGAGGTTGGCCTGGCCCTGGCGCAGGGTCAGCAACTGCACCACGTCGCCGACGCTGACCGCCTCCTCGACCATCGCGGCCAGGATGCGGGGTGTGGACACGGCCACGTCGACGCCCCAGGCCTCGGTGAACAGCCACTCGTTGGCCGGGGCGTTCACCCGCGCGACCACGCGGCGCACCGCGAACTCGGTCTTGGCCAGTAATGAGACCACCAGGTTGACCTTGTCGTCGCCGGTCGCCGCGATGACCACGTCGCACAGCTGCAGCCCGGCGTCCTCGAGCGAAGACAGCTCACACGCGTCGGCCAGCACCCATTCGGCCTGCTCGACGGTGTGCGGCTCGAACTGGGCGGCCTGCCGTTCGATCAGCATCACCTGGTGCCCGCCGGCGACCAGCTCGGCGGCGATGGACCGGCCCACGGCACCGGCGCCCGCGATCGCGACCCGCATCAGTTCTCCTCTTCCGGTGGCTGCGCCGCCGCATTGGTGATGTCACTGACCGTGCCGGACAGCGCCGCCACGTAGATCACGTCGTCAGCCTGCACAACTGTCTTGGCGTTGGGAAGCACCCCGGTGCCGAACCGCATGATGAACGCCACACGCGCGCCGGTGGCTTCCTCCAGGGCGCTCACGCGCTTGCCCGCCCATGACTCGTGCACGGGCAGTTGCAGCACGGCGACCTTGCCCGACGGCTCCCGCCACGCGGACGCCACGCCGTCCGGGAGCAACGTCCGGAGGAAACGGTCGGTGGTCCACGGCACGGTCGCGACGGTCGGGATGCCGAGCCGCTCGTAGACGGCCGCACGCTTCTCGTCGTAGATCCTGGCCACGACGTGCTCGACGCCGAACGTCTCCCTGGCCACCCTGGCGGAGATGATGTTCGAGTTGTCGCCGCTGGACACCGCCGCGAACGCACCCGCCCGCTCGATCCCGGCCTTGATCAGCACGGTCCGGTCGAACCCGATGCCGACCACCTGCGAGCCGCGGAAATCCTGGCTCAGCCTGCGGAACGCCTGGACGTCCTTGTCGATGACGGCGACCGTGTGACCGAGCCGCTCGAGCGCGGCGGCGAGCGACGACCCGACGCGGCCGCAGCCCATGATCACCACGTGCACGACCAGCCTCCTAGAAGATCTCTCCAGCCGTCCGGCAAGAACCTACCGTCCGGTGCTCCACCTGGGTGACGGGAGGACATACTCTGTGATCCCGTGTCGAAGTTCTCAACCGCCGCGAAGCGCCTCCTGGTAGGCCGGCCCTTTCGCAGCGACAGCCTGGGCCACACGCTGCTGCCCAAACGGGTGGCTTTGCCCGTGTTCGCCTCGGATGCCCTGTCCAGCGTGGCGTACGCGCCGCAAGAGATCTTCCTGACCCTGAGCATCGCCGGCATCGCCTCGTTCGCTTTCGCGCCGTGGATCGGTCTGGTCGTCGTCATCGTGCTCCTGACGGTGGTCATGAGCTACCGCCAGAACGTGCACGCGTACCCCAGCGGCGGCGGTGACTACGAGGTCGCCACCGTCAACCTGGGCCCGAAGGCGGGCGTCACCGTCGCGAGCGCGCTGCTGGTGGATTACGTCCTTACTGTCGCGGTGTCCATTTCGTCCGCCGCGGACAACCTCGGTGCGCTGGTGCCGTGGATCCACGAGAACAACGTGCTGTTCGCGGTCATCGCGATCGTGCTGCTGACCGCGGTCAACCTCAGAGGCATCCGGGAGTCGGGCACCGCCTTCGCGATCCCGACGTACGCGTTCATGATCGGCATCTTCGCGATGCTCGGCTGGGGCTTCGTCCGCACCCTGGTGCTCGGCGACGACGTCAAGGCCGCGAGTTCTGGGCTGGAACTGCACGCGGAGAACGACCACCTGGCCGGTTTCGCCCTCGTCTTCCTGGTGCTGCGGGCGTTCACCCAGGGCTGTGCGGCGCTGACCGGTGTGGAGGCGATCAGCAACGGCGTCCCGGCGTTCCGCAAGCCGAAGTCCCGCAACGCGGCGACCACGCTGTTGATGCTCGGCACCATCGCGGTCACCATGTTCATGGGCGTGATCTTCCTGGCCCAGCTCACCGGCGTCGTGCTCGCCGAACACCCGGAGACCCAGCTGGCCAACGCGCCGCAGGGCTACCAGCAGCAGACCGTGATCGCGCAGCTGTCGCAGGCGGTGTTCGCCGACTTCGTGCCCGGCTACTTCTTCGTCATCGTGTTCACCGCGCTCATCCTGGTGCTCGCGGCGAACACCGCGTTCAACGGTTTCCCGGTGCTCGGCTCGATCCTGGCGCAGGACCGGTACCTGCCGCGCCAGCTGCACACCCGCGGCGACCGGCTGGCCTTCTCCAACGGCATCCTTTTCCTGGCGGGCTTCGCCATCCTGCTGGTGATCGCGTTCGACGCCGACCCGACCAAACTGATCCCGCTGTACACCGTCGGCGTGTTCGTCTCGTTCACGCTGAGCCAGAGCGGGATGATCCGGCACTGGAACCGCTTGCTGCGCACCGAGACCGACCCGGCCGCCCGGCGCAGGATGCGCCGCTCCCAGGGCATCAACGGGTTCGGCCTGGCGATGACCGGCACCGTGCTGGTCATCGTGCTGGTCACCAAGTTCCTGGTCGGCGCGTGGATCGCGATCGCCGCGATGACCGCGATCTTCGCGTTGATGACCGGCATCAAGAAGCACTACGACCGCGTCGCCGACGAACTGCGCGAGGCCCAGGACGACCGGCCGATGGTGATGCCGTCCCGCAACCACGCGATCGTCCTGGTGTCCAAACTGCACCTGCCGACCCGGCGCGCGCTGGCGTACGCCAAGGCGACCCGGCCGGACGTGCTCGAGGCCGTGACGGTCAATGTGGACGACCGGGACACCCGGATGCTCGTGAAGGAATGGGAGTCCAACGGGTTCAAGATCCCGCTGAAGGTCATCGAGTCGCCGTACCGCGAGATCACCAAGCCGGTGCTGGACTACGTCAAACGGATTCGCACGAACAACCCGCGTGACGTGGTCACGGTGTTCATCCCGGAATATGTTGTCGGTAGGTGGTGGGAGCATCTGCTGCACAACCAAAGCGCGTTGCGGCTCAAGGGGCGGCTGTTGTTCCAGCCTGGCGTGATGGTCACCAGCGTGCCATGGCAGCTGGCGTCCTCCGAGAAGGTGCACGACCGGGCCGTGATCGCGCCCGGATCAGTGCGGCGTGGACTGCACGGCGAGGACGACAAGTGACCACTGGGGAGAAACTGAACTGGAAGGGCCGCAGGCTCGACGTGCACGTCGGCCCGGTGGCCCACGGCGGCCACTGTGTCGCGCGGCACGAGGGACGTGTTCTCTTCGTGCGCCACGCGTTGCCAGGGGAACACGTGACCGCCGAGGTGACCGAGGACAAGGGCGGCTCGTACTGCCGTGCGGACGCCGTGGAGATCCTGTCCGCGTCGCCCGATCGGGTACAACCGCCGTGCCCGCTGTCCGGGCCCGGTGCCTGTGGCGGCTGCGACTGGCAGCACGCTTCCGGTGAGGCACAACGGCGGCTGAAGGCCGCTGTGGTGTCCGAGCACCTGAGCAAGGCGACCAACCGGGACATCGACGTCACGGTCGAGGAGCTCACCGGCGGGCTGCTCGGCTGGCGGACCCGCGTGCGGATGGCCGTCGGTTACGACCGGCTGCCCGGTTTCCACCCGCATCGCAGCCACGGCGTGATCCCGGTCGGGCACTGCCCGATCACCGTGCCCGGGCTCGTCGAATCGGTGGCGGGCCAGGAGTTCGCCAAGGACAGCGAGATCGAACTGGTGCGGGACGGCAGCGGGCGCATCCACGCCCGCCAGGTCAGGCTGGTGCGCGGTTACCGCGGCCGGATGCGGTGGGAACGCACACCGATCGCCGGGGACGGCGGGGCGGTCGAGTTCGCCGCGGGCAGGCACTGGGAGATGGCGGCGTTCAACTTCTGGCAGGTCCACCCGGCGGCCGCGGACACCTTCGCCGCCGCGGTGGGGGAGTGGACCCAGGCGTCGCCCGGATCGTGCGCGTGGGACCTCTACAGCGGTGTCGGGCTGTTCGCGTCCGTACTGGCCGCCCAGGTCGGGCCGGCCGGGCGGGTGGTCGCGGTCGAGCAGGCCGGACAGTCCTCAGTGGACTCGGCACGGCTGCTGGCCGACCTGCCGCAGGTCACGTCGGTCGCCCGGAAGGTCGAGCTGGCGCTGCGGGACGGGTCGCTCGACGGCCCCGACCCCGAGGTGGTCGTGCTCGACCCGCCACGCAAGGGCGCCGGGCACGAGGTCGTGGACACCATCGCCGCCCGACGGCCCACGCGCGTGGTCTACGTGGCCTGCGACCCCGCGGCGTTGGGCCGGGACGTCGCCCGGTTCATGCTGCGCGGGTACCGGCTGGACCAGGTCCGCGCCTTCGACGCGTTCCCCATGACCCACCACGTCGAGGCGGTCGCCCTGCTCAGTCGGGGCGACTGAACCAGTACTGCGGCCCGGGCTTGAGGTTCTGGTAGATGTGCTTGGCCTCCTGGTACTCGGCCAGTCCGGCGCGGCCGAGTTCCCGGCCGACGCCGGAGCGCTTGAACCCGCCCCATTCGGCCTGCGGCAGGTACGGGTGGTAGTCGTTGATCCAGATCGTGCCGTGCCGAAGCCGCGCGGCCACGCGCTGGGCCTTGTCACCGTCCTTGGTGAACACGCCACCCGCCAGGCCGTAGTGCGTGTCGTTGGCGATACGGACGGCGTCGTCCTCGTCAGTGAACCGCTCCACGGTCAGCACAGGGCCGAACGCTTCCTCACGGACCGCATAGGTGCCCTGCTTGACGTCGGTGAGCACCGTCGGCAGGTAGTAGAAGCCGTCCTTGAGGCGCTCGTCCTGCGGCCGCCAACCACCCGTCCGCAGCGTCGCGCCCTCGGTCATCGCCGCGGCCACGTAGTGCTCGATCTTCTCCAGGTGCGCCGCGGAGATCAACGGGCCGGTCTCGGCGTCCGGGTCGAACGGGCCGCCCAGCCGGATCCGCTCGGTCCGCCGGACCACTTCGTCGACGAACTCGTCGTGCAGCTCGTTCTGCACGATCAGCCGCGCACCGGCCGAGCAGACCTGGCCGGAGTGCAGGAACACCGCGGTGATCGCGTAGTCGACCGCGGTCTCGAAGTCCGCGTCGGCGAACACGATGTTCGGGTTCTTCCCGCCGAGTTCGAGCGCGACCTTCTTGACCGTGGCCGCGGCGGCCGCGGCGATCCGCGTGCCGGTCGCCAGCCCGCCGGTGAACGACACCAGGTCGACGTCGGGATGCCCGGCCAGCGGCGCCCCCGCCTGCGCCCCGGCACCGAGCACGAGGTTCGCCACCCCGTCCGGCAGGCCTGCCTCCTGCAAGGTGCGCATCAGCATGATCGCCGTGCTGGGCGTGAGCTCGCTCGGCTTCAGCACGAACGTGTTCCCCGCGGCGAGCGCGGGGGCGACCTTCCAGATCGCCTGCAGCAGTGGGTAGTTCCACGGCGTGATCAACCCGCACACGCCGACGGGTTCGTACACGATCCGGCTGGAGACGTTCGGATTGCCCGCGTCGACGATGCGGCCGGGTTCGTTGGCCGCGAGCTTGCCGAAGTAGCGCAGGCACGCGACCACGTCGGCCATGTCGTACTCGCTCTCGACCAAGCGTTTGCCTGTGTCGAGGGATTCGGCCCTGGCGTAGGCGTCCTTGTCCCTGGTGATCAGATCGGCGGCGCGCAGCAGCAGGTCGCCGCGCTCGGCCGCCGGAGTGCCGGGCCACGGGCCGTTGTCGAAGGCTCTGCGGGCCGCGTCGATCGCCGCCTCGGTGTCGTCGCCGTCGGCCTCGTCGACCGTCGCGACCAACGATCCGTCGGCCGGGCACCGGATCTCCCGCGTCCCGCCGGCGAGCGCGGACATCCACTCGCCCCCGATGAACAGCTCGGCCATCAGCACTCCGATCTTGTCTCGCGGCAAGCCTCAACCCTACGGGCTTTTCCAGCGATTCCGGGGAAGTGCCACCATGCGCAACAGGATCAGGTGCGGTAGCCGAACTCCGCCTCATGGAAGACGTCACTGTCCTGCGTGGACTCATAGGCGACGCCGCATTCCTGGCTGAGCGCCGCGTGCCCGAGATTGGCGAGCGTGAGCCACGCCGTGATCAGTCCGCCGATCAGCAGGAAGACCCCGACAGTGCCCGCGCCCGCCCGGAACGCCCACGCCACGAGCATGGCCACCGCCAACGTGATCGCGGCGGTGAGCACCGCCCGGACGAGGTAGGTCCGCCGCTCGCGCGCCACGTCTTTGCGGGACGCGGCGTAGATCGCCACAGTCGCGCCACACTGCCAGCACTTCACAGTCACGACAGCCGGTTCGGTCTCGTGCCGCTCGAGCGAGTAGACCTCACCGCCCGCCGCGTTCAGGTGCGTCACCCGCGCGGACACATGGTTCGCGATCCGTAACAAGCCCCGCCTTTCTCCCCGGTCTCCATGATCCTCCGCCGGTCGGCGGTGCCGGGCAAGCGGCCGCCCGGGCTACTGCTGCCCCGGCTGAGGCGGCGGCAGCGTGCCCTCCGGCGGCATGCTGCTGACCAGCCCACCCGGTTCGGCCTGCGCGGACAACCCGGACGGCGGGGCGTCCGCGGCGCCTTGCGGGCCGAATCCGGGGTCGTCCGGTGTTCCCGCTCGGGCAGGACCGGGCGGGGTGCTCGGTGGCGCACCCAGCACTGAGACACCGGTCGGACCCAGGGAGAACCGCATACCGAGGCCAGGTGGGGACAGCGGCGTGCCGCCAGGCGGAGTACCTGGTGGTGCACTGTGGGGCGGTTGAAGTGGTGTGGCTGGTGATCCTGCCGCCGGTCCGGTCTGGCCAGGTGGTGGAGTCGGTGTGCTGCCGGGCGGCGTGCTGGGTGGTCCGCCGTGCGCGGGCGGTTGAGGCGGTGTGCCTGTGGTGCCGGGTGTGAAGGGCGTGCCTGCTGGTTCGGCTTCGTTTGGTGGTGGATGTGGCGTGCCGCCTGGTGCCGCCGGTCCGGCGTGGCCGGGAGGTGGAGTCGGTGTGCCGCCGGGTGGGGTGCTGGGTGGTCCGCCGTGCGCGGGCGGCTGAAGCGGTGTGCCTGCGGCGCCGGGCGCGAAAGGCGTGCCTGTTGGACCGGCTTCGCCTGGCGGTGGAAGTGGTGTGCTGCCAGGTGGCGTGCCTGGTGGCGTCGGTGCGGCCTGGCCAGGTGGTGGAGTCGGTGTGCCGCCGGGTGGGGTGCTGGGTGGTCCGCCGTGGGCAGGCGGCTGAAGCGGCGTACCTGCGGCGCCAGGCGCGAAGGGCGCGCCTGGAGGCCCGGCGTGGCCTGGCGGTGGAAGTGGTGTGCCGCTGGGCGGCGTGTTCAGCGGCCCGCCCGGTCCGGCTGCGGCGTGGCTGTGCGGCGGCAGCGGAGTGCCACTGGGCGCCCCGGCCGGACCCATGGGCGGAGACATCGGTGGCCCACCCGCGGGGCCGGGCACGGGCGGCAGGCCCGCGCGGGCCCGCAGCCACTCCGGAATGTGGGCATCCTCACGGGGGAACTGGCGCAGCTCGTCCTGGAAACCGATCGGCGGCGGCACCCGTCGCCACCGCGGCTCGGTGTCCGGCTCGAACTCCGCGCTGAACTTCGACGGGTGATCCAGCAGGTAGACGCCGGAAAGCCAGGTACCTCTGCCCGGCCGGTACATCGCCGTGCGCAACTCGCCGAACAGTTCGACCACGTCCATCGGCGGCCGGATCGGGAACGGCTGGCCGTCATCCCCCGTGACCGCCACGTCCACCTCGATGTGCCGGCCCGCCGACCGGTACTCCGCGCGGATCTGCTTCCAGTTCGGCGGTGCCGCGCCGAGTAGCGCCCGGCCGATCCGCCTGATCAGCTGCTGCTGATCACCTTCTGGCACGCTCATCTCCCCCGGTCCTCCCTGACCACAGCGTTCCTGCAGGGACCTTACAACTTACGGGCCGCCGGGAAGGCCAGGTTCGTGCCGCCCGGGCCGTATTCCCGCGCCGTCCGTAGACTGGCTGGAAGCCGGTTGGGGCGGGAAGCCGGGCGGACGAGTACGGAGTGGAGCGACTCAGACGAGGTGGAAGCAGTGACTCTGCTGGAGAACCTGCACGGGCCGACCGACTTGAAGCGCCTCACCGACGAGGAGGTGGTCCGGCTCGCCGGCGAGATCCGCTCGTTCCTGGTCGAAAAGGTGGCCAGGACCGGTGGGCATCTCGGGCCCAACCTGGGAGTCGTCGAGCTGACCCTCGCGGTGCACCGGGTGTTCGACTCGCCGAGTGACGCGATCGTGTTCGACACCGGGCACCAGAGCTACGTGCACAAGATCGTGACCGGGCGCGCCGCGGGGTTCGACACGCTGCGCCAGCGCGGCGGCATGTCCGGGTATCCGTCGCGTGCGGAGAGCGAGCACGACCTGGTGGAGAACAGCCACGCCTCCACCGCACTGTCCTATGCCGACGGTCTGGCGAAGGCGTTCCAGCTGCGCTCGCAGCGTCGGCACGTGGTCGCGATCGTCGGGGACGGTGCGCTGACGGGCGGCATGTGCTGGGAGGCGTTGAACAACATCGCCGCGGACCGCACGCGCCCCGTCGTGATCGTGGTCAACGACAACGGGCGGTCGTACGCCCCCACCATCGGTGGGCTGGCCAATCACCTCGCCTCGCTGCGCCTGCAACCTGGCTACGAGAAGGTGCTCGAAGGCGGCCGCCGCGTGCTGCAGAACACCCCCGTCGTCGGTAAGCCGGTCTACGCGGCGCTGCACGCGGCCAAGCGCGGGATCAAGGACGCGCTGAGCCCGCAGATGATGTTCGAGGACCTCGGCCTGAAGTACGTCGGCCCGGTCGACGGGCACGACGTGCACGCCATGGAAGCCGCGCTGCGCCGGGCCAAGGAGTACGGCGGGCCCGTCGTGGTGCACGCGGCGACCCGCAAGGGCAACGGCTACGCGCCCGCCGAGAACCACGTGGCCGACCAGATGCACGGCATCGACGTGATGGATCCGGTCACCGGCGAGCCGGTCAAGCCCAAGAAGGCGACCTGGTCGTCGGTGTTCTCCGAGGAGCTGCTGCGGCTGGGCGCCGACCGTGAGGACATCGTGGCCATCACCGCCGCGATGCTCGGCCCGACCGGCCTGGACAAGTTCGCGGCCCGGTTCCCCGGGCGCTGCTTCGACGTGGGCATCGCCGAGCAGCACGCGCTGACGTCCGCCGCAGGCCTGGCCATGGGCGGCCTGCATCCGGTGGTCGCGGTGTACGCGACGTTCCTGAACCGGGCGTTCGACCAGTTGCTGATGGACGTCGCGCTGCACAAGCAGCCCGTCACCGTCGTGCTGGACCGCGCGGGCATCACCGGCCCGGACGGCGCCAGCCACCACGGCATGTGGGACATGTCGATCCTCGGCACGATCCCGGGCATCCGGGTCTGCGCGCCGCGGGACGCCGCCACACTGTCCGAGCTGCTGCGCGAAGCGACCGACGTGGACGACGGCCCGACCGTGCTGCGGTTCCCGAAGGCCGCGGTCGGCCCGGACATCCCGGCGGTGGACCACGTCGACGGCGTGGACGTCCTGCGCCGCCCAGCCGAGGGGGAGGACATCCTCCTCGTGGCGGTCGGCGTGTTCGGCGAGCTCGGCCTGGCCGCCGCCGAACGACTCGCGGACCAAGGCATCGGCGTCACGGTCGTCGACCCGCGGTGGGTGACTCCCGTGCCCGCGGTGCTCGTCGAGATGGCCGCACGGCACCGGATGGTCGTGACCATCGAGGACGGCGGCAGGCACGGCGGTTTCGGCTGGGCGCTGGCCGCGGCGATGCGGGACGCCGAGGTGGACGTTCCGCTGCGCGACCTTGGTGTGCCGCAACAGTTCCACGAGCACGGCACCCGTGCGGAGGTGCTCGCCGACCTGGGCCTGACCGCGCAGAACGTGGCCAGGCGCGTGACCGAGTGGGCCGCGGGCAGGCTCGGTGAGCCGGCCGCCGCCGAAGTTCGAGCGTCCACGAAGGACTGACCACGTGCGAGTTCTGGTAGTCGAGGACGAAGAGGCGCTGGCCGAGGCGATCGCGCGCGGCCTGCGCCGGGAGGGCATGGCCGTCGACGTCGCGCTGGACGGCGACGCGGGGCACGAGAAGTCCACGATCACGCGGTACGACGTGGTCGTGCTGGACCGTGACCTGCCCGGCATGTCCGGTGACGAGCTGTGCCGCGAGATCGTCTCCTCCGGCGCGCTCACCCGTGTGTTAATGCTGACCGCGAGTGGCACGGTGGAGGACCGCGTCGAGGGCCTGTCTCTCGGCGCGGACGACTACCTGGCCAAGCCGTTCGCCTTCCCCGAACTGGTCGCCCGCGTGCGTGCCCTGGCCCGCCGCGCCACACCGGCCACCCCGCCGGTGCTGACCGTCGGCGACCTCGAGCTCGACCCGGCCAAGCGCACGGTGAGCCGGGCGGGCCGCGCCGTCGAGCTGACCCGCAAGGAGTTCGGCGTCCTGGAGGTCCTGCTGGCCGCGGGCGGGTCCGTGGTGAGCAGTGAGGAACTGCTCGAACGGGTCTGGGACGAGAACGCCGACCCGTTCACCACCACGGTCCGCGTGACCGTCATGACCTTGCGCAAGAAGCTGGGCGAACCCGGTCTGATCGACACCGTGGTCGGCTCCGGCTACCGGGTCCCGGTGGCCGGTACCGAAGCGGGGTGACCACCCGGCGCGGGCTCAGCCTGCGAGTCCGTATCACGTTGCTGGCCACCGGTTTGGCCGCTGCCGTCAGTGCGATGTTGTTGTGGCTCGGCTGGTTGCTCGCCGGGGACGCGGTCGGTTCCGTGCCGACCCTGTCCGGGGACACGCCCGTCGTGGTGAACGGCAGGCAGGTCGACGCGTCCCGACTCGCCAAGGTGCTCCAGGAAGACACCCGTGAACGCATCCTGATCTTCGGCTCCCTCGCCTTCGCCGCTGTGGTGGCTGCCGCGGCCCTCCTTTCCTGGACTCTGACCGGACGGATCCTCCGGCCGTTGCGGGAGGTCACCTCGACCGCCCGCCGGCTGTCCGCCGAGTCCCTCGGTTCCCGCATCGCCTACGAAGGCCCACGCGACGAACTCGCCGAACTCGCCGACACCTTCGACGCCATGCTCGCCCGCCTGCAGGCGGCTTTCGAGTCACAGCGCCGCTTCGTGGCCAACGCGAGCCACGAACTGCGCACGCCGCTGTCGGTGATCCGCACCGAACTGGACGTCACCCTCGCCGACCCGGACGCGGACGTCGCCGAACTGCGCCGGATGGCAGGCGTGGTGCGCGCCGCCACCCTGCGGTCCGGTCAGCTCGTGGACGCCCTGCTGCTGCTCGCCCGCACCGACGGCATGGGCCTGGGCGTCCGCGAACCCGTCGACCTGGCCAGCACGGTCGCCACCGCCTGGCACGGTGTCCGTGCCGAGGCGGAGCCGCGCGGCATCATCCCGACCTTCCATGCCGCTCCGGCGCCCGCGGTCGGCGACCCGGCACTACTGGAACGTGTCGCCGGTAACCTCCTGGAGAACGCGGTCCGTCACAACGTGGACGGCGGATGGATCGATGTTCGTACGTCAGCGACCCCGGAGTGGGCGACGCTGCGCGTGAGCTCCTCCGGCCCGCACATCGACGCCTCGCGCGTCGCTGAACTCTTCGAGCCCTTCCGCCGCGGCGGTGTCGACCGCACGGCCCAGTCCGGCACCGGCTTGGGCCTGTCGATCGTGCGAGCCGTCGTGATCGCCCACCACGGCCAGGTCAGCGCCTACCCCGTGCCCGAGGGCGGCCTGTCGGTCGAAGTGCACCTCCCTGCCAAACTGTGATCGGTGTGGTCATGGTCGGCGAGTCGACAGGGGCGGCCGTCACTCGCGCTCGAAGTCCTATAAGGACACCTTCAGGTGTCGCCACTTGCGGGTCGCGGCAGGCATGGGGCTACTCCCAGATCTGGATGGCCTTCACCACGAACGGTGCGTCGGGCACGAACGTCCCGGCTCGGGGATACGTGGTGAATTCCGCCTCGGTCGAGCAGGTTGTTCCTTGGTAGACAGTGACATCCTTGGTCAGGCGGTTGGCGAGTGACTTGGCGACCACACCACCCAGCGAGACACACTCGCCGGGATTGGCGGTCTCCAGGGTGAGTCTGACCGGGGTACCCGCGTAGTTCTCCTTGGGCCAGGCGCAGAATTCGCCCCGGTCGCACTTCGGTACGGCGTCGGCCGTCGCGGCGGGTGCCGCCGACAGCACAGTGCCCGCGGTGAGCAGGCTGGTGAAAAGGGCGCGCTGAACAAGCTTCGACATGTGAGATCCCCTTGGTGACGGCGACCACCCGTTGGTCGCACCGCTCCAGGTTGCCGCGTCCGGGGCGCCGGTGTCCGCGAAATCCGGATCGATCACTCTATCGTGTTGAGCGGGAGGCGTTTTCGTAACGCTATGGCGTCACCGGGGGCCTTCACTTTGATGTCGTTGTCGAAGTAGACGTACACGTCCGTGTTCCACCGCCGGATCTTGTCCGCCCACATGTCAAGCGCCTCGTCGGAGTACCCGCTGGCGTACAGCTCGACATCACCGTGCAGCCGGACGTAAGCGAAATCCGTTGTGACGTCTTCCAGATACGGGAACTTCCCCGCCGTGTCCGCGACGACGAGCGCGATGTCCTTCCGGCGCAACAGGTCCACAAAGGCCGGATCGAGGAAGCTGGGATGACGGACCTCGATGGCGTGCCGGATCGGACGGTCCGCCGGCACTTCGGTCCAAGAGCGACCGTCCAGCCGCGAGTCGTGGTGTGCGGCCAGCGACGCGGCCTGCGTGGTCGACCGTGGCAGCAGGTCGAAGAAACCGGACAGCAGGCCGGCGTCGAACGGGAAGTTGCCGGGGAACTGCCACAGGACCGGCCCGAGCTTGTGCTCCAGCGCCAGCATCCCGGAGGCGAAGAAGTTGGCCAGCGGCGTCTCGACGTCCCTGAGCCGCTTCATGTGCGTGATGAACCGGCCGCCCTTCACGGCGAACACGAAGTCGTCCGGCGTCTCGGCGGCCCAGCGCCGGTAGCTGGACGGCCGTTGCAGGGAGTAGAAGGAACCGTTGATCTCGACCGAGTCGACCTGGCGCGAGATGTACTCCAGTTCCCGCCGGTGCGGCAGGCCTTCTGGATAGAACACGCCTCGCCACGGCGGGTACAGCCAACCCGAGGTCCCGATCCGGATCACAGGTCAGGTGTACCCGCCAGGAGCCGTCACCACACGTCGACGAACACCGGGTTGGTGTAGCACCACAGGTCCTGGAACGGATCGGAGTCGCCGATCACGTCCGGCGCGGGCTCGATGCCGCCAGGGGCGTGGCGGTTACCGTCCGTGCCGCGCACACGTGCGTAGAAAGGCGCGCGGACGTCGCGGAAGGTGTGCTGGAACAAAACGGTGTGCCCGGGCCACCAGCGCGGCTGGAAAGATTGCGCTACTCTGGTCGCAGGGGCGGACACAGCATCCGGTGAAGCGGTTCCGGTGATGAGGCCTTGGATCAGGTCGAGACGGCGTAGTTGGGGAATGGAACCGCTTCCGTTGGGACGACAGGCCATTCGGGCCGCGATGACGACAGTGACGGACGAACCCCGGCGGACACGGATGCGGTCGCCGTACGTGGCGGACTGACCATCGCCATGAACGGCTACTTCGAGGTTGTCGACGAGACCGCCATGGGTGACCCAGATGCGGCCGGCGCGTAGGGCGGACGCGACGGCACTGTGGGTCCGTGCGGTGGCGCCGGCATAGGTGCGGCTGAACTCGCCGGGGTAGAAGTCGGCGTAGGGCGCGAGCAGGTGGGGCACGCCGGAATCGACCGGGTCCGGATACTTCCCGGTCTTGTCGTAGTAATCACCGGGCACGGCCGGCCGGGCCAGCACGTCGCCCCTGTTGTAGTGGGAGTCGGAGTTGCTGGTGATCCAGAAGCCTTTGCCCTCAGCGAGAAGGGAGTCCCAGATGCCGCCCAGCTTCGCGGTCATCCAGTCGAACCCGCCGTAGGTGCGGTAGGCCTCGGCTGGATATCCGGGCCACGAGTCGGTACCGGGGTTGTTGACGTAGCCGCCGCGTGCGCCGCCATTCCCGTCAGGTTTCGGGAAACCGTCGGCCTGCGCGCCGGGGGCGCCTTCCATCCCGATGGCGAGGCCGGTGTCGCGTAAGGCCCGCAGCTCGTGCGGGGCGACGCGGCCGTTCCGGCTGGGGTGGTTCACGACGACGATCGGGTCGCGCGTGTTCTGCCGTAGCCACCGCACCGCTGCGATCGCCTTGGCTTCGTTCTCGGCCGATCCCGAGCCGGAGTCAGTCAGGCGGGAGTCGTACGTGCGCTCGAACGTGCGCAGCAGCGTCGCTTCGTCCGCGCCGGGCGCGAAGAAGACGGTGGCGTGCTCGGCGCCGGGCACGTTCCACTCGATGCCCTGCCACAACAGGACATCGCGATGTTTCCGGCGTGCGGCGCGGACGTCCACATTGGTCGGCTCGACCGAGGACTTCTCGTGCGCGGGATAACCGTGGTCGGTGATCACCAGCCAGTCGGCACCATGCAGCCGGGCGCCCGACACGACATTGTCCACGGTGTACATCGCGTCATACGAGTACTGCGTGTGCGTGTGGTGATCGCCGACGAGCCAGCGGTACCGGGTGCGGCCGAGCAACCGGCCCAGCTCACTGGTGATGTCAGCCGAAACCGGCGGCGCGGCGGCCAGGGAAGTACCGGCCACCGCCGCGCCCAGGATGAAGAATCGTCTCCGGGAGGACCTCATGAGCCGGACGTTATGTGTCCGACATGGCCACAAGATGGCCGCCGGATGGCGCACGACCTGACAGGGAACCAGTACGGGCATGGCCCGGTGGAGGGCAGATATGAGCGGTGCCTCGGGGCAGCGACGAACCGCGGAAAAGCCTGGCAGCCAACCGCGATCACACGGGGGCGCTCGGCAGGCGTCCACATGCGTGGCTCGGCCTCTGCCGACGCGCAGTCGGCAGGTGGCCCCTGACGGGGCAGGGGCCACCTGACAGGACTAGCGGGGAACGCTCGCCACCCCGGGCTCAAGGAACCGCTTGCCCGTGACGCGCTCCGAAACGCCGCTGCGGTCGAGGTAAGGCGTGATCCCGCCGAGCCAGAACGGCCAGCCGGCGCCGAGGATCAGGCACAGGTCGATGTCCTGTGCCTCGGCGACGACGCCCTCGTCGAGCATGCGGCGGACCTCGTCGGCCAGTGCGGCCAGGGTGCGGTCGAGCAGCTGCTGCGAGGTGGACGGGGAGTCACCGGCCTGCCAGAGCGCCGCGACCTCCGGGTCGAGGGTCTGGTTGCCCTGCGCGTCCCATTGCCACACCGCGGTCTTGCCCGCTTCGACGAAGCGCTTCATGTTCTCGCTGACGCCGAAGCGGTCGGGGAACGCGTTGTGCATGATCTCGGCGACGTGCAGGCCCACGGCCGGGCCGACCAGTTGCAGCAGGATCATCGGCGTCATCGGCAGGCCGAGTGGGTCGAGCGCGTGGTCGGCCACGTCGAACGGCGTGCCCTCGTCCAGTGCCGCGGTGATCTCGCCGAGGAAGCGGGTGAGCAGGCGGTTGACCACGAACGCGGGCGCGTCCTTGACCAGGACCGACGACTTCTTCAGGTCCTTGCCGACCTTGAACGCCGTCGCCAGGGTGGCGTCGTCGGTCCGGTCGGCGCGGATGATCTCCAGCAGCGGCATGACCGCGACCGGGTTGAAGAAGTGGAAGCCCACCACGCGCTCCGGGTGCCGGAGCTTGGCCGCCATGTCCGTGATGGACAGTGAGGAGGTGTTGGTCGCCAGCACGCACTCGGCCGAGACGTGCTCCTCGACCTCGGCGAAGACCTGCCGCTTGACTTCCAGGTCCTCGAAGACGGCCTCGATGACGAAGTCGGCGTCGGCGAACGCCGCCTTGTCCAGCGAACCGGACACCAGGGCCTTCACCCGGTTCGCCTCGTCCGGCGAGATCCGCTTCTTGCCCTGCAGCTTGTCGACCTCGGTGTGCACGTAGCCGACGCCCTTGTCCACACGCGCCTGGTCGATGTCCGTGAGCACCACGGGAACGTGCAGGCGGCGGGCGAACAGCAGTGCCATCTGGGACGCCATCAGGCCCGCCCCGACGATGCCGACCTTGGTCACCGGACGGGCCAGCGACTTGTCCGGCGCGCCCGCCGGGCGCCGGGCGCGCTTCTGCACGAGGTTGAACGAGTACAGGCCGGCGCGCAGTTCGTCGCTCATCACGACGTCCGCCAGCGCCTCGGTCTCGGCCGCGTAGCCACGGTCCAAGTCGTTGTGCCGGGCCAACTCCAGCAACTCGACGGCCTTGGCCGGACCGGGGGCGGCGCCGTGGGTCTTGCCTTCCACGATGGCGCGGGCGCGGGCGATGGCCGCGTCCCATGCCTCGCCGCGGTCGATCTCCGGGCGCTGCACGGTGGTCTTGCCGTTGACCACGTCGGCCAGCCACAGCAGCGACTGCTCGAAGTAGTCCGGCGAGTCCAGCAGCACGTCCGCGATGCCCAGCTCGAGCGCCTGCTTCGGCTTGAGCATCTTGTTCTGGTTCAACGCGTTCTCGATGATCACGGTCACCGCGCGGTCCGCGCCGATCAGGTTCGGCAGCAGCTGTGTGCCGCCCCAGCCCGGGAACAGACCGAGGAAGCACTCCGGCAGGGCGATCGCGGCCACGTTCGACGCGATGGTCCGGTAGTGGCAGGACAGCGCGAGCTCCAGGCCGCCACCCATCACCGCGCCGTTGACGAACGCGAACGTCGGCACTTTGGAGTCGGTGAACTTGCGGAACACGTCGTGCCCCTGCTTGCCGATCTCCAGTGCCGTCTCGCGGTCGGTGACCTGGCCGACACCGGTCAGGTCCGCGCCGACGGCGAAGATGAACGGCTTGCCGGTGACCGCGATCGCGGCCGGGTCGGCCTGCACGGCCGCGTCGAACGCGGCGTCGAGGCTGGCGAGGCCTGCGCGGCCGAACGTGTTCGGCTTGGTGTGGTCGAAGCCGTTGTCCAAGGTGATCAACGCGACCGGCTTGGCCAGGCCGGGAACCCGGATGGTGCGGGTGTGGGCGTGGGTCACAACTTCGTCGGTCACTTGCCGCTCCAGTGGGGATTCTCCCAGATCACGGTGCCACCCATGCCGATACCGATGCACATGGTGGTGATGCCGTAGCGCACCTCGGGGTGCTCGGCGAACTGGCGGGAAAGCTGCGTCATCAGCCGCACGCCGGACGAGGCGAGCGGGTGGCCGGTGGCGATCGCGCCGCCCCACTTGTTCACCCGCGGGTCGTCGTCGGCGATGCCGAAGTGGTCGAGGAACGCCAGTACCTGCACGGCGAACGCCTCGTTGATCTCGAACAGGCCGATGTCCTCGATGCTCAGCCCGGCCTTCCTGAGCGCCTTCTCGGTCGCGGGGACCGGGCCGACGCCCATCACCTCGGGCTCGACGCCCGCGAAGGCGTAGCCGACGAGGCGCATGCCGATCGGCAGGCCGAGCTCGCGCGCGGTCTCCTCGTCAGCCAGCAGCGCGCCGGTGGCGCCGTCGTTCAGACCGGCCGCGTTGCCCGCGGTGACCCGGCCGTGCGGACGGAACGGCGTCTTGAGCTCCGCCAGCGCTTCGACGGTGGTGCCGGGGCGAGGCGGCTCGTCCTCGGTCGCCAGGCCCCAGCCCAGCTCGGCGGAGCGGGTCGCGACAGGCACGAACTCCGGGCCGATCTTGCCGGTCTTCACGGCCTCGGCGTACTTCTCCTGGGACGCGGCGGCGAACTTGTCCGCGCGCTCCTTGGTCAGGTGCGGGAAGCGGTCGTGCAGGTTCTCGGCGGTCTGGCCCATCACGAGCGCGGACGGGTCGACCAGCTTGTCGGCGAGGAACCGCGGGTTCGGGTCGACGCCCTCGCCCATCGGGTGGCGGCCCATGTGCTCGACGCCGCCGGCGATGGCGACGTCGTACGCACCGAAGGCGATACCGCTCGCGGTGGTGGTCACGGCGGTCATGGCGCCCGCGCACATCCGGTCGATCGCGAAGCCGGGCACCGACTTCGGCAGACCGGCCAGCAGCGCGGCGGTCCGGCCGATGGTCAGGCCCTGGTCGCCGATCTGGGTGGTCGCGGCGATCGCGACCTCGTCCACGCGCTCCGGCGGCAGCTGGGGGTGCCTGCGCAGCAGTTCGCGGATGACCTTGACGACCAGGTCGTCCGCGCGGGTCTCGGCGTAGATGCCCTTCTTGCCCGCCTTGCCGAACGGCGTGCGTACGCCGTCGACGAAGACGACGTTGCGAAGGGCTCGCGCAGCACTGGTAGGTGCTGGTGCGGCCACGGCAAGTCCTCCCTCGTGTCTCTGGGTTACCCGCCGGTAGGGGCGGCCGTGGCCTCAACTCTAGTCCTTGTTACCCGTCGGTAACTACAGTGGTCCCCCTGTCGTGTGTGTCACGGTCTGGCCGCTGGGCGCGGCCTCCGGCCCCCGGAATCCACGCTACTGACGAGCCCCGACAAAAACGGCACGAGCGCGGTCGCCGACGCCCGAGTTGTCCACAGGCAGGAGTTGTCCACAGGTGCCATTCGGCCAGGCTTCCGTCCCCCGCCCGGATGCGAATAGCCTGAAATCAGGGGTCCCCCATGCGGGCGGGCAGAGGTCCGTGACGCGCTGGGAGCGGTTCCAGGGTCGGCGTGCCGGGGGAGGCCAGGGGGCGAGCACGGCCCGGAGGATGCACGCGAGGATCGTCGGTTCGAGCTGTTCCGGCTGGTCGCGTGAGGAGCTGAGCGCCGAGCTTGGGCTCGCGGCATGGGCTGAAGCCGCAGGCACCAATGCTGGTCGCGTGGGAGGGTGGGCCCGAGCTCGGGCCTGCGTGTGGGCTGAGCCGCGGGATCGGTTGCGGGGGCTGACCGTGTTGGACGGGCTGGGCGCCGCGTCTGTGCCCGCGGCATGGATTGAGCCGCGGGCACAGGGTGGCGTCGGAGGCTGATCGAAAGCCTGTTACTCGGCGGCTGGCGGAGTCGCGTGCAGGGCCTTGCTCAGCAGCTCCGCCACCAGCTCGACCTGCCATTCACGCGCTCCGCCCGCCCGCAAAGCCGCGGCCGTGCCGTCGACGTCGATGGCGGCCGGGGGAGTCCAGCAGATTCGGCGGACGAGGTCGGGCTGGACCATGTTCTCCACCGGCAGGCGCAGTGTCTCGGCCAAGGCCGAGAGGCCGGCGCGGGCCGCGGACAACCGGGCGGCGGCCGCCGGGTCCTTGTCCGCCCACCGGTTCGGCGGCGGAGGGCCGTCCTGCTGCGGGGACGGGTCGGGAAGCTCGTTGCGGGGCAACTGGGCGGCGGCCTTCAACGCACGCGCCCACGTGCCCGCCAGGCGCCGTTGCGACCGGCCACGGAAGACGGGGAGCTTCACCAACGCCGTTTCGTCCAGCGGGGCCGCGACGGCGGCGTCGACGATCGCGCTGTCCGGCAGGACGCGGCCTGGGGCGACGTCCCGCTCACGAGCGATGGTGTCGCGGACTTCCCACAAGGCCCGGACGAACGCGAGGGCACGGGCCCCACGAGCCCGGTGGATGCCGGAAGTGCGCCGCCATGGCTCCTTACGGGGCTCCGGCGTCGGAGCGTCCCTGAGGGCCTCGAATTCCTGCAGCGCCCAGTCCAGCTTGCCCTGG
Source organism: Kibdelosporangium persicum (assembly GCF_013280595.1). Taxonomy (GTDB): domain Bacteria; phylum Actinomycetota; class Actinomycetes; order Mycobacteriales; family Pseudonocardiaceae; genus Kibdelosporangium; species Kibdelosporangium persicum. Next base: position 82,433 of record NZ_JAAATY010000020.1, read on the forward strand.
GACGCGAGTTCGGCTTCGAGGGCGTCGCGCAGCGGCACGAGCAGTTCGACGTCCAGCGCCGCGTAGTTCAGCCACTCACGGGGGAGGGGACGACGCGACCAGTCGGCGGCGCCGTGGCCCTTCTCGAGCCGGTAGCCCAGCACCCGCTCGACCAGTGTGCCGAGCGCGACCCGGTCGAACCCGGCCAGCCGTCCGGCCAGCTCGGTGTCGAACAGCTTGCCCGGTCGCAGGCCCAGCTCCGCCAGGCACGGCAGATCCTGCGATGCCGCGTGCAGCACCCACTCCGTGCCGTCGAGTGCCTCGATCAGCGGGTCGACCTCGTCGTTCAACGCGACCGGGTCGACCAGGTAGGTGCCTGCGCCCTCGCGGCGCAGCTGAACCAGGTACGCCCGTTGTGAGTACCGATATCCGGACGCGCGCTCGGTGTCGATCGCGACCGGCCCATCACCCGCCGCCAGAGCTGCGGCCGCGCGCCGCAGCTCTGCCGGCTGGGTCACCACAGGTGGCGTACCACCCGCTGGCTCGACCAGAGGAATTGGCTCCGGCTGGTCGCTGGGGGGATTTCCGGGTGTGCTCACGGCGGGAAACCCTACGTCAGGGTCACCCGCCGATCGCACGTTTTCGGGCGAACAGCGTTTCAGCGGATCACGCCGGCACGCATGGCCAGCGCGACCATCTGGGCCCGGTCACCGGTCCCGAGCTTCCTGCCGATGCGCGACAGGTGGCTCTTGACGGTGAGTGCGGACAGGTTGAGCGCCTCGCCGATCTCCTTGTTGCTCTGGCCATCGGCGACCAATTGCAGCACCTCAACCTCGCGAGCGGACAGCTCACGCGGTGTGTTGTCGGTCCCCGGAACCCGCGTGCCCGTCGCGAGCACGGGAGCCACACTCGGGTCGGCGTAGACGCCGCCCTCGAGCACTCGCCGCACTCCGTCGGTCACCACCACCGGCGATGCGGACTTCAGCAGGTAGGCCTGGGCCCCTGCCTGGAAGGCCGAACGCACGGCGTACGGGTCGTCGGACGACGCCAGCACCACGATCCTGGGCCACCCGTGGCTACGGAGTTCCGTAACCAACTCGATGCCCGAGCCGTCGGGCAGCCCGAGGTCGAGGATCGCCAGGTCGCATGGCCCTGTGGCCAGCGCCCGTGCCCTCGCCTCGGCCACCGAAGCGGCCTCGTGCACCGTGCCCGCGCCCATCTGGGTCAACCGGGCAGCTATCGCCTCCCTCAAAAGCGGATGGTCATCGACCACCAACACCGAGAACAACTCTTCCCGCGGGTGCGGGACCATGTTCGCCGGCAACGCGCCGGCTGGCGTGGTTCGAACGGCCTGACCTAAGCCGACGGCAGCCACGTCACTACCTCCCTGGAGTCGGTCGTGCCCCCCGACCGGCACCGGGACTTTCCGCCAATCAGCCGCGCCGCTGATGGACCGAAAGTGGTGTCGACGAGGGCAGCCTAGCCGCCCAAGCGGGTCAACGGGACGATCAATCGGGTATGTATCCGATCGGGTTGTGACTTTCTGGACCTGTTGTCACACGATCAGGTGACTCCGGTATTGGTGACGTAACGGAAGCAAGCCCCAACGCGATGGAACGAGGTCATGGGTAATGAAGTCCGCAGGATTCGACCGTGCGGTGGCCCTTCTCCGAACGACCCAATTGGCTGACGGTCACAACGACCTGCCGTGGGCGCTGCGCGCGATCGCCGGTCCGGACCCGGCCGCCGCGGTCGGCTCGACCGATCTGACAGTTGCGCAACCGGGGTTGCATACCGACCTGCCCCGGCTGCGCCGCGGTGGCGTCGGGTTGCAGTTCTGGTCGGTGTACGTGCCGTGTCAGTTCGAGGGCCATTCCGCGGTCACCGCCGTGCTCGAGCAGATCGAGATCGTGTACCGGCTGGCGGAACGTTACCCCGGCGACCTGACTATCGCCACGACCGCCGACGAAGCCGAAGAGGCCTTCCGAGCAGGCAGGATCGCCTCGATGCTGGGCGCGGAAGGCGGTCACTGCATCGCCGGGTCGCTGGGTGTCCTGGCGGCCTTGCGGCGGCTCGGAGTCCGGTACATGACGCTCACGCACAACCTCAACACGCCGTGGGCGGACTCCGCGACGGACGACCCGGTGCACAACGGGCTGACGGATTTCGGCCGCGAGGTCGTCCGCGAGATGAACCGGATCGGGATGATGGTGGACCTCTCCCACGTCGCCCCGGCGACCATGCGGGACGCGATCGAGACGTCACAGGCGCCCGTCGTGTTCACCCACTCCTCCTGCCGGGCGGTCAACGACCATCCGCGCAACGTCCCGGACGACGTCCTCGAGTCGCTGCCCGCCAACGGCGGTGTGTGCATGATCACGTTCGTGCCCCGATTTGTATCGCCTGCATTGGCCGAGTGGGATGAAGCGCTTCAGAACGCGATGGGCGCGGAAGGCCTGGACCACCGGGACTTGGAGGTGCGGGGCAAGTTCGCCGAGAGGTGGGACGGCCCGCCCGAGCCGGTGGCGACCCTGGACGAAGTCGTGGCGCACGTCGAGCACGCCCGCGAGGTCGCCGGAATCGATCACATCGGCATCGGCGGCGACTACGACGGCGTCGGTTCGTTGCCCGTCGGGCTCGAGGACGTCTCCACCTACCCGGTCCTGTTCGGCGCGCTGCTCGACCGCGGCTGGAGCGAGGAGGACTGCGCGAAGCTGGCGGGCCGCAACGCCCTGCGCGTGCTGCGGGCGACGGAAGAGGCAGCGGAACGTTAGCCCTTGAAGAGGGTCACCCCGACCGGCGGCAGCCCCACCACGCTGGCCAGGAGGTCGCAGAAGGCCTCGCCGTGCGGCCGCAGCTCCGCCGTGCGGGGTGTCCACGAGGCACGCAGTTCCAGGTCGTCGGTCCGGGCGGGCCCGGCGATGTCGCCGAACCGGGCGGACGAGGTCTCGGTCACGGTCCCGCCCAGCGCGCCGAACCTGGCCCCGGAGGCCTCCAGCGCGTCGGTCAGCCAGGACCAGCCCACGGCAGGCAGCAACGGATCGGAGGCCAGCTCCGCGTCCAGTTCGGCCCGCACGTACGTGACCACTCTGAGCACGCCGTCCCAGGCTTCCTGGCCGTCGGGGTCGTGCAGCAGCACGAGTCGTCCGGTGGCCAGCACCTCGGCGGGACCGTTGACCTCGGCGGTGATCGCGAAGGCCCACGGCGCCAGCCGTTGCGGCGGACGGACCTCCTCCAGCTGGACCTCGCGTCGCGGCCGGACCGACCGCAGCGCCGCGACGGCCTGGCGAAAGACCTCGGGAGCCTCGGGAGCCTTGGACGCAGTCACGACAGGTAACTGTAGGACCACCCGAGTCAGTGAGCCTGGATGGCGCGCCGAGGAACACCGCATACGTTGGGTGGGCAAATCGATCATCCGTCGGCCTGGGGACGCGCGAACGAGTCGACCGGCGCCGGGGAATCGAGCCGTGGAAACATGGGACGGGTGACAGCCGTATCGCCCGCGTCGCCCCTCAGGCGGGACCTGACCAACGCTCCTTTGCTCGCCGCCGCGCGCGGTCAGGCGCCCCAGCACACGCCTGTGTGGTTCATGCGGCAGGCGGGACGTTCGTTGCCGGAGTACCGCAAGCTGCGTGAAGGCGTGCCGATGCTGACGGCGTGCTTCACACCGGACATGGTCGCCGAGGTCACCCTGCAACCGGTCCGGCGGCACGGCGTCGACGGCGCGATTCTGTTCAGCGACATCGTCGTGCCGCTGAAGGCCGCCGGGATCGACCTGGACATCGTGCCGGGCACCGGGCCCGTGGTGGCTGATCCGGTGCGCGACGAGGACGGCGTCAACGCGCTGCCGGAGCTGGACCCGGCCAGCCTGGACCCGGTCGCCGAGGCGGTGGGCATCCTGGTCCGGGAACTCGGCGACGTGCCGCTGATCGGCTTCGCCGGTGCGCCCTTCACCCTCGCGTCCTACCTGATCGAGGGCGGCCCGAGCAGGCACCACGAGCGGACCAAGGCGCTGATGAAGGCCCGGCCGGACGTCTGGCACGCGCTGCTGGGCAGGATCGCCGACTACACCCTGACATTCCTCAGGATCCAGCTCGACGCCGGCGTCGACGCCGTCCAGCTGTTCGACTCCTGGGCAGGCGCACTGTCCGAAAGGGACTATCGGGAGTTCGTGTTCCCGCACTCCCAGCGGGTGCTGACCGGGCTGGCGCCCGCCGGTGTGCCGCGGATCCACTTCGGTGTCGGCACGGCCGAGTTGCTGCCCGCGATGCGCGAGGCCGGCGCGGACGTCGTCGGCGTGGACTGGCGGTTGCCGCTGGACGAGGCCGTGCGCAGGCTCGAAGCCGCCGCGCCGGACGCGCCGAGACCCGTCGTGCAGGGAAACCTGGACCCGGCGGTGCTGTTCGCGGGCTGGGACGTGGTCGAGCGTGAGGTCCGGCGGATCGTCGCGGAGGGCGAAGCCGCCGCGGGCCACGTGTTCAACCTCGGTCACGGCGTCATGCCGGAGACCGACCCGAACGTGCTGACCAGGGTCGTCGAGCTGGTCCACAGCATCCGCTGATGGCCGGGCAAACGACTGCCGGGCAGATGACCGCTGGGCGGAACCACCCGGAGAAGGTCGTGGTCGTCGGCGGCGGCATCGCCGGACTGGCCGCCGCCTACCGGCTGCGCACGCTGCGCCAGGACGTCGAGATCACGATCATCGAGTCCGCCGGGCGGCTCGGTGGCAAGCTGCGGACCCGGGACCTCGCGGGCGTCTCGATCGACGTCGGCGCCGAGGCGTTCGTCACCCGCAATCCCGCGGCGGTCCGCCTGGTCGAGGACCTCGGCCTGGGCGGTGAACTGGTGCACCCGGTGTTGTCGGCCGCGACCGTGCACGCAGGCGGACGCACGGTCGCCCTGCCCAGGCGGACGTTCCTCGGCCTGCCCGCGAACGCCGACGAGGTACGGGACCTGCTGTCCCCGGCGGGCACGGCGAAGGTCGCGGGCGAAAGAAACCTGCCACCGCTGCATGTCGACGCCGACCCGACGGCTCCGGACGTCTCGGTGGGACAGGTGATCGGCGAACGCTTCGGTCGCGAGCTCGTCGACCGGCTGGTCGAGCCGTTGCTCGGCGGTGTGTACGCGGGCCGCGCGGACATGCTCGGGCTGCGCGCCACGATGGCTCCGCTCGTGGCCAAGGAACAGACGCTGACCGAGGCGGTCGACCGCGTCCTCGGACCGCCGCCGGACGGCCCACGGCCGCCGGTGTTCGGCGCGCTGCGCGGCGGGATGGCCCGTCTGGTGGACGAACTGGCCCGGCGGTCGTTGGCGACAATTCGCCTCGGCCTGCCGGTCAGGGCGCTGAGCAGAACCCGGCGGGGCTGGCGGCTGGAGATCGGCAGCGCGGCGGCGCCGGAGTTCCTGGACGCCGACGCGGTGATCCTGGCCGTGCCCGCGCCGTCCGCCCGCAAGCTGCTGGAACCCGTGGTGCCCCGTGCTTCCGCGGCTTACGGGCGCGTGGAGGTGGCGTCCATGGCGGTGGTGAGCCTGGCGTTGCCGCCGGATGCCGTCCTGCCCGAGGCGACGGGTGTGCTGCTGGCCGTGGGGGAGCGGCATGCGGACGGAACTCCGTTCACAGCCAAGGCTTTCACTTTCACCAGCCGGAAATGGGGACGTCCGGACGGTGCGCCGGTGCAGCTGCGGGCCTCGGTCGGCCGGTACGGTGAGACGGAGACCCTGCACCGGGACGACGACGAACTGGTCGCCGCGGTGCTGTCCGACCTGAGGGAACTCACCGGAGTCGATGTTCCGCCGGTCGAGCGAATCGTGACCCGTTGGGGTGGCGGGCTGCCGCAGTACGGGGTCGAGCACACCGCCGCCGTCGCCGCGATCACCGACGCGGTCGGGAGAATGCCTGGTCTCGCGGTCGCCGGCGCCACTTTGCGCGGCGTGGGTATCCCCGCGACCATCGACTCCGCCGATGCCGCGGCATCGGCGATTGGCGCTTACCTGGCGTCGCGATCGGGCGAAATTAGTCCGCCGAGTGGCCTAGTGGGTGAGTAACCGCCTGTGCTACAGTGCGGCTCCGTTGCGGTCGTTTCTCGGGTGACTCACTAAAAGGGGTCGGTGTCGATCTCTTACGGGTGTCCCGCTTTATTCGAAAAGTATTCGACACCGGTGGAGTATCGTGAGATTTCTGGGTGACCGGCACCAGGGCCACGGCTCTATCCGGACGCGACTCACCGCCGTGGTGGTGTTTTCGGCGGTCGCGCTCGTCGTGATGTGGGTGGCCGTCAGCCTGCCCCGGCTCTACGACGCGATCTACTTACGCGCGGTCAGCGAAGCCATGCAGGAGACCATGCCCAAGGCGGTCCGCGCGCTCGCCGCCGTGCAGGCGGAACGCGCGCAGAGCCTCTCGACGGCGGGGTCCGGGGCCGAACTTGCCGACCGGCGCAACCAGACCGACCAGTCCGTGCGCGAGGTCCGGGAACTGGTCGAGCCGCTGCTGGCGGACTCGCCGCAGGAGGTGCGGGACCGCTACCGCGACTTCACCGGGGCGCTGGACGAACTGGTCGACATCCGACGGCAGGCCGACACCAAGGCGATCACGCGGCCGGAATTGTACGGTTTTTACAACAAAGTCGCCGACGTCAGCATGACAGTTTTCGAGACGATGGCGCGCGCGGTGCCGGATCAGCAGACCGCGTTCAGCGGTGTCCAGGTGACTCAGCTGTTCCGCGGCGCGGACCTGATGTCGCGGGCGGGCACGGTCGCCGGCGGCGCTATTGCGACCGGCGTACTGAATCAAGCCGACCACGCCGAATTCGCCCGGCTGACCGGTGCTTATCGGCAGCAGCTCGAATTGTCCACACAAAACAGTTCGGACCAGGTGCGGTCCGCCTACCAGGCAATACGTGCGAGCGACGAGTGGAAAAGGCTGATCGCCGCCGAGGACCTGTTGATCGATCAAGGTCCGTGGACCGTCGTGACCGGCCGCACCCGGGCGGACGGGCAGCTCGCGGCGCCCCCGGTGAGTGACCAGGAATGGCGGGACGTCACCGGGAAGGTCTACGCCGGACTGGAACAGCTGGGCGTCATCCAGTTCGCCGACTCGGCCAGGCTGGCCGACGAGAAGTCCGGCACCAGCCTGACCCAGGCGATCGTCGGCAGCGTGATCGCGTTGCTCGTCGCCCTGGTCACGATCATCGCCGCGATGCGGATCATGCGGTCCACCGCGCGCAGGCTGACCAAGCTGCGGTACGAGACGCTGGACCTGGCCGTGGAGAAGCTGCCGCCGATCGTGGAGCGGCTGCGCGGCGGCGGGCAGGTGGACGTGACCACCGAGCTGCCCGCGCTGGACTTCGGCAAGGACGAGATCGGCCAGGTCGCCAGGGCCTTCAACGCCGCGCACGCCACCGCGGTCGAAGCCGCGGTGCAGGAGTCGCAGGCCCGTGCCGGTGTGCGCAACGTGTTCCTCGGCATCGCGCACCGCAGCCAGGCGCTGGTGCACCGGCAGCTGAAGATCCTGGACAAGCTCGAACGGGAGCAGGAGGACCCGCAGCAGCTGGAGGCGCTGTTCACGCTGGACCACCTGGCCACCCGTGCCCGGCGCAACGCCGAGAACCTGATCATCCTCGGCGGGCAGCAGCCGGGCCGCGCGTGGCGCAAACCGGTGCTGCTGGCCGACATCCTGCGCGGCGCGGTCGCCGAGACCACCCAGTACAAGCGAATCCGCCTGCAAGGCGTGCCCCGGGTGTCACTGGTCGGCTCCGCCGTCGCGGACACCATGCACCTGCTCGCCGAGCTGCTGGACAACGCGACGTCGTTCTCGCCGCCACAGGCCCAGGTGCGGCTGTCCGGGGAACCGGCGGCCAAGGGCATCGTGGTGGAGGTCGAGGACAACGGCCTCGGCATGAGCGACGAGGAACGCCAGCGGCACAACATCGTGCTGGCAGACCCGCCGGACTTCGAGTCGATGGCGCTGAAGGGCGACCCGCGGCTCGGCCTGTTCGTGGTCGCGCGGCTCGCGGCCCGGCACGGCATCAAGGTCGAGCTGCGCTCGTCCTCCTACGGCGGCACCAGGGCGATCGTGCTGATCCCGGCGACGTTGCTGGTCGACGCCGACCAGGACGACACCACGGTGTTCGAACCGGTGCCCTCGGCACGGTCCGCGTCGCCCGATCAGGACTACGTCGATGACGTGCTGCCGTTCCGGGTATCACTGTTCCAGCCGGCCTCCGAGAGCACCGCGACGGCCGGGACGCAGGTGCGGGAACGGGAGGAGCCGGAGCCGGTGTGGCCACAAGAAGACATCGCGGAGCCGCTGGGTGGTGAACCACACCAGGCAGGGCCGAGTGTTGATCCCGTGCAGAATCCGTTCGGGCAGCAGACCGCGCCGGGGATCCCGCCCATGCCGATGGACCCGGTCGCGTACGACACCGGCACGCCGGAGAAACCGGCGTTGCCGCGCCGCCGCAGGCAGGCCAGCCTGGCGCCACAGCTCAGAGAGACCTCACCGATGCGGCTGGACGACGAGGATCCCGGTGGTGGCCGGTCGCCGGAGGAGGTCCGCTCCATCATGTCGGCCTTCCAGCAGCAGACCAGGCGCGCACGTGACGAGGATCAGTAGGGGAGAACTGAATGATGAAGGCGAACTCCGGGGCAGATCTCGACTGGCTGCTCGAGGATCTGATCGGCCGGGTCGTCGGCGCCCGGCACGCGGTGGTGCTGTCGGCGGACGGCCTGCTCGTCGGCCGGTCGGCCGCTTTGTCCAAAGAGGACGGGGAGCACCTCTCCGCGGTGGCCTCGGCCTTCCAGAGCCTGGCGCGGGGCACTGGACGGCAGTTCGGCGGCGGCAAGGTGCGGCAGACCATCGTGGAGATGGAGCACGCGTTCCTGTTCGTCACCGCGGCGGGCCAGGGCACGTGCCTTGCCGTCCTCGGCGAGGAGGACGCGGACGTCGGCCTGATCGCGTACGAGATGAACCTGCTGGTCAAACAGGTCGGTTCGGTGCTCAACGCCCAGCCCCGCGTGGAACACCTCGGCGTGCCGACGTCATGACGGCCGGCCGCGACAACTGGGTGGACGACGAGGCCGGTCCGCTGGTCCGTCCCTACGCGATGACGCGCGGGCGGACCCGGCCGGCGAACAGTGATCTGAACATGATCACGCTTGTGGTCGCGGCGAAGGACGAAATCGACACGGTGACCCTGGACGCCGACTACGTGGCGATCCTGGAACTGTGCCATCAGCCGCTGTCGATCGCCGAGCTCGCCGCCCGCCTCGACGTGCCCATCGTGGTGGTCAAGATCCTCGTGTCCGACTTGATCGACCTGCGGGAAGTAATAGCCCGCAACCCCACACGCGATGTCAGGGTTCCCGACATGAAACTACTGCAGGCGGTGCTCGATGGTGTCCGACGGCTCTGATGAGATGCCGCGCGCGGTCAAGATCCTGATCGCGGGCGGGTTCGGCGCCGGCAAGACCACGATGGTCGGTGCCGTCAGCGAGATCGCGCCGATGTCGACCGAGGAACTGCTCACCGAGGCCGGCGTCGGCGTCGACGACCTCGCGGGCATCGAGAACAAGCGGACCACCACGGTCGCGCTGGACTTCGGCCGGATCACGCTCAACCAGCAGGTGATCCTGTACCTGTTCGGCACGCCGGGGCAGGGCCGGTTCTGGTTCATGTGGGACGAGCTGGCGTTCGGCGCGCTCGGCGCGGTCGTGCTGGCCGACACCCGGCGGCTGGAGACGTGCTTCCCGTCGATCGACTTCTTCGAGAAGCGCGGGGTGCCGTTCGTGATCGCGGTGAACTGCTTCGACGGCGCCACCCGCTACGACCTCAAGGAGGTGCGCGAGGCACTGGACGTCGGGCCGGACGTGCCGCTGGCCATGTGCGACGCGCGCGACCGGGAGTCGGCCAAGGAGGTCCTGGTCACATTGGTGGAGTACGTCCTGAGCAAGCAGCCGTTGGCCCGTGCCACGATGTAGGCATGGCTCGCCTCAACTACTCCGAACTCAACGACACGATCCGGTACACGATGTGGTCGGTGTTCCGGGTCGAACCGGGCAAACTGCCCGACGACCGCGGGCCCGCCGCCACTGAGGCGGAGTCTTACCTCGATGCGCTCGAAGGCAAGGGCGTCATCGTGCGCGGCGTGTACGACGTGGCGGGCTTGCGCGCGGACGCCGACTACATGATCTGGTGGCATGCCGCCGAGATCGAGCAGGTGCAGGCGGCGTACACCGGGCTGCGGCGCACCACGCTGGGCCGCGCGTCCACGCCGGTCTGGAGCCAGGTCGCCCTGCACCGGCCCGCGGAGTTCAACAAGAGCCACATCCCGGCGTTCCTGGCCGGGGAGGAGGCACGCAAGTACATCTGCGTGTACCCGTTCGTCCGGTCCTACGAGTGGTACCTGCTGCCGGACGACGAGCGCCGCAAGATGCTGGCCGAGCACGGCCAGATGGCCCGTGACTACCCGGACGTGCGCGCCAACACCGTCGCGTCGTTCGCGTTGGGCGACTACGAGTGGATGCTCGCGTTCGAGGCGGACGAGCTGCACCGGATCGTCGACCTGATGCGGCACCTGCGTGGCAGCACCGCCCGCCGGCACGTGCGTGAGGAGATCCCGTTCTACACCGGCACGCGGCTGCCCGCGGCCGAGCTCGTGACCAACCTCCCTTGATCGACGCCCCCGGGTGGTCACGCACGTCTCGCACATCCTGAACAAGCTGGGCGTCAACTCGCGGACCGACATGGCCCGCGAGGCCGCCAGCCGCGCCTCGGGGTGAATGGCCGGAAACTTGCGGATCTCGGCCCACGCCCTACTCGCTCACCGGTTCAGCGCGCATGAGGATGCACGCGTGATAGTCGAACTCAGGCAGTACACGCTCAAACCAGGCCGCCGCGACACGCTCGTCGAGATCTTCGAGAAGCACTTCGTCGACACCCAGGAGGCCGTCGGCATCACGCTGATCGGGCTGTTCCACGACCTCGACAACCCCGACAGGTTCGTCTGGCTCAGGGGTTTCCAGGACATGCGGAGCCGCAAGGCCGCCCTGATCGCGTTCTACGAGCAGGGTGAGGCGTGGAAGACGCACGGGCCCGCGGCGAACGCCACCATGATCGACTCGGACGACGTGTTGTTGTTGCGGCCTCTCGGAGACGTCGTCGTCGACCGGGAGTACGGCCAGTACACGGCGGTGATCTCGGCCCGTCCCGCTGAAGTCGCGGAGCCGGTCATGCGTTTCGAACCTCTTGTCGCCGAGAACACCTACCCGCGTTTGCCGGTACGCGAGGAACAGATGTTCGTCACGGTGTACGCCGGCGGCGACAGTTCGGGAAGCGAGGGGCTGAGGTTGAAACCCACGGCCGGATCCGCGATGCGGTAAGCGTTCAGCAGCAACAGGCGCGGAAGGACCGTCTGACCTGCGGCGCGGTTGGGCAGGGAAAGGAAGGTATCCGCGTCGCGGTAAGTCGACGCCGGGGTGCGGAGCGGCCCCGAGGTGGGGGCGGCTCGGGGCCGCTCCGCTGTGAATCAGGACAGGGAATACGTCAGTTCAGCTTGTACGCGTTGATGATCGTCTGCTCGACGGTGTTGCCCGCCCGGTCGGTCGCCTTCGCCCGCAGGGACACCGAGGCGCCGTCGTTGGGGTGCTGGACGATGGCGAACACGTTCGCCACGACGGTCGCCGCGGTCCACGTCTGGCCGCCGTCGAAGGACGCCTCCACGGTCAGCGACTTGGGCAGCGTGCCCTGGCCGCTGTTCTGGGCCTGCACGGTCACCGGCACGATGAACGACTCACCGGCCGGGGCCGAGTTCGTGGCGTCCAGCGCCGGCGTGTACCGGACGGTCGACAGCGGCAGCCGGACCGGGTCGGCGCCCGCCTCGGCCGACCGGAACGTCCACGAGCCGCGGACCGTGGTCGAGACGTCCGAGACACCGCTGCGGACCGCCTCGGTGGTCAGCACGTAGCCGCCCGCCTCGGCGGGAACGTCGAACGAGCCGTAGCCCGCGTCGGCCGACTCGCCGATCTTCTTGCCGTCGCGGTACAACACGGTCGACGCCTTGTCCACAACGGACGAACCGGCGTTGCCGGCGGCGTCACCGAACAGCGGGATGTTCACCGAGATCTTGTTCTCCACCCGGGTGACGTACTGGGCGGGGATGCGAGTCTGCGGCATGACCGGGGCGAACACGCCACGGTTGTAGGACTCCTCGTACGTCGTGCCCGCCTGCAACACCTTCACCGGGCTGGACAGCTGGAGTTCGATGGTGCTGCCGTCGCCGGAGGTCTGCCACAGGCCTGGGCTCCAGGCTGTGTCCTCGGTGGTGTAGTACTCGTCGCGCTCGCCCGGCAGCTTCGCCGGCAGCAGAGCCGCCCACGCGCCCGGGCCTTGGCCGAACTTCGGGTACGGGAACGCGTACCGCAGGCCTGCCTTGCCCGGCACGGTGGCATGGAACGTGCCGTGTACGTGCGCCAGGCTCTCCTTCTTCACCGCCTTGGTGAAGCCGGTCGGCATCGACCCGTTCTGGTAGAAGGCCAGACCGTAGTACTCGCCCGCCGGCGTGTTCCACTGGGTGTTGATCTGGGTGATCAGTTCCCGCGGGGACACCTCGGGCCCGGCGTGTGCTGTCCACAGTGTACCGATGTCGCCGCCGAGCAGGACCCAGCCGTAACCGAAGGTGTCACGGCCCACGGTGCGCTGGTAGGTGATCTCCGCCAGCCGCAGCTCTGCCGCCGGATCGGGCGTGGTCACGCTGGTCTGCTTGGCACGGCGGAAGTCCAGGTCGATCGTGGTGTCCCCGGTCAGCGTGAACGCGGGGTACGCCAGCCAGGTGATCCGCTGGCCGACCACCGAGCTGTCGATCACGTAGTCGCCCTTGGGCAGCCGCACCGACGGGCTGCCGTCCGGATCGAACGCCGAGGTGAACTTCCGGCTCTGCAGGCCGTACATCGAAGTCCGGTAGTTCGTCGCGGGCGCGCCGTCCAGTCCGATGTGGTTGATCGTCAGCGTGTAGCTCTCCGGCTCCCGGTTGATCGCCACCGGGGTGGTGACCACCGTCTCGCCGGCGGTCGCGGTCAGCGTTCCGGAGTAGACGCCGTCCAGGCCTTCCACCTTGGTGTTCCCGGTGACCGTCACCTTCGCCTCACCACCGGCGGGCACGGTGACCTTCGACGGCGACGCGGTCAGCAGACCGGCGGGCGCGGGCTTGCCGTCCGGGCCGAGCGCGTTGACCGTGACGTCGAACGTGACATCAGTCTTGCCGGTGTTGCGGTAGGTCACGGCCTTGTCCACCGGCTGGTCGTCGTCGTGCGGCCAGAGCTGCGTGCCGAGGCTGACGTTGGTCGGTGTGGTGGTGACGGCCTGCGTGATCGCCTTGGCCACGTCGACCCGGCCGGAACCCTGCTGGAACGCGGTGAGTTTGGCGTTCGGCTTGGCGGACGCGGTCAGGGTCGCCTTGATCTGATCGCCGCTCCAGTCCGGGTGAACCTGCGCGAGCAGGGCGGCGGCACCGGCGACGTGCGGCGTGGCCATGGAGGTGCCGGACTCGGAGACGTAACCGTCGGCGACGGGCGTGCCCATCCGGCCGTGGGCGGCCTTGGCCGCGGCGATGTTGACACCGGGTGCGGTGACGTCCGGCTTGATGGCCGCGTCCCCGATCCTGGGGCCACGGCTGGAGAACGGCGCCAGGCTGTCGTCACGGTCGACGGCGCCGACCGTCAACGCGGCATCCGCGCTGCCCGGCGAACTGACGCTCTCGTCACGGGGTCCGCTGTTGCCCGCGGCGATGACGAACAGCGTGCCGTGCTTGGCGGACAACGTGTTCACGGCTTCTTCGAGCGGGTCGATCTCCGGTGTGTCGGAGCCGCCCAGGCTCAGGTTGACGATCTTGGCGCCCTGGTCGACCGCCCACTGCATGCCGCCGATGATCCACGATTCCTGGCCGTAACCGTTGTCGTCGAGCACCTTGCCGTCGACGATGTTCGCGCCGTGCGCGACACCCTTGTACTTGCCGTCGGCCTTGGCGCCGGTCCCGGCGATGGTGGACGCGACGTGCGTGCCGTGGCCGAAGCGGTCGACGGCGTCGGCGGCGTCGCTGAAGTTCTTCTCGGCGATCTCGCGGCTGGCGAGGTCGGGATGCGTCTGGTCGACGCCGGTGTCCAGCACGGCGACCTTGACGCCCTCGCCGGTGACGCCCGCCTGCCACGCGGCGGGCGCGCCGATCTGCGCGGTGCTGCGGTCCAGCGAGGCCTTGCGCTTGCCGTCGAGCCAGACCTTCTTGACGTTGCCCGCCGTCAGCGACTGCCATGCGGCGCCGGTCTTGTCCGCGGTGACCGCGGATGCGTTGACAGTGGCCAGGTTCGCGGTCGTGGTGACGCCCGCGACGCTCGCGCCGGGCGCGTGGCTCACGATCAGCGGCAGGGTGTTGCGTTCACCGTCGGCGTAGCCGAATTCGGTCAGTGCGGTCAAGTCGAACAGGCGCTCGTCCAGGCGTCCTTGCGCGACAAGGGAAACCGCGTCCTGCGGGACGACGTAGTGGTGGCCATCGCGTCGGTATGTCGAGAACGCGAGTTTCTCGCGGCCCTTGCCGGGAACGATGGCGTGCACCTTGTACGCGTCATCGACCATGACGACCCGGTCACCCGTGATGAGCGTGACCGACTTGCCGTTGGGTTGAGCGACTGGCGCCGCGACGGCTACCTGTGCCGTGCTGAGCACGACCCCCAGGACGAGAGCCCCGGCGCCGAAGCGTCTGGCGGCTCGTTTCTTGGCTGAATGCACCTGAAAAACCTCCCGATCGGTTTTCTGCGCACGCCCCAGACATCGACGGTGAGAAGTCGATGAACCACACTCCGTGGTCAACGCAAGCTATCGGGACCACCAAGGGGTGACAAGTCCTCAACGGGACTATCTCGAAAGTAAATTTCCCCAGCAGTTGATCACTGGATGTTCACTGACGTTCGCTTACCGTCCCATCGGGGGACACGAATAGGCCGCCTTGCGGTGTGCCGCCTCCGCACTCCGGACCAGCCGGGTACCGGACTTTCGGAGTGACCACCACCTGGTGCGCGCCGAGCCCGGCACCGGCCGGATCGATCAGCGTCAGCGTCACCTCGACCGGCCCGGCCGGGAGTTCCCGCAGGTCGGCGAACGAGTGCAGGCCGCCGGTCGGTGCCATCCGCGCGGCGCACGCGGTGTCCGGGCCGCCTGACGGACATGATGACGACTTGCCAGCCGTGGAGGGGTAAAACTCGAGTGCGGAGTGCTGACAGGACCCGTTCCAGCATGCGCTCAGGCGCGCGGAACCGACCTTGGGCGCGTAGGCCGGGTCGACGTCGACGGAGATGCCCTGGCGGATCGCCGCGCCGCTACAGTCGCCGATCTCCGTACCGCACGCGGTCAGCGCGGCGGTGGCCAGTGCGATCACGGCCGTCAGCTTCCAGTTCACGACTGTGGGACGGTCCTCACCGGTTTTTCGTTGCACGCCTGCGTTGCCACCAGCTCAGTTTCGGCAGGTGGCCGCGTTCACGCAACCATTCGACGAACGCGCGGGCGTCATCCCTGGCCCGCGAACCCTCGATCCGCGGATAGGCCTTGGCGTACTCGGTGAACAGCGGGACGAACCTGTCCGCCAGGTCGGCGCAGACGTCCGGCTCGATCATCGCCACGACGCGCCGCCGTTTCGCCCGCAGCGCCTTGGCCTCCACCTCCAGCCGCCCCGGGTCGAAACCTTTCGGAGCAGGACCATCCGTCAGCAGCGCGCGCAGCAGTTCCGCCTGCTGCCGGGCGAGCCGGTCCCGTTGCGGCTGGGTCATATCCGTTCCCGGATCGCTCGCAGCTCGGCCGCCAGGTCGGTGTCGGTGGGGTAGTCGCCGTCGCGTTCCAACAGGACACCGGGCGGCTTGGTGCGTTTCACCAACTCCGCCAACAGGTCCAGTACTTCCGGCAACACCGGGTGGGTGTGCGTGTCGTGGTACACGCCGTCGTGTTCCTCGCCGCCCGCGACGTGCACGTAGGCCACACGCTCCAGCGGCAGGTCGTCCAGGAGCTTGAGCGGATCGTGGTTCAGGTTGCGGGCGTTGGCGTACATGTTCGCGACGTCCACAAGCAACAGGCAGCCGGTCCGCTCGGTCAGCTCGCCCAGGAACTGCGCTTCGGTGAGCTCGGCGTCCGGCCATTCCAGCAGTGCGGCGATGTTCTCCAGCGCGAACGGCACGTTCAGGATCTCTTGCACGGTCCGCACGTTCGCGACGAGCACGTCCAACGCCTCACGGGTGCGGGGCACCGGCATGAGGTGCCCCGAATCCAGCCCGCCCGCCCGCACGAAGCAGACATGGTCGCTCGCCAGCGGCGCATCGAGGACATCGGCCAGTCTGGCCAGGTGCTCGACTCGTTTCCTGTCAACGGGTTCGGCACCGCCCACGGACAGCGACACCGCGTGCGGAAGCACAGGCAGACCACGTTCCCGCAGCAGCACAACGGATTCCGGGAGGTGGTCCGGGTTCAGGTTCTCCGCCACCACCTCGACGAAGTCCACCCCCGGCAGCCGCTCGACGGTGATGTCGATCTCCGGGCGCCAGCCGATGCCGACCCCCAGCTCCCGTGACTCAAGCACTACCGCGACTCCCCGCGCATCATGGCTACGATCCTCCTCCGCCGCATCCACCGCCGCCACCACCGCAGCTGCTGCTGCTCCCGCTGCTGCTGCCACTGGAACAGCTGCTGCCGCCACTCCAGCCGATCCCCGCGGCGGCACCTGTCGAGACCGTGGATCCGTTGTCGTACGACCTCAGCCCGACGCGTGACTCGCGGAACGACGCCGAGATCGTCACATCCGGGTACGCCCGCAGCCCGTGCCTGGCCACCGCGTCGACCGCGCGCTCGGACCGTTCGCCCCGGGACGGGTCACGCAGGGCTCGCATGCCCGCACCGGTCGGCCCGGCCTTGATCGGCCGCAACGCGAAGACGATCGTCACGAGCGTCAGGATGAGCAGCATGCTCAGGTACCCGACCGGGAACCCGAGGTTGACCCCGTTGATCCAGCGGGCGATGCCGATCACCGCCAGCACGAACAGCGGAAGTGCGGCGAGAGCGGCCCTGCCACGGGTGCCGCCGTCGAAAAGCAGGCCACGGCGCACAAGGTCGTCGCGGACCTGGTCGTAGTCGGGCAGCTTGTTCAGCGTGGCGAGGTGGTAATGCAGGGGACGGCCCGGCCGGCCGGCGACCCGCGAGACGAGCCGGTCCTCCAGCGTGGACTCCGGCACGAACCCGCTGTCCGCGACCGGGTACAGCAGTCCGTTGCGCTGCACGCGGATCACGTTGCGCTCCACCAGATCCGCCAATGTCGACTCGACCATCCGCGGCCAGCCGCCCGCCAGATACGCCGTCTCGTCGGCGGTCAGCGGCTCGTGCTGCGCGGCCAGCGGTGCCGACCGGGCCCGCTTGCGCAGCACCAGCGTCGCGACGCACGCGATCACGAAGCCGATGGCGTACAACACGATGAAGTCCGGACCCGAAAGGCCCCAAGGGTTCTGCATGACTTTGTCCCCTCTGTGTACGGATCGGCCCGGGGACGCGCGGTTCCCGGGCCGATCCACCTCCCCCTGCTACCCCCTGCGGCTGCCCTCCGTGGCACAGCCGCTGTCACCCCCCGGTGACGCACCCCTCCGGCCCGACAACGACTCCCGGATCATCTCGTCCGGGTGGCTGGTGAACCCACCGGCCGCCACCAGCTCGGCCGGTGCGCTCACCCTCGCCCTCCCCACGGCATTGGCCCCCTCGAACGTCCTCGCGCAGACCCCCTGCCGGTACAGCGCGTAGGCGATCAGCCCGGTCGCGGCCAGCGCCGCGGTCAACCCGCCGGCCGGCTGGCCGGAGGCGATCGCGTCCAGCCACCGGACCACACCGATGGTGAACACCGCGACCACCGGAACCATCCCGATGGCCTTGCGGCGCCTGGCCAGCTCGCCGTCCACCAGATACCCCGCGCCGACCAGGCGCGCGGCCACCTCGCCGACCGCGTCGCTCGCGGCCAGCCGGTGCGTGAGCATCACGATCGACCGGCGCCCGTGCCGTGCCACGTCGGCCATCACGGTGCGCTCGACCGGGTTCGTCCCTCCCGACGACCTGTCCGCGACCTCGAGATATCCGTCGCGGGACGCGCGCAGCCGGCCGGCGTCGACCAGCTGCGCGACCGCGGCCTCAACCACTCGCCGCGGACCCCCGGTCAGGCACGCCAGCTCCTGGGCCGACAGTGCCTGGACGGGCGCGGTTGTGGCGGCCGCACCCGAACGAGTGAGAATGCGAACTGCGAACACGAACAGCAAAGCCATCGAAAACCCGAGCAGATAAATACCGACGAACGTCGGCCCGGGTATTCCCCACGTGTCTTCCATGATCTTCCCCCTCTCCCCTTCGAGAGCCGGAAATCAAGTGGAGACACCACTTTCTTCCTGCCGGGGGCACCCGGCAAGACACCTTGATAAAGATTTAGGGTTGTGTTGGGGGTAACTTAGGATTGCTCGTCCGCGCCGTCGTCCGGGCGCAGCGTCAGCGAGATGCTGTTGATGCAGTACCGCTGGTCAGTCGGGGTGGGGAAGCCCTCGCCCTCGAACACGTGGCCCAGGTGGCTGTGGCACGTCGCACACAGCACTTCGGTCCGGCTCATGCCGAGACTGCGGTCCTCGCGGAGGATGACGCTGTCACCGGCGAGCGGTGAGAAGAACGACGGCCATCCGCAATGCGATTCGAATTTCGTCGAACTGCGGAAAAGCTCCGCGCCGCACGCACGGCACGCGTACACGCCGACAGTCTTCGTGTCGGTGTATTCACCGGTGAAGGCACGCTCGGTCCCTGCCTCGCGGAGCACGTGGTACTCCTCGGCGGTCAGCTGCTCGCGCCACTCCTGGTCGGACTTGACCACACGTGGCGTGACACCGGTAACGGGCTTCATGGACACCTAGCCTCCGAAGGTGGACAGGATGAACACCAAGGCGTCCCACACCGCGACGACCACCCCGATCAGGATCAGTCCGATCAGGATCAGCGCGGTCATCCGGTGGTGGCCGCCGAGGCGGTTCGCCGAGTCCGCGAAGTCCGAGATCCCGCCGATGTATCCCTCCACGGTGTATCCCGACCGGCTGGTCTCGATCCGCTCGAGATGGGCCGCGAACTCCCGGACCTCGGGATCATGCGGGTCAAGGCCTTCAAGGTCCTCGCGAAACCGCTGTGACGCGGGCTCATCAGGGGACGCGTTCACTGCCATGTCAACACCGTAACCGGTCAGCCTGATTCCCGGCTCCCCAAAACCCGCTCATCAGCCACCGTGTCCGCCTTCACGTGGACGAAGGACGTGTAGCCCCACTCCTCCAGCCTGCCCAGCTGCGCGCCGAACTTGCCGCGCCGCTTGATCGCCGTGACCTGCCGTCCTTCCGCGCGCAGCTGCCGGGCGACGGCCAGCACCTGCGCCGGGGCGACGTCGGCCTCGTGCAGCACGGCGACAGCGTCCGTGCGCGGAGCGTCGTCGAGCAGGTTCACGATCCGCTCGAAACCGATGGAGAACCCACAGGCGGGCACGTCCTTGCCCAGCGAACGGCCGATCAGCTTGTCGTACCTGCCGCCGCCGGCCACCGACGAACTCGTGCCGGGGTGGCTGATCTCGAAGATCTGCCCGGTGTAGTAGCCCATGCCGCGCACCAGCGTCGGATCGAACTCCCAGCCCAGTTCCCGGCTCGTGGCCAGCTCCGCCAGTGCCGTCGTGGTCGCCGCCAGGTCCTGGGCGACGTCCTCGGGCAGGGTGGGCACCGCGTCGGTCAGCTGGTCGGCCAGCTTGGCCGGATCCAGGCCCTGCAACGCCGTGATCGCCGTCTGCACACCGTCGGCCTGTGCCTCGCTGAACCCGGCGCGCTCGGTGAGCTCCTTGCGCACGCCGTCCCAGCCGATCTTGTCCAGCTTGTCCAGCGTGATGAAGAACGAGCCCTGCGCCTCGGGCGCGACGCCCGCGCCCTCGGCCAGCGCCGACAGGAACCGGCGGTCCGACAGGCGCACCGTGGTGCCGGGCAGGCCCGCGGCCGCCAGCGCCTCGGTCGTCGCCTCGATCAGCTCGGCCTCCGCGAGCACCGACTCCTCACCGATCAGGTCGATGTCGCACTGGTTGAACTGGCGGTACCGGTCCTTCTGCGGCCGCTCGGCGCGCCACACCGGCCCGAACTGGAACGACCGGAACGGAGTCGGCAGCGTGGCGTGGTTGTTGCCGTAGAACCGCGTCAGCGGGACCGTCAGGTCGAACCGCAGGCCGAGGTCGGCCAGTTCGTCGACGCTCTCCGGCAGCTCGGTCAGGCCGCGGCGGAGGATCTTGAAGATCAGCTTCTCGTTCTCGCCGCCCTGGCCGCCGGTCAGCCGCGCGATGTCCTCGATCGCCGGGGTCTCGATGCGCTGGTAGCCGTACCGGTGGTAGACCTCGGTGATCCGGGCCAGGACGTGGTCGCGCACGGCGACAGTCGCGGGCAGCAGGTCACGAGTGCCCCTGGCGGGGCTGTTGTCCATCTTCACCGGGCGTCCTCGGGCGTGTCGGATAGGTGCTCCCAAACTACCCGCCACGTGCGAACGCTTTTACCCCTAGGGTTGCCGTATGGCTTCGAAGGCGATCGAGCTGACGGTCGGTGAGCGCACCGTGCGCGTGTCCAATCCGGACAAGGTGTACTTCCCGGAGCGCGGGATCACCAAGCGCCAGGTGGTCGAGTACTACGTCTCGGTGGCCGAGCCGTTGCTGAAAGTGTTGCGGGACAGGCCGACGACCTTGAAACGCTACGTCGACGGGGTCACCGGCGAGGCGTTCTACCAGAAGCGCGTGCCCAAGGGCGCGCCGGACTGGGTCGAGACCGCCACCATCAAGTTCCCGTCCGGCCGTACCGCGGACGAGGTGTGCCCCACTGAGATCGCGGTCATCCCGTGGGCGTCCAACCTCGGCACCTTCGACTTCCACCCGTGGCCCGTGCGCCGGCCCGGCGTGGACCACCCGGACGAGCTGCGCGTCGACCTGGACCCGCAACCGGGCACGGATTTCTCCGACGCCGTCCGGGTCGCCGGCGTGTTGCGGGAAGTGCTGGCGGACAACGGGTTGACCGGCTACCCGAAGACGTCCGGCGGCCGTGGCATCCACGTGCTGGTCCGGATCCGGCCGGAGTGGGACTTCATCGACGTGCGGCACGCGGTGATCGGGCTGGCCCGTGAGGTCGAGCGGCGGATCCCCTCGCTGGCGACCACCGCCTGGTGGAAGGAGGAACGCGGCGAGCGCGTGTTCCTGGACTTCAACCAGGCCGCACGGGACCGGACGATCGCGTCGGCCTGGTCGGTGCGCGGCACGCCGCGCGCGACCGTGTCGATGCCGTTGACGTGGGACCAGCTGTCCGATGTGGATCCCGACGACTTCGACATCTTCACCGTGCCGGAGCTGCTGGCGTCCCAAGGCGACGCGCACGCCGACATCGACTCGCGGGCGTTCGGGATCGAGTCGCTGCTCGAGCTCTACGCCGGCGACGACCGCGGCGAAATGCCGTACCCGCCGGACTACCCGAAAATGCCGGGCGAACCGAAGCGTGTGCAGCCTTCCCGAGCCCGGCCGGACGTCGAGTCGTAGCGCCTGACACGCGGTCGTGCTAGCCAGGTAGGGCGCCGACCGTGTCCCTGATCTGAGTACCCAGGCTGCTGGATCCCTGCCGTGCGCAGTGCGCGCAGCAGAAGAACCGGCCCTCGACTTCGACACCGTGGCCGAGAATCCGGCATTCGCAGTGCTCACACCGGGGTGCCAGCTTCTGGATCGCGCACTCGAAACTGTCGAACGTGTGGACGTCGCCGGTGACGGTCCGGACTTCGAACGTCATCCAGTACTCGTTGCCGCACACGTCGCACTTCGCCATCTCATGCATGGTCCGAGCGTGCGCGCCGCCGCTGTGGTCGGCAACTCGAGACCGGTCGAACGATTCCGCGGCACAACAATTGTTTGATCAACCACATAGGAAATGTTATATACCGTCGGACTTTATATCATTTCCGTTGTGTGGGCGGCCCACTCTCGGTGGCGAGGTCTACTGCATTTGGCGGCTTTCACTGCAAACGTGTGCCGCTACTCTTCGGCGCTACTTGAACGGTGCGGTGCTGCGCTGATGAATTCACTTGAGAGGACACACTCCACATGCGTCGGAGAAAACTTGCGGTCGCCGGTCTCGTCATGGTGATGACGGCGGCGGCCGGGGGTTGCGGTGCGTTCGGTCAATCCGCTGAATCGTCGCAGGGTGCGGGTGGTGGCGGACTGGAGAAGACCACCATCAAGGTGGCCGAACTCAAGATCATCGACGCCGCGCCGATCCACCTGGCGATCGACAACGGCCATTTCAAGGCCGAAGGGCTGAACGTCGAGCTGTCGATGGGCGGCAAGGGCTCGGTGAACATCGACAACGTCGTCGGCGGATCGGTCGACATCGGCCTGAGCAGCTATCCGCCCGCGATCATGCCGGTAGCCAAGAAGGTGGCCGAGCTGAAAGTGGTCGCCGACGCGGTCAGCACCACCGAGAACCTCTTCATGCTGGTGGTCAAGAAGGACGGCGCCATCAGGACCGTGAAGGACCTGGTCGGCCGGAAGATCGCGGTCAGCTCCCAGGGCGGCATCGGTGAACTGGCGCTGCGCACCCAGCTGAAGATCAACGGCGTCGAGATCACCAAGGAGCAGTACATCTCGATGCCGTTCCCCGACATGCCCGGCGCGCTGGAGCGCGACGACGTGCAGGCCGCGATCATGAACGAGCCGTTCCTGACGCAGACCCTGCAGAACTCGGGCGTGGCCAAGCTGTTGTCGCCCTTCAGCGGTTCCACCGCCGACTTCCCGACGTCCGGCTGGATCGCGACGAAGAAGTTCGTCGAGGCCAACCCGAAGACGGTGGCGGCGTTCCAGCGCGCCATGGCCAAGGCGGTGGCCGACGCCCAGCAACGCGGCGTCGTGGAGGCCGCGGTGACGAAGTACGTTGGTGTGCCGCCGAACGTGGCTTCGCTGATGACGATGCCGACGTTCCCGTCGAGCACGGACGCGAACCGGTTCCAGCGGGTCGTCGACCTGATGATCGAGACCGGCGAGCTCAAGGCGGAGCAGCGGGTCGACATGCGCACGATGGTGATCGACTCGAAGTGACGCCGCCTGGCCGGGGAGCGGATCGCTCCCCGGCTTTCCCGCGTCAGCCCAGGCGATGCGTGCGGTACATGGTGGCGACGAACGGCACACCGAGCGTCGGCGTGCCGCGTTGCTCAGCCTGTTCGGCCAAGTGGTCGTGCAGCTTGCCGAGCAGCGGTTCGCGCTCCGCGTCGGACAGGGAGATGATGGCGCTGTAAGTGCTGTGCATGGCGCAGATCTCCTGCGGAGTCATCTCCCGCTCGTAGCCGACGACGTGTTTCTCGACCGGCGTGAAAGGCAAATCCGGCGGCAGTTCCAGTTGGTGCACCGGACGCGCCGGGTTGTGCGCGGACAGAATCACTTCCTGCACTTCGTCGAGCCACAGGCCGCTGGGACCGCGATCGTGCCAGGAAACGCCGAGAACGCCGCCGGGTTTCAGGCACCGGGCGGCTTCGGCGCCCGCTTTCCCGGGATCGAACCAATGCCACGCGTTGCTCGTCAGCACGGCGTCGGCGTAAGCCGTCGGAACCGGCAGATCCTCGGAGCTGCCGACCCGCACGGAGGCGTCGGGAAACCTTTCCCGCAGCCACGCGCACATGTGCTCATCAGGGTCGATCGCGATCACCTCGGGAACCCGGCCGAGCAATATCCGCGTCAGATGCCCGGTACCCGCGCCGACGTCGACCACGACGCCGCAATCCGCGGGCAGCAACCAATTCGCGGCCAGTTCGGGGACAGCGGGGCGATGCTGGTCGTAGTGCGCGGGATCGACACCGAAAACCAATCCGGGCTGAGCCGTCATCTCGGTAATCCTCCAGTCGGTGCGAAAAGCACACCGAGGCTATCGGTGACGTTTCACCGCGGATACGGCCGATTGCCGTATTAACCGACCGGATTGGACCTCGCGTTGATGACCCGGTCGACGGGAACATCGCACGCCTCGGCCCGTTCACAGCCGTGCGGCAGCCAGTCGAGCTGGCCGGGCGCGTGCGCGTCGCTGTCGATCGCGAAGTCACAGCCGATCTCGACGGCGAGCCGCAGCAGCCGCAACGGTGGATCGAGGCGTTCCGGCCGTGAGTTGATCTCCACCGCGACACCGTTGTCCCGGCAGGCCTCGAACACGGCCTTGGCGTCGAACGTGGATTCCGGCCGGTCCCGTTTCGCGGTGCGCATCCGGCCGGTGCAGTGACCGAGGATGGTGACGTGCGGGTTGCTGACCGCCTTGATCATGCGCCGGGTCATCTCGAAGGACGGCATGCGCAGTTTGGAGTGCACGCTGGCCACGACGATGTCCAGCTGTGCCAGCAGCTCCTCGTCCTGGTCGAGGCTGCCGTCGAGCAGGATGTCGACCTCGATGCCGGTCAGGATGCGGAACGGCTTGAGCTCCTCGTTCAGCTCGGCGACCACGTCGAGCTGCCTGCGCAGGCGTTCGGCGGAGAGGCCGTTGGCGACAGTCAGGCGAGGGGAGTGGTCGGTCAGCGCCATCCACTCGTGGCCGAGATCCCGTGCGGCCTCGGCCATCTCCCGGATGGTGCTGCCGCCGTCGGACCACTCGGAATGCGTGTGGCAGTCGCCCTTCAGCGCGGCACGCATGGCGTGCCCGCCGGCGACCGGCAGCTTGGCCTCTTCGATGAGCTTGCTCAGGTACTCGGGTTCGCGGCCCGTGACGGCGTCGCTGATGACACCGGCGGTCGCCTTGCCGATGCCCGGCAGTTGCGTGAGCGTGCCTCGTTTGGCGCGGACCTGGACTTCCTCCGCCGGCAGGCCGTCCACGATGGCGGCGGCCTTGCGGAAAGCCTGCACCTTGAACGTGGCCTCGCCCCGGCGCTCGAGGTAGAAGCCGATCAGACGAAGTGCCTTCGCGGGATCCATGCGTTCATCATCGTCCTTAGTACGATGGATCGAGTGCACATGGTGGAGGGAGAGCCGATGTCGCAGGATTATCTCGTGCGGTACGTCGGCGGACCGCTGGACGGGCGCGTGGACACGTTGTCGGAGTTGCCCGCGACCCTGAAGGAGACGGTCACGCACGTCCACCTGCACGGCGGCCCGAAGATCGTGCACCACTACGACCTGCACTACGCGGTCGAGTACGGCTGCGAGTACCGGTTGCGCGGTGGTGCAGAGTAAGGAGCATGCTCTCCGACAACGACATCACCCAGCTGCGTGACGCACTGAAGGCAGGCAAGGCCCCGACAGTGTGGTTCACCGGCCGCGCGGTAGGCGTGGACGCGGGAAAATCAGGCAAAGTGGTGTCGTTCGCCTCGCCGGAGGAGGGCGACTTCATCGAAGTGAAGCCGACGGGCTCGCAGGACACCTTGTCCTTCGCCAAAGCGGAACTGACGCTCAACCGCCCGAAACAGCGCCCGGCCGCGAAGAAACCCCCCGCCGCTGCCGCCGAGCCAGCCCCGGTGGTCGAGGAGATCTACCAGCCCGCTCCCGCCGTGACGGAGAAGAAGAAGGCGGCGCCGCGACGCAGGACGGTGCCGCCCGCCGAAGTGACGGTCACCCTGCACTCGACGCCGCGCGGTGACTGGACCGTGGACGTGGTGGTGGGGAAGAAGCGGAGCGTTCGTTCGATGCCCATCCCGGCTGCGGCGATCGCGAGGATCTCGAAGGAACTGCCGGACCAGGTGGAAACCGCCATCAGCGCGGTCATGGCCGCGGCCCGTCAGCAGCACGAGGAACGTATAGCGCTGCTTCAGGCGGAGTTGGACGCGGCGCGTCGCGCCCTGAACGAATTGGCCTAGACAGACCGGATGTGCGCGAGTAAGGAACGGACGTCCACGGTCAGTACCTCGGATGGGTTCTTGCTGTCGCGCACGTGCCGGAGATCCTGATTGACCTCGACACAGTCACCTTCCTGATGGCTCTGGCTGCTCTTGCGCCACGTTGACTCGGTCATGCTTTCTCCATTGCCGTGAGGACGTCTGCGATGTGCTCGGCGGATTGCTCAGGGCTCATCGCTACTCGGCGGATCTCGTCCGCCGCCTGCCAGCAGCACGAGGAACGTATAGCGCTGCTTCAGGCGGAGTTGGACGCGGCTCGCCGTGCCCTGAACGAATTGGCCTAGACAGACCGGATGTGCGCGAGTAAGGAACGGACGTCCACGGTCAGTACCTCGGATGGGTTCTTGCTGTCGCGCACGTGCCGGAGATCCTGGTTGACCTCGACACAGTCACTTTCCTGGTGGCTGTAACTACTCTTGCGCCACGCCTGCTCCGTCATGAGGATGCCTCCAGTGCGTTGAGAATCTCGGCAATCCGCTTCGCGGACTCATCGGGGCTCATCGCCTCTTGGCGAATCATGTCAGCCGCAGACTCGTAGGCGGTCACATCCGCCTCGTCCACCAGGAACACGCCGCTCCGATAGTGCTCCAGGTGGACGATGGCGGGTTGGATACCGAACCTGTAGAGAACGAACGGCCCGGCGAGACCTGGGTGCCATTTGCCCGTCAGACTCACCAATCTGCGTGCTCCTCGCCGTGGCGACGGCCGGCTGCGGCAGCGTGAAGGGAACGCCCGTGCCGCCTCCTGACAAGAACTCCTGGGCACTGACGCACAACGACATGCCCGCCTGGTACAACCTCGTGCACACGTGGACTCACCAGAACGCCCTGATCGTGGCAACCGACGGACAGGTCGCGAGCTATGACCGTGGCACCGGTGCGCGACAGTGGATCACCGAACCGCCCGGCGACGCGCCGGACGCGCCCTTGTTCTGCGGTGCGAGTCCCACCATCAGCGGCAAGAAGATCGCACTGGCCTACGGTTCGGCACGGAAAACCGATACGTCGACTGCACGCACGCGGCTGTGCTCGATGCAGGCACCGGCAAGCTGACGTGGCACACCAGGATCGGCGATCCGCGGGAAGGCATCAACGGGGCGCCCGGTGAGGCCTACCTGGACATCCATGGCGACCTGCTGCATGTCGGCTGGGACGCGTACCTGGCCGTTCATCGCATGTCCGATGGTGCGCAGCTGTCGAAGAACAAACTCAAGCATGACGGCTACAGCTGCGCCATCGTGTCCATGACCGGACGCCATCTCGCCGCGCAATGCCTTGGCCCGGACCTGCCCGACCTCAGCGTCGCGGCGGTCAGCCCGGAAGGCCGGCTTGTCAACGTCAAGGATCACAGCAAGGCGACCGCCGGCCTGTCGATTCTGTCCGGCCGTTTCGTCTCGACGTCTCCGCCCGTGCTTTGGGTGACGGACAACGAGGCGAAACCGGCGAGCGCCGAGTACCTGGTGCTCGACGCGGACTTCGCCGTCAAGCATCGAATCCCCGGCACCGCGGCCGATCTGGCGATGGATGCTCTCGGACCGGCGAACTCGGTCGGCGGTATCCGTCAGCACCGAGTACTGGTCGTCGGTCAGACGCTGGTGACGGTGACCGTTCCGTACTTCGGCAGAGTGAACAAGGTCGTCGCCTATGACCTGGTCACGGGTCAGCGTCGTTGGGAGTCTCAGCCGAGAACGCTCGCTTGGTAATTCCGCTGGTCGCGGATCGCGGCACTGTGGTGGTTGCGGCCGATGGCGGTGTTGTCCGCTTCAGCCTCGCCGATGGGACCGTCGCCTCGATCACCCGGTTGCCGGCCAACGGCGGTACCAGTGTGTTGCACAGTCGCTGTCCACAACGGCTTCAGCAAGGTCGTGCCGCTCATCTTTACTGTCGGCTGACCGCCTGTCCAGGTGATCTGGCAGGTCGCCGGAACCATCCCCGCTCCAATTCCGTCACAGCCAAGACGGGCCACGTCACCCCTTGATACCGTGGCTCGGGGAGGCTGGAACGAGGGGACGACATGTACGACGACCTTGGTGGTGGCGTCCGGTCGGGCATCGGCTCGGCTGACATCGGCAAGAGCATCGCCAGCATCGGCGCGAGCATGGGCGCGTTCGCCGGTATGGCGGCCAGTGGTGGCTTCGAGGTCAACGAGTCCGGCGGCCAGGCATTGCTCAATGCCATCAAGCGCATGCGCGAGTGGGCAACTGATCAGGAGTTGACGCTGGCAGACCTGGCGCAGCCGATGCCCTTGGGGTCCACCAGCACGGCCAAGATCATGGTGCCGTATCTGCAACAGGTGGCAGCGGACAACCAGGGTTTCCTGACACAGTTGGCCCAATTCCAGGAGTCCTTGCACAAGGCAGAAGAGGGCATCAACACCGCGATGGCGAACTATCGGGCCACCGAAGAGGCGAAAGCCGCTGCAATGCGCAAAATCGATCCTGTATGAAGTCCGATGTCGAGACCAGAAAGAGTTCTGGACCTGTGAAGCCTTCTTTCGTTCCTGTCGTCACAGCCATCTTGGCGGTCACTGTGAGTGCGGTTGGCTGCACCGCCGAAACGGGTGGATCACCAACGCCTGGCAACACGCAATCGACATCGGAGACGGCTCGCCCGACACTTCCGGGCGGAGGCGGCTCTTCCAGTTCGTTGCCTCCGACTAGCGGCGGAGGCGCTGGCAGGACCAGTCCGATCGAAAACACCGATCCCTGTGCGTTGCTTTCGGCAGCCGACAGGTCGACACTTTCGCTGAAAGATGGGGCGGTCACTGACGGATCGACCGATGTTGACAAAGGTTGTCGTTGGCACTCCTCGCAGCAGGGTGATCATTCCGTGCAGATCGATATCTACGCCGAGCTGGGTACAAAAGATGTTCAAGCGACCGGCGGAGTCAAGTCAATCGCGGACGTGGGTAAGCACAAAGCGGTTCAGTACAACTTCGGCACAACGTGCACGATAAGTCTGGCGATCACAGACTCGTCGCGGGTCGATGTTCGCGTTGGTGCAGCCGGTGACAACCAGAAGGCATGTGCGATGGTTCAGCAAGTGGCTCAATTGGTTGAGCCCAAATTGCCGGCCGGGAGTTGAGTGATCATGGCACCGAGGCATTCGCAGCCAGAGCAGAACCCCGCGATCCAGACGGCGTATCACCCGCCGAACTATCGGGGCGACACGCACGGCGTGGACATGCGGGGGCAGTCCGACTCCCGTGGCCAGGTGCAGGGGCAGGTCGAGCAGGACGTAGACCAGGAGATCGACCAGCAGAACTGGTGGAACAGGATTTTCTCCTCCCTCTCGCGCGAGAGCGAGGTGCAGGAGCGCACGAACCAGCAGATGGCGGACCAGGCGAAGGCGCTGACGCAGGGCGTGGAGACGCGGCCTGCGCCGCCGTTGCAGTGTGCCAACTACCAGCAGTACGACCACCAGGTCCTTGAATCCATGGTCAAGGAAGGTGTGAGTCCCAGCCGGGTCGGCGAGGTCGGAGCCAAATGGCTGGACGCCGGTAACCAGATGGTCCAGTTCCAGACGGACGTGGTGAACGCGATCACCAGCAGCGAGGCTGACTGGCGCGGTACGGCCGCCAACAACGCTCGCCAGTTCATGGTCGACGTCGGGAACTGGGTGGGCAAAGCGGGACAGAGCGCGCAGCTCGCGGGAACCCAGACGCAGCAGTACTCGGCGGCCTTGGAGACGGCGAAGAACTCCATGCCGCCGCCGGTCGACTTCGACGTCAACGCGGCGAACGCGGACCTGCAGCGGACGACGGACCCGTTCCAGTACATGTACAAGTACGTCGCCTACGAGGCCCAATACAACCAGCAGCAAGAAGCCAAGCAGCAAGCTGTTCAGGTCGTTGGCACGTACGACAGCACCTTGGGCGGCGCCAGCACCATGCCGGCCTTCGCGCCGCCGCCGACGATGACGGGCAGTAGCACGCCTCCGCCCACGCCGCCTCCGACACCGCCGCCCACCCCGCCGATTCCGCCGGGCTCGATTGATCCGCCGGGTCCTGGTGGTGGGCCGGGTGGTGGTCCTGGCGGGATCGGCGGTGGGCCGGGTGGCGGTCCCGGCGGCACCGGCGGTGGGTTCGGTGGTGGCACCGGTGGCGGTACTGGCGGCGGCGCGGGTGGCGGCGCCGGTATCGGTACGGGCACCGGCAGCGGGGTCGGCACGGGCAGGGGCCCTGGCAGTGGCACGTCCGGCCAAGGCTTCATCCCCAACCCCGGCGGCCGGGGCAACAACTTCGGCAACAACCAGACCGGATACGACTCCACGACCAGTGTGCCGCCTGGCCTCATGCCGGGCATGGGCCCCGGGTTCGGGCCGGGCGGTGGTAACCCCAACTACGGCGGTGGCAGTAACCGCGGGTTCGGGCCGGGCTCAGGCGGTGGCGGTGGTGGCTACGGCGGCACGGGCGCAGGCGCCGGTGGGACGGGCGCCGGCGCTGGGCGTGGTGGTTTCGGGCCCGGCGGCGGGTCGGCTGCTGGTGTCGGTGGTTACGCGGCCGAGCAGGCGGCCGCCGGCCGTGGTGGTGCTGCCGGCATGGCCGGTGCACGTGGTGGCGCCGGTATGGGCGGTATGCCGATGGGCGCCGCTGGACGCGGCCAAGGCGGGGAGGACGAGGAGCACCAGCGGCCCTCGTACCTCGTCGAGCCGGACCCGGACAGCATGTTCGGCACCGACGAGATGACCGCCCCGCCTGTCATCGGCGGTTAGACCTCGGGGCGGGCGCTGCCGCGTGTGGCGCCCGCCGAGGCCGCCACGACCGCGAACACCGCGACCCACTGCAGCATGTGCAGCGACTCCTGGAGCACGACGAGGCCGACGATGGCGGCCACCGCGGGCTCCAGGCTCATCAGGATTCCGAACACGCGCGGCGGGATCTTGCGCAGCGCTTCCAGTTCCAGCGAATACGGGATCACCGAGGACAACAGGGCCACGCCGATCCCGACGATGAGCACCCAGGGCTGGAACAGCGCGGTGCCGCTTTCCGCCGCACCGAAGGGCACAGCCACCAGAGCGGCGAACGCCATGCCGATGGCGAGACCGCTGCCTTCCGAGGTGTGACGGCCGAGCGCCGCGCTCAGCAGGATGTACGTGCCCCAGCACGCGGCCGCGGCGAGAGCGAACAGGAAACCGACGAGGTCGAGGTCGCCGCGGCCTTCCATCAGCAGCACGACTCCGCCCGCCGCCAGCAGCGCCCAGAACGCGTCGAGCCACCGCCGGGACCCTGCCAGTGCCACCGCGAGAGGGCCGAGGAATTCGACGGTCACCGCGATGCCCAGCGGGATGCGTTCCAACGCCAGGTAGAAGCACAGGTTCATGGTGCCGAGCACCACGCCGTAGCTCACCACGACCGTCCACGCGCGACGGTTCAACCGCAGTGACGGCCGCCACAACAGAACCAGGATCAGTGCGGCGAAGAACAGTCGCAGTGCGACAGTCCCGGTGCTGCCCACCACGCTGAAGAGGTTCTTGGCCAGTGCCGCGCCGATCTGCACGCTCACGATGCCGAGCAACACCTGCGCCGTGGGCGGGATCGCGCCCAGCGTCCGTCCTGCCAGCGTCATCAGGGTGAACCGGGGGAAGGAACCGCCTCCGGTGCGGTCGACGTGCATGGTGGCCATGCCCTGGATAGTGGGCGATCGGCCCTCGTCAAGTCATATCGTTTCCAGATTCTGGAACGACGGTACCAGTTGCCCACCCTCACGGGGTTCTCACGAACATCGTGCGACGCTGACGACCATGGGCACCTTGGCGCGTCGGGGAATTGTGCTGTTCGCGGCGGTTGCCTCCCTCACCACGGCGTGCACGGCCGCGCCGTCGCAACGGCCGGCGATCGTGGTCAACGACGGTCCGCTCGAGCAGATCGCGCCGCCGTCGCAAAGTCCGGCGCAGGCGCCCGTGCCGCCGTTGGAGGAACCGACACGCGCCAACGTCACCTGGACCGACTGCGACGAGGTCGTCAAGACCAGGATGACGATCTACAACGTGCCCGCACAGCCCGTGCAGTGCGCACGGGTGCAGACCATTCTGGACTCGCCCAGCCTGCCGGGCCGCAGCCCGCTGCGGCTGGCGATGCTCAAGGCAGGCACGGGCAAGGCACCCATCGTGGTGGTCAGCGACATCCAGGGCGAACCGGGCACGATCAAGGCCGCCCGGCTGGCCGCGACCCTGCCGCCGGAGTTCCTCACCAAGTTCTCGCTGATCGGCGTGGACCGCCGCGGCTCCGGCAGTTCCGAGCCGGTCCGCTGCATCCAGGACGACATCCGGCTGGACATCGTGAACTCCGACCCGGCCGCCGAGGACCTCGAGGATCTGCTCGACGTCGTCCGCCAGGCCGGTCAGCAGTGCATCATCGCGCTGGAGAACCGGCTGTACGCGATGGACACCTGGCGCACGGCCGCCGACCTGGAGAAGGTCCGTGAGGCTCTGGGCCTGCAACGGCTCAGCGCGATCGGGATCGGCGAGGGTTCACGGGTGCTGGGTGTGTACGGCGACCGGTTCCCCGACCGGGTCGGCCGGATGGTGTTCGACGGCCTGCCGGACCCGAGCGGCGATTCGCTCGTCACGATGGAAGGGGTGGCCACCGGCGCCGAAGCCGCCTTCGCGGAGTTCGCCAAGGACTGTGTCGCCCGCGGCTGCGCACTCGGCCCGGATCCCAGGCAGACGTTCCTCGATGTGATCCGCAAGCTGCGCGCCAGCCCGATCCCGTCGCCGGACGCCGGGCTCACGGCGGGCAGCGCGACCCGGGCGGTGCTGATCGGCCTGGCCAACCGGGCGGGCTGGCCCGCGTTGTCCGACGCGATCGCCAAAGCCAGGGACAACGACGGCACCGACCTGGTCAGGTACGTCAAGCCGCTCATCGACGACAGCCGCGAACAGCCGACCGCGCTCGACGTCGGGCTGGTGACCGGATGCAACGACACCAAGACGCGGCTCGCGCTCGAGCGGCTGAACTCGACCGGCCGGGAGTGGCAGGCCCGGTATCCCTTGTTCGGCGGCGTGATGGCGCAGAACCTGGTGCTGTGCAGCGCTTGGTCGGTCGCCGCGCAGCCGCCGCTCGCGCTCAACGGCCGCGGTCTGCCGCCGATCGTGGTGATCAGCACGGCAGGCGATCCGGTGACGCCGCAGGCCGGAACCGAGCGTGCGGCGCAGCAGTTGCCGAGCGCGGTGATGATCTCGTGGCAAGGCGCCGGGCATGGTGCCGTCGGACCGTCGTCTTGTGCCACGGACGCGGTGCGAGCGTTCCTCGGCGACGGCAAGGTTCCCGCCGCCGGGACAGCCTGCCCGCCGTAGGACCTGACTCAGCGCAGGTTCGCGACGAGCTCGTACGAGCGCAACCGGTCCGCGGGGGAGTGCACCATCGTGGTGATCATCAGCTCGTCGGCCTCGGTTTCGGCGAGCAGCTTCTCGATGCCGCGCTCGACCGTGGCCGGGCCGCCGATGATCTGGGTGGACAGGCGTTCCTCCATGAACAGGCGCTCCACGTCCGTGTACGGGTACGCGGCCGCTTCCTCGGGCGTGGCGATCAGCCCGGGTCGTCCGGACCGCAGCTTGAGGAACGACAGGGCGCCGGGACCGGCCAGGTACTGGGCCTGTTCGTCGGTTTCGGCGCAGATCACCGACGCGGCGACCATCGCGTACGGCTTGTCCAGGAACGCCGAAGGCCGGAAGTTCTGACGGTACAAGGCAAGCGCGGGCAACGTGTTCTGGGCGCTGAAGTGGTGGGCGAACGCGAACGGCATCCCCAGCATGCCGGAAAGCTGTGCGCTGTAACCACTCGAGCCCAGCAGCCAGACCGGCGGGCGGTTGCCCGCGGCCGGCACCGCGGTGATCCCCTCGGCCTCACCGGAGAAGTACGAGATCAGCTCGCCCAGTTGCTCGGGGAAGTCGTCGGCGGACAGCGGCGCGGGGGAGCGGCGCAGGGCATGGGCGGTCCGGGGATCGGTGCCGGGCGCGCGGCCGAGCCCGAGGTCGATCCGGCCGGGATGCAGGGCTTCGAGCATGCCGAACTGTTCGGCCACCACGAGCGGCGCGTGGTTGGGCAGCATCACGCCGCCGGAGCCGACCCGCATCCGGGACGTGGCCGAGGCCACGTGGGCGATCAGCACCGGCGGCGCCGAGCTGGCGACGCCGGGCATGTTGTGGTGCTCGGCCACCCAGAACCGGTGGTAACCCAGTTCTTCGGTCCGGCGGGCGAGCTCGATCGACGCCTGCAGGGCTTGGGCGGACGTGTATCCCTCGCCGACCGTGGCGAGGTCCAGAACCGAGTAAGGGATGGCCATGCCGGGATTAACCGGCGGCAGGCTCCGCTTTATTCCCGGCTGCGGACCTCGCCACGCAACACCGCGTCGAGGTCGTAGCGGGCGGGTTCCTCCAGCTGGGTGTAGTCGCACGACGAGGGCTCGCGGTCCGGCCGCCACCGCTTGAACTGCGCGGTGTGCCGGAACCGGCCGGGATAGCCGCCCTCGGTGTGCTCGTAACCGACCTCGACCACGCGCTCCAGCCGCAACGGGACCCACTCCGCCTGTGCGCTGCGCCACCGGTTGATCTCGCCAGGAACCCTGGTGCCCTCGGCGATCTCGCCGAGCCACGGGTGTCCTTCGGCACCGCCGGGGATGAGGTACGCCAGCTCCGCGGCCAGTTCACGGCGGCGTTCGGCCGGGAACGACCCGACCACGCCGACGCTGTGCAGCGTGCCCTTGTCGTCGTAGAGGCCCAGCAGCAGCGATCCGACGGACGTGCCGGGCTCCGTGTCCTTGTACCAGCGCAGACCGGCCACGACGCAGTCCGCCGTGCGGGAGTGCTTGAACTTCAGCATGGTCCGCTTGTCCGGTGTGTACGGACCCTGCGCCGGTTTGCCGATCACGCCGTCCAGCCCGGCGCCTTCGAACAGCGTGAACCACTCCCTGGCCAGGTCCGCGTCCTGGGTCGCCGGGGTGAGGCTGACCGCGTCGGTGCCCGACACGAGGTCGGTGAGGATGTCGCGGCGCTTGACGCCCGGCTCCTCGATCACCTCGCCCGTCGGCACCTGCAGCACGTCGAACGCCACGAACGTCGCCGGTGTGGTCTCGGCCAGCATGGTCACCCGGCTGGCCGCGGGATGGATGCGTTCGGACAGCGCGTCGAAGTCCAGCCGCCCGTCGCGGCCGACGACCAGTTCGCCGTCCAGCACGACACCGGACGGCAGCCCCGCCGTCAACCGGGCGACCATCTCGGGGAAGTACCTGTTCAGCGGCTTTGTGGACCGGGACTGCAGCACGACGTCGTCGCCGTCGCGGAACACCAGGCAACGAAACCCGTCCCACTTCGGTTCGAAGATCAGGCCGGCGTTGTCCGGGATGCTGCCCGCGGCCTTCGCGAGCATGGGTTTGACCGGTGGAGTCAGCACTCAGCGACGATAGGCCAGCATCAGGAAGTCGTCATCCCGCAACGCCGCCGCGAGCTTCATGCCGGTGGGTTCGGTGAGCACCGGCCCGCTGGCGATCCGGCCGGAGTCGCCCGCGGCCAGCAGCGGGGACAGGGTCAGGTTCAGCTGGTCGACCAGGCCTGCGGCGATCATGCCGCCGAACAGCCGCGGCCCGCCCTCGCAGTTGACCCGGTACATCCCGCGACGGCCGAGTTCGGCGAGCGCGAGAGTGAGGTCGACGTGTTCGTCGCCGACCACGACGACGTCGGCGCCCGCGTCGACGAGCGCGTTCCGGCCTGGTGCGGACTCGGTGGTCAGCACGATCGGCGGCACACGGGTGTCGGTGATCAACAGCGATTCGGGCGTGATCGAGCACTTCCCGGTGACGACCGCGATCGGCGGCAGCGGCGCGAGTCCGAGCCGGTCCCGGCGTTCCGCGCGCACCTCGTTGGCCTTCAGGCCGCGGTAGCCCTCGACCAGCGCGGTCGTCGCGCCGACCAGGATCACGTCGGCGAGGTCACGCTGCAGGTGGAAGACCTTCTGGTCGCCCGGCCCGGACAGCCCGGCCGACCGGCCCGCCACGGTGACCGCCCCGTCCAGACTGGACACGAAGTTCACCTGGACGAACGGCCGGTCCAGTCCTGACGGATAGTCGTAGAGCTCCTCGAGGGCCGTGTCGTCCAGTTGCGGGTGGCCCGGCTCACCGGTGCCGGGGTCCGGCCAGAGGGTCTGCACGGGTGCAATGAGACCATGCCGGGCATGCCCGCTCCACGCCTGGTAGACCGCAATCCGGAGATCGCGGCGGAGGAGTTGGTCGCCGCACTGGTCCCGCCGCCCCGGTTCGCCGGAGTCCGGTTCGGCACCTACATCCCGAACCCCGCGGAGCCGACGCAGGCGGCAGCGGTGACGTCCGCCGAGCAGTTCGCGCGGAGTGTCGGTGTCGTGCGCAGGCAGGGCCTGTTCAACCGGGTCTTCAGCAGACGGGTGCCCGAACCCGCGCCCGGCCTGTACCTGGACGGCGGTTTCGGCGTCGGCAAGACGCACCTGCTCGCGTCCATCTGGCATGCCGTGCCGTCCGAGGCGAAGTCGTACGGCACGTTTGTGGAGATCACGCACCTGGTCGGCGCGCTGGGCTTCGCGGAGGCGGTCCGCAGGCTGTCCACGCACCGGCTGCTGGCGATCGACGAGTTCGAACTGGACGATCCAGGCGACACCACACTGGTCACCCGGCTGCTGACCGAGCTGACCGACGCGGGCGTGCACGTGGCCGCCACCTCGAACACCCTGCCGGACAAGCTGGGCGAGGGCCGGTTCGCCGCCGACGACTTCGTCAGGGAGATCCGCGCGCTGTCCGCCCGGTTCACCGTGGTGCGTGTGGACGGTCCGGACTACCGGCACCGTGGCCTGCCGGACGCGCCGGATCCGTTGACCGACGAGCAGATCGACGCGCGGGCCGAAGCGATCCCGGGGTCCACTGTGGACGACTTCGGCGCGCTGTGCGCGCACTTGGCGAAGCTGCACCCGTCGCGGTACGGGAAGCTCGTCGCGGACGTGCCCGCCGTGCACATCAAGGGACTGCACGCGGTGCCGGACCAGGACGTGGCGCTGCGGATGGTCGCGTTGGCCGACCGGTTGTACGACCGGGCCATCCCGGTCGCGGTGTCCGGAGAGTCACTGTCCGCGTTGTACACCGACGAGATGCTGCGCGGCGGCTACCGCAAGAAGTATCTGCGTTCGATCAGCAGGCTGACCGCACTGGCCAGGGATGCGGGCGTGACCGGTTTTGACCGGCGCGGGTAGTTCTGCCCACAATTACTCGGCTGTCGGATTGTGTGTTTCTCGCACGGCAGGAATTGATCACGAATTGGACCGCAGTGTGTGTCCGATTGGTTACCCGATCGACCGTGCCAGTTGATTTGTTGCGGTCTGCCGGCTTGCGGGCGTGAGTTTCCCACGTAGATCAAGTCGCGTCGCTGACATGCGCGAACGGGATTCTGTTGCGCCACCTGATGTTGGTGTGTTAGTACTCACGGGCCACCATGAGTGGGCCGCATGGCTCCGTCCGATAGTGGGTTACCGACGGTTATCCTGTCGTTTAAGGTCCGGGCACGCCCGTTGGCAGGCGGTATTCGAGGGGGCAGTAGGAAATTGAGGAACGTGTGTTGAGACGGTCCATGAAAACCGTGCGCCAAACGAACACCCTGAGCCGCCGGACGCTGCTCGCGGGTATGGGCGCGTTCGCGGTGAGTGCTTGCACCGACTCGTCGCCGACCTCCGGGAACGCGACGCCGGAGGTCCGGGACATCCGGCTGGGTGTGCTGAAGGTGACCGACACCGCTCCGCTGTTCGTGGCTCAGCGTGAGGGCATCTTCGCCAAGTACGGCCTCGAGCCGAAGTTCGTCGAGATGGAGCTCACCGGTGACCAACGGCCCAACCTGGAGACCGGTGGCCAGGCCGACGTGACCTTCGACAGCTGGGTCACCATCTTCCTCAACATCGCTGATGGCGCCGACTGGGTCGTGCTCGGGGAGGCCTACCAGGCCGCGCCGCGGACCACCGGCCTCGTCACCGCACAGCGTTCCCGGCTGCGTTCGGTGACCGAACTGGTCAACCAGCCGATCGGCGTGAACAACAAGGCCGGCCTTGGCGTGTTGATGACCAACAGTTTGTTACGTACCAACGGGATGCAGCCCGCGCAGGTCAGGTACGTCGAGAAGTCCTTCGACAGCCTCGCTGACGCCGTGGCCGGCGGCGAGGTCTCCGCGGCGTGGATGGTCGAGCCGTACCTCACCCGCTCGCAGCTGGACAAGGGGTGTGTGCTGTTCGCGGACACGGCCGTCGGCCCGACCGCGGACTTCCCGCAGTCCGGCTACGCCTGTGCGCGCAGCTTCGCTCGCAAGAATCCGAACACGGTGCGCGCGTTCCAGCAGGCCCTCGCCGAGGCGCAGTTGCGTGCGCTGGACCGGTCGCTGGTCGAAAGCGTGCTGCCGGAGTACATCTCGGTGAGCAAGAACGTGGCCCAGTTGATGAACATGGGCTCGTACCCCAGCACCACGTTGCCGATCCGTCCGCAGCGCGTCGCCGACCTGATGCTCGAGCAGCAGTTCATGAGCTCGAGGATCGACGTGAACTCCCGCATGGCGTCGGTGAACCCGCCGTCCTGATCAGGCGCTCAAGATCACTTCTTGCGGTTGGCGTTGACGAGGGTCCACACCGAGACCGGTTGCCTCGTGTCGTCCGAAGCGGGCGCGGCCGGTGCCGGCCTGACGGCCGGCTGGGCCCGTTCGGACCGTGCCCGGGGTTGGGGCGGCGTGTCAGCCACGGCTCGTCGTGAGCTCAGTTCGAGGCGGAGTTGGTCGTAGATCGGTGTATCGGTCACCGCCGTCCTTCCGTCGCCGTGGTCGATGCCACAACATTACGCCCAGTGTGCAAGTCCCTTCACAGTGCCACCCCGGTTGTTACAGGATCTTGGCGTGCGGCGGTCAACCGCTTACGCCGGTCGGCGATGCGGTCGATCACGAGCGCGACGACGAGCACCGTCGCGATGGCCACACACGCGCCGCCGAAAGTATCGGTGATGTAGTGGAACTTCATGCCCACAAGGGCGATCGCGCCGATGGCGGCGACCACGAGGGCACCCACGATCGCCAACGTCGACACTGATTTGTGCCACGGCGACCGCGTCGTCATCACGGCGAGCACCAGCACGGTGAGCACCGAGACCATTCCGGTGGTGTGCCCGCTGGGGAACGCCAGCGAGCCGTTGTTGATGGTCCGGCCGAACACCGGCTTGAGCACGGCACTGCTCAGCATCACCGCGATCAGCGGCCCGGCGACCGCGAGGACGGCCAGCCGGGGCCGGTGCCGGGCGACCGCGACCATCACGATCAGGCCGACCA
The DNA here is from genome assembly GCF_013280595.1 of Kibdelosporangium persicum. Taxonomy (GTDB): domain Bacteria; phylum Actinomycetota; class Actinomycetes; order Mycobacteriales; family Pseudonocardiaceae; genus Kibdelosporangium; species Kibdelosporangium persicum. Next base: position 121,661 of record NZ_JAAATY010000020.1, read on the forward strand.
CGATGACCAGCAGGACAGGCTCGGTGGGCACCAGCATGGTCTGCAGCAGGCCCCGCTGGCCGACGAACTGCTTGTACACCGACCAGTACACGTTCTCGTCGAAGGCGCTACCGGTGTGCTGACGCCAGAACAGCACGCCAAGCGTGCCCACGACCAGGCCGCACAACGAAGCTAAAACCACGACCACCTGGACGAACCCTGGTGGGACGAGACGGGTGATCGTTGGCTGCACCGTTCCACTATGCCGAATGCCGGCCGGGCCGGCCGCCGGTGGGGCCGGACGCGGGCGGGCCGGACGAAAACGGCTCGCGATCACGCCGTCGCTGTGGGCACCATGCGCCGGGTGGGATTCCTTGACGCGAGCGCGCTCGCATACCGGCTGCCTGACGGGCGGGAACTGTTCCGCGACGTGACGTTTCGCGTCAGCGCGGGCTCCGTGGTGGCGGTCGTCGGCGCCAACGGTGCCGGGAAGACCACACTGCTGAGAATTCTCGGCGGCGAACTCCCGCCCGCGCAAGGCGGGACGCGCGTCGAAGGCGGCCTGGCCGTGATGCCGCAGTTCGTCGGCTCGGTCCGGGACGACCGCACGGTCCGCGACCTTCTCCTCGCGGCCGCGCCCAGCGCGCTGCGGAAGGCCGCGGCCGAGCTGGACGACGTCGAGCTCGCGTTGATGGACGACGACAGCGAGCCGGTGCAGATGCGCTACGCCGAAGCACTCGCCGCGTGGGGCGAAGCGGGCGGCTACACCACGGAAGTCCTGTGGGACACGGTCACCGTCGCCGCGCTCGGCGTGCCGTACGACCGCGCCAAGTACCGGGGCGTGAAGACGTTGTCCGGCGGCGAGCAGAAGAGGCTCGTGCTCGAAGCACTGCTGCGTGGCCCGGAGCAGGTGTTGTTGCTCGACGAGCCGGACAACTACCTCGACGTGCCGGGCAAGCGCTGGCTGGAGGAACGCCTCACCGAGACGCCCAAGGCCGTGCTGCTCGTCAGCCACGACCGGGAGCTGCTGGCCGTCGCGGCGACGCACGTCGTCACGGTCGAAGGCGGCAGCGCGTGGGTGCACAGCGGTGGTTTCGGCACGTGGCACGAGGCCAGGGAGGCCCGCTGGGAGCGGATCGCCGAACAGCGCACCCGGTGGGACGAGAAGCACGCGCAGCTGCGTCAGCTCGTGATCACCTTGCGCCAGCAGGCGAGTTACAACGACGGCATGGCTTCCCGGTACCAGGCCGCGCAGACCCGGCTGCGCAAGTTCGAGGAGACCGGGCCGCCGCCGCTGCCGCCGAAACAGGAACGGCTCAAACCCCGGCTGCGTGGCGGCCGGACCGGAATCCGGGCGATCACCTGCGAGAACCTGGAGCTGACCGGCCTGATGAGGCCGTTCGGCCTCGAGGTCTTCTTCGCCGACCGGGTGTGCGTGCTGGGCTCCAACGGCTCGGGCAAGAGCCACTTCCTCCGGCTGCTCGCCGGCGATGACGTGGCCCACACCGGGGTGGCCAGGCTCGGGGCCCGCGTCGTGCCAGGGCTGTTCGCCCAGACGCACGAGCACCCGGAATGGGTCGGCCGCACGCTCGTGGACATCCTGTGGCACGGCGACGACTCCCGCCCCGGCATCGACCGGGACCAGGCGATCGCCGCGCTGTCGCGATACGGCCTGGCGGCGCAGAACGACCAACGGTTCGAGACGCTGTCCGGCGGGCAGCAGGCACGCCTGCAGGTGTTGCTGCTGGAGCTGTCCGGCGCGACGTTGCTGCTGCTCGACGAGCCGACCGACAACCTCGACCTGCACTCGGCCGAGGCGTTGCAGGCCGCGCTGGCCGAATTCACGGGTACCGTCGTCGCGGTGACGCACGACCGGTGGTTCGCGCGGTCCTTCGACCGGTTCGTGCTCTTCCGCTCGGACGGCGAAGTGTCCGAAGTGGATGAACCGGTCTGGGACGAGGAGAGGGTGCGGCGAGCGAGATGACCGAGGACGTTGTCATTGTCGGTGGCGGGCACAACGGGCTTGTCGCGGCGGCCTATCTGGCTCGCGCCGGGTTGTCCGTGCTGGTGCTGGAACGCAGGGCCGAGGCGGGTGGCGCGGCCGTGTCGTTCCGTGCCTTCGACTCGGTCGACGTGCGGTTGTCGCGGTACTCGTACCTGGTCAGCCTGCTGCCCAGGAAGATCATCGACGACCTGGGCCTTCGGATCGACCTGCGGCGCAGACGGATCTCCTCGTACACGCCGGTCGGCGACGGCGGCCTGCTCGCCGGCACCGGCAACCCGGCGTCGGTGGGGCGGGATGCCGAGGCGTGGCAACGGTTCTACGCGATGACCGGATCGGTCGCGCGAAGCGTCTTCCCGACGTTGACCGAACCGCTGCCCAGCAAGGAGGAACTGCGCAAGCGGATCGGCGACGACCATGCCTGGAGCGTCCTGTTCGAACAGCCGTTGAGCGAGGTGATCGAGTCGACGTTCACCGACGACACCGTCCGGGGTGTTGTGCTGACCGACGCGCTCATCGGCACGTTCGCGCCCGCCGACGACCCGTTGCTGCGGCAGAACAGGTGCTTCCTGTACCACGTGATCGGCAACGGTACGGGCGACTGGGACGTGCCCGTCGGCGGAATGGGCGCGGTCACCGGGGAACTGGCCAGAGTCGCGCAGGCCGCCGGCACACGGATTCTCACCGGCGCCGAGGTGACGTCGATCGACCCGGACGGCGAGGTGACCTACCGGATCGGCGACGAGGAACGCACTGTCGCGGGTGGACACATCCTCGCCAACGTCTCGCCGAGCAGCCTCGCGGCACTACTTGGTGAAGAGCCCGGCGCGCAACCCGAAGGCGCCCAACTCAAGGTGAACATGGTGTTGCGCAGGCTGCCGCGGCTCAGGGACGGCGACGTCGACCCGAGGGACGCCTTCGCCGGGACGTTCCACGTCAACGAGAGCTACCAGCAACTGGCGACGGCGTACGAGGAGGCGGCGAGCGGCCGGATTCCGAGCCTGCCGCCGTGCGAGATCTACTGCCACTCGCTGACCGACCCGTCGATCCTGGGGCCTGCCGAACAGGCCGCGGGCGCGCACACGCTGACCCTTTTCGGCCTGCACATGCCCGCCCGGCTTTTCCGGCACGACAACGAAGGAGCCAGGCAGGAGGCGTTGCGGGCGACGCTGAGGTCGTTGGACAGCGTGCTGGCCGAGTCCATTGAGGACTGCCTGATGCCCGGGTGCGTCGAGGCCAAGACACCGATCGACCTGGAGAACGAGCTGGGCCTGCCCGCCGGGCACATCTTCCACCGTGACCTGTCGTGGCCGTACGCCGAAGACGGCCAGGAAGGCACCTGGGGCGTGGAAACCGGCCATGACCGGGTGCTGCTCTGTGGCGCCGGTGCTCGGCGAGGAGGCGGTGTCAGCGGTATTCCTGGGCACAATGCGGCGATGAAAGTACTGAGAAGTCGCTGAGACCGTGGGTGACGTGGTAGTCGTGACGCATGCAGCGGGACTACGTGGACAACTACTGCGAGCGGACCGACGGTTCGTTCTGGAGTGAACCGCTCAACGCCGTCAGCAACCTGTCCTTCCTGATCGCTTCGATCGCCGCGTGGCTCTTCATCCGCCGTACCGCCCGTGCTGCGGGCAAACCGGCGGTGGAGCTGTACGCGCTGCCCGTGCTGATCTTCGTGATCTTCTTCGGCAGCAGTGCCTTCCACACCACCGCGACCCGCTGGGGCCTGGCCCTGGACAGCGGGTCGATCGGTGTGTTCATGCTGTACTTCATCGTGCTGTGGGCCCGGCTGTACTGGGACCTGCCGTGGTCGCGGGCCTGGATCGCGGCGCCGGCGTTCCTGGCGTGGACCGTCCTGATCAGCGTGCTGCCCCTCCGCATGCCCGGCACGTACCTCGCGGCCGTGCTCGGCCTGCTGGTGCTGGCAGGCATGCTGTTCTGGTCGCGCCAGCCCGAACGCCGGCAGCATTGGCGCTGGTACGCCGTCACCGCGCTGGTGTTCGCCGTCTCGCTGACATCACGCACGCTCGACCAACCGCTGTGCGCCGAGCTTCCGATCGGCACGCACTACGTCTGGCACACGCTCAACGGTGTCGTGCTCTACCTCGTCACGCACGCGGCGGTCGTCCGGTGGCGTCAGGTGCAGGGAGTCAGCCCAGAACCTCTTGCATCGCGTTGACGCCGAAGTCGATCTCCTCGCGGGTGATCACCAACGGCGGCGCCACGCGCAGCGTCATCTCCTGGGTTTCCTTGCACAGCACGCCACGCTGGGCGAGCGCCTCGGACGCCTGCCGTCCGGTGGGGCCGCCGTCGGCGATCTGGACACCGGCCCACAGGCCGCGGCCACGGACCTCGGCGACGCCTTCGAGCTCGCCGAGGCGGGAGTGCAGGTACGCGCCCAGCTCGCGGGAGCGGTCCTGGAACTCGCCGGTGGCCAGCAGCTTCACCACCGCACGGCCCACGGCGCAGGCGAGCGGGTTGCCGCCGAAGGTCGAACCGTGCTCGCCGGGCTTGAGCAGGCCGAGCACGTCACGGCGGCCGATGACCGCGGAGACCGGCATGATGCCGCCGCCCAGCGCCTTGCCCAGCGTGTACAGGTCCGCGCGGACGCCTTCGTGGTCCAGCGCCAGCAGGGCGCCGGTGCGGGCCAGGCCGGACTGGACCTCGTCGGCGATGAACAGCGTGCCGGTGTCGTCGCAGAGCTGGCGGACCTCGGTCAGGTAGCCCTTCGGCGGGACGACCACGCCTGCCTCACCCTGGATCGGCTCCAGCAGGACGGCGGCGGACCGGTCGGTGACCGCCGCCCGTAGCGCGTCGATGTCGCCGTACGGCACGACCTTGAAGCCGGGAGTGAACGGGCCGAAGTCGTTGCGTGCGTCCGGGTCGGTGGAGAAGGAGATGATCGTGGTGGTGCGGCCGTGGAAGTTCGCGCCCGCCACGACGATCTCGGCGGCGCCGTCCGGCACGCCCTTGACCTGGTACGCCCATTTGCGCGCGATCTTCACGGCGGACTCGACCGCCTCCGCGCCGGAGTTGGCGGGCAGCACCATCTCGGTCCCGGTCAGCTCGGCCAGCTCCTGGCAGAACAGCCCGAACTGGTCGTGGTGGAACGCCCGGCTGGTCAGCGTCAGCTTGTCGAGCTGGGCCTTGGCCGCGGCGATCAGGCCGGGGTGCCGGTGGCCGAAGTTGAGCGCCGAGTACCCGGCGAGGAAGTCGAGGTAGCGCCGGCCGTCCACATCGGTCATCCAGGCGCCCTCGCCTTCGGTGAGCACGACCGGCAGCGGGTGGTAGTTGTGCGTGCTCCAGCGTTCGTCCAGGGCGATGTAGTCACGGGTGGTGGCGGCGTCGGCAGTCATATCGACAGGTTAGGGGGTAGAAGCGGCGATATCAGCCGTTGGCCGTTGCTTGTAGCGATGGTTCGTTGCGTCGTTGGCGATTTTGATGTTCGATCATTGTTCACCGGTCCGGTCGGATATCCTCCCGGGATGGGTACAGGAAGTGTCCGGGACAAGCTGCGGGTGCGTGGCGGCAGGAAGTTCGGGGCCGGCCCCGGCGACTTCCCGGTCGGCCCGACGTCGAAGTCGAACGCGGCGAAACAGCTGGTCAGCACGGGGGAGAAGCTCGACCGGCTGCAGGAGGCGCTCTACGCGGGCGCGTCGCGCAGCGTCCTGCTGGTCCTGCAGGGCATGGACACCTCAGGCAAGGGCGGCACGATCCGGCACGCCTGCGGCCTGGTCAACCCGCAGGGCCTGCACATCAAGTCGTTCAAGAAGCCGACCAGGGCGGAGCTGCGGCACGACTTCCTCTGGCGCATCCGCCGGGCCCTGCCCGCACCCGGGATGATCGGCGTGTTCGACCGCTCGCACTACGAGGACGTGCTCATCGCCCGCGTCGACAACCTGGTGAAACCGGACGTCTGGGAGGCGAGGTACGACCGGATCAACGCCTTCGAGCGGGAACTGGCCGACAGCGGGGTCGTGATCGTCAAGTGCTTCCTGCACATCTCCAAGGAGGAGCAGCGCAAGCGGTTGATCGCCCGGCTGGAGCGGCCGGAGAAGCGCTGGAAGTACAACCCCGCCGACCTCGACGCCCGCGCCAGGTGGGACGACTACCAGGCGGTGTACGCCGACGTGCTGGCCCGGTGCGACACCGACGCCGCGCCGTGGTTCGTGGTGCCTGCCGACCACAAGTGGTACCGCAACTGGGCCGTCTCCCAGCTGCTGCTGGAAACGCTGGAGGAGATGGACCCGCAGCTCCCCCAGCCGTCCTTCGACGTCCAGGCCGAGCTCGACCGCGTCAAAGCCTCGTGAGTGTTTAGCAGGGTTCTAACCCTGCTAAACACTCACGAGGTTTTTTCGAGGATTGTGGCGTAGGCGTCGAGGGTCTCGTCGCGCTGGTCGTGCATCAGGTACAGCGAGAACTGGTCCACGCCCAGCTCCTTGAGCTCCTGGAGCCGCTCGACGTGCGCGGATTCCGGGCCCACCAGGCAGAAGCGGTCGACGATCTCGTCCGGTACGAAGTCGGCCGACGGGTTGCCCGCCTTGCCGTGGTGCGAGTAGTCGTACTCCTGGCGTCCCTTGATGTAGTCGGTCAGCTCGTGCGGCACCGGCCCGGAGTCCCCATAGCGGGCAACGAGATCCGCGACGTGGTTGCCGACCATCCCGCCGAACCACCGCAGCTGGTCACGCTGGTGCGGCACGTTGTCGCCGACGTACGCCGGAGCCGCGACGCACATCGTGATCGCGCCGGGATCCCGCCCGGCGGCCACGGCGGCGTCCCGGACCGCGCCGATCGTCCAGCGGGTGATCGCCGGGTCGGCCGTCTGCAGGATGAAGCCGTCGGCCTGCTCGCCGACGAGCCGTAACGCCTTCGGGCCGTACGCCGCCATCCACATCTCGAGCTTGCCGTCCCGTACCCACGGGATGCGCACCGGCGTGCCGTGATGCTCGACCTCGCGGCCCTCGGCGAGCCCCTTGATCACGTGCATCGCGTCCCGCAACGTCGCCAGTGAAGCCGGTTTCTGGCCGATCACGCGCCGGGCCGAGTCGCCTCGGCCGATCCCGCACACCGTCCTGTTGCCGAACATGTCGTTCAGCGTGGCGAACAACGACGCCGTCACCGACCAGTCCCGTGTGGACGGATTGGTCACCATCGGGCCGACGGTCAGGTGCTCGGTCGCCGCGAGGATCTGCGAGTAGATCACGAACGGCTCCTGCCAGAGCACCACGGAGTCGAACGTCCACCCGTAGGTGAAGCCCCGCTCGTCAGCGGCCTTCATCAGCCGCACGACCTCGGTCGCGGGCGGATCGGTCTGCAGTACGACGCCGATGTCCATCCAGGCCTCTCCTAGTTGAGGTACTGACACAGGTCACGGGACAGGAACTGGCCGTGCCCCGCCGATCCGTGGAACGCGTTGCCCTCCACGACAGCGCGGCCGCGGGACAACACGGTGTCCACCTTGCCGGTGATCTCCATGCCCTCGTACGCCGAGTAGTCCACGTTCATGTGGTGCGTCTCGGCCGAAAGGGTCTGCTTCGCAGCCGGGTCGTACACCACGATGTCCGCGTCGGACCCTGGTGAGATGGTGCCCTTGCGCGGGTACAGGCCGAACATCCGGGCCGGTGTGGTCGAGGTGATCTCGACCCATCGGGCCAGTGAGATCTCCCCGGCGACCACCCCTTGGTGCAGCAGGTCCATCCGGTGCTCCACGCCCGGGATGCCGTTGGGGATCTTGGAGAAGTCGCCGCGGCCCAGCTCCTTCTGCTCGTTGAAGCAGAACGGGCAGTGGTCGGTCGACACCACCGAGAGGTCGTTGGTGCGCAGGCCGTTCCACAGCGACGCCTGGTGCTCCTTGGGACGCAGCGGGGGAGACGCCACGTACTTCGAGCCTTCGAAGTCCGGCCTGGCCAGGTCCTCAATGGACAGGTACAGGTACTGCGGGCACGTCTCGGCGAACACGTTCTGGCCGGTGTCGCGCGCCGCGGCGACCGCGTTGAGGGCCTCGGCCGCCGAGAGGTGCACGATGTAGAGCGGCGAACCGGTCACCTTGGCCAGCGTGATCGCCCGGGACGTCGCCTCGCCCTCCAGCGCGGCGGGGCGCGTCAGCCCGTGCTGGACCGGGTCGGTCCGGCCCTCCTGCAACGCCTGCGCCACCAGTTCGTCGATCGCGATGCCGTTCTCCGCGTGCATCATGATCAGGCCGCCGATGCCGGCCGCGCGCTGCATGGCCCGCAGGATCTCGCCGTCGGTCGCGTAGAACACGCCCGGGTAGGCCATGAACATCTTGAAGCTGTTCACGCCCTGGTCGACGCAGGTGCGCATCTCCTTGAGCGACGTGTCGTTGACGTCCGAGACGATCATGTGGAAGGCGTAGTCGATCGCGCAGTTGCCGTCCGCCTTGCCGTGCCACTTGTCCAGAGTGGACTGCAACGTGGTTCCCTTGGCCTGTACGGCGAAGTCGATGATCGTGGTCGTGCCGCCCCATGCCGCGGCGGTCGTGCCGGTTTCGAACGTGTCGTTGGAGTGCGTGCCGCCGAACGGCATCTCCATGTGCGTGTGCGCGTCGATCCCGCCCGGCAGGACGTACTTGCCGGTCGCGTCGATCACCTTGTCGGCCTGCCACTCGATGCCCGGCGCCGACAGCGCGGCGATCGTCTCGCCGTCGACCAGCACGTCCGCGAGCACCGCGCCGGTCGAGCTGAGCACGGTCCCGCCTTTGATCAGTACGCGCATCAGGGCTTCACCAGGCCCTCGTAGGTGTCCGGCCTGCGGTCGCGGTAGAACTGCCACAGGTTGCGGACCTCGGCGAGCTTGTCCATGTCCAGGTCACGGACGACCACTTCCTCCTCGGTGTCCGACGCCGCGTCCCCGACGAGCTGCCCGCGCGGGTCGACGAAGTACGACTGTCCGTAGAAGTCGTTATCCCCCAACGGTTCCACGCCGACCCGGTTGATCGTGCCGACGTAGTACTCGTTGGCCACGGCGGCCGCGGGCTGTTCGAGCCGCCACAGGTACTCCGACAGGCCACGGCTGGTCGCCGACGGGTTGAACACGATCTGCGCGCCCGCCAGGCCCAACGCCCGCCAGCCCTCCGGGAAGTGGCGTTCGTAGCAGATGTAGACGCCGATCCGGCCGACCGCGGTGTCGAACACCGGGTACCCGAGGTTGCCCGGCCGGAAGTAGAACTTCTCCCAGAAGCCCTTCACCTGGGGGATGTGGTTCTTGCGATGCATGCCCAGATACGTGCCGTCGGCGTCGATCACCGCGGCCGTGTTGAAGTAGACGCCGGGCTGCTCCTCCTCGTACATCGGCACGACGAGCACGACGCCGTGGTTGCGGGCGACCTCCTGCATCAGTTTGGTCGTCGGCCCGTCCGGGATCCGCTCGGTGTAGGAGTAGTAGTCCGCGTCCTGCACCTGGCAGAAGTACGGGCCGTAGAACAGCTCCTGCAGGCAGACCACCTGGGCGCCCTGCGACGCCGCGGAAGCGATGTGCTCGACCGCGTTCGCGATCATCGACTCCTTGTCACCCGTCCACCGCTGCTGGATCAATCCGGCTCGAACGATCTGCGGCACTGGCTTCCTCCTCGGTGTGCTTGGTGTTGGCCGAAAAGACTGAAAGCAACAGGTACGCCAGGTAGCCGACGACGGCGCCGATGACCCAGCTGTAGTCGTAGAGCGGCTTCAGGAAGGGAATCAGGCCGTCGGCGGGGAACGGCCCGTCGTACGCGCCGCCCACCGCGAGCACGCCCGCGAGCACAGTCGCGACGACGGCCTTCCAGTTCCAGCCGGCGTTGAACCAGTACGCGCCTTCGCCGTCCTTGTACAGGTCGGCCAGCTTCAGGCGGGTCTTGTTGATGGTCCAGTAGCCCGCGACGAACACGCCCGCGACCGCCGCCAGCAGACCGCCGTAGAAGCCGAGCCACGCGAAGATGTAGATGCCCGGGTCCGAGATCAGCCGCCACGGCTGGATCAGGATGCCGATCACGCCGGTGATCAGGCCGCCCATCGCGAACGTGATCCGCCGGGGGAACGCGTTGGAGAAGTCGTACGACGGACTGACCACATTGGCCGCCAGGTTCGCCGACACGGTCGCCAGCACCAGCGCGATCAACGCGACGACGACCACGATCGGGCTGTCGAAACGGCTGGCGAGCTGTGCCGGGTCCCAGATCGCCTCGCCGTACAGCGACACCGCGCCAGAGGTGGTCAGGATCGCCACGATCGCGATGAACGACATGGTCGTCGGCAGGCCCAGGATCTGCCCGGTGACCTGCTTTTTCTGGCTGCCGCCGAACCGGGTGAAGTCGGGCATGTTCAGCGAGAGCGTCGACCAGAACGCGATCATGCCCATCAGCGCGGGCGCGAACACCTGCCAGAAGTCGCCACCCCAGCCGAGCTTCGACGGCTCGGACAGGATCGGGCCGAACCCGCCCGCCTTGATCACCACGTACGCCAGCAGGATCAGGAAGCCGACCGACACCAGCGGCGCGGTCCAGTTCTCGAACCGGCGGATCGCCTCCATGCCCCGCCAGATGATCAGCATCTGGACGACCCAGAACAACGCGAAGCACAGCCACAGCGTCCACGGCTGGCCGCCGAGCTCCGCGGCGTTGATCCAGCCGTCGCCCGCCAACTTGCCGACGATCACGTACAGCGCCTCGCCACCGACCCACGTCTGGATACCGAACCACGCGCAGGCGATGAACGCACGCAGTAATGCGGCCAGGTTCGCGCCACGCACGCCGTAGAAGGCGCGGGCGAAGACGGGGAACGGGATGCCGTACTTGGTGCCGGCGTGGCTGTTGAGCAGCATCGGGATCAGCACGATCAGGTTGCCCAGGGTGATCGTGAGGAACGCCTGCAGCCAGTCCATGCCCAGCGCGATCAGCGACGCGGCCAGGGTGTAGCTGGGGATGTTGTGGGCCATGCCCATCCACAGCGCGAAGTAGTTGTAGGTGGTCCATCGCCTGCCCTCGACCGGCACCGGGGCCAGTTCGGGGTTGTAGAAGCGGCTGCCGGCGATGGCCGATGAGTCGATCAGGTCGACGCGGCCGTCGGGATGGGTCAGGTGGGGCGATCCGGCCATAGGTCACTCCGCGTCGTCGATCATCTGGGTCGGTGGATCAGCTGGGCGGTCTTGGGTTGTCCGGGCATCTCATCGCGGCCCCGGAGCACACGGCAGAGTCACTGTGTTCACCGTTGAGCCACTCGATGAACAGTATGTCCGTTGCGGACTGATCTCTCGACTGTCGCGCCATCAGCCACCCTTATGGGCAAATCGGTATCGGACCGCGTGATTTCGCTGGTTACGGTGGCGCCTGCCGTATCCCGAACCCTGCATCGCAAAGGAGATCACGGCATGTCGCACTCCCCTCGTGCGTCCAGGACGGCAGCGGTAACAATCGCGTTTCTCGCGATTACCGCCCTGTCGCCGACCGCGGACGCCGCCCCGATCCCGGTGACCCCGGGCCCGGGCACCGCCCCTGAGATGTTCGCCCCGGAGATGGTGGCCGCCTTACAGCGGGACGTCGGGCTGACCCCCGACGCGGCCCGCGCCCGGCTCGCCGCCGACCGGCACGCGAGCGACACCGGGAACGTCCTGCGCAAGCGTCTGCCGTCGAGTTTCGGCGGCGCGTGGATCGACGCGGGCACCCTGGTCGTCGGCGTGACCGACGCCCGAGCCGCCGACGCCGTGCGCGCGGCAGGCGGACAGGCACGCCTGGTCTCCCGCACGGAAGGACACCTGGACGCCGTCAAGTCCACACTGGACGCCAACGCGGCCGCCGCGCCCCGGACCGTGCCCGGGTGGTTCGTCGACCCGACGAGCAACAGTGTCGTCGTCAAGTCCCGCCCGAGCGACTTCGCCGCGGCATACCGTTTCGCGGCGGCGAGCGGCGCGGACATGTCGGCGATCCGGGTCGAGGCGAGCGACGAATCGCCCCGCCCGCTGATCGACGTGATCGGCGGGAACGCGTACTACATCGGCAGCGGAACCCGCTGCTCGATCGGCTTCTCGGTGAACGGCGGCTTCGTGACGGCCGGGCACTGCGGCCGGACCGGCGCGACCACCACCCAGCCGAGCGGCACCTTCCGGGGGTCGAGCTTCCCGGGCAACGACTACGCCTGGGTGCAGGTCGCCGCGGGCAACACACCCCGCGGCCTGGTGAACAACTATCAGGGCGGAACGGTGTCCGTCGGGGGTTCGCAGGACGCGGCCGTCGGTGCGACTGTGTGCCGCTCCGGTTCGACCACCGGATGGCACTGCGGCACGATCCGTGCGCGCAACACCTCGGTCACCTACCCGCAGGGCACGGTGTCCGGCCTGATCCAGACGAACGTGTGCGCCGAACCCGGCGACTCCGGCGGCTCCTTGCTGGCCGGAACCCAGGCCCAGGGCGTCACCTCGGGCGGTTCGGGTAACTGCCGGTCCGGCGGGCAGACGTACTTCCAGCCGGTCAACGAGATCCTGCAGACCTACGGCCTGACGCTGATCACGGGCGGTGGCGGCCCTGGCCCCGGCACCTGCCAGAACCCGCAGAACACCTACAACGGGTCGCTGACCTCGAACCAAAGCGTGTACCAGCCCGACGGCGGCTCGTACACGTCGAACGCCCCGGGTGCCCACGTCGGCTGCTTGACCAGCCCGGCGGGCACGGACTTCGACCTGTACCTGGAGAAGCAGAGCGGGTCGACGTGGACGGTCGTGGCGAAGTCCGACAGCCCGCAGAACACGGAGACCGTCAACTACAACGGCACAGCGGGCACCTACAGGTACCGCGTGCACGCCTACAGCGGTTCCGGCACCTACACCCTGGGTGTTTCGAAGCCATAACCGAAGAGAGGAAAGGTCCCTCGCGCACCCTGCACGCGAGGGACCTTTCCTTGCTGACGCTCAGGACGACGTCACCAACGGAAAACGTCGCTGCTTTCCGCCGCCGCCACGCAGGCGTTCGGATAAACCGCCTTGAAATCGATCCGCTTGCCCCTGAAGCTGCCGTTGGCCCGTGCGGTCACCGGGTCGTAGATCATCGGGCAGTTCACGTCACTGACCATCTCGAGTTTCTTCAGGTCGCCGCCCGCCGACTCGATCGCCTTGCAGGCCTGTTCCCTGCGCGGGTGCGAACCGGTCACGTTGTCCGGGTCGTCGCAGCCCAGGGTGCGGAAGGCGGGGACGACAAGGGTGTGCTCGTCCTGGATGGACAGCAACAGGGTGGGCGGGGCCGCCGACGCCGGCGTGACCAGGAACGCGGCCGTCAGCGCCGACACGCAGGCGCCGACGGCTAGGGGCTTGAGGGAAGACTGCATGCCGGACATATCGGCATCGTCGCCACGACTCTGTGTTACTCGGTCGGGTGATGCGTCTGCACATCCAGGGACAACAACGCCACGTAGAGCGACAGCATCGATTCAGGGTCCTCCAGCGACACCCCCAGGACCTGTTCGATGCGGGAAAGCTGTTGGTAGTAAGCGGTTCTGGACATATGTGCCGCCGCCGCGGCCGCCGACTTGTTGCCGCCCTGCTCGCAGTAGTGCCGCAGCGTCTCCACCAGACGGCTGCCGTGTGTGGCGTCGCGGGTCAGCAGTGGACCGAGTTCACGGTCGGTGAAAGCCGTGACACGTTCGTCGTTGCCGAGCAGGTGCAGCAGGCCGCGTAGCCGTACGTCGTCGAGCCGGTGGTACAGACGGTCTGATGTGGACCGTAGCGCGGCGTCAGCGACGTGCGCCGCTTCGACCATGGTTCGGCGGGCGCCGGAGATCCGCTCGACCGTGGTACCGACGGCGATCACGACCGGCACGGCGCGTTGCGCGGCTCCGGCCGCGTGGTGGACTTCCTTGGCCAGTCTGCGCAGGACGTTCGCGACTTCCGCCTGGGGCGGCAGCGAAAGCAAAGCGCGCACGCTGGTGTCGTCCACCACGCCGACCAGCGCGGCTGTCTGCGTTCGTTTGGCGGCCAGCGCGGTGGCTTCGGCCAGGTCTCGCAGCACTTCTTGGGTCGCCATGGCGGGCGCGGGATTCACGCTGGTCCGTGGCCGTACCGCGACGCCGACGAGCCTACGGTGCTCCAGCGGGACGCCCAGTGCCGCGGCGCGCGCGTTGATGTCGGCGCCGGGCGTGGACAGCATCTCCGTGAGCAACGTCCGGTGGGCGTGCCGCTCAAGGCCCTCACGGTCACGGGCGACGAGCCGGTGTACGGCCAACGCGGAAGCCGCTCGTTCGGCGACCACGATGTGCCGGTGCGGCGGAGGTTCCGGGCACAACAGCACGAGCCTGCCCCAGTCGTTGCCCCGCGCGCCGACAACGGTCACCAGCCAGCCCGTCTCCGGGTCGTAGCTGGTCCGCTCCGTCACGTGCACCGCTCGCGAACGTCGTGCCCAGTCCCGCAGCAGCTCGCTGGGGTTGCCGCCCGCCGTGTCGTAGGCCAGTACTTCGTGCGACAGCGTCTCCAGCACCACCGGCCGCCCCGCCGTCCGGGCTACCTCGCGCAGCACCTCGGCGGGCTCGGCGCCGGCGACTGTCAGCGCGGTGAACGTCTCGTGCACCTGCTCGGCCGCACGCAACTCGGCGACCTGCGCGTCCACGATCAGTCCGACAACGGCCTCCGTCACGGTGACGAAGCGTGTCTCCTCGGACAACGTGACCAGCGGCACGCCTCGGCGCTCCGCAGCGGCCACGAAGGCCTGCGGGAGCTTGTCGCTCCAATGCCGGAGCAGCTCGACCACGATGCCCGCGACGCCGACGTCGGCCAGTTCGTCGACGTATCTGGTCAGGCCATCAGGCTCGTCCGGCAACGCGATTCCCGTGGTGAGCACGAGTTCGTCACCACGCAACAGGTGTGCGATGTCGGCGACCTCGGCCACGTGCACCCACCGCACACGCCTGTCCAACGCACCGTGGGCGGCCACGACCCGCGGCTTGCCCTCCCTGATCACAGGCAGGGCGAGCGCGTCGGCGACCGTCGGGTACACGAACACAATGTAAGGCCTGCGCCCGGTTTCGGGTACAGGTTGTCCGTAGTGGTCTCCGGCCGCCTGCCAGCACACTCGACGGCACAGGAACCCCCGGACCTGGAGGCGGTTGTGCCCGAACCCCAAGACGATCTGCTGCGACGCCACCGTGCCGTGCTGCCGGACTGGCTGGCGCTGTACTACTCGGAGCCGATCGAGATCGTCGGCGGGCGGGGGCGCCGGGTCACCGACTCGCGGGGCCGGGAGTACCTGGACTTCTTCGCGGGCATCCTGACCAACGCGATCGGCTACGACATCGCCGAGATCAGCGACGCGGTCCGGGCCCAGGTCGACTCCGGCGTGCTGCACACCTCCACGCTGTACCTGATCCGCAAGCAGGTCGAGCTGGCCGAGAGGATCGCCGAGCTGTCCGGCATCCCGGACGCCAAGGTGTTCTTCACCAACTCCGGCACCGAGGCCAACGAGGCCGCGCTGCTGCTGGCGACCCAGTACCGGCACTCGGACCAGGTCCTCGCGCTGCGGAACTCTTACCACGGCAGGAGTTTCGCCACGATGGGGATCACCGGGAACCGGGGCTGGTCGGCCAGTTCCCTGTCGCCGGTGAAGGTGAGTTACGTGCACGGCGGCTACCGGATGCGCGGCCCGTTCGCCTCGTACTCCGATGCCGAGTACGTCGCCGCGTGTGTCGACGATCTGCGTGAGGTTCTCGACGTCACCACCGCCGGAGATGTGGCGTGCATGATCGCCGAGCCGATCCAGGGTGTCGGCGGCTTCAACGTCCCACCGGACGGGTTGTTCGGCGCGATGAAGGAAGTGCTGGACGAGCGCGGGATCCTGTTCGTCTCCGACGAGGTGCAGACCGGATGGGGCCGGACCGGCGAGCACTTCTGGGGCATCCAGGCACACGGGATCGTGCCGGACATGATGACCTTCGCCAAGGGGCTGGGCAACGGGCTCGCGATCGGCGGCGTGGTCGCGCGCGGGGACGTGATGGACTGCCTGCGGGCCAACTCGATCTCCACGTTCGGCGGCAACCCGATCTCCACCGCGGGCGCCAAGGCCGCGCTGGACTACCTGCTGGACAAGGATTTGCAGGCCAACGCCGCGAAGCTGGGCAGCATGCTGATCAACGGCCTGCGGGACGTCTCGGCGGAGAGCCCGGTGGTGGCCGACGTGCGCGGCAAGGGCCTGATGATCGGCGTCGAACTGGTCGGCCCGGACGGCCGGTCGCCGAGCCCGGCCGCGGCCGGGCGGCTGCTGGAGGAGACCAAGGCACGGGGCCTGCTGGTGGGCAAGGGCGGGCTGCACAACAACGTCATCCGGCTGGCGCCGCCGTTGACGCTGACCGAGGCGGAGGCCGAGGAGGGCCTCGCCATCCTGACCGAGTCGATCACCGTGGTGGACAAGGAGAACAAGGCGTGACCGCGCGTATCACCCACTGGATCAACGGCAAGCCTTGGGACGGCGTCGCTTCGCGGACCGGCGAGGTCTACGACCCCGCGACCGGCAAGGTGAGCGGGCGGGTCGACTTCGCCGGGCAGTCCGAAGTGGATTCCGCTGTGGCGGCCGCCGCCGCTGCTTTCCCGGCGTGGCGCGATTCCTCGCTGGCGAAGCGGTCCAACGTGCTCTTCCGGTTCCGTGAACTGCTGGCGGCCCGCAAGGGCGAGCTGGCCGCGATCGTGACCGCGGAACACGGCAAGGTCCTCGACGACGCGGCCGGTGAGGTGCAGCGCGCGCTGGAGGCGGTGGAGTTCGCCTGCGGCATCCCGCACCTGCTGAAGGGCGGGTTCAGCGAGAACGTGTCCACGAAGGTGGACGTGTACTCGATCCAGCAGCCGCTCGGCGTGGTCGCGGTGATCTCGCCGTTCAACTTCCCCGCGATGGTGCCGTTGTGGTTCGTCCCCAACGCGATCGCGTGCGGCAACACGGTTGTGCTGAAGCCGTCGGAGAAGGACCCGTCGGCCGCGGTGTTCATCGCCGAACTGTGGGCCGAGGCGGGCCTGCCCGACGGTGTGCTGAACGTGGTGCACGGGGACAAGGTCGCGGTCGACGGTTTGCTGGAACACCGGGCCGTCAAGGCGGTGTCGTTCGTCGGCTCGACACCGATCGCCCGGTATGTCTACGAAACCGGCACCCGGCACGGCAAACGCGTGCAAGCCCTGGGCGGTGCGAAGAACCACATGGTCGTGCTGCCCGACGCGGACCTGGACCTGGCCGCGGACGCCGCCGTGTCGGCCGGGTTCGGTTCGGCGGGGGAGCGGTGCATGGCCATCTCGGTGGTCGTCGCGGTCGACCCGATCGGTGACGAGCTGGTCGGGAAGATCTCGTCCCGGATGGCCTCGCTGCACATCGGTGACGGCAGGCGGACCGGGTGTGAGATGGGACCGCTGGTGACCCGGGCACACCGGGACCGTGTCGAGTCCTATGTGGAGGCTGGGGTGGCGTCGGGGGCCACGCTGGCCGTGGATGGCCGTGGCCACCCGGTGGACGGGGAGGCGGAGGGCTTCTGGCTCGGCCCGACCCTGTTCGACCGGGTGAGCACGGACATGTCGATCTACACGGACGAGATCTTCGGCCCGGTGCTGTCGGTCGTGCGGTCACCGTCCTATGACGACGCTCTGGAGTTGGTGAACAGCAACCCATACGGCAACGGAACGGCCATCTTCACCAACGACGGCGGCGCGGCCCGGCGGTTCCAGAACGAGGTCGAGGTCGGCATGGTCGGCGTGAACGTGCCGATCCCCGTGCCGGTCGGCTACTACTCGTTCGGCGGCTGGAAGGACTCGCTGTTCGGCGACACGCACGCCTACGGCCCGCACGGGATCCACTTCTTCACGCGATCCAAAGTGGTCACCAACCGCTGGCTCGACCCGTCACACGGCGGCGTGAACCTGGGCTTCCCGCGTAACGTGTAGGCCTCGCGCACCGCGGAGCGCACGCCGACGCGCCCGCCGCACCGGCGGCGGACGCGTCGGCCGGTGATGCTCCGGTCATCCCCCAGTGATCCGGTCGATCACCGTCCTGGCGTCGTTGATCGGGATGGCGAACCCGATCCCGACGCTGCCCGCCCGGCCGTCCGCAGTGGACACCGGCGAGTAGATCGCCGAGTTGATCCCGATCACGTCGCCGTCGGCGTTCACCAACGGGCCGCCCGAGTTGCCCTGGTTGATCGAGGCGTCGGTCTGGATCGCCCGGTACGTGGTCTCACTGCCACCGCCGTTGCTCGCGAACGGATTGTCGCCCTGGTTCTCGTCGATGTTCACGTCGCGGTTGAGCGCGCTGACGATGCCCGTGGTCACGGTGCCCTGCAGGCCGCCGGGCGAACCGATCGCCACGACCTCGTCACCGACCTTGAGCGTGCTGGAGTCGCCGAGCGTCGCCGGGGTCAGCCCGCTGGCGCCACGCAGTTGCAGCACGGCCAGGTCGCTCGCGGCGTCCGTGCCCACCACTGTCGCGGGGAACTCGCGGCCGTCGTTCAGGGTCACGGTCACCTGGGACGCGCCGGACACGACGTGGTTGTTGGTCAGAATCCGGCCGTCGGACGTCAGGACCACGCCCGAACCGAGTCCCTGGGCCGTCGCGGTCCTGACGTTGACCTGTACCACGCTCGGCAGCACCTTGCCGGCGATCGCGCTGACGTCGGTTGGCGTGTTGCTGCCGACGTTCTGGGAGATCGGCGTCGAGGCCGCCGCGGCCGTGGCGTTGTCGTCCGCGCCCACGATGCCGCCGGTCACGCCGCCGACCAGGCCCGCGGCCACGACGGCCGCGATCGAGGCGGCCACGGCTCCGCGGCGCCACCGCCTCGGCTTGCCGGGGCCGGCCAGCGCGGGCGGCACGGGCCCGCCCGTGGGTGGTAACCCGCCGTTGTGGGCAGGCGGCGGGGTGGCGGCCGGGTACTGTGCCGGGCCGAAGTGCTGTTGGTGCTGCTGCGGGGGTTCGTGCGTCTGCGGCGTCACTGTCATGGCATTCACTTTGCGGCGCTCTGATGTGAAGAGCCTGAGGATCGCCAGTGCGGATTCGAAGAAAGGTTAGGGTTTGGCTGTGACTCGCGAGACGTCGTTCCTCCAGATGCAGGCCCGCACCCAGCGCTTCACGCTCGGGATTCCCAAGGAGATCAAGGTCGCGCCCGACGGCGAGCGGGTGTTGTTCCTGCGGTCACCGTCCGGCGAGGAGCGCAGGCACAGCCTCTGGCAGCTGGATCTGGCCACCGGCAAGGAGTCTGTGCTGGCAGACCCGGCCGTGCTGCTGGCCGACGGCGACGAGGAACTGTCCGCCGAGGAACGCGCCCGCCGTGAGCGCAGCCGCATGCAGGCCAGCGGGATCGTCGGCAACGCCACCGACGCCGAAGCCCGGATCGTCGCGTTCGCCCTGTCCGGGCGGCTCTACGTGACCGACGCCTTGACCGGTGAGACGAGGCTGCTGGACACCGCGAGCCCGGTCGTCGACCCGCGGCCGAACCCGACCGGCACCCACATCGCGTACGTGTCCGACAACGCGTTGCGTGTGGTGACTGTGGACGGTACGGACGATCGTGCGCTCGCGGAGCCGGAGGGCGAGGACCGGGCGTACGGTCTCGCGGAGTTCATCGCGGCCGAGGAGATGAACCGGTCTCGCGGGTACTGGTGGTCGCCGGACGGGCAGCGCCTGATCGTCAGCCACACCGACCGCTCGGCCGTGCACCGGTGGCACATCTCCGATCCCGCCAACCCGGCCGCCGGGCCGCACATCGTGCACTATCCGGCCGCGGGCACCCCGAACGTCAAGGTCGAGCTGCTGGTGATCGGTCTGGACGGTTCGCGCGTCAAGGTGGACTGGACCGGTACCGAGTACGTCGCGACCGTGCACTGGTCGGCGGGTGGCCCGCCGCTGATCGCCGTGCAGACTCGTGACCAGCGGACCATGCAGATCCGGACGGTCGACCCGGACACCGGCGAAACGGAGTTGCTGCACCAACAGGACGATCCGCACTGGGTGGACATCGTGACCGGTGTGCCCGCGTGGACGTCCGACGGCAGGCTTGTCCGGGTGGTCGCGGCGGAGAACGCGTACCGGCTTGTCGTGGACGGCAAGGAAGTCACCGACCTGCCGTTGCAGGTGCGTTCGGTGCTCGACACGGACGGTGACGTGCTCTTCACCGCGTCCGCGGAGGACTCGACCCGGGTGCACGTGTACCGCGCCGGAGCGGACGGTGTCACCAAGGTGTCCTCTGTGGACGGTGTGTCGTCGGCGACGAGGGCGGCCGACGTCACGGTGGTGACCTCGTGGCGGATGGACGCGGCCGGGCCGGAAGTCACGGTGCTGCGCGGGGCCGGACAGATCGGCAGGATCGAGTCCTTCGCGGTGACCCCGGCCCTGGAACCCAAGGTCATCGAGTTGACGCTCGGCGAGCGAAAACTCCGTGGCGCGTTGATGTTCCCGGCCGGGCACGAGCCGGGCAGCGGCAAACTGCCCGTGCTGCTGGACCCGTACGGCGGTCCGCACGCGCAACGGGTCCTGGCCTCCCGCAACGCTTACCTGACGTCACAGTGGCTGGCTGACCAGGGTTTCGCGGTGCTGGTGATCGACGGCCGCGGCACACCCGGGCGCGGACCGGCGTGGGAACGGGAAATCGCGTACGACTTCGCTGACGTCACGTTGATCGACCAGGTCGACGGGTTGCACGCGGCCGCCGAGCAGTACCCCGACCTGGACCTTTCCCGTGTCGGAATCCGGGGGTGGTCGTACGGCGGGTATCTGGCGGCCCTCGCCGTATTGCGCCGTCCTGATGTGTTCCACGCGGCCATCGCGGGCGCGCCCGTGACCGACTGGCGGTTGTACGACACCCACTACACCGAGCGTTACCTCGGCCATCCGGACACTCACCCGGAGGTGTACGAGCGGAACTCGCTGCCGGCCGACGCGCCGAACCTGGAACGACCGCTCATGATCATTCACGGGCTCGCCGATGACAACGTCGTCGTGGCCCACTCCCTGCGACTCTCCTCCGCGCTGGTGGCCGCCGGCCGGCCGCACACACTGTTGCCGTTGCCGAACGTGACCCACATGACGCCCCAGGACGAGTCCTCGGCGGAGAACTTCCTGCTGTTGCAGACGACCTGGCTACACGACTCACTGGGTAAGGTCCGGTCGTAGGTGAAAGAAGGGAATATGTGAATGGGCCGCTGGGGCATCACGCTGCCGTTGACCGCAGTTCCGCTCGCCGAGCACCGTGACCTGGTCAGGGAGCTGCCACAGCTCGGTTACACCGACGTGTGGACGGCGGAGACCGCGGGCACGGACGCGTTCACACCGCTCGCGCTGGCCGCCGAATGGGCGCCCGAACTGCGTCTGGGTACCGCGATCGCCCCGGTCTACACGCGTGGCCCCGGTCTGCTGGCGATGACCGCGGCCACCATCGCCGAGCTCGCGCCGGACCGGTTCGTGCTGGGCATCGGCACGTCGTCGCCGGTGATCGTGTCGGGCTGGAACGCGCAGGAGTTCACCGAACCGTACGCGCGTACTCGGGACACGTTGCGGTTCCTGCGTTCCGCGTTCGCCGGTGAGAAGATCAGCCACAAGTACCCGACGTTCGAGATCTCGAAGTTCCGGCTGGAACGCCCGCCGCAGCCGCCGCCCAAGGTCATGCTCGCCGCGCTGCGGCCGGGCATGCTCCGGCTGGCGCGCAAGGAGGCCGACGGCGCGATCACGAACTGGCTCGCCCCGTCCGACGTGCCGAAGGTCCGTGCCGAGGTGGGTGCCGACTTCGAACTGGTCGCCAGGGTGTTCGTCTGCCCGACCGAGGACGCCGACGCGGCCCGGGGCCTTGGCAGGCTGCTGATCAGCAGTTATCTGACTGTGCCGGTGTACGCGGCCTTCCACGACTGGCTGGGCCGGGGCGAGTCGCTCAAGCCGATGCACGACGCGTGGGCCGCGGGCGACCGGAAACGGGCCAACGAGGTGATTCCGGACGAAGTGGTCGACGACCTGATCGTGCACGGCAGCCCGGACCGCTGCCGTGAACTGCTCCGCCGGTACGTCGAGTCCGGACTGGACACTCCGGTGATCAGCGTGCTGCCGACCGGACAGGATCCGCGCGAGGTGGTCAGGGCGCTGGCTCCGGAATGATCGAGCCGTCCATTCAGACCGGCGTCGCGCGGCTGTGCTTTCCGCGAGGGGTCCCCGGCGCGGTGATCACCAACGGCGGCGCCGAATCCACCCTGCTGGGGATGTTGCTGGCCAAGAAGGACGTGGGCGGGGCGCCGATGCGGGTGATCTGCGCGCGCAGTGCCAGGCCGGCTGTCGCGCAGGCCGCCGAACAGCTGGAACTGCCACCGCCGGTGGTGCTCGACTCGATCACCCAGGTCCCCGACGCGTTGGCCGGGATACGGTCCGCGACCGTGGTCGTCGCCTCGGCGGGGACCGCCGACACCGGTTCGGTGGATCCGTTGCGGGACATCGGCCGCGCCTGCCGCATGCGGGGAAGCTGGTTACACGTCGACGCCACGGGCGGGGGAGCGGCACTGTTCAGCGACCGTCTGCGGCCGTTGCTCGACGGGCTCGACCTGGCCGACTCGGTGACCGTCGAACTGCCCGAACTCGGTGCGTCCACGGGATTGCTGGCGGTGCGAGACGTGGGATCGTTGACCGGCGTGCGGATGATGGGCCATCCGGAGGTCGCCGCGGTGTTCCGTGCGTGCCGTGCGGACATCGGGCCCGCCGCGGAACGGCGTTGCGACATGGCGTTCGCGATCGCCGAAGCGGTGCTGGCCCGGCCGGGACTGCGGCTGTGGAACCGGCCGACGCTGGCCACAGTGGTGTTCCGGCCGGACGGCGCCACTGACGAAATGGTCGCCGACCTGGCCACCGGCGGCCTGGAGCAGACCACAGTGGACGGTCAGGCGTGGTTGCGGATCACCGTGACGGATCAGCCGCTGCGTGATTACCTGGCGCTGCTTGAGATGGACCATGTCCGCGTGGTGGGAAGAACTCCGAATGACTGATGAAACGGCCGCGTTGATCACGTAATCTGACTGGTGTTTCACGCAGTGTCCAGACCGATCTAACTCTCTGTGAGGTACGGATGGCTCAGGAACAAGCGAACACACCCCCGGCCAGCGGCCTGCTGATCGGCGTCGAGCCGCTCACCACCGCCGTGGACCGCGGCAAGGCCAACGGTGCCGTGACCGACAACGACGGCAACGACTGAGTGGCCGGATCGTTCACCCTGGCTGACCTCGTGGCACCGCTCGAGGTCAGCCAGTTCCTTGGTTCGGTGCAGGGCCAGACCCACCACCGGTTCCCCGGAACCGCCGGCCGTTTCGCCTCCTTGATGCCGTGGCCGACGTTGAACACGGTGCTGCGCCAGCACCGGCTCGACTTCCCGCGGCTGCGTCTCGCCATGGACGGCGATGTCGTCCCCACTCATACGTACACCGAGATGGTGACGCCCAAGCGCGGCCCGCAGATCCCGCGGCTGCTGTCCGCGCCGCTGACCGAGCACCTGCGCAACGGCGCCACCTTGGTGCTGGACGCCGTGCAGGAGCTGGTCGACCCGGTCGCCGACCTGGCCGCCCGGCTCGAGCACGACCTGCGCGAGCGCGTCCAGGTGAACCTGTACGCGGGCTGGGGCAAGACCCACGGCTTCGACGTGCACTGGGACGACCACGACGCGTTCATCCTGCAGATCTCCGGCCGCAAACGCTGGCGGATCCACGGCCCGACCAGGCCGGCGCCGCTGCACCGCGACGTCGAGCCGCCCGAGCAGCCGCCGGCGCAGCCCCTTGAGGACTTCATCCTCGAAGACGGCGACGCCCTGTACGTGCCGCGTGGCCACTGGCACGACGTGTCGGCCATCGGCGAGGAGTCGCTGCATCTGACGATCGGGTTCAACCCGGCGACCGGGGTGGACCTGGTGAACTGGCTGGCCGACCAGCTGCGGGTGGAAGAGCTGTTCCGCCGTGATCTGCCGAGGTTCGCGCCGGAAGCGGAGCGGCACGCCCACGCGGAGCGCCTGAAGGCGGGGATCGAGGCGTTGCTGACCCCGGACGTGGTCGACCGGTTCCTGACCGACCGCGACGCGCACGGTCCGGCGCACACCCGGATCGGCCTGCCGTGGTCGGCCACTTCGGATCTGCTGCCGGCCCAGGACACCGCGATCGTCCGGCTGCTGACGCCCCGGGCGGTGCTGCGGCACCAGGAATCGACCGTGACGTTGCTCGCATCCGGTCGCCGCTTCACTTTCGGCGCCGCGGCGGGGCCGGTGCTGTCCTTCCTGCTCAGCGGGACACCGGTGGCCATCGAAACGCTGGTGGAGATGGCCGGGCCGACCCTGGACCGGGCGACGGTGCGGGCACTGCTCGGCGAGTTGATCACCCAAGGGCTGCTAGCCGTGTCCTAGGCATGTAAGATTAGGTATGCCTAAGATAAGTTGGCGCGTCAGGGGGTATCCGGTCCTATGACCGCGCAACTCTCTGACGCCGCAGCTTCCGCCGCGAAACTGCCGGGCTGTGCCGTGGTGGCACGCATGCTCGGCGGTTCACCTGCGGGGACAGCCGCCCACATGCGGGCCTGGTTGTTGATCGAATACCCGGGGCCGTGGCCGTCCGACGCCCTGGAACTGGCCCTGGCAGAGGCATTCCCGGCGGACAAGCGGGAACGGCTGGCAGAGCTGCGCGACGAAGGCCTGCGCCCCCTGCTGATCCGGCAGCCCGGACGGCACACCCGCGAACCCCACCTGGCCGGTCGGCGGGTGTTCGTCGGCGGAACCTCCGGCCCGCACGGGCCCTGGATGGAATCGTTCCGGATCAACGACCTGAGCGACCTGGCAGACCTGGACCTGGACGCGATCCTCGAAGGCAAGGGCGGCATAGGCAAGCCGTACCAAGGCCCGATGTTCCTGGTCTGCACCCACGGTACGAAGGACATGTGCTGCGCACTGCTCGGCAGGCCGCTGGCGAGCTCGCTGGGTGCGACGTACCCCGGCCGCGCCTGGGAGGTAAGCCACGTCGGTGGAGACCGGTGGGCCGGAAACCTGATGGTCGTCCCGGACGGCTTCCTGCACGGACAGTTGGACCCGGACGAAGCCCACGCGGTGGTAAGGGCGGCGCTGGCGGGCCAAGTGGACCCCGAACACCTCCGCGGCCGGACAGCGGCGGAAACCCAATGGGCCCAGTACGCGGAGATCGTGATCCGCAAGCAGGCCGGCCTGCGCGGCCTGGACGACGTGGTGGCCGTCGCCGAAAAGCCGGTGCGAACGGACCTCGAATCCGAAGCCCGCGCGGTAACCGTCCGTGCAGGCAAGCAAACCTACGAGGTCACCATCTCCCGCAGGGCGGTGATCGGCCGTGGCCCAAGCCGTTGCAACGCGATGGTGGCGCCGGGCGGTTACATCACCGAGAACGTAACCCTCTCCTCGTGAGTGTTTGTCAGGGTTAGAACCCGGCTAAACACTCACGAGGTTGAGCTGCCTGCGGGCAGCAGCCGGGTGACGATGGGACTGGCCAGGTTGGCGGCGGTGGCGCTGGAGAGCGCGATCCCCCACCCCACGGGGCCCAGCGGAGTACAGCCGAAGAACTGGCTGATCCCGGGCGTCTGAACGATCCCGCCCAGAATCGCGGCAGATCCCAATCCGGCAGCCAGAACCGTACGATCCGTACCTCCGGTGACCATGGTCTGGCCAAGCTGAGTAGCCACGAGGGCGGCCAGAGCGACCGTACTGGCCCGCCGGGCACGCCCAGTGAACCGGGCCGCCGTCCAAGCCGCGGTGGCCCCGAGGGTCGTGGTCACCGCCCGAGAGGAAATATCCCGGCCCAGCGCGGCTCCCAACGAGGCACTCGGCCCTTCCCGCAACAGATCCGGAACGGCCTCGCTGTGCGGTCGCGACAGTGCGATGGCCAGGGCGGGAGCCAGGTCCGTCAACAGGTTCACCAACAGCAACTGCCGGGCGTTCAACGGCGACCGGCCGGTCAGCACGGACCCCAGCACGCTGAAGGCGATCTCGCCCGCGTTCCCGCCGAGCAGAATCCCGAGCGCCTCCCGGACGGACGCCCACATCGCGCGCCCCTCGATCAACGCCGCGATGATCGTCTCCAGCCGGTCGTCGGTGACCACGAGATCGGCCGCCGCCCGAGCGGCCGGAGTCCCTCGCTGTCCCAGCGCGATCCCCACGTCGGCGAGCCGGATCGCCGGCGCGTCGTTGGCGCCGTCGCCGGTCATCGCGACAACCCGGCCCATTCTGCGGTACGCCTGGATGATCCGGACCTTCTGGGCCGGGCTGCACCGGGCGATCACGTCCACTGTGGGCAACAGCTCGGCGAGCTCGTCCTCGCCGAGGGCCTCGATGTCCGCCCCGGTGACCACAGTGGAATCCCCGGACCCGGAGCCGTTGACCTGGCTGGCGATGGCCTCCCCGGTCGCCGGGTGGTCGCCCGTGATCATGACGATCTGCACGCCCGCCTCGCGCAACGCGGCGGCGGCAGGGGGAGCGCTGTCCCGCACCGGATCGCTCAGAGCGACGAAACCCAGCAACTTCAGGCGTTGCACGGCCTCGTCGCTCACTTCGGCGGAATCCACCACCCGTTCCGCCACGGCGAGCACGCGATGTCCCTGGGAGGCCAGCTTCTCCGCCCGCTTGAGCATTCCCCGTTTGTTGCCGCACCGCGGCAGAATGACCTCGGGCGCACCCTTGACGCTCAACACAAGCTTGGCGCCGGACTCGCCCACGGTGGCGTGGTAGCCCCGGGAAGGCTCGAACGGCAGCGCGGAGACCTTCTTCCACCCGTTGATCTCCACCTGAGCCGCCCGTGCGCCTTCCAGCACCGCGCGGTCGGTCTGGTGCGCCAGATCCTTGGGGTTGTCCGCGTGCGGAGTGGCCCGCAGGGCAGCCGTCAGCACATCGTCCGAAGAACCGGTCACCGCATCGACCCGGCTGACGCTGAGCTTGCCTTCGGTGAGCGTGCCCGTCTTGTCGAAGCACAGCACGTTCACGCGCCCCAGCGCCTCGATCGTCCGCGGGTTACGCACCAACGCGCCCTTGTCGGCCAAGCGCCGGGCAGCCGCCAGCTGAGCCGCGTTGACCAGGAACGGCAGTCCTTCCGGGACGGAAGCGACAGCCAGATTGACCGCCGCGCCAAGGCTTTGCCGCATCGGCACGCCATGCAACAGCCCCGCGCCGGACACCGCGGCCGCGGACCCGATGGCCACGGGCAAAGCGTGCTTCGTCAGTTCGGCCAACCGAGCCTCGACGCCGGTGACCGGTGTGTCCTTGTGGGCGGCGGCCATGCTGCGGCCGACCTCGGTCGCGTCACCCACCGCCACGACCACGGCCTTCGCGCGACCTGCGGCGATCGTCGTGCCTTCGTACAGCATGGACGTCCGCTCGGCCAGCTCCGCGACCACGGGAGCCGGGTCCTTGGCCACCGGCAAGGACTCTCCGGTCAGCGAGGACTCGTCGACCTCCAGCCCGGGACCTTCCAGCAGACGGCAGTCCGCGGGCACGACGTCCCCGGCCTTCACCGTGACCACGTCGCCCATGACGAGCTCGTCGGCGTTGATCCGCTTGCTTTGACCGTCGCGCAGAACCGTTGTGCGGACCGCGGACCGCGAGAGCAACTCCGCCAACGATCGTTCGGTACTGACCTGCTGCACAGCGCCGAGCAACGCCGAAACACCGGTGATCCCGGCGACCAGTGCCGCGTCGGCGGGCGACCCGACCGCGGCCGACAGCGCGGCGCCACCGGCGAGCACGGGTGTCAGCGGGTTGGCCAGCTCGGCCAGGAAAGCGCTGCCGAGCGAGGTCTCCGGCAGTCCATCCCGGACGGACGTGCCCCGGCGCCTGCGCTTGACGTCGTCCGACCGCAGTCCGTCCGATCCGGACCGGACCATCTTCGTCACCATGTCCACCGGCATCAGGTGCCACGGTTGCGAGGAATCCGGTGTTTCGCTCCTGCCACGCAACTGCCGAGCCCGCCAGACACCGTCCGCGAAGGCCAGCGCGGCGCCGCCGTTCACCGCCCGCAGGCTGCTCTCCGCCGGGACGGCCCGCCGTGAGTTCAAGGCACCGACGGCGCCGATGCCGCTCGCCGCCTGCGCGAACCGGATGCCGTCCCGGTTGACCAGCCGCGCCGCCTGAATCGCCTCGATCAGCAGGACGGTCGTGTCCGAGTCCGTGCCCACCAGCACGTGTGCGCCCCAAGGCGGGGCAGTGCCGTCCTTGTGCACGCCGACGCCGAAGTCCGCTGTGCCAAGGGCCTGGCGGTCGCCCGACACCACCATCACGACGTGGTCCTCGCCCTGGAGCTGACGAATCGTGCTGACCAGGTTCTCCGTGGCCGTGATCAGGCGCAGGCCGGTTTCGCCGGCCGCCGTGGTGATCGCGTGCACAGCAGGCGAAGGTTCCTTGTCCACGGCCAGAACCGCTTCCAGGTTCTGCCCTCGGGACAGGCCCAGCACCACTTCGTGGTCTTCCAGCTTCGTGAGCTGCCGGACTCCCTTGCGCCCGTCGAGGCCGAGATCGTCCACCGGTCCCAGCGACCATTCGCCGTCGTGGCGAACGACCTCCGGTCGCGTCGGATCGAACAGCTCGAAGGCTTTCTCGACCAGATCCGGGGTCTCGTTGCCCGGCAACGGAACCAGGTCGCTGAGCAGCCAACGGCCTGAGCTCAGCGAGGGCGCGTCGAGCACGAGGACGTCGACGCTGT
Organism: Kibdelosporangium persicum; assembly: GCF_013280595.1. Taxonomy (GTDB): domain Bacteria; phylum Actinomycetota; class Actinomycetes; order Mycobacteriales; family Pseudonocardiaceae; genus Kibdelosporangium; species Kibdelosporangium persicum. Next base: position 150,288 of record NZ_JAAATY010000020.1, read on the forward strand.
CGAGCAGACGCAACGCGGAACGGTCCATCACGAGCGCGCCTCGCCTGGCGAGCACCCGTCCGAGTTGTGCCGCGAACGACGCCCGGCCGACGCCCACCGCCTTGGGCAGCGACGCCAACGCCAGCCCAGCGGCTCGCCGTGGTCCGGCGAACGGCAGCGCGACGGCACCGGCCACCGCCCCCGTGACCAGGGCGCGGTGGGCGTAGCGTTCGGCCGGGCCGTCCGGAAGCGGTCGTGGGCGCTCGGTGATCACGGGTTCGGCGCCCGCGTCACCGGGACCTTTGATCAGTTCCGCCTCGGCGTCGCACCAGGCGTCCTTGTGCGCTTTGGCTTCTTGCCACTGCTGCACTCGCTGCGCCGCGTCGAGCACCGTGCTCTCGCTGCGCGCCGCCAGGCCGTGAGCCACGGCCGCGATCATGGACGTCGCCGTGTCCGCACGTTCGTGGCTGTGCATGTACTGGCCGAGCCTGGCCTTGAGCTTGGGGTGCATGTCGATGGCCGACAGCAGGCCGGCCACCTCGGCGGGCAGCGGCGCCCACGGGGAGATCCTGCTGAGGACCGAGAGCATCAGGCCGACGGCGTCCACGGCGAGCGTTGGCAGCAGCCGGGTGCCCTTGGCGCCGTCAGCGGGGTGGTGCAGCTGGTCCTCGGCGATCCGTTCTTCCTCGGTGTCCGGCTCCGCCTCGGCCTGCTCGACGACCTTGATCAGGTGGGCCTGCCGGGCCTGGCCGTCCACCGCGATGATCACCCGGGACGACGGTGCGTTCACTTTGGCCCACAACACCCCGGGCTGCTCCGCGAGCCTTTTTTCCACTCGCTGGGCCACCCGTGCGCCCCGGGGCCCGTGCACGCCGTGCACCTCGATATGCAGGCGTCCGGGGCACGACCACACATTGCGCCGGTCGCGGTCGAGCAGTGCCCTGGCGACGTCGAACGGTGTTGGCACGGGTATACCCAGCAGTTTCACCCTCTGGGTTTTCCCAGTTCGTCAACGGCACAAAACAAGCACGCGTGCTTGCTTTTGGGTCTGGGTCGTGCCACGGTGTGGGGTGTGAGCGGCGACCCCTTCCGCACGCCCGAGCGTGATGCGCTGAGGCAGACCGTGCGGCGGTTCATGACCACCGACGTCCTGCCGCACCAGGACGAGTGGGAACGGGCCGGTGAGCTGCCGAGGCACCTGCACCGCAAAGCCGGCGACATCGGCCTGCTCGGTGTCGCCTTCCCCGAGGAGGCGGGCGGCGGTGGCGGGGACTACCTCGACGCCCTGACCGTCGCCGAGGAGATGCTGTACGCGGGCGCGGCGGGCGGGCTGATCGCCTCCCTGTTCACCTGCGGAATCGCCGTTCCGCACATCGTCTCGGCCGGTGACCCCGCGCAGATCGGCCGGTGGGTCCGGCCGACGCTGGCGGGGGAGCTGATCGGTTCGCTGGCGGTGACCGAACCGGACGGCGGTTCCGACGTCGCCAACATCTCCACGACCGCCAAACGGGACGGTGACGACTACATCGTCAACGGCGCCAAGACCTTCATCACGTCCGGCTGCCGCGCCGACTTCGTCACCACGGTCGTGCGGACCGGCGGACCCGGCGCGCACGGGATCTCGTTGCTGGTGGTCGAGCGCGGCACCCCTGGCTTCACGGTGTCCCGCAAGCTCGACAAGATGGGCTGGCTCTGTTCGGACACCGCCGAGCTGTCCTTTATGGATTGCCGGGTTCCGGCGAGCAACCTCGTCGGCGCCGAGAACTCCGGGTTCATCCAGGTGGCGCAGCACTTCGTCACCGAGCGCCTGTCGCTGGCGGTCCAGGCCTACGCCGCCGCGCAGCGCGCGTTGGACCTGACGCTGGCCTGGGCACGGACCCGGCAGACCTTCGGCCGTCCGCTGATCTCCCGGCAGCTCGTGCAGCACACCCTGACCGACATGGCCCGCAAGATCGACGTCGCCCGCACGTACACGCGCGGCGTCGCCGTGCGGTACCTGGCGGGCGAGGACGTGATCGCCGAGGCCTGCTTCGCCAAGAACACGGCGGTGGAAGCCGGCGAATGGGTGGTGGACAAGGCCGTGCAGCTGCACGGCGGCCTCGGCTACATGCGGGAGGCCGAAGTCGAACGTCAGTACCGGGACATGCGGATCCTCGGGATCGGCGGCGGTACCTCGGAGATCCTCACCGGCTTGGCCGCGAAACGATTGGGATACACGGGATGAACTTCGTTGAGTCCGACGAGCGGCTGGCGCTCCGCAAGGCCGTGTCCGACCTGGGCAGGCGGTACGGCCACGACTACTACATCACCAAGGCCCGGGAGGGCGCGCACACCACCGAGCTGTGGCAGGAAGCCGGCAAGCTCGGCTACCTGGGCGTCAACGTGCCGGAGGAGTACGGCGGTGGTGGCGGCGGGATCGGCGACCTCGCCGCGGTGTGCGAGGAGCTGTCCGCGGCCGGGTGCCCGCTGCTGATGATGGTCGTGTCCCCGGCCATCTGCGCGACGATCATCGCCCGGTTCGGCACGGACGCGCAGAAGCGGGAGTGGCTGCCGCGCTTCGCCGACGGGTCGGTCGTGATGGCGTTCGGCATCACCGAGCCGGACGCCGGCTCCAACTCGCACAAGATCGTCACCACCGGGCGGCGGGACGGCGGCGACTGGGTGCTGAGCGGCCAGAAGGTGTTCATCTCCGGTGTGGACGGTGCCGACGCGGTGCTGATCGTCGGCCGGACCGAGGACGCCAGGACCGGCAGGCTCAAGCCCGCGCTGTACATCGTGCCGACCGATGCCAAGGGCTTCACCTGGCAGAAGATCGACATGGACATGATCTCGCCGGACCGCCAGTACACGCTGTTCCTCGACGACGTGCGGCTGCCCGCCGACGCGCTCGTCGGCTCCGAGGACGCCGCGTTGGCGCAGCTGTTCGCGGGCCTCAACCCGGAGCGGATCATGGCGGCGTCGTTCGCCACGGGCATCGGGCGGCTGGCGATGAACAAGGCGACCGAGTACGCCAAGACCCGCACTGTGTGGGGCACGCCGATCGGGGCGCACCAAGGCCTCGCGCATCCGTTGGCGGACGCGCACATCAACATCGAACTCGCCCGCCTGATGACCCAGAAGGCCGCGGCGCTGTACGACGCGGGCAACGACATGGCGGCAGGCGAAGCAGCCAACATGGCCAAGTACGCCGCAGGCGAGGCAGCGGCCAAGGCGGCCGATCAGGCACTGCAGACCCACGGTGGCAACGGTATGGCGAGCGAGTACGGCCTCGGTGCGCTCGTGCTGGCCGCGCGGGTCGGCCGGATCGCGCCGGTCAGCCGTGAGATGATCCTGAACTTCGTGGCCCAGCACTCGCTCGGGTTGCCGAAGTCCTATTAGGAGCGTCCGGACGTGCGTCAACCGCAGCAGGACCGCAGCCGCGCCACCCGGCAGCGGCTGCTGGAGTCCGCCATCGAGGCACTGGCCGAACTCGGCTGGGCAGGCAGCACGGTCGCGGTAGTGGCGGAGCGGGCAGGCGTGTCCAGAGGTGCGGCACAGCACCACTTTCCCACCCGCGAGGACCTGTTCGCCGCGGCGGTGGAATACGTCGGCGACGCCCGCCGCAGCTGGACCCGTGAGCACAGCGCGGACCTGCCCAGCGGCCCGGAACGGACACGCGCGGTCGTCGACCTGATCGTGCGCCTCTACACCGGCCCGCTTTTCCGTGCGGCACTGCACTTGTGGGTGGCGGCGACCTCCGACGAGCAACTGCGCGCGTCGGTGGTGACCCTGGAGGCACACCTCGGCCGCGAGCAGCACAAGCTCGCACTCGAACTGCTCGGCGTGGACGAATCCGTGCCGGGCGTGCGGGAAACCGTGCAGGCGACCCTGGACATGGCCCGTGGCCTGGGTCTGGCGAACCTGCTGACCGACGACGGCAAACGGCGAGCGGGAATCATCGACCGCTGGGCGGAGATCCTGGACGCCACCCTGAACGTGCGCACGTGAGTGATCGAGGCAAGGCGCCTTGCCTCGAGCATGCCCGTGCTTTACGCCTGTGCCAGGCTCATCCGGCTCTTCTCGGCGTCGACGTCGAGCACCTTGACCCGGACCTCAGTGCCCTCGGGCAGCTTGGCCCCGACGAGGAGACCATGGATCTCCGGTGCCATCTCCACGAAGACACCGAACGGCATCTCACTGACAACCCGTCCAGTGAGGACGGTGCCATCCCGCTGCGCGGCGACGAACGGTGCGAAGGAATCTGTCATGCTTCACCTCCTCTCCTCCACTCGTCCGGAAGCGAACGAGGAGGAGCAGGCGGGCCCCGAGCCCGCCGGGTGATCACGACAAGACCGGGAACCCCGTCTGTGCATGGCCTGTGGCCGACCCGGTAGTCACGGCAGACACCTTAACACAGGGACATCCCCTCGTGAGTGTTTATCAGGGTTAGAACCCCGATAAACACTCACGAGGACACGAGGGGGTCAGAGGCGTTCGAGGGTGATCGGGAGGCCGTCCGCGGGGGCGGGCAGAGCTGTGGAGTCCCAACGGACCCGGTAATCCGACGGCACCGACCACCGGTACCGCGTCAGCATCTGGTGCAGCAGGGTCTTCACCTCGAGCATCCCGAAATGCATCCCGATGCACTTGTGCGCCCCACCGCCGAAAGGCATCCAGGCGTACCGGTGAGCCTTGTCCTCCCGCCGATCCTCGCCGAACCGCTCAGGATCGAACCGGTCCGGCTCCGACCAGTACTCGGGAAGCATCTGGTTCACCCAGGGACCCAGCGCGATCATCGTGTTCGCGGGCACGTAGTGCCCGAGGATCTCCGTCTCCCGCACGGTCTTGCGGGCCAGCGAGGGCACGGGGGCGACCAGCCGCAGCGACTCCTTGATCACCAGCTCCAGCTCGCGCAACCCCTCCAGGGCCTCGACATCCAGGGACCCGGCCGCGAAGCACTCGGCCCGCACCCGGTCCTGCCACTCGGGATGCTTGCCCAGGTAGTACATCGCGGCGGTGGTGGTGATCGTGGACGTGTCGTGCGCGGCCATCATCAGGAAGATCATGTGGCTGACGACGTCCTCGTCGCTGAACGCCTCACCGTTGTCGTCCCGCGCGTGGCACAGCCCGGAGAACAGGTCGTTCGAGTCGCTGGCCCGCTTGGCGGGGACGTTGCGGCTGAAGAAGTCCTCCAGCACCTTCCGGCCCTGCAGCCCGGCGTTCCACCGTCCACCCGGCACGGAGAAGCGGACCATCGACGTCCCCGCGCGAACCGTGGCCACGAAGGCCTTGTTCAACGCGTCCTTCTCGGATCCCAGCGCCGACGCCATGAACACCCGCCCGGCGATGTCCAGGGTCAGCTGCTTCATCGCCGGATACACCGGGAACGTCCCGGTCTCCCACCGGGAAACGCCGTCGGCGGCGACCGAGGCCACGTGTTCCAGGTAGCCCGTGATCCGCGGCCGGGTGAAGGCCTGCTGCATCAGGCGCCGGTGGAACATGTGCTCGTCGAAGTCCAGCAGCATCAGCCCGCGCCGGAAGAACGGGCCGATGAAGTACGTCCAGCCCTGCTGGGAGAACGTCTTGTCCTTGTTGGTCAGCACCACCTGCGTCGCGTCACCGCCCGCGGCGGCCACGATGTTCACGCCGAACGCCCGCATCCACGACACCGGGCCGTAGGTCTCGTAGCGCTTCAGCCCGAAGTCCAGGCCCAGCCGCAACGCCTCGAGCGAGTGCCCGATCAGCGGCAGGCCGCTGTCACCGGGCACCGGCTTCAGGCTGGACCCGGCCGGGACCGCGCCGAAGTCCTTTCTGCGCCAGGTGTTCTCCAGCAGCCATTCGTCGAACCTGGTCGCGCCGGGCATGTGCGTCGTTGCCACTGCCTGCCTCCGCCGATGTGATCAGTACAGCTTCGTCCAGTACCGCTACCGCGAGTCCGGTCAGCTCGGCCACCAGCCCGGGTCTGCCGGTGATCCGGGGTGTCCGGGTCAGGTCGTTGACGATGGTCAGTGCCGCGTGCACAGCGATTCGAGCTTCCGGTTCCGGCAGCCGCGGCGCAACCGTCCTGAGCAATGTCACCCATTCGGCCACGTACGCACGTTGCACCCGGACCAGTTCCTTGCGGTCACGGTCGGGCACGTTACCCAGCTCACTGGCGAACACCGAGAGCAGGTCGTCGGACCGCCAGACGATGTCCACATAGGAGCCGACCAGGCCGGTCAGCGCCTCGCGCGGCGACGAGGCGTTCTCGATCACCCTGCGGGCGTCCATCGTCAGCCGGTCGGCCATCCGGTACCCGGCCGCCATCAGCAGTTCGGCCTTGCCGTCGAAGTGCCGGTAGACGCTCGGACCGGCGATCCCGGCCGCGGCCCCGATGTCCTCCATGCTCACGTCGCGGTACCCGCGTTCACGGAACAGCCTGGTCGCGACGGTCAGCAGTTCCTCGCGCCGGGACGGCTGGGTGGCCGGGCGCTGCCATTCGGGCCTGGGCGCAGGCGGGGAGTCCGGGACCGGGCTGCGGAACACCGCGCACGCGAGCCGTCCGAGCAGTTGCTCGAAGCGGCGCTTGGGAATGGTCACGTGGTGGTCGGCGACACTGCCGAACACGCTCAGCGCCGCCCAGCTGAGCAGTTCCGCGTCGGCCAAGGACAGCTCGGGCCGGCTGTCGCGCAGTGCGGACACCCAGTCGCCCATCAGCTCCATGCCGCGCTTGCGGATCTTGATCTGGTCGGCTTTGGCCAGGTGACGGCCCTGCCAGCGCCACAGCGCGGTGACGTCGCGGCGTTCCACCGCCATCGCGGACACGGCTTCGACCAGCGCGTGCAGCGGCTCGTCCTGGGCCAGCGCCTGGTCGGTGACCAGGCCGAACTTGTCGAGCCCGGACAGCAGCACGTGGGCGAGCACGTCCTGCTTGCCGCGGAAGTGCCGGTAGACGGCCGGACCGGTCACGCCCGCCGCCGCGGCGATGTCGTTGACGCTGACGCCGTGGTAGCCATGCCGCCGGAACAGCTCGGCGGCAGCTTCGGTGAGCTGCTCCTTGCGGTTGCGCGGCCGGCTGTTCACGGTCTTGCGTGACCTCCGTCTCGTAATCGGTCCATAGCAAAGCTAGATCAGCTGGTTCTGCTTGACAAGCAGCGGATCCGTTCCATTATGTGAATGAGCATTAGCACCAGCGCGGGTGAGAGGAACTTCGGCGTGAGCACAGAAGCGTTCATCTACGAGGCGATCCGAACGCCTCGCGGCCGGGGCAAGAAGACCGGCTCACTGCACGGGGTCAAGCCGATCTCGCTGGTGACCGGGCTGATCGACGAGATGCGCACCCGGCACCCGAACCTGGACACCGACCGGGTCAGCGACCTGATCCTCGGTGTCGTGTCGCCCGTCGGCGACCAGGGCGCGGTGATCGCCCGGACTGCCGCGATCGCCGCGGGCCTGCCGGACACGGTGGCAGGCGTGCAGGTCAACCGGTTCTGCGCCTCGGGCCTGGAAGCGGTCAACCAGGCCGCGCAGAAGGTCCGCTCGGGCTGGGACGAGCTGGTCATCGCCGGTGGCGTCGAGTCGATGTCCCGCGTGCCGATGGGCTCGGACGGCGGCGCGTGGGCGATGGACCCGGAGACCAACTACCAGACGTACTTCGTGCCGCAGGGTGTCGGCGCGGACCTGATCGCCACGATGGAGGGCTTCTCCCGTGACGACGTCGACGCGTACGCGTTGCGTTCGCAGGAGCGGGCCGCCAAGGCATGGGCGGGCGGGTACTTCGCCAAGTCCGTGGTGCCGGTCAAGGACCGCAACGGCGTGGTGATCCTGGACCACGACGAGCACATGCGCCCGGACACCACGGCCGAAGGTCTCGCCAAGCTCAGCCCGTCGTTCGCCGGGATCGGCGAGATGGGCGGCTTCGACGCGGTGGCGCTGCAGAAGTACCACTGGGTCGAGAAGATCGACCATGTGCACCACGCCGGCAACTCGTCGGGCATCGTCGACGGCGCCGCGCTGCTGCTGGTCGGCAACGAGCAGGTCGGCAAGGACCTCGGGCTGACCCCGCGGGCCCGGATCGTGGCCACCGCGGTCACCGGCTCCGACCCGACGATCATGCTCACCGGCCCCACCCCGGCGACCAGGAAGCTGCTGAAGACCGCCGGGCTGACCACCGACGACATCGACCTGTTCGAGCTGAACGAGGCGTTCGCCTCGGTCGTGCTGAAGTACCAGAAGGACCTGGGCATCCCGGACGAGAAGCTGAACGTCAACGGTGGTGCCATCGCCATGGGCCACCCGCTCGGCGCGACCGGCGCGATGATCACCGGCACCATGGTCGACGAGCTGGAACGCCGCGAAGCCCGCCGGGCCGTGGTCACCCTCTGCATCGGTGGCGGCATGGGCCTGGCCACCCTGATCGAGCGCGTCTGAGGAACTTCATGACTGAGAACATGATCCGCTGGGAGCAGGACGCGGACGGCATCGTCACGCTGACGATGGACGACCCGGACCAGTCGGCGAACACGATGAACGAGACGTACCAGCGCTCGATGCACGAGACGGTCGAGCGCCTGTACGCCGAGCAGGACGGCATCAGCGGCGTGATCATCACGTCGGCCAAGAAGACGTTCTTCGCGGGCGGCGACCTGAAGCTGATGAGCAAGTCCGGCAAGGCCGACGCCGCCGCGATCACCGAGCGTGTCAACGGCATGAAGGCCGACCTGCGCAAGCTGGAACTGCTGGGAAAGCCGGTGGTGGCCGCGATCAACGGCGCCGCGCTCGGCGGCGGCCTGGAGATCGCGCTGGCGTGCAAGCACCGGATCGCGCTGGACGCCAAGGGAAGCCAGATCGGCCTGCCCGAGGTCACGCTCGGCCTGCTGCCCGGCGGCGGCGGTGTCGTGCGGACCGTACGCCTGCTCGGCATCCAGAACGCGTTGCTGAACGTGCTGTTGCAGGGCCAGCGGCACAAGCCCGCCAAGGCCAAGGAAGTCGGCCTGGTGCACGAGGTCGTGGCCACGCCGGAGGAGATGATCGAGAACGCCAAGGCGTGGATCAAGGCCAACCCCGAGGCGGTGCAGCCGTGGGAGGTCAAGGGCTACAAGATCCCCGGCGGCACCCCGGCCAACCCGTCGTTCGCCGCGAACCTGCCCGCGTTCCCGTCGAACCTGCGCAAGCAGCTCAAGGGCGCCAACATGCCCGCGCCGCGCAACATCATGGCGGCCGCGGTCGAGGGCTCCCAGGTGGACTTCGACACCGCGTCGCTGATCGAGACGCGGTACTTCGTCGACCTGCTGACCGGCCAGGTCGCCAAGAACATGATCAAGGCGTTCTTCTTCGACCTGCAGCACATCAACTCCGGTGGTTCCCGTCCGGAGGGGTACGAGAAGTACACGGCCAGGAAGGTGCTGGTGCTGGGCGCGGGCATGATGGGCGCCGGTATCGCGTACTCCTGTGCCCGCTCGGGGATCGACGTCGTGCTCAAGGACGTGTCCCTCGCGGCGGCGGAGAAGGGCAAGGACTACTCGGTCAAGCTGCTGGAGAAGGCCGTGTCCCGGGGCAAGATCACCCGCGAGAAGGCCGACGAGGTGCTCGCCCGGATCCACCCCACCGAGAAGGCCGAGGACGCCAAGGGCTGCGACCTGGTCATCGAGGCGGTCTTCGAGGACCCGGCGTTGAAGCACAAGGTGTTCCAGGAGATCGAGGGCTTCGTCAACCCGGACGCGCTGCTCGGCTCGAACACCTCGACGCTGCCGATCACCGGGCTGGCCGAAGGCGTGCAGCGCCAGGAGGACTTCATCGGCCTGCACTTCTTCTCGCCGGTGGACAAGATGCCGCTGCTGGAGATCATCCGCGGCGCGCGGACCAGCGACGCGGCCCTGGCCAAGGCCGTCGACGTCGCGCAGCAGATCAAGAAGACCCCGATCGTGGTCAACGACAGCCGCGGCTTCTTCACCAGCCGGGTGATCGGCACGTTCCTCAACGAGGCCGTGGCCATGGTCGGCGAAGGCATCGCCGTGCCGTCGATCGAGCAGGCGGGCAGCCAGGCCGGGTACCCCGCGCCGCCGCTGCAGCTGATGGACGAGCTGACGCTGACCCTGCCGCGCAAGATCCGCGAGGAGACCAAGGCGGGCGTCGAGGCCGCGGGCGGCACGTGGAATCCGCACCCGTCCGAGGCCGTCATCGACAAGCTCGTGCTGGAGTACGACCGCAAGGGCCGCTCGTCCGGCGCCGGTTTCTACGAGTACACCGACGGCAAGCGGACCGGTCTGTGGCCGGGGCTCACCGAGGCCTTCGGCTCGGGCTCGAAGGAGATCCCCTTCGAGGACATGAAGGAGCGGATGCTCTTCGCCGAGGCGCTGGAGACGGTGAAGTGCTTCGACGAAGGCGTGCTGACCTCCATCCCGGACGCCAACATCGGCTCGATCATGGGCATCGGCTTCCCGCCGTGGACCGGTGGCGTGATCCAGTACATCAACGGCTACCCCGGCGGCCTGAAGGGCTTCGTGGCCAGGGCGCGTGAACTGGCCGAGCGCTACGGCTCCCACTTCGAGCCGCCCGCCTCGCTGGTGGCGAAGGCCGAGAAGGGCGAGATCTTCGAGTAGGACCGGCCGCCCCGGGTGTCACCGCGGTGATCCCGGGGCGGTCGCGTGTGGACAGACGATTCCGGCGGCGACGCCCAGGTCCACCAGGTCCTGTGGCCGCAACCGCAGCCGGTTGGCGATGCCGGGCACCTGGCCGGGGCCGTGTTTGAGGATCGCGGCGGCGGCTTCCGGTGCTGTCACGGAGAAGTAGCTGTCGGACGTGCACCAGGTGCGGCCGGGGGCGGCGAACGCCAGGGCACCGCCCGAGCCGCCTTCGCCGATGAGCAGTGTGGTGATCTCGACCCGGGCCGCGGCGATGGCGTCGAACAGCGAGGCGATCGCGGGGCCGAGCCCGGCGCGCTCGGCCGCGGAGTCGTTCGCCGCTCCCGGTGTGTCCACTAAGGTCAGTACGGGTATGCCGAGCCGGTCGGCCAGCAGGACCAACCGTGCCGCTGTGCGAAACCCGGAGGGCAGCGTAGCGGTCCCGCATTGGGCCGCGAACGCGATGGTCCGGCCCGCACGTGAGCCGAACCCGCACAGCACGCCCGGGTCGCGTCCGCCGTGACGATCACCGCTCAGCTCCTGCCACCAGTCGAAATAGGAATCCAGGTAGGCCGCGGCGTGCGGACGGGCTGCCGCGCGGGCCCGCTGGACCGCGTCCCATCCCGTTGCGGGAAGCGCGAAGCCGCCGAGCGCGGCGGGCACCGGGGCCGAATCGGACGGTGAGGTCAGCAGCGTCAGCCATCGGCCCAGCGCGGCCGGCAGCTCCGTGAGCGTCACCAGTTGGTCGACCTGTCCGGTGTCGAACTGGCTCTCCGCGGTGTAGGCGTCGGCGGGGCCTTCCGGCCGGACCCGTGACCCGGCGAAACCGACCTGAGCACCGCGCAGCGCGAGCGTGACGTCCGCGCCTGCGCCCAGCGTGGCCCAGCCGCCGCCAGTTGTGGGGTCGCGTAGGACCGCTATGTGCGGCAGTCCCGCGGCGCGTAGGCCGTGCATCGCGTTGGCGATGCGCTGGAGCTGTGTCAGCGCCCGCATGCCCTCCTGCATCCGGCTTCCGCCGGTCGCGGTGAGCGAGACGACGGGCAACCGCAGCCGCACGGCTTCGGCGAACGCGGCCTCGACCAAAGCTCCGGTGCGGCCGCCGATGGAGCCGCCGAGGAAGCCGAACTCGAAGGCGACCAGCACCGCCCGGACACCGCCGACGGTGCCGACGCCGCACAGCACCGACTCCAGTTCGCCGGTGTTCTCCTCGGCTTTGGTCACGGCCGCCGCATAGCCCCACCACTCGATGGGGCCGTCGGGCTCGTGTGGATCGGCCGCAGGCGTGGGCATCGGCTGGAAGTCGTCGGTGAGTGCCGCGAGCACGGCGCGGGCGCTGTGCCGGTCAGGCATGGAGCGCTCGCTTGAGGACCTTGCCCATGTCGTTGCGCGGCAGGCTGTCCAGGAACCGGATCTCCCGGGGCCGCTTGTGCGGGGACAACAACCGGGCGACGTGGTCGGTCAGTTCGGTCGCGCCGGGTGGCGGACCGGCGGGCACGATCCACGCCACGATGCGTTCACCGAGATCGTCGTCCGGCTCCCCGGTCACCGCCGCCTCGGCCACCGCGGGGTGCTCCAGCAGTGCGTTCTCGATCTCGCCCGCGCCGATCTTGTAACCGCCACTCTTGATCAGGTCGGTCGCCTTGCGGCCGACCAGCCGCAGCCGGCCGTGACTGTCCACAGTGGCCATATCGCCGGTGGCGAACCAGTCGCCGTCGAACGCCGCCGCGGTCGCGTCGGGACGGTTGAGGTACTCGGTGAACAAATTCGGGCCACGGACCTGCACCTCGCCCGGTGTCACACCGTCGATGGGCTGACCGGCTTCGTCGACCAGCCGCAGTTCGACCCCACGCAGGGGCACGCCCACGGTTCCCGGTTCACGGATGTCGTCCACCCGCACGCTCGTGTTCATCAGCGTCTCGGTCATGCCGTAACGCTCCACGACGCGTTGTCCTGTGGCAGCGGTGATGCGCGAGTGGTCGCGGAGGGGCAACGCCGCGGAGCCCGACACCAGCAGCCGGGCTCCGGCGAGAGCGTCGGCGAGTGCGGGATCGTCCGCCAGTTCGTCGGCGATGCGGTGGTACATAGTCGGAACGCCGAAAACCATGGTGGCGCCTTCGGTGAGGGCGTTCGTCAGCCGCGCTGTGTCGAAGCGGCCGAGGTGCACCAGAGTGCCGCCGCGCCGCAGCGGTCCCAGCACACCCAGGATCAGGCCGTGCACGTGGAACAGCGGCAACGCGTGCACCAGCACGTCGTCGGAGGTCCAGTGCCAGGCGTCCTCGAGGGCGTCGAGCGTGGCGACGACGGCCCGGCGGGACAGGACCACGCCCTTGGGCGGGCCGGTGGTCCCTGAGGTGTAGATGACAAAGGCAGGGGCGTCCTCGTCGGGTTCGTCGGGCACATCGGCGTCGCCTGGTTCCAGCGTGACGTCCTCGCGCGGCAGTTGGGCAAGCGCCTCGGGCAGTTCCTGGCCGGGAGCCGTGAGCAGCACATCCGGCGTGCTGTCCGCCAGGATGTGCTGCAGTTCCCGCACGCCGGTCTTCGGATTGACGGGCACCACCGGTATGCCCGCGAGCACCGCGGCCACGACAGCGACGCTCGTCTCCAGCGTCGGGCTCGCCCACACCGCGACGCGCGCCGGTGCGCTGGCACGCAGTCGTCGCGCCAACGCTCCCGCGATCGACGCCAGCTCCGCGTGGGTCACTGAGCGGTCGCCGAAGCGAAGGGCGGTCCTGGGCGAACCCGTTCGCAGCGAAGGGAACAACACAAGCTCCTATCAGGTGTCTCAGCCCAGCGTGGGCACAACGACGAGCACCAGCCAGACCGCGAGCGGAGCCGCGGCGACGATGACGCCGCCGTAGGCCATCAACTGACGGAAGAACCGATCACGGTCGGCGGTGTCGGCATTGGCGAGCACGAGGGCGCCATTGGTGCTGAACGGACTGACGTCGACGACTGTCGCGGCGATGGACAGCGCCGTGATCATGCCGACGGCGCTGACCGTGCCTTGGGCGAGGAACGGCACCGCCAGCGGGATGAGCGCTCCCATGATCCCGACCGACGACGCGAACGCGGACACGATCGCGCCGATGTAGCAGATCAACAGGGCTCCCAGCAGGGGAACGCCCACCTTGCTCACCGCGGACCCGGCGTAGTCGATAGTGCCCATCTCCTGGAGCACACCGACATACGTGAGCACGCCGCAGATCAGCAGCACGGTGGGCCAGGTGATCTCGCCGACCGCCTTCTTGCTGATGTCGGGCCAGACGATGGCGAGCAGCACAGCCAGTGTGATCGCGGTCAGACCGACGTCCAGGTCGAACACGAGCGCGCCGACGACCAGAGCGGCCAGGCAGACCAGCGTCGCGCCGATCGCGACGGTCAACTGGGGCTTGGTCTGCGCCGCCGTGGCCGTGCCGGGCCCACCGGAACCGACGACGACAGTGCCAGTGTTGGCACGGTCGAGCTTCAGCCCGCCGAACACCACGAAGACGATGGCCGCGATCACCAGGTTGACCGCGAAGCTGGCCAGGAACAGCACGACCTCGTTGCCGGGCAGGTTCTCCCGCGCCACGATGCCGTTGACGATCGTGCCGTAGATGCTGATCGGCGAGAAACCGCCCGCCTGTGCGCCGTGCACCACCATCGCGCCCATGAGCAGCGGACTGATCCCGTACTGCGCGGCGAAGCCGAGTGCGATGGGGGCGACGATCGCGACCGCGGCCGGACTGACCGCCCCGATGGCGGTGAGCGCGGCCGTGACGGCGAACATGACCCACGGGATCAGGGCGACGCGCCCGCCGACGAGCCGGACCGCCGCGCGCACCAGCCAGTCCGTGGTGCCGTTGGCCCTGGCGATCGCGAACAGGAACGTCACGCCGACCAGGACGACGAACAGGTCGCCGGGGAAACCGGCGAAGATCTTCTTGGCGTCCATCCCCGCCGCGAGAGTGCCCACGCCGAACGCCGCGGCGAAGGACAGCACGCCCATGTTGATCGAACGGGTGGTCGCGATCACGAAAACCACAGCCAGGACGAGGATGGAGATCAGCTCAGCGGACATGCGTACTCCCGTCGTTGGGTCACCCGCTAGGTGGCTGAGTGGCTGAACCACTTTGCGGTCCGGTGTCGGACGGTGTCAAGACCACGACCGCAAATTGGCTCAGCCACTCAGCCTGTGCTGCTAGCCTGGCCCAGTGACAGACCCGCTGCGGCCGATGGGCCGCACTCGTCTTTACGAACAAGTGCTCGACCGTCTGCGCGAGTACGTCGCCCAGGAGAACCTCGCCGCGGGGGACCGGCTGCCGGCCGAACGGGACCTCGCGCAGCGGCTCGGGGTCAGCCGGGCCTCGGTGAAGCAGGCCATCGTGGTTCTTGAGGTCCAGGGTTACGTCGAGGCGCGGCACGGCGGCGGCACGTACCTGGTGCGCGACACGCTCGACTCCGAGCCCGTCGAGCGGCTGGTCGAACGCCGCCGCAGGCTGCCGGACGTGCTGGACGCCAGGGAAGCACTGGAGACCAAACTGGCCGAGCTGGCCGCACGGCGCCGCGACGACGCAGACATCGACGCCATGGAGTCGGCCCTGCGCCTGATGGCCGAGGAGATCTCGGCGGGCGAGAAGGGCGCGGAGGGCGACCGGCGGTTCCACGCCGCGGTCACCGCGGCCGCCCGCAGCCCGCTGCTCGCCGAGTTCATGGCGGTCATCGCCGACCAGATCACCGAGAGCAGGCACGAGTCGCTCCGGCAGCCGGGCCGGCCCCGCAGCTCGCTGCGGCAGCACCAGCGCATCCTCGACGCCATCAGGAAAGAGGACCCCAGGGCAGCGGCGGCCGCCATGCGCAGGCACGTGCGGACGGTGGCGGAGGTCCGCCTGCTGTCCTGGAGTCCCGAGGATCTTCCCGGCTAGGTCGTGTTTTGAATGTCCCGGTCGATGAGAGTCGGGATCGGGGCGGTTCCTGGCGTCGCCGCGGGATCGCCGCGAATACTGGTTGTCTTTGGGCGGTCCCGCGGTGGCGTCAGGGGCCGCATCCGGCCCGGCTATCGCGATCGGACGGGTCTGGCAGCGCTCGACCAGACGGCGGCGGCCTTCTACCGACAGCGGGGCGTTACGGTGGAGCATGGACGGGTCTTTCTGCTCGGCGGACGAGTTGGTGGTACTTCTCATCCTGCCGCCGAAAGACCCGTCCCCATCCTCAGGCCCTGCCCGGCGTCAACAACCTCATGACCCGCAACACCTAGCCCACCAGCATGGGCAGCGAGATGTAGTCGGCGATCGCCTGCTGCCCGGCGATGTTGGCGTGGACGCCGTCACCGGTGTCGTAGGCGGGGTAAATGCTGTTCGGCTTGAGCGGGTCCTTGAGCACCTGGTCGAAGTCGGTGACGCCGGTGCAGGTGCCGGCGCAGTTGTTCCACTTCTTCACGAACGTGCCGACGGCGTGGCGGTCGAGGTTGTTCTGGTCGCTGTAGCCGGGACGAGGCGTGATCGGGGTGACGTAGACGGCGATCCCCTTGTCGCGCAGGCGTTCGAAGACCTGGCGGTAGCTCGTGACGATGGGCTCGGCGGTGCAGCCGTAGGCGAGGTCGTTCGTTCCGTAGTAGTAGATCACCGCGGTGACACCGTGCAGCGCGAGAACGTCACGTTCCAGCCGGGACATCGCGTCCAGGCCCGCGACCTGCGGCGGCATTCCCGGGCAGGCGGCCGCGCTGGTGGTGCCGCCGATGCCCGCGTTGGCCACGGCCAGCTGGGCGGACCGGGGCAGCTCGGCCACGATCCGCCGGGCCAGGTCGTCCGTCCAGCGCCGGTTGGTCCCGGTCTCGGTGCAGCCGGGACCGCAGTTGGTGCTGCCGGTGCCGTCGACGACCGAACTGCCGAACGGCACGACCGTTCCCTTCAGCGCACGGTTGTGCACGTCGACCGCGCTGACCAGGTAGGTGGAGGTCACCGTCCGTGTGTACGCGGAGCCGGAGCTGTCGGACGTGTGCTCGCCGGATCCGGGCGGTGTGAGGTAATTGTCCCGGAACGCGGAGTTGTGTTGCCCGGGAACGACCGTGCCCGCGACGTACATGCTGACCGCGACGTCCTGGTCAGGACGCGTCAGCAGGTTTGTCTCGTCGCTCCAGATCTCGCCGCCCGCCGGGACGGTGACGGCGGCGCGGCCCGAGAAGGTGACCGCGCGCGGGGCGAGCACCGACGCGCCGCCCGTACTGACTCCTACGGTGGTCCGGTCAATGGTCAGCGGGGTCTTGCCGAACGTGTTCTGCACCCGGATCCGGACCGCGTCGCCGCCCTGGCTGACGTGCGTGATCATGCGCATCGACTGGTTGTCCAGCGTCACCGCGGCTAAGCCCTGCTGGGACTGGGCCCAGGCGGTGAACCAGCCCCGCGCCGGCCGTTCGGCCGCGGGTGCGGAACCGATGAGCGCCGCACTCACCAGTGCGGACACTGTTGTCAGGACGGTAAGCCGACCGAACCAGCTCGCCATGTTGTCACCCTTCGTTCCACCGAACCGTCAACCAATCGCACACTACGGCTTCGTCCTGCCGGAAGTCCTCATCCCCGGCTCGGGAAAAGATCAGGCCGGAGGGGACAGCACGCCGTTCGGCGATCTGCGGCCGGAGCCACTAGCGTGGGAGCCGTCACACCACCCGGGCCGGTTTTTCGGTGATTTTCGGTGGTTAGGGCGCGCATGCGCTTGGGTACCCGGGCCTCACGACGGAGATGACCGGGTGGGGAGACAACACCATGACTTACACCAAGCGACTGCCCAAGCCTGTGGTCGAGCAGTGGGACTGGCAGCTTCGGGGGGCCTGCCGTGGTCAGGAGTCGGCGGTCTTCTTCCATCCCGACAACGAGCGTGGCCCCGCCCGGCGAACCAGGCAGGCAAGGGCGAAACAGGTGTGCCAGAGCTGCCCGGTGATCGTGCAGTGCCGCCAGCACGCCCTGCGCACACGGGAGCCGTTCGGAGTCTGGGGTGGACTCGACGAGGACGAACGCCGTGCCATCTTCTCGAAGCGGACCCGCGAGCAGCACCAGCCCGCCGCTTGACGACCTACCCCACGCGACGGACGCGAACCGGACAGACCGGGTCGCGTCCGTCGCTCGTTTTCGCGCTGTGAACGAGCTGATCTCACGCTTTTCAAGCGCCCCAACACTTTCAGTGCAACTGTTAAGTCCGGAGTGGACGAACGGGGGAGTGTGCGGCGGCGACAGGTTCACCGCCGCGGTGACGATCCCGGTACCGATTCCAGGCAGACGATTCCCCATGGACGGGTTCCGAGTGGACGCGGTCGCCCGGATCGCGGTGGGACCGGCGGAATGGTCACCGCGGGGTGAACCTGATCAAGCAGTGGTCCGGCCGCAGGGCGGGCACTGCTTGGCGCACAGCACATCGGCGGCACGATCGCGCTCGCCGGATCATTCGCCCGCTTACCACGACGCGGGACGTGAACCTGTGGCCGGACGGCCACAGGTCACTGTTCCTCCAGCAGACCGTCCCGCAGCTTCTGCAGGGTGCGGGCGAGCAGCCGGGAGACGTGCATCTGCGAGATGCCGATCTTCTCCGCGATCTGGGTCTGGGTGAGGTTTCCGAAGAACCGCAACAACAGGATGGTGCGTTCCCGCTCGGGCAGCTCCCGCACCAACGGCAGCAGGGACTCGTGGTTCTCCACGCCCTCCAGCGCCGAATCCGGCTCGCCCAGCATCTCGCCGAGCGAGGTGTTGTCCGAATCCTGCGTGAGCATGTCGTCCAGCGACACCGAGTGGTACGCGTTACCCGCTTCGAGGCCTTCGTAAACCTCGTCCTTGCTCAGGCCGAGCCGGGTGGCGATCTCACTCGGCGTCGGCGCCCGGCCCAGCTGCTGGGACAGTTCGTTGCCGGCCGCCGTGATCGACAGGTGCAGCTCCTTCAGCCGCCGCGGCACCCGCACCGACCAGCTGGAGTCCCGGAAGTACCGGCGGATCTCGCCCATCACGGTCGGCACGGCGAACGACAGGAAGTCCGTGCCCCGGGTGGGATCGAAGCGGTCGACGGCGTTGATCAGGCCGACGGTCGCCACCTGGACGAGGTCCTCGCCGGACTCGCCACGGTGGGCGAACCGCCGCGCGATGTGCTCGGCCACGGGCAGGTGCCCGGTGACGAGTTCGTCGCGCAGCACGGTACGGCGGGGGTCGTCCTGGGGCAGCGCCGCGAGCTCGTGGAACAAGGGCGCCAGGTGCTCGTAGCCGTTCTTGGTTCTGGCTCTTGTCGTCACGCCCCACCCATCCTCGGATCAGCCGGGTGCGGACCGCGTTTGGTCATCTCGATCAGCACCCGGTAACCGCCGGGAACCTGCTCGACGCGGGTGCTGGCGCTGTCGGCGAGGGTGGTGAGCACCCGCCAGCCGAACGACGCCGTGTCCAACAGAGCGTCTACTGTGGACAGAGCGGAGGCCTGCATGCCGATGCCGTTGTCGGTGACCCGGAACCGGCACCGCAGCTCGGTGCCCGGCCACGCCGCGCCCGCCAGCATCGAGCACGCCTCGTCGACGGCCAGCTTCAGGTCCGCGACGAAGTCGAGATCGAAGTCCTCCCGCATCGCGATGGTGGCCGCGAGCGACCTGATGATCGGAAGGTACCGCGCCTCGGCCGGGACTCTCAGCTCGATGTCACCCACGTCCACCGAACTGTCCACGAAGGACTTGTTGGCCGCAGTCATGATCACCGCCCCTCGTTTCGTGTGTGACGACTGATGGCCTGGTTAACCCGGCAGGCCAGGCGGCAAACGCGTGTCACGGTCGGTAGCTGTGATCCAGGCGAATGGTTGAAACGGGTCCCGCGTGGGTAACTGCCGGGCGCCTCGGACCGATCATCCAGGTGAACCGCACGCCTGGGGAGGTGGACGAACGAGATGAGCGACGAATGTCCGCTGGTGCAGATTCGGGCCAGAGCACGCGCCCTCGTGGCGATGGCCCGGGACGGCGACACGGCCGGCCTGGTGGACGCCCTCGACCGGCTGCTGGCCGAACAGGCCGAAGGCGGCCCGGGGCCGCACCGGATCGTCGGCGAACTCATCTCCGCCGCCGTGCAGATGGTCGCGGTGCGTGCCGGTGAGATGCCGCCGCACACCCTCTTCGCCGTCGACATCCGGGACGACGCCGACCACGCGGTGGCCATCGACCACCTGGAACCGCCACTGCGCGCGACCATCCGTGCCCTGCTGGCCGAACTCAACGGCCATCCGGAGGACGCCTGCTTCCAGCTCGAACTCGCGCTCAGTGACATCGACCTCGAGTCCACCCTCGAAGTGGTCGTGCACGCTCTACTGTGGACGATCGGGATGTTGGAGTGGTGCGAGGAGCAGGGAGTGGACGCCCCGGACTGGCTGAGGGGCGCGGGGCTGGCGGCTTGACCGATACCGTATGACCGTGCCGGGTGACCAGCCCCGAGGGGACCTGACGGAGTACCGACGGAAGCGCGATGCCGCGCGCACGCCGGAACCGGTACCCGACGAGGCCGTGCTGCCGCACGGCGACGACGACACCTTTGTCATCCAGGAGCACCACGCCCGGCAGTTGCACTGGGACGTCCGGCTGGAACGCGGCGGTGTGCTGGTGTCGTGGGCCGTGCCGAAGGGGCTGCCGACGGACCCGAAGACGGTTCGGCTGGCCGTGCACACCGAGGACCATCCCATGGAGTACGCCACCTTCGAAGGCGTGATCCCCAAGGGCGAGTACGGCGCGGGCAAGATGACCATCTGGGACCGCGGTACGTACGAAACGCTCAAATGGGAGGACTACGAGGTCGACGTGGTCCTGCACGGTGAACGGGTCGACGGCCACTTCACCTTCCTCAGACGCAGCGAGGGCTGGATCGTGCGCCGCCGTGGCGCGCCCCAGGACCCGAACTGGCAGCCGCTGCCCGACGAGATGCAGCCGATGCTCGCCACGGTCGGCCCGATGCCGCCCGCGGGTGAGGACGACAAGTGGGCGTACGAGTTCAAATGGGACGGCGTCCGGGCGCTGGTGCGGGTCGAGGGCGGCCGGCTGGAGATCTTCAGCCGGGCGGGCAACAACGTCACGGCGAGTTATCCGGAGCTCGCTGACCTGGGGAAACAGTTGAGCAGCGCGCAGGCATGGCTGGACGGCGAGATCGTCGCGTTCGCCGCGGGCAAGCCGAGCTTCGCCGAACTGCAGAAGCGGATGCACGTGGCCAACGCGGCCCAGGCGCGCAGGCTGGCCGGCCAGGTTCCGGTCAGCCTGCTGCTGTTCGATCTGCTGCACTTCGAAGGACGCTCACTGCTGAAACTGCCGTTCGCCGACCGCCGCGCGCTGTTGGAGAAACTGGGGCTGCGCGGCAGCCATTGGTACACGTCGCCGTCGTATCCAGGCGCCGGTGCGGCGGTGCTCGCCGCCAGCCGGGAACAGGGCCTGGAAGGCGTGATCGCCAAACGGCTGGACTCCCGCTACACGCCCGGCCGGTCCCCGGCGTGGATCAAGGTCGCCGACGTGCGGCCGCAGGAGGTCGTGATCGGCGGCTGGCGGCCGGGCGAGGGCCGCAGGCAAGGCGTGCTCGGCGCGTTGCTGCTCGGGATTCCCGAGGACGGCGGCCTGCGGTTCGTCGGTTCGGTCGGCACCGGGTTCTCCGACGCGGAACTGGAGTCGTTGACCGAGCGGCTGCGTCCCCTGGCACGCAGGACGTCGCCGTTCACCGGCAAGCTGCCGCCGGAGCGGGCGCGGGGCGCGAAGTGGGTTGAGCCGGAGCTGGTCGGGGAAGTCGTCTTCCGGATCTGGACGCCCGACGGCCGGATGCGCGCGCCGGTCTGGCGTGGCCTGCGGCCGGACAAGTCGCCCGACGAGGTGGAGCTGAATGCCTGATCAGCTGGTCAAGGTCGGTGAGCAGACGCTGAAGCTGACCAACATGGAGAAGGTGCTCTACCCGGAGGCCGGGTTCACCAAGGCGCAGGTGATCGACTACTACGCCCGGATCGCGCCGGTCCTGCTGCCGCACCTGGCCGGCCGGCCGGTGACGCTGCGTCGCTACCCCAACGGCGTCGACGGCCAGTCGTTCTTCGAGAAGAACGTCGCCAGGCACGCGCCGGAGTGGGTGCGCACCGAACGGCTGCCGACGCCGGGCAGCAGCAAGGGCAACGAGTTTCTGGACTTCGTGCTGATCGAGGACCTGGCGACGCTGGCGTGGGTGGCCAACCTGGCCGCGCTGGAGCTGCACGTTCCACAGTGGAGGATCGGCGACGATCCGGATCTGCTGGTGTTCGACCTGGATCCCGGCCCGCCCGCGACCGTCGTCGAGTGCTGCCAGGTCGCGCTGTGGTTGCGCGAGGAACTGGCCGAGGGCGGGTACGACGCCTGGCCGAAAACCAGCGGTTCGAAGGGGATGCAGCTCTACGTCCCGGTGGAGCCCGGCGAACTGGACACGTGGGAGTACTCACGCGGCCTCGCCGAACGGCTGGCCCGTGCCTACCCACGGCAGGTCGTCGCCACGATGGCCAAGGCGCAGCGCGGCGGGAAGGTCTTCATCGACTGGAGCCAGAACCGCCCGGCCAAGACCACGATCGCGCCCTATTCGCTGCGCGCCCGCTCGCAGCCGACCGTTTCCACTCCGGTGACCTGGCAGGAAGTCGAGGAGTGCGAGCACGTCGAGGACCTGACCTTCACCGCGGACGAGGTGCGGGCGCGGGTCGAGGACATGGGAGATCTGCTCGATTACCGTTGAGTACCGGTCCGATGAGCAGATGAATACGCCGATACGAGTACAAAACGGCGGGTTCACTCTCGGCTACACGTTTCAGCGAACGACGCGGTTGGTGGCTACCGCGCAAGGAAAACAGGGGTAACCTCCCAACGGGGATCGGTTGGGAAGGAGTGGTTCACTGTGTCACGTCAGCGCTCTTCTGTCGTACCGGTCGGTGCGGTCAAGCCGAGAACCCCGCCGGAGCAACGGCGCGTCCGCACCGAAGTGCCCCGGCCGGCCCTCACACTGACACCGGGACTGCAGTTGCGCCGCGCGGTCGACACGGCACTGCTCGATCTGCAGAAGGTGTCCCAGGCGGAGCGAACCGAAATGGTGGGCGCGATGCGCAGGGTCAACGACAACCTGCACGGCGCGTTGGCGCACACCGCGGCCATCGGGGAGACGTGCATGATCGCGGCCGCGGTCCAGGCCGTGCACGCCGCCGAGGACCACCTCGAAGCCTCCGAGCTCAGCCAGGCACGCGTAGCACTGACCACGGCCCGTGAGCGGCTCACCTCGCCGACCGCCAAGCCGAGGGACCTGACCTGAGCCATAGTGCTGATGTGACTATCGACGAGAATCTGGCCGCGCTGGCGCGCGCCCATGGCGTGGCCACCTGGTACGAGGACGCGGACCAGCGCCGGGTCGACGTGGACCGGGACGTCGTGCTCAAGGTCCTCGAACAGCTCGAAGTGGACCCCGGCGCGCCCCCGAAGGCACCGGCCCTGCCGGACACGATCGTTGTCCGGCAAGGAACCCGCTACCAGACCGGGCGCGGCTTGCTGCGTACCGAGGACGGCACGCGCCTGGACGTGGCCGACCGGCTGCCCGCCGATCTTCCCCTGGGCTGGCACGTGCTGGAGGCCGGCGGCCGGGAGATCCCGCTCGCGGTGACGCCCGCACGGCTGCCGGACGTGCCGCGTGCGTGGGGCTGGATGCTCCAGCTGTACGCGTTGCACTCCGCGGAGTCGTGGGGGATGGGCGACTTCGGGGACCTGGCGTCGTTCGCGCGCTCGGCCCACGGCGCCGGGGTGCTTCTGGTCAACCCGGTCCAGGCCATCATCCCGGCCCTGCCGGTGCAGCGCTCGCCGTACTCGCCGTCGAGCCGCCGGTTCGCGAATCCCTTGTACATCAAGGTGACCGACACCGCGGAGTTCCACAGGGCGGACCCGTCGGTCCGGGCCCAGGTGCTGGCGTCGAACCCGGGCCCGCCGAAGGACCTGATCGACTACGACGCCGTGTGGGCGGCCAAGTCCAAGGCGCTGGAACTGGTGTGGTCCGCGGAGAACCGGGACAGCGACATCGACGCCCTTGAGCCTGGTCTGCGTGACTTCGCGACGTTCTGTGCCCTGGCCGAGCGGCACGGCGGCGACTGGCGGGAATGGCCCGCGTCGCTGCGGCACCCGGACAGCCCGGATGTGGCGGCCGCACGCCGCGAACTGGCGTCACGAGTGGCGTTCCACGCGTGGTTGCAGGAGCTGTGCGAGCAGCAGCTGGGCGTGGCCCGTGCGGCCGCGAGCGGCATGTCGGTCGGCATCGTGCATGACCTGCCCGTCGGGGTTGATCCCGGCGGAGCGGACGCGTGGGCACTGCAGGACGTGCTCGCCCCACGAGTCACCGTCGGCGCGCCGCCGGACGCGTTCAGCCAGCAGGGCCAGGACTGGCGGCTGCCACCGTGGCGCCCGGACAAGCTCGCCGCGGCGGGCTACCGGCCCTTCATCGAAGTTTTACGAAGTGTGCTCAAGCACGGCGACGGCATCCGGGTCGACCACGTCGCCGGCCTGTGGCGGCTGTGGTGGATCCCGCCGGGCGAACCACCCAACCGTGGCACTTACGTGCACTACGACTCCGAGGCGATGCTGGGCATCCTGGCGCTGGAGGCCGCCCGTCACTCGGCTGTGGTGGTCGGCGAGGACCTCGGCACCGTCCAGCCACACGTCACCAGCACGCTGCACGAACGCGGCATGCTGTCGTCCGCCGTGCTGTATTTCCAGCGTGACTACGAAGCGCCGGGTCACCCGTTTGTGCCCACACGATCGTGGGAACCCGCTTCCATGGCGAGCATCTCCACGCACGACCTGCCGACCGCGGCCGGGTTCCTGCGGGCCGAGAACGTCCGTGTCCGTGCGGAACTCGGGCTTGTCGAAGACGTGCGGAAGGAGTACGAGCGGGTGGCGGCGGAGCGCACCGACCTGGTCGCCTTCCTGGTGAAGGAAGGCGTGCTGGAGTCGCCGGACGCGAGCGAGGAAGAGATCCTGGTGGCCATGCACACCGTGCTGACCCGCGCCCGCAGCGCGCTGATTCTCACGTCTCCCCCCGATGCCCTCGGTGACCTGCGGCAACCCAACCTGCCGGGCACGGTCGACGAGTATCCGAACTGGCGGATTCCGCTGTCCGTGCCGGTCGGGGACCTGTTCTCGCAGCCCGGTGTCCGGCAAGTCGTGCACGCCCTGACCCACCAGGCAAACCCTGGGTGACATCTCACGTGCCCCTGATGGGTATCGCGATGGCCTCTTCTAGGGTCATCGCACAGCAACATGAGGAGCGAGTGTGCGGCCCTGGCCCGGATCCCCTTACCCGCTCGGCGCCACCTACGACGGCGCCGGGACCAATTTCGCCCTGTTCTCGGAGGTGGCTGAGTTCGTCGAGCTGTGCCTGATCGACGACGACGGCAGGGAGACCCGAATCAAGCTGCCCGAGGTGGACGGGTTCGTGCACCACGGTTACCTGCCGACGGTTGGGCCAGGCCAGCTGTACGGCTACCGCGTGCACGGACCGTACGACCCGGCGAACGGGATGCGGTGCAACCCGAACAAGTTGCTGCTGGACCCGTACGCCAAGGCGGTCGCGGGCAGCAACGTCGACTGGCATGAGTCACTGTTCGGCTATCCGTTCGGTCATCCGGACGCGCGCAACGACACCGACTCCGCCGGGCACGTGCCGATGGCTGTCGTGGTCAGTCCGTACTTCGACTGGGGCAGCGACCGGCACCCGAACACGCCGTACAACGAGTCGGTGATCTACGAGGCGCACGTGCGCGGGCTGACGTTGCAGCACCCGTTCGTGCCGGAGGAGATCCGCGGCACGTACGCGGGACTGGCGCACCCGGTGATCATCGAGCACCTGAAGAAGCTCGGCGTGACCGCGGTCGAGCTGATGCCGGTGCACCAGTTCATCACCGACCACGCGTTGTTCGAGCGGGGAATGCGCAACTACTGGGGCTACAACACGATCGGGTTCTTCGCCCCGCACTCGGCGTACTCGGCCACCGGCCGGGGCAACCAGGTGCAGGAGTTCAAGGCGATGGTCCGGGACCTGCACGAGGCGGGAATCGAGGTGATCCTCGACGTGGTCTACAACCACACCGCCGAGGGCAACCACCTCGGGCCGACGCTGTCCATGCGCGGCATCGACAACGAGGCGTACTACCGGCTGGTGGACGACGACCGCCGGTTCTACATGGACTACACCGGCACCGGCAACTCGCTCAACGTCCGCAACCCGCACACCCTCCAGCTGATCATGGACTCGCTGCGGTACTGGGTGACCGAGATGCACGTCGACGGGTTCCGTTTCGACCTCGCCGCCACGCTGGCGCGTGAGTTCTACGACGTGGACCGGCTGAGCGCGTTCTTCGACATCGTCCAGCAGGACCCGGTGATCAGCCAGGTCAAGCTGATCGCCGAGCCGTGGGACGTCGGCCCTGGCGGCTACCAGGTGGGCAACTTCCCTCCACTGTGGACCGAGTGGAACGGCAAGTTCCGGGACACCGTCCGGGACTTCTGGCGCGGTGAACCGGCGACGCTGGGCGAGTTCGCGTCCCGCATCACCGGTTCGTCGGACCTGTACCAGGACGACGGCCGCAGGCCGTTCGCGTCGATCAACTTCGTCACCGCGCACGACGGCTTCACGTTGAACGACCTGGTGTCGTACAACGACAAGCACAACGAGGCCAACGGCGAGCAGAACCGTGACGGCGCCAACGACAACCGGTCGTGGAACTGCGGAGCCGAAGGACCGACCGACGATCCCGAGGTGCTGGCCCTGCGGGCCCGGCAGCGCCGCAACATGATCGCCAC
>NZ_JAAATY010000021.1 GCF_013280595.1 Kibdelosporangium persicum
CTCGATTGTTCAGGTGCACGGCTGGTCAACGACTCCGGCCCCGCCCTGGACGCCGACAGTCTCCAGGTCGGCCACGGCATGTTTCTCAACAACGGGTTCCAGGCCATCGCATCGAGTGACCTGGCCGCGGTACGACTGCTCAGCGCACACATCGCCGTGTTGGACTGCGACACTGCACGGTTGGTCAACGACTCCGGCCCCGCCCTGCACGCCGACAACCTCCGGGTCGACCACGGCATGTATCTCCGCGGCGGATTCCAGGCCACCGGGTCGAGCGAATTGGGTGCGGTACGACTGATCGGCGCGCACCTCGGCGGACAACTCGATTGTTCAGGTGCACGGCTGGTCAACGACTCCGGCCCCGCCTTGCACGCGGACAACCTCCAGGTCGACCACGGCATGTATCTCCGCGGCGGATTCCAGGCCACCGGGTCGAGCGAATTGGGTGCGGTACGACTGATCGGCGCGCACCTCGGCATGTTGGACTGCGAGACTGCGCGGTTGGTCAACGACTCCGGGCCCGCCCTCAACGCTGATCGCCTCCGGGTTGACCAGAGCATGTTCCTCGGCAACGACTTCCAGGCCACCGCGTCCGGCGACGACGTCGTGCTCCACCTCAGCGACACACACATCGGTGGTGTCCTGTTCGTCAGCCCGAACAGCCTGGAGCACCGCACCCACCCGCACCACAAGCTCCGCCTCGACGGCCTGACGTACACCGGCCTCCCCCAGGGAGTCACACCCGACCAGTGGCTGGCGCTGCTGCGACACGACACCGTCGACTACGCCGCCCAGCCCTACCAACACCTCGCCGCCGCGCACCGCGCCGCAGGCCACGACCGCGAAGCGCGCCACGTCCTCATCGCCCAACGCCAAGACCAAATCCGCCGACACGCCCTCACCGGACGCACCACACGCATGTGGGCACGCCTCACCGGCCTGCTCCTCGGCTACGGCTACAAACCCTGGCGCGCCCTCATCGCCCTCGCCGCCGTCCTGGCCGCTGCGGTCGTGGCCGCCGTCATCCTCGGCGGCACCTACGGGGCACTCGCCCAAACCCGCACCCCACCGACCGCGACACCAGTGCCCTGTACCTGGGTCGAGCACGTCGGCGTCGGCCTCGACCTGGGCACACCGCTGCTCACCACCGGCACCCGCACGCGCTGCGACACCACCAACACCACCCCGGGCCACATCCTCACCATCACCGGATGGACACTGCGCCTGCTCGCCTGGGCCTTCGCCACCCTCTTCATCGCCGGATTCACCGGAGCGGTCCGCAAAACCTGAATTCCACGGACGACCGTGTCCTGCTCGGACACCACCGTGCATCCAGGTACGGCTACGGCTTCACTGGAGCCCGCCCAGGCCCCGCGCCATGATCGGGTACACCACCTCCGGCTCGTTGAGACCGCCGGTCAATGAGTCGTACACCGTCATCCAGATGTCGTTGCCGATGGGCCGGCCGCCCGTGCCCTGCGCACCGCTGAACAGTGCACGGAGTTGTTCGGCACGCATCCCGGACCCGCGCAGGACACGGTCCACAACGAGGTCCTGGATCATGTGCGTGGAAGCCCCGTGCGCCGGGGACAGCTTGAGCACCGCCAGATCCAGGAACCGGTCGCCGGTGAGCACGACCTGGTCGTAGAACTCCTGGACACCGAACGACTCGTTCGGCCCGAGAATCCGCACCGGCGCACCGGCGCGGCGGGAGAGCACCATCGCGGCCTGGCCGTAGCGGCTCGCGGCATCTCGCGGCGCCATCAGCCCGAGCAGGTGCTCCTCCAGCCAGACGTCGGCGAGCGCGTTGGCGATCTGATCAGGGTCCCGCAGTGCCCGCCACACGTCAGGCATCACGCGTGCCAGCTCGTCGTTGCTGCCCACGCCCGGGTTGGCCGCCAGCTGTTGCTGCAGGTCCTGGAACAGTCGCTCGGACCCGGCCGGGTCGCCGGTTTGCGTGGCGGCGCGCAGGTCGGGCAGGACGGCCTGGCGGAGCTGGTGTGCGGCTCTCGCTTCGATGGCACCGCCGGCCGCGCCCAGGGCCGTCCCGGCCGCCGCGCCCACCGCGAAACCGCGTTCCATCGCGGCCGTGATCCCGGCGATGTCCTGACCGTTGATCGCCGCCATCAGCCCGGCCTGCAGGGCACCGATCACCGACCCCGTCGCACCACCGGAAATCGCCCTGGTCAGCGACCTGCGGATGACCAGCGACATCAGGCCGGAGTTGGCCGGCCCGAGCATGGCACGCACGTACTGCCCCACGTGACTGGCGACCAGGCGTTCCGCCTGCGCACCGGCGAACGCGAGCACGCCGTCGACGAAGCCACGCCGCATTCCCTCCCAGCCGGCCTGCCCAAGCTGGGCGACATCGAAGTTGTCGGCCGCACGCTCACTGCCCCTGACCAGATCGGCCAGCGCCATACTGGCCTGTGCGCCGAAGGTCGCGATCACCTGTCCGGAACCTTCGATGCCCGCGCCCAACCCTCCCATCGCCACAGCCGTGCCGCCGTAGGTGAGCAGCGTGCCCGCGCCGGCTGTGGTGAGCGCTCCGGCGACGACCGGCGCCGCCACGACGACGGCGATACCGACCGCGGCGGCGAAGGCGATGTCCCGGACGGTGGTGGAGACCGCGACGACGCCCTCGGCGGAGTGGCTGAAACCCTCCAGATAGGCGGAGTATTCGGCGCGGTACTGGCTGTCGAGCCGGGACACCTCGTCGAACGCCGACATGGCGGCTGAGGACAGTCGCCCGCCTTCCCCGATCGACTGCGCGGTGATCGGATGAGCCAGCGCGGTGTCGAACTGGGCGGCCGTCGAGTCCCAACGCTCGATCACCTGCTGCCAGCGAGCCGGGTCGGTACGGGGAGCCGTGTTGAACCAGTCGATGAACCCGCCCATCAGGCCGAGATTGGCATACCAGTCCCGCTCATCCTGCTGAGTCGCGACACTGAAGCCCTTGAACCGGTCGATCGACCGGCGGTAGCGAAGGACGCGACCGCCCAGGTTCGTCGCGACCTCGGTGACCGTCCGGCCGTTCACCTCGGGGTCCGAGGAGTTCAGGCGGGCGTCTTCGGGCGCACACACCTGGGCCGACGGATCGGCTGGCGTGTACTGCCCGGGGTCGCGCTGCACTGTGAGCCGCTGGACGAACTGCGGCGGAACATACGGCGTATTGGCCGCGCCTTGCAGTAGCCGGCCTACGGCCGCGTTACCCGCCGAGGCGAGCACCGACGCCGATTCCGGCCGGGCATGATGGGCATGCTGGGCTGTTTCCCGCTGTGGGCGACCAACATCGGTGCCCTCAACCCAAGGCGTGGTCATCGACGTACGGTAATCGCCGAGCCATCGCGGCCAACACCCACCGATCGGGACACGGCCACCCGGAAACACCGTCTCACCTGGGGAACGAGCGTCGTCACGCAGCGATGTCCGCCCGTAGTCCTGCCCGTTCGGGCACGGTCACCGCTGGTCCAGGCTGAGCGCCTTCAGCATGCCTTCCACCGACGAGGGCCAACTGAACTCCTCCGCCCGCGCACGGGCCGCCTCACGCCGCCCCGACTCCGGCGCGGCGAGCAGGTCCTCGACCGCGTCGGCGAACGCGTCCGCGTGGTCGTCCACCGCGGCGCCACAGCCGGGCCGGACGATTTCCCGGAGAGCCGACGATGCCGAGACCACCACCGGAGTTCCCGACGCGAGCGCTTCGAGGGCCGCGAGCCCGAACGTCTCATGCGGGCCGGGCGCCAGTGAGACGTCCGCCGTGGCGAGCAGTTGGGCGACATCCGTGCGGGACTGCACGAATCCCAGGAATGTCACGGGCAGGCCCGTTGCCCGGCGCCGCAACGAACTCATGCTGGGACCGTCGCCCGCGACGACCAACCGTGCGCTGTGCCCCTCGGAGTGCAACTGCGCCAGCGTGTCCACGCTGCGCTCCACGTGCTTCTCCGGCGAGAGCCGTCCACAGTGGATCAGCAAGGTCTCCGCGCCCGCGGCGAGGTCCTGGCGCAGTGCCGGAGATCGCCGTGCCGGGGTGAAAGTGGACAGGTCGACACCGAGCGGGACCCGGCGGATGTTGGTGACGCCGATCCGGTCGAACTCCTCGCGGGCGAACGCGGTCGTGCACACCACGGTGTCGTAGTACGCCGCCATCCGGCGGTTGGCGATGTCGGCGGCGCCGCGCGCCCAGCGCCGAGGAAGGAGGAACTGTTCCAGCAGACGGTCAAGGCGTTCGTGGGAGATGACCACGCTCGGCACGCCGTTGCTCCGGGCCCACCGGCCCATGCCGCGAAGTGTCAGCCGGTCGGACACCTCCAACCGGTCGGGTTCCAGCCGGGTCAGCAGCGCGCGGACGCGCCACGGGTCCACCGCGCGGTAGCCACCGGTGCCGGGGATTCGCGGAGCGGGCAACGTGATGCGACGGACACCGTTGGGCATCGGCTCGTCGGCGAACCGCGTGCCGGGGACGACCAGGATCACTTCATGGCCCTGCGCGCGGTATCCGGCGCCCAGGTGGTGCAGGGCCGTGCGCAGCCCGCCGGACTTCGGGCCGTAGAAGTTCGCGAGCTGGACAACCCGCATCACGCCGCCTGAGCCAGGTGGGTCACCGCCGTGTAGTGGCCCATGAGTTCGTCGCAGACAGCCGTCCACGTACGGCCTTGCACGGCGCGACGGCCCGCCGTGGCCAGGCGGACCCGCAGTCCCGGGTCGAGCAGTTCGGCCACAGCCGGTCGCAGTTCCCCAGCCATGTCACGGAGGAGGTACCCGGTCTTGCCGTGGTCGACCAGGTCACGGGGCCCGCCCGAGTCCGGGGCGAGCACGGGCACACCGGAGGCCATCGCCTCCTGGACGGCCTGGCAGAACGTCTCGTGCGGGCCGGTGTGCACGAACACGTCCAGGCTGGCGTACGCCTCGGCGAGCGGCACCCCCGTCCTGAACCCGAGGAAGGCCGCTCCGGGCAGCAGGGACCGCAGGTTGTCGGTGTCCGGGCCGTCGCCGACGACCACCACCCGCACGCCGGGCATGTCGTTCAACGCGGCCAGCCGGGCGACCTGTTTCTCCGGGGCCAGGCGGCCGACGTAGCCGACGAGCAGCTCGCCGTGGGGCGCGAGCTCACGGCGGAGGTCGTCGTTCCGGCGGCGCGGGGTGAACAGGTTCGTGTCCACGCCACGGCCCCAGCGGTGCACCCGGGGAATGCCGTGCTCGACCAACGAGCGCACGGCGTCGGTCGAGGGCGCCAGGGTCCGGTCGGCGAAGGTGTGCAGCCTGCGGATCCAGCGCCAGGCCACGGCGGCGCCTCTGGCCAGGCCGTAGGACGCGGCGAATCCGGCCACGTCGGTCTGGTAGACCGCGACCGTCGGCACGCCGAGCAGGCGTGCCGCCCGTAGTCCGCCCGCGCCGAGCACGAACGGCGAAGCCAGGTGGACGACGTCGGGCTCGAAATCCAGCAGGGCGGTGGTGATCCGCGGCCCTGGCAGGCCGATCGGCAGGGAGGTGACGACCGGGACGTCCACCGCACGGGTCCGCACGACCGGCGCGTGCAGGTAGCTGTCCGGCCCCGGGCCAGGCGCGACCACGAGCGCCTCGTGACCGTGGTCACGCAGGTACTCGACAACGCGGAGAACGGAGTTCGTCACGCCGTTCACCTGCGGCAGAAAGCTCTCGGTGACGATGGCGACTCGCACGGACCTCACGATGATCGGGCATCCGAGCACTGGGGCGACAGCCGCATGACGTGCCGGGGAACGAAGCCGAAACTTCCAACGTGTGGTCTCGCGATCCTTCGCTGGTCATCTCCCGGTCGCATGGCGGACACCCGGCGCGGTCACTCTAGGTCGGCATGACCCTCTTGTCGTCGCGCCCGCCCAGGCCAGTAGAGCCGGGACTGCTGTCACGGGCACTGGAAGTAGCCGGCCGGCTGGCCAACGACGCCACCGACGTGATCACCGCGACCGCGGGCCGCGGCGCCCGCCCCGGCGGGAAGGACTCACCGTTCGACTGGGTCACCGACACCGATCGAACCCTCGAACGGCACACCCGCCGGGTGCTGACCGCGGAGTTCCCCGGGATGCCGGTGGTCGGCCAGGAGTTCGGCCCCGACATCGGCTCGGACCAGGCCGAGTACCGGTGGGTGGTCGACCCGGTGGACGGAACGGCCAACTACGTCGCGGGCGTGCCGTGGTGCGCCTACAGCCTGGCGTTGGTGGACGCCGCGGGTCCGGTGGTGGGAGTCGTGGCGGATCCGTACCGCGGGCAGATCTACGCGGCCGCGCGTGGCCGGGGTGCCCGGGCCAACGGAGTGCAGATCTCGCTGACCGACCGCTTCTCCACGGCGGGCTCGATCGTCTGCACCGAGCTGACCAGGACCGGCCCATGGCCGGGGATGGGCGGGTTCATCGAGCGAGCCGCACAGGCCCACGCGGGCGTCCGGGTGCTGGGCTCGGCCGCCCTGGCGATAGCCCAGGTCGCCTTGGGTCACGCGGCGGCTGCCGTGCTGCACAGCTACCACGAGTGGGACGTGGCCGGTGCGGTCGCGTTGGCGATCGAGGCGGGAGCGTCCGTGCTCGACCGGCACGGCGAGGACACCGCGTTGCCGGTGGACGGCCTGCTGGTCGCGGCGCCCGGGGTGTCCGACGAGGTGCTCAGCTGGTGGCAGGAGACGGCGACGGTCTGAACAGCGGGCCGTAGCGCTTCATCCACCACAGGATGGGCCCGATCACCAACCACAGGAACAGGATCAGCGTGCCCGCGGGCATCAACGACAGGTAGGCACCGCGGCCCGCGACCTTGACCAGGTCGGGTTTGGCGGCGTCGTACTCGACCTCGACCAGCTGGCCCTTCTGGAGTCCGGCCGGATACCCGACCCCGTCCGGCGGAATGTGGTCGGCACCGTCAGGCGTCTGGTAGCGCACGAGCGTGCGGTCGAAGGACACCGACAGCACCTCGGCCGTGGTCCGGACCGCGCGCGAGTTCAATCCGGCGTCCTCGCGGTACGCACCGATCACCAGCACAACGGCGAGCAGCGTCACGGTCGCACCGATCGACACCAACGCGATCGCGGCGATCTGCCGGACCCGCGCCGCTCTACCCACTGCCACGCCCGCACTGTACCGAGGCACCGCGCGCGGTCGTGCGGCCTTCCCGCGGTCCGGCAGGAACCCGCCCGCCACCAGCAGACCCGTGTCCACCACTCCAGCACCCCGAAATCCCCCTTCCAGCACCCCGAAGTTCCCTTTCCGGCACCCCGAAATTCCCCGCACAGGCCCGGCAGCGCGGCACCAGCCAGCCACCACGACAGCCGGGCCGAGAAGCGCTCCACGCGCTGCTCGGCCCGGCGGTCAGTGATCCATCGACTTTCCGGGACGGCTCAGTGGCCGTGACCGTCCCCGTGCGAGTGGCCCGCGTGATCGTGGCCGTGGGAGTGGCCCGCGTGGCCGGTGCGGGCCAGGACGTCACGGGTCAGGTCGAGCTTCTCGATCGCCTTCGGCGGCGCGGCCACACCGGCCACTCCCGCCGAATGGGCCGCCGCGTTGCCGAGGTCCTCCGGAGCCGGCTTGCCCGGGGTGAACAGCCAGGTCTGGAACAGGGCGAACAGCGGCTTGCCGGAGATCCGCTCGGCCAGCGCGATGAACTCCTCGATCTTGCCGTTGCCGTTCTTCTTCGTCGCCTGCCAGGTCTGCAAGGTCTCGAAGAAGGCCTCGTCGCCGACGGCGTTACGGAACGCGTGCACGGCGAGCGCGCCGCGGTCGTACACCGCGATGTTGAACTCGTTGCCTGCTCCCGGATCGCCGACGACGACCTGCCAGAACGGGTCCTCCGCCGGGCGGCGGTCGTAGTAGTACTGGGCGATCTCCGCCGCCGTGCCTTCCGCCTGGTTCTCCGCCCACAGCCACTCGGCATACCGGGCGAAGCCCTCGTTCAGCCAGATGTCACGCCAGTTGCGGACCGACACCGAGTCGCCGAACCACTGGTGTGCCATCTCGTGCGCGACCACGCTGGTGTTGGCGCCACGCGGGAAGAACGCGGTGCTGTACACCGGGCGGGTCTGGGTCTCCAGTGCGAAGCCGATACCCGTGGACACGACGCCGCCCTGGGCTTCGAACGGGTACGGGCCGAACTGGGTCTCCAGGAACTCGGTCACCTCGGGCGTGCGTTCGACGCTCGCGCGGGCGGCCGGACCGTTGGCGCCGAGGTCGTCACCGTAGGCGCTGATCACCGGTTGCCCGTTGGGCGCCGAGCTGCTGCGGATCTCGTACTGGCCGACCGCGAGGAAGGCCAGGTACGTCGCCTGCTGCGAGACGGTCCGCCAGTTCCACCGGATCCAGCCGTTGAGCGTCTGCTGGGTGCCGGCGAAGGTGCCGTTGGACAACGCCTCGACGCCTTGCGGCACAACGACGGACACGTCGAAGGTGGCCTTGTCGGTCGGGTGGTCGCTGCTCGGGTACCACCACTTCGCGATGTGCGGCTCGTCCACCGCGAGCGCGCCGTCCGGGGTCTTCTTCCAGTAGTTGGCGCCCTTGGCGTCGTTCACTGTGGACGGTTTGCCCTCGTACTGCACCACGATGGTGAGGTTCTGGTTGGCACCGATCGGCCTCGGCGGCGTGACGGTGACCTCACCGGTGTTCGCGGTCGACCGGGACAGGAAGTTGTTGACCCGCACCGACTTGATCGGCAGCAGCAGGTCGAGGTTGAGGCTGGACAACTCCTGGGTGCTGCGGGCCAGGATGGTGGTCGTCCCGGTCAGCAAATCGGTCGCGGGGTTGTAGGTGATCCTGATGTTGTAGTGGGAAACGTCGTAACCGCCGTTTCCGTCATTGGGGTAATAGGGATCGCCGACGCCAGGCGCACCCGGCGCGGGCACGGCGCTGGCGGTCGATCCGAACAAGACCGTGGCAAGTCCGGCCGCGGTCGCGGCGACCGCCACTCTCGATCGCAGAAGCATTTCGGTGCCCCCTCCAAGGTTCAGCGAAACGTCTCTGCAACCTAGCCACGTATGCAAGGGCACGAATACCCACCAAAGTGGCTATTCCAGCAAGCGGGATCAGCCGAACGCGGCATCCGAAACAGCGGTCCGCAGCCGAGCGTGCAGGTCCCGCAACCGTGCGCGATCGGCCCGGATTTCGACGACTCGCAAACCAGGCCGGGGCCGCAGTGCCTCGCGCAATTGTTCCGGCGATTCGGCCACCACATGCGGCACGCGATATCCCGCGCACAATGCGGCCAGATCGGTGCCGTGCGGGGTGCCGAACACCCGCTCGAAACTGTTCTTGTGTTCGGCGGCTCCCTGTTCCAGCAAGGAGAAGATTCCGCCGCCGTCGTCGTTGAGCACCACGATCGTCAGGTCCGGCCGGGCCTCGTCCGGCCCGATCAGCAGACCGTTGGAATCGTGCAGGAACGTCAGGTCGCCGAGCAGTGCGTACCCGGGGCGATCGGGCTCACCGAGCGTGACTCCGATCGCGGCGGACACGTTCCCGTCGATGCCCGCCACGCCCCGGTTGGCGTGGATCGCCAGGTCGGTCCGGGTCTCGGCGACCAGGTCGACGTCCCGGACCGGATTGGACGAACCGAGGAAAAGCATCGCGCCGGAAGGCAAAGCGGCGACCACGTCCCGCGCCACCCGGAGCCCGGACGGCCACTCGTCCTCTTCGAGGAGCTTGTCGACCGCGGTCGAAGCACGCTCCGCGGCCGTCCGCCACGCCGTCAGCCACTCCGGATCGTGGCCCTGCACGTGCGAGAGATCCGTTGTGTCGAGCCAGCCCCGGACGTGGATCGCGACGTACTGCGGATCAGTCCACTGTGGATGATCGCCGATCCCGTACACCGGCGCCCGGCCCATCAGGCCACGCACCCCGCGCGACAACGTCGGCCTGCCAACGACAACAACCGCGTCCGGCCGCAGATCCTCAGCCTTGTCAAGGGATGCGAGCAACAACGGGCCACAGCGCAGCACACTCGCACCGCCGGTGGTCGCCACCGGCTCGGCGATGATCGGCCACCCGGCCCGGGTCGCCACCTCGCACGCGGCCGCGGCGCGGTCCGGCCGGCCGCTGCCGACCACCATCAGCGTGCGCGCGGGCAGCGGGAAGTCCACCCGGCTGCTCGCGACCGAGCGCGGCGGCGCGGACGTCGTCCAGCGCTCGTAACCCGGCCTGCCCGTCAGCTCCTCCGGCCAGGCCGGCCCGAAAGTCGGCACCAAAGGCTCACGGAACGGCACGTTGATCTGCACCGGACGCCCTGACTCGGCCTGCGCGACCGCGCGGCACACCAGGCCACGCCAGACCGGGTTCTGCCCGGTGCGCCGCTCGGCCACCGGGAAGTCGACCAGGATCGCCGCCGGGGCGAACAGGTTGCGCTGGTCGATGGTCTGGTTCGCGCCGCTGCCGTGCAGCTCCGGCGGGCGGTCCGCGCTGATCACGATCAGGCCGACGCCCGCGTGGTACGACTCGAGCACCGCCGGGTGCAGGTTGGCGACCGCGGTTCCGGACGTGCAGACGACCGCGGCGGGCCTGCCGGTCGCCACGGCCAGGCCCATCGCCAGGAATCCGGCGCTGCGCTCGTCCACCCGCACATGCAGCCGCAGCTTGCCCTCGGCCGCCGCGTCGACCAGGGCCATGCTGAGCGGCGCGTTGCGGGATCCGGGGCAGACGACCACATGCCGCACGTCGTTGCGCGCCAGCTCGTCAGCGATGACCATGGCCTGCGCAGTCGACGGGTTCACATGCCTATCCTCGCAAACGTGTCTGACACCGTTGTTTCGGAGCTGTTCGACCCGACCGCGTGGCGTGAAGTGCCCGGTTTCGACTTCACCGACATCACGTACCACCGCGCGGTGGACCAGGGGACTGTGCGCATCGCATTCAACCGTCCCGAGGTGCGCAACGCCTTCCGGCCGCACACCGTCGACGAGCTGTACAAGGCTCTTGACCACGCCAGGATGAGCTCGGACGTCGGCTGCGTGCTGCTGACCGGCAACGGGCCGTCGCCCAAGGACGGCGGCTGGGCCTTCTGTTCCGGCGGTGACCAGCGGATTCGTGGCCGTACGGGCTACCAGTACGCGCACGGCGAGACGTCCGACACCATCGACCCGGCGCGTGCGGGCAGGCTGCACATCCTGGAGTGCCAGCGGCTGATCCGGTTCATGCCGAAGGTGGTCATCTGCGTGGTCCCCGGCTGGGCCGCGGGCGGCGGGCACAGCCTGCACGTGGTGTGCGATCTCACACTCGCCAGCGAGGAGCACGCCCGGTTCAAGCAGACCGACGCGGACGTCGGCAGCTTCGACGGCGGGTACGGCTCGGCGTACCTGGCCAGGCAGGTCGGCCAGAAGTTCGCCAGGGAGATCTTCTTCCTCGGCCGTACCTACACCGCCGGGCAGATGCACCAGATGGGCGCCGTGAACGCGGTCGTGCCGCACGCGGAGCTGGAGAAGACCGCGCTGGAGTGGGCCAAGGAGATCAACGGCAAGTCCCCGACCGCGCAGCGGATGCTCAAGTACGCGTTCAACCTGATCGACGACGGCCTGGTCGGTCAGCAGCTGTTCGCGGGCGAGACGACCAGGCTGGCGTACATGACCGAGGAGGCGGTGGAAGGCCGGGACGCGTTCCTGCAGAAGCGTTCGCCCGACTGGTCGGCCTTCCCGTACTACTACTGATGAGGACGATCGTCGCGGTCTCGCCCGCCGAGGTCTACGACCGCCTGCCCGCCGCGCTGGACGGTTCGGGTCCGGCGCTGCTGCCGGGCGGTCCCGAGACCCTGGCGGGTCCGTTCGGGCCCGGCGAGGACTCTCCGGACGACCCCACGGCCGTGGTGGTGGCGACCTCGGGCTCGACCGGAGAGCCGAAAGGCGTGCTGCTGCCGGCGAGTGCCTTGCTGGCCTCCGCGGAGGCGACGCACAAGCGGCTCGGCGGCCCGGGACGCTGGGTGCTGGCGACGCCCGCGCGGTACGTCGGCGGCATCCAGGTGCTGGTCAGATCGCTTCTGGCCGGGGAGCCGCCGGTCCAGCTGCACCTTGATGAGGGCTTCCGGGTGCCGGATTTCGTGGCCGCGGTCGCCGAGGTGCTGCGGACGCCAGGCAGGCACTACACCGCTTTGGTACCGACCCAGCTGGCCCGGATCGTGGCCGTGCCGCAAGCCCTGGAAGCGCTCCGAGCGTTGGACGGGATCGTCATGGGCGGCGCTCCGCTGTCCGCCGAGCTGAGGGCCGCGGCGGAAGGCGTGCCGCTGGTCTCGGCGTACGGGATGAGCGAGACCGCAAGCGGTTGCGTGTACGACGGCGTGCCGCTGGACGGCGTCGCGGTGAAGCTCGTAGGCGACCGGGTGGCGATCTCCGGGCCCACGCTCGCGCGGGGATACCGCAACCGGCCGGACCTCACCGCCGAGAGCTTCGTCGACGGCTGGTTCGTGACGTCCGACCTCGGCCGGTTCGTCGACGGCAGGCTGGAGATCCTCGGCCGGGCCGACGACGTGATCAACACCGGCGGGGTGAAGGTCCCGGCCAACGCGGTCGAGCGGCTGCTGGAGCGGTACGTCGAAGCGGCGTGTGTGGTCGGCCTCGACCACCCCGAGTGGGGCCAGATCGTGGCCGCGGCCGTGGTCGGCGAAGCCGGCCACGACGAGCTGCGTGCCCACGTCCGGGCCGAGCTGGGCGCGCCGGCGGTCCCGAAAGTGGTGAAAACGATCGACCGGATGCCGCTGCGCGGTCCCGGAAAGGTGGATCGGGCCGCGGTACGGCACTATCTGTCCCAATGAGACGGTTCGCACGCCGGCGCCGGTGGCGCCGCGCGGGCGAGGCGCTCGTCCCAGGGGTGAGCGGCGCCACCACCTGCTGAGTTGCCACACTGTCAGCATGGCGACAGTCGCGCAGTGGATGGCGGGCGCACGAGTCCGCACGTTGCCCAACTCGATCTCGCCGGTGCTGGTCGGCGCCGGCGCGGCGGTGGCGATCGACGGGTTCGTGTGGTGGCAGGCGGTTCTCGCCTTGGTCGTGGCGCTGGCGTTCCAGGTCGGCGTGAACTACGCCAACGACTACTCGGACGGCATCCGCGGCACGGACGCCGAACGCGTCGGCCCGCTACGCCTGGTCGGTTCCGGCCTCGTGCCACCCAAAGCGGTGCTCACGGCCGCGTTGGTGTGCTTCGGGATCGCCTGCCTGGCCGGGCTCGGCCTGGTCATCTCCAGCGGCCAGTGGTGGCTGATCGCCGTCGGCCTGGTCTGCCTGCTGGGCGCCTGGTACTACACGGGCGGCAAGAACCCGTACGGCTACTTGGGTCTGGGCGAACTGGCGGTGTTCCTGTTCTTCGGCCCGGTCCCGGTGCTCGGCACCATGTACGTCCAAACCGGACGGATCAGCTGGTTCGGCGTGGTCGCGTCGGTCGCGCTCGGCTGCTTCTCCGCCGCCGTGCTGGCCGTCAACAACCTGCGTGACCTGCCCACGGACAAGGAATCCGGCAAGCACACGATGGCCGTGCGCCTCGGCGACCAGGGCGCCCGCACGTTCTACAGCCTGCTCGCGCTGGCGCCCTTCGTGGTCACGTTCACGCTGACGTTCCTGGTCAGCCCGTGGTTCCTGCTCGGCCTGTTCGCCGCGATCCAGGTCTCGCCGAGCGTCCGGACCGTCTACAGTGGAGCAACCGGTCCGGCGCTGATCCCGGTGCTCAGGGACACCGGGCTGGCCATGCTGGTGTGGGCGGTCGCGACCACGGTCGCCGCGATCGTGTCATGACGGCCAGCGGCCGGTTTCGAAGAAGTCGGCCAGCACCCGGTGGTGGGGTTCGAGATCGAGGCCGTTCGCGGTGACCCAGGCATCGTCGTAGTACGTGTGCCCGTAGCGCTCGCCGCCGTCGCACAACAACGTGACCACGCTGCCTTCCTTACCCGCCGCCACCATCTCGGAGATGATCTCGAACGCACCCCACAGGTTCGTCCCGGTCGACCCGCCGACCCGGCGGCCCAGGATCGGTTCGACGTAACGGATCGCGGCGATCGAGGCGGCGTCCGGCACCTTGATCATCCGGTCGATGACCTGCCCGACGAACGACGGCTCGACCCGCGGCCGGCCGATGCCCTCGATCCGTGACCCGCGGCATCCGGTCAGCTCCGGCAAGGTGTCGCGCCACGCGTCGAAGAACACCGACTGCTCGGGATCGACCACGGCCAGGTGCGTGCGCATCGACCGGTACCTGAGGTAACGGCCGATCGTCGCGCTCGTACCGCCCGTTCCGGCGCCGACGACCACCCAGGCCGGTTCGGGATGCGGCTCCAGGGCCATCTGCTCGAACATCGACTCGGCGATGTTGTTGTTGCCCCGCCAGTCCGTGGCCCGCTCGGCGTGCGTGAACTGGTCCATGAAGTGGCCGTTCAACTCGGCCGCCAGCCGCCGTGACTCGGTGTAGATCGCGCCCGGCTCGTCGACGAAGTGGCACCGGCCACCCTGGCGCTCGATCAACGCGACCTTCTCGGTACTGGTCGACGCGGGCATGACCGCGATGAACGGCAGGTCGAGCAGCCGGGCGAAGTACGCCTCGGACACCGCCGTCGACCCCGACGAGGCCTCGATCACCGGTGTGCCCTCGGTGATCCAGCCGTTGCACAGCGCGTAGAGGAACAACGACCGCGCCAGCCGGTGCTTGAGCGAGCCGGTGGGATGCGTCGACTCGTCCTTCAGGTAGAGCCGCACACCCCACTCGACGGGCAGCGGGAACGTCAGCAGGTGGGTGTCCGCGCTGCGGTTGGCGTCCGCCTCGATGATCCGCACCGCTTCGCACACCCACTCCCGGGTGGTCTCACAACATCGATCGACTGTGGTCACGGAATGCACAGTAAGCGCTGCTCAAACCGGCGACCACCCGCCATTGGTCACCCCGTGTCGACCGCGCTCCTGGTACCTCCCGGCAGGAACTCCGGGTAGTTGTCGCGCATGTACGTGATGAGCTTCTCTCGGATCTCACAGCGCAGGTCCCACGCGCTCGGCGCGTCCGCCGCGGAGGCGAGCACGCGGACGACCATCGTCCACGGCGTGGAGTCGACGACCTGCAGCACCCATTCGCGGCGATCCCACAACTCGGAGTCCTCGACGACGCGTCTGGCCTCGGCGCGCAACTCCTCGACAGGCGCCCGGTAGTCCAGGTGCAGTTGCACGGCGCCGAGCACGCGGGTCTCGTGCCGTGTCCAGTTCTGGAACGGGGTCTTGGTGAAGTACGTCGTCGGCAGGACCAGTCTGCGCTCATCCCACAGGTGCACCACGACATACGTCAGGGTCATCTCCTCGATGCGGCCCCATTCGCCTTCCACCACAACGACATCGTCGTAACGCAGGGAGTCCGTCAGCGCCAGCTGCATGCCGGCGAACACGTTCGTCAGGGTCGTCTGCGCGGCGAGACCGGCGATCACACCGACGATCCCGGCCGAGGCCAGCAGCGACGCCCCGAGGGTCCGCAGCTGGGTGAAGGTCATGAACATCGAGGCGATCGCGATGACCGTGATCGCCGCGCCGGTCAGCCGCCGGATCAGGGCCACCTGCGTGCGCAGCCGTCTGATCCGGCGGTTGTCCGGGACGTCCACGTTCAGGCGTTGCAG
Organism: Kibdelosporangium persicum; assembly: GCF_013280595.1. GTDB lineage: Bacteria > Actinomycetota > Actinomycetes > Mycobacteriales > Pseudonocardiaceae > Kibdelosporangium > Kibdelosporangium persicum. The sequence continues at coordinate 15,565 of NZ_JAAATY010000021.1, forward strand.
AGCGAAATCCTCGACCACGTAGAGCACGCGGATCACCAGCCACGCGGAGACCGCGATCAACGCGAGCAGAAGCGCGTGCCGGATTCCGTCGACAACACGGTTTTCGATCTCGAACAGCACGATGTAGTTGGCCGCGACCACGAGCACGGCGACGAACGGCTTGTGACAGTTCTCATGCAGCCGGGTCAGAGTCCGCCGGTAGCGGCGTCGCGCCACGAAGCGAACCACGAACCCTGTCAGCCAGCCCGCCAGCAGTGCGGCCGCGGTCGCCACGGCAACAGACAGGACAATTCGCCACAACACCCTGCCCAGCCTGACTGATCATGGCCGCGTTGGCGAATCGACAGCACGCGCACGGAAGAACTCGGCTTCCGCCGTGGTCGGCGCGAGGTCCGCGGCCAGCCGGTCGGCTTCGGCCGCCTCATCGCACCGTCCCAGGGCGCGCAGGAACTCGGCGCGAGCGGCAGGCAACAGGTAGTAATGGCCCAGCTCAGCGGAAAGCCGGTCGGCCTCGGCCAAACCCGCTGCGGCGCCGTGGACTTCGGACAGGGCGACGGCACGGCCCAGCGCCGCGGTGGGCGACGGGTACACCGTGACCAGTTCGTCGTACAGGGCAAGGATTTGCGGCCAGTCGGTGTCCGCGTAGGCCGGCGCTTCGGCGTGCACGGCGGCGATCGCGGCCTGCAACGCGTACGGCCCGCCGCCGCGCAAGGCCTTCCTCACCAGGGGAAGCGCCGCCGCGATCGCGGAACGGTCCCACCGCGAACGATCCTGTGCGGCCAAAGGGACCGGCTTGCCGTCGGATGAGAACCGGGCCGCCGCACGCGCCTCGTTGAGCCGGATCAACGCCAGCAGGCCGAGAACCTCCGGCTCGGGCAGCAGTGACGCCACCAAGTGCGCCAGTTCCACCGCCCGGTCGGCGGAACCGGCCGTGTAGACCAGGTACACGACGGCGAGCACCGCGGGCAGCCGGGCGGTGAGGTCGTCGGGCACGTGGAACGGGATTCCGGCCGACCGGATCTTCTTCTTGGCCGTGGTCAGCCGCGCGGCCATGGTCGGCTGCGGCACCAGGAAAAGGTGCGCGATCTCACTCGTCGGCAGCCCGCACACCAGGCGCAGGGTCAGCGCCACACGGGCGTTCATCGCCAACGCCGGGTGACAGCACATGAAGATCAACCGCAGCCGGTGGTCCTGGATGACCTCAGGATCGTCGTCGGGGACGACGAGCAACGGCAGCCTGCGAGCCAACGCGTCCGCGCGGCGCATCCGGTCCAACGCCTTGCGTTTGGCGGTTGTGGTGAGCCAGCCGCCTGGGTTGGGCGGCACTCCGTCACGCCGCCACGCGACCATCGCGGCCTCGAACGCCTCCTGGACGGCGTCCTCGGCCGCTTCGAAGTCACGGGTCAGGCGCATCGTCGCGGCGAGCACAGCGGCCCACTCACGCCGATGCGCCTGCGCCACGGCCGCTTCGAGGCTCATGCGTCCCAGATCGGCCGGATCTCCACCCCCGAGCCGATCGGCACGTGCTTCGCCACTTCGATCGCCTCGTCGAGGGTGTCGGCCTCGATCACGTAGAAGCCGCCTATGTGCTCTTTCAGTTCGACGAACGGGCCGTCGGTGACGATGATGTCATCGCCTTTCGGGCGCAGCGTCGTGGCCGTGCAGGAGGGCCGCAACGCCTCTCCGGAGAAGGGGCGGCCGCGTGCGGCGAGGTACTGGACGAACTCGGCGTGCTCGGCGAGCGCCTTGTCCAGCTCTTCCTGGCCCACCGCGGTCCAGTCGGTGTCCGGTTCGTGCAACAGCAGCATGTATTTCATGTCCACTCCACGAACGCCGGTCCCCGGGAATCGAAAGAGCTAGGACTCCTTGTCGCCGCGCAGTTCGGCACGCAGCCGTTCGCGCTCGGCGCGGCGGGACTCGTTGCGTTCGGCCATCCCGGCGGTGACCCGCTGGTTCAGGCCGCGGAACAGCACGAGGCTGAGCGGGAACGCCACCACGACGGCGACAGCCAGCCCCACGAGCAAGGGGATCTTGACCAGCACGAGGATCACCGTCACCACGGCGACCAGCGCGATCCGCGCCGCCGTGTACAACGCGAGGTCCCGGCCGAAATGCGCTTCCACGGCCACAAAGCCTACTCGGCGGTCGCGGTGTTCGGGCGCCCCTCGAACCTGGTGGACAGCACGACGGTGGTCCGGGTCCGGGCGACGCCGTCGATCCGGCGCAGCCGCCCGAGGGTGCGTTCGAGCTCGTCGACCGTGGGGACGCGGACCTTCACCACGAACGCCTCGTCGCCCGCGACCGCCCAGCACGACTCGACCTCGACCAGTTCGCCCAGCTTGACGGCGACTTCGTTGTCCTCCGCGTTGTCCGACGGCTGGATGCCGACCAACGCGGTGACGCCGAGCCCGATCGAGCTCGGGTCGACCGTGGCGTGGTAGCCGGTGATGACGCCGCTGGACTCCAGCTTGCCGACCCGCTCGTGCACGGCCGACGCGGACAACCCCACCTGCCTGCCGAGCTCGGCGTACGTGGCTCGGCCGTTGAGCCTGAGCTCGTTGATGATGCGGCGGTCCAAGTCGTCCACGCGCAGCAGCCTACGACCAGTGCCACCACCGCCGGCGGACGGTCGCCGAAGGTAAAGCCCAAGCAATGTGCAGTCCTGACGTGAACTGTGCTTGTCTGGTGAAGGAGTCCCACACACGGTCAGGACCAGCGGCAACCGCAGCCGGGAGTGACCAGGCTCACGGCCTGACGAGCGACTTTTTTCCGCGACGGCGAGCGGCGAACACGTCGGCAGGCCGCGAGAGCGGCCGCGGAAGGCGCCGGACGGGCGACGTCTCCGCAGGTCAGAGCACGTGATGTCCAGTGTGGGCGTTTTGCCCCTTACTACCTCTTTACCTTTACTTAGCCGTTCGAGTACCCGACGGGCGAAGTGACACGATGCGACCCATACGCCGGAAAACGTGTTAGGAGGCGGATGTGACCACTACCGTCGGTCATGTCGGAGAGCGGTTGCTGACCCCTGGTGAGGTCGCCGCGCTGTTCAGGGTCGATCCGAAGACGGTCACCCGTTGGGCCACCGCCGGCCGGATCGGCTCGATCCGCACCCCGGGCGGGCACCGCCGGTTCCGCGAGTCCGAGGTGAAGGCGCTGCTGGCGGAGCTGACCACCGAAGCCAGCCATAACGACTGATACCACTGTCCGTCACATTCAGCCATCGCCTGCATGTGACGGCGGCGCGGAACGAGCAAACGGGCTAACCTCGGAGAGGAAACTCAAGGAGGTGGCGACATGCTGTATCTGCTCGCCGCGGTCGGAGCACTGACCATCGCGGTACTTCTGTGGCGAGCGTTCGGAGCTCAGTCAGCCGGCGTGACCACACGCCGCGAGCGACGCGTGATCGCCCCTGACGACGACCCGGAGTTCCTGCGCGGGTTGACCGAACGCAACAAGAAGGCCGGCGAGGACCCGCCGGCCTGAGTGGAAACGATGCCCCTACCGCTCGGTGGCGAAGTCGTCGGCGACGGTGGCGGCCATCTCCAGCAACGCCATCTTGGTGGCGTGCTGCAGCCGATCCAGTTCGATCTCCGCACCTTCTTCCAGGTGCGGATCGAACGGGATCCGGCACACCGCACGGCAGCGTGACGCGAAGTGCGCGCTCAGCTTGTCCAGGTCGACCGAGCCGGACTTGGGCCGCACCGAGTTGATCACTGCGACCGACCTGGCGACCAGGGTGCGATAGCCGTGCGCGTCAAGCCAGTCCAACGTGGCTGACGCACTGCGTGCGCCGTCGACCGAACCGGACGACACGATGACCAGCGAGTCGGCGATGTCCAGCACGCCCTTCATGGCCGAGTGCATCAAACCGGTGCCGCAGTCGGTCAGCACGATGTTGTAGAAGTGCTCCAGCAACGCGACCGTACGCCGGTAGTCGTCCTCGCTGAACGCCTCCGACACCGCCGGGTCCTGTTCACTGGCAAGCACTTCGAGCCTGCTCGGGCCCTGTGAGGTGTACGCGCGCACGTCGCTGTACTTCGTCACCCGGCTCGCGTCGCGCAGCAAGTGCCGGACTGTCGCCGTGGTCTCGAGCGGGATCTTCTGGCTGAGCGTGCCACGGTCGGGGTTGGCGTCCACGGCGATCACGCGGTCACCGCGCAGCGACGAGAACGTCGAGCCGAGCGTGGTGGTGACCGTGGTCTTGCCGACGCCGCCCTTCAGGCTCAGCATCGCGATCTTGTAGCAGCCCCGCAGTGGCTGGCTGACCCGCGCGATCAGTTCGCGCCGGTGCACGTCCTCCGGGCTCTCGCCCATGTTGATCAGGTGGCCGGTCGCCTTGTAGACAGCCTTGCGCCAGCCCGACTGCGGGCTCTTCTTCTCCTGCTTGATCAAACGGGAGGTGGACAGTTCCGAGGGCACCGGGTGACCGGGCTGCTGGTACTGCTGCGGCGGGAACGGCTGCTGTTGCGGGTACTGGTATCCCTGCGGTGGCACGGAATACGGTCCCGAACCGCCCTGCGGGACGTGGTAGGGCCCGGAACCGCCCTGTGGCACTTGGTAAGGACCGGAGCCGCCCGGCGGAACCTGGTACGGCCCAGAACCTCCCGGCACCTGATACGGCCCGGATCCCCCCTGTGGCACCGAATACGGACCAGAGCCGCCCGGCACCTGGTGCGGGCCAGACCCGCCCGGTGGCACCGAATACGGACCGGAACCCCCCGGCACGTGGTACGGCCCGGACCCGCCGGGCACCTGGTGCGGGCCGGACTCGCTCGCGTCGCCGGCAGGCGCGTACGGCGCCGAGTCGGTCGACGGCTCGACGTAGAGCTCGGGCTGGTCCGCGGCCGTCTCGTCAGCAGAGGTCCGATCGGCCGGAGGGTTTTCTCCGCTAGGCGGCTGCCACCCGGCCTCGGGCCGCTGAGCGGAGTCGTCGTAGCGTCCAGTCACCCCGGGGTCCCTCCCTGCACGGAACTTCATGGTTCGAGACCACCTCGACCATCACATCGACGGTAGCCGTAGCTCTGCGCGCAGGTCGAACGGGGGTTACCCGTTCGTCGGGGTCATCCGTTGGCGTACGAGTGCAGTCCGACAGTCACCAGGTTGACGAAGAACAGGTTGAAGACCGTCGCGGCGAATCCGAGGATGTTGATCCACGCCGCCTTGCCGCCTCGCCACCCCGCGGTGGCGCGAGAGTGCAGGTAGGCCGCGTAAATCACCCACGCGACGAAGGCCACGGTCTCCTTCGGGTCCCATCCCCAGAAGCGTCCCCACGCCGCCTCGGCCCAGATTCCGCCGCAGATGACTCCGAAGGTGAAGATCGGGAAGGCGATGATCGTGGTCCGATAGGCCACCCGATCGAGCACGTCCGCACCCGGCAACCGCTCGCCGAGCCGGACGAACTTGGCCTGATCGTGGTCATAACGATTGCGGATCAGGTACAGGACACTGGCCACACCGGGCACCAGGAACAGGCCGGACGCGATGATCGCCGCGGCCACGTGCACGATCAGCCAGTACGAGCGCAGCGCTGGTTGCAGCGGCGCGGCCTCGGAGTACAGCACGGTGCCGCCGAGGAACATCAGGATCACGATCGGCAGCAGCACGAACGCGGACAACCGGCGGACCGGGAACTTCTTCATCAGCACGATCCACGTGACCACGGCGACCAGGCTCACCGCGGACATGTACTCGTACATGTTGCCCCACGGCACGCGGCCGACGGCCAGTCCGCGCAACACGAGCGAGGTGAAGTGCAGCAACGCGCCCAGCACCATGAGCGCCGCGCCCATCCGCCCGAACCGCTCCGACCGGGTCCGCTCCGCGGGCCGTGCCTCCACCGCGGGCACTTCCTCGACAGAGGTACTGGGACCGCCGACCGTGGCGAGCTGGCGGGCCACGGCACGCCGCGGCTTGGCCTTGCCGAACGCCTGCTCGATCAGGGCGAACGCCATCGCGAAGACGTAGACGACGACGGTGGCGCCGTACGTCCAGTCACCGAATCGGGCCAGGGTCTCGTTGACCATCAGTTCTTCCCTCCGGTTACCGCACCCGAGAGCCGTTCGAATTCCTCGCCGTATCCGGCCTGGTCAGTGCGGGCGAGCCCGCCCACCTCGACCACGGTACGGCCATCCGCCGCGGGCACCACACGGACCCACAGCCGACGTCGCTTGATGATCAGCGACGCCCCGATGCCCAGGATGATCGCGATCGCGAACACCAGCACCCACACCTGCGCCGGGTCGTGCGAGACCTGCAGGTAGACCCAGCGCTTCACACCGTCGAACCGGACGACCGTGCCGTCGTCCAGCTTGACCTCACCGCCGACGGAAAGGTTCTCCCGCGCGACCCGCTTCAGCCTGCCGTCGTCGACCATGCTCTGGTCGATCGTGAAGATCGACTGGCCGCGGCCGTTGTCGATGCCCAGATCACCGCGCATCACGTCGACCGCGACCATCGGGTCGCGCAGATCCGGGAAGCTGGAGTTCAGCAGCGACCCGTGCAGCTGCGCGGTCGGCGCGAACACCCCGGTCACCGCGATCTGCTTGGTCCGCCGCTCCTCGGAGTCCGTGATGCCCGGCGGGTCGAACTTGGTCGCCCCTTCGGACAGGAACGTCACCTGGTCCACCGGCCGCCACTGGGTGTCCATCGTGCGCTTCTCGCCGTTGGGGAAGGTCACGGTGAACACCGGCGCGTAGCCGTGGCCGAGCAGGTAGACGCGGTCGCCGTCGGTGCGCAGCGGGGAGTTGACCTCCAGGCCGTAGGTCTGCCACGTCCCGGTGTCCAGGTCCTTCTCCGACTGGTACTCCAGGTTCGCCCGGAACAGGTCCGGCTGGCCGGTCGGCAGGAAGTTCACGTCGAACGACGCGACCTTCAGGCAGAACGGCGTCAGGTCGGTGCCGTCGACCCGCAGGCCGGGCTGGAAGGAGTCGTAACCGAGCACACCGGAGTTGCAGAACTCCTGGCTGCCGTCGGCCTTCACGATCACCTGGCCCTCGTAGCCGAAGAGCTTGCCGACCGCCAGTGCGATGATCAGACCGAGCATGGCGAAGTGGAAGACCAGGTTGCCGGTCTCGCGCAGGTAGCCGCGTTCGGCGGAGATCGTGCGGGCGCCGTTCTCCTCTTCCCGCTCGGTCTTGCGCCAGCCGGACAACGCCCTGGTGGCCTGGGCGATCACCTCGTCCGGCGTCTTGTCCACAGTGGACTCGCTGTGGTGCGGCATCCGGCTGAGGTTGCGCGGCGTGAGCACCGGCTTGGTCCGCAGCGCCCTGGCGTACTCCAGGGTCCGCGGCAGCAGGCAGCCGACCAGGGAGATCATCAGCAGGATGTAGATCGCCGAGAACCACACGCTGGCGTAGACGTTGAAGAACTGCAGCCGGTCGAGCAGCCGGCCCCACCAGCCGTGCTCGGCGATGTAGTCCGCGACCTTGTTGGCGTTCAGCGTCCGCTGCGGCAGCAACGCGCCGGGCAGCGCCGCCAGCGCGAGCAGGAACAGCAGGATCAGGGCGGTCCGCATGGACGTCAGACCGCGCCAGGTGTTGCGCAGGAACGGAACCACTGTGCTACTCACAGCGGCAGCCCCGTGTCGGTGATGAAGGCGTAGCGCATCCACGCGATGAACTCGCCCCAGAGCCCGGTGATCAGCAGCACGCCGACCGCGAACATCAGCACGCCGCCGAAGATCTGCACCTTGCGGCCGTTGCGGCGCAGCCAGCCGGTGGCCCGCACGGCCCACCGCGCCCCCAGCGCGATCAGCAGGAACGGCACACCGAGCCCGGCACAGTAGATCAACACCAGCAGCATGCCGCGTGCGGCCGACTCGCCGGTGCTCGCCGCGATGGTGAGCACGCCGGAGAGCGTCGGGCCGATGCACGGCGTCCAGCCGAGGGCGAAGATCGCACCCAGGATCGGGGCGCTGACCAGGCCGCCCCGCGGCAGTTTGTGAATCCGGATGTCGCGCTGCAACTTCGGCACCAGGCCGACGAAGACCAACGCCATCAGGATCATCACCACGCCGCCGACGCGTTGCAGCATGTCCTGCTTGTCGATGAGCTGGTCCGACAGCCACACCAGGCTGCCGACCGTGGCCGTGAAGACGACAGTGAACCCGAGCACGAACAGGCCGACGGCGCCGACCACCCGGTACCGGCCACGCTTGGCCTGTTCCTCGGCGTTGACCGCCGGGGCGTCCGCACCGACCAACGCGGCCAGGTAGGCCAGGTAGCCGGGGACCAGCGGGACCACGCAGGGCGAGGCGAATGAGATCATGCCGGCGAGCAGGGCCAAGCCGCTGGCCAGCAGCAGCGGTCCCGACGCCGCGATCTCAGTCGGATTCACACATCAGAGGGTAGGCACGGGTCTTGACACGCCAGGAACCGGCACCCAGGACCTAGGTCCCTGGTCACACCTCGTGAGTGTTTATCCGTGTTCTAACCCTGACAAACACTCACGAGGGTTCGGCCAGGAGTTTGTCGACGATCGGCTCGAAATCCGACTTCAGCTTGCCGATCAGGAAGACCTGCGCCACCCGGTGCTGCTTGTCCAGGATGATCGTGCTCGGCACGGCATTGCGGGGATAGCCCTTGAGGGCCAGCAGGGAGCGGCTGCCCGGGTCGTAGATCGACGGGTAGGTGAGGCCGCGGTCACGCATGAAGTCCTCGGGCTGGCTGCGGATGTCGTCACGGACGTCGACGCCGAGGACCTGCAAGCCCTTGTCCTTGCGCTCGTCGTACAGCTTCTGCAGCTCAGGAGCCTCCGACCGGCACGGCCCGCACCACGCGCCCCAGATGTTGACCAGCACGACCTTGCCCGCGTAGTCGGACAGTTTGATCTGCTTGCCGGGTTCGAGCAGGCTTTCGCCGGTCAGCTCGGGCAGCTTCTTGCGATCCGCGCCCTCGTAGGCGATCTCCAGCTGGCCGCCGGGGGCGACGAAGTCGAACTCCGTGCCCCGCACGACCGCGTCCGTCCCGGTCGAGCAGCCGGTCACCAGCAGCAGAGCCGCGAGCAGAAGCTTCCTCATGCCCCGGTCACCTTCGGGTCGGTGGCGCCCGCGGGCTCGGTGTAGACGATCCGGACCAGCCGCTCGTCGTCGAACTCCAAGCTGGTCAGCGACGCCAGCGAGCACTCCCGGTTGCGCGGGTCGTGCCACATCCGCTTGCCCTCCAGGAACCGCCGCAGCGTCCAGATCGGCAGCTGGTGCGACACGCACACCGCCTCGTGCTCCACGGCCGCCGCCCGGGCGCGGTGCGCGGCGCCGAGCATGCGGTGGGCGATCTGGAGATACGGCTCACCCCAGGACGGCAGGAACGGGTTGGTCAGGTGCCGCCAGTGCTTCGGCGAGCTCAGCGCCCCCGCGCCGACCGACACCTTCTGGCCCTCGAAGACGTTGTCCGACTCGATCAGCCGCTCGTCGGTGGCCAGTTCGAGCTGGTGCGAGTCGACGATCGGCCGCGCCGTCTCCTGCGCCCGCTGTAACGGCGACGCCACGACGTGCGTGATGTCGCGGTCCTTCAGGTGCTCCGCGACCGTCAGCGCCTGACGTCGTCCCAGGTCGGAAAGGCCGTAACCGGGCAGACGGCCGTAGAGGACGCCCGTCGGGTTGTGCACCTCGCCGTGCCGCAGCATGTGAACGATCGTGCGGGTCACTTGACGGCCCCCGCAGCCGCGGCCGCCGCGTGGGGCAGGGCGTCGGCGATGACGGTGAACGCCTCGTCATCGAGCGCGGCGTTGACGAACCACGCTTCGAACGCACTCGGCGGTGCGTAGACGCCGTGTTCGAGCAGCGCGTGGAAGAAGGCCGGGAAGCGCCAGGTGTCGGCCTTCTTGGCGGCCTCGTAGTCGGTGACCAGGTCCTCGGTGAAGAACACGCTGACCAGGTTGCCCGCGTACTGCACCCGATGCGGCACGCTCTTCTCGGTGAGGGCGTCGGTGAACAGGGCGCCGAGGCGATGGGCGTTGGCGTCGAGCTTCTCGTAGACGGTGGCGTCCGCGTTCTGCAGTGTGGTGAGCCCGGCGGCGACCGCGACGGGGTTCCCGGAGAGCGTCCCGGCCTGGTAGACCGGGCCCTGCGGGGCCAGCCTGGCCATGATCTCCTGGCTGCCGCCGAACGCGGCGGCGGGCAGCCCACCGGACATGACCTTGCCGAACGTGTACAGGTCGCCCGCGACGCCCTCAAGCCCGAACCAGCCGGCGCTCGACACCCGGAAGCCGGTCATCACCTCGTCGATGATCAGCAGGGCACCGTACTGCTTTGTGAGCGAGCGCAGGCCCTCGTTGAAGCCGTTGATCGGCGCGACGGCGCCCATGTTGCCCGCCGCGGCCTCGGTGATCACAGCCGCGATCGTCTCGCCGTGCGTCTCGAACGCCGCACGCACAGCGTCGATGTCGTTGTACGGGAGGACAATCGTGTCGCCCGCCTGCGCGCCCGTGACCCCCGGCGTGGTGGGCAGGCCGAGCGTCGCCACGCCCGAACCGGCCTCGGCGAGCAGCGCGTCGACATGTCCGTGATAGCACCCGGCGAACTTGATGATCTTCGTGCGCCCGGTGAACCCGCGGGCCAGCCGGATCGCGCTCATCGTCGCCTCGGTACCCGAGTTGACCAGCCGCACCTGCTCGACCGGCTCGACCCGGGTGATGATCTCCTCGGCGAGCTCGATCTCACCCGTCGTCGGCGTGCCGAACGACAGACCGTTCAAGGCCGCCTCCCGGACCGCTTCGACGACCTTCGGATGCGCGTGCCCCAGGATCATCGGGCCCCACGAGCTGACCAGGTCGACATAGCGGTTGCCGTCCGCGTCCCAGAGGTACGTGCCTTCGCCCTTGACCATGAACCTCGGCGTGCCGCCCACCGAGTGGAACGCCCGGACCGGCGAGTTCACCCCGCCCGGAATCAGGGCACTGGCCCGCTCGAACAACTGGGCCGAGGTCTTGACCTGCTCAACACCTGTGCTCACGACCTTCAGTCTTACAGGTCACCGGATGTGGCCTGACGCACGGGCAGGTGTGCGCCCCGGCCTGGTCGTCACTGGAAGATGGCCAGGACCGGGTCGATCACGAGCCGCTTCGTGTCGGGATCCCACTTCTGGATCCGGCCGAGGCAGCGCGCCGGGAACGGACCGGTGGGAACGTCCTCGCGGCGCAACTGCGCGGTCACGCACGTCACGCTCACCTGACGGGGTTCGCTGGTGGGATCGGCGGGGTCACCGTACGGCGCGGAGAACGTGGTCGTCTTGTCGGTCTTGTCGGTCACCCGGAACCGGCCCATGACCGACACGAAGATGAGCGGCTTGAGATCGCGCAGGCGGGCGGAGCGCCGCCATGCCGGGTTCTTTCCCGGAACGGGCCGGAACGCGTGGTCCAGCCCGTTGGTCGGTTCGAACGACTCGGTGAACAGGTCGACGTGCACGATCTTGTTGGCGCGCTCCAGCTCGGCGATGATCCGGCGGATGACGGTGACCGGGCCTTCGTCGGCGATGTACCGGATGGTCTTCTCCTTCTCGGCCTCCCGTGCTCCGTGCGCGCCGACGCCGTGCACCTCCGCGCTGACCCTGCCTTCCGTGCTGCTCCGCCACCTTTCCTCGACTTCTTGTTGCAGGGCTTTGTATTCGCCCTGCAGGTTCACGACTGTCTCGTCATGCAGGTAGAAGCAGATACCCGGATCGTCGTGCGAAGGGGCCGTCATCCGCCGGTACCGGTGCACGGCGAGCCAGTACGCGCGCACGATCGCCGCGGCGGCCAGCACTGAGCCGCCGAGGACCAGCCACAGGATCATGTCCGTCTCCAAGCGTTATCGGCAGCCGCGGGTTTTCTTGAACGCTTCGTGCAGCGATGTCGCCGAGGCGTCGACCATCTGCCCGCCGGTCGCGCGGGCGGCGCGATCCAGCGCGGCCGGATCCGCGTCCCCGTACCGGATCGTGTACGTGTGCACCGCGCGGGCTTCCGGCGGGAGTGAGCCGTGGCGCCGCAGGAACTCCTCGAAATCGATACCGGCGTTGCTCTCGCCGTCGGTCATCAGCACGATCGTGACCGGTTGCCCGGGATTGTCCCGGACCAGCCGGGAAGCCGTCTGGTACGCGTGGTCGAGCGCGGACCAGACCGCGGTCCGCCCGTCGAACTGGTCGGTCGCCAGGAACGCCCGGATGGCGTCGATGTCCGCCTGGCCGCCGATGGTGAAACTCCGCTCGGCGAGCACCTGCCCGCCGAACCGGGTGAGCACGAACTTCTCCCCTTGGTAGAACCGGAGAAACCGGCCGGTCGACGAGCTGTCCGCGCCGCTCAGACCGTCGAACGTGGACCGCAGCGCGGCGATCCGGTCGCCTTTCATCGACCCGGAGAAGTCCAGCAGGAAGATCACCTGACCGTGTACGGCCGACCGTGGGTCGTAGTTCGCGAGCAGCTTGTCCACGACCTCCGGCTGGTCGGGGAAGAACAGCGCGTTGCCGATCGTGGCCGCCAGGCGTGGATCGCGCGGGATGTTCGGGTCGACCGGACGCCGCAGGGTGCGCTCCATGATCCTGCGCTGGCCGGTTTCGCTCTTCAGCCAGGTGACGACCGTGTCGTAACTCGCGCGGTGCGCGGGATCGAGGAGCAACAGCGGGTAGTCGGACAGCACGATGCCGTCCTCCGGATAGATGATCTCCAGCGGTTCGGTCAGCCGCCCGCTGGCGTTGAGCGACAACAGCACCGACTCGTAGGTGATCAGCGCGTCGGTGTCGGCCTGCCGCGCGACGAACTGGTCGACCAGCAGGTTCGAGGTCTCCGCGGTCATCGTCCGGCCGGTGAGGAAACCCCGCAGCCGATCACACGTGACGTCCTGCGGGCGCAGTGCGCTGCCCGTGCCCGCGGCCGCGGTGGCCACACCGATCAACGCGGAGAGACCGCTGTTCGTGCGACTCGGGTCCGCCATGCCGAACCGGACCCGCCCGACGGCGGCGGCGTCGGCGATGTCGGCCCAGGACAACCGCGGATCCGGTGCCTCCCGGCGCAGGAGTTCGGCCGTCTTCGGGCGGACGCCGATGACCACGGGAGAACTCATGATCTTCGTGGACAGCGGCCGGGGCCTGGTGTTGCGCGTCGCCTGGAGTTTGAGGTGGAAATAGCGCTCCGAGGACAGCCACGCGAGGTCATGGCGGTGATCACCCGCCGCCAGCGAGTCGGCGGCGGCCACACTGCCCTGGTAGTCGAGGACGAGTTCGATGCCGGTGTCCCGCCGCAGGTCGTCGAGCAGCGGTTGCATGTCGGCGAGTTCCGAACTCGCCAGCACCCGCAGGGTGGTGGCCGGCGGCGTCGTCGGCGCGGGCGCGGTGCACGCACCGACGGCCAGAACCACGCAGAGCACCAACAAGACCCGGACGGACGGCGGTTTTGTCATTGCTGGCACCGGCCCACCGTGCGGATGAGGTTCTCCAGCAGGCCCAGTTCGGGAAAGTCCGCGCTGGTGAGATCGGTGCGGTCGGCCGGGGGGATGATCCCGTTCACGCGGAGATAGTCGAACAACTGGCGCGTGCCACGGACATCGGCGCCCTCCGTGACGCGATAGCCCAGTTCCTTCATCCGCTCCTGGAGGGCCGTGTCGGTGGCGAGCACCTCGGCGAGCCTGTGACCGTTCGGGGTCAGCGCGACGAACTCGGGATCGCTTTGGAACTCCTGCTCGGGGTAGAGCAGCACCCGGGTGTCGTCCACCCGTTCATGCCGGCGCACGTGTTCGATCTGGTACGCGAAGTACTGGTGCTCGTACACCACGACGATCGGTCCCTGGCTTTTGCCCTCCGGCGTGACGTACGACTTGAACAGGTCCGACTCCGGCATGCCCGCCGCGGTGATGAGCGGCTGGATCTGCTGGGCCACGTTGCTGACCTCGGCGTCGTCCTTCGGCGGCCGCGTGCCGTTGCGGACGAAGGCCAGCAAGCTGAGATAGGTCGCCGCGGAGTTCGAGCGGCACACGCCCGAGCTGTGCGCGAGCACCCGGTTGCCGTTCGCGATCACCCGGTCGTTCACGTCGCGCTGTTCCTGGATTCCGATGCTGTTCCAGGTGCTGCCGTTCTCGCCGAGTTCGATGAACTTCCCGGTGTGCAGCGTGTAGTAAAGGGACGTCTCCGGTGGCCGGTGGTGTGTGGTGACGGCGCCGTTCCTGGACAGCGTTTCAGCGTACTCGCGATAGCTGGCGAGCACGATCGGGCTGGTGAACAGCCTCGTCGTCCGGTTGTACTTGCCTTTGGCCTGCCGGTCGTTCTTGATCAGGTCGGCCGCGGGCTGACCGGACGGGAACGCGAAGTCGTACTGCTCGGACTGCTGGCCGGTGACCTCCAACGCCACTTCCCGCGAGCCCCGCCTGGTGACTTCCACCTGGATGTTGTGACCGCGCAGGAGCCGTTGCACCTCCTTGTCGTCGAAGAAGTCGGCCTTCGACGCCATCACGCCCTTCAGCGTGAGCACGACCGGCTGGGCCGGCGGCTGAACGGCGGTGGACAGCAGCAGGATGGAACAGGCGAGTGCCACTCCGGCGGCCGCGGCGAACGACCATCCGAACGGCGAGGCCCAGAATCGAGGTGGACGGGGAATGGTGAGGGCGGGCTCTTCATCGATCGAGCTGTCGGCCGTCACCGACACCTCCTCGCGATCACTTTTGATATATGCCACGAGTTTACGCATGCCCACCGACACCGGCGAGCGGTTTGCCGCACCCTGCCACCCGTCCGTGGCCGGGTCACCGGCCGTGCCCGGCGGCGACCCGGCCCGCCCGGGACCGGCCTACGAGGCCGGGCGTTGGGTGATGGAGTTCGCGCTGACCGAGCCGTCCTCGCCCCGCGGGCCCTGGACCACCACGGACGAGCCGGGAGTGATGTCGGACATCTCGCCCTCGACGGTCTTCTCCACCTTCGTGGCATCCGAAGTGGTCACCTTCACCTCGGAGCCGTCGGGCATCTTCAGGTAGATCGTGTCGCCTTCGATCCGGTCGACCGTTCCCATCGTGCCGCTGCGCAGGCCGCCGCCCTGACCGCCCTGGCCACCTTGACCGCCGGGACCGATGCGGATGCCGCCTTGCCCGCCGCCGGGCCGTTGCGGTTGCTGGGCCGCCGGTGTGGTGGAGCCGGCGATCGCCGAGTGCGTCCAGACGCCACCGAAGAACGCGGCCAATGCCAGGACCAGGACACCGAGGCCGACGGTGACCTTGGACAGCCCGCGTTTCGCCTGGGTCAACTCCTTGTCCAGATCGCTTCCGGCCACCGGTGTGGCGACCACGTGCTCCGGGTTCTGCCGTTGTTCGGTCATCAACTCTCTCCTAATCGTGGCGCAGGGCTTCGATCGGGCGCAGCGAGGCGGCCCTGCCCGCCGGGTAGCTGCCGAAGAACAGGCCGATCAGCGCGGACACGCCGAACGCCAGGAAGATCGAGCCGGGCACGACCACGGGCGTGATGCCCGCGATGGTGAACTGGCTGCCGACCACGCCCGCCGCGACACCCAGCGCGCCGCCGAACAGGCTCAGCAGGGTCGCCTCGGTGAGGAACTGGCCGAGGATCACGCCACGGGTCGCGCCGATCGCCTTGCGGATGCCGATCTCGCGGATTCGCTCGGTCACCGTCACCAGCATGATGTTCGTGACGCCGATTCCACCCACCAGCAACGAGATCGCGGCCACCGAAGCGAGCAACACGGTGAACGTCTCGGTCGCGGTCGTGCGCGTCGCCAGCAACTGTTCCTGGCTCAGCACACGGAAATCCGGTGTCTGGTTCGCCGCGATCCGGTGCCGTGCGGACAGAATCGCCGTGATCTCCGCCTGCGCGGCCGACATCGAGTCCGCGCTCGTCGACTGCACGAGGATCTGGTTGACCTGGCCGTAGCCGGTCAGCGAGTTCTGCACGGCGGTCAACGGGGCGATCGCGGTGTCGTCCGCGTTCGCCAGGCCGGAGGAGCCCTTCGACTGCAACACCCCGATCACGGTGAACTGGATGTTGTCCAGCAGCACCTGTTCGCCGACCGGATCGGCGCCCGCGAACAACTCCTGAGCCGTCGTCGGACCGAGAACCAGCACCTTGCGCCCGAAGGACACGTCGTCCGCCGTGAACAGCGAGCCGGACGCCACCGCGCTGTTGGACGTCGAGAAGTACTCCGGGTTCGTGCCGATCAACTGCGGCACGTCGTAACTGGTGCCGCCGGACACAGCGGTGACCGGAGTGGACACGACGGGCGAACTGGCCTTCACGTCCGGCGCGCCCAGTGGATCGACCAAGGCCTTGGCGTCCTCGACGGTCAACGGCCGCGCGGTCGAGCCTTGTCCGCCCGCACGCGAAACCGTCAGCACGTTGGTGCCGAGTCCGGCAATGCTCTGTTCGATCGACGCCGACGCACCACTGCCCACGGCGACGAGCAGGATCACGGCCGCGACGCCGATCATGATGCCCAGCGTCGTCAGGCCGGAACGCAGTTTGTTCGCCGCGAGCCCGCGCAACGCGAACCGCAGCACCTCACCGGTTTTCACGTCAGGGCTCCCGTCCTGTGCCACCGCGAGGTGTCCTCGACGATCTGCCCGTCCGAGACGCGGACCGTCCGGGCGGCGCGCCCGGCGACGTGGTCCTCGTGCGTGATCATCACGATCGTCCGGCCGATCCGGTTGAGCCGGTCGAACACGGCCAGCACCTCGTCCGTGCTCTCGCTGTCGAGGTTTCCGGTCGGTTCGTCGGCGAGCACCATCGCGGGCCCGGTGACCAGCGCACGGGCCAACGCGACGCGTTGCTGCTGTCCTCCGGACAGCTGGTTGGGCTTGTGCCCTGAGCGATCCGCGAGGCCGACCATCTCCAACGCGGCCACCGCGCGCTTGCGCCGTTCCCTGCGGCCGACGCCCGCGTAGATCAGCGGAAGCTCCACATTGGACAAGGCGGACGTGCGCGGCACCAGGTTGTACGACTGGAAGACGAAGCCGATCTTCCGGTTGCGCACCAACGAGAGCTGACGCTCGTTCAGGTCGCCGACGTCGATTCCGTCCAGTTTGTACGTTCCCCGGGTCGGCACGTCGAGACACCCGAGCACGTTCAGCAGGGTCGACTTGCCGGAGCCGGACGCCCCCATGATCGCCAGGTACTCGCCGGACCACACCGTGAGATCCACTCCGCGCAACGCGTGCACCTCGGTTTCGCCGGTGCCGTACGTCTTGTGCAACGCGGTGACTTCGATGACCGGGTTCATCGCCCGTTCCCGCCGCCCTGCTGAATCCGCACTCCGCCGCCACCGGCTCCGCCGAGGCCGCCGCCCCCGCCGAACGGCGCGTCACCGCCGCGTTGCTGCTGGCCACCGGTGGCGGGCGTGGCCGTCGGGAGGACGACCTGGTCGCCCACGGTCAGCCCAGAGGTCACCTGGACCAGCGACTCGCTGCGCACGCCGATCTCGATCGCGCGGCTGCTCTGCTGGCCGTTCACCATCAAGGTCACCGTGTGCGCGTCGCCGACGGTGCGCATCGCGGCCGACGGGATCGCGACCGCGCCGTCGGCCCGTGCCACGGTGATCGCCACGCTCGCGGACTGACCGGGCTTCAGCGACGCCGGAGGCTGGTTCAACGTCAGGGTCACGCCGTAGGTCACGACGTTGTTGGTGCCCGTGGTCGCGGTGAGATCGACCGCCGACACCTTGGCCGCCTGCGGGCTGTCCGGCATCGCGTTGAGCGTCACGGTCGCGTCCTGGCCCGCTTTCACCTTGGCCACGTCGATCTCCGCGAGATTCGCCTTGACCTGCAGGCTCGCCAGGTTGGTGATGGTGATGAACCCGGACGAACCGCCCGTGGCGGCGGACGAACCGGCCGCTGAGGACGAACTGGTCGAGCCACCGGCCGACGAAGATCCGGTCTTCTGGCCGACGGTCCCGTTCACCGCGGTCACCGTGCCGTCGCCCGGCGCGGTCAACGTGGTCGCGTTCAAGGCTTCCTGGGCCTGTTCCACGTTGACCTCGGCCTGATCCACCTGCGCCTGCAACGACTTCGTGCTCTGTTGCTGAGACGACTGCCCAGTCTGGGTCGCGGTCGTCGTCGAGGCGTTGGCCAGGTTTTCCTTGGCGGCACTCAGACTCGACTTGGCCGCGGCGAGCTGGAGGCGGGCCTGCGAGTCGTCCAGTTTGGCCAGCTGCTGGCCTTTGGTGACGGTGTCACCGATTTTGACGTTGATCTGCGTGATCGTGCCGCTCGTGGCGAAATCCGCGGTCCCGACGTAACTGCTGGCCACCGATCCCGCCGCCGACACCGTCTCCACGACATCGGCCGTGGTGGCCGCGACGGTCCGGGCACCGGTCGGCGTGGCAGCGTTCGAACTGGGCCACAGGAAGGTGTACGCACCCCAGCCCGCGGCCACCAACGCCACCACGAGCACACCATTGATCAACCACGCACGGCGTCCGCGTCTCATGGCGGCAATGCTCGACGCGGCAGTTCCCAGTCAGCTGGGAGCGGCCTGGGAGTTGACTGGGAGCCCTCAGGCCCGGTGCTTGGGCCGGGACCGTGCGGCCAGCATCAGCTGGCGGATCGCGTCGACCAGCAGGACTCCGGCGACCGTGCCGGAGAGGATCGCCAACGACATCCAGCTGCCGTAGTACCGGTGCGAGACCAGCGCTGGGCGGCCGTCGTCGAACGTCGTGGTGATGGTCGTGATGGCCTTCGGCCACAGCCAGAACGCCAGCCAGATCAGCCCCGCGGCGACAAGCACCTCCGCCGCCGCGACGAGCGCGCGCTTCGGCTGGTTCAGCTTCGCACGCACCGGCGGCAGATCAGGCAGCTCAGGCTCCTGCTCCGGGGCGGCCTTCGGCTGGGCAGTCACGTCTTGCAGCTTCTCACGAGTCGATCCGCTCGCGTAGGGCAGCCCGCAGCGCCTCACCGTCCTTGGCCCACGCGAGCACAGTCGTGCCGTCGTACAGCTTCACCGGGACGGAGTCGAACTTCCGCGGCACGGCCAGGCCACCACCGAGGACCCGGGCCGCCATTGGCGTACCGACTTCCTCGTCGGCCGCGACGATCTGCTCCAGCGGGATCACCTCCCGGCCCTGCCGCAGCGTGAGATGCGTCAGCTCGACCGAGCAGATCTTGCGCCTGGCCTGCACCCACACCGCTGAGGCACCGGCGAACAGGAACGCGACGATCACCCACGCCGCGGTGTGCACCGGTCCGGTCATCCACTCGACGAGCGCGCCGACGACCGCGAAGATCGGTCCCCACAGCACCGGCCACCACGTGGAACCGGGTTCGGAGTAGAGGACCGGTGCGCTCATGCCTTCTCCTCGCTGTTGGTCACTCGCGTCGCATGAGCGGGCCCTGTGTTGATGATTCGCTCGCAAGCTCGCTCATGCCTTCTCCTCGCTGTTGGTCACTCGCGTCGCATGAGCGGGCCCTGTGTTGACGATTCGCTCGCAAGCTCGCTCATGCCCGCGGCGGCACCTTGCGGAAGCTGCGGAAGTACGCGTTCGACGGCGGCATGTACATGTACACCAGCCCGGCCGCGAGGATCACCACCGCGACCATGCCGATCACCGACGTCGTGCCGACCGCGGACGCCTGCGTCACCAGGCTGAACACCGCCCACGCGGTGAGCAGCGCCCGCGCCCAGTTCTTCCCCGAGCGCATCGCCCACGCGAACGCGATCACCACCAGGGTCAGCACGATCTGCGTGAAGATCAGCATCAGCTTGATCGTGCCAGGCGGCGCCTGCATCTCCGGCTGGTCGGCGGTCAGCTTCAGATACTGCTCGACCGTGGCGTTCAGGTCGAGCAGCTGGATCACCGACATCACGATCGCGCTGAGCACCCAGACCGCGAACGCGATGTTCACTTCCTTCGGCACCGGCGGGCGTTCCGGCTTCTTCTCGGGTGCCGTCGACGATGGCGGAGCGGGGAAAAGCGGATCGGACACGGGAGAGAACTCCTAGACCTCGTTCGTGAAGTAGGTCTTCGCGGTGGCCGGCAGGTACATCGCCAAGGCTCCCACCAGGGACAGCACCACGCCGATCAGCACGACCAGGCTCACCGGGAACAGGATGCTGACCACCAGGTGCACCACACCGGCGATGAGCAGCCTGGTGCGCGCCTTGCGTTCGCCCGCTCGCATCCGGTACGCGAAGTACACGTACAACGAGCCGAACAGGACCGCCAGGATCAGCGTGAGCCAGACGAACGAGTTCGCCCCCGACCGGACCTGGTCGATGTTCAGGCTCGGATTGGCCCGCATCGTGCTGTCGATCAACTGGTTCTTGAAGTAGAAGAACAGCACGGCGTCGATCAGCCCGACCACGGCGGCCGCGATCCACGACCAGAACGACACGCGGATCACCGAAGGCGCGTCTGTGTCACCGCCCGAAATGCGCATCTTCACAGTGCGCACGCTACCCTCAGGCCTCGCGTAGCCAGCCCGCGACCTCGACTGCCCAGTAAGTGAGCACGATGTCGGCACCGGCCCGGCGGATCGACATGAGCGCCTCCATGATCGTGCGCCGCCGGTCCAGCCAGCCGTTCGCGGCCGCCGCCTCGATCATCGCGTACTCGCCGGAGACCTGGTACGCGGCCACCGGGACGTCCGAGATCTCCGCCGTCGCCCTGATCACGTCCAGGTAGGCCAACGCGGGCTTGACCATCACCATGTCCGCGCCCTCGGCCAGGTCGAGCTGGACCTCGCGCAACGACTCGCGGACGTTGGCGGGGTCCTGCTGGTAGGCCTTGCGGTCCCCGGTCAGCTGCGAGTCGACCGCGTCACGGAACGGGCCGAAGAACGCCGAGGCGTACTTCGCCGAGTACGCGAGGATTCCGATGTCCTGGAACCCCGCGTCGTCAAGTGCGCCACGGATCACGCCGACCTGGCCGTCCATCATCCCGCTCGGGCCAAGCACGTGCGCTCCGGCACGGGCCTGCGCGACCGCCATCTCGGCGTAGACCTCGAGGGTCGCGTCGTTGTCCACGTTGCCGTGCGCGTCGAGCACGCCGCAGTGGCCGTGGTCGGTGAACTCGTCGAGGCACAGGTCGGACATGATCACCGTGCTGTCGCCGACTTCAGACTTCACGTCCCGCAGTGCGACGTTCAGGATGCCGTCCGGGTCCGTCGCACCGGAGCCGACCGCGTCGTGGTTCTCCGGGACGCCGAACAGCATCAGCCCGCCGACACCGGCCTGCACCGCCTCGACAGCGGCCTTGCGCAGCGAGTCACGGCTGTGCTGCAGCACGCCGGGCATCGACGTGAGGGCGACCGGTTCGGTCAGGCCCTCCTTGACGAACATCGGCAGGATCAACTGCTCCGGCCGGATCGCCGTCTCGCTGACCAGCCGCCGGAGCGCCGCGGTACGGCGCAACCGACGGGGCCGATGACTCGGAAACATCAGCATCTCCGCTGCTAGAGACTCGTGAGTGTTTATCGGTGTTAGAACACGGATAAACACTCACGAGGGGTTACCTGCGGGCGCGCTTGGTCTTGCGGGGTGGGGGCAGGGCGCCTTCGGCGCGCAGCCGGGCCGCGTGCTCGGCCAGGGCGTCCACCAGCGCCGGGATCTGCGGCACCTCGGGCTGGACGTCCACGCGCAGACCGAACTCACGCGCGGTCTCCGCGGTCTTCGGACCGATGCAGGCGACCAGCGTGCGAGCGTGCGGCTTTCCCGCGATACCCACGAGGTTGCGGACCGTGGAGGACGAGGTGAAGCACACCGCGTCGAAGCCGCCGGTCTTGATCATCTCGCGGGTCTCGGCGGGCGGCGGCGCGGCGCGCACCGTCCGGTACGCGGTCACGTCGTCGATCTCCCAGCCGCGGTCGCGCAGGCCGGCCGCCAGCGTCTCGGTGGCGATGTCGGCCCGTGGCAACAGAACCCGGTCGACCGGGTCGAGGATGTCGTCGTACGGCGGGAAGTCCGCGAGCAAGCCCTCGCTGGACTGCTCACCCGACGGGATCAGCTCGGGAATGATGCCGAACGACCGAACGCGGGCCGCCGTGGACTCACCGACACAAGCGATCTTCACGCCGGAGAACGCACGAGCGTCCAAACCGAACTCGGCGAACTTCTCCCACACCGCACGGACGGCGTTGGTCGACGTGAACACGACCCACTGGTAACGGCCGTCCACCAGCCCCTTGACCGAACGCTCCATCTGCGCCGGGCTCCTCGGCGGCTCGACCGAGATGGTCGGCACCTCGGACGGAATCGCGCCGTGGATACGCAGCCGCTCGCTCATCTCCTGGGCCTGGTCCTTGGTGCGCGGCACCAGGACCTTCCAGCCGTAGAGCGCGCGGGACTCCCACCACGACAGCTTGGACCGACCGGCGACCTCTTGTCCCACAGTGACAACGAGGTGCCCGACGAGCTCACCCGCGTCCGCGGCAAGGGAAGCGAGCGTGGTGTCGATCGTGCGCTGCGACGATCCGGTGCCGTCGGAGGTGACGGCGACCGGAGTCTGCGGCGCGAGACCGTGTTCCACCAACGAGGACGCGGCCTCGGCGAGGTGGCTTGCGCTGGCGTGCAACACGAGCGGGCCCCGCACACCGGCCAGCCCGGCCCAGTCGACCGTGCCGCGAACGTCCACTTCGGTGTGTTGCGAGCCGAGCGCGACACCCGCGTACGCCGGGACCGCCGTGCCCGCGGGGACACCGGGGACCACGTCGAACGCGACGGTGTTCTTCGCGACCGCCTGGGTCTCGGCGACCACCGCGGTCTGCGTCAACGGGTCACCGGCGACCAGCCGGACCACCGAACGGCCCGCCTTGGCCTCGGTGGCGAGGTCCTTGGCGACGTCGGCGGGCTGGCCGACGGCAGGCCGGACCTCCGCGTCGGCCTTGGCGTACGCGAGTACGCCCGCCGGTACGTCCGGGTCGGTCACCACGAGCTCGGCCCGCTCGATCAGCTCGCGTGCGCGAACCGTCAGCAGCCCGGCATCTCCGGGGCCGGAGCCCACGAATGCGACGCGGCCAGGGGCCTTACGTGCATTGGTCGTCATTTCAGGGCACTTCCCATCAACTACGGCTCTCGGGGCCGGACAGCACACCGGCGCCGAGGTCGAGCAGTTCCGCGGCCAGGTCACGGCCGAGCTGCTCGGCAGCGGTCAGGTCACCAGTGGCCGAAGCGCGAAGGAGATCGGCGACCACCGGGTCGCCTGCCTCGTTCTTCGCGTAAACCGCGGCGACACCACGCAACGACAGGCGCATCACCACGCGCCCGTCGTCGTCGAGGTCCTCCACGACATCGGCCAGTGCGCCAACGGGCGCGTTGCAGCCGGCTTCGAGCTTGGCCAGCATGGCCCGCTCAGCGGCTACAGCAGCCCTGGTGGCTTGATCGTCCACAATGGAGCGAAGAAGGTGTTCGACGTCGACGTCGTCGACACGGCACTCGACCGCGAGGGCGCCCTGCGCGGGCGCGGGCAGCATCTGGATCGGTTCGAGCACTTCGGTGATCACGTCGAGGCGGCCGAGCCTGCTCAGACCGGCCTTGGCAAGGACGACGGCATCCAGCTCGCCGTCGGTGACCTTGCGCACCCGAGTGTCCACATTGCCCCGCAGGCCGACGATCCGCAGCCCGAGGCCCAGCGCTTCCAGCTGGGCGGCCCGGCGCGGGGAACCCGTGCCCACGGTTGATCCGGGAGGCAGCTCACCGAGCGTCAACCCGTCCCGCGCCACCAACGCGTCCCGCGGATCCTCGCGCTGCGGCACAGCCGCGAGCGCGAGCCGAGGATCCGGCGCGGTGGGCAAGTCCTTGTACGAGTGGACGGCCACGTCCACTTCGTCGTCGGCGAGCGCGTCGCGAAGGGCTGACGTGAACACGCCGACACCGATCTCGGCGATCGGCTTGTCCGACCGGTCACCGGGAGTGGAGATGGCGACGATCTCGACGTTCACGTCGCCCTCGCGCTCCAGCGCGTCGGCGACTGTCCGGGTCTGCGTCAGCGCCAGTGCGCTGCCGCGGGTCCCGATCCTGATGGTCCGCTTCATGTCAGTGTTCACCGTCCACACGGGACTTCGTGATCGCGTCCGGCTTCGCCGGGTCGAGTGCGAACAACTCGCGCAGCGCGTCGGCATAGCCGGCGCCGGCGGGGTTCGCGGCGAGCTGCTTGACCCGCACAGTCGGGGTGTGCAGCAACTTGTCGACGACGCGACGGACGGTCCGCGCGAGTTCCGCGCGCACGGCACCGTCCAATTCGGGCAGTTTGGAGTCGAGCCTGAGCAGCTCGGCGTCGACGACCTCGGCGGCCCGACGGCGCAACGCGGTGACGGTCGGGGTGACCTCCGCGGAGCGCTGCGCGGCGAGGTACGCCTGGACTTCCTCGGCCACGATCCGCGCGGCCCGGACGGCACCCTGGCCGCTCGGCGCGTCGGCGAGACGCCGTTGCAGGCTTTCCAGGTCGACGACGGTGACGTTGTCGATGTCACCGACGCCGTGTTCGACGTCCCGCGGCAGGCCGAGGTCGCAGATGACCAAAGGCTTGTCGCGCTTGAGGATGTGCGTCTGACGGATGACCGCGGTCACCGCGCCGGTGCACGACACGACCACGTCCGCGACCGCGATGTGCTTCTCGATGTCCTCGAGACCCACGGCGCTGGCGGCGATGCCGTCCTCGGCGAGGGTGTCGGCGAGCCGGGAACCGTTGGCACGCGAGCGGTTCGCGATCACGACCGAACCGATCTCCGCACGGCGCAACGCGGCGACCGCGAGGCCGCCCATCGAACCGGCGCCGACCACGAGCGCCTTGCGCCCGGCCAGACCGTTCAGCACGCTTTCCGCGTCCGACAACGCTTCCGAGACGACCGAGCCACCGGCCTGGTCGAGATCGGTCTCCGAGTGGGCACGCTTGCCCACCCGCAAAGCCTTCTGCGTCAACTCATGCAGGACACGGCCGACCGTGCCCTGTGCACGAGCCACGTTGTACGCGTTGCGCACCTGGCCGAGGATCTGCGCCTCGCCGACGACCATCGAGTCGAGCCCGGCGGCGACAGTGAAGAGGTGCTCGACCGCGGCGCCCGCGTAGTGCACGTAAAGGTGGCGGTAGAGCGTGGCAGCCGGTTCGCCGGAGTGCCGGGACAGCACGTCCACCACGTCCGACAGGCCGCCGTGGAACGCGTCGACGACCGCGTAGACCTCGACCCGGTTGCAGGTCGAGACCAGGACGGCCTCGGCGACGTTGGCGCACTGCAGCAGGTCGGCGAGGACCTTCTCGGTCCGGTCGGCCGGGACCGCGACCCGCTCGAGCAGGTCCACGTCCGCGGTGCGATGGGAGAGCCCAACCGCGAGGACACTCATCGGCCAATCACCACCCCGTCGACATTGCCCAACGCCGACCCGTTGACGTTCATGCTGTCCGCCCTGCGCGCGACGTGGAACGAGAGGATCTGCAGTTCGACGGCGAGGTCGACCTTGCGGACCTCGACGTGGTCCGGAACCTGCAGCACCACCGGCGCGAAGTTCACGATGCTGGCGACGCCGCCCGCGACCAGCCGGTCGCACACGGCCTGCGCGGCGGCGGGCGGCGTGGCGATCACGCCGATGGAGATCTCGCGCTCGGCACAGACCTTGGGGATGTCGTCGATGTGGCTCACCGGGAGGCCGCCGACGGGCACCCCGACCAGATCGGGGTCGACGTCGAAGAGCGCGGCCACGGGGAACCCCCTGCTCGGGAACCCGCCGTAGTTGGCGAGAGCGTGCCCGAGGTTACCGATTCCGACCACGGCGACGCTGTGGCTGCGGGTGAGACCGAGGATGCGCTCGATCTGGTCGACGAGCACGCTGACCTCGTAACCGACGCCCCGCGTGCCGTAGGAACCGATGTAGGAGAGGTCCTTGCGCAGCTTGGCGGAGTTCACACCGGCGGCGGCGGCGAGTTCCTCGGAGGAAAGGGTGACGATGCCCTGCTCGGCCATCCCGGACAGGACGCGGAGGTAGACCGCGAGCCTGGCCACGGCGGCCTCGGGGATCGCCCGCGCGCGCTGCATGGGCGTGTCGGAGACAGGCGGGATCGGCATGGTGACTTCGGCTGCGTTGGGTGCGGCAGGAACATCCCGGTCACCGCCACGCTGCCCACGCGCTGCCGCCACGCTGCTACTCCTCACCGAAACCCGGACTGTTCGCACAACCACCGGAGACTGGAAGGCGTCCGGGGTGATGTGCTTACGGTAGCCACTTGTGAACGAATGCACAAAGTGGCTGGAACTGGGCTTGACGCGGTTCACAACGGCCTGGTCCGACGACCCCATTCGGTCAGCATCCCCGGCCCTGGCGCGGCGCGGAACGTGACTTGACGGACTACCGCGGAAAACCACCCCGGCACGCGCCGTCAGGGCGCGACCGGCATGACAGGCCTCGTCCACATCCGCCAACTCCCCCCGAGCCGCCTCAACCGGACGAATCCGCAGCTCAAGACACCTTTTTCCGTGATCAAACTCCCCCAGCGCACCCCCCACCACTCCCGGGGGGCAGCCCCGCTCCAGTCTACCGGCGGTGCGGGCTGAGCAGGGGGTTCGCAAGTGTGAGGACGGTGTGAACGGTCCGTTCGCACGAGATTCACTCGGGTGGGTGTTGGCAAACTCACGCTGAGGATCTTGTACGCGCTGGTCATCGCGTTCCGGCCGCACTGGGGTTCTTCGGCGGCTGGGGTGCGCTTCGGCCAGTCCTCCGCTTGAGGTGCGGGGTTGCTCACAGTGAAGGACGCCACGCGTGCCCCGGTCGCGTGGCGCTGAGGCGAGCCGCGATCCGCAAAGATGGCCGCCCGTCAACCAATCGCGCGGCCCCGAAGCCACCCACACCCCACAGGGAAGGCCGCCTGCCGACCATTCGCGGGGTGCCAAGGCGAACCTCAATCCGCAAGGTTGACCGCCTGCCGACCGATCGCCCGGCGCCAGCCGCAACCCACAGGGAAGGCCGCCTGCCAACCAATCACGCGGCGCTGAGGCTGACTGGTGCTGGTCGCCGTGTGCCAACCGATGGCGCCGCACTTCCACCGGCTCACACCGGAACAGCCACGACGCTGAAGCCAGCTCACGCCGCCGATCACGAAGAGCCAACCAGCCGCGCCACGCCTCCGCTGCCTCCCGAAGACCGACGTAGCCCGCACACGAAACGGCTAGCTCACGCTGATGCTCACCGTGTGCCAGCCGGTCGCGCCGTCGGGGGCGGGGGCGGCGAGCGCGTCCGTCTGGGTGTAGCCGGTGCGGTCGGTGGCCCGGCACTGGATCGTGTGCTCGCCAGGGGCCAGTTCCAGGTCTGTCTGCCACATTCGCCACGTGTCCGGGTTCACCTCCGTCGCCAGGCTCGCCGGGACCCAGTCCTGCTCGTCGGCACGGACCTCCACTTTCGCGATGCCCCGGGTCTGTGCCCACGCGACGCCCGCGACGGTGACCTTGCCCGCCTTGGCCGACCCGCGTGGTGTGTCGATCCGGGACTGGGTCTTGATCGGGCCGCGTTGCGCCCAGCCTCGTTCCAGCCAGTACGCCTCCTTGTCGGCGAACCGGTTGAACTCCATGTCTACAACCCACTTCGTCGCAGAGACGTAACCGTAGAGGCCAGGCACCACCATCCGGGCCGGGAAACCGTGCTCGACGGGCAGTGGCTCGCCGTTCATGCCGATCGCGAGCAGGCCGCGTTCCATGATGTCGGCGACGGGCGTGCCGCAGGTCCAGCCGTCGGCACTGGTGGAGAACAGTTGGTCGGCACCGGGTTTCACGCCCGCGCCCGCGAGGACGTCCTTGAGCGGCACGCCGATGAAGTTCGAGGTGGAGATCAGGTCCCCGCCGACCTCGTTGGACACACACGCCAGCGTCACCGTGCGTTCGACCAGCGGAAAGCGCCGGATGTCCTCGTAACGCAGGGTCAGTTCGTTGTCGACCGCGCCATGGATGCGCAGGACCCAGTCCTCGGCACGGACTTTCGGCACGCTCAGGGCGGTGTCGATCCGGTAGAAGTCCCGGTTCGACGTCACGAACCGCGCGGTGTGCGGCACGAAGTCCGCACCGGCAGGGACCGGCGCGGCGGGTGTGGCCGGTGTCAGCTGGCCGATCGCGGCACGGGAGCCTTCGACGTCGGTACGGCTGCCCAGCAACTGGCCACCGACCCCGGCGAGCCCGACTCCGGCGACGACGCCTGCTGATGTCTGCAGGAACTTGCGGCGGTCCGCCGACTCGATCGGCGGCCGGGACAGCCGGTGCATCAACCGGAAGACGGCCACTCCGGCGAAGAGGCTGGCGAGCGGCGCGAGGATCGCCAACTGGCCCAGATCGGGCCGGACCATCACCGCGATCAGCCCGAGGGCGCCGACCACGACGGCAACGACCGTGCCCGGGGCAGGGCTCTGCCGTGACAGCAGGCCTGCGAGCGCGGCGAACCCGAGCAACACCACGGCCATGCCCGTCAGCAGCACGACCTTGTCGGCGGTGCCGAACGTGGCGATGGCCCAGTCCTTGACCGGCGCGGGCGTGATGTCGATCGCGGTGTTGCCGACCGCGAGGAACGGCGACGCGTTGGCGTCGAGCAGTCCCGCGACGAGGTGCCCGGCCGCCACCGCCGAAACGACGCCGAGGACAGCCGCCCAGATCGCCCGGCCTGCCGACAGCCTGTTGTCAGAGTTCTCCACGACATCCATTCGACGCCTCGAACCACTCGGCTCGCACCCGTGCACGACGATCGGTAAGAAGTCCGTTACGTTCCCGCTCCCCTGAACGACACCACGCGCGAACGTGTGTTCTCCGATCAGGGAGGACCTCCCCCGACCTACACCGAGGCCAAGTTCACCGAGGTCGTCCAGGCCATGATCACGGACTGCCGAGGGCCGCGCGCAGCCGCGGCTCCTCGACCTTCCAGTACCCGTGTTCCCTGTCGTCGATCAGGATGACAGGGACCCGGTCGCCGTACTCCGCGCGCAGTTCCGGGTCGCTGTCGACGTCCTCCGCGGACCAGGGGACGCCGAGCTCGCCGCAGATCCGAGCGATGTCGGCTTCGGCGACCTCGCAGGCGTGACAGCCCTGCCTGGTCATCACGGTCACATGTGCCACGGTTACACGCTATCCGCCTTGCGCAGCGACGCGCGCCGCAGCTTGCCGGTGATGGAGTGCGGCAGCGCGGTGACGAACTCGACGAGCCCCGGCACCTTGAACTTCGCCAGGCGCGCGGCGCAGTGGTCGCGGACCTGGTCCTCGGTCAGTTCGGCGCCTTCCCGCAGCACGAGCACGGCCTTGACGCGCTCGCCGCTGCGCTCGTCGGGGATGCCGACCGCGGCGGCTTCGGCGACCTCGGTGAGTTCGCCGAGGACCTGCTCGACCTCGTGCGGGTACACGTTGAAGCCGTTCACGATGATCAGGTCGTTGGCGCGGTCGACCAGGTGCAGGTCACCGTCGTTGTCGAGGTAGCCGACATCGCCGGTACGGAACCATCCTTCGGCGTCGGGACCGTGCGCGCCGTCCGGCCAGTACCCGCTGAACAGGTTGGGGCCGCGAACGGACACGACACCCGCGTCCTCGTCCTCGTCGTCACCGCCTGGTGTGCCGTCGCTGTCGACGAGCCGTAGCTCGACGCCGGGCAGCGGCCTTCCCACCGAACCCGGTTTGGCCACGCCTCCCACGAGGGTCCACGTGAGCACGGGACCGGTCTCGGTGAGGCCGTAGCCCTCGTACACGTTCAAACCGGTGGCGCGATTCATGGCCGTGAGCACGCTGGGTTCGAGCGGCGCGGCACCGGAGGTGAGCAGGCGCAACGTGGACAGAGCGCCGGCCAGCCGCTCGGCGGGCACCTGCGCGAACGCTTGGTACATGGGCGGGACGCCGACGATCACGGTGATCCGGAAGTCCTCGCACGCCCGCAGCGCGGGCTCGACGCTGAAGTGGTCCATCAGCACGCCGCTCGCCCCGGCCGACGCGACCTGGAACAGTCCCGGGCCGAGGCCGTACGCGTGAAAGAGGGGCACGGCCAGCAGGACCCGGTCAGTCGACGACACCGGTGCGGGCTTGAGCGAGGCGCACTGTTCGACGTTCGCCAGCAGGGCCCGGTGCGACAACATGACACCACGTGGCGTGCCCGCCGTGCCGGACGTGTAGCACAGCAGCGCGATGTCCTCGCCGCCCGGCGCTCCCCGGACCAGGTCGGCGGAGGCGTTCAGGTCGGGCGCCTGGTCGGTGACGACCTTCGGCCTGCTGTCTTCGAGGATTCGCTCGCGCTCGCGGCCGGGCAGGTCGGCCGCCATCGGCACGGCCACCGCACCGGCGCGAATCGCCCCGAACAGGGCGATGACAAACCCGATGCCGGTGGGCAGCTGGATGGCGACCCGGTCGCCCGGTTGTACGTCCGCGTCGAGCAGGCGGCGGGCCTCGGCGTTCACCGCGTTGTCGAGCTTTGCCCAGCTCACCGCGTTGTCGGTGGCCGCTTCGGCGAACGCGAGGCGGTCCGGCACCCGCTCGGCCGCGTTGGCGACCAGGTCGGACACGTTGCGCGGCGCCTCGCTCATGCGAACCTCACTTCTGTCGTGGCCTTCTCGCGACACGCAGTGTGGCATGCCCCACTCGCGTCATGCAGGTGCTCTTCTCGTGTCTCATTCTCATACTTCGACCCGCTACCTACTTTGCAGTAACAACACGTATGCTGCGTTACGGCTCTGGTGCGGCGGTGCGGTCGCCCAGGGAACCGACGAGGGAGTACCGATGCCTTCACCGTCGTGGCAGGCGCGTTCCAGCGCCGAGACACGGCTGGATGCCGGCTCGGAACAGGAGCCGGACGCCGAGCACCGCCAGGCCTGGGACCTGGTGCACAGTGCCCAGCGCGGCGACACCTCGGCTTTCGGCAAGCTCTATGGGCGTTATGTCGACGTTGTCTACCGGTATGTCCTGATCCGCCTGGGCGACAAGGAACTCGCCGAGGACGTCACCAGCGAGACCTTCCTGCGAGCCCTGCGACGCATCACGTCGGTCAGCTACCAGGGCCGTGACGTCGGCGCCTGGCTGGTGACCATCGCCCGCAACCTCGTCCTGGACCACGTCAAGTCCAGCCGCTACCGGCTCGAGGTGACCAAGGCCGAGGTGGACGACGGCCGGACGGTGCAGGCAGGTCCCGAGCAGCAGGTGCTCTCCAAGATCACCAACGCCGAGTTGCTGAAGTGCATCCAGCAACTCGGCGACGACCAGCGCGAGTGCATCGCCCTGCGCTTCTTACAGGGCCTGTCCGTCGCGGAGACGGCAGAGCTGATGCACCGCAACGAAGGCGCCATCAAGGCGTTACAGCACCGAGCCGTGCGCCGTCTCGCCCAGCTGCTGCCCACCGGCCTGCGCTGAACCCCTCCGACCCCCGTTCGGGGTCGCACTCCGCCCGCGTTTTTCGACGTCGTGTTGTTTAAAGTCGACATGGTGTAGATTTTTCGGGGAGGACCATCCCGAAACCGGAGTGACCATGACCAAGACCTTTCTGATCACCGGCGTCAGCAGCGGCCTCGGCCGGGCGTTCGCCCAGGGCGCGCTCGCGGCCGGGCACACCGTCGTCGGCACCGTCCGGCGGCCGGACGACCTGGCCGCCTTCGAGGCGTTGCAGCCGGAGCGGGCGATCGCCCGGCTGCTGGACGTCACCGTGGACGACGCGGTCTTCGCGCTCGTCGAGGAGGTGGAAGCCGAGATCGGGCCGATCGACGTGCTGATCGCCAACGCCGGCTACGGCCACGAGGGCGTGTTCGAGGAGTCGCCGATGGCCGAACTGCGGGCCCAGTTCGCCACCAACGTCTTCGGCGTGGTCGCCACCGTGCAGGCCGTCCTGCCCGCCATGCGGAAGCGCCGTTCCGGGCACATCTTCGCGGTCAGCTCGATGGGCGGGTTGATGACCGTGCCCGGGCTGGCCTACTACTGCGGCAGCAAGTACGCCGTCGAGGGCATCCTCGAAGCCGTCAGCAAGGAGGTGGCCGGGTTCGGCGTGCACGTCACGCTGATCGAACCCGGCTCGTTCCGGACGGACTGGGCAGGCCGGTCCATGGTCCGCTCGGACCGTTCGATCGCGGACTACGACACGTTGTTCGAGCCCATTCGTGCGGCACGCCAAGCGGCCAGCGGCAACCAGTTGGGCAATCCGGCGAAGGCGGCCGAGGCGGTACTGACCGTCCTGGAGTCACCTGCTCCGCCGACGCACCTGGTGCTCGGTTCCGACGCGCTGCGACTGGTCACCGCGGGCCGTGCGGCGGTCGACGAGGAGATCCAGCAGTGGGCGGACCTGTCCCGCTCGACCGACTTCCCCGAGGGCCACCAGCTCTCGTGACAAGATCTGCCCGCTGGTTCCGGCACGGCGAAGCATGGAGGTGACGGCGCGACATGGCCACCACGCGCAAACGGCGTGACACGCCGCGCAAAGGCGACCTTCGCGAACAAGCCATCCTCGACACCGCCGAGGCGCTGTTGGACCACGAGCACGTCGAGCCGATGACCGTGGAGACGATCGCGAAGGGGGCGGGGATCTCCCGCGCTTCGCTCTACTTCTACTTCGGCTCCAAGCAGGAAGTCCTCACCGCACTGGTCGCGCGAACAGTCGCCGTGCTGGTCGAGGACGCACGCGCCGCTTCGGACGACGTCGACTCACCGCCGTTGGAGACCGTGCGCGGCGCCGTGCGCCTGACGGAGAAGATGTGGCGGGAGCACGGCCGCGTGATGCGCGCGGCCGTGGACTTCTCGCCGAGCGTGCCGGAGATCGAGCGGCTGTGGAACGACACCGTGGCGGTCTACATCGACGCCATGACCAAGGTCCTTGTCCGTGCGGGAGTTTCCGACGGACCAGGACCGACCGGTGCGGCGGCACTCGCGCACACACTGTGCTGGATGACCGAACGAGCCTTCTACCTCGCGTCGCAGAACGGCGACGAACAGGACCTGCACGCCGCCGGGACCACCTGCGCGGAGATCTGGTGCCGCACCGTCACCGGAGCCTGAAACCGCGCTAGGACAAGCGTTTGCGGTACGCCAGGCCTGCCGCGATCGCACCGGCCAGAGCACCGGCGCCGAGCACGGACGGGACACCGATCTTGGCCGCCTTGCGGCCGGTCCGGAAGTCCCTGATCTCCCAGCCGCGTTTGCGGGCCACGTCCCGCAACTCGCCGTCGGGGTTGATCGCCACGGCCGTGCCCACGACCGACAGCATCGGCACGTCGTTCACCGAGTCCGAGTAGGCCGTGCAGCGACGCAAATCCAGGCCTTCCCGCGCGGCGAGAGCGCGGACGGCGTGGGCTTTGGCCCGGCCGTGCAACATGTCGCCGACGAGCTTGCCGGTGTAGACACCGTTCTCACTGCCGAGGACCGTGCCCAGGGCACCGGTCAGACCGAGGCGGCGGGCGATGATCGCGGCGAGGTCGACCGGGGTGGCGGTGACGAGCCAGACGCGCTGACCGGCGTCCATGTGCATCTGGGCGAGGGCACGGGTGCCCGCCCAGATCTTGTCGGCCATCAGCTCGTCGTAGATCTCCTCGCCGTGCGCCCGCATCTCCTCGACGCTGTGGCCGGCGATGAAGCTCAGGCCCGTCTCCCTGCTCCTGCGGATGCCTTCCTTGCTCTCGCTGCCGATCAGCCGGAACTTGGCCTGTTCGAGCGCGAACCGGGCGAGGTCACCGGTGGTGAAGAACTTGCGGGCGGCCATCCCGCGGGCGAAGTGGAAGATCGACGCGCCCATCATCATCGTGTTGTCCACGTCGAAGAACGCGGCCGCGGTGAGGTCGGGCGGACCGGTCACCGGCGGGGCTTCGGTCTCCATCGCGACAGCGGCGTCGGCGGACGCCGCACCGGCGAGCGCGGCCAGCCGCTCGAGCTCCGGTTGCTTGTCCTTGTCGCGCCTGCGGGTCACCACCGAGCCTCCGGGAACGTTACGAGTTACCCCCATCCAGACAGGGTACTGACCCGAACGGCGTCACCCGACGCGGATCGCCGGGAGTCCAGGCAGCAAGGGGGGAACTTCCAGAATCGGCACGGGCAACCGCGGCTGGCTGGGCGCCGTCGGCACGGCGGGCGTCGGGATGCTGGGTGTCGGTGCCGGAGCGGGCACCAACGGGACTGGCGGAGCGGAGGTCACGGCGGGCGGTGGTGTCGGCTGTGCGGGCACGGGTGGTGGTGCGGGGTAGGAGGCTTGAATCCGAGGTGGCACAGGCTGTACGGGGGCGCTCGGGGCACCGGGCGCAACGCTGTTCGATGTGTCGCGGTGGCACGCGTCGGTGGCG
Organism: Kibdelosporangium persicum; assembly: GCF_013280595.1. Taxonomy (GTDB): domain Bacteria; phylum Actinomycetota; class Actinomycetes; order Mycobacteriales; family Pseudonocardiaceae; genus Kibdelosporangium; species Kibdelosporangium persicum. Next base: position 49,699 of record NZ_JAAATY010000021.1, read on the forward strand.
GGCAACGCGCCCACCTCGTCCGAGCTGCCGGTGGTGATCTGGTAGCAGTCAGCCCGTCCCAGCAAGACCTCCGCACGGCCGGCGATCTTGTCCAGAAGTTGCCGGGACGTCTCGGTACGGCTCTGCACCTGCGGCGGCAACTGCGGGTGCACCGCGATCAGCCTGCTCTTCTGCTGACCGGCCCACGCCCGCAGGGAGTCGAGCTGCCGCACGTCGCCGCGCGTGGCCAGGGCGATCAGCTGGCGTGCGGCCTGCGTCGCGTCGGCGTCGAAGTCCGTCAACGCGGTGAGGTACCCGCCGACCGGGGCATCGGCCGGATCGGGATGGCGCTGCGCCAGGGTCTCCAGCTCGCCGACCCTGGCATTGGCGAACTCCAGGTGTTTCAGGGCCTTGGACTCGTCACCGAACGTCAGCCCGAGTGACGCCGCCTCGGCGGTGCGCTTGACGCCGTACAACGTGTCGCCGGGCAAAGCGTCACGTGACAGCAGCAGGCTCATCCCGGCCAGCGCGAAGACCAGGACCACGGCCGCCGCGGCCGCGACGAGAAACCGGCCGCGGCGCGAGCTGATCGCGGGCGTGGCCTTGGCCAGCATCCGCGCCCGCGCCGCCTCGTCCGGTCCGATGTCCAGGCCACGCAACGCGGCGACGATCGCGAGCTCGGTCTCGAACTCGGGGCCGGCGGCGCCGGCGTCCAGGGCACGGGCAAAACGCTCGGCCTGGTCACCAGTCGGTCCGCTGTCCACACCTGGATAACGAACCGGGGCGACCGACAGTTACGCGCTCGGTCGCGTCAGCCCCGGAAGATGCCCGGACGCTGCGCCAGCAACCGGTACAGCGTCTGCTGGATGGTTTCCCGCACCTGGTCGGAGAGGTTGAACACGATCATCGGGTCGTCCGCGTCGGCCGGGTCGTGCCGGTCGGTCCGGATCGGCTCGCCGAACTCGATGTACCACTTCGACGGCAACGGGATCGCACCGAGCGGGCCCAGCAGCGGGAACGTCGGCGTGACCGGGAAGTACGGGAACCCGAGCAGCCGGGCGAGCGGCTTGAGGTCGCCGATCTTCGGGTAGATCTCCTCGGCGCCCACCACCGACACCGGGATGATCGGAACACCGGTCCTCAGCGCGGCCGAGACGAACCCGCCCCGGCCGAACCGCTGGAGCTTGTACCGGTCGGAGAACGGCTTGCCGATGCCCTTGAAGCCCTCCGGCCACACGCCGACCAGTTCACCCGCGGTCAGCAGCCGCTCGGCGTCGGCGTTGCACGCCAGCGTCTGGCCGGTCTTGCGGGCCAGCGCGCCCAGCACCGGCACCTGGAACACCAGGTCGGCGCCGAGCATCCGCAGGTAGCGGTTCGGCGAGGTGTTCTCGTGCACCGCGATCCCGGTCATCACCGAGTCCAGCGGCACCGTGCCGGAGTGGTTCGACACGATCAGCGCGCCGCCCTCGGACGGCAGGTTCCCGGTGCCGATCGCCTCGACCCGGAAGTACTTCTCGTAGATCAGCCGCAGCGGCGGCAGGATGACGTTCTCGGTGAGCTGCTCGTCGAACCCGAACTCGTCGACCGCGTAGTCCCCGGTCAGCCGCTTTCTCAGGAACCCGATCGCGTCGGCGAGGCGTTGTTGCACGCCGCCGGCGGGTTGTGCAGCGGGACGCAACGGGGTGGGCGCGACAGCCGGCCGGGCGGCGCCGTTCCTCCCAGGACCAGCGGTGCGGTTTGACCGACGACGTTGTTCGGGGCTGCGCAGCGGAATCACTCTGGCTTCCTGCATGAGCCTTTCACCCATCGGTTCGGCGGATCCTGTTCTCCAGGACGGCGAGGCGCTCCGGGTTCAGCACCGGGTGCATGCCTCGGCCGTGTACGTAGTCATCGAACGCCTGACGCGTGCTCCACCGCGGCGTGAAGCCGAAATCCCGTTTCAGCCGGGTGGTGTCCACGACTCGGCCGAAGTTCAGGAACTGGATCTGGTCGTTCGAGAAGTCCACGCCGCGAGCGTTGCGGAACACGCGTGCGGCCGCGGGCATGGCGACTCGCGGCACCGGCACGTTGACGCGGCCGGCCCGGCGGATCGCCTGGGACAACGTGAGCACACCGTCCCCGCCGACGTTGTACACGCCGGGATGGTCGGCTGTGGTGGCGCGTTCGAGGACGGCCAACGCGTCCTCCGGGTGCAGCAACTGCACGCGCGCGTCGTAGCCGAGCACGGTCGGCACGACGGGCAAGGAGAAATACCGCGTGAGCACGGTGTCGATGCCCGGTCCGATCAGGTTCGTCAGGCGCAAGGTGGTCACACGCACGTCAGGACGACGGCGTGCGAAACCGCGCACGTACCCCTCGACTTCGACCGCGTCCTTGACGTACCCGCTGCTGGAGATGTCCTTCGGCGCCATGTCCTCGGTGCAGACGGCGGGCACGCGCGCACCCGCGCCGTAGACCGCCGCGCTGGACTTCACCACGAGCTTGCCGACCTGCGGCGAACGCTGGCAGGCCGCCAGCAGCTGCATGGTGCCGATCACGTTCATCTCTTTGATCGCCGTGCGGCGGGCCGGTCCCGGCGGGCCGGTCGTGGTCGCGGCGTGCACGACCGTGTCCACCCGCGCCGAGGAGATGACCTTGGCGATCAGCGGGTTGCGGATGTCGGCGCGGACGAACTCCGCCCGGCCCATGGACTTCAACAGGTCCCTGGCGGGCGGAGCGGTGTCCACTCCGAGCACTCGCTCGATGTCCGGGTCGGCGGCGAGGCGTGCGGCCAGATGTGCTCCGACGTACCCGCCTGCACCGGTGACCAAGACGACCTTGGGCGTCATTCGATCCCCTCTACAGGCGTGCTGACGGCCGGAAGCCTACTCGCCCGCCGCGCCAGGACCCGTACCGAGAAACGAGGTATTAACGCAGGTCACGCGGGTTCCAGCAGTTATCACCCGATCGGCTCAAGCCGGTTACTTGCCCTGCTTACGACGCGCGTGCCTGGTCTTGCGCAGCAACTTGCGGTGCTTCTTCTTGGACATGCGCTTGCGTCGCTTCTTGATAACCGAGCCCATACGGGTTCCTTGCCTTGTCTGTTGGTGGATCGTCTTGCGCGCAGGGCCGCTTTCAGGGCATACGCACGAACGACCGCCGAGTTTACCCGGCGGTCGCCCGGTGGTTTCATCCAGCGTCGAAGTAGGCGTTCTCGAGGTAGGTGTGGACCGCCTTCTCCGGTACCCGGAACGACTTCCCGACCCGCACCGCGGGCAGTTCGCCGGAGTGCACCAGCCGGTACACGGTCATCTTCGAGACCCGCATCATCTTGGCCACCTCGGCCACGGTCAGGAACTGCACCTGGGTGATCGTGGTGGGTTCACTTCTCTTGTTGGTCGGCATGGTTCACGCGTCCTTAGCCACGCGTCGCGCTGCCGATCTTCCCCATCGACAGTATCGACACGCACGTGCTTCTCAAGAGAGTAGCGGGACACGTGTGACACATGCGACCTCCATGAGGGCTACGCCGCATCACCCCACGTGAGCAGCCTGGATCAGTCCTCGTGCGCCTTGCCGAGCTCCTGCGAACGGTCCCGCGCGGCCTCGATCGCGGCCAGCAGGGCGGCCCGCACGCCGTGCTTCTCCAGCTCCCGGATCGCCATGATCGTCGTACCCGCGGGCGACGTGACGGCCTCCCGCAGGATCACCGGGTGCGTTCCGGTCTCGGCCAGCATCGTCGCCGCGCCGACCGCCGACTGGATGATCAGCTTCTCGCTGATGTTGCGCGGCAGGCCGAGCAGGATGCCCGCGTCGATCATGGCCTCGACCAGGTAGAAGAAGTACGCCGGGCCGGAGCCGGACAGCGCGGTCACCGCGTCCTGCTGCGGCTCGGGCAGCCTGATCACCTCGCCGACCGTGGACAGCAGCTCCTCGACCAGGTCCAGGTGCTCCGGCTTGGCGTGCTTTCCCGGCGAGATCACGCTCATCGCCTTGCCGACCAGCATCGGCGTGTTCGGCATCACCCGGACGACCGGCACGCTGTCGGGCAGCTTGCGCTCGTACAGCGACGTCGGCAGGCCCGCGCACAGCGAGACGACCAGGTTGCGGTCGTTGACGACCGGCGCGAGGTCCGCCAGCACCGGGTCGATGTCCTGGGGCTTCACCGCGACGACAAGCACCTCGGCCTCGGCGGCCGCGGTGGGCACGTCGACCGCGCGCAGGCCGTACTGCTTGGTCAGCTCGGCCGCGCGCACCTCGTAGCGCTCGGTGAACAGCAGCTCCTCCGGCTTGCGCCCGCCGGACAGCAGCCCGGACAGCAGCGCCTCACCGATCTTGCCAGCCCCCAGCACAGCGATGGTCGTCATGACCCGTAAGCGTGCCAGATCAGCCGGTCGTCGCCGTCAGGGCCAGCTGCCGGGCCTGACAGACCAGGCGGCCCGTCGAGTCGACCACGGTGGCGTCCGAGTCGAACCACGCGCCGTGCACGGCCCGGCAGTCGACCTGGATACGCAGCCAGCCCGGCGCGGGCCGCGACCTCAACAACGCGGTCAGCTGCACAGTGGGGGACCAGCCCATGCGGCCGAGGTTGAACGTGACCGGCATCGAGATGTCCCCGGCGACAAGCGCGAACAACGGGTCCGCGTGCTCGCCGCGTGGACGCGCCCACAGCCGTAACCGCAACGGGTCGCCGACGTGTCCGTGCAGGAATCCCGCGCCGGACGGGTCAAGCCGCACGTCGCAGCCCTCGGTCAGCCGGAACATCGACGCCGACGGCAGCGTGGAGATGTCGATGGCGTTGCCGGGCGGTTCGGCGGACTGGTTCGGCAGATCCGTCCACGCGGCACGGTCGCGCGGCAACCTGCCCGTGGTGATCACGGCCTCGATGCAGCTACGGCCCCGCTGTTCGAGGTTGACCGCGACCACAGTCGCCTGCCTGCCGGTCTTGCGGACCTCGGTACGCAGCAAGGCAGGACCGACGCCAGGCGAGTGCAGGAACTGCGCGCTCACCGCCAGCGGGTCCACCAACGGCGTGCCGTTGCCGGTGTGCAACGCGACCGCCGTCTTGGCGAGCAGCGCGAGCAGGAAACCGCCGTGCGGTTTGCCGCCGACCGTCCACTCCGCGGGCAGTTCGGCGGTGAAAGTGCCATCGCCGAGCGGCCGGATGGCGGCGGCTGTACTGAACGAGATCACGTTACTTCCTCGCCCGTTCACGAATAGCTGACCAGTGCGCGCGCGAAGAACGTTGTGTTGGCGGGTCTTTCGGCCAGCCGACGCATCAGATAGCCGTACCATTGAGAGCCATAGGGCACGTAGACCCGCACAGTCTCCCCCTCCCTCGCCAACCGGCGCTGTTCGTCTGGCCGGACTCCGAAAAGCATCTGGTACTCGTAGGTCCCCGGCTTCCGGTCATACCAACGCGCCCGTTCAGCGACGATACGCACCAGACGGGGGTCGTGGGTTGCGAACATCGGGTACCCATCGCCGGCGAAGAGAGCGTTCACACAGCGGACATAGCCGAGGTCGACCTCGTGCCCGCGGAACGCGACCGACTCCGGTTCGTCGTACGCACCCTTCACCAACCGGACACGGGTGTCCGCGAGCGCGACGCAGTCGTCGAGCGTGCGACGCAGGTAGCTCTGCAGGACGGCCCCGGTCGACGGCCAGGTGCGGCGCAGTTCGGCGAGCACGCGGAGAGTCGAGTCGGTGGTGGTGTGGTCCTCCATGTCGAGGGTGACCGTGGTGCCGCACTGTTCGGCGGCGGCACATACGCGTGATGCATTGGCCAACGCCACCCGCTCGTCCAGCTTCTGGCCGACGGCGGACAGTTTGACGCTCACCTCGGCCCTGGCCGAAAGGCCCTCGGCGTGCAGGGCGTCGAGCAGTTCGAGGTAGGCGCGGACGTTCAGATCGGCCTGCTGGGCGTCGGTGACGTCCTCGCCGAGGTGGTCGAGGGTGACCGACCTCCCGGAGGCGACGAGGTCCCGGGTCACGCCGATCGCGTCGGCCGTCCGGTCCCCGGCGACGAACCGCCGGACGACATCTCGGCTGACCGGGGCGGTGGCGACCAATCGACGGATCGCGTCGTTGCCGGCCGCCGCGAGGATCAGCGATCGCAGCGGGTGCACGGACAGACTCTACGACCCCACGGCAAGATCATTTCGGCCTGGATCCCTTTTGTGACCACGCGCCACCGAAAGCCCGGCGCGAATCCACGCTGCCGCGAAGCCCATCTCACGCTGCCGCAAGCGCGACCCACGCTGCCGCGAAGCGCATCCCGCGTGCCGCGAAGCGCCACCCACGGCGCCGCGAAGCCCATCTCACAGCACGGCAATGCGCGATCCACGGCGCCGCGAAGCGCATCCCGCGTGCCGCAAAGCGCATCTCACCGTGCCGCAATGTGCGACTCGCGGTGCCGGAATGGTGGACACGCGGTGCCGGAATGGTGGACACGCCTCAGGGCCGTGCGCCCGGAACCCGCCGTCCACCACGCATTCGCCATCACCCGCCCCCAGGTATGCCCCCGCCCTTCCCGGGGGCCGGCCCCGCTTCCATTCTAGTCGGGGTTGGGGCTGGTCAAAGGGTTGCCGGGCGGTTGTGGACAACCGGATTTGCCGAAGGTGCCATCGGTACGGGCGTCAGCGGTCGAGGTGCAGGCGCGCGAACAACAACGCCTCGGCGAGGTCCTTGGCGCGTTCGGCGGGGTTGCGGGCGTTGCGGGTGTTGGTCTCCAGGACCACCTGGCCGTCGAACCCGTTTGCTGCCAGCGTTTCGCAGAGCTCGGCGCAGGGCTGGTTGCCGCGGCCCGGCACGAGGTGTTCGTCGCGCGGCAGGCCGGTGCCGTCCGCGAGGTGGATGTGCCGGAGGCCGGAACCCATGCGTTTCGCCAGTGCCAGTGCGTCTTCCTGCGCGGCGGCAGTGTGCGAGAGGTCCAGCGTGTAGTGGCGGTGGCCCGCGTCGGTCGGGTCGGTCGACGGCGTGAACGCCGACATGCTTCTGGCTCGCGCCAACGGTTTGACCGGGAACATGTTCTCGACCGCGATGGCGACGCCGGACTCGTCTTCCAAGGACGCCACCAGATCCGGAAACTTGTCGGCGTAACGGCGTTGCCAACGGAAGGGCGGGTGCACGACGACCGTGGGCGCGTGCAGGTCGACGGCGGCCTCGACGGCACGGCGTAGCCGTACCTCTGGGTCCGGCGACCAGATCCGTTGCGTGATCAGCAGGCACGGCGCGTGCACGGCGAGCACTGGCACGCCGTGGTTACGGGCGCAGCGGCGCAACGCGTCGACGTCCTGGCTGATCACGTCGGCCCAGACCATCACTTCGACGCCGTCGTAGCCCAGGGCGCCCGCGATCTGGAAGCCTGCGGCCGCGTTCTGAGGCCATACGGACGCCGTCGACAGTCCGACCGGGATGCGGGCCACTACTTGGCTAGCAGGAGCATGGCCGCCGGCGACACCGTGACGACCAGACCGACCAGGACCGTCAGGATCGTGGTCTGGAGGTCGTCGGCGCGCCGGATCTTGCGCACCACCCAGACCAGACCGACGATCACCACGAGGGCGACGATCAGCGCCGCGGCGGGCAGCTGGCCCCACAGCCAGTTGAAGCCCAGCCAGAGCGCCGCGCCACCGACCACGCCGATGGCGAGCTGCCCGGCCATGGACAGCCACTCCTTGACCGCCGAGCCGGACTTCTCCTCCTCTTCCGGCTCGTCCAGGTCGTCGAAGTCGTCCTCGGCCACCGGGCGGGCGTGCTCGACCGACGGCATCGACGGCCGGGAGTCGTAGTCGTCCTCCTCACGTTCGAGGCCTTCGACGAACTGCGTCGCCTCACCGCCCGCGCCGACCGGCTCGAAGCCGTGGTACTCGGTCGGGTAGTTGTCCGGCTCGTCCGGTTCGTGCTGGGGGAACGCGGGCTGCGGCATCGGCATGGACCGCTGGGACCTGGCGACGCGGTGCGGCGCCGGGTGCTGGCCCGTGTGCGTGCCCGGACCGGCGTTCGGCCCTGGCGGCAGCTCGTCCGGGATCCGGGGCATCTGCTCGGTGACGCCTTCGATCGGCATCCGCGGCGGCTGCTCGACCGCCGGGACACGCATGTCGCTGCGGCTGTCCTGACGGCCGTCCAGGCGAGCGGCGAGGCCACCCGGCTCGGCGGGCGGCGCTGTGCCCGGAGGTGGTGTCGGCCACTGCGCGCTCGGCTGCGGTTGCGGCTTCGGGCGTGGCATCGACTGTGAGTTCTGCGGCAGCCTGCGCTGCTCGGTCGGCGCACGGCGCTCCGCCGGGGGAGGCGGTGGCGCGACGGGCGGCATCGCCCGCGTCTGCTGCGCGGCCTGGGGTGGCGGGACGGGTGCCGGTGGAGGTGGCGGCGGTGCCGCGGGCTTCGGCTTCGGCAGCTGGGCCGACGACTGGCCACCGGGCACCGGCCGGTGCCTGCTGCCGGTCGACGGTTGCCGCCGGTCGCCGCCCTGGTCCTCGGCCGGCAGTCTGGGCAGGTTGCCGCTGTCGGAAAGGACCCGCTCGATGATGGCCTGGGGAGCGGTCTCCTCGGCGTCATCGGCACGGCGGCGGCGCCTGCGCGGCGTGCTCTCATCCGAGCTGCCGCCATACTTGGCGAGCAACTCGGCCACCGTGCGCTGAGTGCGCTCCGGCCCTTCCTCTCCTCGTGTCATCTCTTCCACCGTGCCCAATGCGGGCGCAACAGTCCAGTGCTCCGCGCCGTCATTTCGGTTCCTGGTCCAACCGCCGCAGAATGACACCCTCGCGCAAGGCCCACGGGCAGATCTCCAGTTCCGGCTGTCCTAACGCGCGCATCGTGGCTTGCGCCACAAGCGCGCCCGCGACCAACTGGTGCGCGCGGCTCGCGCTCACACCCTCCAGCTCGGCCAGGTCGCTCGCGGACATCCGGGAGATGAACGCGAGTAACTGGCGCAGGCCGGCCTCGGTGAGCACCCGGCGCACCCGTGGTCCGGATGAGGATGGCGCGGCACCGGTCAACCTGGCCAGTGACCGAAAGGTCTTCGATGTCGCGACCACCCGATCGGGTTCGCCGTACTTGAGCATCTTCTTGGCCACCGGCGCAAGCTGATCTTCCAGCCAGTCCGCCGTCTCGGCGGTCTCGGCGCGGCTCGGCGGGTCGCTGCGGAACCGCGTCCTGGTCAGCCTGCCCGCGCCGAACGGGACCGACACGGCCCGGTCGGGATTCTCGTCACGGCCGACCGCTAACTCCAGTGAGCCGCCGCCGATGTCCAGCACCAGCAGCCTGCCCGCGGACCAGCCGTACCACCGCCGCGCGGCCAGGAATGTGAGTCTCGCCTCGTCCTCACCGGTGAGGACCTGGAGGTCCACCCCGGTCTCGGTGCGCACCCGCTCCAGCACCGCGGCGGCGTTGTCCGCCTCACGCACCGCCGATGTGGCGAACGCCATGAGGTCCTCGCAGCCGAGGCCGGCCGCCGACCGCTTGGCCGTCGCCACGGTGCGGACGAGCTCGTCCGCACCATGTTTCGACAGTTCACCCGCCTTGTTGATGCGCTCGGCCAGGCGCAGCACCGTCTTCTCGGAACGCGCCGGGAGCGGGTGGGCACCCCGGTGCGCGTCCACCACCAACAGGTGGACGGTGTTGGACCCGACATCGAGTACGCCTAGGCGCATAGACCGAAACGTTACCTGGCGGTTGGACCGGCCCGCCTGGCACATGCTCGTCAGGACTCGAATTTGTACCCAAGGCCCCGGACGGTGACCAGGTGGCGCGGGGAGGACGGGTCCGGTTCGATCTTCGAGCGCAGCCGCTTGACGTGCACGTCCAGCGTCTTGGTGTCGCCGACGTAGTCCGCGCCCCAGACCCGGTCGATCAGCTGGCCGCGGGTCAGCACCCGGCCGACGTTGCGCAGCAGGTACTCGAGCAGGTCGAACTCCTTGAGCGGCAACGACACCTCGGCGCCGTCCACGGTCACCACGTGCCGTTCGACGTCCATCCGGACCGGGCCGGCGGCGAGGACCTGCGGCAACAGTTCGTTCTCGGGGCCGCCCTCGCCGCCGCGGCGCAGCACGGCACGAACGCGCGCGATCAGCTCACGCGCCGAGTACGGCTTGGTGACGTAGTCGTCGGCGCCCAGTTCCAGGCCGACGACCTTGTCGATCTCGCTGTCCCGGGCGGTGACCATGATCACCGGGACGGCCGAGCGCTGGCGCAGCGCCTTGCACACGTCGGTGCCGCTCATGCCGGGCAGCATCAGGTCGAGCAGGACGATGTCGGCGCCGTTGCGGTCGAACTCCTCGAGCGCCTGCTGACCGGTGCCGGCGACGGCCGCGGTGAAGCCTTCCTTGCGCAGCAGGAAGGCGAGCGGGTCGGCGAAGGACTCCTCGTCCTCGACAATGAGAACCCTCGTCACAGCGCTCCTCCAGTTTCGATTTCCGTGCTCGGCGCGGGTATGCGCGCGAGGACTCGTTCTCCGGTCGCCCGTCGTGCCGGGATGCGGAGAGTGAACGTGGAGCCCGTCCCCGGTTTGCTCCACAGCTTGACCTCGCCGCCGTGGTTGGCGGCGACGTGCTTGACGATCGCCAGGCCCAGGCCGGTGCCGCCGGTGACCCGCGAGCGGGCCTTGTCGACCCGGTAGAACCGCTCGAACACGCGCTGCTGGTGGTCGTCGGCGATGCCGATGCCCCGGTCGGTCACGGCGATCTCGACGTACCCGTCGTGCATCCGGCGGCTGATCGACACCGGGCTGCCGGGCGGTGAGTAGGCGACGGCGTTTTCCAGCAGGTTGCTCAGCGCGGTGACCAGCAGCGTGCGGTCGCCGTCGACGAGCAGGCCGCTGGGTTCGTCGGTGGCGATCTCCACCCCGCTGGACTCCAGCGTGAACGTGACCCGGCCGAGTGCCTCCTGCACGACCGCGTCCACGTCGACGGCGTTGAGCTCCGGCAGTTTCTCCGCCCCGGTCAGCCGGGAGAGCGCGATCAACTCGGTGACGAGCGTGCCCAGCCGGGTCGCCTCGCGCAGGATCTTGCCGCCGAAGCGGCGGACGTGCTCGGCGTCGTCGGCCGCGTCCAGCACGGCCTCGGCGAGCAGGGCCATCGCGCCGACCGGGGTCTTGAGCTCGTGGCTGACGTTGGCGACGAAGTCGCGCCTGGTCGCCTCCAGCCGCACGGACTCCGACTCGTCGGCCGCGTCCACCACCGTGAAGCCCTCGACCAGCGGACGGATCTCGGCGCGGACGGCCTCCGGCTGCCGTCCCCGGGTCTCCAGGGGCGTCAGGTCGATCTCGATCGGCTCGCCGCTCTCGGCGACGCTCTCGGCGGCCTTGCGGGCCCGGTCGTCGAGTCTGTTGTTGTGCACGACCCCGAGCTCGGCGGCGCGGGGGTTGTAGAGCACGACTCCCCCGAACGGGTTCACCACGGCTACGCCGTTGCGGGAGTCATGGACGATTTGCTGGATCAGATCGGCCACCGTCGGACCCGACGGCCCGCGGGCCGCCGCGCGGCTGCGAGCCCGGCCGACGAAGTAACCGACGATGCCGCCGATCAGCAGCGCGCAGATCGACAAGGCCAGGTAGGCCGGTGCGGTCACAGCCGAATGGTAAGCAGCCGGGGGGCCGATTGTCCTAGTCCGAAGTGGCCTTCCGTGATCCCCGCGACACCGTTCGGCCCGAAGTTCGTCCGGAGGTCAGTCCCAGTTCACCCAATCGTGTCCAAAAGACCAGCCGTTGACGTAGCGGGGTCGGCGAGACAAGACTCAGAAGCCTCATGGAGACACGTGCTGGAGTCGTCGTGCTACGCGGGCACCGCGAGCTGTACGAGCGCACGTGGCACCTGTTCGACAAGGCCCGGGAAGTGACGTTCGCCGCGAGTGACGTGCGCACATGGGCCTCGCACAACCAGCCGCCGATGCAGGGCCGGATCCGCAAGCTCTACCGGCCGGGGGTGCTCCTGGACCCGACGAGCGCGCAGCACGCGCGGCACGTGGCGGCCACCGGGGCGCAGGTGCGGATCACGACGAGTGACCTGAACGAGACGATCATCGTCGACCGCCGGGTGGCGATCCTCGCGGGCGACGACCGGACGTTCACGGTCGTCTGGATCCCGAACGTGGTGCAGGCGGTGCTGACCCTGTTCAACACGGTCTGGAGCCAGTCGAAGAGCCTGGCCGACTACGAGCGCGCGTACGGCGACCTGTGGGAAATCGCACCCCGCATCCTGGAGCTGCTCGGCTCCGGCGCCCCGGACACACGAGCCGCGAAGGCGATGGGGATGCCGTTGCGGATCTACCGGCGCCGGGTGAACGACCTGCTGGCCACCCTGGGCGCCGATTCCCGGTTCCAGGCCGGAGCCCGGGCCCGGGAGCTGGGCCTGATCTGACCGGAACACGCGTTCCTGTCGCGCCGTGCGCAAGCACAGCGAAGGCCTCGTCTGTGCTTGCGCGTGCCTCTGGGACGCGTCCGCGGTTCGCTGGGCGCCGGGCGGGTCAGCGGCCCTGGTTGGCCACGGCCTTGATCGCGTCGGCCGCCGCGTCCGGGTCCAGGTACGTTCCGCCCGCGGTCACCGGCTTCAGGTCGTCGTCCAGGTCGTAGCGCAGCGGGATGCCGGTCGGGATGTTCAGGCCGGCGATCGCTTCCTCGGAGATCCCGTCGAGGTGCTTGACCAGAGCGCGCAACGAGTTGCCGTGCGCGGCGAGCAGCACGGTCTTGCCCGCGCGCAGGTCGGGGACGACGGCTGATTCCCAGTACGGCAGGAATCGGGCGACGACGTCCTTCAGGCACTCCGTGCGCGGCACCTCGATGTCCGTGTACCGGGTGTCGGCGTCCTGGCTGAACTCCGAGCCCAGCTCGATCGGCGGCGGCGGGGTGTCGTAGCTGCGGCGCCAGAGCATGAACTGCTCCTCGCCGAACTCGTCCAGGGTCTGCTTCTTGTTCTTGCCCTGCAACGCTCCGTAGTGGCGCTCGTTCAGGCGCCAGTCACGGCGCACCGGGATCCAGTGCCGGTCCGCCACGTCGAGCGCGATGTTGGCGGTCGAGATCGCCCGCCGCAGCAACGAGGTGTGCACGATGTCGGGCAGGATGTCCGCGTCACGCAGCAGCTGGCCGCCGCGCTCGGCCTCCTTGACACCCTTCTCGGACAAGGGGACGTCCACCCATCCGGTGAACAGGTTCTGTGCGTTCCACACGCTCTCGCCGTGGCGGAGCAACACCAGGGTTCCGACTGACATACCGCAGAGCCTGCCAGATCCGCCGGGTTTCACCCGAACAGGTGTGCGCGGGCAACGCCTTTCGGCGCACCGGCCCACAGCCAGTTGTCCACCGGGCCGTGTCCGAAACAGAACTGTGACTTCTTTTCCCGGTTAAAACCCGAATGGGTTAAGCGCCAGGCTTGCTCTCGCCCGTGCGTTCTGCCAAGTTGACAAAGCTTCCACCGACCGGCTCCCACGCACTCCCCGGTCGGCCGGAGGCGGACGCGGCTCGTCTCCCCTGTCGAGCCGCACCCCGCTGGGGACGCTGGGGTGCCCCCCGCCCCACGCGTACGGTGCGGGACTTGCGTCACAGGGCGGCCTGAGAACGCGACTCCCCCTCGCTCGGGCCGTCCTGTGACGATGCCTTGGCCTCAAGCACTTTCCGTGACCGGCGTGGCCGGTTTCCTACGCCTGCGTCGGAAGTAGAGCGCCAGACCGGCCGGTATGCCGAAGGCCACCAGGAACGGCAGCAGCACGCCGAACACCCGGGTCACCCCGGTGAAGAAGTCCCCGAACGCGCCCCAGCCCTCGGACAGTCCGTCGAAGAAGCCGGGGCCTGCGGCCTCGACCGGCACGGGCGGCGGCGCGTTCTCCCTGCCGAACTGAAGCGTCACTGTGGACAGTGCGACCTTGCCGGTGAGCGCGTCGCGCCTGCTCTGCAACGACTCCAGGTCGCTCTGCCGGCGCGTCAGCTCGCTTTCGATCTGCGCGATCTCCGAGACACTCGACGCGCGGGCCAGCAGCGCCTGCATCCGGGTGACGCTCTCACGCTAGGTGGCCACCCGGGATTCGAGGTCGACGACCTGTTCGGTGACGTCCTCGGCCTGTTTGTGCTGGACCTTGATGGTGCCGAGGTCGGCGAGCTGCCGCAGCGCCGCGTCGAACCTGTCCGCCGGGATACGCAGCGTGATGGACGCCTTGTCGCCCCGGGACTCCTCCTGCCCGGTGAACCCCTGGTTGCTCGTGGCGATCGAACGGGCCGCGGTGACGGCCTCGAACGTGTCCTTCACGGTCATCTCGATCCGCGCGGTCTGCACGAGCTTGCGTTCCTGCACCGGCGCGGGCGGTTGCTGCTCCTGCTTCGGAGCCTCCTGTTGCGCCCCGCCGCCGCCCGCGGGCGCACCACCCGAACCAGGTCCGGCGGCGTTGTTCGGCTGCGCCGGCGCGGCGATCCCCGCGGCCGATCCGGCGTCACCACCGCTACTGGAACAAGCCGTCAACCCCAGAAGCAGAGCCACCCCCGCGACCGAGACGGACAAGCCACTCTTTCGTCTGCTCATGCACCCCAGACGGAAGGCCGGCGGACGCGCGTTGGCCGGACCGGGGTCACGAGTCGGACACCCTCTGGTCACCGTCCGGCTTCGCCAGATGCTCGAACGCCTTCAGGTTGGCCAGCGACTCGCCGCGGGAGGTCCGCCACTCCCATTCGCGCTTGATGGACGTGGCGAAGCCGATCTCCAGCAGCACGTTGAAGTCGCCGTCCGCGGCCTCCAGCACCTGACCGAGCAGCCGGTCCAGTTCGTCCGGTGTGACCGCGTGCAGGCCGATCCGGCCGAGCAGGTAGATGTCGCCGACACTGTCGATCGTGTAGTGCACGCCGTAGAGCTTGGCGTTGCGGCGCAACAGGAAGCGGTAGACCTCCTGGTGCGCCTCGTCCGGGCGGCGACAGACGAACGCCTCCACCACCAGCGCGTGCTCGCCGACGATCAGCCAGCAGTTGGTCTGGAGTTTCTTCGTGCCGGGCAGGGTCACGAAGAACTTGCCGGGCTCCGGGCGGTCGTAGGCGATCTCCCGCTCGTCCAAAGTGGACTTGATCACTTCGTCCACATCGGTCACGACGCCACCTCCGCCTGGTCCTGCACCTCCCGGAACGCTACCGCAGCCCGCATGTACGCGCCGATCAGCTCGTCGGTCGTGTGGTCCCACGAGAACGCCCGCGCGTGGTTCACCGCTCCCGCCGACAACGTCGCGTGCAGGTCCGGACAACTCAAGCGCGCCAACGCGTTCGCCCATTCGACCGAAGAATGCCCAGGCACGAGCAATCCGGACACACCGTCGTTCACCGCGACGCGCAGGCCGCCGACGTCCGTGGCCACGACAGGCGTGCCACATGCTTGCGCCTCAACGGCCACGAGCCCGAAGGACTCGTTGTGACTCGGCACCGCAACGGCATCCGCGGCACGGTAGACCTGCGCCAACGAGGGACCGGGAAGCGGCGGCAGGAACCGCACGACATCCTGGATTCCCAGGTGTACGGCCAACTCCTGCAACGCGCGGGGCTGTTCCAGACCGGTGCCCGACGGTCCGCCGACCACCAGGACGACGAGCTTGGACCGGTCGGCGAGTCCCTGGGACAGCAGTTCCGCGGCGGCGTGCAGCAGGACGTCCGGCGCCTTCAACGGCTGGATCCGGCCGACGAACGCGAACACCGTGGCGTCGGGCGCGATCCCGAGGAACGACCGCGCTTCGCGCCGCGAGCCGGGGGTGAACTGCCTGAGGTCCACGCCGGGCAGGACCGTGCTGACCTTGGCCGGGTCGGCGTCGTACCGGCGGATCAGGTCGTGGGCCTCCGCCTCGGTGTTGGCCACGAGGCTGTCCGCCTGGTCGACGACCTGCTGCTCACCGATCTCACGCAGCCGCGGCTCCGGTGTGTCGCCTTCGGCGAGGGCCGCGTTCTTCACCCGGGCCAACGTGTGCGCCGTGTGCACGAGCGGAACGCCCCAGCGGTCCCGGGCCAGCCAGCCGACCTGCCCGGAGAGCCAGTAGTGCGAGTGCACGAGGTCGTAGAAACCGGGCTCGTTGTTCGCCTCGGTCCGCAACACCGCCGCGGTGAAGGCGCACAGCTGCGCCGGTAGCTCACTGCGGTCGAGCGTCTCGTACGGCCCGGCGTGCACGTGCCGGACGAGCACGCCCGGCGCCAGTTCGGCCACCGGGGGCAGTTCGGACGAGGTGGCCCGCGTGAAGACCTCGACCTCGATGCCGCGCTCGGCCATCCGGGTGGCGGTCTGGGCGATGTACACGTTCATGCCACCCGCGTCGCCCGTCCCAGGCTGCTCCAACGGCGAAGTGTGCACCGACAGCAGCGCGACACGGCGGGGAGGCCGAAGCCATCGAGTCACTCCGAAGCCCCCATGACCCGATCCGTGAACTCCAGCAACATCTCGTCGAACTCCTCAGTGCGTTCGGCGAAGGGCATGTGCCCGGTCTTGGGAAACCAACGCAGTTCGGCGCCGGGAATCTTCCCGGATGTGTACTCCGCCACACTGGGGTCGACAACGGCGTCCAACTGCCCGTGCGCCACCAGCGTCGGCACGTTGATCAGCTGGAGCACTCCTGAGCTGTCGAAATCCCGCCGGAACATGGCTCGCCGGACCTCCCACGGCACCCGCAGCGCGTCGCCGACGATCCGCTGGCTCAGCTCACCCGGCAGGTGCGTCTCGGCCATTCCCCGGACGAACTCGGTGAACCCCCTGGCGGCCATGTCGAGGTCCTCCAGGTTGACGTACGGCACCACCGCCCGCATCGCGGTCCCCGGCCCGGCGCCCGGCCGGTCACGGCCGACCTCGGTGGCGGCCGAGGCGAACACGATCCCGGCCAGGTCCTGGTCGCCGAACGAACGCAGGTAGTCGGTGATCACCGCGCCGCCGTACGACCAGCCGACCAGCACGACGGGCCTGCCGACCAGGTCGATCACGGCGGCGACGTCGTCGGCCCACGCTTCGGCGTCGCTGTAGCCGCCGTCCGGGTCCGGCACGTCCGACGCGCCGTGGCCACGCAGGTCAGGCGCGGCGAGCCGGTACTTGCCGGTCAGCTTCGGATCCGCCAGCTGAGCCGACCACGCGGCGCTGGACTGTGCCCAGCCGTGCAGCAGCACGATCGCCGGGGCACCGGGCGGACCGGCCGTGCGCACCGCCAGCCGGACCCCGTTGCCCCCGACGACCTGGTGCAGGGTGGTTATTTGATCGCTGACATGCTCTTCCACTTGTCCCACGAGAACAGCCAATCATTGACGTCCGATGTCGTGGGGAAATTCGCCTGCGATCCGGTGATTTCCACCGGATCGCCGATCAGCACCGCGTCGAACACCGCCTTGGCGTCGGCCTCGAACAGGTTCACACAGCCGTGCGACGTGTTGGCCTTGCCGATGTTGGCGCGGTTCTCCTCGTTCTCGTGGATGAACTCGCCATGGTTGGAGATCCGCACGGCCCACTTCTTCTTGACGTTGGTGTAGCCGTAGCGCGGGTTGGAGAAGTCGCCGACCTCTTCCTTGGCCATCACGATGACCGTGCCGTTCGGCGTGTTCAGGTTCGGGTCGGCGTCCTTGCCGTTGCTCGCCGGGTACGTCGCGGCCAGCGCGCCGTCCCGGTAGACCTTGAGGTTGTGGTCCGGCGTGTGGACCTTCAGCACCTGGTTGCGGCCGATCTTGAACTTGCTGGTCACGTCCGCGCGGCCGTACCCGTTGCCGTAGTTCACGCCGTAGAGGCTGGCCGAGACGCTGACCTGCGTGTTGGCCGGCCAGTACTCCTTGGGCCGCCAGTCCACCTGGGTCGCCGATAACCATGCCCACGACCCCTCGACCTTGGTCGGCGAGGTCTCGACCTTCAACGCCTTCTCGGCGGCGGCCTTGTCCTTCGGCGCGGTGTCGAACTTCACGCTGATCGGCATGCCCACGCCGACCGTGGCGTTGTCCACCGGGTTGACCGTGGCCCTGATCTGCTTGGCCGGGGTCATCGTGGTGAAGCTGCCCTTGAGCTCGACGTCCTTGTTGTCGGTGCCCTTTGCCTTCGCGGCGTACGTGTAGGTCTTGCCGTAGCCGAGCTTCTCGGTGTTGGTCCAGCTCAGCTTGTCGGCCGCGATCTCGCCCTTGACCTGCTTGCCCTCCGTGTTGGTCAGCGTGGCCTCGGTGAGCGTGCCCTCGGTCACCGAGATCCTGACCGGCTTGAGGACCTCGACGTCCTTGGCGTCGGCGGCCGGATCGGCGACGATCTTCGCCTTCGGGGCCCCACCGTCTCCGGGAGCCTCACCCACGGCGTTGGGATGGCCTTCCTCCGTCGAGGAACAGCCTGCGACTGCGAGTACGGCGGAGAGAAGAAACGCGCTGATTACCGTTCTTCGTCCTGCCCGCACGTCAACCTCCGTCTAAGTCCGTCCATCTACCAGTAAGGACGCACCCAGAGGCATCCGGTGTGCCGAAAGTGACTCCGGTCACAGTGTGACGCCCACCAACACCGGCTCTGCCTCAAGCAGTACGCCGAAAACCCTGTGCACCCCGTCGCGGACTTCCCTGGCCAACGACACCAGATCCGCTGTCGTGCCGTCGCCCCGGTTGGTCAGCGCCAGCGTGTGGCTGTGCGACAGGGACACACGGTTCCCAGGTCCTGGATACCCCTTCGCGAAGCCCGCACGCTCGATCAGCCACGCGGCCGACAGCTTTCCGCCACCGTCCGCCGGGTACTGCGGGATGCGCACGTCCGTGCCGACGTGTGCGGCGATCCGGGCGAGCGCCTCGTCGAGTTCGTCGTGCGACAGCACCGGGTTGGTGAAGAACGAGCCCGCGCTCCACGTGTCGTGGTCGTCCTCGTCGAGCACCATTCCCTTGCCGCGCCTCAGGTCCAGCACGGACTGACGGACCCGCTCGACGGGCGCGCGTTCACCCGGCGCGACCCCGAGGGTGTTGGCCAGTTCGGCGTACCGGATCGGCGCGGACATGCCCGTGTCGGCCAGTTCGAACCGCACACGCAGCACGACCGCGCGGTTGGTGCCCTTCAACACACTCGTGCGGTAGGCCAGGCCGAGCTGGTCGGGCGTGAGCGTCCGGACCTCACCACTGGCACGGTCGAGCAGGTCGACGGACACCAGCAGCTCGGACACCTCGACGCCGTACGCGCCGACGTTCTGCACCGGCGTGGCGCCGACCAGACCGGGGATGCCCGACAGGCATTCCAGCCCGCCCAGGCCCGCGGAGACGGTCTTGGCGACGACGTCGTCCCAGTTCTCACCCGCCTCGGCGGTGAGCTGCACGACACCGGCCGACGTGGAGTCCATGCCGACGCCCTTGGTGGCGATGTGCACCACTGTTCCGTCGAAGCCCTCGTCGGCGACCAGCACGTTCGACCCGCCGCCGAGCACCAGCAGCGGCTCGCCCGCCGCGTCGGCCGCACGGACCGCGTCGATCACCTCACGCGCGGTTCTCGCTTCGATGAATCTCGTGGCCGGGCCGCCAAGGCGTAGCGTCGTGTAGCCGCTCAGCTCAACCGCTGAACGGACGTGGATGCCGGGAGGCGAGGTCGTCACGGGCGTCAACGGTAACCTCCGGTTCATGCCTAGCCGTATGGAGCACCGGGCGAGGTTCGCCGCCCCTGCCGAATCCGTGTACGCCGCGGTCGTCGATCCGGCGTTCCTGACCGACCGGCTCGATGCTCTCGGCGGCAACAACGCCTCCGTCGTGAACCGCACGGAGTCGGCACAGGCCACGACGTTCGAGGTCCGCCAGGGGCTTGCCGCGGAACATCTTCCCTCAGCTGTGCGCACCCTGCTGAAGGGCGACCTGGTCGTTCACCGTACTGAGACCTGGCGGCCGGACGGGACCGGCACCGTCAAGGCCGCCGTGCAGGGCGTTCCCGGCGAGATCGACGGCACCATGCGGCTGTCCGACGTGGACGGCGGCGCGGAGTGGGTGACCTCGCTGACGGTCAAGGTGAGCATCCCGCTGGTCGGCGGCAAGATCGAGAAGTCGATCGGCGACCAGGTGCTGAAACTGCTGGCCAGCGAGGCCGCGTTCACCGAGAAATGGCTCGCACACCGCGGCTAGCCGCGGGCCGGGCCCGCGCGCTCGGCGTACCCACGCGCGGCACCACGAACCCGAACCGGCTGCGCAAAGTGGACCGGTGGATGACCGGGACACCGTGGGTCGCCTCGGTACTGCGCGACGCGCCCGATCCGCTCGTGGTCGACCTCGGCTACGGCTCGTCACCCGTGACCACGGTCGAGCTCGCGTCGCGGCTTGCCGTCGTCCGGTCCGACGTCCGCGTGCTCGGGCTGGAGCTCGATCCGGACCGGGTCGAGGCGGGCAAGGCCGCGGCCGACCCGCCACGGCTGGACTTCCGGCGCGGTGGTTTCGAACTGGCCGGGGCACGCCCGGTGCTGCTGCGTGCGTTCAACGTGTTGCGCCAGTACACCGAGGCAGACGCGGCTGACGCGTGGCAGGCCATGTTGTCCCGGCTGGCTCCCGGCGGGTTGCTCGTCGAGGGCACGTGCGACGAGATCGGCAGGCGTTGCTGCTGGGTGACGTTGTCCGTGGCCGGCCCGTTCGCGTTCACGTTGGCGTGCCTGCCTTCCGACATCTCACAGCCGTCCGATTTGGCCGAACGGCTGCCGAAGTCGTTGATCCACCGCAACATCCCGGGTGAACGGATTCACGACCTGCTCAAGGCCATGGACGCGCACTGGGCGGCGGCCGCCCCGGTGAGCCCCTACGGCCCACGGGCGCGCTGGGTCGAGACGATCAGCCGGCTTTCGTCGGACGACTGGCCGGTGCTGGACACCAGGCGGCGGTGGCGAATGGGCGAGGTCACCCTCTCGTGGTCGATGTTCCACTAGGCTCCGGTGAGTGGATCACGAGACGTACATCGCGCACATCGTGGAACAATCCGAGGCCCTGCAGGCGGCGGCGGTCGCGGCCGGGCCGTCGGCACCGGTGCCCACTTGTCCGAAGTGGACAGTTCAGGACCTGGTCAGGCACATCGCACGCGTCCACGCCTGGGTGTGTGAGTCGCTGAAGCGCACCCCGGCGGACGCCCGCCCCGACGCCCCGGTGGCCCCGAAGGACTGGGACGAGCTGCTCAGCTGGTGGGAGGGCGTGCGGACCGAGATGGTCACCACCCTCGGCGCGTCGGAGCCGGGCAAACCGGCCTGGGGCTTCCTTCCCGAGCTGGGATCGTACGGCTGGTGGGCACGCCGCCAGGCGCATGAGACGGCGATCCACCGCCTGGACGCCGAACACGCCCGTTCGGAGAACGTGCCGACGCTGCTGTTCGACTCCGAGCTCGCCGCCGACGGCATCGACGAGGTCCTCACCGTGCTGTCGCCGGCTCTCGCGAGGGTGAAGCGGCCCGAGGTGACCGTCGAGGGAACGCTCCTGGTGCACGCGGCGGACGCAGGCCGGGCGTGGATGGTGCACGCCCACGGCGGAGCGGTGGAGGTCGGCCCGGTCGAGGACTCCGCGACCGACGCCGACGCGAACCTGGCGGGCACGGCCGACGCGGTGTTCCGGGCGTGCTGGAAGCGGCCCAGCCACGCGATCCTGAACGGGCGGGAGGAGCTCATGCGGGCCGTCAACGGCGGCTGAGACAATCTCCAGTCATGACCCAGCCCGAACGCCGGTACGTGATCACCTTCGGCTGTCCCGACCGGACCGGCATCGTCGCCCGGATCTCCCAGTTCCTGGCGGACGCCGGTGGCTGGATCGTCGAGGCGGCGTACCACACCGACCAGGACACGGGCTGGTTCTTCACCCGCCAGGAAGTGCTGGCCGGCTCACTGCCCTTCGGCATGGACGCGCTGCGAGCCCAGTTCGCCGAAGTGGCGGCGGAGCTCGGTGGCGAGTGGACGGTCACCGACACGGGTGAGCGCCGCCGAGTCGTGATCCTGGTGTCGAAGGAAGGACACTGCCTGTACGACCTGCTCGGCAGGGTGGCGTCCGGTGAACTCGACATCGACATCCCAGCGGTGATCGGAAACCACACCGACCTGGCGGGCATCACCGAAGCGCACGGAATCCCGTTCCACCACGTCGAGTTCCCCCGTGAAGGCAAGGACGCGGCATTCGCGCGGGTACGCGAACTGGTCGCCGAGCACAACCCGCACGCGATAGTGCTCGCCAGGTTCATGCAGATCCTGCCGACCTCGTTGTGCGCGGAATGGTCGGGAAGGGCACTGAACATCCACCACAGCTTCCTGCCCTCGTTCGTCGGCGCGAAGCCCTACCACCAGGCCCACCAGCGCGGCGTCAAACTTGTCGGGGCCACGTGCCATTACGTGACCGCGGAGCTGGACGCCGGCCCGATCGTCGAGCAGGACGTGATCCGCGTTGGTCACGCGGACAGCATCCCGGACATGGTCCGCAAGGGCCGTGACATCGAGAAAGTAGTGCTCGCCCGTGGCCTTCGCTGGCACCTGGAGAACCGGGTCCTGGTCCACGGCAACAAAACAGTGGTGTTCTAGCCCGTCACGGTGTCCTAAAGCGACACAATCATCTTTCCGGTGTTCTTGCCCGACAACATGTCCATGAAGGCTTCCGGGGTGTGCTCGAAGCCTTCCACCACCGTCTCGGCGTACTTCAACCGGCCTGACCGCACCCATTCGCCTGCCTCGGCGATGAAGTCGCGCATCCGGTTGTAGTGGTCGGTCACGATGAATCCCTGCAACCGCAGGCGCCATCCGACGATGCGGAACATGTTGCGTGGGCCTGGCGGCGGTGAGGTCGCGTTGTAGCCGGAGATCGAGCCGCAGAGGGCCGCGCGGCCGTACTGGTTCATCGCTCCGATCGCGGCTTCGAGGTGGTCTCCGCCGACGTTGTCGAAGTAGACGTCGATGCCGTCCGGGGCCGCGGCCGCCAGTTGTCCGGCGACGGGGGCGTCCTTGTAGTTGAACGCCGCGTCGAAGCCGAGGTCCTCCTTGAGATAACGGACCTTCTCCGCCGTTCCGGCCGAGCCGACCACCCGGGCGGCGCCCCGGAGCCGGGCGATCTGACCGGCGATCGAACCGACCGCGCCCGCGGCTCCGGACACGAACACGTGATCACCGGGTTTGAGCGAAGCGATGTCCACGACGCCGACGTACGCGGTCAGTCCGGGCATGCCGAGTACGCCGAGATACGCGCTGAGCGGCGCCACCTCGGGGTCGACCTTCCGCGCTTCACGCGCTTGGGGCACCGCGTACTCTCGCCAGCCCAAGTTGTGCAACACGAAGTCGCCGGGCTGGAAATCGTCCACTGTGGAGGTCACGACCTCGCCGATCGCACCGCCCCACATCACTTCCCCGACGCGGTACGGCTCCGCGTAGGATTTCGCCTCGCTCATCCGGCCGCGCATGTACGGGTCGACGCTGAGCAGGACGTTTCGGACCAGCAGCTGCCCTGCGCCTGGCTCAGGGACGGCGACCTCGGCGACCTCGAAGTCGGACGGCTTCGGCTCACCCACCGGGCGGGCCGCGAGGCGGATCTCACGAGCGATCATGCCTCCACGCTATCCAGCCATTCCCGTGTCCGCAGCACGGTGTTGGTCAGGCTGCCGACGTTGGCGATCCGGATCTCGACGGTGTCGCCCGGTTTGAGGTCGAAGTCCAGGCCCGGCACGATCCCCGTGCCCGTCGACAGCACGGCGCCGTCCGGGAACCGCAGGTGGGACGTCAGGTACGGGACAAGCCCCGCAGCCGGGCGGTGGAACGACGCCGTCGACGTGTGCCCCTCGAACGCGACCGTGCCCGCGCGGTGCACCCACATGGAGATGGCCAGGTCGTCGATGCCGGTCAGCCACGCGGGCACGATCCCGGCCGAGATCGAGCAGCTGCCCGCGTAGATCTTGGCCTGCGGCAGGTAGAGCGGGTTGTCGCCTTCGATGGAGCGCGAGCTGACGTCGTTGACCACGACATATCCGGCGATCTCACCGTGCGCGTTGACCACCAGGCCGAGTTCCGGCTCCGGCACGTTGATCGTGGAGTCGTCGCGTACGGAGATCGGCTCGCCGTCGGTCACCACCCGCCACGCCGGTGCCTTGAAGAACAGCTCCGGCCGTTCGGCCTGGTAGATACGGTCGTACACGGTCGGCTCGCTGGTCTCCTCGACCCGGGCGTCGCGCGAGCGCTCGTACGTCACGCCGGCCGCCCAGACCTCCATCAGGCCGTCCACCGGGGCGAGCAGCCGGACGCTCTCGGCCGGGATCTCGGTGCTCGCACGCGCCACCATGTCACGCATGGTGTCGAGCGGGACGCCGAGCAGGTCCGCGATCCGCCACTCGCCGGGCAGGCGTCTGATCACCTCACCCTCGTGCAGTCCGATGTGGACTTGACCGTTCGGCTCCGCGAACCTGACCAGGCGGGTGCGAATGTGTTCCACCTGGCGAGCGTAACGCGAAATTTCCCCGCGGCGCCCCGGCCGGACGGCGGGAACGGTGTTGTGGCCCCAACCGCTCCGCCGCCGTCCGCCGCCGAAGTAAGCTGCCCGCGTGCGGACCGAGATCACCGACATCGAGGCGTTGCGCGATCACCGGGCGGCCGGTCACGATCTGCGCGACACCGTGCTGATCGGGCTGGACCTGACCGGCCACGGCGATCTGCTGCGCACCGCGCTGGACGGCGCCGTCCTGCTGGGCTGCGAGGTGCCGGACAGGACCAGGCGGCAGGCCGAGGCGGCCGGGGCGTTGATCTTCCCGGACATCCCCGACCTGCCGTACCACGTCTACCGGACCCGGCTGTACACCCCGGCCGAACTGTTCGACGGCTTCGACCCCGGACGCCCGGAAACCTACGCGGACACTCCGGACGCCCGGATCTACGAACACAGCAAGCAGCAGGGCCGATCACCAGATCCCTTGCACGCCTTGGCAGAGCGGCTGCACGACCACTCCATCACCACGGCACTGGCCGAAGTGCTGGCGACCTGCACACCGCCTCCCGTCGCCGTGATGGGAGGGCACGCGCTGACACGTGACTCCGAGGGCTATCGGGCCGCGATGCGGCTCGGCGCCGCGTTGGGCGTCGCCGGATTCACCGTGCTGACCGGTGGTGGACCGGGAGCGATGGAGGCGGTTCCGTACGGCGTCCGGATGCCGGACCACGTCGACGAACTGCACGCCGAACTGGCCAAGTCGCCGCGGTTCGGCGCGGACGCCGCCGCGATCGGCGAATGGCTCGCCACCGGACTGCGGCCGTCGCTGCCGGATTCCGAGCCGCTCACCATCGGCATTCCCACGTGGTTCTACGGCCACGAGCCGCCCAACCCGGCCTGTCACCTGCACGCCAAGTACTTCGCGAACTCCGTGCGCGAGGACGGTCTGCTGACCGTGGCGACCGGCGGTGTCGTGTACACGCCCGGCAGCGCGGGCACGGTCCAGGAGGTCTTCCAGGACTACACCCAGAACCACTACACGTCGATCGGCCCGGCGGCGCCGATGGTGTTCCTCGGCAAGCACTTCTGGACGACCGAAGTACCCGCCGCACCCCTGGTCCGGCAACTGGCCCGGGGACGCGACGCGGAGGAATGGATCCTGGTCACCGACGACGTCGACGAAGCCGTCGCCCTCCTACGGAAGTACTCAGCGACCTAGGTCGTGTTTCGAATGTCCCGGTCGATGAGAGTCTGCCCCGGCCGGAGGCCGGAATCGGCTCGGTGGGGCGGTTCCTGGCGTCGCCGCGGGATCGCCGCGAATCCTGGTTGTCTTTGGGCGGTCCCGCGGTGGCGTCAGGGGCCGCATCCGGCCCGGCTATCGCGATCGGGCATTTGAAACACGACCTAGCCCCTCGATCACCTCGGCACCGGGGAACTTCGCCAGCACCTCACCAGGGACAAGGATCTTGCTGCCGCGGATTCCGCTGCCGATCACCAGCTCCGGCGCGGTCGCGACGGCCTGGTCGATCAGCAGCGGCCAGCCGTCCGGCAGGCCGAGCGGTGTGATTCCGCCGTACTCCATCCCGGTCAGTTCGACGGCGGTGTCCATCGGCGCGAACGACGCCTTGCGGACGTCGAGCCTGCGCCGGACCACGCCGTTGACGTCCGCCCGGGTCGTCGCGAGCACCAAGCACGCGGCGAAACGTTCCTCACCAGCACGTTTGCCTGAGACGACGACGCAGTTCGCGGACGCGTCCAGCGGTGAGCCGTAGGCCTCGCAGAACTGGGCGGTGTCGGCGAGGTCCGGGTCGATCTGGGCGACCCCGACGCGCGCGGCGTCGCTGGGGTCGAGGGCGGCGAGTGCGGCGGCGACGGGCGCGGCGAGCAGGTCGGTCCGGTCAGTGGCGCCCAGGACCCGCAAAGAGCCCGCGATTGTCCAAGTCACGCCTGCCAGGCTACTTGCAGCAGGCCACGCAGCTCCGCCCGGTGAGTGATCATCGGCGCGGGCGAGTCGAACAGCCGCAGCTCGCCCTTGCCGAACGCGGCGGCGGTCTGCTCCGCGATCCCGGCCGGGTGCAGCGGGTCACCGACGGCGCCGATCACCAAGGTCGGAGCGGTGACGTGCCGCAGCACTTCCCGGTCCGCGATCGGGAACGCCCCCGACAGCTGGTCGATCGCGGTGGTGAGCCTGCGCAGGGCCTTGGCGCGTGCTTGCACGTAGTCGCCCAGCGCGTATCCGGTGGGCAAGGTCTTCGCGATCTCGTCCTCGCTGGTCTGCCTGCGCAGCACCGCCTGCACTTCGGCCGACCGCGGCCGGTCCAGCACCGCGGGCAGCAACAAGGCGATTCGGTCGAACCTGTCCGGGTGGTCGGCGGCGATCCTGGTCAACGCGCCCGCGCCGAGCGAGACGCCGATCGCTTTCCGGGCTTTGACCTCGTCGGCGACCTTCAGGACGTCCGCGGCGATGGTTTCGTAGCGCCAGTAGCCGTCCGGCGCGTCCGGCTCGTCACCGTGCGACGGCAACGTGAGCACGACCCGGGCTCCGGGCAGCCCGGACGCGGGAATGCGCGCCTCACCGGGCGTGGCGCCAAGACCTGGGACGACGATCGTGACCGGGTCACCCGATCCGTAGGCCTGCCAGTTCACCACCGGTTGCCGCGCTGGACCTCGATCAGCCGGGGCCGCACGTCCACGATGTAGACCAGCACGGCCACCAGGCCCGCGATCCAGAACATCATGGTGAAGTTGGCGAACGAGAACAGCACGAGCGCCGCCGTGCCACCGCCGGTGATGCCCAGCCAGGCCGGTTTGGTCATCCGGTCGATCGCCGTGAACGCGTCCGCACGCTGAAGCAGGGCGTGCACGAACGCGAACACACCGACTGGGAGTGCGGCCCAGTTGATGGCTATCACGATGTATTGGGCGAACGTCGGCACACCATCAGACTACGTTGCCACGCGTCGCTGTGACCACATGGTCAAGGCCGCGCACAGTCGAACCAGGTTTCCCGCCGACCCGATCTTCGCTGGTTTCCGCTGGTCACGGCAGAGGCCAGCGATGCTGCCCGGCTGGATCGTCGAGCCAGAGTTCCTGGCTGTCGCCGTCGACGGTGATGCCGAACCGGGCGCGTCGCGGTTCGCCGAGAGCACGCCACCGGTCGTGGGCGATCTCGATCTCGTCCCACAGCCGGCGCGGGCCGGACTGCACGACGACGTCCGTCTCGTGCCTGGCCCACGAGCCGTCCGGGTGCGTCAGCACCACCGACTGGGCGGCGCCTGCGGCGTGCACGCCGGGTAGTTCCAGACCGGCGAAGAACTCGAACGCGCTGGTCGGACTGATCATCCCGGCCGGCAGGGTGGTGGTTCGGGTGCTGCCCGGCGCGTCCGGCTCCGGCCACCGGACCTCCTGGGCCCGCGGTGCTCGCAACGGCATGAAACGGCCGTCGTCAGCAAGCACCCTGCCTTCGCCCGTCGCGCCTTCTCCGGCGGTGATCCGCACGAGCCCGGCGCCGAGCGGACGGCTGAGCGTGGTGACCACGACGCCGCCAGGACGGGTTTGTTCCAGCCAGGCGGGCGGGATTCGCGGGACGGCGCAAGTGCACAGAATGCGGTCGTACGGCGCGCCCGGCGGGTAGCCGTTGACGCCGTCCATCACCGCGCATGTCGGGTGGAACCCGCACTCCGCGAGGTGTTCCGCGGCGGGCCCGGCGAGCGAGGTGTCGATGTCTATTGTGGACACCAGGTGGTCACCCTGGCGGACGCACAGCAGCGCGGCGTTGTAGCCGGTGCCCGTGCCGATCTCCAGAACGCGCTGATTCTCCTTGACCATCAAGGCTTCCAGCATCACGGCCATGATGGTCGGCATGCTCGACGAGCAGGTCGGCGCGCCCCGCACCGGGCCGTTGCTGCGCGCGTTCTCCCACTTGGAACTGTCGCCGTCGAGCTGGGTCACGAGCACGCGATCGGCGTAGACCTGCGTCAGCCAGTCCTCGTCGGTGGCGTCCACCGCCTCCCAGCGACCGCCGCGCTGCTGGAAGTAGCGCGGCAGGAAAACGTGCCTCGGAACGGCCAGGAAGGCGTCCCGCCAGGCGGGGTCGGTCAGCGTGCCGTTGCGCACGAGGGCACGGACGAGCCGGCTCCGCAGTCGCGCCGCGGTGCCGTCCACATCCGCTTTCACGCCCATCGCCCCTCACTGTAGCCCGGTGTGACAGACCCCACCGACCAGGTGCAAGCATCCCGCTTGCAATTGCTAGCACCCAGCCCTACCGTGGACTGTGTCGAGAGGAGGTGACCAGGTGACCGACGAGACGCAGTCGCCGATGGAGAAGGTCGCCGATCTCGGCCGGGACATCGGCGAGTACATCCGCCAGCAGCGCAGCAACGCGAAGATCTCGTTGCGCCAGCTGTCGAAGCTCGCCGGCGTGTCCAACCCGTACCTGAGCCAGATCGAGCGGGGCCTGCGCAAGCCGAGCGCGGAGATCCTGCAGCAGATCGCCAAGGGCCTGCGGATCTCGGCCGAGGCGCTGTACGTGCAGGCAGGCATCCTCGATCTGCCGACCGGCGGCCCGGTCGCCGACGCGATCAGGGCCGACGAAGAACTGAACGAGCGTCAGAAACAGGTGCTGCTGGACGTCTACGAGTCCTTCCGCAAGGAGAACGCGACCCCGCGATCGGCAGCCCCAAGGTCCACAGTGGATAAGTCCGATGTGGACAACAGGAGACCCACTGAGGAGTGATCGACCATGACCCGTCCGAACGCCGAGGACGTGCGCAAGGCCGTCGAGCCGGTGCGCACCTCGCTGCTGGCCGCCGTGGGCGCCGGTGACCTGGTCGCCAAGACCGTCATCGAAGCCGTCGGCAAGGCCCGCGAGAGCGCCACCCAGGGCGCCGAGGCGGCGCAGAAGGCCGCACAGAACCTGCCCACCGAGGTCAGCTCGCTGCGCGGCAAGCTGGACCCGGCCGAGCTGCGCAAGGCCATCGAGGACTACACCGAGGCCGCGGTGAAGCTGTACCGCAAGCTCGCCGAGCAGGGCGAGGACGCCGTGGAGAAGCTCAAGGCCCAGCCGCAGGTGAAGAAGGTCGTCGACCAGCTCGAGGACGCCATCGCCCAGGCACAGGCCCGCGCCGGTGACGTCGCCACGGACGCCCGCGAGCTCGCCGAGGAGGTGCTCGCCAAGGTGACCCGCAAGACCCGCTCGGTCGGTGAGAAGACCGCCCGCGAGGTGCAGAAGCTGGCCGACGAGACCGCCGAGGCCGTCGAGGACCTGGGCGACGACGTGGCCCACGAGGTCCGCAGCACCACCCGCAAGGTCGCCAACCGCACGACCCCGGCCCGCAAGCCGGCCGCGACCCGCACGACGACCACGAAGACCAACGCCGCCGGCAAAACCGCCCAGAAGTAACCCGTAGCGGCAGGAAACCCTCGTGAGTGGTTATCAGGGTTCTAACCCCGATAACCACTCACGAGGTCTTTTGTGCCAGGCCTGTACGTACCCAGTCCGCCACTTCGCGCGCTGTGTCCTCCACCGGACGGTCGGTCGTGTCCAGCAGGCGCATCGGCGGTTTCATGGTCGCTGCTTCGCGGCGTACCCAGTCGTTGAACTCGAGCATCTCGTCGATTCGCGGCTCGTCCCACTCGCGCCAGGCCGGGCGGGCGCGCAGGCGTTCGCGCATGACCAGTCTGTCGCAGGTCAGCGCGAGGTAGTGGATGTCGCCGATCAACGGGCGCTCGGGGATCTCCTCGAACTGCACCGGCACAACTGTCCCGCACAGCACCACCGGCCTGCCGCTTTGGTGGATCATGCCCACCATTCGCAGCCAGGTCGAGCGGAAGAGCTGGAAGTCGTTGTGCGGGTCCCGTAGACCGGCCGTCCACAGCACGTCCTGCTCAAGCACGACCACTTGGTCGCCGAGCAGGCCCGTGAGCAGACGGCTCACCGTCGACTTGCCGGTTCCGCTCGGTCCGGTCAAGGCGAACATCGGCAACCGCAGGAACGGCTGCCGATGACCGCACTCCTCACAGACCAGCACAGCCTCGTCGGCCAGGACCACGGGCACGTCCATGCGCGTGCCGCAGCCCATGCAGATCTTCAGGTCCACCGGCGCTTTGCTCAGTCGAACAGCTCTTCCAGGAAGCTCTTGCGCTTGCGCTTGTGGCCGTAGCCGCCGTGACCGCCATACGGGGGCGGCGAGTCACCGCGGTGGCCGTAGCCGCCGCCGTACGGAGGCGCGGAGTCCTTGTAGCCGCCGTGACCGCCGCGGTACGGCGGAGCGGAGTCGCCGCGGTACATGGGCGGCGGCGCGACCGGCGGCGGCGCAGCGTACTGCTGCTGGTAGCGCTGCTCCGCGTTGAGGATCTGCTCCAGCTCGCCGCGGTCCAGGAAGATCCCTCGGCAGGCCTGGCACTGGTCGATGTGGACACCGCCACGGTCGACGGTCTGCATTGCGTTCTGACACTTCGGGCAAATCACACCCGCCAGACTACTTATGGTCGAAGCCGCATGCTCGTGTCCGGGGCGAATCCACATGGATGGCGTACAGAGTGTGTGGACACGACACATAGCTCTCACCGCAGGTTGCACCTAGCGTGAAGAGCCATGAGCAGTGGCGTACCTCACACCGGCCGGGTCGCTCTTGTCACCGGCGGAGCGCATGGGATCGGCCTCGCGTGTGCCCGTGCACTGGCCAAGAGCGGCGCGCGGGTGCACATCGCCGACCTGGACGGCTGCGCCGCCAAGGCGGCCGCCGACGAGATCGGCGGCCAGCCGCACGAGGTCGACCTGGCCGAAGGCGTCGACGACCTGCCGGCCGAGATCGACATCCTGGTCAACAACGCCGGCCTGCAGCACGTCGCGCCGATTCACGAGTTCCCGCCGGCCATGTTCACGCTGCTCCAGCAGGTCATGGTGACCGCGCCGTTCCTGCTGGTCAGACGGTCCCTGCCGCACATGTACCGGCAGGGCTGGGGCCGGATCGTGAACATCTCCAGCGCACACGGCCTGCGGGCCAGCGCGTTCAAGTCCGGTTACGTCGCCGCCAAGCACGCGCTCGAAGGGCTGAGCAAAGTCGCCGCCCTTGAAGGCGCGCCGCACGGCGTGACCAGCAACTGCGTCAATCCCGGCTACGTGCGCACCCAACTGGTCGAGGGCCAGATCGCCGCGCAGGCCGAGGCGCACGGCATCAGCACCGACGAGGTGGTCGAGCGGATCCTGCTCGACCGGTCCGCGGTGAAGCGCCTGATCGAACCGGAGGACGTCGCCGACGTCGTGCTCTGGCTGTGCGGCCCGCACGCCAGCCACGTCACCGGCACATCGATCGCCATGGACGGCGGCTGGACCGCCAGTTGAGGAGGGTGTGTGGCCAATGACGACCACTGACCAGCGTTCGTTACGCAAGATCATCGGCGCAAGCATGGTCGGCACCACCGTGGAGTGGTACGACTTCTTCCTGTACACGTCGGCCGCCACACTGGTGTTCAACAAGGTGTTCTTCCCGACGTCCGACCCGCTCAACGGGACCTTGCTGTCCTTGGGCACGTACGCGCTCGGCTTCGTGGCCCGGCCACTGGGCGGGCTGGTGTTCGGGCACTACGGCGACAAGCTCGGCCGCAAGAAACTGCTGGTCATCAGCCTGTTGATGATGGGGATCTCGACGTTCCTGATCGGCCTGCTGCCCGGCTACGCCACCATCGGTGTCGCCGCGCCGATCCTGCTGACCGTCCTGCGCCTGGCGCAGGGTTTCGCGATCGGCGGTGAGTGGGGCGGCGCGGTGCTGATCGTGTCCGAACACGGGTCGCCGGAACGCCGCGGGTTCTGGACGTCCTGGCCGCAGGCCGGGGTCCCGGCGGGCAACCTGCTGGCCACGGCCGTGCTCGCGGTTCTCGCCGCGGTGCAGTCCGACGAGGCGTTCCTGTCGTGGGGCTGGCGGGTCGCGTTCCTGGCGTCGGCGATCCTGGTGCTGATCGGGCTGTGGATCAGGATCAGCATCGAGGAGTCACCGATCTTCCTCGACGCGGTGGCGAAGGCGGGCAACGCACCGGAGAAGGCGCCGATCGTCCGGGTGTTCAAGCACAGCTGGCGCGAGGTGCTGATCGCGATGGGCGCCCGGATCGCGGAGAACGGCTCGTACTACATCATCACCGGATTCCTGTTGGTGTACCTGACCCAGGAGCTCGGCATGTCCCGGTCGGTCGGGCTGAACGCCGTGGTGATCGCCTCGGCCGTGCACCTGGTCGCGATCCCGTTGTGGGGCGCGCTGTCGGACCGGATCGGCCGCCGGGTGGTGTACCTGTTCGGCGCGGTCGGCCTTGGCGTGTGGGCGTTCGTCTTCTTCGCCATGCTGGACACCAGGTCGTTCTGGGTGATCGCGCTGGGCGTCACGCTGGGGCTGGTGCTGCACGGCGCGATGTACGGGCCGCAGGCGGCGTTCTTCTCCGAGCTGTTCGACACCCGCGTGCGGTATTCGGGCGCGTCCGTCGGATATCAGCTGGCGTCGCTCGGTGCGGGCGCGGTGGCGCCGTTGATCGCGACCGCGCTGCTCGCCGACTACGGCTCGGCGTGGCCCGTCTCGATCTACGTCGCGGCGATGTGCCTGGTCACGGTGGTCGCGGTGGTGCTCGCCAGCGAGACGCGGGGCAGGCACCTGGGACAGGATGACCAGCGTGCGAGCGTATCGGGAACTGCTTGAACTGCTGGCCGACGGCGCGGAGGGCACTGAGCTGGCCAAGCTCGCCGCCTCCCGCGCCGCCGGTCTGCCGCCGGACGAGGCCGCGGAGTGGCAGGCCGCGACCGAGGCGGCGCTGCGTGTCCGGCGCACCCTCGCCGAGCACCAGCGCCGCGAGACGGAGCTGTCCGCGCTCGTCGACACGGCCAACGACCTGGCGCGGCTTCGTGATCCGGACGCCGTGCTGCAACAGATCGTGCACCGGGTGCGGATGCTGCTCGGGGTCGACGTGTCGTACCTGAGCCTGAACGACACGGCAGGCGGGCAGACGTTCATGCGGGTCACCGAGGGGTCGGTGTCCGCGCTGTTCCAGCAGCTCTCGCTGGGCATCGGCGAGGGGCTCGGCGGGCTGGTCGCCCAGACCGGCCTGCCGTACGCGACGCCGGACTACCTCGCCGACACCCGGTTCAAGCACACGCGTGCGATCGACACGGCAGTCCGCGACGAAGGCCTGGTCTCGATCGTCGGCGTGCCGCTCACGTTGGGCCGCAGGGTGATCGGCGTGCTGTACGCGGCCGACCGGGCGTTGCGGACGTTCGCGCCGGAAGAGGTCGCCCTGTTGTCCTCGCTGGCCGACCACGCGGCCATCTCGATCGACAACGCGCACCTGCTGGCGGAAACCCGGCGGGCCAACTCGTCGATCCGGCGGGCCGAGGAGGTCCACGACCAGCTCACCGCTCTGGTCCTGCGTGGCGCGGACTTCCACTCGGTGGCCGCGGCGGTCGCCCAGGTGCTCGGCGGCGGGATCGTCCTGCACGACGCCGCCGGGGTCGAGCTCGCGTGCCTGGGCGAATCCGTTGCCCCACCGGCACAAGCGATCGCCCGCGCCCAGGCGGGCGGACGCGCCGTGGCCCAGGGCGACATCTGGGTGTGTGCCGTGCTGGCCGGGCCGGAACTGCTCGGCAGCCTGGTGCTCACCGGCAGGCCCACGCTGACCGACGAGGACCGGCTGCTGTTCGAACGCGCGGGTCAGGTCGCGGCGCTGTTGTTGCTGCTCCGCCGATCCGTCGCGCAAGCCGAGGAGCAGGTGCGCGGTGAGCTGCTCACGGACCTGCTCACCGCGCCCGACCGCAATCCCGGCGCGTTGATCGCGCGGGGACGGCGGTTCGGCGTGAATCTCGCCGCGCCGCACAGTGTGCTGATCGCGCACGCGGACGGCGTGTCCCGTGGCCGGCTCGCGGCGGCGGCGACGGGTCACGCGGCCCTGGTCGGTGTGCACGCCGAGCAGGTCGTCCTGCTGACGGCCGACGGCGATCCCGACAAGGTGGCGAAAGCGCTGACCACGGCCGTCGGCTGCCCGGTGACCATCGGCGCGGCCGGGCCGGCCACCGGGCCCGTCGAACTGGCCGCCGCGTACGCCGAAGCGGGCCGTTGCCTGCGTGCGCTGCGTGCGCTCGGGCAGGACGGCACCGGAGCTTCCCTGTCCGGCTTGGGTTTTGTCGGTGTGCTGCTCGGCGATCGAGCTGACGTCGCCGGTTTCGCACACCGCACGCTGGGGCCCGTGCTCGACTACGACGCACGTCGCGGCACCGAGCTGGTCCGGACGCTGCGGACGTACTTCTCGTGCGGCGCAAGCCTGACCGCGACCAAGGACGTGCTGCACGTGCACGTCAACACGGTGGTGCAACGACTCGACCGGATCGCGTCGCTGCTCGGGCCGGACTGGAACGCGCCCGACCGTGCACTGGAGATCCAGCTCGCCCTGCGGGTGTTGACGATCAGCTCGTGAAGGTGTACTCGGTGCTCATCGTGCCCAGTTCCATCAGGTAACTGCCGTGTCCCTTGGCATCCTGGAGATCGCCGGTTCCCGTGCCGGGCACGATCTCGAAGGTCCCGGTGACCTTCTCCGCGTCGAACGTGTTGGTGGTCCGCAGGATCACCGTGCCCGCCCTGCCGTCGATCGTGCCCGTGAAGAACTCGGCGCCGGTCGCCGTGCCGGTCCCGTCGGCGGTGTACGTCAGCAGACCGGCGGATTTGCCTTCGCCGTCAAGGATTCCGCTGTACCGGAAGGTCATCTTCGCGTCGCCGATCCTGGCACCGTCCTCGGCGCCCGCGTACACGCTCTCGTCCCACGCGGTGCATTCGAAAGTGTTCATGTCCCGAGCATGCCCGCCGTACCTGACACTTCCTGTCAGGAATTTCGGTGTTTTTCCTCCGGGACAGCAGGCCTGATCAGGTGACATGTCTGGCGGGTCGTGCGGCGAGCGGTCAGCCTGAAGGGATGCGGGAGGTACTGGACGAGCTGGGAGTCTCACCCGAGGCGCTCGTCCCACGACATCGAGAGGAGCTTGACGAGCTAGGGTTCTGCCGGCTCGACGGGTTCATCGACGCGGACACGGCCGGACAGATGATCGGGCAGATCACCCGGCTGCTGGCGGGCACCCGCCAGGGCGGCACGCTGCACCTCAAAGGCCTGCTCGACCAGGGCAGCCTGTTCGACGCGCTGTGGCTGCGGCCGGAACTGCTGGCCGCGGTCACGCACCTGCTCGGCCCGGACTTCCAGATCAGACAGATGCACTACCGGGCGGGAAAACCCGGGCACGGCGGCCAAGCACTGCACATGGACGCGACCGAACGGGCCGGTCCGGGGCAATGGCGCGCCTGCAACGCGATCGTCGCGCTGACCGGCTTCACGCCGACGAACGGCGCCACCCGCGTGGTTCCCCGGTCCCATCTGGACCATCACTTCCGGCCACCGGGCGGGCATCGTCCGCATCCGGACGAGATGCTGCTGACCGGGCCCGTGGGCACCTGTTGGCTGTTCAACAGTCATCTGTGGCATTCGGGCACCCGCAACGACTCCACCGAACCACGGCACGCTGTGCTGACCGCGTTCCACCGTCGCAACAGCGGACCGACGCTGGGTTCGGCCTTGCCGTCGCACGAAACCGTGCTCAGGCTCGGCAATGCGGCGTATCTGCTGCTATAGGTCGACGGCAACGTCGTGGTGCTCGACGACTTCGTCCCAGTGCCTCAAGGCTCGCCGCGCCTCGTCCGCGAGTACGGCCTGTTCGTAGTTCTCGCCGGCGAAGCCGCGGACCGCGTCGAGGTCGTCGAAGAACGTCAACGACGTGAACTTGATTTCGTCGCCGTCCGGCTGCCGAAGCAGCCGTGCGCCACGGAACCCCGCCACCCCACGAAGGTGGTCCGCGACTTCGGCCGCATAGTGCCGCTGGTAGTCGTCGGCTGTCGCCCGCGGCGCCCAGCCCCGCCATATCCGTGTGATCATCCGGGCATCATGGCAGAGTGAGTGATCAGAAAGAGCGGATGCTGCGGGGCGAGCTCTACCAGGACAACGATCCGGTCCTGGTGGCGGAACGCAGGCGCTGCCAGGAGCTGCTGGACGGCTTCAACGCGACGAAGTCGGGCGACGACACGCTGCGCCAGGAGATCCTGGCGCAGCTGCTCGGCGAGATCGGCGAGCGCTCATGGATCATGCCACGGTTCCAGTGCGACTACGGCTACCTGATCCGCATGGGCAGCAACAGCTTCCTCAACTACGACGCCATCCTGATGGACTGCGCGCCGATCACCATCGGCGACGACGTCTCCATCGGCCCGCGCGCACAACTGCTGACGGCGTTGCACCCGATGGAAGACCATGAGGCACGCCGCCAACGATGGGAGACCGCCGCACCTATCACCATTGGGGACAACGTGTGGATGGGCGGCGGCGTCATCGTCTGCCCGGGCGTCACCATCGGCTCGAACACCGTCGTCGGCGCAGGCAGCGTGATCACCCGCGACTTGCCCGAGAAGGTCTTCGCCGCGGGCAACCCGTGCCGCGTGATCAAGTCACTCGGTGCGTAACCTTCATTAGTGTTACGCGAGTTATTCGACCAATCGTAGGTGGTCAAGGTGGGCACGGACGACGTCCGGCTGGTGCTGGACTTCCTGAACACGGTCGACTACGAGGACCACGTCGATCACCTGGACACGGACGCCGAATGGCGGGCCTGGTTGGCCGAACGGCGACTGGCCGTCAGCGACCGTGCGCACGCGCGACACGTCCGTGACGCGATGCGCGCGGCCATGGGGGACCAAGGCGGCCAAGCCACCTTCTCGGTGCCCGTCGAAGTCACGCTGCAAGCCGGTATACCGACGTTGACCGGCCAGAACGCCGTCAGCAACGTGCTCGCCGCGGCGACACGCCTGGCCCTTCAGGGCGACTGGGAACGGGTCAAGATCTGCCCGGCGCACGACTGCCGCTGGGCCTTCTACGACCAGTCCCGCAACCGTTCCCGGACCTGGTGCTCGATGCGGGTCTGCGGCAACCGCGAGAAGGCCAGGGCGTGGCGGGAACGCGCGCGTTCTACGTGAACAGGTGCGCGATCGTGTGGATCGCCAGCCCGGCCAGCGCGCCGACCACGGTGCCGTTGATCCGGATGAACTGCAGGTCACGGCCGACTTGCAGCTCGATCTTGCGGGAGGTCTCCTGGGCGTCCCACCGGTCGATCGTGTCGGTGATCAACGTGGTGATCTCGTCGCGGTAGTTGAGCACGACGTACGCCGCCGCGTCCTGGACCCAGTTGTCGACCTTGCCGCGCAGCGCGTCCTCGCCGGTCAGCCGCTTGCCCAGCGAAATGAGGCCTTCCCGGACACGTTTGCGCAGCTCGGAGGAGGGGTCTTCGGCGGCGTCCAGCAGCAGGCGTTTGACGTTGGCCCACGCCGAGCCGATCACGTTCTGCACCTCGCGGTGTTCGAGGACCTGGTGCTTGACCCGTTCGGCCCGGTCCATCATCTCCGGGTCGTGCTGCATGTCCGCGGCGAAGCCGATCAGGAACCGGTCGATGGCCTGGCGCATCGGGTGGTTCGGGTCGGTCTTCAGTGCCCACGCGAACGTCATGACCTCGCCGTAGATCCGGTCGGCGACGATCGAGTCGACGAACTTCGGCGACCACGAAGGCGCCCGTTCGGAGACCATGCTGACGAACTTGTCGTGGTTCTCCTTGACCCAGTCGTAGGACCGGTCGCACAGCAGGTCGACGAGCTGGCGATGCGTGCCGTCGGCGAGAACGCGCTCCATCAGCTTGCCGAGCGGCGGCCCCCACGGCACGGACATGATCCGCTTGGTGACGGCCTGTTCGAACACGGCCTGCACGTCCTCGTCACGCAGCACGGTGACCATGCCGCGGACGACCGTGGCGAGCTCGGACGTGACCCGTTCGGCGTTCTCCTCGTGGCCGAGCCACTCGCCGAGCCGCTTGGTGACGTCCACCCTGGCCAGCCGCTCGCGGACGACCTGCTCGGACAGGAAGTTGACGCCGACGAACTCGCCGAGGCTGTCGCCCAGCACGTTCTTGCGGGTGGGGATGATCGCGGTGTGCGGGATCCGGATGCCCAGCGGGTGGCGGAACAGCGCGGTGACGGCGAACCAGTCCGCCAGCGCGCCGACCATGCCTGCCTCGGCGGCGGCCCGCACGTACCCGACCCATGCCGGTCCGCCGTTGGCCTCCCATGCCCAGGCGAAGCCGAAGATCACCGTCGCGCCGACGAGGAAGCCGAGCGCCACGAGCTTCATTTTGCGCAGCGCACGCTGCTTCTCCGCTGCCCCGGGGACGGCACCCAGTTGCTCCACGGGTCCATTGTCCGTGAGGATGACCCATCGTGCGTCGTGCAGCTCTGACTCCCCGGCTCCAGCCGTTCACGTCAACGATCTTCGCGGAGATGACCGCCCTGGCCACCAGGACCAACGCGGTCAACCTCGGCCAAGGCTTCCCGGACACCGACGGGCCCGCGTCGATGCTGGCCGAGGCCCAGAAGGCGATCGCCTCGGGGATCAACCAGTACCCGCCGGGCCCGGGCCGCCCGGAACTGCGGCAGGCGATCGCCGAGCACCGGACCCGCTACGGAACGCACTTCGATCCGGACACTGAGGTGCTCGTCACGGTCGGCGCGACCGAGGCCATCGCGTCCGCCCTGCTCGGTCTGGCAGGCCCGGGTGACGAGGTGCTGCTGATCGAGCCGTACTACGACTCGTACGCGGCGTGCGTGGCCCTGTCGGGCGCGACCCGTCGCGTGGTTCCGCTGGCCGAGGACCCCCAGACCGGCCGGTTCGCGCCGGACATCGAGGCGATCCGGGCGGCGATCACGCCGAACACGCGGCTGATCCTGATCAACACCCCGCACAACCCGACCGGCACGGTGTTCACCCGCGAGGAGCTGACCGCGATCGCGCAGCTGTGCGTCGAGCACGACCTGATCGCGGTGACCGACGAGGTCTACGAAGACCTGATCTTCGACGGGCGCGCCCACGTGCCGCTGGGCTCGCTGCCGGGCATGGCCGAGCGGACGCTGACCATCTCCAGCGCGGGCAAGATGTTCAACTGCACGGGCTGGAAGATCGGCTGGATGTGCGGGCCCGCGGAACTGGTCGCGGCCGCGAAGGCGGCGAAGCAGTTCCTGACGTTCGTCGGCGGCGCCCCCTTCCAGCCCGCGGTCGCGCACGCGCTGCGGCACGAAGCCGCCTGGGTCTCGGACCTGCGTGCGCGGTTGCAGTCCAAGCGGGACCGTCTGGTGGCGGGTTTGTCGGAGGCGGGTTTTGAGGTCCGGCCCAGCGAAGGCACCTACTTCGTCTGCGCGGACGTCCGCCCGCTGGGCTTCACCGACGGGTTCCAGCTGTGCCGTGAGCTGCCCGAACGCATCGGCGTCGCGGCCGTGCCGGTGCAGGTCTTCACGGACACGCCGGAGAACTGGCAGCACGTGGTGCGGTTCGCGTTCTGCAAGAAGGACGAGGTGCTGGACGAGGCCGTGTCCCGGCTGCACAAACTCACCCCGAACCCCAGCAGCTGAACCCGAGGTGACCGTGCCGGACCTGCGCGTCCGCCAAAGCCTTGGCGGGCGCGTGTCCGGCACGTAGGCGGTCGTGGAAGTCGGCCATGAGGTCGACAGCGGCCTCGTCAGGGACAGGCAGGATGCTGGCGATCATGGCCTGGCCGCCCCGGTCCAGCAGCACGTTGGCGAACACGTCGGCACGGGCGACCTCACACGCCGACAGGACGAGGATTCGCGGTGCCCGCTTGAGCCTCGCCAGGTCGTAGCCGTAGAGCGGGCCGTCGTCGAGTTGGAGGCACGAGAACATCGGCGCGTCCCGGCGGAACTTGCCATGAGCGGCGACGTGGACGAGATCGGCGCCGTCCATGACAGCGAGAACCGAGTCCACAGTGGACTCGATGACCCGGTGACCGAGGAGTCCGGCTTCCCGCTCGGCATGGTTCAGCCCGGGCCCAGCGACGGCGACCGCACCAGCCCCGGTCGTGGCTCGCGTGGCACGCAGCCACGCCGCCGTTGACGGCGCCAAGGAAACCGGTCGTCCGGCACAGGACGGCATCGCCGCCCAGACCACTTCGGACATCCCGGCGGCCGGGACGATGACCAACGGCCGGTCACCGGTCCGAAGTGGCCTGAGGAGTTGGTCATCCAGCTCGGTGGACAGGTGAGCGGCGACGGTCGGCCTGCCAAGGTGGTGCACCCGCACAACGCCATCGACGACAGTGCAGGCCACGACAGAGCCCTGGCACACCGCGAAGGTGACCAGCATCCGCTCGCCGAGCGCCTCGACCAGGTCGTCGATGTGGCCCGTACCGTAGGAGGCGCGGGTGTGGCGGCGCATCCTGTCTTCGAGTCGAGCCGCTCGGCCGACGTCCCCTTCCGCCTCAGCGGCCCGGAGTTCGACCAGATCCGCCGTATCGACCTGCGGCAGCACGATGATCCTCTGCCGCTCGATCCACTGGAACACCGTGCGAGCACGGCTCGTCTGGGCGATGGCCACCCCCGCCAGCTCGGCGGCGAGTTCACCCGCGCCCGGTCCCATCGCCGCCGCGTACTCGGTGACGACTCGCATCCCGGCCTGGCATGCCGCGAACCTGGCCTGGCTGCTGGTCGCCAGCCTGGCCTCGGCCAGCCAGCCGATCGCCCGCAGTCGCGCGGTGGCGGCAAAGCGTTCCGAGCGCAGGCGGACCAGCAGCTCCGGCGCCACTTTCGCCGCATCGAGCAGAAGTTCGGCCGCTTCGGTCCGTTTCCCCCACCGCAGACATCGATCCGCGACTCTCTTCGCCGCCGACACGTCAACCAGGTTGGTACGCAACGCCAACGCGTCGGCCGCGGCGATCCACGCCGGTCTTCGCTGCGCCCGGAAGAGTTCCTGGGCACGCTTGGCCTCCCCGGCGGCGTGGTCGATGTCCCCGGCCCTGAGCGCGCAGTACCCCGCGGCCAGCACGGCTTCCGCCAGTCGGCTCTCCCGGCCCGCCAGCAGTGGTTCCGCCTGCTCCAGCAGGGCACTGGCGTCCCGGGTCATTCCCGCGGCCAGCAACGCGGAAGCATGGTCGATCAACGCTTCCGCCCGCCCCGCACGCAGTCCGCCGCTCGCCCGCTCGAACAACTCAAGCGCCTTCGGCAAGTCACCCGCCTGCAACGCGACAAAACCGCGATTGTGGATGCAGACTGCCACCCGTTCGTGCTCCCCCAACCGGGTCAGAATGCTCGCTGCCGCAGCGAAATCGCGGTCCGCCGCCGCCAACCTGAACAGGTAGGCACGGGAAATTCCTCGACCGGTCAGCGCATTGGCCAACCACTTCGGGTCACCGCCCAGCTCGCGCATCGCGGCCGACAGTTCCGTCACCGCCTGCTCGTAGGCCCCGATCGCGCACATCCGCAGGCCGTCCAGGCACCGGATTCGTGCAGGTGGGGCGCCGGATTCCCGTGCCTTGCGCAGTTCACGGGCGCAAGCTCGCGGATTCCCCCGCTCCAACTCGATCCACGCGATGGTCAACCAGATCTGGCCGACATCCGCCGCAGCCGCGGTATCCAGCGCTTGGCGTGCTTGTTCCAACGCCCTGGCGAATTCGCCTCGCTCGACCGATGCGATCGCTTCGGCGTGGCTCATCGGACGAACCAGTCCGTGACCACGCCGTCAACGGCCAGCCGCACCGGCCCTTGCGGCACGTCCGCCCTGAACAGGCCGTGGTCGTCGACGTCCACTCGGACCATGCCCTCCGGCCACCACACCTGGACGTCAGCGCGCGGCAGCACCGTTCCGGTGAGCATCGCGCCGACCTCCACCTGCACGGTCTGTTCCCGATACCCGAACTTCAGCGCTGCCTCGGCACTCCTGGTCGCCTGTGGCAGGGTGACGA
Organism: Kibdelosporangium persicum; assembly: GCF_013280595.1. Classification (GTDB taxonomy): domain Bacteria; phylum Actinomycetota; class Actinomycetes; order Mycobacteriales; family Pseudonocardiaceae; genus Kibdelosporangium; species Kibdelosporangium persicum. Next base: position 91,839 of record NZ_JAAATY010000021.1, read on the forward strand.
ACCGCGGCCCAGGCTGCCGCGGTACTGCGATCACGGCCGGTGCCGGATCGATCTGGTCGAAGAGGCTCCGGTCCAGCTTGCCCCGCAATGCCCGCAGGCACCGTCCTTTCGCCTGGCCGACGCTGCCTGCCCGCAGGCCGATGGCATCGGCAAGTTCGGAATAGCCGAATTCCGGCGCATACACAAAAAGCCGCAACAACCGCTGACACCGATCAGGCAAAGCCCGAAAAGCGGCCCAGAGCTGCCGATCCCGCTCATCCCGAAGAACCAGGTGCTCAACCCCGTCCTGCGCGACCTCAGGCCGCCACCGAACAGGCAAAGGCCGCCGAACCGACAGAACCCGAAGGCATTCCCGTTTGGCCACGGTGGCCAACCAAGCGGAAACCCGCTCGCCATCCCGAATGTCGGCCAGGTGTTCGGCGAGATTCAACCAGGTCGTCTGAAAAACATCCTCGGCATCAGCCTCGGCCAGCCGAAAACCCCGGACAACGGCCCAAACCCGAGGCCCATGCACGGCAACCAACTCCCGCCACCCCAGCTCATCAAGCGCATCCATGCCCCCTCAGACGACCAACCCCACCCCCAGGCTCCAAACCCCCCAAATCCCACCCACCCGAGTGACCCCAGCAGCCCACACCAAGAACCAGCAAAGCAACCGAAAACCGAAAGCCAGACAACCCACAAAGACGAAGAGATAAGCCAAGAAACCCGAAAGGAAGAGAATCGAAGCAAAGACAGAAGGGAGAGAACCCAAGAAGACAAGGAAGGAAGGAAGGAGCGAAAGCCCAAGGCAAAGAGCAGCAAGAAAAGCCAGAGGCCACAGGCAGTCGGCCAGAAAAAAAGAGGACACAGCGCAAAGAACCCAAAGGAATCAGTAGTGAGGCCGCGAAGCACCCGAAGCCAAGCGAGGGAGCGAAGCACCCGAACCCAAAGTAAGGGTGCGAAGCACCCGCCAAGGCGCGAAGCGCCAACGTGGGGGGTTTGGGGGGCTCGGCCCCCCAAAATAATCGTCCAAGCCGAGGGAAGCGAGCAAAGCGAGCGACTAAGGCTCGGAGCGTAGGACGTCCCCGCTCGACCCGGCTGGGGGTCCCGGGGAGCGGGGACGTTTGGCTCGCCGAGGGGGAGGGGGCGAGCATCCATAGAGTAGCGCGTCGACGACTGTGCGTGCCAGTGGTCACCGCCAAATCGCGTTCACAATGTTGGGTGATCGAGTGAATGCCTGTCGAGCGCTTCCGCCGGGGGGTGGCCGTTGTGCAGGAGTTTCGCCAGGTCGGCGGCCACGTTGGGGGCCGCGAAGGAGGTGCCGCTCCAGCGTGCGAAGCCGTATTCCCTGGCTTCGGTGCCTGGGGCGACGCCGGGCGTGTCGGGTTTGAGCCGGACGTGGCTGGAGATGATGTCCACGCCGGGCGCGGTGGCGTCGACCCAGGGTCCGCGGTTGGAGAATGCCGCGATTGTGCCGGTTTGGTCGGACGCGGCGACGGCTGTCACCGTGTCCAGTGCGGCGGGCCAGAACGGGCGGCTGCTTCCGCCGTTGCCCGCCGCGACGACCACGATCGTGTCGGTGATCTGTGCGAATTCGTGTTCCAGGATCGGCGGGCATTGGTTGTCCGCCGTGTAGCAGCCTGACGTGAGCAGGATGATGTCGATGTGGCCGCGGGCCTGGACGGCACGCAGAGCGGCGGCGACTGTCGTGTCGTCGGTGATGCCCATGGAGGACAGGACTCGGTGGTGCCTGATCGTGACGCCGGGTGCTTTGCTGATCAGGACGCCCGCCACGAATGTGCCGTGGCCGGCCTGCCAGTCGGGTGTTCCGTCGATGTCGTGGTCGAGGATTTCGGGTTGCAGGCCCCATTCGGTGAGCCAGGGCCGTCCCGCGAACCAGGGGTGCGGGTCGAGGCCGGTGTCCAGGACCGCGACCGTGACGGGTGGGTCCCAGGTTTCCGGCGCGGGTGGCCTTGGTGCCGGGACGTCGATTTCCGGTCCGCCGATCCAGGTCGGGGTGCCGAGCATGATCGGCCCGCCGATGTGGACGTGATTGGGTGCGGCCCGCCATTTGCCGGTGACGTCCGCGGCGACTTCGACGGGACGGCCGCGCAGTTCGTCACGCAACACTATGCGTCCACTTGGGTCAATCCGGTCGACCCACCGGCGCAGTTGTTCGGAGACCGGTTGGACCGCCGCCGGTTCGACGACCAACTGTCCAGCTCGGACAAGAGATTCCCCCGGCCCGTCTGGATCGTGCAAGACGAGGTCCGGTATCCGCCGGTGCCATCGGCTCACCCATTCGCTGAGTCGCATCGTGTGTTGAGTGTCCACGAAGGACACATTGACCGGGTGTCCCGGCACTCGCCCAGTCGCACTAGAAGGATCACCCAGTTCGGTGAACACGACGGACTATGATCGTCGCCGAATGGACACACCGGGGCCGGACAACGAGATCCGCCTTTCCGGGCGGCGCTTGCGCAGCTAGGGTGCAATCGGCGATGCGAGTGCGACGAGGCGCGGATGTCGTCGCGATGTGTCCAAGGCTGGTTGGGTGGAAACGGTGGTGGTCCTGGTGACCGGCTCGGGTCAGGCGCGTGGCGCCTGCGCGATGCTGCGTCGCCTCGTCATGCGCCTGCTCCTGCTGACCGGCTTCACCGCGGCGGGCTGGCTGGCCAGTGTCCTGCTCATGAGCGGCACCGCGTCGGCCGATCTGATCAAGCTGCCGGAGCTCCCCGGGATCACGTCCGCCCCACAGCAGTCGGCCCAGCAGCAGTCGGCGCCACAGCAGTCGGCACAGCAATCGACGCGGCAGCCCGCAAAACCGGCCAAGAAGGTCAGTTCCGGGCAGGGCGGCGGTCTGGTCGGCGGCTTGCTCGGTGGCGTTGTCAGCACGGTCAACACCACCGTCTCCACGGTGACCACCACGGTCACCAACACCGTCAACACGGTCACGAAAACGGTGACCAGCACAGTCAGCGGCGTCAAGAAGACCGTGACCACGGTCGTCGACCGGGTCACCGACAGCCCGCAGTCCACTCCTGGTGACGACGGTGACAACTCGCTGTTGCCTGAGCCCGTGGTGGATTTGCTGACGCCGGATCCGAAGTCCGACACCGACACGACCACGGACTCGAACACGGCTCGCGGCACTGTCGAGACCACCGCCGCCGAGGTTCCCGCGCCGGTGGTGGCCGCCACCGAGCCGCCGGCGCCCGCGGTGACCGAGGCTCCGGTGACCGAGCGCCCGCGCGTCCAGCACCACGAGGTCCGCCGAACGCAAGCGACCGCCCATCCGGTCCGGGTGGGCTCGATCCAGGAAAAGGTGGCGCCCGCCGACAAGAGCCCCGGCCCGATGCCGGGTCCGTCGGCGCCGGTCGCTCCGGCCGCCCCCGCGCCGACGGCTTCGGCCGGTGGCAACGGCGGTTCGGACGCGCGTGGCCTGCTCGCCGTCCTGACCCCGCACAGCGCTCTGGCTCCGCCGCAGGCGGGCCTGGTGCCGCGGGAGCACACCCGTACCGAAACCGGGCGGTGCGCGGGTCTGCCCGCGACCGCGCCGGACTGATTTCCCTTTTTCGCGGCATATCCCTGCCCTGAGTGCGTCTCACCTAGGGCTGAACTCTGTCCCGGGGCTGTACCCGGTGCTCCATGCACCTCCCAGAGCCACCCGACCTGCCGACCGCGCCCGGTCAGGTCGGGGCCTGGGCCCCGGCGCCGCGATGCCCCCGCGGCGCCGGGGCTCCCTCACTGGCCGCGACGCCTGGCCGGCACAACGAGGGGCTGTGCCGACCACTCGCGGACGAGCGGCCGGAGTGTCCGACCGGGTGTGATGGAACCCGAGAAGACACGAGTGCGCCGGATGGATCCGCGAGGACCAACAGGTCGAAGCGGTTACGCCATCCGGCGCACTGCTTTTTACAGCGTCCGAGGGTACGTTGACTACCCCTAATCGGATGGACCTATCTGAGCCACATCCTGAGCAGCAGAAACCTGGGGTCGGGCAGACGCCGGACGCGCGGTGGCGGCTTCGGCTCCGCCCGCTTGGCCGTCATGACGCCTTCGCGAGCTGGTCGCTGACGCCTTGATACGTGACGCCCTTGGCTTGGAGGGCCTCCGAGGCCAGCGTCCTGCCGGTCAGCAACGCGAGCAGCAGGTGCTCCGCGCCGATCTCCCGCTGGTTGCGGTTCAGTGCTTCCTGTAGGCACTGCGCCAGGGTTCGTTTCGCCTCGGAGCTGAACGGGATGTGCCCTTTCAGGAAGCGCCGTTTGCGGACCGGCATGGCCAGCGCCTGTTCCCCGAGCGTCTGTTCGACGCCTCGGATCACGCTGTCGGCATCGACCCCGAACGAGCTCAGCGCGGCCAGGTCGGCCTCGGTCATCCCGCCCCGGCGCCTGGCCTTGGCGAACTCCTCGGCCAGGCCGTCGGCGGACAGCTCGTACCCGGCCAGCAGGTGGGCGATCATGTCGTCGCGCGTGCGCAGCAATGCGACGAGCAGATCCGGGCTGTCGATCTCGCCCGCCCCGGCGTCGCGGGCTACCTGCTGCGCGGTCACGACCACGTTCCGGGCCGCGCCGGAGAACCGCTCGAACATCATCCCCTCCCATGTTTCTTGTGCACCGCTTGCCGGCTGACGCCGAGCTCGTTCGCGATGTCCTGCCATGACCACCCGTTCGCCCGCGCGTTGCGGACCTGCACCGCTTCGAGCCACTCGAGCAGCTTGCGCAACGCCGCGACCGCACGCAGCCCCACCTTGGGGTCTTTGTCGCCGGCGGCGGTCGCCAGCTTGGTCGCCTCACTCATGGTGTCAATGTAGGTTGACACGGCTGCGCTGTCAACCAAAGTTGACACAGCAGGTCAGGACACAGTTGCCGAGTTCTGTTTGTGACCTAGGAACCACGGATATCGCGCGGTACGGGGTGTGAATGCCCAATAGGCTGACTTTGTGGGAAGTCTGCTATGGCTAGCGCTCGTCCTGGCGATCGCCGGGGCAGTGCTGAACGGCCTGGGGGCGTTGTGGCAGAACACCGCCGTCCGTGGCAAACAGAGCGGCAAGCTGGTCAGCCTCGCCGCGTTGCTGCACCTGCTCCGCAATCGCCGCTGGTTGATGGGCCAGCTGGCAGTGGTCATCGGCAGCGCGCTGCACTTCGGTGCGCTCGCGTTCGCCCCGGTCACCGTGATCCAGCCGATCGGTGTCCTGGGCATCGCCGTGACCACTGTCGCAAGCGCCCGGCGTGACCGATCCGGCCTGTCTGTCGGCACCTGGCTGTCACTGATGGCGATCGTGCTCGGCGTCGGCGGCTTCACGTCGCTGGCCGCGTCGAACGCCCAGGTCACCCGGGTCTCCGACGAGACGGCCGTGCTGATCGCGATGATCGTCGGCCTGCTGCTGATGGTGCTCGGCCTGATCGGCAGCATCGGCCACGGCCTGGTCCGCTGCCTCGCGTTCGCCGCGGGCGGCGGCGTCGTGTTCGGGTTCGCCTCCGTGGTGATCCGGCTCGCCGCACTCAGCCTGGAGCACGGCAACCCCGCGGACTTCCCGACCGGATCGCTGATCGGCGCGATCCTCTCGATCCCGGTCGCGGTGTGGTTCATCCAGCAGGCCCACGCCAGCGGCCCGCCCGACCTCGTGGTCGCCGCGCTCACCCTGGCCGACCCGATCGTCGCGATCGGCATCGGCTACGTGGTACTCGGCGAAGGCGCCAAGACTCCGACGATCGCGACCCTGGCCGAGATCGTGTGCTTCCTGATCGCCGCGGTCGGCATCCTGATGCTGCCCAAGACCCGCAGGAAACCGGCCGCCGGAGCCAAGGCGAACCTGCGTACCGCGCAGTACTCGGAGAGCTGACCGCCTGCCGAGGCCCAGGGCAGGGCGGCGCGGGACTCAGACCGAGGGCACGCTTGTCCAGGGCCCTCCTGAGCCCGAACCCGGCCCAGCTTCGTCAAGCGCCACCCACCATGCGGCCGCAAAGCCGACGCCACCCCATATAGGCGCCCCCAAATAAGGTCATACCCCCAGAAGACATCCCCCCGCCCATCCCGGGGGCCGGCCCCGCTTCCATTCTACTCGGGATAAGGCCTGGTCAAAGGGTTACCGGTCGGTTGTGGACAACCAGATTTGCGAACGGACCGTTGGTACGGGCGACAACCAGGACAGGTGCCAGGACCGCTTCCGGGGCCCTGGCGGAGGGCGAACCGCAGACGGCACCAGAACAGGACGCCAGGAGCAGGTGCTCCCAACCTCGCGGCGCGGAAGACCGACCGCAGGCAGCAACGAGGACGCCAGGAGCAGAGGGCTTTCGGAGCCGTGACGGAATGGTGGACCTCGGGCGGCAACCAGGACAGGACGCCAGGAAGGAGACTCCAGCCTCACGGCTCCGGACGCTGCCTCGGGCGGTGGACTAGACCAATGAATGTCAACGGGTAATACCCGGCCCCCGGCGCCGATACCCGAGTGGACAGCACGCCGCGAGAAAGGCCGCCGATGCCAGCAAAGGTCATCAACCTCACCGTGCACGGCATCGGGAAACCACCACGGGACCTGGAACCCGGCGAAGACGGCACCTGGGTCACCGTCGACCAGTTCGAACAGGTCATGGACGCCGTTGCCGGCAGACCGGACGTGCGCATCACGTTCGACGACGGCAACTCCTCGGACATCGAGATCGCCTTGCCCCGCTTGCTGGAACGCGGCCTGACCGCCGAGTTCTTCGTGCTCGCCGGGCTGCTCGGCGAGCCGGGCAGGCTCGACCGGGCGGATGTCCGGGAGCTTCGGCATGCCGGAATGGAGATCGGATCGCACGGGTGGTCGCACCGGGACTGGCGGCGGGTCGACTTTTCCCAAGCGGTCGAGGAAATGGTGACCGCGCCACGGGTTCTCGCCGAAGTGACCGGGCAGCCGGTGACCCGGATGGCCGTGCCGTTCGGGTCCTACGACCGGCTTGTGTTGAGCCGGTTGCGGTACGCGGGCGCGAGTGTGGTCTACACGAGTGACGGCGGCGCGGCGGAACCTGAATCGTGGTTGCAGGCCAGGACCAGCCTGCGGCACGACATAGATCCATCGTGGACAGCTGACGTGCTCGCCGGTCAGCCGGGCTTGCGCCGGGAAGCCCGCAGGTTCGCGGCAGGGCTGGTGAAACGGACCCGTGGCCCGGCGCGATGAGGTTGGCGTGAGAGTCGCCGTCGTCACCGTGACGTACAACAGCGCGGACGCTCTCGGTTCGTGTCTCGCTTCGTTGCCCGACGGGCTCGACGGCGTCGACCTGACCGAGATCGTGGTCGCTGACAACGCTTCTCGTGACTCGACGTGTGAAATCGCCAAGAGCTTCACCGGGTTGCCGGTTCGGGTCGTGAATCTTGGCCGCAACGCCGGGTACGCGGCCGGGATCAACGCCGCGATCGCTTCGCTGCGGCCGTATGACGCCGTTCTTGTGATCAACCCGGACGTCCGGGTCCGCCCAGGCGCGGTCGCCAAGCTGGCAGCCGCTTTCCAGCGCCCAGGTGTCGGCATCGCGGCGCCGAAGCTGGAGAACCCGGACGGCACCCTGCAACCGTCGTTGCGGCGCCCGCCAACGGTTCTGCGGGCCTGGGCGGAGGCGTTGATCGGCGGAAACCGGGCCGGACGCTGGGGAACGCTCGGCGAACTGATCACCGACCCGAAAAGGTACGACCTCGCGGGGCCTGCCGCATGGGCGACCGGCGGCGTGCTGATGCTTTCGGCTGAGGCCGTGCGCAGTGCCGGCCGGTGGGACGAGTCCTTCCTGTTGTACGGCGAGGAAACCGACTTCGCGCTGCGAGCCGGGCGGTTGGGGTACATGACCTGGTACACGCCGGACGCCGTGTTCGAGCACGACGGCGGCGACTCGGGGACCAATCCGATGCTGTGGGCGCTGCTCACGGTCAACCGCACGCGCGTGGTCCGGCGGCACTACGGTTTCCTGGCCTGGGCCGGGTACTTCGCGGCCGTGGTCGTCGGCGAGGGAATCCGGGCGTTGGCCGGACGACCGACAGCGAAAGCGGCGTTGGAGTCGTTGCTGAAGCCGAGGCGACGCCTGCGGGTGTTGCCGCAATGAGACTCGTGCCGTTCGGATCGTTGACAGAGGATGACTTCACGGCCTGGCGGGCGATCCGGGACGGTGATTCCCGCTGGGACAGCCCGTACTTCACGCCGGAGTACATCGCGGCGGTCCACGCTGGACAGCCGGTTGACGTGCTGCTCGGCGACGGTTTCGTCTGGCCGCTGCACAAGACCGGGAGTTCGGCCCGGCCGGCCGGGTCGCCCGGCGCCGACTTCCAAGGGCCGCTGCTCGAACCCGGTGTCCGGTTCTCGCCGCGGAGAATCCTGACGGACGTTGGTATCCGGTGCCTCAGCTTCGACCATTTGCTGGACGGCTACCGGGATCTCGATCCGTACGTCGAAGAACGGCGCACCTCACCCGTCATGGACGTGTCCGGCGGTCTGGACGGATACACCAAGCGGGTGACCAAAAGCGGACGGGACAAGATGTCCGAGGCCCGGAGGCTGACCAGCAAGGTGTCCCGCGAGCTCGGCCCGGTGGAGTTCACCGTCGAGGCGACCGAAGGACTCGGCCGCGTCATCGCGATGAAGCGCGAGCAGTACGCGTCCACCGGAGCCAAGGACCACTTCGCCGATCAGGCGAACCAAGACCTGCTCTACCGGCTGCACGCCGGTAATCTCGGCGTATTGTCCACTGTGTACGCCGGACCGCACCTGCTGGCCGCGCACTTCGGGATTCGATCCGGCGAAGTGCTGCACTGGTGGTTCCCGGTGTACGACCGGAAGTTCGGCACGTACTCGCCCGGCTGGATCCTGTTGCGGGAAATGGTCATGGCCGCGCCGCGACTCGGGATCAACCGGATCGATCTCGGCCGCGGCGAGGACGAGTACAAGCGCCGGGCGATGACCGGATCGTCCACTGTGTGCATTGGCGCGGTCGCCTCAGGACCGCGGACGACGGTCCGCCGGATCAGTCGAGCCGCTGTCACCGCGGCGAAGGCGTCGCCCCTCGCTCCTCAGCTCAAGGCGATCGCCCGCAGGTTCCGTTAACGACCGAGCCCGGTCCAGGTGAAACCCGCGCGCCGCAAGGTGTCCTTGTCCAACAGGTTACGGGTGTCGACCACGACCGGGTTGCGGACCACCGAGGCCAGCTTCGGCCAGTCGAGAGTACGGAACTCCGGCCACTCGGTCAGGATCACCAGCGCATCGGCTTCCTTGCCGACCAGGTACGGGTCGTCCACCACAGTGACCGAGCCGATCTCCGGACGGAAATTGTCCGAACGCACGGCCGGGTCATACGCCACCAGCTCAGCGCCGGCCTGACGCAACAACGCCGCGACGGCGAGCGCAGGCGAGTCCCGCAGGTCGTCGGTGTTGGCCTTGAACGTCAGTCCGTAGAGGCCCAGACGCATGTGCGACAGTGAACCGCCGCGCTTGCCGGTGACCGCGAGCCGGATCTTCTCCACGATCCGCTGGCGCTGCCGTTCGTTGGTGTCGATCGTGGCCCTGAGCAGGCGGAACTCGAAGTCGGCGGCGTCGGCGACCTGGAGCATCGCCGACGTGTCCTTCGGCAGGCAGGAACCGCCCCAGCCGGGCCCGGGCGACAGGAAGGCCTGGCCGATCCTGCGGTCGTAGCCCATGCCTTCGGTGACGTCCGCGATGTTCGCGCCGAGGCGTTCACAGAGTTCGGCCATGGCGTTCACATAGGACAGTTTCATCGCCAGGAAGCAGTTCGCCGCGTATTTCACCAACTCGGCGCTGGCCGCGTCGGTCAGCACCGTCGGTGCGCCCAACCGGGCGAACAGCGCGGAGACACGCTCGGCGGCGTCCTGTTCGTCACCGCCGACCACGATCCGGTCGGGGTTGAGGAAGTCGTCGACCGCGGAGCCTTCGCGGAGGAACTCGGGGTTGCTGACCACCGACACGTCCGCGCGGTTGAGCAGTTCCTTGGTGCGCTGGGCGGTGCCGACCGGAACGGTCGACTTGTTGACGATCACCGTTCCGGACCTGAGCAGCCCGCGGACCTCGTCGATGACCGATTCGACCGTGCTGAGGTCGGCCACCCCGCCGACGCCCATCGGGGTCGGCACACAGAGGTACACGATCTCGGCGCCCTCTTCGTGCCCGGTGATCGCGGCCTGAGCTCCGACGACAAACGACAGCCTGCCCGCCGCGAGGCCTTCGGCCACCAGCTCGGCCAGGCCGGGTTCGAGGATGTCCACCTCGGCCCGCCTGAGTCGTTCGACCTTCTCAGGATCCACGTCGCCGCACACCACCCGGTGACCGAGCGACGCGAGGCACGCGCCGGTGGTCAGGCCGACGTAACCGGTCCCGACCACCGAGATGCGTCTGGCGAACATGTGCTGCCTTTCAGACAACGGCCGGCCGTGACGGCGGCACGGAGTAGCTCGGTCCAAGACCGAACAGCGATTCGTAGACCCCGACGTAGGCTTCGGCCTGCGGGCGCCAGTCGAGCACCTCTTGGGCGCGGCCGCGGCCCGCGGTGCCCAGTTCCTTGCGCCGGGTGGGGTCGTCCAGCAGGTCGATGACGGCCTTGGCGAACCCGTCGGTGTCGCCCGGCTCCAGGTACACGGCGCACTCACCCGCGGACACGACCGTCTCAGTAAGACGGTAGGCGACCACGGGCAGTGCGTAGGCCATGTACTCCATCGTCTTGTTCATTGTGGACACGTCGTTCAACGGGCTGAGCGGGTCCGCCGACAGCCCGAGTGACGCGGTGGACAGGTAGTCGGCGATCTCCCGGGGGCCGACCCGTCCGGTGAACGTCACGTGGTCGTCCAGCCCCAGTTCGGTGCACTGCTTCTTCAGGTCCTCCAGGCAGTCCCCGAAACCGAGCAGAGCGAACTGCACGTCCTCGCGGCCGTGCTCGTGGACGATCTTGCGGGCGATCTCGAGCACGCCGTCGACGCCGTCCTGCGGCCCCATGATTCCCAGCCACGCCACCAGGTGCTCACGGCCGTTGCGCAGTTCCGGCTTCGGCTCGCCCGGTCTCATCACCGACGTGTCCGGCCCGGAGCGCACCACGGCGGTGTGCTCGGGTGGTACACCACCACGGTCCCAGGCAATCCGTTGGTAGGACTGGTTGGTCGAGATCACCCGGTCGGCCGTGTGGAAAGTCCTGCGTTCCAACCAGTACAGCCCGGCGAGTTGGACACGAGCGGCGAGGCCTTCCGGCTCACCGAACCGGGAACGGAACACCTCGGGATTGAGGTCGTGGTGGTCGAAGACGAACTTCACACCGCGGCCACGCCATAATCGCGCCAGCGCCCAGTACGTGTCCGGTGGATTACAGGCCTGTATCACGTGGAACGGTTCGCGGCGCCAGACTTTCAGCGTCAGCCTGGCGGTGCGCAGCCAGCAGTAGACGAACTCCAGCAGGTAACCCAGTGCGCCCTTCGCCTGTGGCGGCGGAATGTACTTGTAGATGTGCACGCCGGAAAGCTCCTGGTACGCGGAGTCGTCCGGCCCTTTTGGACAGATCACCGACACCGTGAAGCCGGCCGCGGTGAGCGCCTGGCACTCCAGCCACACCCTGCGGTCCAAGGGAACCGGCAGGTTCTGGACGATGATCAGCACATGCCCACGAGTCACCTTGGCGCCCTCTTTCTCATCTCCGGCCGACATTCCCCATGTCGTTGCCAAGAGGGCAGGGGTTACCGGTTTGGCCAAACAACACCAAATGCGTCCGTTGGGGCAAGTAACCCGATCACCGAGGCGGTCGTGGGACCGTGAATAACCATTGCGGTATAGGCAGAATGGCCTAACGTGAACTGCGATCGGCCGACCACGCCGCGTCCGTGCCACGCACCCGCCGCCAGCGCGCGACGATCTTGTCCGCCAGCAGGACTCCCAGGAAACACAACGCGTCGAGCACACTCACCCGCCGTTGCCGAACCAGTGTCACCAACTGGCCCGCACCCAGCGACGGCTCATCGGCCTTACGCCCCAGGCGGTCCAGTTCCCGGTTGGCCAGCCGGACACGGGCTCGCCTGCGAATCACCGCACCGACCGTACGCGCCGGTCGCACCACAGAGCGTGCGCCTTCGACGGACTGCCGCTCGCTCGCGGAGAACGTGCGATGCACCCAGCCGTCGTCCGACATCACCGTCGGCAGCGGGAAAACCCGGCCGTGCCCCTCTTTGCTGAGCATGTACGCCCCGGCACCGGCCAGGCCACGGCGACCGGTGAGCAGCTGGTCGAACACGCGATGGAACCGCGACGCGACAGCGGAGACACCGGTCAGGTCGTATTCGGGGACCGGCGAGCACGCCAGCGCGCCGCGTTCGATGGCGTTGAGCATGCGGCGTAAGGAAGCCATGTCGAGGTCGACGTCGGCGTCCAGGTACAGCCGGGGGAAGGTCCGGCATTCCGCGTCGCCGAGGCCGAGCGCGTGCGCCTTGCCCGCGACCGGGGTCTCCACCACGCGTGCTCGTTCCGCTCTGGCGATCTGCGCGGTCCGGTCGCCGCACGCGTTGGCCACCACGATGATGTCCAACTCGCCCAGTTTGGCCCCACTGGTCAGCGACCGCAGACACCGCGCGATCACTGCCTCCTCGTCGTGTGCCGCGATGACGACACTGACCACAGGTTCGCCCACAGCCTCCACTATTTCACCGAAACCGGTGAAGCGGCGTTATCAATCTCCGGCCGGGCCGCCGTGGACCCGTCCGCGGGCACGAAGTACACCGCTGTTCGCTGTTCCTGCTTGGCCATGCCGAAGGCCAGCGTGTGCTGGTCGATCCAGGCCGCCTGGTCATCGATCCCGGCGGTGCCAGGCAAGGTCGTTTCACGGTTCGTGCCCAGGTCAAGCACCACAAGGCTCCATTTGTCGAGCGGCGTGGGGCGCTTCTTGTACGCGACCTTCGTGCCGTCCGGCGACAGCGACGGGCACTCGGCGTTCTGCCGGACACCGCGCACGGTTCTGGCCTTCAGATCGCCCTTGACCAGCCAGTTCAGCCCGCCGGACGCCAGCGTGGCGTAGAAGGTCCGGTCGTCGGACGCGACCGTGATACCCCAGTAGTTGACGTCCGCCGCCTTCATCGGCCTGTTGTTGACGGTCGCGTCGAAGTGCTCGATCGACTCGGTGACCTCACCGGACCGCAGGTCGAAGAACCCGGTGCGGGTCGAGAAGCCGCCCGGCACGGCGTACGAGTCGCCGGTCACGAACGACGTCCAGGACACGATGTCGCCGGATGCGGACACCCGGGCCCGGCTCGGGATTCCTGGCAGCGGAACAGTTTTCACGACAGTGTTATCGTTGGTCATCACTGCGGCTTCGTAAGCAGGCCCAGGCCCGGCGAGCCGCAGGCACACCGAGGTCTTGCCGGAGCGGTAGAACCGCTGGCAACGCAGAGCGCTGACGGTCCGCTGCCCGTCGGCGGCACGGGTGGTCACGCGATCCTGGCCGCCATCGAGGTCGATGTACATCACGTCCCCGGCGACAGGCGTCGGCGCGTTTTCGGTCACCGCCGGCTGCTTCACCGCAGTCCACGCCACGTATCCACCGCCGCCCAGCACGAGCAGCACGATCGCGGCGACACCGACCAGCACCCGATGCCCTGACACCCAGGTCTTCAAGCGGACCTCACCAGGAACGCGACCACGACCAGCGCAACGACCAGCACAGCCGCCAACGCGACAACGGCCGTCGACATCGCCATGGCGGCAAGCATCACGCCGAACACGACCGACGAGACCATCCGCGTCAACGCCTGTCCGGTTTGGATGGTCGCGAGCCCGGTCGCCCGCAAGCCGGCAGGCACGAATCCACTGGCGTACGCCGACAGAACGCCATCCGTGCACGCGTAGAACAGTCCATGGGCGGCCAATGCAACCGCCATGGCGGTGAATCCGCCACCAGGCACCAACAACATCGCGTAAGTCACCAGCAGCAGCACGTGCCCGGCGAAGAACACCTTCCAACGGCCCAGCCGATCCGCCATCCGGCCGATCGGAGCCGCGGCGAGCAGGAACACGGCAGCGGTCCCCAACGGCAGCAACGGCAGGAATCCGACCGGAATGTCCGAAACCTTCTGCAGCACGACGAACACGAACGCGTCGCTGATTGTCACCAGGCCGAGCAACGCGGCCGCGATCGTGGCCCGCCGGAACTTGGCGTCCCGCAACAGGCCCAGCCCTGCCTTCGGTGAGACCCGCTTGCGCTGGACCCTGCCGCCGCGCTCCCGTACGAAGGTCAGCAGAACGACGATGCCGATCGCGGCGAAGACAAAACTCACCACGAACACCGGCCCGGCGGCGGAACCCAACTGGTACAGGATCAGGAAAGTCAGCAACGGGCCCAGCAGCGCGCCCACTGTGTCCATCGCCCTGTGCACACCGAAAGCGGCGCCGAGCTGGTCCGGCGGTGTGGCCAAGGAGATCAGCGCGTCCCGTGGCGCGGTCCGGATTCCTTTGCCGGCACGGTCGACGGCGAGAACGCCACCGATGCCCGCACCCGATGTCCCGGCCAGCGGGAAAACCAGCTTGGTCACGGCAGAAAGGCCGTAGCCGACCAGCGCGACGCGCTTGGGCCTACTGGTCCTGTCCGACACGTAACCGCCGACGAGCCGCAGGATCGCGGTGGCGCCCGTGTACAAACCGTCCAGCAACCCGAACTGCACGTAGCTCATCTGCAACGTGTAAATCAGGTAAACGGGCAGGAACGCGGTGACCATCTCGGCGGAGATGTCGGTCAGCAGGCTCACGGTGCCGAGCGCGAAAACGGTTCCAGGTAACCGGCCTGACACACGCGGTGTCCTACCTGGACTCCGCGTCGAGGCGACGTACACTCCCGCCACCTCCGTCTCGGCGTCGTCACTGCCAACGACATCGCCTGGTGACCACGGGCTGTTAGCCGACTTCCCCCAGCGGCGCCCCGGCCACCTCCGCCACGCATCGCGGAGCGACCACCCGAACCCGGCCCGTGAGCGTGATCGCTCGGCGTAACAGAAAGCCTGGTCACGCAGATTGCTCGGGAAGAGAACACAATCGGGCCACGCCGATCGGGGACGTGATGGACTTCTGGAAGACGCTCAAGGTGCTGCTGCGCCGCTGGCGCGTCGCAGTGCCGGTCTTCGCGGTGTCCCTTGGCCTCGCGGCCGGCGTCTACCTGTCGGTGGACACCGAGTACGAATCCAGCGGCACGATCGTGCTGACGTCCCCCACGGACGGCGCGCGGGTCGCGGCCGACCAGCAGGGTCCGGCCGACCGGGTGAATCCGTTGCTGGCGTTCGACGCGAGCCTGAACACCTCGGCCACGATCATCATCCAGAAGTTGCAGGACCCGGTCGTGCAGGAGCAGCTGACGGGCGCCAGCAAGCAGATCGGCTACGAGATCGGCAACGGCCAGCTGACCGGTCCCTTCATCGTCGTGGTCGCGTTGGCGCGCACGCCGGACGACGCCAAGAACACTGTCGGCAAAGTCCTCGACCGGGCCAGGACCGAGCTCAAGCAGAGCCAGGAGGCCCTGAAGGCACCGGCCTCCACGTTCATCACCCCGGTCGACATCATCTCGCCGACCAACGCCGAACCGAAGACGGGCGGCAAAGTCCGGTTCGCCGCGGTCGCGCTGGCACTCGGGTTCATCGCGAGCCTGTCGTCGGCGTACGCGATGGAAAGCTTCACCCAGTCCCGTAAGAAAAAGCGCAGCCGGGAACGCGCGCAGCAGCAGTGGCAGCACCAAGGCTCGTTGGAGCAGAACGGATCCTCAGGCGAGACGGTGCGTACGCACCCCGTCACGCAGAAGCCCGGCTGATCCATGTC
This sequence comes from Kibdelosporangium persicum, assembly GCF_013280595.1. Taxonomy (GTDB): domain Bacteria; phylum Actinomycetota; class Actinomycetes; order Mycobacteriales; family Pseudonocardiaceae; genus Kibdelosporangium; species Kibdelosporangium persicum. Next base: position 107,617 of record NZ_JAAATY010000021.1, read on the forward strand.
CCGTGTTCAGCGTGCTGACGGCGCCACGTTGGCATGCGTCTTCCTGTTGATGTTGTTGATGATCCCGGCCCGGCTGGTGATCAGCGGCATCCCGATGTCCATCACCCCGGCCACCCTCGCGGGCCTCGCGCTCGGCGTGATCTGGTTCTGCTGCCAACTGGTCACCACCCTCGGCGTCGCCAAGGGGCGTAACATCGCCAGAACGGCGTTGTTCCTGTACGCGATCTCGCAACTGGCGACCTACGGCTACGCCACGCGCAACTACCTGCCGATGGACGAGCTGGAAGGCGCGGACCGCACGATCGTCGTGGTGTTCGGCACGATCTGCGTGGGTATCGCGGTGTGTGACGGCGTGCGGAACCTGGCACGACTGGACGTGCTGCTCAAGTTCATGACGGTCGCCATCGGCGTCGTGGCGTTCATCGGTTTCCTCCAGTTCTCGATCGCCTTCGACCTCACCAAGTACCTGGCCGTGCCGGGTCTGCGGCCGGTCACCGATGACGGTTTCGTGCTGGAACGCGCGACGTTCCGCCGGCCTGCCGGAACGACCGGGCATCCCATCGAGTTCGGCGTGGTGTGCGCGATCGGCGTCCCGTTCGCCGCGCACTACGCCTACCGGGCGAAGGAGTCGGGCCAGAAAGCCGGCAAGTGGTGGCTGTGCCTGGCGATCATCGCGGCGGGCGCGGTGATCTCGCTGTCCCGCTCGGCGATCCTCGGTCTGTGCCTCGGTGGCGTGGTGCTGCTGATCGGCTGGCCGGGCAAACGCCGCGGCCAGGCGCTCATCGCCGCCGCCGGATTCCTCGTCGTGCTCAGGATGGTCGTGCCGGGGTTGATCGGCACCCTGTACAGCCTGTTCGACAACATCGGCAGCGATCCGAGCATCGAGGGACGCACCGACGACTACGAGTCAGCCGGTGAGCAGATCGCCAAACACTGGCTTCTCGGCCGTGGCAACGGAACCTACCTGTCCGAAAAGTACGGTCCGCTGGACAACCAGTACCTCGGCACGCTCGTCCAGAACGGCTACATCGGACTGATCGTCCTGGTTTTCCTGTTCCTTGTCGGCATGTACTCGGCCGCCAAGGTCCGGGCGATCAGCCCGGACCCGGTCGTGCGCGATCTGGCGCTGTCGTTGATCGCGGCACAGGCCATCGTGGCGCTCGGGGCGGCCACGTTCGACCTGCTGTGGTTCTCCACCGCGACCGGCCTGACGTTTGTCCTGGTCGGTGCGAGCGGCGCGTTGTTGCGCACGGTCCAAGCACAAACCCCTGTCCTTCCGCCGATGTGGGAAGCAGTCCGATGACACAGTTGGCAACGCACCGGTCGGCCGCCGTGTTCGACTGGCTCAGCGAGCGAAGCAAGCAGATCGCCATGGCCGCGGCCGGGCTGAGCCTGCTGCTCGCCGGCGGATACGCGGTCATGCTCGGCAACGAGTTGCGGTACTCGGACGAGCACGTCTACCTGGAGTTGACCCAGTCCCTGGTCGACGGCCGCGGTTTCGCGTTCGGCACGGACTCGACCGCCTACCGCCCACCGGGATACCCGTTCCTCCTGCTGCCGTTGCACCTGGTGAGCGGGGGCAACGTGTTCGTCATGCGGCTGCTGGGAGTTGCCTGCCTGGCCGGTGTGGTGTGGTTCGGATACTTGTTGGCTCGGCGGATCTCGCCAGTCGCAGGCGCGCTCGTTGCCGTCGTCACCGCGGCGTACCCGTTGTTCGTGTACACGGCGACCGCGCTGTACCCGCAGATGCCCGCGCTGCTCCTGCTGATGACGATGTTCGAGTTCGGGCTGCGGGCCAAGCATCGCTGGGTATGGGCGATCCCGAGTGGACTGTCGGCCGGTTTCCTCACGATCACTGTGCCGTCCTTCGCACCGACACTGGTGCTCGTCGCTCTGTTCATCGGGTGGCGGGCGCGTAAGGCGGTCGCTGTGCTGCTGGTCGCGGCGGCGATCATCCCCGGCCTGTGGTGCCTCCGGAACGCTGTCGTGATGGGGGCGTTCATCCCGGTTTCCACGAACAACGGCGTGAACCTGTTGCTCGGCAACAACCCGGGTGCCACGGGCAGCAGCGGGACGAGTGTCGACGTCACGGCGTACGAGCAACGGGCCAAGGAACTCAACCTGGACGAGGTCGGGATCGACAAGTTCTACAGCGACCAGGCCGTCGAGTGGATCACCGCCAACCCCGCTCAGGCCGCAGGCCTGTACGCGGCCAAGGTCATGCACAACTTCGCCTACAGCGACACCTTGAAGACCGCGGGCCAGGGTGCGTCCGACCTGCTCGCCGCACTGAGCTACTACCCGATCCTCGCCCTGGCACTGCTCCGGGTGATGATCTTCAAACGGTTCCCGCCGCACCGGGTGGACAAGCTCTGCCTCTGGGCGATCGTGCTGAACGTGCTGCTGCTGGCCGTGTTCTTCACCAGAATCCGGTTCCGGGTGCCGTTGGACGAGCTCACCATCGTGCTCGCGGTGTCCACTGTGGTCGTGTGGTGGGACAGGCGGCGGGTGGCATGACGACCAGATCCCCTGTTCGCAGAGCTTTGCGGATGAGCCTGCTCAACACGGTCGTCGGCAGGCTCGGCACCTTCCTCACCGGAATCGTGCTGGCGAGGCTGCTGACACCGCATGACTTCGGCGTGTACGCGATCGCGTTCGTGGCGTTGATCACGTTGCTGTCGTTGAACGAGCTCGGGGTCAGCCTGGCGATGGTCCGCTGGCCCGGCGATCCTGAGCGCATCCGGCCGACCGTGACCACGATTTCCGTGCTCACGAGCGTTTTCGTCTACGCATTGTGCTGGTTCGGTGCGCCCCTGTTCGCGGACGCCATGGAAGTGCCCGAAGCCACTGGTGTTGTCCGGGTCCTGTGTGTCAGCGCGCTGATAGACGGCCTGAGTTCACCCGTCGCACAGCTGATGAACCGCGAGTTCAAGCAGGGCCTGCGGCTGTTCGTCGACCTGTCGAACCTGCTGGTGACGACTGGCTTGACGGTCTCGCTGGCAGCGACCGGGCACGGCGCGTGGAGTCTGGCGTGGGGACAGATCGCCGGCAACGCGGTGTCGTCGCTGGTGTTGTTCTCCTTGAGCCGCAAGTGGCCGAGGCTCGGCTTCGACAGCAGGCTGGCACGTGAGCTGATCGCGTTCGGGCTGCCCTTGGCCGGTGCCAGCCTGCTGATGATGGCGATGTGGAACGTCGACAAGGTCTTCACCGGCCCGATGCTCGGCGCGGTCGCCCTAGGTCTTTACCTGCAGGCGTTCAACCTGGCTTCCTGGCCGGTGAACGTGTTCTCGGTGGTGGTCCGCCGGGTGTCACTGGCCGCGTTCGCCCGTGTGCAGGACGATCGGGAGCAACGACAGGCTGTCTTCGCGAAGATGGCCATGGTCCTGGCCATCCCGACCCTGCCGGTCTGCGTAATCCTCGGCCTGCTCGCGTTGCCGGTCGTGACCACTTTGTACGGCCAGCCATGGGCCGGTTCGGCGGTGGCCTTGCAGTTCCTGGCCTTGCTCGGAGTGGTCCGGGTCGCGTCCGAGCTGGCGTACGACTTCCTGGTGGCGCTCGGTCGTTCCCGCACGACTCTGTGGTTGCAGGCGGGCTGGTTGGTGGCGCTGCTGGTGTGCCTGCCGATCGGTGCGTCGCTCGGCGGGATCGAAGGTGTCGGCATCGCGCACGCCGGGGTCGCGCTACTGCTGATGCTTCCGGCGTACGCGATGGCCGTGGCAAGGACCGGGATCTCGGTCCGAGCACTGGCCGCTCCCTTGGCGCGTCCGGTGCTCGGAGCCGTCTGCATGGTCGCGGTGATTCTCGTGGTCCGGTGGCTCACCGAACCGTCGGTCCTTCAGCTGCTCCTGGGCGGAGCCTTGGGCCTGGTGGCGTACGCCCCCGCGGTGTGGCCGCTGCGCAGGACTCTCGGCATCCTCAAGTGACCCGGGTGTTGCGGTTTTGGCAACGAAGGTTGCCTGTTTCGCTCGTCCGGGCGCACAGTGGCCGGTATGGAAGACGTTGTGATGGACGAAGCGTTCTGGGACACCATGTACCGGGAGAAGGACCGGAAGTGGAGTGGCAACCCCAATCCGACGCTGGTCGCCGAGGTGTCCGGGCTCAGGCCGGGGACGGCGCTGGATGTGGGCTGCGGTGAGGGTGCCGACGCCATCTGGCTGGCCGGGCGCGGGTGGCGGGTGACCGGTGTGGACGTTTCCAGCGTCGCCCTTGACCGGGCCAAGCAGCACAGCACCGAGGTCGAGTGGCTGCACCTCGACCTGGCCAAGGAGCCCGTGCCCGGCACGTACGACCTGGTGTCCGCGCAGTACGTGCACTTCCAGCCCAAAGAGGACATGCTGGAGCTGCACCGGCGTATCGCCGAGGCCGTCGCACCCGGCGGGACGTTGCTGATCGTCGGGCACGATCCCCAGGAAGCGCATCGGCACGCGGCGGACAAGCCGGACATCCCGCACGACATCTTCTTCGGTGCCGACACGCTGACTTCGTTGCTGGCACAGAACGAGTGGACCATCGAAGTCGCCGAGACGCGCACGCTCGACCGCCCTGATCACCGCATGTACGACTTCGTCTTCAAGGCGTCACGCCGTTCCGCGTGACACCACGACCGGCTTGGCGTTCGCGTCGTCGGTCGCGAGAGTGCCGCGCCACCTCTGGTACTTGGTCCGTACCTTCGTGGTCACGACTCCGCTGCCGGAGCGGATCAGGTCGGCGGCGATCTCCGCCGTCGCCGTCCTGGTCCGTGCCGCGAACAGGTACTCGTCCTCCTGGACGCGGGCGGCACGGGTGAGCGCGAACCGCTCCACCACAAGCTTGCGCGCGAACTCGCCGAGTGAACCGCGCAGGTCACGGGACTCCAGCAGCGTTCCGAGGTGCTTGCGCAGGTCCAGCGCGCCGTTGCCGCCAAGGCCGTACCAGCCCTGCTTCAGAAACAGCGGTGCCGTGTCGGACGTGAGCAGCTCGCTGAAACCCTGCTCGCCGACGACCACCAACGGCTTGCCGAACGCCATGCCGCGCAGGGCCGAGCCGCCCTGCCCGACGATCACGTCCGCGGCCGCGTAAGCCGGACGTGGATCGGCGACCTCGCCGGTCAGCCGGACCACGGTGCGCCGAGCCAGTGCGTTCGCCTTGGCGGCACGGGCTTCGATCTCCCCGCGGGACCGGCCATCGCCGACGATGACCAACTGCACCTGGTGGCCCGCGGCTGCCAACGCGCCCACCGCGTCGCAAGCCGCGAGCAGTCCCTCGAGTTTCAGCTCCGGGACGAGACGGCAGATCATCGCGATCAGCACTTCGTCCCGCGGAATCCCGTGTTCCTGCCGGAACGCTGCGCCGTCCACCGACGGGTGGTCGGTTTCCGTGTCCACCGGCGGTTCCAGCAAGGTCACCCGGTGATGTCCAGCGGCCAAGGCGGCCTCACGGATCGCCTCGGTGCCCACGACCAGCGGAACAGTCCGGGGAAAGAACGGTACGACGGACATCGACATCACCGTGCCGACGACCGGTGTGCGCCAGCGCAGACCCGGACCGAAGACAGCCTCGATCACCGGTGGCCACTCGTAGCCGTGCACTACGTGAATCCGTCGCTCGTGGACGGTCCTGGCCAAGGTGGCGAGCACCTGGGGAGACGGCCGACGACGACTCAACGGGATCTCGATGTGTTCCAGACCGAGGTCGTGCACGCGTTTCACCAACGGGCCCGGCTCGGACAAGACGATCACCTCGTGCCCACGGTCCCGCACCGCGCCCGCCAGCTGGATGGCGTTCAGCTGGGAACCGCCGATCTCCATGGCGTGCGGGTAGACCAGAATCCGCATCAGAGCGTGACCCATCGCTCGTCCGGCAGGAAGATCCGCTCCCGGACACCCGGATCACACGCCACGAGACCAGCGTCCGGCAGTTCGTAGACCAGGTCGAGCGCGCCGAGCACCGGCACACCGTCGATGTCCTTGCCTTGCAGAGCGGTATCGTCGTCCAGGAAGCCGACCGGAATCCAGGCGTGCGGCCGTTGCCGGACTGCCGCCAGAGCTGCTTTCGCGCGCTCGCCCGCACCTAGCAGGAGTATGGGAGCCACGCCTGCATCATCGTTGCGAGACCGGGGTTTCTTACCGTTCATGGGACCAGACCGGCCAGACGGGTGAACGTGTCGGCCCGGGCGGCCCAGGAATGCCGTGCCGCGACGGAACGTCGTTGCCCGGTCACGGCCGGCGACGCCTCGTCGATCGCGGCTTTCACCACCGCGTCGGCGAATCCCCGCGGGTCGCCGCCGATCTGGATGCCGTCCGTTTCCTCGGCCAAGCGTTTGCTCGCGGGCAGGTCGGTGCTCACCACGGGCAGTCCCGCCGCGAGGTACTCCAAGGTCTTGAGCGGGATGGACGCCCGGTTGAACGCACTGTCCGCATAGGGCGTGAGGCCGACGTCGATCCGCGCGAACCACTGCGGCAGTTCCTCGAACGGCACCGCGCCGACATGGTGGACGTTCGGCCGTCGCAGCAAACCGTCCGACCGGCCGGGTTCCCAGCCGGGCTCACGCGGGCCGACCAGCAACAGGCCGAGACCGGTCTCCGCGACCGCCTCCAGCAACGAGATGTCGATCCGATCGCTCAACTGGCCGATCACCCCGGCGATCCTGGCCGGGAACCCGTCCGGCACCGGCCCGGGTTCCACGTCCCCCTGATACGCCCGCGGATCGCACCCGTTGGGGAAGACCACGGGATGTGCCCCGAGTTCCTGCCAGCGTTCCGCGAGCTCCGGTCCGACGGCGAGCACCAGATCCGCGCGGACGATGGCCTCCCGCTCCTCGCGCAGCACGAAATGCGCGTCCTGGTTCATCAGTGACGCCCCGGCGACCCAGTCGTCCGTGCCGTACAACACGTCCACGCAACGATCCCCCCACCTGCCGAGAAGATCATGTTGCGTGCACGCGACGAACACGTCCGGCCTGCGCCGGGCCCGGCGCAGCGCCCAGCCGATCTGTGCCCGGACCATCGGCCACGTCAGTGACCTGACGCCCGGCCGGGTCCAGCCAGGCGGACCGACCGGAGTGAGGCGGGCGATCCCTAACCGGAGCGGCCGCAGCAGCGGCCGCCACACTGGGCCTGACTCGCCCCGGAACCGCGCCGGTGTCACCGGGGACACCGGCGGGTCCACCCACAGCACGTCGGCGTGCCGGGTCAGGGCCTCGGCGAGTTGCCGTTCCGAGCCCTTGACCCCGTCCCACGTCACTCCCGACGCGACGACTACCAGTGGTCTCATGGTGTGAAGATCACGTCCACCCAGTAGTTGCCGCCCTGGAACGTCGACGTCGGGAAGCCCGGCCCGACCTTGTAGACGCCGTTGGCGTTGCCCGGCCCGGACAGTGGTGCGCTCAGCGGGTTGCTGGTCACCGCGGTCCGGTTGAAGTACCCGTTGTCCGCCGCGTACCGGCCGTTCGGCGCGGTGTACGAGGCGATGTAGGTCTGGTTGGCCTGGACAGGCACCGGTGTGGCGAACATCAGCGTCTGCCAGCCCGTTGCCGTCTCGTTGACGAACGTACCCGTGGCGAGTTGCTCGCCGCCGGCCGTCCACAGTGAACCGGTGTGCGTGCCGGTGTTGCCCGTTCCCTTGTAGAACTTCACGCCGGTGACGAAGCCGTTCGCCGAGGTGGTGAACCTGACACCGAGCTCGTAGTTGCCTGAGTCGTTGGCTGCCGTGACCGTCGGAACGGTCGCGTCGCTGAACAGGCCGCACGGGCATGTCTGCGTGAGTGTCGTGGTGAACGACCATGTCGTGGCGTTCGTCATGATGTTGCCGTTCACGTCAGCGATCTTGACGCTGCCCGTGTACGTCGCACCGGCCGTCAGGCGTGCCGCCGGGGTCCAGGAAACCGTCATCTGGTCCGCGGACAACAAAAGCGTGCCGTTCAGTTTGGCACCACCGGAGTCGGCCACCGTGAACTGTGCGGTCGACAGGTCCACCGGCTCGCTGAACGTGGCACTGAGCGGAGCTGTCAACGACACACCCGCGCCTGCGTTCGGCGGGTTCGTGCTGGTGACGGACGGTGGCGTGCTGTCGCCGTTGGCACCGGCCTGCCAGATCACGTCGACCCAGTAGTTGGTGTTGCCGTACGAGTTCGTCGGGAACCCTCCGCCGGTCCCGTATCGGTACACACCGTTGCTGCCGTCGACACCGCTCGGCAACGCGTGCATCGGGCCGTAGTCGGCGCCCACGCCGTTGAAGAACCCGTTTGTACCGGAGTAACGGCCATTGGGCGCGTAGTAGGAGACGACATACGTCGTTCCGGATTGGACACTCACCGGCGAGCTGAACAGCAGCGTCTGCCAGCCGCCGCCCGACTCGTTGGTGAACGTGCCGGTGGCCACTCGATCGCCGTCTCTTGTCCACAGTGAACCAGTGTGCGTCCCGGTGTTGCCGGGTCCCTTGTAGAAGCGGACGCCGTGCACGGTCCCCCGGCTGTCGAACCGGACCTTGACGCCCAGTTCCACCGCGGCTGGATCGTTCACCGCGGCGACCGCCGGGGTGGCGAAGTCGTCCCAGATCGTGCACGGACATGTCGCCGGACGCGGGTTTCCTGTCGTGAACGACCAGGTGTACGGCGGATTCGCGATCGAGTTACCCGCGTTGTCGGTCGCACGGACCTGCGCGGTGTACGTCGTCCCGGCCACCAGCTGTTGGCTTGGTGTGAACGTTGCCGTCTTGCCGTCGCCGGACAGGGCGTACGTGCCGGACACCATCCCGTTTGGACCACTCAAGGCGAACTGCAGCGACGCCGGGGCGATCGGCTCGTCGAAACTGATCGTCGGTTTCGCGTTCAGCGCCACGCTACCGCCGTTGGTGACCGGGTTGGTCGACGCCACCAGGGGTGCACGGGTGTCCGGCCCGGGGTCGTAGCCGTAGACGACGTCGACCCAGTAGTTCGCGTTCTGGTAGCTGCGGTTCGGGAAGCCGGACGCGCCGACCTTGAACACACCGTTCGGGTTCGTGGCCGTGCCTTGCGGAGCCGTCAACGGTTCCAGGCCGGTCGCCGAGTTCGTGAAGTAGTTCGCGTCGGCCGCGTAATGACCCGTGCTGGTGTGGTACGAGGCGATGTACGTGGTGTTGGCGGTGATCGGCACCGACTCCGGGAAGGTCAGCGTCTGCCAGCCCAGCGCCGTCTCGTTGAGGAACGTACCGGTCGCCATCAGCGTGCCGTCGGTCCTCCACAGTGACCCGGTGTGGGTGCCGGTGTTGCCGGTCCCCTTGAAGAACCGGACACCGCGGACGTAACCGTCGGACGACGCCTGGAACTTCACACCGAGTTCGAGCGCGGCCCCGTCACCGGAGTCGGGTGTCGCGGGCACCGCGTTGTCCGGCCAGATACTGCACGGACAGGAGCGCGGGTTCACCGTGACCGACTGGGTGAACTCGCCGGACAGGTTCGCCGAGTCGTCGACAGCACGGACCTTGAGCGTGGCCGGACCGGACTTCGACGGCGTGTACGTGTAGTTCCATGTGGACGCTCCGGCCTGCCAGTTCGCCGCGTGCCAGGACGTTCCGTCCACCGAGACCTCGACTCCGGCGGGCTTGCCACCGACGTCGAGGACCGTGCCGGAGAACGTGTACCCGGAACCGACAACCGGCGACGGAGTCGTTCCAATGGTGACTGTGGGCGCGATCGTGTCCGTTGTCATCGTCGCCGGCGTGATGTCACGCGGTGTCCTCGGCTGGACGTCGTCCATGTCCGCCAGGAGGTTCGCCGTCGCCTGCTGAATCCGCGGATCGGCCGTGTCGCCGTGGTTGCGGATGTGCTTGTTGTCCAGGCCCCACGACCACTGCACGGAGCCGGCGGCGAAGACGAGCGCGCCACTGGGCTGGTGTTTGTAGAGCGTCAGCGCGTGCGTCTTCGTTCCGGGGGCGTAGACGTCACCCTCGTTCTGCAGAACGTAGTTCCCGTCCGACATCTCCACGGTGGTACGAGACAGCTGCGCCACACCCGGAGGCTGGAAGCTGTTCTCCTCAACGGTGTCCCACTCGTACCCGAGCGTGCCGGGCTTGAAGACGTACGCCTCGGTCAGCTGGGTGCCCATGGTCGGGGTGTTGCGCCACAGCCGCTGCTGCCGGTTGCCCGGCGGGACGACCAACTGGTCCCAGCGCTCGCCGTTGACCGTGAAAATCTGGCCCAGCAGCGCGTTCTCCGGCCTGTTGCCGTCCTTCGGCGGGCTCTTGCGGCCGTCCCGCCAGGTCCCGGTCCACTCGGTCGGGTGCGGGTCGACCTGGCCGGGCTTGGTCTCCTTGTAGCAGACCAGGGTCCGCCAGTCGGTCGCCGGACCGGCCTGGCTCGGTTCCCAGCGGGTCTTCCAGAAGATCTCGTTGCCGGTCATGAAGGCCATGTTCACGCCGGCGTCCCTGGCGTCCTCCACGGCCGCGCGCTGTTCGTTCGACCAGTACTCGTCGTGCCCGACCGGCATGTAGACCTTGTGGTTCCTCAGCAGGTGCCCGCGACGCGACATGTCCACGTTGGTGGTGTAACTGACGTCGTAGCCGTTCTTCTCCAGCCAGCGCAGCATCGGGTACTCGGCGTTGAAGAAGAAGTTCTCCTGCTCGCCACCGATGATCGGCCGGTTGTAGCTGACCTTGTACGCCGAGCCGCCGTTGCCCTGCGCGGTCCCGGTGTAGAAGCTGTTGCCCCTGAGGGTCCCGGTCTGCGGATCGCGGTTGCCGAACGTGTTGTACGCCTGCCAGGTGGCGTCGGCGGTCTGGAAGAGGATGTCCGAGTGACTGGCGTCGTCGCGCACGATGAAAACGATGTCGCTCTCTCCGATGACACCATTTCCGTAGTCACGTCTGAGCACGGTGTAGTAAATTCCGGAAACCGATTCGGCCGGCACGGTCCACGTCATCGAGGTGGACCAGTTCCCGCAGTCCACAATTCCGGTGTCCTGCGCGGCGGTCGCCGGATTGTCCTCGAAGCAGTCCGGCTGGACGACCGAATTCTCCACCTGCTGGTTGTCCACGATCTTGCGGGCACCGGCACCGCCGTAGTACCCCAGCCGGTAAATGTCGAACCAGAACCGCGGCGCATCGGTCCTGACCTTGAAACCGACCGTCTCACCGGGCAGGTAGCTGATGTTGTCGGTGAAGCCCGCGATGGTGTCGTCGATCGCGCTGATCATCCAGTTGTCGCCGGTGTTCGGCGCCAGGGTGTTCTCGCAGGCCACCGGGTTCGCGGGCAGGGCACACGGCGGCGCGGGGGTCTCGGCGGCACCGGCGCCGGGCAGCACGCCGAGCACCGTCACGTTGGCCGCGAGCACCGCGGCACCGGCGAAGTGAGCAATTTTTCGTCGCGATCGTCTGAATACCGAACGCATTGTTCCGCCTTCCAGCCCACACCTCTGCACCCCTGCCATCGCTGGAAAAATCGGCTGCCCGGCAGGTGACGTTACGACTTTCGGGGGAGACCGCCCGGCAGGGAGGTCAAGATTCCGTCACGCCGCGTTCACAGGAATCTCGTGGATTCACCGAATGGCGAACCCACGAGTTTCTTTCCACCGCGGCCGGGGTCAGCCACAGCTGACCAGCAGCGGCGTCAGCACCTTGCACGTGGCCGACGCCGAATCGTTGGCACTGTTGGGATCATTCGGGCTTGACGCCGTTCTCGTCGCCGAGAACTGGTACGGCAGTCCGATGTGGAGCAGTCCGAGCGGGACGGAGAACGTGGCCGTCGCACTCGCGCCGGGCGCGAGCTCGCCGTACGCGCAGACCGGCACCGAGCCGCCGGTGCACCCGGGGCCCGCGTTCGCCGTCAGGCCGGGCGTGAGCCCGCCCCGGACTTCGGCGGAACGCAGCTTGCCGGGCCCCTTGTTGGTGATCCGCACGGCCACGTCGATCTTCGGCACCAGCAGGCTCTGCTTGGTCGTCGCGGTGATCCCGACCGCGACGTCGGCCTGGGTGAACACGGTCAGCGTCGCGAAGCCGACCGGGAAGATCCCGTAGTTGCGGCCGAACAGCTGGGCCTGCAACGTGTGCGTGGCGTCGGCCGCGTTCTGCTTGACACGCAGGGTGAACGTGGCGGTCGCCGGCTGGAAGCCGCTCAGCGCCTCGGCGAGCACCGCCTGGTATCCGACCGGTCCGCTCGGTCCGTCCACAGTGGTGCATGACGCGACACCGGCACCGGCGCAGCCGATCAACTCGGCGTAGTCGGTGAGGTTCGTCGGCGTGCTGAGCACCCGGATGGTCGGGTTGAGAATGCTGAACGAGTGGATGTTGTGCACGGTTTCGGTGACCGTGAACGTGTCACCCGGTTGCACTTCGTTCGGCGACACGGTCGCCTCCACCTCGGCGGGTTCGGCGAAGGCCGGTGTCGCCGCACACAGCCCGGCGACCACCGCGAACACGAGCAGAACGGGCCTGATCCTCATCGGTGAGTTCCCATCAGTAGGCCCCCTGCCCGGTAACCACGGCTCGCACTGTCTTCCACAGGATCACCGCGTCGAGGGTGAGCGACCAGTCCTCCACATACCGCAGGTCCAGCCGGACCGACTCCTCCCACGGCAGGTCGCTCCGGCCGCTGACCTGCCACAGGCCGGTCATGCCCGGCTTGACCAGCAGCCTGCGCCGCATGTCGGGGCCGTACTTCTCGGTCTCCTCCGGCAACGGCGGCCGGGGCCCGACCAACGACATCGACCCGGTGAGCACGTTGAACAGTTGCGGCAGCTCGTCCAGTGAGTACCGCCGCAGCACCGCGCCGACCCTGGTGACCCTGGGGTCCTTGCGCATCTTGAACAGCGGCCCGGCCCCTTGGTTCGGCAGACCGCCGCGCAGCGCGTGCGCGTTGCGCACCATCGTCCGGAACTTGATCATCATGAACGTCCGGCCGTCCTTGCCGACCCGGCGCTGCCGGTAGAACACCGCACCCCGGCTGCCGGTCACGATCAGCAGGCCGATCAGCAGGATCAGCGGGGAGAACAGGGTGAGCAGCAGGGCGGAGCCGACCCGGTCGACGATCTCCTTGACCAGGCGGCGCGCACCGCTGAAAACCGGCGCGCTGACGCGTAACAACGGCATGCCGAGCACCGCGCTGACGTGCAACCGCGGTCCGGCCACCTCCATCAGCACCGGCGCGACGACCATCTCGGCCTCGCTGCCCTCGAGGTTCCACGCCAGCTCCTGGAGCCTGCGCGGAGTCCAATATGGATCCGAGGCGATCGCGACCACGCGATAACCACCGCGGCGCACGTGCTCGGCGAGATCCCTCAACCGTCCGACAACGGGAACGCCTTCGAGGTCGGCGTCGGTGTCGCCGCGGCCGTCGAACGTGCAGACGGCTTCCACCTTCCACCCGAGGTGTGGCGTCAGCTTCGTCCGCACGATCAGGTCACGCGCCGTTTCGGTGCTTCCCGCGACGAGCACGGGCAGCATGCACCGGCCCTCCTTGCGGGACTTGTGCAGGAACCGGCGCAGAAGATAGCGCTGGGGGAACGAAACCAGGGCGATCACGGGGATCGCCACGAAGACCCATAACCGGATGTTGGTGGAGTCGACCGCGAGGCCTCCGAGGGCGAGCACCACCGCCGCGGAGAACAACCCACGGCCGAGCCTGCCGAACTCGTCGGCGCCGTGCCCCAGGACGTTCGGGCTCCAGGCCCGGTTCATCAGCAGGGAACACAGGACGAGAGCCACGGTGGTCACGCCGAGCACGATCCACAGGTGCCGCCAGTTGTCCGCACCCCGTGCGCCGAACAGCAAACCCACCACGGTGACTGAGAACACAGTGGCGATGACGTCGCTGAGCACAACCGAACGGCGGTAGCGCGGCTCCCACGCCGCGATCGGAGCCTGACCGGGTTCGCCGATCGGCAGCACCGGCCGTGCCCTTTCCGGCGACAGGCGGCCGTGTACGCCATGGCGAGTCGGACTGACTTGCTCACCCATCGTCTTGATCCCCCCGGTTATCGGGTTCGGGCAACGGCTTTCCGCACGGATGACCGGTGATCACCCGCCTCGTTCGGCGAAATCATTGGTAGCTAACAATCTGGTTGCCGGTGCTGCGGCGCGTCGGCAAACCATCAGTCGCTCGGGTAGTTCCAGCCGTTACGGGCGGCCTTAACCGGTTTTTCGGCGGCGTGGCACCACATCCGGTCGGTGAGTTGCCGACTGATCAACGAACCGGCCCGTGGATTCACCCGAACCGGACCGGAAAACGGGCAAATGGTCCTGCCATCCCCGGCACGGGGTAGGCCGAACGGGGCCTTGCCTCACCGCGGGTGCCGGGCGGAACACCGCGTGACGTCAGCAAATACGCCCGGCCAGGCGGGTGTCAAGCTGAGAATATTTACCTTTGTCATGTCGGCTGTTAAGACGAGCGGCCGCGTTCCAACCGGCGCGGAGCGGCGAACCGGCGCAGTGCCGGGGCAACCGGACGGCCGTCGAGCAAGCCGGTCACGCTCCCGGCCTCCAACGCCTTGCGATAGACAGACAACGCTTCGGCGGCAGCGTCCACTGTGTGCTGTACGTCCGACTCGGTGTGCGCGGCCGAGATCACGAAGGACTGGCCGAGCACACCACGGCGCAACAACTCCTGGAGGAACAGCGTCCGGAACGCCTGGGACGGGTGGCCTTCCGGGTCCCTGGTAGTGAAGACGAGGCACGACGGCCTGCCGATCACCGAGACGTGCGCGGCGATCCCGAGGTCGGTGGCGGCGGAATTCACGCCATCAGCGAGAGTTCTGCCCGCCCGTTCCATTGCCCTAACGGGCTCTTCCGAGGCGTAGGCCTTGACAACGGCCCGGAAAGCCGCCAGCGACATCGATTCAGGGCCGTGTGTGGTGGACAGCAGGAAGACCCTCGGCTCACCGGTGCGCAACCCGCCGAGTTCCATCAGCTGCCGCTTGCCCGCCAACGCGGAGATCGGGAAGCCGTTGCCCATCGCCTTGCCCCAGCAGGACAAGTCCGGCGTCACCCCGTAACACTTCTGCGCACCACCGGCCGACCAGCGGAAACCCGTGATCATCTCGTCGAAGACGAGCACCGTCCCGTGGTCGTCGCACAGTTTGCGCACCCCTTCGAGGAAACCCGGTGCCGGCTCGGCGAGCGCGGTCGCCGCCTCCAGCACCACCGCGGCGAACTGTCCACTGTGCGCGGTCAAGAGGTCGTGCAGGGAATCCAGGTCGTTGTACCGGAATCGGTGAACGCTGTCGACCGTCGACTGTGGTATGCCCGCGTCCATCGGGGTCGTGCCGATGAACCAGTCGTCCACGGAGTAGAACGGCTGGTCGCAGATCGCGACCAGCTCCCGGCCGGTGGCCGCGCGCGCCAGCCGGACCGCGGCGGTCGTCGCGTCCGAGCCGTTCTTGGCGAACTTCACCATGTCGGCGCCGGGCACCAGGCTCAGGAAGTCCTCGGCCGCCCGGAGTTCCAGCTCGGTCGGCCGGGAGAAGCTCAGCCCGTTGGCCAGTTCGTCCCGTACGGCCTCGATGACCGGTTCGTAGGCGTGTCCCAAAGTGACACTGCGCAGGCCCATGCCGTACTCGACATAGGAGTTCCCGTCGACGTCCCACACGGTCGCCCCTTTGCCCCTTGTCAGGACGGGAGCCATGCCCTCCGGGTACTGGTCGGCACCGCGCGCATAGGTGTGCGCACCGCCGGGCACCAGTTCGTGCAGACGTTGTTGCAGCTCGGTGGACCTGCGGAAATCTCCGTTCACGTGCACAACCTCCCACACTTCGTAGCCGCGCTGACACGGAGCGGTACCCTGCGCCGGTGACGAGGCGCGTACCAATTGGCACGGTAGTGGTCGACGCCCTGACCGAGGCGGAGGTCGTCCACCAGGTACGGGAGACCTGGCAGGACGGCGGCTGGATCCTGACGGCCAATGTGGACATCGTGCGTGCCATCAGCCGTGACCGTACCTTGGTCGAGCTGGCCTCCACCGCCACGCTGACCGTCGCCGACGGCATGCCGCTCGTCTGGGCCGGCCGCATCGCGGGCGAGGAGATCCCCGAGCGGGTCACCGGAAGCTCGTTGGTTCATACGCTCAGCCGCGCGGCCGCACTCGACGGCCGGTCGGTGTTCCTGCTCGGCGGCGCTCCTGGCGTCGCGGAGCGTGCGGCTGCCGTGCTTCAGGCCAACTCACCCGGCCTCAAGATCGCCGGTATCGCCGCGCCGCCCGTGGGCTTCGACGAGGACAAGGACAGCCTCCAGTCGGTGATCGACTCGGTCGTGCTGGCCCAGCCGAACCTCGTGCTGATCGGGATGGGCTTCCCCAAGCAGGAGAAGCTGATCCAGCGGCTGCGCGCGATCATGCCGAACGCCTGGTACGTCGGCTGCGGCGCGGGCATCCCGATGGCGTCCGGCGACGCGAAGCGCGCACCGGAGCCGTTGCAGAGGATGGGCCTGGAATGGCTGCACCGGCTGGTCATGGAGCCACGCCGGCTGGCCCGCCGCTACCTGCGCGACGACCTGCCTTTCGCGCTCACGCTGCTCGCCGGGGCAGCCGTCCGCCGGCTCCGCCGCTGATCAAGCCTCGTGAGTGTTTATCGGTGTTCTAACCCTGATAAACACTCACGAGCAGGTCAGCGGGTTCGTGCTACTTCTTTGAGGACCTCGGCCAGGTGCTGGGCCTGGACGTCGGTGGTCAGCTCGCGCTCCAGCCGGGCACGGCCGGCCTGTCCCATGGCGTCCGCACGCTCGGGGTCGGCCATCAACGCGCCGACGGCGGACGCGAACACCTCCACATCACCTGGCGGCACCACCAAACCATCGTGCCCGTGATTGAGGTAGCCCTCCAGGCCCTCGCTGGCGGTAACGACATAGGGACGTCCGCAAGCCATCGCTTCCAGGATCACGGACATGCCCGACCCGTGGATGTTGGGTTTCGTGGCGACCGCGACCACGTTCGCCGAGCCGTAGAACTGCCGTCGCCTACGGCCGAGGTGCCCTCGGTGCAGCACGCCCAGATCGGACGGCAGTTCGACGTCGAGCTGAGTGGCCAGTTCCAGCCGGGTACCAGGCCTGTGGCGGCGAACGTCCGCGACGGCCTTGATCAACGTGTCGTGGTCGCGGTGGCCGTCGTCGCCGACGCTGGCCACGAGGTCACGGTCGACGTCGCCCTCGATCGGCCGGAACCAGTCACTGTCCACACCGAACGGGACGAACTTCAGCTTGTGCACGGGCACGTTCCACTCGTCACGCAGCACCGGGATCATGCCGTGCGCCTGGACGAACACCGCTTCCATGTTCTCGAGCGCCCGGCGAGCGGTGCGCAGGAACCTCTTCGAGCGGTTCTGCGGGTCGGTCAGCAGCTGCACACCGCTGACCACCGGTGGGCCGCCCGGCAACGAAGCCGCTGGGATACCGGTGAATTCGTCCCAGCAGAGCACGACGTCCGCACTGCGCCGGAGCGGGTTGTAGTGCGACGCGACGGCTTCGAACCACTCCAGGCCGCCGGCCCGGTCCCGTACCCGCCGGGCGATCGCGTTCGGGACCCGTCCGGTCAGGACTTCGCGGAACGCCACGTCGACACCGTGCCCGCTCAACTGGTCGATGCCGAACGGGGTCGCGTTGGGGACCTCACCGGTAGCGTTACGGGCCGGCCATCCGGCCGCGTCGAGGTAGTGGATCAGCTCCACCCAGGCACGCACGCGCGACAAAGTCAGACTCCTGATCAGGTCGTGCGGATGAGTTCGGCCAACCGGGCGGCTTGCAGCTCGGTCGAGAAGTGCTGTTCGACCTTACGGCGTGCCGCCCGGCCCATCTCCTCGGCCATGGCGTCGTCGCCGAGCAGCCGCTGCACGCATTTGGCCAGCGCATCCTCGTCGCCGACCGGGTAGACGAGCCCGGTTCGCTCGTTCTCGACGTAATCGGTCAGGCCGGGGGTATCCGGAATCACTACCGGACGGCCACTGGCCATGGCCTCGAGGGTGACGGTCAACCCCGAGGCGTGGACGTTCGGTGTCGTCGCGATCGCGACGACACTGGCTCGGTGGTACAGATCCCTGATCTGTCCCTCGTTGAGGCCGATCCTGGCGAACCGCTGGGGAATCGGCAACCGGGTCGCGATCTCCAGGCGGGCGCCGGGCACCTTGGTGACCGCACGGATCAACGTGCCGTGGTCGCGGTGCCGGTCGTTGCCCGCGCTGACGACCAGGCCTTCCTCGGTTCTCGGGCGGGCCTGGAAGAAGTCCACGTCGATGCCGAGCGGGATGTGCTGTGCCTTGCGCACCCCCCAGTCCCGTTCCAGCCTCGGGATCATCGCGCTGGAGGACGCCCAGACCCGCGCCGCCCTGGGCAGGGCCCGTTTCGCAAACCAAGCAGTTGTTCTGTCCACTTCGTCGGTCAGCCAGACGACCCCGGTGATCACCGGCTTGCGGCGCTCCCGCAGTGCGGCGGGCACTCCGGAGTACTCGTCCCAGCACAGGATCACGTCCCCGGTGTTGCGCCGGAACGCGTCGGCCCATTCGTAGCCACCGAGCCGGTGCCGTGCCGCCCGGCCGATGCGTTCGACGACACGCCCCCGGGCCGGAATTCGCATGATCGGCTGCACTCCGTGGTTCACCATCCGGTCAAGCCCATACGGCCAGTGATCGGGAACCTCGCCACGCGCGTGCCGGATACTCCATTCGGCGGGATGCAATCCATGCGACAACTCGAGATAAGCGCGCACCGTGTTGACCTCCACTCGCCCGCGGCACCGCATGGGAACTGCGGCAACGCGAAGTTACTAGACTACGGCCCGTGTCCAGGGCGGCGGCGATCGCGCGAGGGGTCGCCCTCCAAGTGGTGGCGAGGGTGACGGCGCTACCCCTCGCCATCGTCACTCTGGGTGTAGCCACGCAATATTTGGGCGAACACGGCTACGGCGTCATGACCACCGCGATCGTGTTCGTCGGCCTGTTCGAGACCCTGACGTCACAGGGCATCGGCACGGTGATCGTGCGCCGGGTGAGCGGCCGCGAACGCGCGTCGCTGTCCCACCTGATCGGTCTGGACCTGACGTTCTCGATGGTCTACGCGATGCCGTTGGCGCTGACCGCGGCGAGCATCGGGGTGCTGACGTACCCCGATCCCGAGGTGCAGGGCGCGGTGCTGGTGCTGTCCGCGGGCCTGGTGTGCAGCGCGATCTCTTCGTGCTTCGACGCGGTGTTCGACGTCCATGTCCGATATGGAACGGTCGCGACCGCCGAGTTCTTCTCGCGCGTCGCCACTCTCGGCTGCGCGGGGGCGGTGGCGCTCACCGACTCGGGCCTGCTCGCCATGTGCGCGGTGCAGATCCTGCCGCAGGTGATCAAGATGGTGGTGACGGGCTTCGCGGCGCACCGGCTCACTCCACTTCGGCCGGTCGGCGACGTGAGCGCGATCATGGGCCTGGTCCGGGAAAGCATCCCGTTCACGTTGATCATGCTGATCGCGGTGATCTACTGGCGTGTCGACGGGGTGCTGTTGTCCCTGCTGTCCGACACCCGCCAGGTCGCGGCGTACGGCATCGCCGTCCAGCTCGCGTTCACCTTGAACATGTTGCCGCAGGTGTTCTCCCGGACGGCGTTGTCGACCATCAACGAGGGCTACGCGACCGACCCGGAACGCTTCCGTCGAGCGGTGGCGAGTGGATACCGGTTCCTGTTGCTCTTCGCCACACCCGTTGCGGTTCTTGGCATTCCCCTGGCCGAACGCCTGGTGACCGCGGTCGGTTCGGACGAGTTCGCCGGCGGCGCGACACCCGTGCTGCGCCTGTTCTTCATCGCGTGCGCCATCAGCTTCCTGACGTCCATCATCAGTGACGCGATGGTCGCGGCCCACCAGCAGAAGTTCCTGACGCGGCTGTCCGCGGCGAACCTGATCGTGAACATCGCGCTGAACATCGTGCTCATCCCGCACTTCGGCGCGGTCGGCTGCGGCATCGCGCTGATCGTCACGGAGTTGTCGGGGGTGGTGTTCACCCAGGTCCGGCTGCGCAGGGTGGGCGTGGACCCGCTGCCGGTGAAGTACCTCGTCCGGCTGATCCCCGGCCTGAACCTGTCCCTGCTGGCGATGTTGCTGACGTGGTCGCTGCCGCTGGTCGTCCCGATCGTGGCGGGCATGATCGGCTACTTCGCCGGCGCGTGGCTCGGCGGCGCCATCCCCGACGAGATGCGCAGCGCCCTGCTCGGCGCGATGAAGCCCGGCAAGAGCACCGCCCCGGCATAACATCACCCGACCGTGTGATCTCGACGCATACCGGGCAACCAGTGAGAACTTTGGTGCGGCCCACCGGTTTCTCGGCACGGTACCGAGAACGCACGCGGTTCGGGTACTGGGACGCTGTCACTGTGCACATGTTCGTCGACGAGTCGGAGCGTGGTTGCTACCTGCTCGCGGCGGCGCTGATCCCGGTGCCCCAACTGCAGAAGGCTCGGACGCTGCTGCGCGGCCTGTGTCTGCCCGGAGAACGCAGGCTGCACTTCAAGATGGAGAAGGACTCGCGCAGGCGATTCATCATTTCCCGGCTGGTCGCCGCCGGGTTCCACGTCCGGGTCTACTTCGGGAAAGGACCGAGCGAGGCGGTTCGCGGGGTGCTGCTGGAACAAGTGGTCGCCGACGCGATCGATCTCGGGGTGCGACGGCTCATCCTGGACTCACGGGACCCGGGCGGAAACGCACGTGACCGGTCGCGTCTGGCAAGGACACCTGTCCGCGAACACGACCTCATGTACGAGCATCTGCCCTCATCGAGTGAACCCGGGACCTGGATCGCGGACGCCGTCGCCTGGTGCCACGGCGCGGGCGGCGACTGGAGAAGACGGGTTGACCCGCTGGTAGAGCACGTTTTTGATGCCGGAGTCATCCAGTAAGCGCGAAGCCCAGGCAGCGACCGTCCGGACGCGCACCTGGGCTCACTTCCTCCGCCTACTGGCTGAGGCACTACCTGCAGCGTACCGCTCACCGGCATGAGTCACCAACTCGACTACCACGGTGCCGGAGCATGCATCTCGGGGTGCCGGAGCGCGCATTTCGGGGTGCCGGAATGGTGGACACGGCGGGTGGGGTGGGGTGGTCGTGAGTAAGGTGGATCGACGTGATGGACGGTCAGCCTGCTCGCCCGCTCTCGGTGCTGGTCGTCAGCTACCGGCGGGCCGATCTTCTGCGGCGTTGTCTCGACAGTGTCCACAAGCACCTGTCGGGCTGCCCGGTTCTGGTGTGGGACAACCTTTCCGAGGGCACGCCCGCGATCCGTGAGTTGCAGTCGGAGTATCCCGACGTCGAGTGGGTGTTCTCCGATCGCAACGTGGGTTACGCGATGGCCGTGAACGGGCTGGCGGAACGCGTCCGGACCGACATGGTGTTGCTGAACCCCGACGCCGAGCTGACCGGGCCGCTCACCAGATCGAGGGCCGCGCTCACCCAGGAGAGGGTCGCGGCGGTGTCGCCGAAGGTGCGGGACGCCGAGGGCGGGCCGGACTGGGATGTGGCCAGGCGCAGGCAGACCGTGCTGCGCGGCCTTGTCAGCCATTCGGGTTATGGGAAGCGCCTGCGGGGCAAGGCTGTTTCCGACTACTACGCCGAGCAGCCCGTCGAGGTGGACGGCTATCTTTCCGGCTGCTGTCTGCTCATCGCCCGGGAGGCCTGGGACCGTCTCGGCGGGTTCGACGAGAAGTTCTTCCTGTACGGCGAAGAGTCGGACTGGCAGCGCAAGGCGCACGACAACGGCTGGCGGCTGGTCCTGGCGGACGAACAGGACGTCAGGCACGGCGCCGCGGGCACGCTGGCGGGCGATCCGTTGGCGGAGCGCCGCGCCCGTGATCTCCTCCGCGCCGGGCACGCCGAGATGCTGGGGATGAGCAACTACGGTCCGGGCGCGATCTTCACCGCGGGCCTCACCGTCCTCGATCGCGTGCAACGGTCACACCGCCGGAAACGGGCGACCGAGAAAGCCGCCGCACGAGCGAAGGCCGATCTAGCCAAGCCGAGCATTCTGCTGACCAGCAACGAGTTGTGCCAGGGCGGTGCGGAGCGGCAACGCGTGCTGCTGGCCAACGAGCTGAGCAGGCGCGGGTATCCCGTCACGGTGGCCTGCCTGCAGCACTTCGGGCCGCTGACGCCCGAACTCGACCCGAGTGTGCGGCTTGTCCTCACGCCCTGGTGGCAACCACTGGTCGACCTGCCGACGAAGGACGCGGTCCTGATCACCGGTGTGACGAACACCGAAGCGGGATTCGCCGCGGGCTGGAAGGTGCTCAACCCCCAGGGCCGGTGGCTCGCGGCCACACACGAACCCGCGGAGCCGGACCGCCCGACATACGGCGGGAAACTGGCCAAAGTGATCAGCCGGAGTGACGGGGTGATCGCCCTGTCGCCACGGCACTGGGCCGCCATCACCCGGCATCAGCACCTGAACGAGCGGCATTTCGTCGCTCCCAACGGAGTACCGAGGCAACAGGACCGCGGCTTCACGGCGAGCACTCCGGTACGGCTGGGCATGCTCTGCCGGATGGTCGAGCACAAGAACCCGCACCTGCTCGTCGCGGCGCTGGACAGCTTGCCGGACCTGGACTGGACCCTCGACCTCCACGGCGACGGGCCCGACCGGGCGAAACTCGAGGCCAAAACGCCAGGCCACCTCAGGGACCGGGTTCGCTGGCACGGCGCGTCGCCGGGACCGGACCACGCGTTCCGGACGTTCGACGTGCTGTGCGTGCCCAGCAGGGCCGAGGCCTTTCCGCTGGTCATCGTCGAGGCGATGGCACGAGGTCTGCCTGTTGTGTCGTCCGCCGTGGGTTCCGTGCCGGATCTGCTGGACAACGGACGTGCCGGGGTGCTTGTCGAGCCGGTCACAGCGGCGGCGTGGGCCGCCGCGCTGCGTCCGATCCTCGAACAACCGGCCCGGCTTGAGCCGCTCGCCGCGGCGGGCGCGAAGCGGGCCGCTGAGCTGTACACAGTGGACGCCATGGCGGATGCGTACGAGACCGCGATCGCGGCGGCGCGATGAGGGTTCTGTGGCTCTCGCCCTGGATGCGCACGCTGTCCAGGGTGCATGTGGAGACGTTGCAGGACGCCGGGCACGAGTGCTTGCTGGTCACGTCCGATCAGCACTACGAGAAGATGGAGCCGCTGCCGTACGAGCGCGTGCTCGATCCGCGCCCGAAAGATCCACGCACCCTCGGTCCGCTGCTCAGGACGGTCAGCGAAGCCAGGAAGTGGCGGCCGAATGTGGTCGTGGTGGAGCTGGTCTGGGATCCGCGCTGGTTGATGCTGGCCAGGCTCGCGCCGATGGTGCACCTCGTGCACGACGACGCGCCGCACGACGAAACCGAACTGCGCCCGGCCTGGCAACGCCGGTTGTTCAGCAGGTTCAGCAATCGGGCGACTCGGGTCGTGGCGTTCAGTGCCTACGTCGCCGCGCAACTGCCGTACCCGGCCAGTGTGGTTCCGCTGACCAGTGACGTCCGGGAGAAGGACCTGCCTGCTGAGGCGGCCGAACGGCACGACTTCGTGTTGTACGGCCGGATGTCGCCGTACAAGAACGTCCCGGTCGCGCTCAGGGCGTGGCAGCGGCACCTGGCTTCCGGACAGCACAAGGGCGACCGGCTGATCCTGCTCGGCGACGGACCGCTGGACGTGTCCGAACAGGACCTTCCGGCCCACTGCGAGTGGCGGCGCCGGCGGTACTCCTATCCGGAGGTTCTGCCGATCCTCGGCCGTGCCAAGGGTTCGGTCGTGCACTACCGGCAGGCTTCGCAGAGCGGTGTGCAGTTGCTGTCGATGCAGCTCGGCGTCACGCCGATCGTCTCCGATTCCGGCGGGTTACCGGAATTCCAGCCACCCGGCGAAGCGGGCATCGGCATCGACGACGTCGACGGCCTCGCCCAGGCGTTCGCCGACCTGTCGGATTCGCAGGCCGCGAAGCAGCGCGGCGCGGCGAGCCGCAAGCACTTCGAGGAGACGTACAGCGCGGCGCGGGTCGTCGACAAACTCGCCGACGTCCTCGCCCAGGCCGCCAGGTAGCCGCTGTCACCCGTTAGGGGCTCTCCCGGCGCGAGGCTGCGACAGTTGGCCTAATGTCGTGTTTTTATGGTTCGCATGGCTGAGGAGATCGGACGGCGCCGGTTCATCGCGGCAGCAGCCGGGGCGATCGCACTCGGCGCGGCCGGTGGGGTCGTGCTCGGGCAGCAGCAGTGGTTCGGGCCGGACGAAAGAGCTGAGCAGGAGACCAAGCCGGTCGCCGCCGACCCGTCGGCGACGGCGGACGCGCAGGCGGTGTTGCGCTGGTTCAAGCAGCTGCCGACCCGCGACTCGCTCCGGGTCGTCAGCGGCCAGCAGATCGACGACATCACCGCGGCTAGTTACGACCGGTTCATCGAGGCGTTGGTCAAGCGCACCGGCAGGTACCCGGCCATGGTCGGCGTGATGGTCCGCGAAGGCTGGACCAGGGCGGACACCAGGATCCTGATCGACCACTGGAAACGCGGCGGGTTGATCACCGTGGACATCCACCCGAGCAACCCGTGGAACCCGGCGGGTGGCGCGAGCTCGGCGTGGGTCAAGGACCCCAAGGCCGCCAAGCCCGATCTGCGGGCGCTGCTGGCCACTTCGGACGCCAGCCCGCCGCGCAGCGCGTGGCGCGCCCAGCTGGAGAAGCTCGGCGACCTGGTCGAAGAGCTGGGTTCCGCCGGTGTGGTGGTGCTGCTGAGGCCCTTGCACGAGGGCAACGGATCGTGGTTCTGGTGGGGCCAGGACATGGTTTCCCGCAAGACATACCTGCGTGACCTCTACCGGGATGTCTTCTTCTACATCACGCAGTCCCGGCGTCTGCACAACGCGCTCTTCGTGTACTCGCCAGGTGCGTCGTGGGACGGGCCCGCGCTCTCGTACTACCCGGGCGACGAGTACGTGGACATCGTCGCCCCCAGCCGGTACGACGACGACTTGCTGATGTTGGGCGAGCGCAGAGGCCAGTCGCCGAACAACGACTACAAGGACGTCGTGTCCACCGGCAAACCGCTCGGTTTCGGCGAATGCGGCCCGTCGACCAAACTGGACGGTTCGTGGGACGCCCGCACGATCATCCGGCGAATCCGCGAGAACTACCCGGCCATGACGTACTTCCACTGCTGGCACGGCTGGGACGACAAGATCATGGAACTGGCCAGGAACAGGTACACCGAGGAGCTGATGAACGACCCGTGGGTGATCACCCGGGACAAAGTGGACTGGCGGCCGGAGAACGGCACCACGGCCACGTCCACCTCACGGCAGGCCGTGGTCACGTCCGCGCCGCCGACCGCAACCACGAAGCGCTACACGTTCGTCCGCCCGCACGTCACGCGGTGACGAGCCGCTCCCAGTGCCGCCCGAGCGTGCGCATGTAGTTCTCGATCGCGAACGGTTCCACTGTGGAGCGTGCCGCCTTGCCGAGCCGGGCCAGCAGCGCCGGATCGTCCATCAGGGACTGCAACGCACGGGTCAGCCCGGGAACGTCCCCCGGCCGCACCAGCAGGCCGTTCTCGCCGTCCCTGACCACCTCGCCGATCGAGCCGACCGGGGTGACCACCGGGACCAGGCCGTGGCCCATCGCCTCCAGCAATGCCATCGGCAGGCCTTCGTCCTTGCTCGGCAGCACGAACACGTGTGCACCGGCCAGCAGGGCGTCCCGTTCCCCTGGCGAGATCCACGACCGGATCTGCGCGTCCACGCCCAGCCAGGCCGCCAGTGCCCTGGTTTCGGTGACTTCACCGTCCCCGGCCATCACCAGCTCCACCGGTGCCGACAGACCGGCCACAGCGGACAGTACGTCGGCCGAGCCCTTCCGGGCGCCGAACCGGCCGAGGAACACGATCCGGAAACCTGGCTTCGTGGACGGGACCGTACGCGGCAGTTCGACCGGATTGCCCAGCGACACCACGCGACGAAGGCCGAGCAGCTCGATGTACGTGGTACGCCAGGAAGATCCGAGCACGGCGACCAGGTCGGCCTGCTGGAACGTCGACGCGATCAAGCGCTTGGCCAAGCCCGGCAGGCCCTGGTACCAGTCGACGAACTCAGCGCCGTGGCAGTGCAGGAGCACAGGCTTGCCGAACAGCTTGGCGATCCAGACGAGCACACCCTTGCGGACCACGCTGCCCCGCTCGGACACGTGCGCGTGCAGCAGGTCGGCGTACCGCAACGACTTCACCACCTGAGCCGTCCCGGTGAGCCACAACCGCAGCCGCATCGCGGCCGGGCCTTCCCGGTGCGTCGGCACCATCCGGATCGATGCGACCTGGGAGCCGTGACGCAGCAACAGGTTCGTGACCGTCGCCATCCCGCCGCGCTCGGTCGGGGACGACCCGACCATCAGCACTCGGATCATGAAGCGCGCTTGTTCTTCTGCTTCGGCCGCCGCACCGGCAGCATCTTGCCGGTCTCCTCGCCGGCCGATTTCTTCTCACGCCGCAGTTCCAGCGGGAAACGCTGGGGGTACAGCCAACGCAGCAGCAGGATCGCGATCACGGCGACGACAAGACCGCCGAAGAACCCGCCGAGAAGCAGCAGCCACATGCCGGGCACCGAACGCGCGGGAGGGACGGTCGGGTCGGTGATCACGTTGACCACGACGCGGGAGGAGCCGCCGGGGATCGTCTCCAGCTTGGTGACCGCGTTGATGAACGACTGCGTCACGGCGACGGCGTTGCGCCGGGCCGTGTCCGGGTCCACGCCGGTGACTTCGAGCGACAGCACGGTCGTGTCGCCGTTGACGGTCGCGGTGATCTGCGACTCGAGCGTGGTGGCGTCCATGCCGAGCACCTGCGCGGCCGGACCGGTCACCTGAGTGCTCGACGCGATCTGCGCGTACGTGGTCATCCGCTGGTTCACGTACTGGTTGCTGGCGTACGCGGTGTCCGGCTGGGCCGGGTCGCTCTGCCCGGTCATCAGGACCTCGGACGACGACGTGTACATGGCGTTGCCGAGGCGGTTGCCGAAGTACGCACCGCCAAGCAGGCCGACCACGACACCAGCCGCGAGCAGCCACTGCCACCACGCCACGTTCCTGAGCAACCTCACCGTGTCATTATCCTTTTCGCTGATAGGGGTGTTGTCCCACCCTGCCGCACCTGCGGCCGCCAGTCGGCCGCGAGCCCCAGCATCGCCAGGGTGAGCGCGACCACCACCAACGACGGCCGGTCGATCAACGTCGTCTGGAAGATCGACTGCGTGGCCATGCAGGCCAATCCGAGACCCAACGCGACGACCAGGACCGTGCCGGGTGCGCGTCTGCGCCAACCATGCACGACGGCCGACGCGACCCGGACCATCAACAGGCCGACGGCCAGCAGTCCGAAAGCCCCGAACCACAGCCAGATCCGCAGATACTGGTTGTGAATCCACGGCCTCGGCTCGACGACCGTCCGGTCGTGCACGGCGTCGTACGAAATGATCTCTCCGCCGTACGGAACGCCGACACCGGTGCCCAGGACCGGATGTTCGAGCAAGGTGTTCAGCGCGGCCGTGTTCTCCCGGACGCGGTCGGCCAGGCTGTCCTCGACCAGCGCCTCACCACTGAACACGCTGGTCACGCGCCCCGCCAGGGCCTCCCCGGTCTGGCCGAGCGCGCCGCCGCTCGCCAGTCCGAGCGTCAGCAGGCCCAACACCGCGGCCGCGAGCAGACGCTTGACCACGCCGCGCGAACCGAACCGGGCGACGGCGACCAGCACCACGCATGCCAGCAGCGGCGCCCACGTCGACCGGTTGAAGCTCAACGCCTCGTGCGCCAGGCCCGGCAGCGCGATCAGCAGCAGCCGCCACCTCGGCCGCGCCGGGAAGGCCCCGGACGCCAGCAGGATCAGCAGCGGTCCCCAGAGCGGCAGCACAGGCGCGGACAGCCTGGCCACTTCGGCCGTGTCGTCACCGGTGATCACGGAGCTGCGCTGGTCGACAAGCAGCCGCTGCCAGTCCATGACCGCCGCGAGCAGTTCGACGGCGCTGGCGACGGCCGCCCCGACGGCCACGATCGCCACGAGTTGCGCCAGCCTTCCGGCGAAGGCGCGGTAGACGATCAGGAACGCGAGCGGCACCAACAGCAGCGCCCTCATGGCGTCGGCGACTTCGGAGAACTCGCCACCGCCGGTGACGCCCAGCATGCCGCCGATCGCCACCGCGGCCATGAGCAGCACCAACGGCACCGTGAAGATCGATTTCCCGGGCCGTTTCCAGAGCACGACCAGTCCGATCAGCACGGCGACCTCAAGCACGGTCGGCGTGACCGGGCCGATCTGCACCAGCTCCAGCTTGGGCGGGAGCACGGAAATCCCGAGCACCAGCACCGCGCCCGCGATCCACCTCGGGTCACGGACGGCCGCCAAACCCGCGACCACCAGCACGACAAACGGCGGCCCGACCGAGCCCGTGGCGGCGTAACCCGCGATCGCGAAGAAGCCCAGACCGACGACCAGCAGCCCGCGTCTCGTGCGCACGGCCGCCCACAGCGACCGCATCTCCTGGTCGACGTCGGTCGCAAACGCTTCCGCGCCCACGATCCGAGAGCCGCCCTCGGCCACCTGGGACACCCAACGGCCCGGCCTGCGAAGTGAAACACCGAGCCAGCCGAGCACAGCACCGAGCACCGCGCCCAGCACCGCGCCCCAGACCGCCCAGGCACCCGACGTGCTCTCCGGTTCGCTGCCTGTTTCGAAGACCACGCCCGACACGCGGTTGAACTCCATCCGCGTGATGACCGCGATGACCGTGTTGGCCGCGGCGGTAGCCCGTTCCGCCAAACCGTCCCGGTCGGGGCTGTCGAGCTCGATGCGGAGCGACTGGACTCCGGAGATCTCGTGCGCGGTGATGGATTCGCCGCCGCGCAGGCCCGCTTCGCCTGCCACGGCACCGCTGGCCGCGACCTTCGCCCAGCTGGGCATCCGTTGCGAGATGTGCCGGGCGACCGAGGCAGTCGCCGGCCGGGCCTGGACCTGCACGGCGGTGAACACGATCGTCGCGCCGCTGCGGTAGGCCGGCCCGCTGAACGTGGGCACGGCGAAACCGACCAGGGCCCCGAAGACCACACCGGCCAGAACGATCAGGACGGCAGGCCGATTCACCGATTGTCACCGGCCAGCCGGGCGGGCGGGATGATTCGCCGGGTCTGCGGGTCCTCGGTCGGCACCGGCTCGGCGACCACCCAACGACCGGCCAGCGTGGGCAGCGCCGTCCGGACCTCGTCCAGCAGATCCGGCACGAACAGCAGGACGGCGTCCGGCTTGACGCGGACCAGTTCGGCAGGGCTGATCACCGGGATCGCCGTGCCGGGCATCCGTCTGCCCCACTTGGCCTGTGACGCGTCGGCCACACCGGACAGCATGGTGTCGTCGATCCCCGCAGCGGCAAGCAAAGCGACCGCACGTGACGCGGCGCCGTACCCGTACACCCGGCGACCGGTGCCACGCTGCCGTTGAAGCCAACCGCGCAGCGCGTTGATGCTGTTCTCCGCCGTCTCCTGCAAGGACTTGACGATCCGCGGGTCGTCGACGCCGCAGCCGGTCTCCTCGGCCATCAGCGCACGGACCTCGGGATCACTCTGGCCGCCGCGACCGGCCGCCAGCAGAACCGTTCCGCCGTAGAGGTCGAAACGCCACGCCGTCCACGGGGTCAGGCCCGCGATCGCCAGCATCCTGGTCAGCGCCGCGGTCGAGTAGTAGGCGTAATGCCCGTGCCGCAGGGCGTTCCACTGTCCATTGCGGATGATCGTGGCCAGCGAGTGGTACTGGAGCAGCAGGACTCCGCCGTCGGACAGTTTCCTGGCGCGTTCGGTGACGGCCTCGTGCTGGTCCGGGTTGTGCATCATGCCGAAGCAGTCCAGCACGACATCCGCCTGATCTCCTGGCTGCTCCACCGCGCGCAGCCCGTGCTCGGTGAGCAGGGAAAGCCACGAACCACCGTGCGGGCTGCCGTACTCGAACACCTGGGCTCCGGCTTTCACCAGCCCTGACCGCATCACGCGGCTGATCGCGTCCTTGGCCTGCGCCACCAACGCCGCCGGTTCGACCCCGCGCGGTTCCTCCGGCACGGTCGGGTCCTCGGCCAGTTGCGCCAGCCCGCACTCCGCGCACAGCCACATCCGCAACGGGTACACCGGGTCAGGCCCTTGGTCGGCCAGCGGCGGGAAGAAGTCACTGGCCGGCTGACGACCGAGGTCCAGCACGACCTCGCCGCGCCGCGCCCGGCAGGACCGGCAGATCGGCGTCAGCATGGGCACGCCATGATGGACCGATGCATGTGCGGACCACCTCGATCGACGGCGTCCTGTTGTTCGTGCCCACCCCGCACCACGATTCGCGTGGCCTGTTCACCAGGACGTTCGACGCGACCATCGCGGCTGAGCACGGCATCGACCCGAACTCGTTCGTCCAGGACTCGCAGTCCCGCTCGAAGCAGGGAGTGGTGCGCGGGCTGCACGGCCGATCCGGGCGCGGTGAGGCGAAACTCGTGCGCTGTGCACACGGCGCGGTGTCCGATGTGGTCGTCGACGCCCGGCCGGACTCGCCCACGTTCGGCCGGCACGAGATGTTCCGGCTGGACGACGAGACCTTCGTGACCCTGTACGTCCCGCCCGGCATGCTGCACGGCTTCCAGGCGCTGACACCGGTCGCGGACGTCTGCTACCGGATCGACCGGCCGCACGACCCGCGCGAGGACATCGCGGTGCGCTACGACGACCCGACGCTGGCCATCGACTGGCCGGTGCCGGTCACCGAGATCAGCGCCCGCGACTCTGCTGCCGGCCCCTGGGCGGCTGGTCCCTGGCCCCATTAGAGGCCGCCGTTGTTCTTCAGCCACGCCAGGCGTGTGAACTTCTGCTCGAAGTCCGCACGCGTCAGGCCGTGTTCGGTGTAGGCGTCGAACAGTTCGACCGCGCCCGCCTTGACCGTCCACTGTGCTGTGAACGGCATCGCGGCGCGAATCCGGGAGAAGTCCACCCGGTACGAGCGCGGATCGGCGCCCGCCTCGCCGGTGATCACCAGCTCGGACCCGGCGACCGCTTCGACCACGTGCTGGGCGATCTGGGCGACGGTGAGGTTGTTGTCCTCGGTGCCCACGTTGAAAGCCTTGCAGTGCACGGCTTCCCGAGGCGCGTCGAGCGCCGCGGCGAACGCGTCCGCGATGTCCTGAGCGTGCACCAACGGGCGCCACGGCGTGCCGTCCGATAGGACCTTGACCTCGCCGCTGAGCACCGCGTGCCCGACCAGGTTGTTCAGCACGATGTCGGCACGCAGCCGCGGCGAGAACCCGAAAGCCGTGGCGTTGCGCAGGAAGACCGGCGTGAAGCCGGAATCGGCCAGGCCGAGCAGGTCGTCCTCGACACGGACCTTGCTTTCGGCGTACGGCGTCACCGGCCGCAGCGGCGCGTCCTCGTCGACCAGCCCGTCGCCCGCGGCGCCGTAGACCGAACACGTTGACGCGTAGAGGAACCGCTTGACCCCGGCGTCCTTGGCCAGCCTGGCCAGCCGCACCGAGGCGTGGTGGTTGATGTCGTAGGTCAGTTCGGGCGCCAGCGAACCGAGCGGATCGTTCGACAACGCCGCCAAATGGATCACGGCGTCCACACCGGACACGTGCTCGGCCGTGACGTCCCGCAGGTCGGCCCTGAACCCCGGCGGGTCCTGCGGCACGGGCCCGAGGACGCAGGTCGCGAACAGCCCGGCGTCGAGGCCGACCACCTCGTGCCCGGCGGACGCCAGCCGCGGCGCCATCACCGTGCCCAGGTAGCCCTGGTGTCCGGTCAGCAACACACGCACGTCACGCCTCCAAGCCAACGAGCAGTTTGTCCAGGTAGAACGCTTCCGCATAGCGTGCCCGGCACTGCACGCCACGGACCCTCGCCAGCCCCAGGAAGGTCTCGCGGTCGAACCAGTACCGCCCGGACTGGGTGGGGTAGTACCGGAGCAGCCTCTCCACCTTGGCCTCGGCGACGTCTTCGGGCAAGGGCTGGTACACGGTCGGCGCACCGAGGTCGCCGTCCCACTTGAGGATCTCGTAGCCGAGCGCCCAGTGGTCGCGGAACGCGGTCGGCACGAGTTCCGCCAGCGTGCGGTGGTCCTGATGGGCGTCCCGGGCGTGCGGGCCGATCACCAGGTCCGGCTCGGTCCGTGCCCGCAACTGCTCGATCGCTTCCTTGGCCCGCTCCCAGGTGGCCGGGAACCGCCCGTCCGGCAGGTCGAGAACGGTGAGCTTGAGCTCGGCGCCGGGGCAGAACGCCGCCAGCGCCGCGTGTTCCTCGGCTTCCCGCGCAGTGCCGCCGCCGCTGAGCACCAGGGCGTCGATCCTGAGGCCCGGCCGGTTCCGGCAGAGCGTCAGCAGAGTGCCGCCCGCGCCTATCGCGATGTCGTCGCAGTGCGCGCCGAGCAGCACGACCTGGTCAAGGGCATCAGGCCGGAGCGCCCGCATTGTTCTCCCACACCATCCATGGCCGGACGCCTTGCGCGTACGCGGCATCGAGAGCGGCCCGCTCCTTCACCGTGTCCGCGGGCTGCCAGAAACCACGGTAAGGGTAGGCCAGCAGCCGCCCCTCCTTGGCCAGCTCCCCGCAACCGTCCTGGACCAGGTCCCCGCCCGGCGGCAGGTGGTCGAACACGTCCTGGCGCAGGACGAAGTAGCCGCCGTTCTCCCACAACGGGAGTTCGCTGACCGGCATGATGCCGCTGACCCTGCCGTCCTCGCCCATGTCCACGCAGTGGAATGACGACTGCGGCGGCACGACCATCATGGACGCACCCGCATCGGTGTCGGTGAACCGTTTCACCATCTCGTCGAGCGGCGCGTCGGTCAGTACGTCCGCGTAGTTGGCCAGGAACATCTCGTCGCCGTCCAGCAGATGCCGCACGCGGCGCAGGCGTTCGCCGATCGGCGAATCCTGTCCGGTGTTGACGAACGAGACCGTCCAGTCGCGGATGTCCGTGGACAGCAGTTCGACCGTGCCGTCCCTGAGCACGAAGTCGTTGGACGCGGTCTCCTGGTAGGTCAGGAAGAAGTCCTTGATGTAGTGCGCGCCGTACCCAAGGCACAGCACGAACTCGGTGTGGCCGAAGTGGGCGTAGTAGCGCATCACGTGCCACAGCAACGGCCGCGGCCCGACCATCTGCATGGGCTTCGGCACGTCGTCGGCCACCCCGTTGCGCATGCGCATCCCGTAGCCGCCGCAGAACAGCACGACCTTCACGGCCGGACCTCCTCCAGAGTCGGGATCGGGAAGACCAGCCTGCCGCCCCATTCACTTATGTAGGACAGCTGCGCGGTCAGTTCGGTCCGCAGGTTCCACGGCAGGACCAGCACGTAGTCCGGCTTGTCGTCGGCGATCCGCTCCGGGGGATGGATCGGGATCCGGGTGCCCGGGGTGAACCGGCCGTGCTTGTACGGGTTGCGGTCCACTGTGTACTTCAGGATGTCCGGCCGGATTCCGCAGTGGTTGAGCAACGTGTTGCCCTTGCCCGGCGCGCCGTAGCCGACCACCGTCTTGCCGGTGGCGGCGGCGCCGAGCAGGAACCGCAGCAGGTTCTGCCGGACGGTGTCGACGTTGCGAGCGAAGTCCTGGTAGCCGGACATGTCGTGCAGACCGGCCCGGCGCTCCTCTTCGAGCACGAACCCGACGGACTTCCCCGGCTGTGCTTCGACCGGCCGTGCCCAGAGGCGGATCGAGCCGCCGTGCGTCGGCAGGAGTTCCACGTCGACCACGTGCAGGCCGCTCGAAGCAAGCGCTCGCTGGGCGGACGCGACCGTGTAGTACTGGAAGTGCTCGTGGTAGATCGTGTCGTACTGGTTGTACTGGACCAGGCTGAGCAGGTGCTGGACCTCGATGGACACCCAGCCGTCGTCCTTGACCAGTTCCCGCAGGCCCGCGGTGAAGCCCTGGATGTCCGGGATGTGCGCGTAGACGTTGTTCGCCACAACGAGATCCGCCGGGCCGTGTTCGGACCGGACACTCGCGGCGGTGTCCTTGTTCAGGAACGCCGTCCTGGTCGGCACGCCCTTGTCCCGCGCCGCGGCTCCGACGTTCACCGAGGGCTCGATGCCCAGGCAGCGGATTCCCTTGGCCACCACGTGTCGCAGGAGATAACCGTCGTTGCTGGCGACCTCCACCACGAACTCCGGCTTGATCTTCTCGACCGCCTGGTCCACGAACTTGCGGGCGTGCTCGACCCAGGACGTGGCGAACGACGAGAAGTAGGCGTACTCGGTGAACGTGTCCTCCGGCGTGATCAACGGAGGGATCTGGGCCAGCAGGCAACTCCGGCAGACGCGAAGGTGCAGCGGGTACGTGGGTTCCGGCTCGTCCAGCTGCGTGGCGGCGAGGAACCGCTCGCACGGCGGGGTGGCGCCCAGGTCCACCACGCTCTCCAGTTCGGCCGAACCGCAGAGTCGGCAGATCATCAATATGCTCCTTGGCCCTTCAGCACGGCACGAACCGTCTTCCACAGGATCAGCGCGTCCAGCGCCAGCGACCAGTCCTCGACGTAGCGCAGGTCGAGCCGGACGGCTTCCTCCCACGGCAGGTCGCTACGCCCGCTGACCTGCCACAACCCGGTGAGTCCCGGCTTGACCAGTAATCTGCGCCTGGCGTCGGAGCTGTAGCGCTCGGTCTCCTCCGGCAACGGCGGGCGCGGACCGACCAGCGACATCTGCCCGGCGATCACGTTGAACAGCTGGGGCAGCTCGTCCATGGAGAACCGCCGCAGAACGGCGCCGATCCTGGTCACCCGCGGGTCCTTGCGCATCTTGAACAACGGGCCCTCGGCCTCGTTCGCGTCCAGCAACCGGCACCGCTGGGCGTGCGCGCCCGGCACCATCGTCCGGAACTTGATCATCGTGAAAGCCTTGCCGCCCTTGCCGATCCGGCGCTGCCGGTAGAACACCGGCCCGCCGTCGCCCAGCTTGACGGCCAGCGCGATCGCCAGAAAGAACGGGGAGAGCAGCGCGACGAGGATCGCGCCGCCGACCCGGTCGACGATCTCCTTGACGACCCGGCGCGTGCCGGTGAAGACCGGCGCGGACAGCTTGAGCAGCGGCATGCCGAGCACGCCCGTGACGTGCAGCCGTGGCCCGGCGACCTCCATCAGCACGGGCGCGACGACCAGGTCCGCTGAGGTGTTCTCCAACTCCCAGGACAATCGCTGCAGGCGCCTCGGCGTCCAGTACGCGTCCGCCGTGACCGCGACAATGCGGTAACCGCCGCGTTGGACCTGCTCGACCACGTCCTCGAGGCGCCCGACCACCGGCACGCCGTCGACCCGGCCGTCCGGCCCGGTGCCCAGTCCGTCGGCCGTGCAGACCGCTTCGACTCGCCAGCCTTGGTGCGGCGCTTTGCGGGTTCGTTCGATCAGGTCCGTGACCGTGCCGACGCCTCCGGCGGCGAGCACCGACAGCAGGCAGTGGCCTGCCTGCCTGCGCTTGTGCAGCAGGCGCCGGAGCAGGTAGCGGACCGGAAAGTCGATCACCGCCATGGCCGGGACGGCGAGAAAAACCCAGGGACGCAGGCCTTCGAGGCTCAGGGCGTAACCACCGATGGCGAGGATCACCACCGCCGTGAACAGGCCGCGGTAGAGCCTGCGGAACTCTTCGGCGCCGTCGCCGAGCGCCGCGGCACTCCAGGCGCGGGACCCGCCCAGGCCGGCGAAGACGGCGGCAAGGGTGAGCGACACGAAGACACTGGCGTGCAGCGCGGTCAACGCGCCGACGACGGCGTTGACGACGATCACGACGCCGAGAATGACGGAAAGATCCGAACCGATGACGGCAAGCTGGTAACGGCGTTCCCAGGTGGCCACCATTGGCCGGGCCGATTCGGGCAAATGCCACGGGAAGACAGGAGGAAAACGACGCACCGACCCGGCCCGTTCTCTCATGCAGTCTCTCCAGGTGTCCAGCCGTGGCGGGGCGGGAGCGTCGAAAAAGATGATCAGGCCCGCGCCCCAAGGGGAGTCGCTCCATCTTCGGACACCGTTACCGCTCGCGCGAAAGATTACGAAATGGCGCGTCTCCTCATTCACGTGGGTCGCCGGAAAAAAGCCACTCAGTGTGATCACTGATGGCGACTCTCACCCGGTCAGCGCAACCCCGGCGGCCACGTTCGTCACACAGCATTACCTTCCTACGCCATCCTGGTGAACAACGCTGGGCCGTTCGCCGATCCGCGCAGCGGCCTGACAACGCCCCACATGGCCTGTTTCACCCACCAGAACACCAAGAACCACCCGTGGGGGTGACATTCGGAATTCCCGCGAGCAAATTGGCAAACGTGAACGCCACTGGTAATGCGCGACCAGAATACTCACCCACCGAAAAAGCCATCGACCCAGGTCGAGCCCCCTTTTCCCGCGAACCCGCCCCGCCTTCGCCCGCGGACCCCACCTCCGGGCCGCCCACACGCACCGAAGATCATCCCGCCCGGCCGACGCGGAGCCCTGCGGACGAGCGGACCGGCAAGGCCCGCCCAGCGTGAACACCCGGCTCCGCGTGCCGACCGCCTACCCGAAACCCTTGCGGCACAAGGAACCCAGACCCCAGCGACACTGGTGCGCCTAGGGAATGTGGGCCACGCCTAGGACTTCTTCGTCATGGCGCCGGTCAGCCGAAAATGGACAATTTTCCTGTGAGTGAATCAACGAAAGAAAACCCTGCACGTTTCACTCGGCGAGGATTCATCGGAGGCGTTACCGCCGGTGCGGCGGCCGCGTCATTGCCCGGGACGACGGCGTTCGCGCAATCGGCACCTGAGGTGACCAATCCGAGGTTCTTCGGTCGGATCTTCCGGCTTCCGCCGTTCGCGCAGCCCACCCAGCAGGTGCTGGAAGCGTTGCGGGAGCTGGGAAAGCCAGGCGGCCTGATGGACGCCAGGGATCCGCTGCACGAGGGGCCGGTCCGCTTGATCACGAACCCGGAACTGAGCCCCAACAATGTGGACAATCCATTCCATACGGCCGGGACGACGTTCTTCGGCCAGTTCGTCGACCACGATTTCACGTTCGACCTGAATTCGCGGCTCGGGGTGCCGACCGAGCCGGAGACGTCACCGAACACGCGGGTCCCGACGTTGTCCCTGGATTCGGTGTACGGCGGCGGCCCCTCCGCGAACCCTGAGCTGTTCGATCCGGGTGACCGGATCAAGTTCCGGGTGGAGAGCGGCGGCGTGTTCGAGGACCTGCCGCGGCGGTCCGACCGGGTCGCCGTCATCGCCGACCCGCGCAACGACGAGAACCTGATGATCGCCGGCCTGCATGCGGCGTTCCTGCTCGCGCACAACCGGGCCGTCGACCAGTTGCGGGCCCAGGGTGTCCCGGCCGACCAGGTCTACAACGAGGCCAAGCGGCTGATCACGTGGCACTACCAGTGGATCGTCGTGCACGAGTTCCTGCCGCAGATCATCGGTTTCGGCCTGACGCAGGACATCCTGCGGCACGGCCGCAGGCACTACCGGCCCGCCGCGGGCCGGCACTTCATGCCGGTGGAGTTCCAGGGCGCGGTGTACCGCTTCGGCCACAGCATGGTCCGGCCGTCCTATCGGGCCAATCTGGCCGGCGACAACGGCAACCCGTTCTTCGGGTTCATCTTCGACCCGGCCGGACAGGGCCAGGCCGATCCGGTGGACCTGCGCGGCCGCGCGCGGGCCCGGCGCCGGTTCATCGGCTGGCAGACGTTCTTCGACTTCGGTGACGGCGAGGTCCGGCCGAACAAGCGGATCGACACCAAGGTCTCGACGGCCTTGTTCACCCTGCCCCTGCAGGCCATCCCGACCGGCGACCCGCCGACCGCCCTGCCGCAACGCAACCTGCTGCGCCACGTCACCTGGTCGCTGCCATCAGGGCAGGCGATCGCCCAGGCCATGGGCATCCCGGTCCTCGGCCCCGACACGTTCCCCGAACTGCGCCCGCTGAACGTGGGCTTCGACGCGAGCACCCCGCTCTGGTACTACATCCTCAAGGAGGCCCAAGTCCTCGGCGACGGCCTGTCACTGGCGGGCATAGGAGCCCGAATCGTCGGTGAGGTCTTCATAGGCCTGCTCCAGCTGGACCCGTCGAGCTACCTCGCCGCCCAACCAACCTGGCGCCCAACCCTGCCCAGAAGGTCACCGGAAACCTTCACAATGGTCGACCTCCTGACCTACGCCCGCGTAGACCCCACCTCCCGCCGCCAGTAGCGAACAGAACCAAACCCCCAGAAATGTGCCGAAAGCACAAGCCCGACACCCGAAGCCACCCCAACCAGAGCGAAGCCGCGAAGCAGCGAGCAAGGACAAAGAGGTGCTGAAAGCACAAGAGATCTGTAAACAAGGGCGCCCCGCGCCCGTTCGCTGGTCAAACCAAAAGCACCCAGCGCTGGAAGGTAAGGAGCTCGCACCGTGGGGGCTTGGGGGGCTCGGCCCCCCAAAATAATCGCACGAGATCCCGAGCGAAGCCGCAAAGCGGCGAGTAAGGGACCCCAGATCGAGTGGCCAGGGGCGGGGTCGAACCGCCGACCTTCCGCTTTTCAGGCGGACGCTCGTACCAACTGAGCTACCTGGCCGTGAGGGTCCGGGATGTACCCGGACCCTCGGTGGCGACCCAGACGGGACTCGAACCCGCGACCTTCGCCGTGACAGGGCGACGCGCTAACCAACTGCGCCACTGGGCCTTGCTTCTTGCATTTTACCGCGTGCTCCCAACGGGATTCGAACCCGCGCTGCCGCCTTGAAAGGGCGGAGTCCTAGGCCGCTAGACGATGGGAGCCCAGTCCCTTTGGCTTGCCGCTGGGAGCAAGGAGAACTATAGGGCACGCCCCCATGGTCCTACAAAACGGGTTATCCAAAACGCCACGACCTGCGAAAACGTCTCCGCAACGGCGTGTTTCCGGG
Source organism: Kibdelosporangium persicum (assembly GCF_013280595.1). Lineage (GTDB taxonomy): Bacteria > Actinomycetota > Actinomycetes > Mycobacteriales > Pseudonocardiaceae > Kibdelosporangium > Kibdelosporangium persicum. The sequence continues at coordinate 146,414 of NZ_JAAATY010000021.1, forward strand.
TCCATGGGCGCCTCGTTGAGCCCATGGACCGGCCAGGTGGTCCTCGTCACATCTTTCGCGTGACCACCGCGCCCCCCAGTCCGCGGCCGCCTGACCTGGTGTCATCGGCCGACTGGCGGGATTCCGTCGTCGCCCGGCACCAGGCCGAGCATGTCCAGCAGCAGTCGGCAGTCCTCGGCGTCCAGCGCGCCACGGGCCACGGCTAGCCGTGCCTTGCGGATCTGCTCGTCGGTCACCCGCGAGGTTTCTCCGCCGCGCTGGGCCGGGACGCCACCGGCGTAGCCGGCCCCGCTCCCGGTCATCGTGTCTTGCTGCATCAAGAAGTTGCGCACTTCGAGGGACCCGCTCATGACGCCTCCCCGGCTCGGCTGTGGCCGTGAGGTTATGGGAGGAAAAGCCCTGCCCACAGCCCCCCGCAGAGTGAACCGTCTACAACCGTGGGTAGCCGGATGAGCGCGTTTGGCAGCGGTCTCAGTGGGTACTACGCGGCTGGGTCGCGTCCGGGTAGGTCCATTCGGGTGAGCGCGGTGGACGATATTGTGTACACAAACCGTCCGCTTACCTCTACCCCCTATGGGTACTTGAGCGTTACGAAGGGATACTCCGGTGCAGACCACCTACACCGTCTCGGGCATGACCTGTCAGCACTGCGTCACCTCGGTGACCGAAGAACTGTCCGAGATCGACGGCGTCACGGACGTCACGGTCGACCTGGCCACCGGAGCGGTCACCGTCACCAGCTCGGCGCCCCTCGACGAGGTCGCGGTCAAAGCCGCCGTCACCGAAGCGGGATACGACCTGGCCGGCTAGAACAAGGCCACTTTCGCCGGGAACAAGCGAATGTCGTGTGCTTGGAACACCCAAGAACGGGGTACCCCGTACGCCTTCACCAGTCAGGGAAACATCAAGTGAACAGTTCCCCGGAATTTTCGGCGCGGACATCTCGCCTACGACAGGTGAGCGTGCAACAATCTAGGAGCTGACACACCCCCGGTCAGCGCCTGTGGAGATCCCCTCCGGCCCCCGCGTTCCTCCCCCTGGCGCGGGGGCCTCCGCATCCCTGCTCGGCTCCTTCGTCGCCTTCGCAGGTGGCCCCCGCGAATCATTTTGGGGGGCCGGGCCCTCCAAGCCCCCCACGGTGCGAGTTCCTCCGGAACCAGCGTGGGCACTTTTGGGTTGGACTAACGCAACTTTTTTGCAACAGCGCTTCCGCGCTTATTGCTAATGGTTACTACGCGTTGTCGGGTGGGGATCTTTTGTTCGTATTCAAGTTTGGGTACTGATGAGGCTGCATCTGGAGTTGCAGCTTTTTGGTGTGGACCTCACCTTATCGGGTGATCACGGACGTGTTCACTGGGGGTGTTCGGTATGTGAACGGATGGTGTTCCGTGACTGTGATGCGGGGCATGACAGTCTTCTGGTGCGGGTCCACCTGCGGAGATGACGCTTAAGTAGGCGAATGGTTGCGTCGTGTCGGTGTGTCGCGGCTCACAGACACTGTCTTCCCGCAACCGAACCGTTATCGTGACCGGGTGCCTTTGCCATCACTGGGACGCAGCCGCAGCAAGAGCGCCAGTCCTCGGCGCGCACCAGCCGACCAGCTCGCCCCCGACACCGAGCTGGAAAGCTACCTGGCCGCCATCGCGCCTGAGGCCGACGTGGAGACCACCGCGTCCGGCCGCCGATTCGGCAACGCCGAGGTCTACCAGCTGCGCCTGTCCCTCATCGCCAACGAGCAGCTCCGCGAACTGGCCGCGCACCGCCAGACCTCCCCGCACGCACTGGCCCAGGAGTGGGTCATGGAGCGGTTGTCCTGGGAGGCCCAGCAGCTGCGCTACCCGCAGAGCTGACACACCGCGACACACACCCCGAGAGAACAACAAAGGGCCCTGGGCGAACTTCGGTCGCCCAGGGCCCTTCGCTGTCAGGTCAGATCGGCCGTACGTTCGTGGCCTGCGGACCCTTGGTGCCCTGGCCGACCTCGAACTCGACGCGCTGGTTCTCCTCGAGCGTCCGGAAACCCTTGCCCTGGATCTCCGAGTAATGCACGAAGACGTCAGCCTCGCCGCTGTCGACCGCGATGAAGCCGAAGCCCTTTTCCGAGTTGAACCACTTGACAGTGCCCTGAGCCATACATCTGCCTCCGTCGCCGGATCAGCTTGGGATTACACCGTGCAACCCCGGGCCGTCCCGGGCGTCGCCCTTCGCCAACTGCAGCGAGAAAGCAGCACGCCCGCGTTTTGTTCCGCGAGCGTGATGGAGCACGAACACAGAAACTTACGGCCTGCGAGAACGAGCCTATCGCCTGCAAACGAGCCGCACTACTGCCTCAATTCACTATCCATTGGGCCGTTCGTGTGATCCTCCTTCGTTACCGAACGTACCGAGGTGCGCGCTGCCTGCCACAATCTTTCGCCTGGCGACCTTGCTGCCACCCGGCCACGAAACTGTGATGTGAGTCACAGTGACGCCCTGTCAACGTCGCCACCGTCGACGGCGTCGTGAGTGGTGTGAGGACGGGGGCAAGCACCATGACCAATCGACGTGGTTTCAAGCTGATCGCGAGCCTGGCGATCGCAGCCACACTGGGGTTGACCGCGTGCAGCGGGGATGACGGCGCGAAGGCGCCGAATGCGGGCACATCGACGGACACGGGAGTGGCTCCCGCGGCGGCACCCACGGTGCCGACGGTGACCACGCAGCCGGCCAACGGCGCGGCGGACGCGAATCCCGGCGGCACCATCCAGGCAGCCGTGGAGAACGGCACCATCAACGAGATCCGGCTCAGCAACCCGGAAGGCAAGGAAGTCAAGGGAACGCTGGCGGCGGACAAGAAGACATGGTCGGTCGGCGAGCACCTCGGGTACGGCAAGACCTACACCTGGTCGGGCACCGCGGTCGGCGGCAACGGCCAGCAGGTGCCGATCACCGGCTCGTTCACCACCGTGAAGCCGAAGCGCACCGAGCACGGCACGCTGAACGTCGGTGACAACAAGACGTACGGCATCGCGATGCCGATCAAGCTCGACTTCAAGAACCCGGTCGCGGACAAGGCATCGGTCGAGAAGGCGCTGAAGGTCGAGACCTCCGTGCCGACCGAGGGCGCGTGGGCCTGGCTGGGCGACTCCGAGGTGCACTGGCGGCCCAAGGAGTACTGGAAGCCGGACACCAAGGTGACGGTGACGGCCAAGCTGTACGGCACCTCGTTCGGCAACGGCGTGTACGGCAAGAACGACGTGTCGTCCACCTTCTCCATCGGCCGCGACCAGCGCGTCGAGGCCAACACCCAGACGCACCGGCTGATCGTGCGGCAGAACGGCAACGTCGTGCACGACTTCCCGGCCAGCTACGGCCTCGAGTCCGACAAGGGCCGCGTCACCCCGAGCGGAATCCACGTGGTGATGGAGAAGCACAACACGTACTCGATGAGCAACCCGCGCTACAACTACGAGAACGTGGTCGTGCCATGGGCCGTCCGGTTCTCCAACCACGGCGAGTTCATCCACGGCTACGCGCCTTCGATTCCCGACCAGGGCAAGCGGAACGTCTCGCACGGCTGTGCCAACCTGTCGCCGGCCAACGCGAAGATCTACTTCGACAGCGCGATGGTCGGCGACCCGATCGAGGTGACCGGCAGCAGCGTGCCGATGTCCGACACCCAGTTCGACTACTTCGACTGGGCGGTCAGCTGGGACAAGTGGCTGGAGAAGTCGGCGCTGACCTGATCCGCAGCACGGTGGCTGCCCACCTGGGCAGCCACCAGTTCCACCGGCCCATCATCGCGACCACGGCCGGGACGAGGACCGCACGGATCAGCGTGGCGTCGATCAGAATGCCCAGCCCGACCGCGGACGCGAAGATCGCGACGTCCAGCTCGCCACCGCCGGCCATCGACGCGAACGAGAAGAACAGGATCAACGCCGCGCACGTGACCAACCGGCCGGTGCGGCTGATTCCCCGCACGACAGCTTCCCGGGTCGAGCCGGTGCGGTCGTATTCCTCCCGCATCCTGGCCAGAATGAAGACCTCGTAGTCCATGGACAGGCCGTACAGGAACGCGAACACGGTCACCGGGACGAACGTGCCGATCGCACCGTCCGGCTGGATGCCCAGCAGGACCTCGGTTCCCCAGCCCCACTGCCAGAGGACCACGGTCGCGCCGAGCACCGCGCCCAGGGAGAGCAGGTTCATCACGATCGCCTTGAGCGGCAGCACGATCGACCGGAACGCCCTGGCCAGCATGACGAACGTGATCAGCGCGATCAGGCCGAGCATCCACGGAAAGGCCTGATACGTCACGTCGACGTAGTCCATCTGCTGGGTGACGTTCCCGCCGACCAGGACACCGTCCGGCACGGCTTCCCGGACCCGGTGAACAGTGTCCTTCCCGGCTTCCGCACCGCCTTCGTCGAAAGGCAACACCGTGATCAGTCCGTCCCATGGCGCGGCGACGGCGTAGACGCCTGGCAACGAACGCACGGTTTCCTCGACATTCGCTTCGCCTGTATAAACGTCGAACGACGTCAGCACACCGGAGGGAATTCCGGCCTGTGTCAGCGCGGCGAGTCCGTCACGTCCTTCGCCGGAACGCGCGAGAGTATCCGTCGTCGGGACGTTGAGATTGATACCGAATGCGGCAACGGACAGCGCCATCAGGATTCCAGCGGAAACGCCGGCAGCGAGCCACTTGTGCCCGACGATCAGCCGGGCCCACTTCGCCCACGCCGTGCTTTCCCTTTCCGGTTTGGCCTTTCGCAGCAGCAACGGAAGAACTGTGAGGGACACCAACGCACTCGTAGCCGTCACGATCATTCCGCCGACTCCGAGACTGCGCATGATCGGAATCGGTAACACGATCATCGCCAGCAGGCCGATCGCGACCGCGGCGCTGGAGAACACGATCGCGTGCCCGGCCGTGGCCATCGCCCGGTGCACACAGCCTTCCTCGCGCCACCTGGTGACCAGGATGAGCGCGTAGTCGATGGCGATGCCCAAACCGAACAACGGGATCATCGTCAACGTCGTCTCGTGGATCTCGATGACCAGACTGGCAAGCAGCAGGCCGACGAACGACGCGGGCAACGCGATCAACGCGGTGAGCAACGGGACGAACGCGAGCGCGGACCGGAAGACCCAGACCAGGATCACGATCGCGGCACCGATCGTGATCCCCAGCTTGACCGGGACGTTGAGCCCGCCGGTGTCCGCGCCGGTCGCGAGCGTGTCGAGACCCGTCACGCGCAGGGTGCTGCCGGGCGGCAGGAGCGGCCGCATGATCTCGCCGATCGTGGTGTCGAGCTCGGCGCCTTCGCCGAGCGCGCTGCCCGGGATGCCGCCCTGCTCGACCGGTCCACCGAACACCAGACCGAAGGTCGTCCGGCCGTTGACGAACCGTTCGTCCCCAGTGTTCGCATATGACGCCACACGGGCCTTGATCTGGTGTTCCAGCGCGTCGAAGGCCGGTCCGGCGTCTTGCGCGGACGCCCCCGCGGGCAAGGTGATGACCGGGATGAACGGGCGTTCGTAACCGCCTGTGCCGTAGGTTTCCATGATCTTCTGGTTGGCCTCGTACCCGGGCAGGCCGGGGTAGGCGTTGCGTTCGGAGACGTTCGGCAGCACCAGGGCCAGGGCTCCGCCGCCGAGCAGGACGACGAAGACGGTGAGCCAGCCGACCAAGCGTTTGTGCGCGACGACGTACCGGGACAGCTTTTCCATGCCTCACAGGGCACCAGCCCGATCACCGAACGGGATGTGAGTGTTCTGTGGGTTCGCTGTCACAGAGTTCTCTAAGAACGGCCTGGCACACTCCTGCCGCATGGGGCGGATCCTGGTCGTGGACGACGAGCACTACCTTGCCGATCTCGTGGCCACCGCGTTGCGGTACGAGGGCTTCGAGACGGCGATCGCGGGCACCGGCCGTGCGGCCGGTGAGCTGGCGGCGTCGTTCGGGCCCGACCTGATCGTCCTGGACGTGATGCTGCCGGACGGCTCGGGCATCGACGTCTGCCGCAGGCTGCGGCGCACCGGGTGCCTGGCCCCGGTGGTGTTCCTGACCGCACGGGACGCCACCGAGGACAAGATCGCCGGCCTGACCGTCGGTGGTGACGACTACGTCACCAAACCGTTCAGCCTGGAAGAGCTCGTCCTGCGCGTGCGGGCGGTGCTGCGCCGGACCAAGGGCGACACAAGGACACTGAGGTTCGCGGACCTGGAGATCAACGAGGACGCGCACGAGGTGCGCAGGCACGGCGAGGTGATCGACCTGACGCCGACCGAGTTCAAGCTGCTGCGGTTCCTGGTCGCGCACGCCGGGAAGGTGTTGTCCAAGCGGCAGATCCTCGACCACGTCTGGGAGTACGACTTCGCCGGCAACGACGGGGTCGTGCAGACGTACGTGTCCTACCTGCGCCGCAAGGTCGACGCGTTCGACCCGCCGCTGATCCATACGGTCCCACGGATCGGCTACATCCTGCGAGTTCGCTGATGTCGCTACGTACTCGGCTTATCCTCACCGTGCTGGGCCTGCTGGCCCTCGGGCTCTTCATCGCGTTGGGCGCGACCTGGGGCGCCTTGCAGGACTGGAAGAGCAACCGGTCGGCGGACGAGCTGCTGTCGCGGTCGTTGAACGTCGCGTTGATCTCCGGCGGCGTCGCGCTGCTCGCGGTCGGCGTGCTTTCGTGGCACGCGGTGCGGCGCGGCCTGCGCCCGTTGGACGACATCGCCGACACCGCCGCCGAGATCGGTTCCGGCGATCTGTCCCGGCGGGTGCCAGGGGCACCGGCGAACACCGAGATCGGCAAGCTTTCCACCGCGTTGAACGGGATGCTGGCGCGGCTGGAGGCCTCCGAGGACCGGTTGCGGCGGTTCGTCGCCGACGCGTCCCACGAACTGCGGACACCGATCGCCACGATCCGTGGCCACGCCGAGCTTTTCCGTCGCGGGGCGGCTTCCCGGCCGGACGACCTCGCCAAGGTGATGCGGCGGATCGAGGCCGAGGCCGAACGCATGGGTCTGCTCGTCGACGAACTGCTGTTGCTGGCCCGGCTGGACCAGGGCCGCCCGTTGGAACGATCCCCTGTCGACTTGCCGCTCCTGGCGACCGACGCCGTCACCGACGCTCTGGCCACAGACCCTTCCCGCGACATCTCGGTGGAAGCCGCACCGGTCACCGTGCTCGGTGATTCGGCGCGGCTGCGGCAGGTGCTCGGCAACCTGCTGAGCAATGTCCTGCAACACACGGATTCCCCGGCCACGGTCCGGGTTTTCGCCGACGGTCCGCGGGCCGTGATCGAGGTGCGCGACAGCGGTCCGGGGATAGCCGAGCCGTCCCGGGTTTTCGAGCGCTTCTACCGGGCCTCGGAGTCTCGTACCCATGGTGGTGCCGGGCTCGGGCTGTCCATCGTGGCCGCCGTCGTCGAGGCCCACGGCGGCACCGTCGCGGTGGAGTCGGAACTGGGCAAAGGCAGTACGTTCACCGTTTCCCTGCCGTACCGGTGAACGCGGTCAGGCCGCGGCGATGACCTCGATCTCCACGAGCCAGCTGCTGTCGAGGGTCTGCGCGACGATCGCGGTCGTCGGCACCGCCCGGCCCTGCAACGCCGTGACGCGAGCACGCGCGTTGGCCTCCGCGTAGGCGGGATCACGCAGGTAACTGGTCAACCGGACGATGTTGTCGACGGTCATGTCCGCGGACGCCAGGATCGTCCTGATGTTGTTCCAGATCAGCTCCAGCTGCTCCTCGACGGTCGCGGCGGGCGTGCCCTGCTGGTCCAGGCCCATGGTGCCGGCGAGGTACAGCAGGCGCCGCGGATCACGGACCTCCATGGCGTGCACGTAGTCGTCCGTCGCCGGGTACACGCCGGAGGTCGGGTTGTGCGGAACGAGTTCCATCAGCCGATCATGTCAGCCCGGCACCTTCGTCGGCATCGGAAAATGTCCGGAAGCACGGCTGATCACGTGAAGGCAGGGCAGAACAACCAACGGGCGAAGCAGGTGTCCTCGTCCGGCTGAGTCATCCAGCGGACCTGCAACTGGTAGTCACCACGCGGCACGTCGAAGCGCAGGCCGCTCGGGGCGGGCACACCGGCGGGTTCCCAGTGAACGGGCGCTTTCCCGGGTTTGGCCTTCGGCCAGACGCAGTCGCCGTTGAGCACCGCGCTGAAGAAGTACATGTTCCCGCTGGGCACCGGGACGATGTCGCCGCCGACATGGTCGCCGTCGATCGGGTAGGCCAGCGCCTTTCCCAGCGCCCGTTCGTACGGCTCACCGAGCGCCTGGACGATCGCGATGCCCGTGCGGTTCTGGAAGACCTCGAGCCAGCCCACGTCGTTGACCGTCCCGTCGATCGCGACGACCGCTGCCATGCCGGTGCCGACCTCGGTCGCCGTCACCGACCAGTGCAGCTCGGCGAGCGCGTCCACCTGGGCTTCGTCGCCTTTCCAGGCGTACAGGAAATACCTGTCCATGACCAGGAACTGCTCGCCGTTCGTCCACACGCGACCTATATGTCTCCACATCAGGTGAGCGTCCTCGGGCGGATGGCGTTGGCGCGGTCGACCAACTCGTGGCGTTGTTCCGGAGTGCCGGCCAGCCGCGCGAGTGCCCGGTAGCAGCGCTCCAGACCAAAGCGTAATTCACGCTCGGAAAGGCTGCAGCCCAGGACGGTTCCGGTGGCCTGGCCACCACCCGGACGGCCTGCCTTCACCCACCCGTATGCCGCCTCGAGCACCTCGGCCGACAACTGTGTGCGACGTTCCGCGTCCAGCGCCAGCCTTTCGAGCCGGCGCGCCGCGTCGTACAGGTCGGGCTCGGCGAGCTTGGCGACCTCGGTGGCCCGTGCCTTGATCTTGATCGCGGTGACCTGCGCGGCCACGTAGTGCGTCGAGCTGTCCGGAACGGACTCGAGCACCTCGATGGCACCCGCCCGGGCGCCTTGGGCCAGGTACACGCGCACCAAACCGAACGCCGCGCTCACGTACGACCTGTCGGTACGCCAGACCTGTTCGTAGAAACGAGCCGCTCCGAAATAGTCCCGCAGGTACTCGAGGCTGATCGCCAGCGCCAGCTTCGGCGCCGCCTCACCCGGCAGGGCTTCGTACACGGCCTCGAACGCGGCCCGTGCCTCGGCAGGACGGCGCATCGCGAGTTCGAGCAGGCCACGGTGCCAGTGCAGACGCCAGTCGTGCGGGTCCGACGCCATCCGGCGGGCCAGCTCCAGCTCGCCGGACGCACGGGCGATGTCGCCGAGTTCGGTACGGGCGCGCAGCATCCGCAGCCGCACCTCGACCGAGTTCTGCGGCGCGTGCGCGAGCGCCTCGGCGAGTTCGTTCAGGTCTGTCGCCACAGTCGCGGCGAGCACACCGGCGGCCGGGTCGTCGGTGTCCACCTGGGGGACCGGCAGCGCACCGACCACTTCGGACGGATCGGGAACCGCGAGCGAGACGCCCCGCTCGCCGGTCTGCACTGTGGCACCGAAAGTCCTGGGCTCCGGACCGAACACTGTGGACAGACCGGGCCGTGGCCGGTTCGTACCGAGCGCCATCACCTCGCGCAGCACACCGGTCAGCTGCTCGGCCATCTCCTCGGCCGAGTGGAACCGGCGCTCCGGGTCGGGGTGCGTGGCGCGCTTGAGCACCCGGTAGTACGAGTCGAACAGCTTGAACAGCGGGACCTCGTCCGGGCCCGGCAACGCGTGCCGGTACTTGCCCGTGTACCCGGTGAACTCGATCGACAGCACAGCCAGCGTGCGGCCGACCGTGTAGATGTCGGACGCGACCGAGGCACCCCGTTCGGCCAGCTCGGGAGCGCTGTAGCCGAGCGTGAAGAACAACGGGCTCTCGTAGTCGTCCTCACGGCGGACCGCGCCGAGGTCGATCAGCTTGAGCGTCTCGTTGGTCTGGATCACGTTGTCCGGCTTGAGGTCGCAGTACAGCAGGCCGATGCTGTGCAGGTACCCGATGGCGGGCAGGATCTCCAGCCCGTACGCGATCACCTGGCCGATCGGCAACGGCTCGGCCCGGCCGACCGTGCGGTGGTGCTCCAGCGCGATCTGCCGCAGCGACTGGCCGCCGATGTACTCCATCACGATGTAGCCGACCGAGGTCCCGGTGGCCGGGTCCGGCGCCTGCACGAAGTTGTAGATCTTGAGGATGTTCGCGTGCTCGACCTGGGCGAGGAACCGCTGCTCGGCGACGGCCGCGGCCAGCGCGGTCGGGTCGCCGGTGTCGATCAGGCCCTTGAGCACCACCCAGCGGTCGCTGACGTTGTGGTCCTTGGCCAGGTAGATCCAGCCCAGACCGCCGTACGCCAGGCAGCCGAGCACCTCGTACTGGCCGCCGAGCACGTCACCACGGCGAAGCCGTGGCTTGAACGAGAAACGCGTGCCGCACTTGGGGCACTCGCCCTCCGCGGGCCCCGGTTCGCCGTCGACGCCGCGACCGACCGCGGCACCGCAGTTGCCGCAGAACCGCTTGTTCTCCGCGACAACCGGGTCGTCCATCACCGCGGATGCGGGATCCCGGTACGGCACAGGCGGAACGTCGACGAGGCCGGCGCCCAGCCCACGGCCGCGAGCGGCCCGGGAACCGGTCCGCCGCGATCCCGTGCCACGGCCGGAACCGGGGAACGGCACCGAATCGCTGCGCGGCTGGGAATCCTGCGACGGCGGCGCTTCCTCGACGACCGGCTTCGGCGGCACGATGCTCTGTGTCGGCTCGACCGAGGCCAGCACGCTGGTCGGCTGCGGCACGTCCGGCACGGGCACGTACGCCTGTTGCGGCTGCACAGCCGGGACCTGAACGCCCTGCGCCCATTGGCCCGGCGCCGGTGCGGGCTGCCCGCCCGGCGGCGTGACCGGATTGATGATCACGGTCGGCGCTTCCGGCTTCTTCCGCTGCTGGGGCTGCTGCCGGGGCTGTTGTGGCGGCATCGGCTGGGACCGGGGGTTCGGGTCCTGCCGTTGCGGCGGCTGGGGTTTCGGGGGCGACGGCTGCGAACCGCTGAGCACGTCAGGGTGGCGGAACCAGCCCGTCCCGGCTTCCTCCTCCTGCCGTGCGGGTTGGTTCTGCTGTGCCTGCGGGGGCGTCCAAGCCGCTTCCGGCGCGCCACACGTGGTGCACTTGCCGAACGCCGTCTCGCCGCCACATCCCGGTCGCTGACATCTGGCCATTCGTGCTTCCCCTTGTCAGTCCCGGTACTTCGGCGTCGGCGGGCTCGCCGGCTCGCCGAGCCGGTCGGCGATCCACCGGTTGTAACTCTGTTGCCACGAGCCGTCGCCACGGCTGCGCTCCAGCACGGCGTTGACGAACTTCACCATGTCGGTGTTCGCCTTGGGAATGCCGATGCCGTACGGCTCCTCGGTCAGTTTCGGGCCGACGATCTTCACGGCCGGGTCCTGCGCCGCCATCCCGACGAGGATCGGCTCGTCCGTGGAGATCGCGGAGACCTGGCCCTGCTGCAGCAACACCAGGCAGTCCGACCAGTTGACCACCGACCACGGCACCGGTTTGGCCGGGTGCCTGGCGATCTGGGTGAGCGAGGTGGACCCGGAGCTCGCGCAGATCTTCTTGCCGCCGAGGTCGTCGATCCGGGTGATGGTCGAGCTTTTCGGCACGAGCACGCGCTGCCCGGTCGTGTAGTAGACGGCCGAGAACGCGACCTTCTCCAGCCGCTCGCAGTTGATCGTGTACGTCCGGACCACGATGTCGACGTCGCCGTTGGCCAGCACGTTCTCCCGGTCCCGCGAGCTGATCGCCTTGAACTGGATCTTGTTCTCGTCGTTGAAGATGGCCTTGGCGACCTGCTTGGCCATGTCGATGTCGAAGCCCTCGATCTTGTTCGTCGAGGGGTTGCGGAAACCGAACAGGTACGTGTTCTGGTCCACGCCGGCGATCAGCCTGCCGCGTTCCCTGATCTTGGCCATGGTCGAGCCCGCGGGGATGCCGAGGCCGTTGGGCCGCAGGCTGGCCGTCGGGTCGCCGCAGTCGGGCGCCTCCGTGCCGCCGGAGCCCGCCTGGCCCGGCCCCGATCCCTCCGGTTCGGGGCGGTCGGCGGACGTCACCACGGCGAGGTCGACGGGCCTGCCCGGCCCGCCGCACGCGGTCAACGCGAACGCCGCCACCAGCAGCAGTGCGACTCGTTTCATCACCGGTACTCCCGCAGCCGTTGCCGAATCCCCACCAAGGCCCCGCCGGCGGCGATCAACGCGAGCACCGCGACCCCGGGCACCAGTCCGATCAGCGCGTTCTCCGCCGAGGACGTCGACTCGACGAACTTCTCCCTGCCCTTCTGAATAGCACTGGAGAGGTTCTCGTCCAACCGGTTGAAGGCCTTCGCCGCGCCGGTGTCGTCGTCGCCGATGGCCATCGCGACCGCCTGGTCGTACTGACCGCCGTCGTCCAGTTCGCGCATCTTGCGGTGCGCCTCCTGCCAGGCCTGCGCGTTGTCGATGGCGCTGCGGACCTCACCGCTGACCGCCGAGTCGGTCGCCGCGTCCCGGGCCTTGACCAGCAGGTCCTTGTCGCCGTCGCCCTTGCCGGAGATGGTCGGGGCGAGAACTTGCCATTCCTTCTCGTACTCCGCGCCGCCCTCACCGCGCGCCACCAGCGTGAGCGTCTCGTCGGCACGGCACTTCAGCGCCACGATCCTGGCCTGGACGAGGACGTCCACCTGTTGCGAGCCTTCGTCCCTGGCGTTGCCGACGGCCACCGCGGAGACCCACCCGGCGGCCACGCCCCAGATCAGCCCGATCCCGACGGCGACGGTCGAGACCAGCAGGCCGACGTTGATCAACCGGTTCGTCCGGCGCGTCAGGTACACCTGGGTCGCGATCAACGCGCCCAGCAGGATGACCGTCAACGCGACCGTGAGCCAGGGGAAGCTCGCCGCGTCGTCCTGTTCGTCGGTCAACCTGCCGACGTCGATCCGGTACAGCTCCTGCGCGGCGGGCAGCAGCTTGGTCCGCATCAACGTCGACGCCTCACGCAGGTACGCCGAACCGATCGGCAACCCGAACCGGTTGTTCGCGCGGGCCGTCTCGACGAGACCGGTGTAGACCGGCAACTGCTGACCGAGCGTGTCGACCTGCTTCTCGGCGTCCGGGATTCCCTCGACGTCGGACGCGGCCTTGACCAGCGCCGCACCGGCCTGCGCCAGGTCGACCTCGTAGCGCTCGCGTAACTCCACCGGCTCGGACCCGCCCGAGAGGAACGCGCTGGCCGCGGTCGCGTCAGCGTCCGACAACGACCGGTAGATCTGTTGTGCCGCAGCCGAAAGCGGCTCGCGATGCTCGGCCAAGCCGCTGATCGTGTCCTGTTTCGTCTGCAGCGCCAAGGCCGCGACGAAACCCGTCAGCACACTCAGCACCACGAGCGCGCTCGCGATGATCCCCAACCGACCTGGCGTGGTCCGCGCGGAACGGGCCATCCGTCGCACGGAGTCACCCCGTTGCGTCGGCGGCGCACTGACCGGAGCTCCCATGGTCACAGAGTCAACACCACGCCGGTCCGGCCACGTGCGGATACCGGCACGGAGTAACCGCCCTGTGATCCGTTACGACCCGTAATCCCCCATGTGTGTCGGCCAATCGCCTGATTGCCTGATGGTCGCGGGCACAGCGGCTCTGCTTTGGTTGCTAGTCGGAATTTCCGCCGCACCCGAGGACGGCAAGGACAATGAGCAAGCTCGAACGGATCGCCACCTTCTGCGGGCAGTGCAACTGCGGCTGCCCCGAGCTGTGGATCGACGCGGACGCGACCGAGGAGCAGCGGGTCGTGATCACCGACGACTTCGGGCAGCGCATCCAGATGAGCCTCGTACAGCTGCACGCGCTGGTGAGCGACGTGAAGGACGGCGCACTGGACGCATTGCTGGCCACGACCTCGTAACCGGGGGCATGGCCGGCCCGATCTGGATCCGGTGGCTGCTCACCGTGGCGTTCCTCGCGACCGCCGGCTTCCACGTCCGCCGCCTGGCCACAGCCGGGCGGCACCCCACCTATCCCGACCGCGACCGCGCGACCGACGTCGCCCACGTCGTCATGGCCACGGGCATGGCGGTGATGTCCTCCCCGGTCGGCGGCCCCCTGTCACCCGCCAGTTGGCTGACGCTGTTCTGCGTGCTCACGGCCTGTGCGGCATTCCGCGGCCGCCCCGACCTCGCCCTCGCAGGCGCGGCGATGGCGTACATGCTCGCCGCGGGACAGCATGACGCTCACCACATGTCTGGCCCATGGGTGATCCACCAGCCAGGCCTCGCGTTGCCGTTCATCGCCTGGACACTCGCCGTTTACTTCCTCGGCTATGCCGTGTGGACGGTGACACGCCCCGCTTGCGTGCCGCGCGTGGTGATGGCGCTGGGCATGAGCTACATGCTCGCGACGGCCGTGTGAGGCCTCCGGATAACTCGGTCGCGTGACTAGGTAGGCTATGGCGTGTCAGGGCCTCTAGCTCAATTGGCAGAGCAGCGGACTTTTAATCCGCGGGTTCGGGGTTCGATCCCCCGGGGGCCCACGGGCTCGGGGTGACCCTGCTCGGTTGCGGTGCAACCTCGCGGGGTCGCCCCTTGTCATGTTGGGGGGCCAAGCCCCCCAAACCCCCACGGTGCGAGCTTCTCCCAACCCAGCGCTGGGCACGTGCGCTAGACCAGCGCGGCTTCGACCATGTCGAAGGCCTTTTCCGCCCCACGGGACCGGGGTGCTCGGTTGCGGTA
>NZ_JAAATY010000022.1 GCF_013280595.1 Kibdelosporangium persicum
AATTCCTCTACGCCCGCACCTGGACCAGCGAACAACAACGCACAACCGCCCTCACGGTCTGGAATGTGCACTACAACTACCATCGACCCCACACTGCCGCCGGAAACCAGCCACCAGCCACCCGGCTGCGCACCGGCGTCACCAACGTCATGGCCTCATACACCTAGGCGCCTTGGGCCGAATCATCTAGGAGAAAACGGGGATCTGCCCGGGTGGCGATCACGACATCGCCCCAGTCACCTCCGAGCGCCCAGCCTTCTGCCTCACGCTTCATGTAGTCGACGTTGCCGAGATCGACTTCGCCTGTCGCATCAGTGAAACGCGCAGCAGATCGACGCGCCCACTCGATCTTCCCAACCTCAGAGAAGATCAGCCAACCCGTCGCGTAGCAGTACTGCTCACCTGGCTTCGGTGGACGGTAGACAGGATGCTCAGGGGTCAACACGGCCTCGAGCCGAAACCGAACCGTGCCAGGCTCCTCCACGATCTGAAGAACATAACTGTCCTCGAGATACACCGCGGACAGATCAGCCACGGTCGTGTAGTCGGTCATCACGTCACCAGTCCCAGTCGATCTCGGTGTGGTTGCCAGGGTCCCTGCGGGTCACAGGATTGCCGAACGGGTCCGTACGCTGACCGTTCTCATCACGAATCTCAACATGAGGATGCCCACTGCCCGGCGCGCGAGGACTACCCTGCTTGATCGTCACCCGGACAACCCCGTTCTCGTCTACGTACTTCGGCGGACCGTTGGGCGTCTGCGTCTTCGTCCACCCCTGCGCCTGGGCCCACTTGTCCAGATCGCTGGCTTTCGGTTTGGCCCCACCATGAAAGTAGTCCTGCAGGTTCGGCTTGACATCCGGCGCCTTGGCGTCCATCTTGGACATTTTGCGCAGCTTCCGGAGCTTGGCCACCACACCGGCGACCGGAATGAACCCGAATGCCGTGTTGCCCAAGGCACGTCCGGGCTCCTTGCTCCACTGATCCCAGTTGATCATCTGCTTGCCGAACTCGAGCGGATTGTCCACCGCGAACGCCGCAGCCGAGGTCAAGCCATCCCACATCTTCCCGTAGTGGTCCGGGTCGTCGATGAGGTGATGAGGACTGAGTTCCCAGAGGAACTCCGCTGTTCCCGTGACACCGTCCCACAAACCGACACCGATGTCGCCGACGTTCAGCCATCGGCCACCTCCCGAGCCGGGTCATCACCAGCTCCGGTAGCCCGGAACGTCTGCTCAACAGTGTTGTCGTTCTCGATGTACGCATCCATCGAGGCATTGAGCGCTCTGGCGATCTTGCCGCCATCCTCAAGCAGCACCTCGACGCCGTACTGCCACCTATCGCAAAAATGGTCGAACGCGCCGCGCAGACCGTCATGGCCATACAGGTGGGTAGCACCGACGATATCGTCGACCTCGCACGTCTTCATATCGTGCATCGTCTGGGAAATGGCCTGGCCTGCTTGATCAAGCGCAGTTAGATCGACATCGAATCCATCAGGCACCCTGACCACCTCCAGACCTTTGACCGCGTCCAGCGCCGTTCGGTTCCGGCAAGTCCGCACCAGCGAACTTCGCCGGCCCAGCACGCTGAGGAAGCAACGGAAGTCCGTGATCCTCACCAAGGTCGAACAGAACCCCGATACCGGGGCGAAGTTGCGTCAACAAATCACTTCCCGTGGTACTCAGCCACGGCTTGTCCTGCCCGAACGCCGCGAACCGCTCCAGCGTCGAGAACGCCAGCACCCACTGCCCTTTCCCAGGTACCGACGAGACCATCACACCAGGCCGATCACCAGACGTACGCCTCACATAAACCGTGGCATCAGCGAACGCGGCGTCAAACTCCGCTGGTGGGAGCCTCCGGCGCCGCACCGCCATAGCAACTTGAACAATGCCGGGTTCCTCGTCAAGGTGTCCCACCATGGCACGAACATAACGCCAAAACTTCGACCCCTACCCTGCACCTGGAGACGGTCCCCCTTATGGGTGAATCCAGCCGTGCCCGGTGACCGCTGGCGTGCTCACAAATGATCAAACAGCGCTCCTCCAGCGGTCCAACGGACGAAATCGCTGCCAGACGACCCTCACAACACGGTCACTTACCGTCACAGGCTTCCCTTTGCCACCACACCACAGTCGATCATCCACATCGAACTCTACTGGCTCGGTGAATGTCGAGATAGGACACCGCCATGACATGGTTCATGACACCAACGACCGCAAA
The DNA here is from genome assembly GCF_013280595.1 of Kibdelosporangium persicum. Classification (GTDB taxonomy): domain Bacteria; phylum Actinomycetota; class Actinomycetes; order Mycobacteriales; family Pseudonocardiaceae; genus Kibdelosporangium; species Kibdelosporangium persicum. Next base: position 2,227 of record NZ_JAAATY010000022.1, read on the forward strand.
CACAAGCAATCATGGGGACTATGAGAAAGCCCCAGTAAACATAGCCACTGGTAGTGCTCACTGAAGACGGCAGGTGCCGCCCTCCGGAGGCGGGAGCGCAGGTTCGAATCCTGCCCGCATTTCGAACCTGCGACGGGCGACGGGCGACGCGGATTCGTAGATCACCACGTCGAACCGGCGACCGGGGTGCTGGGCTTCGGCCAGCAGGGTCGGCGATCCCGCCGTCACGGGCGATGGGGATGTCGAACCGTTCGTAGTTGTCCCCGTGGCCGCGTGCCTCCAGTTCCATCCGGCCGGACTCGACGTCGTAGAAGTGGGCCGCGACTCGGGAATGGCGGTCTTGGCTCCCGAGTTGCCGCAACAGGGATTGTCTCGGGTCCTGCCGGTCCTCTGTAGACGTACGTTCGAGGAACGCCACTGGCATTCCCAACGGCGGGACGGCGTAGTCCGACAGTCCGGACGGCCCGGACACCGGCACGGTCGCCGACAGCGGCCTGCCGGGTCAACGCGGGTGCGGGTGGGTCGACCGTCACCTCATCGGGTGCGCGGTCGGGTGTCATGCGGCTTCACCATCCTCAATGGATTGCTCAGCATGGGTTATTGGGCTACCCCAGTCCAGAAGATCGCGGACCACGTCGGTCTCGCCACGGCGAGACGACAGTTGACAGTTCGACGCTCAGCGGGTCCACACGAACTCTGCGGCCTTGGGGTCGGCGCCGCGGCACAGGGCAACGTGGCGGGCCAGGCTGATCAGGAGTTGAACAGCCGCCTCGGGCCTGGGCCTTCCTGTCCGAGCTTGTCGTTCGGGTTGACCAGCGCGCATTGCTCGAAGGACAGGCAACCGCAGCCGATGCACTCGGTGAAACGGTCCCGCATCTGTTCCAGCCGTGCGATCCGAGCGTTGAGTTCGGCGCTCCAGCATTCGGACGCTCTGACCCAGAATTCACGGGTGGGGGCTACGCCGTCGGGGAGCAGGGCGAGGACCTCGCCGATGAACGCGAGCGGGATGCCGAGGTGATGCGAGGCGCGGATGAAGGCGATGTGGCGAAGGGTTTCCCGAGGGTAGCGGCGCTGGTTGCCGGCGGTGCGTCGGCTGCGGATGAGCCCTTGTCGCTCGTAGAAGCGCAAGGCTGAGGCGGGGACTCCGCTGCGCTCGGCGAGTTCACCGATGGTGAGCTCGGTGGTACCGGCCGGTAACGATGCCATGTGGATCACATTACTTGACTTGAACCCTTGTTCAAGTTCGACGCTTCAGGTGTCCAGCGAATGATCAGCTCTCGAAGGGACTCGCCATGCCTGGAAGCCCAGTCCAGCTCGCGGTGATCGTGGGCAGCACTCGGCAGGGCCGGTTCGGCCCCACCGTCGCCACCTGGTTCGCCGGGAACGCCGCGCAGCGTGCGGACGTCGCGGTCGACGTCATCGATCTGGCGGAGGTGCGGCTGCCCGCGCGTTTGTCCAGTGAACCCGAACAGGAAGGAGCACGGGCGCTGGCGGCTGTGGGGCCGCGACTGGCCGCGGCCGACGCGTTCGTCGTCGTGACGCCGGAGTACAACCACAGTTATCCCGCGTCCTTGAAGAACGCGATCGACTGGCACTTCACGCAGTGGCAGGCCAAGCCGGTGGGATTCGTCTCCTATGGCGGTATTTCCGGCGGGTTGCGGGCCGTGGAGCACCTCCGGCAGGTGTTCGCCGAACTGCATGCGGTGACGGTGCGCGACACGGTCAGTTTTCACGGCGCTCAATCCCAGTTCGACCCGGCTGGCCAGCCCACGGACCCGGTGGCGTGCGGGGCGGCCGCCACGAAGTTGCTCGACCAGCTCGTCTGGTGGGGCCGCGCCGCGAGGGCAGCCCGTGCCGAGCGCCCGTACGCCGCCTGAAACGCCGACCATGCCTGGAGGAAGAGTGACATGACCATCATCCACAACACGCTGCCCGACCCCACCCGGCCTGACGCCGACACCGTCCTGGTCGTGGAGACATCGGCCGCGATGGACGAGGTGTTCGGCGAGCTGGAGCAGAAGCCGTGGCCGGAGGGACTGCTTTCGTTCAGCACGTTCGCCGCCACCGATGGCGAGACGATGCTGGCCTACACCCAGTGGGCGGCCGGCGCGGCCGGCCACGAGTTCCTCAGTGGACTCACCGGTGGTGAGCCCGTCGAGTATCGGCTGTACCGTGGTCGGACACGAGAAAATCCACCACCGCCCGGCTGCGTTGTCGTCGTCAAGGTGGAGTTCGACGGGCCCGACGAGCAGCGGCAGCGACGCTGGGTGGACACCGTGTTCGAGGCGCTGGAGGGCGAGACCGAGCCGCATCCTGGTGGGATATCAGGTCATTTCCACGTGAGTACCGACGGCACAAAAGTGCTCAACTACGCCGAGTGGACCGACGAACAGGCGCACCGCGACGCCCTGGAAAGCTCCCGTCAGGGAACGGTCGGATCTTCGCCCGGGTGGCAGCGAGTCCGGGACTTCCCCGGGGTCCGCGACAGCGGGTTCCGCCGATATCACCCGATGCGCAGCCTTTCCGCGCCCCGGCCGACCGCGGTGTCCGAAGAGGACGATGTGGCGGACAGCCCCACGGACTGGGTGGCCGAGCACATCCGCACCTATGTTGAAACGAACGGTGAGAGCGGCCACCTGTACCAGGGCTGGCCGACCCTGCTGCTCACCACGCGTGGCCGCAAGTCCGGCAAACTCCGGCGCACCGCGTTGATCTACGCGCAGGACGGTGACCGCTATCTGCTGGTGGCCTCGAACGGGGGCGCGCCGCACCATCCCGCGTGGTACCTCAACCTCGCCGCTCATCCGGAGGTCACCGTCCAGGTCCGCGGCGAGACGTTCCCCGCGCGGGCCAGGACCGCCACCGCGGAGGAGAAACGCCTGCTGTGGGAACGGACTACAGCGGTCTTCCCGCTCTACGACACCTACCAGGCCAAGGCCAGCCGGGACATCCCGCTGGTCATCGTCGAGCGCCGTGCCGGAAAGGAACCGAGCAACCCATGATTCTCGTGACAGGCGCTACCGGCGCCATCGGCCGGCACGTGATCACCCGACTCCTCGATGCCGGGGCGAAGGTCCGGGCGTTGACCCGCGACCCGGACTCCGCGACGCTACCTGATGGCGTCGACGTCACGCCTGGTGACCTTCTCGTACCGAGCACCATGGCCACCGCCGTGCGGGGTGTGGACGCGGTGTTCCTGATGTGGCCACTCGCCACGGCGGACGCTGCTCCCGCGGTGCTGAATGTCCTCGCCGGCCACGCCCGGCGGATCGTCTTCCTGTCATCCGGAGCCGTCCGCGACGACCTGGACGAGCAGGTCGATCCGATCGGCCGGCTCCACGCCGGCGTTGAGCGGTCGATCGAGCAGTCCGGAATGGAATGGACGTTCCTGCGGCCGCACGGATTCGCCAGCAATACCCTCTCCTGGGCACCACAGATCCGCGCGGGTGACATCGTGCGCGGCGCGTATGGAACAGCGGCGATGACCCTGCTCCACGAACTCGACGTCGCGTCCGTCGCGGCACACACACTCATCGGGGACGAGCACACGGGACGCAGGTACGTCCTCACCGGCCCAGAGGTCCTGACACAGGTCGAACAGGTACGCATCCTCGGTGAGGCGATCGGTCGCCCGTTACGCTGGGAAGAAATCCCACCGAACGCCGCACGGCAACACATGCTCGACTGGTTGCCCGCGTCGATCGCCGACGTCGTCCTCGACGGGTACGCCCGCATGGCGACCCAGCCCGGCCCCATCACGTCCACCGTGGAGGACATCACCCGAGTGCCCGCACGTACCTTCCGCGAATGGGCAACCCACCACGCCAATCACTTCAGCTGACCCATCAAGACGGCGAATCGCCACCGGCCGGATCGAGATCTCCAGGCCTTCGACCACCACCGAAGAGTTCGGATTGTGCCACGTCAGGCTCACATCATTGATCACCCCCAGTGTGCACGGCGCGTGCGCGGAGCTCTATCTTGCGATGCATGCTCAACCGGGCCGCGGTGAGGATTGTCCGAGACGTTCGTGAGTGGTTGTCCGACCAGGACTACCACGATGTGGCTGAAGAGGACTGGCGGTCCGATGGGAACGCCCTCGGCAGCTTGGAGATGCTGCTGCAGGCACGGCAGGACTGGCTCAACAGTCCCGATCCGACGCTGTGGAAGACCGGTGACGCGCATCGTCTGCTCATCGACGCCGCCGCGCCTCGGCTGACCGATGCCTACCGGTTGACCGAACACGGTCCAGGCGTGGTGAAGATCCTGGTCGACTTCCTGGACGACACCGATCGCTTCCACCCGGCCAGCATGCGGGTCACCACTCTACGCAAAGAACTGGACCGGGCGGCGGCGAAGTTTCCCGCGGCCATGGCCGACGAGTCGGTATGGCGGATGGCCAAACGAATCTTCATGGCGATGCGCGCCGACGGTGTCGATCCCGCGGACGACACCGCAGTCGACACGTGGGCCGCCGCGTTCAGCACAGCACCGGCCGAACGGCGGCGCGCCGTGCTGGGTGTCCTGCTCGACCGGCAACCCGAACTGCTGACAGCCCAGTTCGTCATCCGGGACAACCAAGTCGCCGCGATCGCACCTGGTGCGCCGATCCCGGCACAGTTTCGTCGGCATGACCCGGACACCTGCGAGTGTTGCCTGGACGCTGCGGCCAATCCGCCCATCGCACTGCCCGCCGTCGACGAGCTTGCCGATGCCGCACGCGAATCCACGCTGCTGCGCACCATGATCGGGTGCGGGCGGTGGGCCGCGGCCGGGCGCGCGGTGACCAAACACGGTTTCCCCTCACCGGCGGACACCCGGTCACTGGCCGCGGCCATCGGCATGGCGGTACGTGCTTCGGTCCGCGATCCCCGTGATCACCTCGGCCTGATCCGCGCCTGGTGGCTGGCCCTCGACGTGGAAGTTCTGCGGCTGCACCGGACCAAGGTGGTCGCCGGGCCCGCGCTCGCGGCCCTGGAGAAAGCGATGGCCGGTGGCACCGACCCGGACCACACCCTGCGACTGTGGAAAGACATCGCCGACATCGCGGTGAGCGGGCCGACTCAACTGGCCACAAAGGACACTGCGCGGACGGGACTTGGCGAGTTCAGCCGGCCGTGGGGCCCAAGGGCGCTGGGCGAGCTGTACCGGATGAACCGCTCGGTAGAGGTCGAGGACCTGGTCGACACGTTGGTCACCGACTACCACGGACCGTTGGCCGATGACGTGCTGGCGATGATGACCGGCGCAGCCGTGCGTAACGGCCTGCTCGCCGCGACCGAAGCCAGCATGGTCACCGTTACCGTGCCCACCGGCGCCGAGATCGACCCCGGCATCGCCTCAACGATCGACGGCTCGGGCGGCCTACTGGGTGACCCGGGCTGGGCCGTGACCCCTGTCGCGGGCACCCTTGTCGAACTCACGCCGCTCGGCCGGTACTTCGTGCGGCTGAACCTGCTGGCGGAAGGAACGCACGCGCCACTGCTGGAGCCGACACCGTGATGCGCAGCCGCGATGATGGCGGTCAGGTCACCGGCTGCGCCGGGAGGACGTGGCCGAGTTTGAGCGGGGCTTTGCGGAACTTCAGCTCGTTGCGGCCGATGGTGGGGCTCATGTTGCCGCGGCGCAGGACAACGGTGTTCATGTTCCTCTCACCCATCGACGGTAGGCGTCAATCCACTCCGCATCTTCCGGTGCGGGCGTGGGCAGCGGCAGGTCAAGGACTGGAATGCGTTACGCCGAAATGACCAGCACCGGCACGCGAGCCGAAATCTTCGTGATCACGTCCAGCGCCATCATGTGCGCGTTGAGATAGAGATCGAGCAGCAGGACGTCGATCGGGGGTTCCGGGCCCAGTTCATTCGGGTCCGCGCAGGACGCCACCAGGTCGATGTTCCCCGCGCCTTCGAGGATCCTGGCCAGCCCCTGCCGGGCGATCGGGTGGTCGTCCACGACCGCCACCCGGATCCTCGCGTCCGGCCGGTCGGCGGGATCTGTCCGCCCCGCGTGCGGCTCGGTGAGACCAGGCACAGTTGCCCTCCCCTACCGACGACAGCCCGTTCATTGAGGCTATGACGCAGACTGTCACGGTTCGGTTCGGGCTTGCCATCTCCCATTCCGGTGGCATCTTCTGGGCATCGACGCCGCGCGGCGTCGAGTTGCCAATGACTGTGCTGTGGGTGGCGGTCTCTAACGCCGGGAGTGTGTGTGCTCCGCGAGCACAGCACCGTCGTCCAGGCGACCATGGCGGCCCACCGGGGGGCTGTGTCCTGTCCCGGTCCCTGTCACCCGCGTATCTCCTGCTGGTGGTGTTCACGCCAGGCGCGTTCCCAGCGCCGGGTGAGTGCGGGGTAGACGATCAGGTACCGGAACGGTGCGATAGCGGCCAGGTAGAGGCGCCCGAACCTGCCGTTGGGTTTGACGAGCACGGTCATCCGCAGTTCGTGGTCGCCGTCGGGCCGTCGTGCCCAGCCGAGGTGCATCACCGTGTGCACGGTCTTGTTCGCCAGTTCGCGGGCGGCTTCCGTGTCGAGTTCGTAGACCGGTTTGAGTGGCATGCTGTCGCTGTCGGGGCCGCGTGGGGCGTCGCGGAGGTCGTCGGGCAGGTGGTCGCGCAGCGACGCGACTCGTGCGCCGATGCCGTCCGACGGGTTGTCCCAGCCGAAGAGTGCGCCGAGTTTCCATCGTGCCCAGAACAGGAATCGCACCAACGCGGGCTGTTTCGCGAGCCCGCCGGCTGCCCGCATCGCGGCGATCATCACCGGGAAGTCGCCGGGTCCCGCGCCGGGGGTGCGGAAGGACCACGTGTCCTCGACGCGGAAGTCGGCAGTGAACTGGTGGATGCGCCACGGTTGTCCGGTGTAGGCGGAAGTGTCGAGTCTGGTCATCGTGCGGCGTCCCATTCGGCCATGAGGGCCAGTAGTTCGGTCTGTGCCAGCGGGGGGTTGCCGGGGTCGAGTTCGCGGTAGCGCTGGTAGATGTTGACCACGATCCGTTCGGCGTCCAGCCAGGCGGCGTACTCGGCCAGGTCGACGGCCTTGGCCGCTTCCTGGAACGTCAGGCCTCTGGCGTGGGCGGCGTCGGCCTGCTCGACCACGTGGGTGAGGTAGGCGCGGACGGCGCGGATGCCGTCGGCGTCGGTGACCGGGCCGTGGCCGGGTACGACGGTGGGTGCGTCGAGGGCGAGCATGGTGTCGCAGGCGGCGATCCAGTTGGCGATCGGCCCGTCCCACACGATCGGGGTGCAGCCGACGAACAGCAGGTCGCCCGCGAACAGAACGCCGGCGTCGGGGACGTGCACCACCGAGTCGGCGCTGGTGTGCGCCGGGCCCAGGTTCAGCACGCGCACCTCCCTGCCGCCGATGTCGAGGGTCAGGTCGCGGTCGAACGTGATGGTCGGCAGCCGCAGCTTGATGCCGTCGAAGTCGAAGGGCCCGAAGCGTTCGCGCAGGAACGGGGTGAGCACCGGCCCGAAGTCGGCGATCCGGACCGCGGCGAGCATGTCCGGCGCGATCTCGGTGTGCATCTGCTTGGCGGTGTCGGCCGCGGCGATGATGCGCACGGAGTCGTCGAGCAGCTGGTTGCCGTGGGTGTGGTCGCCGTTGGCGTGGGTGAGGACCGCGTGGGTCAACGGGTGCCGGTCGGTGACCGGGCGCATCGCCGCGAGCATCTCGCCGGTGAGGCGCAGGTCGAACAGCGTGTCGACGAGCAGCGCGGCGTTCGCGCCGGCGACCAGTCCGGCGTTGCTCCATCCGTAGCCGCCGTCTGGCAGGAGCCAGGCCCACACGTTCGGGCCGATCTCGTGCAGGCCCTTCGTGTACGGCACCGCGGATCGCGCCGGGTTCACCCGTTGCCGTCGCGGCGTGGCGTCGGGGTTGCGCCGCGCGGGGATCGGGTGCGGGGCGGGCGTTGCGGTAACGGTCTGCCGGGTCTCTCCCAGGCCTTGCACCCGCAAAGAGACGACGTCTCCTGGTTTCAGCCAGCCCCGGAACGCGGCCGGGTCGCCGGGCGAGAAGTGCTCGATGAGGCAGCAGCCCGGCACCGTGCCGGACCCGAACACCTCACCCGGCAGCAGCTCGACGCCTCGGGAGGCGTACGAGATCACCTCGCCGAAGGTCCAGTCCATGGCGTCGGTGCGGCCGCCACCGACCCGCTCGCCGTTGACAGTGGCCTCGACCTCCAGCGCGAGCCTGCCGTCACGCCGGTACGGCGCGAGCTCGTCCGCCGTCACCAGGTACGGGCCCAGCGTGGTGGCGCCGTCCTTGCCCTTCGCCTGTCCGATGGCCAGCGGCGACTCCCGAAGCTGCAGGTCACGGGCGGACCAGTCGTTGTAGATCGTGTAGCCGACGATCGCCTGCTCTGCCTCGTCTGGCGTCAGGTCCCGGCCGCCGGTGCCGATCACGGCGGCGATCTCGAGCTCGAAGTCCCACCACACGCTGCCCGGCGCCATAGGTACCGGCTCGTGCGGCCCCAGCACCGTCGACGGGCAGGCGAAGTAGAACGCGGGGATCTCGTACCAGGCGTCCTTCAGCGTCCGGCCCGCGCCCATCACCTCCTGGCAGTTGCGCATGTGGTCGAGGAAGCACAGACAGTCCCGGACAGTGGGCGGTCGCGGGATCGGAGCCCGCAGCGTCGCCTCGGCCAGCGGCACCACCTCGTCCGGTGCCCGCAGCGCCTGCTCACCCGCCGCACGCAGCCCTTCGGCACCCCGCCCGATCAGCTCGACCAACTCCGCGCCCCTGGCCAGCGTATGGATGTCGTCGCCATCGACGACGCCGACCCGGTCACCCTGCTCGGACCGGTAGGTAACCCATCTCATGTCCACTCCCTATGTTGGTCAACATAGAGAGTGTTACACAGTCAACAATCGGCCCATCGGTAGACTCCACGCTCGTGACGACTCCACGAGCCACCAGGCGCGCCGAGATGACCCAGGAAAGCCGCAGGCTCCTGATCACCGCGGCCGCCGAGCTGTTCGCCGAGCGCGGCTACCGGCAGACCACGTTCGAGGACATCGCCACGCGGTCCGGGGTGAGCCGCGGGTCGATCCCCTGGCACTTCGGCAACAAAGAAGGACTGCTGGCCGCGGTCGTCGAGCACGTGGTGGCCGGACTGCACACCGAGCCGAACGCCCCGGCCACACTCGACCAGGCACTCCACGCGCTCCACGAGTTCATCCGCAGCCCGTCGGCCAAGCTCTTCGTCACCCTCATCGCCGAGGCCATGGAGCCGGGCTCGCCACTGCGCAAGTGGTACGCCGACCTGCACACGGCGCTGCGTGCCCGAATCCGCGCCTGGCTCGAGCAGGCCGAACTCCCGCAGGGCGTCGGCGCCGACGAGCTGAGCATCACGCTGCTCGGCGCGGTCATGGGAATCCACCAGCAGTGGCGCATCGCTCCCGAGGCCGTTGACCTGGAACGCGTCTACATGACAGTCGGCGTGCTGCTGCGATCGGTTGGCCTAGGCAGGCACGCTGACCGCTGATCAGTGCACCAAGTGGGCACTGATCGGCTCGTGGGTGTCCCGTCCTGGTCGGCCCTCCCCGGCCAGTCTGACACCTACTTCGCACATGTCCGCGACCTCGCTTCAGTCGACGTTGAAACCTCTTGTGGTCGAGTCGCGTTAGGAGCGAGACTGCATCTCGCCGTTCCACGGCGTCATCAATCAAGATGAGATAACTGGGGGGTTATCGCGATGGTCGAGCGTGAGCTCGCCGCGGCGACCGTCGCCGTTGCGGCGTCGGCCGAGTTGAGCGCGCCAGCGAAGCTGGCGGCGCAGTTCGGCAGCGCATCGCTCGTACAGCTGAGAGTTCTGCAACCGGCTCGGCGTGCGATACCCAGCCGGCGTGGACGTCCCTGCTGCTGACAACCGTCTCGACGTACGCATCGCGCATTGAGCGCGGCAGACATCAGCGGAAGCACACCAATACGCGTGCAGCGCTCCCCGGTCCAGTCAAGGCCACGAGGAGGTGAACTCGCCGGAGTCGGTGCCCTGTCCGGATCCCTTCTGGCACCCCGCGTGGCGCGCCGGTTCGGCTACGGTCGCACGATCGTCGTCGGCAGTGCCGGCTACCTGCCGCTGCTCGTCATTCCGCTCACAGACCACTCGAGCACCCTGACGTTTGCCGGCTGGGCGGCCGCCCTGGTTGTGGCCGGGCTGACGGGTGGCATGGTGAACGTGCTGGTTGTCACCGTGCGGACCCAACTGACGCCGAGCCACCTACTCGGCCGAGTCGGCGCTTCCGTTCGGCTGATCATGTACGGCGGACTGCCCGTCGGCGCGCTCACCGGCGGGGCACTGGCCCACACGCTCGGCCATCGGTCCGCACTCTGGCTAGGGGTCATTGGTGTCGTCGTCAGCGCTGTCAGCCTGCTACCGCTCCGAAACAGTTCCGATCCATCCGAGTAGGAACGATGTGTGTGTTCCCCTTGTGGGCGACGGTAATGACGACCGGTTTCACGACCTCCATGTAGGACAGTCCGGCCGTGCCCGAGGGGGTTGGGGCACGACCGGACCAGGCCGATCGTCAGGGCGATGCGACGACCGGCAGTGTGAGGAAGCTGTTGGCGGTGTCGATCTCGAACAGCGTCCGGCCCCACGGCTCCTGGCCGGCTGCGGGCTCGTTGGCGCACCAGTTGGTGCCGGGAACCTCGGTGCCGGTGCAGTTGGTCCCGGCGATCACCACACCGATCCGGTGACCGGGTTTGAACACGTAATCCTCGGGTTTGAGCTTGAGGTTGTAGGTGTAGTACTTCTCCGGCTGTACGGGCTCGTCGAATTCCAGGGTCCGCCGGTTCTCGGTGTCGATCTGGACCGTGGTGACGATTTCGAACGGCCGGGTCTGCACGTCCTGTGTGTGCCTGCTGTAGCAGCCGGTGTCCACCGCGGTGCCCTGGCCGAGACAGTCACTGCCGGGTGCGGACACCAGACCGGAGAGGTAGTCGTCCTCGTCGGTGACGTTCCGTGCGTCGGTGCCGTAATCGACCAGGAGAGCTGTCAGCGGTGTGCCGGACACGCTGGCCTTGGCGCGCAGATTGACCTCCGCGACCCCGCTGAACCGCGTCGCCTGCGTCAACGGCCGGCTGATGAACTGCGCACGGTTGAAGTTCGACACATCAGGGTTGGCCATGTCCCGCTGCAGTTGCGAGTACTTCTCCTCGAACTGGACCACTGAAGGGCTTGGCCTGGTTTCCGACAGGGTCGGCCCGAGCCACAGGGTGCGCGGGGTCGTGTTCGGTGCGGGCCACGCGGTGTGCGCCTCCCACTGGTTCGCTGAGCGTTCCAGCTCCACCGGCGGCTCGTTCATGATCCCGTTCTGCACACCGAGCAACCAGTGGTCCATCCACTGGTGGATCTTGGGCAGCCACCGCTCGCGGTGCGCGTCGATCGGGTCGACGTGCGCCTGCTGGGTGAGCATCAGCTTGCGCGGGATGTTCGCCGTGCCCAGCGCTTTCCACCAGTCGAGCGCCAGGTCGGTCGTGACGTTCCAGTCGTTGAGGCCGTGCACCATGTAGACGCTGGCCTTCACCTTGCCGGCAGCGGGAACGTAGTCGCGCTCTCGCCAGAAGGCGTTGTAAGTGCCGTGTGTGTCGTCACTGGCCGCCGCGAGTTCATCATGGACGGCCTTGCAGCGTGTCGTGCCGAGCCGGGAGGTGTTCCCGTCGGTGACCGCGGTCCACCTGGCGTAGTCCTGGAACCGTGGCAGCCCTTGGTTGCGCATGTACGGGTACCAGCTGCCGAGCGTGGCGATCGGCACGATCGTCTTCAGGTTCGGCACGTCCATAGTGGACACTAGATTGCCGAAGATTCCTCGGTGCGACCGGCCGACCCAGCCGACCCGGTTGGTGTCCCAGTCGGCGCTGACCGCCTGGCCCGCCTTGTCGGTCGCCTTGCCCCGGCCGTCCAGCCAGTCCAGGACCGCCTTGACGGCAAGCACTTCGGCCTTGCCGTCCACAGTGGTGCAACCCTCGGAGTAGCGGGTACCAGGGCTGTCCACCTGCACCACCGCGTAGCCCCGCGGGACGAAGTAGTTGTCGTAGTACTCCGGGAACCGGGTGGGCGTCCCGTCGTCCTCGAGGTCCTTGAACTCACTGTCCAGCGAACGCGCCCGATAGCGCCCCCGTGGGTCCTCGGACCGCGCACCCGCTGTGAGGTCCGGCCCAAAGTACGGGCTGGCCTGGAAGATGACCGGTACCTTCAGCCCTTGTGCCGTCTCCGCTGGCCGGATCACATCGGCCACGATCCGGTCGTTGCGCCCGTCGCGGTCGCCGTCGACCGGCGCCTCGACGTACACTGTTTCCCTGATGGCGTCGGCATAGGAGAAAACCGGCTGACTCACGCCGTCCCGGATCTCAACAGACGGCGCGGCCCCCGCCGGCCCGGCCATGACGCTTGTCAGGAGCGTCGCCGACACAGCCCCGGCCGCAAGAGCGGCAAGGCTTTTTCTCAAGTAGATCACCCCAGATAACGTGTCGAAAGACCACTTCGACCGGAATCTATCGCAGGTGTTGATCTGCTGACACCACCTTCAATCTCCGCTGAATACGCACGCTGAGCCGAACCTGAACATCGCAACCCCTTGTGTCCCAAAGCAAACCGTGCTCGGTGGACAAGGAGCCGCCCTGGACGTCGATCCACCCGTCGGCCCACATTCTCGGCGCGACAACGCATCCGACTGCGGCTGCATCGAAAGCCTCAGCTGCGGGATCGTTCCGCGGCCTGGGCGCGGTACCGCCCCGGCGTGATGCCGAACTCCTTTTCGAAGGCATGTGAGAGTGAGTACGGGCTGCCGTAGCCGACTCGGCCGGCGACGGCGGCCAGGGTGTCCGAGGTGTTTCGGAGCTGGGTGGCGGCAAGGATCAGGCGCCACCACGTGAGATAGGCCATCGGAGGGCGACCGACCAGGGTGGTGAACCGGCGGGCCAGGGTGGGGCGGGAGACGCCCGCCTCCGCGGCCAGGCGGTCGTTGCTCCACGGGGCGGCCGGATTCGCGTGCAGCGCCCGCAGAGCGGCGGCCGTCACCGGGTCGCCCAGTACCCGGGGCCAGGTTCCGCTGGTGGCCTCGGTCATCCAGGAACGGATGATGTAGACGAGGAGGAGATCAAGCAGGCTCGGGAGCGCGATACAGGAGCCGGGGCGTCGCTCGTCCAGCTCGCCGGCGAGCAGGTCGATCGCAGCGCGGAGTTCGAGGTGGCTGCCTACCCGGTTGGGCAGGTGGACGACTTCGGGTAGCTCTGTCATGAGCGGGTGCAGGCGGCTGCAGTCGAGCCGGTACTTGCCGCAGACCATCTCCGTCTCGTCGCGATCGGGCTCGTCTCGCGATCCTGTCCCCGCGATCCATTGCTCGAACGGCACCGCCTTTTCCCGGGCGATCGCCGCGTCGACCGGGGAATCAGCGATCACGTGGCCGGCGCCGTGCGGCAGCAACACTGCGTCACCCACGGCGAGAAGCACCGGGGCGCACCCGTCGGGCAGCAGCCAGCAACTGCCCTTCAGGACGACGTAGAACCCCGCGCCGTCGTACGAGTCGAGCCGCGCACACCAACTCCCTCTCGTCCGCACCCGGTGGGACGAGGGGTGCCCGAGATGCACGGCAGAGATCGCGTCGCTCACCACATCCACTGATGCAAGATATCTCCTCGTATGAGATGTGAGACGGACGCTTATCTCAATGAGCCAGATGAGCATTGAGCGAATCATCTGGTCGTTCTTAGGGTCGAGCACATGACGAAGGAAGACGAACGTGTGCAGACCATGGTGCTGGGGGATGTCGAGGTCATCCGGGTCATGGAGTGGCAGAAACCGTTCGCGCCCGCTGCCGGCATCGTTCCGGAGGCAGCCGCCGATGCGTGGAAGGACAACCAGGGCTGGCTGGCGCCGGACCACTGGGAGCCGGACAGCGACTGGGCGGTGCTCGCGCTGCAGACGTGGGTGCTGCGCAGCGGTGGACGGACAGTCGTGGTCGACACAGGAGCAGGCAACGGGCGGGAAAGGCCCGGCATGCCGCCGTTCCACCACTGTCAGGGTGATTTTCTCGATCTCCTGGCCAGAGCCGACGTTCGCCCGCAGGATGTCGATGTCGTCGTCAACACCCACCTCCACGTCGATCACGTCGGCTGGAACACCGTCGACGCGGACGGGGAATGGATACCGACGTTTCCCAACGCCCACTACCTCATTCCCGCAGCGGACGACTTCCACTACGGTCCGGACAACGGGTACGGGAACGGCCTGCAAGCGGTCGACCGCATGATCTACGAAGACAGCATCGCGCCCATCCACCAAGCTGGACAGGCCGTGTTGTGGGACGGCCTGTACCGCATCGACGAACACCTCACCCTGGAGTCCGCGCCCGGCCACACTCCCGGTTCTTCCGTGCTCCGGCTCGCATCCAAAAGCGACCGGGCGGTCTTCGTCGGAGATCTTGTGCACAGCCCAATCCAGCTCCTGCACCCCCACTGCAACAGCAACGCTTGCCTGTCCCCAGAACAAGCGGTAGCCAGCCGCCGCCGGATTCTCCAGCGTGCGGCTGACGAACGGGAACTACTCGTCCCCGCGCACTTCGGTGGCGCGGGTGCGGTGGAAGTCCGGCAGGAGGGCGACGGGTTCGCCCTCGGCCCATGGGCAACAGCCAAGAGCGTCAGTCTCTGAGCAAGCCCTCTGTCACATGGCAACGGAACTCCAGGTGGAACGGCGGCTGGACACCGGCCGAGCCACGAGGAGTTCCCCGTCTACCGACACTCACCGTCAGCGACCACGGTCACCGCGGGGCGACGTCGGTGCAGTAGACCTTCTTGTCCGGCAGCCGGCCGGTGGTCAGGAACGTCACCGTCGCCTCGTCCACGCACGTGGAGCCCCGGTGGTAGACGTAATGCCCGCCGTTGTCCGCGCCGACGAAAGCCGCTCGCTTGCCGAGGACCTTGTACAGCCCGAGGCCGTCCTCCCACGGCGTGGCGTTGTCCCTGCGGTTCTGCAGGATCAGCGTGTTGCGCGGTCCCTTGTCCGTCACGCGGACGGGCTCTTCGATCGGCTTCGGCCAGAACGCGCACGCCCAGATGTTGGCGGGCATCCCCGCGGTGAGCGGCCAGGCCGCGCGGTCCTCGGCGGTGCGGCGGGCGTAGTCGTCGACGTCGGCGGACCACGGCGCGTCACCACAGGTCAGTGCCAGGAACATGGTGGCCTGGTTGTCGGCTGGCACGCCCGGGGGCGGCGGCGGCGCGGTGAACACCTGCTGCAGCACCCGGCCGTCCGCCTCGGTGAGCTTGCCGTCGGCCAGCCCGACAGCGGCCTTCCAGAACTGTGCGAGCATCGGGAGGTTCTCGTTGTCCAGCAGAAGGCCGTAGGTGACGGTGCGCAGCATCGGACCCGTCAGGGCCAGCGGGGTGCCGGGGACGGGTGCGGGAGTGCGGTCGAGGCGGTCGGCGAGTGCGAGGTACTTCCGGGTCACCTCGTCGACGGTGCCGCCCAGGCCGAGCGTGGCGTGCTGCGCCGCGGCGACTTTTGCCGCGTCGGGAAAGCGTTCCGACATGGCCTTGCCCCAGTTGTCCGTCGCGTTGGCCCAGACCTTCGTGGGGTCGACGTTGCCCTCGAGGACCACCCGGTCGGCGTGCTCCGGGAACAGTGACCCGTAGACGGTGCCGAGGTACGTGCCGTAGGACTGGCCCCAGTAGGAGATCTTCTTCTCACCGAGCGCCATGCGGATGCGGTCCATGTCGCGGGCCGTGTTGGCGGTGGTGAAGTACCGGAGCTTCTCGCCGGCGTTCGTCGCGCACCGTTCGGCGTCGGCGCGGGCGTGGTCGACGTTCGCGGTGATCGAGCCGTCCGCGGCCGGGTACGGGAAGAGGCCGGCGAGAGACGGGTCGTCGAGGCCGCAGCTCTGCGGGGTGCTGTGCCCGACCCCACGCGGGTCGAAGCCGATCAGGTCGTAGGCCGCCAACACCGACGGCGGCAGGGTCGGCGCCACGACACCCGGTGTGCCCAGGCCGGACAACGCCGGGCCGCCGGGGTTCAGCAGCAGGACGCCGCGGCGGTCGTGGGGCTTCGCTGCCGGTAGCTTCGAGACGGCCACCTCGATCTGCTCGCCACCGGGGTTCCGGTAGTCGAGCGGAACCTTCACCGTTCCGCAGGTGACCCGGGGGTCGCGACCGGCGCCCTCGCCCAACGCCGGGCACGTGCCCCAAGTGATGCGCGGCGTGGCGGCCGCCTCGGCGGCGACCGGTGGTGCGTCCTCACTCGTCGCGTCTTCTTCCGCGGCGGCACCACAGCCCGTCACCGCGGCGACGGTGAGCGTCATCGCGATCACCACCCTGGTGAACCTCCGGGGGATACCGGTTCCCGCTGACCGTTGCATTGTCTTCAACGCCCTTGCCCTTCAGTTCTCGGCGTGCCCTGATGCCGTCGCCAGCGAACCTATGGAAGACCTCGGCGTCACGAATCCCCTTGATGTAAACACTTCCTGTAGTCCTCACGAGGGATGGAGCGGCCTACGGCCGACTGGCCGCCGCCCGACGCGTGGTTGGCGTCACCCCGAAAGAGCCACCCGAATCGCCGTCTCGGGATCCACCGGCGCTCATAGCATTCGCGGCGGCCATCGAACCGGGTGGCCGTGATCGACGGAAGTCATGAATGGGCGCGCAAACAGTCGCGCACACGGAACATTCGCGAACGCTGGCTCCATCCGTATTACCGACCCGCGTGATCCCACCGCGTCTGGGGACTGGGTCTCGGCAGTACACCAGGCAAGCGACACGACGCAATTCGAACAGGACGGCGTTCAGGTCGACGACCGGGAACGCCCGCCGGACCGCGACCATCAGTGGGTCGTGTCCGCCGAGCGGAACGTGTAGATTGTTGCCGACCGCACTACCCGGGACCCCTTCTGCACTTTTGAACACCGCTCCCCTTCCCGAACGATCCAGAGTTTCACCGCTGTCTTGCACCTGGCGTAATCGGCGAGCTACGGTCGCGGCAAGGACAAGAAGCACGAAAGGAACACGGTGAAACGTCGCCTTGCCGCCGCCGCCTCCGCTGCGCTGGCCATCGGAATCATCGGCGCAACTCCGGCTCATGCGATCAATGAGGTGAATTTGGTCAACTGCATCTTCGAAGGTGGATATTTTGCGGTGGGCTTCCAGGAGCCGGGAGCGACACTCGGGACCAGGCGGTGCTTCGCCAACGCCGGTGAAATGAACATCAACCAGAGGTACGTCAACAACTTCAGCAGCGGCAACAACGCCGGCTGGTTCGTCTACGCCCCGGGCGATGGCTACGAATACCGCCACTTCTTCGCCAAGAACGAAGTGCGGAACAAGTACTATGGAACGATCTACGAACTTCACATCTACTGACTCGACGCGGACTCGCCATGACGTCAGACCTCGTCCCCAGTAGTCTCCAGAAGGCGTTGACCGGGCGTGGACTTCCGATTCATGTGATTCGTCGAAATCTCCGGACTTGACGTGCTCGTCAAGCAAATCGACGACGTGCTGTGGTTCCCGCCGGTCGACGTCCCGCTCGGCTTCAGGCAGGCGAGGTGGCCGGCTACACCCCATCCCTAGCCGGACGAAAGCGCGAGCAGAGCACCCGTCGGCGAGCATGGCCTGCCGAGCGCACTGCGCCTCGCAGTTGGGGCGGGCGGTCACATGACCCCGCTGCCTCCATCTCGCCGACGCGTCCTCGTTCTCCTTCCCCGTCCCGGAACCCAGCAGGGCTCAGTCCCCCTCTCCGGCCACACCCTCAGGCACCGAGACACCGCTGCTCTCCAGCTGCCGCCTTGTTGCAGGACCGCGCCTCCTGGCTGCGCCCGCGCTGTGCCGCCTCGGTGATCTGCGCACGGCGAAGTTTCCACCAGCAGGACGCTGACTCTTTCGCGACTCCTGCCGACGGGCGCCCCGACAGGCCTCATGCCGTTATCACCGAGCAGGCACGGCACCGCCGAGCACACCCGGCCCGTCAGACGGGCGATGTGCTGGACGCCGTCCTCGGCGCTTACCCGCACGAGCTGGCCGACCGGGCTGGTACGGGCGATCGTGGCACCGGTTGATATCTCGCTGGCGACCGGAAGTCGGTCCCGGTCAACACCAGCATTGGTGATACGTGTCGGATGTCGATGGGCGTCGACACCGCAGGCCAGAGTACCCACTCTGGCTTATATAATCCCGGGCTGGTACCGTCCTGGTCGTGCACGCGTTCGACGTCCTCGGTGACCCGGTGCGCCGGCGCATTCTCGAGCTACTCGCCGACGGTGAGCAGACCTCGGGCGCGATCACGGAGGTGATTCGGGCCGAGTTCGCACTGTCCCAGCCGGCTGTCTCCCAGCATCTGCGCGTTCTGCGGGAGAGCGGATTCGCGTCGGTCCGGGCTGAAGGGACTCGCCGGTTCTACGCCGTCGAACCCGCGCCGCTGAGCGAGGTTGACGCGTGGCTGGACCGGTTTCGCGGGTTCTGGGATCAGCGGCTCGATGCCCTGGGAACTGAGCTGGCCCGCGGCAGACGCGCATCCCGGACCTCAGGGGTCGGCAAGGCCGAACCGCCAGAGAAAGGACCATGACATGAAGGACGTACTCGACGAACTGGCCGCGGCACGCCGGACGATGGGCACATCGACCCTGCCCGCCGGCGACGCGTACACGATGGAGCTGCGGCGTCGCTACGACGCGCCGGTCGACGACGTGTGGAACGCCATCACCGACCCCGATCGACTGGGCCGCTGGTTGAAGTCGGTCACCGGAGACCTGCGGCTCGGTGGGTCGTTCGAGCTGGACGGCGGTGAGCACGGCGAGATCCTCCGGTGCGACCCGCCGCGGCTGCTGCGGGTGTCCTGGCTCTTCGGACCGGAGGCCGACGAGTGGCCGGGCACGAGCGAGGTCGAGGTACGCCTGTCCCCGGGCGCTGCCGGGGACACCGAGCTCGAACTGGTCCATGCAGCGGCCGTCGGGGAGCCCATGTTCCCGACCTACGGCCCCGGTGCCGGCGGTGTGGGCTGGGACCTGCATCTGCTCACCCTGGCCAGGTTCCTGGCCGACGGCGAGACCCTCGACCACGAGGAGTTCCGGACCTCGCCCGAGGGGCGCGAGTTCGCTCGGCGCAGCGCCGCGGCATGGGGCGAGGCTCACCTGGCCGCCGGCGGCGATCCGGATCACGTGGCGGCCGCGGTAGCGGCCACCACCGCGTTCTACGCCCCCGGAACGAACGCGCGATGAAGTACACCACCTCGATCGAGATCGCCCTGCCCCGCGAGAAGGTGGTCCAACTGGTCGCCGACCCGGAGCACATGCCGAAGTGGCTGCGCGGCCTGGTACTGCACGAGCCGGTGAACGGGGTGCATGGCCAGGTCGGCACCACCTCGCGAGTCGTGTTTCAGATGGGGAAGCAGAGGATGGAGGCCACCGAGACCGTCACGCGCCTGGAACCTGCAGACCTGCACGCCATCCCCAGTTCGGTCGTCGTGCACTACGACCGCGAGATCGTCGGCGAGGGCATGTGGCAGGCCCAGCGCGACCGGATCATCGACGCCGGTCCGGAAACGACGCTGTGGGAGAGCGAAAGCGAGTTCCGGTTCGACGGGTTGCTGATGCGGCTGATGGGGCGTCTGATGGCCGGCACCTTCCGGAAGCAGTCGCGGCAGCACATGCGGGACTTCAAGGCGTTCGCCGAACAGGGGACGGACGTCCGCCAGGGGACGAACTGATCTGTCGCAGTCGGCCTGATCTGTCGCGGTCAGCGACGAGAATCCCCCGGCGATGGCCCGATTCTTGGAGTGCCCCGTCACGGGATCTTGGGGCGTGACCATCATCGAGCACTTGCGTTCTCACGGCCCGGTTCTTGGTGAGTGCTCCCATCCGGGCGGAACGCGTCCGGAATGCCTGACCTCTCAGCCACCGAGGCGATTGTGAACGCCGTGGCTCGCGATGCAGTTCATCCGTCTCCTGCCGGAGGCACGCCGTCTCGTCCGCGCAAAGAGCCCGTTGACCAGCGCTTCTGTGGTCAACGGGGCTCTCGCTGTGTCCGGTGCGAACGCGACGTCATCCGTCGGTGACTCGGCAGTCGACCGCCGCCGCGCTTGCCGCGACGGGAAGTTTGGCCGCGTTGCGATCGGACATTCGGATGATCAGCAGCACTCCGGAGAACCGGACCTCACCGGCGTCCACCCAACTCCCTTTATGCGCCTGCTGATCGATCGTGAAGGTGTCGATCACCGCCCCGTCGGGTCCCGATTCGACACTGTAGTGTGCCGGGGAACCGCCGACGCGCATCGGATTTCCGTTGGGTATGTAGATTCGCACCGCGCAGGTGGATTCACCGGGCAGGTCCGGCCGGAAGACCCAGCTGAAATTGTCCGGACCGGTTCCCGGTTTGTCCGTGCCGCTGCCGGGTGTATAGCGATAACCGCCGCCACAGCCGTCGCCCGCGAAACCACCGAGTGGTTCCAGGCTCCAGCCGCTCGCGCCGTCCGGGCCACCGGGATTCATCCCGATCCGCCGGGTCTCGTCCTGTCGGCAGTCCTCAGCGGCGATCGCACTGAACGTCCGTTTTTGTGGCGGTGGCTGTTGGTGAACGAGGAGAAACGCCACAAGTCCCCCGGCAACGGCAAGAACGACCAGTGCGCAGAGGTACCAAAGCCAGCGACGGGACTGAGCAGGCTTGTGCTCGGGTTCGACGGCGGTCTCGCGCGTGGCGGACTCGCCGCCGTTGACCGCCGTCGCGGCGCCAACACGGGCACCCACTTCGCGCCATCGGCGTTTCCACTCTTCGGTGTCGCCACCGCACGCCCGCACGAACGCGAGCGTCACCGCCTCCGACGGCAGCTTCCGGCCGTTCGCCGCGGTGGACAACATCGACGCGGAGTAATGAGCCCGTTTGGCCAGTTCCCGATAGCTCGGATTGCCGACCTGTCTGCGCAACTCGCGCAGATCATGGGCGAACTGCTGGACCGGGTCGTCGAGTGCTCCCAGACTCGTCTCTCTTCGGGCCAACGTTGATCACACTCCTGTGGACGCGGGGAGCCATGGTGCCACAGGCAATGCAACTCAACGAGCGAGATCGAGACAACCGCTTCTCGGACGACGATGTGCACGGGTTTCAGGTACGCGACGGTGGATTGTGCGGTATCGCGGCCTTCGGACGTGCCAGCGCGGCGAACCCGACGACTACCAAGGCTGCCGACGCGATCAGGCCGACGAACAAGGCGTCCGTGCCGGTCATGGCGTGTTCGCCCATTTCGTTGCGGGCAACGCCGGTGCCCAGCGCGAAGTATCCCGTCAGCAGCAGGCTCACCAGTCCCAGTGCCACCAGCCAGCCGAGTGACCGCGGTCGCCGACGCGCGGTGTGCAGTGCGGCCATCCCGAGCACCACGAGGCCCATGACCACGACCAGCGGCTGGACCACGTCAAGCGCGTCTGAGACGGCCTGCCGATCCGGGCTTCGCCCGTTCCACTCAACCCACGTGCTTGCTCCGCAGACGGCCAGTACCGCGCCGCCGGCACCTGCCAACCCGCCGAGCACAAGCTCACCAGTCCGCGAGGCCCGCTTTCCCGTCTCACCACGGACCGAGACCAGTGCGACGAACCCACAGACAAGCAACACCAAGGAAGCAACAGCGGTGAACGGCAACCCGACGCCGATCACGAAGCCACCGACACTGACCACGATGAACATGAACACAGCCACCACCAGGCCCAGAAAGCCGGGCAGGATTCCCCATCCGGTAAGACGGGGGCGGCGGCGGACCACAGCGACGATCGAGATCGGAAGCATCAACAAGCCGCCACCGCCGGCCACCACCCAGGCGACCGGCTGAATCTCGTTGCCCACGTCGTCGAGATCGCTCGAGCCGATCCCGCCGCCCCACGGCAGAAACGCGGACAACAACAGGAAACCGGATGCGACAAGCGTCAACCAGGGCAAAGCATGACCGCTGTCAGCGGCGCGCCGTGGTGCTGGAAAGGCGGCCTGGTCCCGGCGAATGGGTACCCACACCACGTCGGGATCAGAGGTATGCGGGGTGGAATCGTCGTTGGCGCTCATGTCGTCCGACGGTAGGAACACCACGACCGAGCGAACCAGAGCCTTCTCGTCGATGTGTCGCGACAACCGTCGTGACCTGCGGTGTTGGCTGCAGTGAATCAATCAATCGAACGCTTCGAGCACGAGTATCGTCCCCAAATCTCGTAACTGCTCGCTATCGGTCGACCGGGGTACGGCGATACCGAGTCAGGAAGATCATGCGGTGAGAGGGCTCGTTGTGGGGATGGAGTTCCGTCTGCTCGGTGACATTCAGGCACGTCTGGACGGCCAGGAGGTGGACGTCGGGCATATCAAGCAGAGGGGTGTGCTTGCGACACTGTTGACGGATGCCAACCGGGTCGTGCCGGTTGAGCAACTGATCGACCGGGTATGGGCGGACCATCCCCCGCTTCGCGCTCGGGAGACGCTGTACGGTTATCTGTATCGCTTACGCCGTGCCCTGTCGGCGGCCGACGACGTCAAGATCTCCAGCACGCCGGGCGGCTACGTCCTCAGTGTCGATGTGATGGCGGTGGACCTGCATCGCTTCCGTCATCTGGTCACCCAAGCCCGCACTGCCAGTAGTGACGAGCAGTCCCTCGTGTTGTTCGATCAGGCGCTTGGCTTGTCGAGTGGCGACGCCTTCGCCAATCTGGACAGTCCGTGGGTCAACGCGATGCGTGACGTGCTGGAAAAGCAACGGTTCGCGGCGATTCTGGAGCGCACGGACCTCGCATTACGCAGCGGCCGGCACAGTGAGTTGCTGTCCGAGCTGTTCGCCCGTGTTGCCGCGCACCCCTTGGACGAACGCTCAGCCGGTCAGCTCATGCTTGCTTTGTACCGCTCCGGCCGCAGAACGGTGGCATTGGACCAGTACCAGCAAGTGCGGCAGCACCTGGCGGAAGAGGTCGGCGTCGATCCCGGTCCCGCACTGCAGGTGCTGCACCAGCGGATTCTGCGCAACGACCCGATGCTCGACACAGCGTCTACAGTGGACAGCGACATCGGCGGTGCCCTGCGGTACACCGCCCAGGCGGCACCGATGGCGGTCGTGCCTCGCCAACTACCGATCGCGCCGGCGGGTTTTGTCGGCAGGGTCAGTGAACTCGCCCAACTGGACAAGATCGCCCTGAAGGCGGGCGGGGCGACGGTGATCTCCGTCATCAGCGGTGGCGGAGGCGTGGGCAAGACCTGGCTGGCCCTGAACTGGGCGCATCGTAATGTCGACCGGTTTCCGGATGGGCAGCTGTATGTCGATCTACGTGGGTTTGCCCCCTCAGGACAACCGCTGTCGCCGGAGGTGGCGGTGCGAGGGTTGTTGAACGCGCTGGGGGTGGACACGCGGTCGATCTCCGCGGATCTGGACGCGTTGGCCGGGTTGTACCGGAGTCTGGTGGCGGGTCGCAGGATGCTGATCCTGCTCGACAACGCGCGCGAGACCAGTCAGGTTGTGCCGCTGCTGCCCGGCAGTCCGACCTGCACGGTCCTGGTCACCAGCCGCCGCCTGCTCACCGGCTTGGTCACCGCGTACAGCGCGCAGTTACTGGAGTTGGACGTGCTCACCGAGACCGACGCCCGCGACCTGTTGGCCCGCGATATCGGGGCCGAGCGGCTGGCCGCCGAACCCGACGCCGTAAACGAACTGCTGGACTACTGCGGAGGACTGGCGCTGGCGCTCGGGATCGTGGCTGCACGCGCCACCATCCAACCCGACGTCCCCCTCGCCGCGGTGGCCGGGGAACTGCGCGACCGCACATCCCGGCTGGACGCCCTGAACGGCGGCGAACTCGCCGTCAACCTGCGCGCGGTGCTGTCCTGGTCGCAGCACAGCCTCACCCACCAGGCGACGGAGGTGTTCGCACTGCTCGGACTGGCTCCTGGCCCCGACATCAGGCTGGCCGCCGCCGCCAGTCTCACCGCCCTGCCCGCGCCGCAGACCCTCAGCGTGCTCCGCGAACTCGAACACGCCCACCTCATCCACCGCCACAGCACCGACCGCTATCGCATGCACGACCTGATCCGGCTCCATGCTCACGAGCAAGCGCACAACAACCTCCCAGAAGCCACTCGCACCACCGCACTACACCGGCTGGTCGACTACTACCTCCACACCGCCTGTGCCGCCGACCGGCTCCTGGCTCCTCACCGCTCACCCATCCGGCTCGACCCGCACACACCCGGCACCCATCCCCACCCGCTACCCGACCGACCGGCGGCGATGGCGTGGTTCGACAGCGAGCACGCCAATCTGCTGGCCGCCCAGCACGCCGCCGCCACCCAGCAGTGGCATCACACCGTGTGGCAGATGGCCTGGGCGCTGAACACCTTCCAGTACCGGCAGGGACTCCTCCACGACCAACTCGTCGTGTGGCAGGCCGCGCTGGACGCAGCAGTGCACCTTCCCGACCCCACCACCCACACCAGCACCCATCGGTACCTCGGCATCGCTCACGCCGACCTGAGACGCCATGAGGAAGCAATCGAACACCTGCACCAAGCCCTCGCCCTGGCCGAACACCACCACCCCACCCACCAGGTCCTCACCCACCTGACGCTCTCGTGGGCCTGGAAGCAACGAGGAGACGACCAGCGAGCCTTGGACCACGCCAGGCTCGCCCTGGAACTCGTCCGCACCCTCGATCAGCCGGTGCAGGAAGCCCGCGCCCTCAACGCGGTGGGCTGGTACGCCGCTCAGCTCGGCGACTACGACACGGCGCGCAGTCACTGCCAGGCCGCCCTCACCCTGTACCACCATCACCACGATCCCGACGGCGAGGCGACCGCACTGGACAGCCTCGGCTACATCGAGCACCACACCGGCTACCACCACCGCGCCATCGGCCACTACCAGCAGGCCCTCAACCTGTACCGCGATCTCGGCCACACTCCCCGGATGGCCGACACCCTCACCGGCCTCGGCCACCCCCACGCTGCCCTCGGCCACCACGACCACGCCCGCGCGGCCTGGGAACACGCTTTGGACCTGTACCAAAAACAATTGCGCACCACCGACGCCGAACGCGTCCGGCAACACCTGACCACGCTCGACACAAGGTCGTTCTGATCTCGCCGATGGAGTTCGGCACCAGGCGGCGGTTGCGTCCACCGGCGTGAGCCGCCGGACACGAACCGGCCTTCCGGCGTTCCTGCCCGCTCGGGCAGGAATGCCGGCCCGTGTTGCCGTCGTCCGCGAGCTTGTGTGCGTGCGCCACCACAACCAGTGTCGGATTCCCCGGGGAAGGGAGCCGACGTGACCGCACAGTTCGATGTCGCAGACCCGCCCGACCACGAGCATCACACCACCATGGCTGACTCCGCGGTCTCCGCCGGTCCACACGGCAACATTGAGACCGCCCGGCTGGTCACCCGTGCTCAGCTGGCCCGACTGCCTGTCCACGCAGGAAACCAAGCCGTGTCCGGCTTGTTCGCCCAGCGCAGTGCGGACTCAGGTGAGAACGTGGTCGACAAGGCCCTGCGGAGCAAGGACCCAGGCGACGTCAAGGCGATCGACACGAAGGAGATCGCGGGTCTGCCGGTCGACAAGAAGATGGACC
This sequence comes from Kibdelosporangium persicum, assembly GCF_013280595.1. Lineage (GTDB taxonomy): Bacteria > Actinomycetota > Actinomycetes > Mycobacteriales > Pseudonocardiaceae > Kibdelosporangium > Kibdelosporangium persicum. Next base: position 27,782 of record NZ_JAAATY010000022.1, read on the forward strand.
TGATCCGGATCCTCGCCTACCAGGGCTGGGTCGGACCGTTCGACGAAACCAAGATCGAGGAGATCTGGGGGACGCTCACGACCGAGGAACTCGTGCGTACAGGTTCCCGGGAGATCGTGCTGTTCAACCACTGCGTCACGGTGGGCGCCGAGCTCGACCGGCTGGCCAACGTGAAGCTGATGGCGGGTGACTTCGTTTCCGACACGCGGTCGATCGCGTTGGGCTACCTCAAGCAGAACGGCGAACTGATCACCTCGGAGATGGCCGGCCTTGGCATCCCGGCCACAGCAGGCGAGGCGGCCGCGCCACCCACCGAGGCGCAATCCCAGAAGCTCGCCGCCACGCAGCGTGCCGCCGCTTCCGTAGCCGATCTCCAGCGACAGATGGAAGCTGCCCGGAAGGTCCCTGTGGGTTACGGACCCGCGTCCTCCGTGCCGATGCTCGGCGACAGTGCGGGCGGTCCCAGTGACGGCGAGGGCCCCGCGCCGCAGGACTCGACTGGTTCGGCGGGCGGCTTTGACGGGACCAAACCGGTGAAGTACGCCGACGTCGCCCTGTTCGAACCCGGAAAGCCGCCCCCGTTCGGTGATCCCGGCCAGGCCACGGCAGCGGGGTTCACGATGCTCGGCCCACCGGTTGAGACCAAGGACTTCGCGACCCTGGAAACGCTCTTCACCAAGGCCAGCACGAGCGTGGCGGGTCTGCTCGGCCACTACCCGGCCCTGATGGCACTGTCGAAGACCGGCAAGAGCGAGGACGTCGGGGCGTTGGCCGCGGAGAACGATCCGGCGGCGGCCCGGGTCCGTCTGGGGACCGCCATGCGCGCGGTTCTGGAGAACATCGCCAAAGCCCAGACCGGTCTGGACGTGGCCGGTGGCGGTATCGACCCGCTCGACCTGCAACCGATCCACCGGCAGATGTTCCAGGGACAGGCGGCCGCCACCGGTCAGGGCATGGGAGCCTACGACTGGACACAGAGCCTGCCCAAGCTGGTGGCCGAGCAGCAGATCGGCGACCACGAGTTCGGCAGGGTACTGGGCCATCTGGGACTGTCCACGCTGAGCGCCGCCGCGTTCATCGTCGCGCCCTTCACCGGGGGCGCGAGCTTGGCCATGCTCCTCGCCGTCGGGGTCGGTGCCGCGGCGGCCAACGTCGCGAACAGCGTCACGGAGTACGACAAACTGCTCGGCCTGTCCAAGGCGAGCGTCAAGCCCGGGACCGAGCTGGTCGACCAGGGACAGGTCGACGCCGCGAAAGCCCAGGCCGACGCGGACGAGACGGAGCTGGCGCTGGCCGTCCTCACCGCGGCCACCCTCGGCCTCGGCCAAGTGGGGAAGTACAAGGGACTCGCCAACGCCGTCCAGGATGCCGCCGACGCCGTCGAGCTCGCCCAGACCGTGCAGGAGCTCATGGACATGTTCCAGGACGACGTCATGATGTCCCAGAGCATGTTCGAGATCGACCTCTCCGGCCCGGCCGGCGACGAGCTACCCGTTCAGCGCCAGCTCCAGGGCACCAGACCGATCTGGGAGGACTTCGAGATCCACGCCGCCGGCCAGCTGCAGAACGGCGCTGTGCCCGGAATCCCGCAGATGGACATCGTGCTTCCGGGCATCCACAACGCCAGCGGCAACGGCATCGACCGGATCGGCCTGCGCCGCACCAAGAGCGGGAAGATCGAGGTCTGGCACTTCGAGATCAAGTGGAACTACATCGAGACCAAGAACCCCGACCCGAAGCTGTGGGAACGGGGCGGCAAGATCCAGTTCGACAAGGACTGGGAAGTCAAGGCGATCGACAAACTGTGCGACAGCGACCATCCCAGCGCGCTGGCAGCCCAGGACGCCGTACGGCAGTACCTCGCGACGCACTCCGGCAGGCCGGTGCACAAGGTACCGATGAGCGAAGTGATCGATACCTTGCGTACCAAGGCGAAAGGACGGGCCGTGCTGATCAGGGAGGGCGTCGTACCCGTGACCCTGCGGGAGCAGCTGGCCCGGATGACGAGGCGTAGACGGCGGTTCCGGATCGGGCATGTCCCGATACCGTAACCCGGTTCAACGCGGCCGTCGAAGGGCAGCACACACGGCCTCGATGGAGCAGCCGCCCCGGGCTGCGTCGGATGGGGGGTCCGCACCTACTCGGTGAACATGGTGAACGAGAGCATCGTGTCGAAGCGCTTGGCGGCGAGATCATCGAGACTGATCAGGAAGCACCCGTAGTGGTAGTCGCTTTCCGTGAGGAACTGGGCCAGCGGCACCCATTCCCGGATCAACCGGCTCTCCTCCGCGTCACACAGGCGGAACAGGTCCGACGTCGAAAGATCGGAGCCGGTTCCATGCCGGCTCATGACGCTGACCTCCGCCATCCGCGTCCACGGGCTGTCCTGGCCGCCTATCTTCATGCAGTACCCACCGATGCGGAGCAAGGAGCTCTGGTCCGGCACCGGCCAGAGACCGTCGACCAGTTCGCACAGCTCGTCGATGTGCTTCAGTTCCTCGAACAGGTCCTGCACGGCATCCGGCTCGTGGTTGACGTTCCGCTTCCTGATCCATTGCGGCAGAACCGGCTCGACCCACGCGGAAAGCCCGCACTCGGGGATGAGAAACGGCATGTCCTCGTCGAAGAATCTGGTGCTGTCGTGGTCGGGCGGCGGTGGCGCCACCGCCGTGTCCGTGCCTGCCGGGACGTACAGGACCCGCGCGAAGCCCGGCTTGTCCGTGTTGGGATGAGCTTGCACGTCCGCCTCGTGGTGCAGGAAGAAGAGCAGCGTGCCGTCCACCGGCAGGGGAAGCCCCTCGGCCCGCGGAAGAAGCGCACAGTCGACGGAGGCGATGAACGGCAACGGGTACCCGCCGCCCGGCCACTCCATGCCGACCGGTAACCGGGGAAGTCCTCCTCGCTGCCCGACAACCTCCTCGCCGGAGCCGCTGGCAGCCGTCCAGACCGCGAAGCGGAGCTGATCGGCGAACTTGCCGACCTCATCGTCGGGGATACCCCGGTCGATTGCCGCACGGCGGAATTGCTCGTAACGATCCATGGCGAAGCATGATCGCAGGTCTCCCTCGTGAGTGTTTATCCGTGTTCTAACCCTGATAAACACTCACGAGGGGTCGTCGCTGGCGTCGTGCGGCAGGTCCCGGACGGTCAGAGCACCACGGGCAGCTTTTCGAGCCCGTGGATGGGGACGCTGGCCCGCCATCTCAGCTCGGACACCGGCGTGGCCAGCTTCATGTTCGGGAAGGCGGTGAGCAGCCCGCGGAAGGCGATCTCACCCTCGAGCCGGGCCAGCGGCGCGCCCAGGCAGTAGTGGATGCCGTGGCCGAACGCCAGGTGCCCGCCGACCGGGCGGGTGATGTCGAGCCGGTCGGCCTGCTCGAACCGGTCCTCGTCCCGGTTGGCCGAGCCCAGCCCGACCAGCACCACCGACCCGGCCGGGATGGTCACGTCACCGAGCACGACCGGCTCGGCGGTGAACCGGAACGTGGCCATGTTGACCGGGCTGCGGAAGCGAAGGAACTCCTCGACCGCGCCGGGCATCAGCGACAGGTCGGCCCTGAGCCGCCCGAGTTGCTCCGGATTGGTCAGCAGGGCCAGCACGCCGTTGCCGATCAGGTTGACCGTGGTCTCGTGCCCGGCGACCAGCAGCAGGAACGCCATGGACACCAGTTCCCGCTCGCTGAACCGGTCGCTGTCCTCACTCGTCTCGATCAGCGCCGACAGCAGGTCCTCTCCCGGGGCGGCCCGCTTGGCCGCGATCAGCTCGGTGAAGTACGTGGCCATCCAGCTGCCGGTCGCGCGAGCTTCCTCCGGGCCGGTGGTGGTGATCAGGGAGTTGGAGTAGCGGCGGAACTCGTCGCGGTCCTCGTGGTCCACCCCGAGCAGCTCGCTGATCACGGTGATGGGCAGTGGGAAGGCGAACACGTCCAGCAGGTCGACCTCGTCACCGGCGGACAACCGGCCCAGCAGGCCGGCGGTGATCTCCTCGATCCGCGGCCGCATCCGCTCGATGCGCCGGGCGGTGAACGCCTTGGTGACCAGCCGGCGCAGCCGGGTGTGGTCCGGCGGGTCCATCGACAGCATGTGCTGGCTCAGGTCGAGCGCGCCGTTCGGCGCCTTGCGGACGTCCGCCCTGTTCCTGGCGATCGCCGCCCGCAAGCCTGCGCTGTTCTTCCGCACGGCCGGATCGGCCAGCACAGCCTTGGCCTCCTCGTACCGGCTGACGATCCAGACCCGCAGACCGTTGGGTGTGACCACCTCGCGGGCCGGGGCCTCGGCCCGTAACACGGCCTGGACGGAGTGCGGATCCTGGAAGAACTCCGGCGTGAACACACGCTCAGCCGCCGTCTCGGTGCCGGCCATGGGCTTCACCTCGCCTGCCACGGAATACAAGTTGATCAACGACGGATAAGGTGTTCGGTGAGCTCGCGTTCAGCACGATGATCCTGCTGTCAGCCTCGGTCAGCACACGCTACCCGCAAATCGTGATCGACGGCCTGCGGAACACGCCCGGCGCGGGCGATGACCTGGGTGGCGAAGATCCACCGGACTGCGCTTTGGTCCTGTGTGTACTGCGAGCCCAAAGCGTTTGCGAAGTAGGCGAAATCAGGATCATCGCGTCCTGAAAGGACCGGGCGCGTTCCGCGAGGCGCCGGCTGCCTTGCCGGTCACACTCGATGCGGCCGGCGAGGCCGACGAACGCCGGTACCCCGACAGCGGCGAGCAGGTGGTACAACCGGGCAGGAACACGCTCGATCCGCGAGACCCGACCCCGAACGAGTTAGTGGCCGAGCGCGCCCGCCCGCTCCGACGGGCCGAACGCGATGGCACCGGTACCGAGCTCCCCGAACGTCGCTCCCAGTCCCTCGCCGCCCTCCCCGAGCCAGGCTCTGCCGGAGAAGTGAGGGACAAACGGACCTCGTCACGGCCGACTGGTCCGCCCTAGCGTGACATCGGGCGACTCCGCTGGACGGGCACCGCAAGGCATACGGGCGTGACGATCGCCCGGCAGCCGCACAGCGCTGCGGTGTTTGCTGAGACGACAAGGGGACAAGATGTTGCGGGTCACCGTACGCGGACCACAGACACCAACGGTTGTACTCGGTTCAGGGGAGACACTGCTCGTCGGACGGGCGCCACTGTCCGCGATGCCCGCGGACGATCCCGACACGCAGCTTCGGTACACGACGCTCTCCCTGCCCGGATGCGCGCCGCACGTCTCACGCCTCGTCGGCGAGTTCGTGGTCGGGGACGAGATGGTGCGCCTGCGGTGGCGCGGTTCCGGCGAGGCACAACTCTCCGGACTGTTCGACGCGCCCGGCGGCGCCCGGCGCGTGACCCTCACCCAAGGCATGTCGGCGCTGCTCGACGAGGGCGAGAACCAGCTTCTGCTGCTCCGTGGGCGCCAGATTTCGTCCGCCGGACATGAGGATCTGCTGCTCGTCATCGACGTGTCGGTACCGCGACAGGCGCCACCCCGGCATCCACGGGTGATCAGTGACCCGGACGCCGCACCGACCGGCAAGGCGCCGGGCCTGGTGGCACGTGAACGGGAGTGGTATGTCGCCCTGGCGCTTGCGGAACCGTGGCTGACCGGCGCCGACGACTACCCGCGTCCACCGTCGAACCGCGAGATCTACGAGCGTGTGCTCGGCTGGCACGGTTATGCGTGGAATCTCGAACGTCCCCAACGGGTCGACGAGGCCATCCGGACGATCGCGTCGATCGCGTTCGGACCGAACGACGACCCTTTCCGGGTTCCCGCTGGGCAACGAGTGCAGAACGTACGTTTCGCAGTGGGGCGCCGCACGGCCGAGGTGCGGCTGGTGACCGCGGCCGACCTGACTGCCGTCGATCGGAGTGCCCGCGGCGGCTGACCGACGAATCGGAAGTTTCCGGCCGGGAAGGGCTCGTCGAGTCCGGCCGGGGCGCCCTAGCGTGAATCGCGAACGCGGACCCCTGTCCGGCCAGTGCGTCGGACAGCCCGCTGGAACAGCCGTCCGTGCACTCACTCGGAGCGCGACAGGGAGGTCCACAGTGGACGATGTGAGCGAGGGTTTCGAGGGTCTGCACCCGGAGGCCGCCCACCAGACGGCCGGGCTGCTGAACGCCTATGCCGCCCAACTGGAGACCAAGATCCACGAGTTCGGCGTCGAACTCACGGCGTGCGGCTGGTCCGGCCAGGATGCCGACCGTTTCCGGGACGACTGGAGCACAACGCTGTCGCGCAACCTCGGCGACGCGATCATCGAACTCCGCCGGCACGCCACGCTGTTGACCGAACGCGCCGATCGGCAGGGTGCCGTCTCCGAATCACCGCGACCACGTTAGGACCACGATGACAAACTCGAACCAGAGTATGTGCGGCGGCGATCCTGATGCGCTCGACCGGCTCGCGGACAAGGCCAACCACGGCTCGGCGGCGATCCTCGCGATCCGGGTGATCGCCGAGGGGATAGCCGCCGAGAGTCCACTGCTCGGCGACCTCGGCCGCCGGATGGTCGCCGAGTTCGAGGGGCAGCTGCTCCCCCAGCTTCGCCAGGCCGAGGACGCACTGACAAGGGTGGCCGATGTGCTGACCTGGCACGCCCAGGAGCAGCGGCACGCGTCGGACTCCACCGCACGTCCACCGGCCGGCCCCCGGCCTGCGTACGAGACGCCACCGTTGGAATCCGGCTCCGGCGGGGTACTGAACACGGTCGTCGGCGGCCTGCAGATAGCGGGTGGAACCATCGAAGCGGGGGTGGGCGGTCTCGTGGCGGCAGCCGGCTGGGTCGCGCCGGAACCGGTGGTCACCAAGGTGCTCGGAACCGCTCTGGGAGGCGCGCTGATCGTGCACGGGTCGGATACCGTCGCGGCCGGCTATCGCACGCTGCGCGACGGGAAACCACATGACACCTACACTCACCAACTCGCGGAAGCCGCGGCGCGCAAGGCCGGGGTCCCGGAGCGGGGATCGTGGTGGATCGGCTTCGGCGTCGACCTTCTCGCGGGAATAGGGCCTGCCGCGGGCGCGTCTCTCATCCGCGGCGCGGCGCCGGAGGTGGCGTCTCAGACCGACGCGCTGCTGCTGGCGACCAACCAACGCGGAGCCGGCTCGTCGACCTGGCACAGCATGGTGGGCGTCCGGATCGACGGCGTGGAACAGTGGGGCGACTTGCTCCGTGACCGCCAAAGTGGGTTACTGCAATGGTCGTTCCGTCCGATGGCGAACGCCGAACGGCTCCAAGGACCAGCTTTCGGCATGTGGGTGCGCGAGATACCCGCCGAGCCGGACAAGGCGGCCACAGCCCTGCAAGCCATGAGAGGCCTCGACGAAAGGTTCGGCAGGGACAGTCTCATCCCCCGGGTGCCGTGGTCGAGGACCGGCACGAACTGCAGCACCGCGGCCTGCGAGGTGCTGACTTCCGGTGGCCTCGACCTGCCGTGGTGGGCCGGCAAGCACCCGGCCCTGCTGCATCTGTCCCTTCACCCCGGCCTGCCGCCCGCTGAGGGTGTCGCTGCCGTCACCGGGCAGGTCGGCGCGTCCGGCGGCAACCTGCTCGGCAACGGTTCGCTCGACCCCACTGCCGGGGACGCGAGAACCCCCGGGAAATGACATCGGCCCGCCCCCTCGTGAGTGTTTATCAGGGTTAGAACACGGATAAACACTCACGAGGGTCATTACGTTCGCCAGAGGAGAAACGATGGCATACGAGAGTTTTTGGGGAATGGATCCGGAGGGGGCACTGACAAACGCCCATGACCTGCGTGAGCTGTCGGCCAATCTGAGTGTGATCACTCGCGGCATTCAGCAGCTGGTGGACGCACTGTACTGGCAGGGCGAGGACGCCGACCGGTTCCGGGACGGCTGGAACGACTTCGCTCCCACGGTAATCAGGGAGGCGGACGCCGCGTCGGAAAACAGCCGTGAGCTGTCCAGAAGGGCCTGGATGCAGGATAAGGCAAGCATGCCGTCCGTGCACCGGTGACGACCGGAAACTTCCGCTGGACACGACCGTTGTTCAATCCCTAACGTAGTTTCCAGGAATTGAGGGACCGGGGAGGGCGGCATGTCGCTCAAGGGCGCAGATGTCAAGGGAATGCGACAGATCGCGTCGTTCCTGAAGCGAGCTGCCGATATCGCTGAGAACGTGCTGAATGTCGCGCAGAGAATTCTCGACGCATTGTCGATGGCCGGGCCGTGGGCACAGTCGTTCAAGGCGTACCTTCGCACGCTCATCGCCTTCATGCGAAAAGTGATCGCCGCGCTGAAGAAGTTCACCGAGATCCTGACCGCGAACGCGCAGGAGCAGGCGGACGCCAGCACTCGGCCTGTCGCGTCCGGCGGGGGATCAGCCCAGGGTGGCAGCCCGGCAGCCGCGCCGAAACAGGACGCTCTCGGCAAGCTCACGTCGACCCTGGAAAAGATCAACAAACTCGGCGAGGAGCTGGGCAAGTTCCAGAAGCTGTTCCAGCAGAGCGAGCAGGCACCCCAGGTTCAGAACACCCCTCAGGCCCCCACACCACCGTCTCTGGACACCACCCCGACCGCTCCCCGGCCCACTGTCGCCGGCCTGCCGGACGCGATCGCACCAACCGTCGGAACCGACCCGCCCGTGGAGCGCCCGATCGAGGTGGCGGGTGGCGGGACACTCGGTGGCTCACCGGATGGCTCGGCGTCGCCCCGGTCGTCCGGCGGCCCGGACGGTTCGGCGTCGCCCCGGTTGTCTGGCGGCGGGGGCGGCGGTCTGGCGAACAGTGCGCCGCCGCCGGTCGATGAGGCTGGCGACCTGGGTGAACTCCAGGTCGCCCGTACGACGCTCGGCCCGCACGGCGCGATCCTGGCCGCGTCCGGAGCCGAACTGGAGCAGCGGGCGGACGGAATGCCGGTCTCCGCCGCGGCGTCCCGTACCGCCCTGCCGACCGCGGCCGCGGTGCTGGGGGCGTCGGCGGTCCTGGCGGGCGGCGGACGGCTGGCGATGCAGGTGAGAGCGAACCGGGCCGACGCCGGCAACGAACAGACCGTCCAGCTCGGCCGGGCAACCCTGCCGAGCTGAGCAACAGACAACCCAGTCGAACCAACACAAGGAGGAGAAGATGTCCGGCATTCTCGGAATGGAAGTCGAGCGGGCTCGGGAAGTGGCCACCAAGATCGACAGCCTCGCGGGCAAGATCATGGCCGATTTCAACGCCATGAACGGCGAGGTGCAGACGGGGTTCGAATGGAAAGGCACGGACAGCCTCCGGTTCCGGGAGACGTGGAACAGCCAGGTGCAGAAGCGGTTCAAGGAGATGGAGGAGATGTTGAAGGCGGAAGCGCTGTATCTGCGCAGGGAAGCCCAGCAGCAGGCCGACGTGTCGGGCGGCACGACAGGTGCGATCACGCCGGGTATGCAGCCCTGATCAGAAGGGCCCGGCCGTCAAGCCCGCGAGAGAACCGGAGGGTGTGCGATGTGGACACTCAGTGTGCGCCCGTCCCGGGACAGCGGACTGGCGCCGGTGGATGTGACGGTCCGGGCGCAACCGGGCGCAACCGTGCTGGATCTCGCGAACGCCCTCGGGCAGCACATCAGCCCTGGCCAGTCCGGCCTGCTCGTCGCGCCGGTCGAGAACGGCACGGTCTGGCCGGCGGACCGTCGGCTCGACGAGTGCGGGTTACGCGCGGGCAAGGTGCTCGAAGTGGTGACGGTGCCGGCGAACTGGGCGCAGCGACCCGGTTCGCCGGCCCGGCGCCGGGCGGTGCTGCGCGTGGTGTCCGGTCCGGACGCCGGGCTGGCCGTCGCCCTGTCGAGTGAGTCCGCCACGATCGGCCGGGAGGCCAGTTGCACGGTGACCTTGGCCGACCCGCTGGTGTCCCGGCTGCACGCCCGTGTCCTGCTCACTCCTACGCCGGTCGTGGTGGACGAGGGCTCCGCGCACGGCACCGCTGTCGACGGTAGTCCGATCCGGCGGCCGACCCCGGTGGGCTGGGGAGCGCCGATCGAGCTCGGCGACAGCGCGGTTGTGCTGGAGCCGGCCGGCAGCGAGGTGACCGGCACCGGGGTGCTCCGGCCGCCGCGGTTCGGCGAGCCGCTGCGCACGGACACGATCGAGGTTCCCGCACCACCCGACAAGCACGACCAGTACATGTCGGTGTGGACGATGCTGCTGATGCCGCTGGTCCTGGCGATCGGGATGCTGTTCACCAGCAGCGGCGCCTTCGGGCTGGTCTATCTGCTCGCGTACCCGGTGGCCATCCTCGGCACGCACTATCTCCAGCGCCGTCACGAAACCAGACGTTATGAGCGGGAACTCGCGCACTGGCGGGAGGATTTCGACGACGTCCTCACCGACCTCGACCGGCACAACGAGGCTCAGCGCGAGCGCGCCTTCGACGACCATCCCGAGCTGTCCGAACTGCCGCGCCGCATCCTTGTCCGGCACCCCGCGCTGTGGAACCGCAAACCCACCGACCCCGACTTCCTCGCCTACCGGTTCGGCTTGGGCCCGGTGCCCGCGATGCTCGACGGGGAGATCAAGGACGGCGGCGAGCGGGACGTGCTCGCCGCCGCCCGCACCGAGCTGGCGACCCGCCGGGTGTTGCCGTCCATGCCGGTGTGTGTGTCCACTGGGGACACTGGCGTGATCGCGTTGGCCGGTCCGCGTGACACGGTGAACGCGGTGGCCCGTGCGCTGATCATCCGGTTGTGCACCGATCACTCCCCGACAGACCTTTCGATCGCCGCGGTGCTGGGCCGCGACGCCGAACACCACGAGACGTGGTTGCGATGGCTGCCGCAGGTGACTCGCAGGGTCGGCGGAGTGGCGCCGGTCGCGGTGGGTGCCACCGATGGACAGGCCTTGCTCGACTTGCTCGCCGCGGCGGAGAACGGCACCGGTGAAACGTTGTGCGTCGTCGACGAGGATGCCGGCGTCCCGCGCCGTGTCGTCGAGGCGGTCGCGGCCATCGCGGCGCAACGGCGGCTGCGGCTGCTGTGGCTGGGCAAGGACCCGAGGTACGTGCCGTCCGGCACCGATGTGCTGCTCGACCTGACCGCTTCCGTTCCGGCCAAGATGATCACCGCCGCGATGACGCTGCCGGATGGGCCCGCACCGGTCGCGGTCGCCCAGGTCGCCCACCGGGACCGGACGGGTGTCGCCCTGGTCACCGACCTTGACCGGCTCGACCTGGCCACCGCGTGGACGGTGGCGCGCAGCATGACCGGGTACACCGACGAGGCGGCGGTACTGCCCGCGGACACCGCGTTGCCCGAGATGGTCCGGTTGCCAGAGATCACCGGCGACGTCAGGGACGCGGACGACGAGGGCCCCGTCCTGGAACGCTGGCGGGCCAGCCGGGGACTGCGCGCTCAGATCGGTATGGGTGTGGACGGCCCGGTCACCCTCGACCTACGCGACGACGGCCCGCACGGGTTGGTCGCAGGCACCACAGGCTCCGGCAAGAGTGAGCTGTTGCAGACACTCATCTGCTCGCTGGCCCTGAACAACCCACCGAGCCGGATGACGTTCCTGCTGGTCGACTACAAGGGTGGCGCGGCGTTCCGCGAGTGCGCTGACCTGCCGCACACCGTCGGCTACATCACCGACCTCACCCCGGCGCTGGTCAAACGCGCGTTGACGTCGCTGACCGCGGAAGTGAACGCCCGTGAGGAAACGCTCGAGCAGTACGGCGCCAAGGATCTGATCGCGCTGGAACGTGAGCACCCCGAGGCGTGCCCGCCCAGCCTGTTGATCTGTGTCGACGAGTTCGCCGCGCTGACCGCCGAGGTACCGGACTTCGTCGACGGGATGGTCAACATCGCGCAACGCGGCAGGTCGCTCGGCATGCACATGCTGCTCGCCACGCAACGCCCGGCCGGCGTGATCACGGCCCAGATCAAGGCGAACACCGACTTGCGCATCGCGCTGCGGGTCAACTCCACTGACGACTCGAGTGACGTGATCGAGCGCAAGGACGCCGCCACGATCTCTCGCCGAACCCCTGGCCGCGCATGGATCCGGCGCACTGGGCACGGCACGACTGAACTGGTCCAGTCCGCTTGGGTCGGTGCCTGTGAGGAGTTGCGCGCGGCAGGTGAGCGCGTCGACGTCCGCCCGTTCACGGCTCGCGAGTTGCGCGGCGACGCGGGCTACGACACAACATCCGGCCCGGTTCGGTCGCACGCCCGCACCGATCTGGATCGACTGGTCACCACCATTGGCGGGGCATTCGTGCGCTCCGGCCAATCCAGGCCGAAGCGCCCCTGGCTGCCGGCCCTGCCAGGCGAACTGCCGCTCGGCTGCCGGGAACTCGGCGAGCTGCTGATCGGCGCGGGCACCGTGGACGAAGAGCAGGTACCGGGAGCGACAGAGCACGTGCTGCGGCTGCGCGCCGACACAGGCCAGGTCCCGATCGGACTCGCCGACCGGCCGAAGCAACAGACGCAACCGCCGGTGGTGCTGGACTTCCCGCAGGCCGGGCACATCCTGGTGTACGGCACATCTGGCAGTGGCAAGACCGAACTGTTGCGCACCACCGCGATCGCCGCCACCTTGGCCGCGGGCCCGGACGAACCCCCGCCCTACGTCTACGGCATCGACTTCGCCGGCGGCGGTCTCGGCGTGCTCGACGGATGGCCCTCGGTCGGCTCGATCATCAAGGAACAGCAGCCGGAGCGGGTGCTGCGGCTGCTGCGAATGCTCAAGCGCACGGTCGACGAGCGCAACGCGGCACTCGCCGGGACGGGCGCGGCCGACCTCGGATCGCTGGCCGCGGCCGGCTACCCGATGCCACGCATCCACGTGCTCATCGACAATCTGCCGTCACTCAACGACACGCTGGAGGGAGGCGGTGCGGTGTACCGGCAACACGCCGACCTTCTTGCCTCGGTGTTGCAGGACGGCCGCCGCTGCGGTGTGCACATCACCGCTACCAGCCCGCGCCGGTCCGGGGTGCCTGCGCACCAGCAGGCCTCGTTCGGGGAGCGGCTGGTTCTGCGCATGACGACCGACGACGACTACATGATGCTGGGCGCGCCAAGCGGAGTGGTGACCGCGGACAGCCCACCGGGTCGTGGTCTGCTTGGACGCACTGAGATCCAGGTCGCGACCATCGGCGGCGCTGGCACACCGGTGCAGCAGGAGCGGATGCGTACTCTGGCCGCGCTCGTCGAGGATCGTTACGCCGACGCGGCGCCGGTAAGTGTGCCGCGAATGCCGGACCGTGTGCCGCAGACCGCGCTGCCCGCGCCTTCGCGGGACGAACTTGTCGTGGCCGTCGAGGCGGACTACGTCAGCGGCATCACGATTGCCCTCACCGACGGCCCGGTGCTGATCGCCGGTCGCAGTCGCAGCGGCAAGAGCAGCGCTTTGGCCGGCATCGCGGGTCTTGCCCGGCGATCCGACGTCCCGCCCGCCGAAACTGTCCTAATCGGACCGGGTTGTGCCGGTGCCCGAGGCCGCCAGGACTACGACACCGTGCTCGACGACCTCGCCACCATCGCCGACTGGCTACCCGGATGGCGCGCGGCCCTCACGGGGGACGACAGCTGGCGCCTTCTGCTCATCGATGACGTGCACGTGTGGGAGCGGGCTGCCGAGAACGGTGGCGAGGCCCGCGACGTCCTCGCCACGCTGGCGGGCATCGCCGCCGACGCGGCCAGGACCGGCCTTGCCGTGATCGTCGCGACTGACCCTGACGAGTCCCGCAGCCGCCCATACCTGGACGGCCCCGTGCTGGTCGCGAAAGGCGGCAGGCGAGGCTTGTTGCTCCAACCGGACTACTCGGACGGATCGCTGCTCGGCATCACCATGCCGTCGCACACGGTGGAACCGTTGACCGGCCCTGGCCGGGGCCTGTGGTGTACGGCGGGTATCGCCCAGGTCGCGCATGCCGTGTCGGGAGCTGTGGAAGCGGAAGCGTGACAAATGGCCATTCTTCAGCCGGTCGGCGCGACCGGCCGATCCCGGTACCCGGAAAACGCCGGATTCCGCGCCTGCCCGGTGACGTATCTGCCAGCCGCGAGATCCGGAAGGTTCCGCCCGTGAACCTCTCGACCACGCCGCGGCGTGGGCCTACTCTCGGTCCCACAACGCCGAATCAGTGCCCGTAACGCGAAAATCCTGGTACGCCAGGGAAAAATTGACCACAGCGAGCCATGTGCTCTTGCTCCACATGGCGATACCGGCGACATGTTGACCGGCGTTAACGTGGACGTTGCCGAGCCGGCGATCGGGGTGAGCCGTGGACTCGGTACCACCACGCCGGATTGCTCACAACGTGTCTGTCGAGCCGGCCAAGGGGGAGGATCATGACCGGACGCGTGTCGGGACCGCTCTCGCGGTTCCGCGGACTCGTCAAGCCGTGGGGTTCGAAGGCCGCCACTCTGGTGGTGATCGGCGTGGTGGTGGCGGGAACGGTCGTCGGCGTTCTGTTCGGCGACGGCGTGGCACGCACGATCGTCGACATCTCGGACGGATCTACCTGGCTGGCGGACGATTCACGCGGTCAAGTGGTGCAGGTCAACCCGAGCACAGGCAAGCCGGAGGCCCGCGTAGCCGTGGGACAGCCGGGATCGGACCTGGACGTGCGACAACGCGACGGGCGCCTGATGGTGGTCAACCGGCGGACCGGGGAGGTCACGTCGATCGACCTGGCCACCTTGCTGGCGTCGGGCCGTCGTCAGGTGACCGCGGGTGACGCGGCGGAAGTGTTGCTGGACAAGAACCGGATGTACGTGGTGGACCGCGACAAGGGCACGATCACGAACGTCGATCCCGCGTCGACCCAGACGATCGGCGAGGAATGGCGCTCCCCCACTCCGTTGGCGGACGCCGCGGTGGACGGCGCCAGCCGGGTATGGGCGATCGACAAGGACGGCAGGTTGTCCGAGGTCGCCTGGTCGGACGATGCGACGAGGTTCGTGGAACAGCAACAGCAACGGCCTGTCCGGGGCGCCGGCGGCGGCCAGTCCGCCTTGGTCGCGCACGACCGTGGCGTCACCGTGCTCGGACCTGATCAGGGTGTCGTGGTGCAGGTGGACACCGGTCATGATCGTGCCATCGCGGTGCCTGGCCTGAAAACTCCCCTGTGGGCGGCCGATGCCAGTCCGGCCGACCTGGTCCCGGCCGCCGTGGAAAGCAGCGGGACCGTCATTGTCGTACGCGCCGATCAGGTCCTTGAGGTGCGTGTCACCGACATCGGCTGCCGCAAGCCCACCAAGCCCGCCGTCCTGCACGATCTGCTGTACGTGCCGTGTTCGGGCGCACGCAAGGTGATCGTGCTCGACAAGGACGGACGGCGTGCCCGGGCGGACATCGTGACGCCCGAGGGTGGTGAGCCCGAACTGGTTCTCGACGACGGGCGGCTGATCGTCAATGTGCCAGGCGCGAGCACGGCGGTCGTGGTGGACCACGACGGAAGTACTCGCACTGTGGACACCAAGGATCCGAATGGCCGCGTCCGTGACGTCGACGGGCGCGAAACCCCACCCCCGCCGCCTCCTCCAGCCCAGGCTGACACCCCAGCCGCGCCACCTCCCGGGCAGGGACCGGGCAACGCGGTGACTGTGGTGACACAACCAGCCGTGACCGCGCCGCCAGTGACCGCGCCACCGGCGGCCACACCACCACCTCCGCCGCCACCGTCCACCACGAGGACAACACCAACCACCACAACGGTTCCACCGCCTCCGCCGACCCCTGAGGAAGTGCGGCCGAAGAGTGTGACGGCCACCGCTCGGGCCGACGGTTCGGTGCTGGTGACCTGGACACCTGGCCCGAAACGGCCTGAGCGTTTCCAGGTGCTGCTCAACGGTACGACGCCTGCCCTGGTCACTCAGGTGCCCGGCACCGCCACCTCGGCGGTGCTCACCACCGTGAAACCTGGCACTACCGGCACTTTCTTCGTGATCGGCGTACCGCCGGGACATCCGCAGGGCACTGGCCTGCCGACGTCGCCCGCCAGCAACGCGGTGACCGTCTTCACCAGGCCCGGACCGCCCACGAGCCTGACCATCGTACGGGCCAACTTCGAGGACGGACGCCTCTACGTGTGGGTGCGGTGGCAACCCGCCGAGCCCAACGGCAGGACGGTCACTGCCTACCGGCTCGTCGGTCGTGCCAGCAACGGGGAAACGTATCGGGATGACGACGCCAAACTCGAGACGTTCCGGCGTGGCGCACTGAGCCGGTACGCCTGCGGCAGCGACTGTTTCCTCGCCGGTATCAAGGTCGAAATCGAGGTGACAGCGGTGAACGAGGCCGGCGCAGGCCAGCCCGCGAAGATCGAATGGGAGCACGAAGGCGTTCCCCGGCAAAGGTCGGGCAACGGCCCGATCCCGGTCGTGCCGGTAGCAATACCGTCGCTGCTTTCCGGCTTGACCGGTTTGATCGCAGGGCGGCGCCGCCGTCGCAAGGAGGCAAGTCGATGACCACCGCACCAACCGC
The DNA here is from genome assembly GCF_013280595.1 of Kibdelosporangium persicum. Taxonomy (GTDB): domain Bacteria; phylum Actinomycetota; class Actinomycetes; order Mycobacteriales; family Pseudonocardiaceae; genus Kibdelosporangium; species Kibdelosporangium persicum. The sequence goes on from NZ_JAAATY010000022.1 coordinate 44,189, forward strand.
CCTGTCGACCGGTGACATCGTCGGATTCCGCACCCTGCACGCCAGACTGGGCGACGCCATCGAAATCGCCGTACGCGGCAAGCGTTCCGCGGTGGACCTCGTGCTGGTGGCCTTGTTCGCCGGTGGCCACGTGCTGATCGAGGACGTCCCGGGGACCGGGAAGACCACTCTGGCCCGGTCGGTCGCGGCGGCGCTGGGCGGCGTGACGCGCCGCATCCAGTTCACACCCGACCTGTTGCCCAGCGATGTCACCGGCACGTCGGTGTACGACCCACGCACCGGCGACGTGCGCTTCCGTCCGGGACCGGTGTTCGGCAACGTCGTGCTGGCCGACGAGATCAACCGCGCCGCGGCCAAAACCCAGTCCGCCCTCCTTGAAGTGATGGAGGAACGGACAGTGACCGCGGACGGCACAGTGCACCTGGTGCCCGACCCGTTCCTGGTCGTGGCAACACAAAACCCCATCGACCTGGACGGCACGTACCGCCTGCCGGAGGCACAACTCGACCGGTTCCTCATCCGTACCGCACTCGGCTACCCGGATGTCGAGCACGAACTGGAAGTGCTCCAGCCGTCAGGCAGCGCGGGCGCGGTCGTGGACGTGCCGACGGTCAGCAGGCCGGACGAGGTGGTCACGTACACACGGATGCTGCGCCAGTTGTTCGTGGCCGAGCCGTTGCTGCGATACGTCCGGTCGATCGGAATGGCCACCCGAACGGATACGCGGCTCCGGCTCGGTGCCAGCTCACGAGGTTTGCGAGCGCTCGTGCGGTGTATCCAGGTATACGCCGCCGCACAAGGCCGCAACTATGTCGTCCCCAGCGACGTTCAACGGCTCGCGGCGCCGGTACTGGCCCATCGCCTCGTGCTCACGAGAGACGCGATCCTCGCTGGGACAACAGCGAACCAGGTCGTCACCGACGCGGTGGCCAAGGTCGACGTGCCCAGCCCGACGAACTGAGCGCACATGTTCCGCGTACTGGGCTGGTTGACCCCGAGAGGCAGCGGTGCGCTGCTGGTCGGCGGTGCACTGCTGGCAACGGGGATCGCGTGGCGCTATCCCGGCCTGATCGCTTTCGGCGCGGGCCTGCTGCTGCTTGCGACACTGGGGCTCGTGTCGGTCGCGGTCCCGGTACCGATCTCGTTGGAACGCACGGTTTTTCCGGTCCAAGTCGCCCGGTACGGCACCTGCACCGCGACGCTTCGTGTGCGGCACAAGGGAAGCGCATGGCCTGTCACCTTGGACGCCGTCGACCATCTGGACGGTGAGCCGCTTCCGGTGCAGGCCTCCCGGCTGCGCCCCGGCGAGACGAAGGAGATGACATATGCGATTCCCACTCTGCGGCGGGGAGTGCGTGTCGTCGGCCGTCTGGTGGTGCACCGGCACGGCATAGCGGGTCTTGCTCGCCGGACCATCAGCCTCGGCGACACGGTGAACGTGCATGTCCTCCCCCGCACGCTGACGGTCCGAACGCTGCCAGCCGGGGTACGCCGCAACCACGACGGAACAACCGAACAAGTCGAGCGCGGCGGCACGGACCTGGTGGGACTAAGGGAATACACGCCAGGAGACGACCTGCGACGGCTGCACTGGGCGACCAGTGCCCGGACCGGCACGCTCATGATCCGCGAAGACGCCGACCCCGCCCGGCCTCAGCTCGCCGTTCTGCTCGACGACCGGATCTCCAGTTACCGCAACGTCGATGTGGACTTCGAGGATGCCGTCGAGGTGGCGTCATCACTGGTGAGTGCCGCGATCGAGGCTGGTAGTCCGGTGCGGCTGCGCACCGTGTCCGGTGGCGTGGACGTCGAGATCAGCGGGTTGCCCGGCAGCGACGACGCCGCCGCGATAGCCAGCCTGTTCGCGGCATTGGCCGATGTGGCCGGAACTCCAGGCGACGACCGTCCAGCGGCCGTGCTGCCGCACAGCCGTGACGTCGTGGCGGTGATCAGCGGCACGCTCGCCGACGCCGGTTCGCTGGTGCTGGTTGCCGCCAGTGCCGTCGTGGGCGTCGTGCTCCTGGTCGACCTTCGGTACACCGGACGCGTCGACACCGCCGACAACGTTCTTGTGCTCCGCGGTCCCCGCGCGGAGGAACTGCTGGAGCTGTGGGATCGGGGGATGGTTCCGTGATCGGCCGTGTGTGCTGGGCCGCGGCACTCCTCATGGTGGCCTCGTTCCACCTGTCGGAGGGGTGGACCGGATGGCAGGCACTACTGACGATGATGCTCGCCGCCGTCGCTCCGGTTGTTCTGGTGGCGCTGGCCGTACGCCTCAAGATGAGGATCGGCATCGCGGTGGGCGTACTCGCCGGTGTGGTGGCCCTCGGTACGTCTCTGGCGGCCATTTCGACCGGTACTGGCCTCGTGACCGCGTTGCGCGACTCGGTACCCCGGTTGCTGACCGCGCCTCGGCCAGCTCCGGCCACCATCGACCTGATGCTTCCTGGCGCACTGCTTGCCGCGATCGTCGGATTGATTGTCGCGGCACGCGTCGCGCGCGACGGTCGTGCATTGGTGGCGCCGCCGGCAGGTGCCAGCGTGCTGTATGTCGCGACCGCGTTGCTCACCAACGGGCAGGCAGATCGGTACGGTTTGGCGGCTGCCGGCCTGTTGCTGCTCACCGCCGCGGGATGGCTGTTTCTCGACCGCCCCAACGGCCGACACATCGCGCCCGCGTCAGCCGTCGTGGTGACAGTCGGCTCGGCCTGTGTCGGCCTGTTCGCCGCGGTTCTCCCGATGAGCGACGCGTTCGAGCCGCGAGAACTGGTCCGGCCGCCTTCGCATCGGCTGTCCGAGCCAAGCCCCTTGCCCCGGCTGGCCGCGTGGGCACTCCAGGGTGACGTGGAACTGATGCGGGTGCGAGGTGAACCCCGGCCGATCCGGCTGGTCGCGCTGGCGGAGTACACCGGCTCCTCCTGGCGCGTCAGCGGGCTGTACCGGCCGTTGGGCGCGGACGAGCAGGCCAGCCTGCCTGCCGGGCAACGCCGGACTCGCGTCACCGCGAACGTACATGTGTCCGGTTTGGACGGTCCCTGGCTGCCCACCGTCGGCGATCCGGTCCACGTCTCGCTGCCCAACGTGGACGTCGACCCGGACTCCGGATCCAGCGTGGTCCCCGGCGGACTTCGGGCCGGAACGCGTTACGAGATCAGCGGGGACCTGGATGATGCCCGCCCGGACGACATCACCGCGGCCGGTGTACCCGACACCCCGGTGACCGCGCCATACCTGTCCACGCCGAACTTGCCGTGGCAGCTCGCGGAATACGCCCGGCAAGCCACCCACAACGCGAACACCCCGTACGAACAGGCCGTCGCCATCGAGCACGCCGTGCGCTCAGGCCGCAAGTTCGACGCGGGTGCGCCGACCGGCACCTCCTATGCGCGGCTGACCACGTTCCTGCTCGGCCCGCCGGAAGAGGCAGGCGCACAGGCGGGAACGGCGGAGCAGTTCTCCGCCGCGTTCGCCGTGCTGGCTCGCGCCGCCCGGCTGCCGACGAGGATCGTCGTGGGTTTTGCTCCTGGCGAGCGAGCCGAAGACGGCACGCTGATCGTGCGCGGCAGACACGCGACAGCTTGGCCTGAGGTCTACTTCGCCGGTTGGGGCTGGCATGCGTTCAACCCGACCCCGTCGGGCGACGGCTCGACACCCACCGTCGACGCCGCAAGGCAAGAAGTTCTCGCGCGACTGGCGGAACGCGCCACGAGCGCGATCGTGCCCGCCTCACCTCGGTCCACACCACCGGCACCCAGCCATCAGCAGGCAGCACCACCGGCAACCACCGGTACTCCCGCTGCGAGCCGGCTTGGTCAGACCATCGCGTTGCTGATCGGGCTCCTGGTGCTGCCGTTGGTCGTGGTGGCCGGCGCCCGGACCGTTCGGCGCGCGCGACACCGGCGTCGCGGTCCGCAGGGCGCGTGGGCCGAAGTCCTCGATCTGCTTGTCCTGCTGGGGCGACCCGCTGTGGGCTCGCAGGCCGCTCCGGACATCGCCGCCGGTCTCGCGGCACTGCTCCCGCTACCGCGGCACGGCGATCCCCACCCGGCGGCACGCCTCGCGTGCGCCGCCGACCAGGCCGCGTTCGGTCCCAATCCACCAACTCCTCGTCCGGAAGCCTGGACCGACCTCCGCGTGCTGCGACGCGCGGCTCGGCGAGTTGTCCCATGGCATCGACGGCTCTTGTGGCCTGTCGATCCGCGCCCCCTACGCAGGCGGTAGGTCGTGTTTCAAATGCCCGATCGCGATAGCCGGGCCGGATGCGGCCCCTGACGCCACCGAGCCGATTCCGGCCTCCGGCCGGGGCAGACTCTCATCGACCGGGACATCCGAAACACGACCTAGCCGCGCATGCCGGTGCACCGTTCCGGCGATGCGCCGCGGCGACCACTGTCCACAATGGCCACTACCTGGAAGCAGTACTGACGCGCGGCAGGGTCCAGTCCTTCGACGGTGAACTGCGTCGTGCCCTGCGAGACGCGTGCCACGACTTCGTACGTGTCGCCGGCTCTGCGCGTCACGACAAAAGTCCCGGTTCTGTCGGTCGGGTCGGTCCATCGCAGCACCACGCTGGTCGACCGGTCCTCCAGCCCGACAATGGCCGGGCTGAGCTTGGGGTCGCTGGTGTCGACCTCAGGCAGGCCGGTCCGCCCTGGTTCCGGCCCGGTGTACGTCGGCACCGACACCCCGCCGTCCAACGGCGCCGGGCGGCGCGTCGGCGCCGAATCGCGCAACAGGGCCATCAACACGCCGATCACAGTCCCGACCACGACGGCGGTCGCACCGAGGAGCGCGATCCGCCGCCATGGCCTGTGTTTCTCGATCGTGTCCTCAGGTGGCGCGGCAGGTTCGTCCAGCACCAGATCCTTGCCACTGCCCGTGGCTTCCTCGCTTGCCTGGGCAGGCACCCCACTGTCCAAATGGGCCAGTGCGGACGTGGCGATGGGGCGCACCGTGCGAACAGGTTCCGGCGGTTTCGGCGCGTCGAACGACTCCGCGGTCCGATCACGCACGACCGCGGTACCCGCGAGTCGCGCCGCGATGTCGCCAGTCGCCCTGGTCCCACCCGTGGCCCGGGGCGCCCATGCCTGCGCGTCGGTGGTCACAGCGGCCAGCGCGGCACGAACCGAGGCAGCGTCGGGAAAACGGTCGGCTCGCTCCTTCGACAGGCACCGGTCGACGATACTGGCCAGCTCGGCCGGAACGTCCCCTCTGGACAGTGGCCGATGGCGGTCGCTGCGCACCCGCCGAATGTAGGACAACGCTGTGTCGGAGTCCGGGTCCTCGGCCGCGAACGGCGGCCTGCCGTCAAGCAGCGTGTACAGCGTCGAACCCAGGGAGTAGACGTCGTCCGCCACTGTGGGCGGCTCGCCGTCGAGGATCTGCGGTGCCGCGTGCCGGTAGCTGAAGCGCTCCAACGAAACGGAATGACCTGCGTCGATCCCCCGCGCCAAGCCGAAGTCGGCCAGTACGTATGACGTGGGCAGCATGAGGATGTTCTGTGGCTTGACATCCCGGTGCAACACGCCTTGGGCATGCGCGAATGCCAGCGCATCCGCCACCACGGTACCTACCGCGACGACGTCCTCCACCGCGAACGCACCACGCTCACGTAACCGGTCGTGTAACGAACCCAGGTCGTAATACTCCATCACCAGACACGGCTTGCCCTCACCGACCGTGCCGGTGTCGATCACCGTCACGATGTTCGGGTGCTGCCGCCCCAGCCGTACAGTGATCTCCAGTTCCCGCTGGAATCTGGCGGCCGTGGCCGCGTCGTCGACCAGAATCACCTTGACGGCGACGTCCCGGTCCAGTCCCTCCTGCCGGGCCCGGTACACGACGCTGTCCCCGCCCTTGGCAACCTCGACCAGCCCGCTGTAGCCCGGCAGGGTGAACTGCGGGCCATCATCTGGCGTCATCGCGGAAACCTCCAGCATGCGGCGCTTACACCGATCCTACCGACGATCGCGACCAGGTCGGCGGACCAAGTCCGCCCGGAGAACCGGGAACGTTCCGCCTTTCTGGAAGCCCCTCCCGCCAACGTGATCGAGACGAAGTGCGGACAATCTGTGCGCGTTTCGGTGCGGCCAGCCGACCCGAGAAGACACCGAGCGTCGGGTTCGTAGGCCCGACGCTCGGTGTCTTCAGTCAGTAAGTCAGTCATAAATGAACGACCACTGCTGCGACGGTGCGTCCGTGCACTCCTGCACCTGGATCTCGGCTCCGTTCTGCCTCAGGGAGTCGTGGGCGACGTCCAGGCAGGAGTCGAGGGCGTCGGACTCCAGAGCCAGGCCTGTCGGGTCGTCCCGCCACCGCTGGTTGTCACCGCCGTGACAATCCCACAGTTGAATCCTGTGGTCGGCCAGATCCACGTCGAGACAACGCCCAGATTCGTCGTTGCGGAGCGTGCCCGTGTCCCGGTCGTAGTGCCACCACTGGTTGTCACCGTCGTGGCAGTCCCACAGTTGCACCTTCGTGCCGTTGGCATCGAGTGTGCCCGTGTCGGCATCCAGGCACTGATCGAACGCACGGTTCACAATCTTGACAGCGGGGTCCGCGAAAGCGGTGCCCGCCAACGGGATGGTGACTCCGGCGAGCGCGATCACCGCTGCCACGACGGCCCGTACCAGGTTTTTCCCTACCATGACCACATTCCTGTCATTCGACGACAGTGGACGACGGACAAGTCCCGGCCAGAGCCGCGGATGTGCACGGGCCTGCTCCGAGTTGTCCCAGCATTGAACGGAAACGACGTTATCGAGGCGGAACCTGCCTCACAACGGCACGACCCACAAATGCACTCTGCTGGGTGGGTGACGCCTCCGGAGCCTGAACGAAAGAGTGGTGTCGCCGCCGGACTCTCACACCTTGTCTCCCCGTGTCATCCAGCCGGATGACCACAGTGGTCGCACACCGGGCTGAACCGCGGCCCCGCGCCCGCGGAGGTCGTCTCTGACGGCGCACGAACGGCAAGACCGGACGCTCGCCCGATCGGGCAGGAACGGGCCACGCGGGGGCAATCCTGGCTTCCTGGCTTGGACGGCCGCCGAACGGGCCGTCATCCTGGGCCGATGGGATCGAGGGAATGGGACCACCACGTCCACGAGAGTGGGCCGGCCCAGCCGTCGATTCCCGACAAGGCGGCCACCCCGGGCGCGGGCCTCGTCGAGCTCCAGCGTCAGGCGGGCAATGCCGCGGTGTGCCGGCTGCTGGGTGTGCAACGTCAGCCCTTGACGTCCACGGCACAGCCCAGCGGTTCCGAGCTCAACCTCCAGCTACAGCAGAAGATGGGCCAGCAGCCGCCCGACTTCCATGGTGCGGTGCAGGTGCTCGACCAGATGAACGACGGGGATCGGGACGCGGAGATCCGGGCGATCTCGCCGACCCTGCACGTCGAGTTGTTCAAGGCCGCGCTCCGCGCCTTTCTGATGACCCCGCCGCCGCACCGCGTCACCGACACGATCCACGCGATCAACGGCGCGGCGTCCCGGCAGGCGCGCATCGAGTACTTCCGCGAGGTGGTGGGAGCGTCCGATTGGCGGCGGGCGGCGTTGACGCTCAACGGGTTCAGCAATCCCGACATCCTGGAGATGTACACCAACCCGCGGCTCCCGGTGCCGACGCTGACCGGCATCCGGGACGCCGCCGTGCAGTTCATGGCCGGCTGGAACAGCCGGGTCGTGGACCCCATCCACGACCTCCTGCAAGCCGTGACCGCGGACGCCATGGGCGCGGCGGTCGGCAGCCAGGCGACGTGGGTTCCGTCGCGTCCCGGATCGGGCGACACGTTCGACGCGTGGGCGTCTGCCGCGTCGGAGAGCGCCGCCCCGACGATCACCCCCACGATGACGATCAACTGCTGGGAGATGGTGCTGCTCGTCGCCTATCGCGCCGGCACATTGAGCTGGCGGTGGATTCACGAGACCTATGTCGCCTCTGGTGCCGCGTTGGGCGGCACTTCCTGGTTCGACTACCTGGCCCGGCGGCTCACCCCGCGCACCCGTCAGCCGTACAACGCGGGCAATCCCGGCGGCCCCGCGCCGGCGCGTGGTGACATCGTGCTGTGGAACGGCGTCGACCATGTCGGCCTGGCGATGGGTGGCCGGGACGGGGCCGGACGGGTGAAGGTCTACAGTTTCTGGCCGCCACCGCAGAAAGACTCGATCAGGGGGACCATGGACGGCATCAAGGAGACCACCGTCGAACAGCTGACCCAGTACATCGAGGCGAATCTGTCGCCCCCGCCGACGCGCGTCGAGTTCGGACCCGGGCCATGGTGATGTCCGCACGCCTGGCCGGGCGCATTCCCTGGAACAGTCCGGACGGGCTTCCCGAGCGGATCGTCCAGGGCCCGCAGTCAAGCGCTCTCACGGACATCGCCTCACCTCCGCGCCGCCTGAACGTCGTGGTCCGGTCCGGCGCGGACGGCATCGCCCAGGTGTGTGCGCCCTCGTTCGCCGGTTCGGTGCGGGTGATCCGCCTTACCTCCCCGGTCATGGCGGCGGAGGTGCCCGGCGAGGACGCCGTGATGCTGACGGACGGCTCGCTGATCGCACGCGCCGGAAACACCATCACCAAGTACCAAGACGGCACACCCGCGTGGTCGGTGCACGACCTGCCCGGCCCTGCACGATTGTTCGCCACCGCCGACGACACCGCTTATGCCGCGACAGACGCGGAGCTGTTCCTGCTCGACGGCAACGGGACTCGTGTTGCCCAATGGACACCCGGTGGTGAGCCGGTACTGCGCCCCGACGGCCGGATAGCCTTCGTCCGTTACGACGAGACACGTCCGGGCCGCACCATCGTGTCGCTCGATCCCTTGACTGGCAAGGAATCCACTGTTGAAGCGACGGCGGAAGCCTTCGGCTTCCTGGCGTGCCTGATCGGGGTCGACCTGACGGGTCGCGCGTACGGATTCAGCGACGGCATGCTCGGCTGCGTGGCTCCCGATGGCTCGGTCGCCTGGCAGGTCAATCCTCGCGGTGCCGCGGTCTCAGCCAATGACCTCACCATGCTGGTGGGAACCGAATTGCTGCTCAGCGACGGCACAACCGTACGAACCGAAGCCGACGGCGCGATCCTGATCGGCCAGACCACAGCCGGCGAGTACCTCCTTTATCACCGTGAACCGGTCCCCGGGAACAGTTCGTTGCTCCGGCTGAGCCCCAACGGCGCGATCACCGGCACCGAAGGCCTGCGAGAAGACATGTGGGTCAACGGCACGGATCTGCGTCCACCGGCGATCACCTCGGTAACGCCGAACGGCGAGGTGCTGATGGCGGCGCTCAGTCCCGAAGGCCTGGCGATTATCGCCGTCACGTCATAGATCCGCATAGATCCGCGGTCCTGCGACGTGGGCATCGCGGAGATCCGCTGTCAGCCTTGATTTTTCTCTGAGCCGAGGACACCCAACTCTTTCGCGGCGGTCCGGGCTCGTTTGATCAGGTCGGGGCGGACCTTCTCGATGTGTATAAGGTCGACGCTGAGTAGCATCTCGAGGAGATCCGGGTAGGAGCGTTCAGCCGGGAAGTGGTGTCCGATTTCGTGGAGCCGTAACCATGCGTCGACAAGTGCGACCTCGTAGTTGTTGCTGCGAAGTCCCATCTTTTGTAGGGCTTCGACTAGTTCGATCAGTTCGGTGTCGGGGCCGCCGCGGCCAATGCGGTCGCACACCAACACCATAAAGGCACTGCTTCTGCTCAGGCAGGTTGTTGACAGTTGGCGCAGTGTCTCGACGCCCACTGTGACGTCACGCCTGAGGTTGTCCAAAACCACATGGGGAAACTGGTCGACCCAGCGCATGTAGCGCTGTTCGCGAGTATGAGGTTCACCTATGGACGCGGTCACCTCGAGCAGTGCACGCGCGTACACCGGGTCGAATCGATCTTCTGGTAGTGCTTCGAACGGATATCTGAACAGGTTACTCACCGGGTCCGCGGTGAAGTGTGACTCCCGGGCGGCGTCCTGGAGTGGCAGAGACCGGTTGAGACGTCTCTGATCCACAAAGGTCGGCCAAGTGTCGCCGATCGTCACAGTGACAGTTGACACGTCTGACCACCAGACGCTGAGGCATTGCATCACAGCCGACCACTCCACGGCCGAGAGTTGCGATCGCCAGAACGCGGTGAGCTTCGACCAGTCCTCGATACCGAGCGTCGAGGTCTCCAGTTTGTCGCGCAGCACGACCGAGAGCACCAACAGATTAAGGCTGTAAATGGCGTAGCGGGCGGGCGCCGGTCGAAGAACTGGCCGGTACCTGTCTCGGGATCGTGCCCGATGTTCGACAGAAAGCGCGAAAAGGCGCTGGACGATGTGCGTGAGTTTGTCGCGTTCGTGTTCGACGGCTGCCATCTCGGCAAGGAAGTCGATGACGGATCTGCTTGACGTCAAGGGTGTAAACGACAGCATCGCGTGAAGATCATCATCATGGAGTGGAGTGTCTGTTCGTCGGCGTGAACGAGACGACTCGTTGGGCAACAGGTCGCACAGGACTCGCCAGATGAAGCGTGCGACAAGATACTCGCCGAAAGTCGCGTGCAGAAACTCGTACGTGCGCAGCGTGTGTGAGTCGCGCTGCGCTTCGGCACATTGCATGAAGAAGAAGCGGCCGAGTACCGCACTGCCGGCACTCAGTGGGGTCCGCATGCCATGTCCTCGTTGCGGTTGCTGTACGCCCAGGAGTGTCAGGAGGTCGTCATCGAGATCTTTTTCAGTGACCCACTGAGACCCTCGATGGAACATGGCGAGTGCCACCACAGCGAGCCGTTCCAGTTCGTTCTCGATGGCGACATCAAGATCTCTCGGTGCACGGTCATTGCAGTCTTTACCCACCTCACGCCTGGCGAACCCGATGAGCAACCGCTCGTACAGACCGGCGCGGCCGAGGCTGTCGTGCGGACGATGCAGCACGTTGTCCGCAGCATCGCAGAGTGCCAGCATCAGCAACAATAAGGGCTGTACTGCCAGGACCCGATGTCGCAAGGCAAGTTCAGGCTGTAAGCCAACCAGGTTGTTGCGGGAGAAATAGTCCGCGTTCGACTGGTTCCATATCGTCAACCATTGCGTTACCTGCGCGTCGTTGAAAGGAGTCAGCCTCAGTACGTCCGTGTCCGGTGGGATCTGCATCCCACTGGACACGGTGATGCGACTGGTGACCACAACCGCTATCGGGCGTCCGAGTTCGAGGTGTTCGCGTTGGAACCGTTCGATCCTGTGCAGGTAGTTGGTCTGGTTGACACCGGTGGCCTGAAGGAGTTCATCGAACCCGTCCAACAGGAGAACGGGTAGCGAGTCCGCAGCAGACCGGCACAGTTCGGCGAAGCACAGGTCTTCATGCACGGCGGACCGCAGCCCGTGCTCGATCTGCTCCAGAAGGTCCGCCTCGGTTGGTACGGTACGTAACTCGACCCGTACCGTCAGAAAGTCGCTGGCGGGCAGGCGTGCGGCGAGGACCTTCGTCAGCAGCGATTTCCCGGAGCCCGGGTCGCCCAGAACGACCAGAGGGTGCGTCGCCGCTTTAGGAGAGGTCAGGTATCCGACGAGGTACTGATGCAGGTCATGCCGGACCGGTACCCGGTTCCACCATGATAGAACTGCGGGTGACGCCGTCGGGGTCATCGGGACGACTTGGTAGGCGGGGTCGATGTAGGCGGCTTGGGTCGACGGGAGCGACAACCCTGGGAATACTTCGTCGGGATCAATGATCGGCCTGTCCAACACAGCGCGGTACCGTCGCGCGAGTTCCTCCCTGCGACGGTCGGGCTTGGCACCAACTTGTATCGCTTGCAAGGCTGATTCGACTTGCGCCAAGCCAGCCATCACCGCGCTGTTCTCGTGCGCCTGCAACCAGAAGCGCAGTTCCGGATAGTCACCAGCGATTTGACGGATCAATTCCTCGTATCTGCTGGTGGCGGGCTTGCTGACGTTGGCAAGGAGTTCCTCGGCACAGCTCTGGTTGTCTTCTTCGAGCTTGCTCCAGACGTCGTGCTCCTTGAACAGTTGCAGCAGCGCCGCTCCGGCTCGTTCGTACTGTGATGCTATGGAGCTCAAATTCTGACTGTAGGGCTGACTGGCGTGAGGCAGCAGCCAGTTGCCGTCGAACAGACTAGTCAAACCGATGAGTTCGAGCTGATCTTCACGATCTCGCAACCCGAGGTCTTTCAGCTTCACCGGCAACTTCAGCTCACGAAGGGCGTCAAAGAAGGCGATCACCACAACGATGGCATGGGCGGCCTGGAGACGTTGAGTCCTGGTGTACCGGCTGACACCGCGTCGTTTCTCACCCGCTTTGATCAACAGTTCGCTACTCAGCCGAACAACATCGACCTTGGCATCAAACCAACTCAACAACTCCATAACTCCGAAGGCCACGCCACCGAGCAGGGATCCACCCAAGATCTTGTCCAAGGCGGCGACGAGCGTATGCTCCTTGGCTCCCAGGCGCTTTACCGCGTCGGCGTAGCTGAAGGTCTTCGCCACGGGCAAATACTGACACAGCCCGATCACCGCATAGAGGCCACTGAGGCCCTCACGTAGAGCTACACGACGATGCACCGAGGATCTTTGAGCACATCATTCCGACGCAAACGAACTGATCCGACCGGCAGACACTGCATCGATGTACGTCACACACACAAGAAGGCAGCGCGTGCACCGCACATGTGTGCTCTATATTCGTCGCTCGCCAAACTAGCGAACTTCACCCGATCGGGTCACGCAGTCATCACCACCTGACCGGCCGCACCGCCCCGCCCTTATGGCAGTCCTCCTCGCAAATGGATTGCGGTGAGCAAGTCGGCGAACACCACCCCTGTGACCAACCCGATTGTCGTAGATCACTAACGTTCGGTTTGACCCCGCCGTGAAACTGTGCTGCGCGTTCGGCTGACGTCCAGCACATGTGTCCCCATTAGACACCTTGCGCAGCTTCCGGCACTTGGCCGCCACACCCCGCGACAGGGATGAACCCGAACGTCGCGCCACCCAAGGCACCTACCGACTCGCAGGGCGTTGGAACGACGCACCAAGTTGGTACGACGCTCCAAAGCGTGCCACTATGGCGGTATGGCAACGCGCGACCGCCGGCCTCAGCGGCGTAACCAGGTGCTCTCGCGGGAGCAGATCATCGATGCCGCGATCGGGCTGCTTGATTCGGGCGGCGAGGGCGCGCTGACGGTCCGGGCGCTGTCCGAGCGCCTCGCGACCGGGTCCGGGGCGATCTACTACCACGTCGGCAACAGGGACCAACTGCTGGACACGGCGACGGAAACGGTCATCACCTCGGCTCTGGAGACCGAATCCTCCCAGGCTGTGGCCACGCCCGAGGAGGAGATCCGCCGGGTCGCGCTGGCCCTGTTCGATGCGATAGCCGAACACCACCAGTGGCTCGCCACGCGGCTGACGCTGCAGATCGTCCGGAATCCGGCCGGACCGGTGACGGTGGAGATCTTCGAACGGATCGGCAGGCAGGTGGGCGCCTTGGGCGTGCCGCGAGCCTCCTGGTTCGACGCGACGTCGACGCTCGTGCACTACATCCTCGGAGCCGTCAGCCAGAACGCCCGCATGGACGGGGACACCTCAGGCATCCAGCCCGACATGGATCGCGAAGAGTTCTTCGACGCGACGTCCACGGCGTGGCAGGAGCTCGATCCCGAGAACTACCCGTTCATGCACGCCATCGTGGGCCAGACAAAGCAGCACGACGACCGCGACCAGTTCCTCACCGGCATCGCCATCGTCCTCGCCGGTCTCACCCATCTCCGCTAGCCCAGTCCGATCTTCCCAAGCAGGAGTCTCTCTGATGCATGACGTACTGATCGCCGGCGGCGGTCCGGTCGGCCTGTTCCTGGCAGGCGAGCTCGCCCTGGCCGGCTGCTCGGTGCTTGTCCTCGAACGGGACCAGGAACCCGGCTCGCCGCTGAAGACGCTCCCGCTCGGGTTACGGGGCCTGACCGCAGGGTCGGCCGAGGCGTTCTACCGCCGCGGACTGCTCGCAGCGGTGGTGAAGGCTTCGGGCGCCGACGAGAACGAGGTCGGCGCGGACCCCGAAGCGGTGGGAGTGCCGGTTCCCCGTGGGGTGAGCCATTTCGCGGGCCTGGGCCTCGACGCGGCCACCATCGACGCGTCCGCCCTCTCGTTCCGGCTGCCCAGCCCGGCGATGGAAGGCTTCATGACCAGCCTTGAAGCAGTCACGGCGGTGCTGTCGCGGTGGGCCGCCGCGCTCGGTGTGGATATCATCCGGGGTGTTGCCGTCACGGCCGTGGCCCAGGACGACGAGGCCGTGGTCGCCACGGCGGGCGGACAGGAGTACGCGGCGCGCTGGCTGGTGGGATGCGACGGCGGCCGCAGCGCGGTTCGCGAACTCGTGGGCTTCGACTTCGAGGGCACCGAGCCGCTGTTCACCGGCTACGTCGCCAACATCACGTTCGGCGACCCGCATCGGCTGCCGCTCGGGTTCACTCTGACGCCGAACGGCATGTACCTGCGCACGCCGTTCGAAGGCTATCTGGGCATGATGGACTTCGACGGCGGCACATTCGACCGTTCCCAGCCACCGACCCGCGAGCACCTCGAAACGGTCCTGCGCCGCATCTCCGGCACCGACGTAACGCTGACCAAGGTCCATCTGGCCTCCAGCTTCACGGACCGTGCGATGCACGTGACCGCCTACCGCAAGGGCCGCGTGCTGCTCGCGGGCGACGCGGCGCACATCCACTCGCCCCTCGGCGGCCAGGGACTCAACCTCGGCATCGGCGACGCCGTGAATCTCGGCTGGAAGCTCGCCGCCACCGTGCACGGGCACGCGCCCGACGGCCTGCTCGACACGTACCACAGCGAGCGCCACCCGGTCGGTGCCTCGGTGCTCGACTGGTCGCGCGCCCAAGTGGCCACCATGCAGCCGGGTCCCAACGCCCTCGCACTGCGGCGACTGGTCCACGACCTGATGAACACCCCCGACGGAACGACACACGTGTACCGGCAGACCTCTGGCCTGTTCCACCGCTACGACCTGGGCGGCAAGCACCCGCTCGTCGGCCGGACCGCCCCGGACTTCCGCTTCGAGGACGGCACCCGCCTCGGCGACCTGATGCGCCAGGGCCAGGGCATCGCGCTCGAATTCGGCAGCGACCACGTGCTGGAGACCACGGCCAAGGGCTGGGCGGGCCGGATCCGGTATGCAGCCGGTCAGGTGCGCGAGGACCTGGGATTTCGCGCCCTGCTCGTCCGTCCTGACGGCGTTGTGGCTTGGGTCGACGAGGACGCCCCCGATCGCGACGAGTTCGCGCAGGCCGCCGCCCACTGGTTCGGCAAACCGGCGAGCTAGGTCGCTGTGGCGGCAAGACGAGAAGTCGAGCCGTCCTCACGTTGTGTACGAAACGGTTTCGTTCTATATTGGTCGGCGGGAGGTGCGGAGATGCCGGAATCAGTGGCCCGACAACGGATGGAGGGCGCGCGTGAGCGGGAGGTACTGCTCGGCGCGCTGGCTCTCCTCGTCGAAATCGGCTACGACAGGTTGACGCTCGATGCCGTGGCGGCCCGGACGAGGTCGAGCAAGGCGACCCTGTACCGGCGCTGGGCGTCGAAGGCCGCGTTGGTGACCGACGCGGTCGCGCTGCTGGCGCCGTCGGACCTCGAACTACCCGACACCGGCTCGCTCCGCTCGGACTTGCTCGCCCTGGCCGGGGTCGAGGGTTACTTCGACGTCAAGGGCACGCGGCTCGTCGGCGGGCTCGCCACGGCGGTGTACCGCGAACCCGAGGTCCACGAGGCGATCCGGCAGAAAGTGGTCGACCTCGGGACGGCGCATCTGCGCGCACTGCTGCAGCGGGCCGCGGAGCGCGGGCAGCTGCGGCCGGACGTCGACATCGAGCTGATCAGCAGCGTGGTCCCGGCGACGGCGTTCTTCCGGCTCGTTTTCGAAACTCCCGGAAAGCTCGACCCCGACCTCCTTCGCCGCCTGATCGAGCACGTGATCGTGCCGGCGGTGGCGCCCGAGCCCGCACGCGGCTGACAAGGGCTCGGGCCCCTGCGTGGCCGCGCCCGGGAGAGTGGATGAGGCACGACATGACCCTGCGACAGCACGAGCTCCCCGGTGCGGAGACCACGGCCCGTCCTGACTGGCTGCCGATTGCCTTCGAGGTGCACCGGATCAGCACGAACGGAACACGGATCGCCGCCGCTGTCGGTGGAACCGGTCCCCCGATGGTGCTGCTGCACGGGTGGCCCCAGACCTCGCGGGCGTGGCGGCGCGTCATGCCCGCGCTCGCCCAGCGCCACACCGTCGTTGTTCCCGATTTGCGTGGCGCCGGTGCCAGTGACCGGCCAGCGGGCGGCTACGCCAAGACCAACCAGGCCGACGACATGCGGGGCGTCCTCGCCGAGCTCGGGCTCACCGGCCCGGCTGTCGTCGTCGGCCATGACATCGGCGCCATGGTCGCTTTCGCCTGGGCCGCTTCGCATCCCGGCGACGTCAGCGCGCTCGTCCTGCTCGATGCCCTGATCCCCGGGCTGGGCCTGGAGGAGGCGATGAACGTCGCCGAGGGCGGGATGTGGCACTTCGGGTTCTTCATGGCTCCGGAGATCCCCGAGATGCTGTTCGACGGCCACGAGCTCGAATTCGTCTCCGCGACGTTCGGCGCGCTGAGCACTCCGGGGACGTTCACCGACGACGACCTCGCCTACTACGCCAAGGCCTACCAAGGAAAGGACCGGTTGCGCGGCGGGTTCGAGCAGTACCGGACCCTGCTTGAGGACGGGACGGCCAACCGGGCACTGCTCGCCGGACGCGACGGCCTGCCGATGCCGGTGCTCGTCGTCGCGGCAGGGCGCCACGTCGGTGATGTGGACGTGGCCGCGCCCTTGCGTCCGTACGTCCCGCACGTCTCCGGCGTCGCGGCACCGAGCGGCCACTTCATCGCCGAGGAGGTCCCGGACTGGTTCGTCGGCACCCTTGAGCGGTTCCTCGCCCCGGCGGGGTCATGACGTCGACCCCGCGGTTTCGTACCCAGAAGTTCAATCCCTCCAAGGAGTCGGCATGTCCGCATACATGATCGTCACGATCGAGGAAATGATCGACCCGGACGCCATGCGGCACTATGCCGCCAATGTGGACGGTGTGGTCAAGCAGTTCGACGGTGTCTTCCTGGTTCCGCGCGGCACGACACGGGTGATCGAGGGCTCCTGGGACCCAGGGGTGGTGGCGTTGATCGAGTTCCCTTCGGCGAAGCGCGTTCTCGACTTCTACGAGTCCCCCGAGTACCGCCCGCTGCGGGACCTCAGGCACCGGGCCGCGAAAACCTCGATCGTCATCACCGAGGGCTGACCCCCACACCCCGAACCCCCTCGTGAGTGCTTATCCGTGTTCTAACCCTGATAAACACTCACGAGGGGTGAGCTGGGGGTGGTCAGGGCCGCACGGTGGCTTCGATGAAGGAGAACGGGGTCGGGGTCGGCACGATGCGGTCCAGCGTGAACCCGGCCGAGGAGAGCAACTGCTCGAACTCGTCCGCGCTGCGCTCCTTGCCTCCTCCCATGGCGAGCATGATCAGGTCGATCATCTTGGTGAGGTGCGGCTCGTCGCCTGCGGGCACCAGGCCTTCGACGATCACCAGCCGGGCACCGGGTTTGGCGGCGGCCTCGATGCTGCCCAGGATGCGCCGGCACTTCTCGTCGTCCCAGTCGTGCAGAACGTACGCCAGGACGTAGACATCCGCGGGTGGCACCGATTCGAAGAAGTCACCGGCCACCACATCGACACGGTCGGCGAGCCCCTGCTCCTCGATGTGCCGCCGGGCGCCGGGAACGACCTCGGGCAGGTCGAACACGATGCCCCGCCGGTCCGGCTCCTTGGCGAGGAATCGCACGAGCACCGAACCGTTCGCTCCGCCGATGTCGGCCACGACCGCACCGGCGGGAAGCCGGTAGTCATCGAACATCCCGGCGCGCAGGCCGCCGGTCACGTTGGCCATCGTGCTCGTCTGCAACTCGACCAGCTCGGGTTTCTTGACGATCCAGTCGAAGAACGGCTCCCCGTAGTAGTGGTTGGCAGCCGTCTCGCCCGTGCGGACGTTGTGCAGCAGGTCGCTGAACGGGAGGTAGTGCGTCTCCATCCAGTACAGGGCAGCGGCTCGTGCGGAGTCCGGGCGGTTCGCGGACAGCGTCGCACCGAGCGGTGTGGTCTCGACGGTCCCGTCAGGCAGGTGCCGGAAAACACCGACCGTGGCGAGGGACCGGATCAGCCTGCCCAACGGCTCCGGCTGCGCCCCACTGGCAGCCGCCAGATCAGCCACGGTCCTCGGCCCGTCGTCGAGTCGCGTGGCGATGTCGAGCTTGGCCATGACGTACAGCGCCTGCGCGAGCTGGAACCCGCCGAGCAACTGGATCATCTGCATCGCCGGTGGAAGCGCGCCACCGGGCTGTTCCTGTCCACCGGGGCCGCTCGGGTCGAGTACGTCGAACCGCTGAACCTCGTTGCGGATGCGCGGGCCCCACTTGGTGAGGAGCGCCGTGACCACCGGCGTGGCCACGTGCCGATCGAGCGCCTCCTGGGACGTCCATTTCTCCAGCACGGTGACGATCCCGGCCGCCGCGTCCTCGACGCTGAACGACATCAGCACGTTTCCCGGGTTCGCCGCCGCGACCGGGTACACCGTCCGCGCCTCGGCGATGAACGTCTCGAGATCACCGGGAGGAACGAAGACCCGGCCGGCAAGAACCACGGTCGTCGGGGCGGCGTTCGTGTCCGCGGTGGCGGCATCCCGCACTGAGTTCATTGTTGTCTCTCTTCTCAGGACCCCTCGTGAGTGTTTATCAGGGTTAGAACACCGATAAACACTCACGAGGGTGGGGTGTCAGGGGGAGGTGGGGAACGCGGTCACGCAGCGGCCGCTGTCTGCGGGTACAGGGCACTGGGATCGAGGGCGAGCGCGGCTTTGACCTGTCGGCTGGCGTCGTCCACCAGGATCTCCAGCGCTCCGGCCGCCACGCCGTCGAGAGCGGTGCGCACGACGTCGGCCGGGTCCAGCTTGTCCACGTCGTAACCAGCCGCCATGTCGGTGTCGACCAAACCCATGTGCAAGGCGGTGACCAAGGTGCCTTGACGGGCCAGTTCCAGGCGGGTGCCGTTGGTCAGCGCCCATTGCGCGGCCTTGGCGGACGCGTAGGAGTTCGCGCCGTCGTAGGAGAACCACGACATGGCCGACAGCACGTTGAGGACCGCGCCGCCCCCGTTCGCGGCGAGCACCGGCGCGAACGCGCGGGTCGTGTTCAACGTGCCCCAGAAGAGCGTCTCCAGCTCCAGCCGGATGTCGTCGAGATTCCCGTCGAGGTAGTTCTGGCTCAAGGAGACCCCGGCGTTGTTGATCAGCAGCGTGACGTCCGGCGACGCTGCCGCAGCCGCCGCGACGGACGACGGGTCGGTGACGTCCAGCTGCAGAACATGTGCTCCGGCTATGTCGACACGTTCCGGATTGCGTGCCGTGGCGTAGACCTTCGTCGCCCCACGCTCAAGCAGTTGCTGTACGAAGTGACGGCCGATGCCACGGTTGGCACCAGTCACCAGCGCGACTACTCCCTTGATGTCCATGAATTCCTCCTAGCCTGCGGTTGGGACAACGGCCGCAAAGCTAGGCACTGACATTGATGTGAGGGGCAACCGGGAGTGACGGGGTTCACACGCGCGAGCGGGTCGGCGGATGACGTCGGGGAGCCGCGGTGCGACTCCGGATCACTGGCTGACCGCTGCCGCTTGCAGGGTCTCGCGGTGGGCCCGGTTCGCGGCGATGAGGTTGTCGAGCGAGTCGCGGGTGCGTTGCAGGTCGGCGATGTGGGCCGTCAGCCGGTCGCGTTCCAGCATCATTCGTTCGAAGGCGGCGTCCGAGTTGCCCTCGCTGGGGGATTCGACGCAGGGAAGCAGTTCGGCGATGGTACGGCTGGAGAGGCCGGCCGCGAACAGCCGCTGAATGAAGTCGACCCGCTCGATCTGGTCGGTCGTGTAGTGCCGTTGCCCGGTCGCGCTGCGGGTGCTGGCCAGCAGTCCCTGCTCCTCGTAGTAACGCAGGGACCGGATGCTCACGCCTGATCGTGATGCCAGTTCACCGATGCGCATAGCACGCTCCTGGGTGTGACATGCCCCGAAGGCTTCCACTGAGGCCGACATCGGATCTTAGCGCGGTTGACATGGCTTCCGCCGCCACCGCGTCTGGTCCGGGCGAAGCCACGCCCGGAGAACAGTGCGACAGCCGGTGATCCTTGCTGAAACTCGCCATTTTTTCTCAGGGCACGCCTCGTACTCTGACGGGCGCCTCCGAAATGTCACTCAGTAAGTCTTTTCTGTCATGCCTTAGGAGAACGATGGGCAACGGTTACGTCACCATGGTCATACGCTTCGATGTGGCGCCGGAGAACCAGGCGAAGCTCGTGGAGCTCATGAGCGGGAGCCTCGGTGAGGTGCTCAGTCGTCAGGACGGATACATCGACGGGATGATCCTGCCCAGCGACGACGGAACACACGTCCTGAACTGCACCACGTGGCGCGACATGGACGCTGTGCAGGCGACCCGTGGCAACCCTGAAGCCAAGCGTTTCGCGGAGCTGATGGGCGCGATCTCGAAGCCCCATCCCGTCGCGTACTCACAACGCCGGGACTTTCCCAACGCCTGACGACGGGCGGACCCGGCCGATCATCGATCGACCGGGCCGGTTCCGGTCCGAAGGCCCCTGGCGTCGGCCAGGGCCCTAAAGCCGGGGATCGACTGGTTCCGACTCCAGTGCGAGCACGGCGAACACGCATTCGTGTACGCGCCAAAGCGGCTCGTTGCGGGCGACTCGGTCAAGGGCCTCCAGCCCGAGGGCATATTCCCGGCCGGCGAGCGACCGTTTGCGTCCCAGGCCACGTTGCCTGAGCCGCTTGATGTGGTGCGGCTCGGTGTAGTCCGGGCCGTAGATGATGCGCAGGTACTCCCGGCCACGGACCTTCATTCCCGGCTGCACCAGGCCTTTGGCACCGCGGACGAGGTTCGCGGCGGGCTTGACGACCATGCCTTCGCCACCGGCGCCGGTCATCTCCTCCCACCACGCGATGCCCGCGGCGACCGACTCTTCGGAGGTCGTGTCCACGAACAAGCGCTTGGTGGAAACGAACAGCGAAGGGTCCGCCGCGACCAGCCGGTCCGCGATGGCCAGATGCCAGGAATGGGGCTCGGTCGCGAACGAGCGTCCCTCGGCGGCCAGCAGCTGGAACGGCGCCAGGCGGACGCCGTCCAGTCCGTCGACAGGCCAGCAGTAACGCCGGTAGGCGGCACGGAAACCAGCGGCGTTCGACGCCCGCGACCGCGTGGAAGCCAGCAGCGAACCGACATCCACGCCGCGGTCCTCGGCTGAGGACAACGCCGCCAGTGACGCCGAAAGGGCCGCCGAAGCCGCCGCACCGACCGGCGCGTACTGCCGGGTGATCAGCCCGCTTGCCTTGGCGCTCCACGGCATCAGCTCGGCGTCCAGCAGCAGCCAGTCCGTCCGGAGTTCGTCCCACAGGCCGTCGGCCGCGGCCCGGACGCGGGCAAGCAACTGCTCGGTCAACTCCGGCGAGAAGAACGACCGTCCGGTGCGGGTGTAGACCGCGCCCGCGCCGTCGATGCCGAACCGGGCCGCGCCGGAGTCCCGGCACACCAGCACGACCGCCCGGGAACCCATGTGCTTCTCCTCGCACACAACGGACTGGACGCCGTCAGCGCGGTACCCCTCGAAGGCCTCACGGGGATGCTCCAGCACGTCAGGAAGCGGTGAAGTCGCGACCGGACTCATCGTCGGCGGCAGGTAGAGCAGCCACCGGGGGTCGACCGCGAACCGGCTCATCACCTCCAGTGCCGCCGCGGCCTGCTCCTCACGGACCGAAACGCGGCCGTGGTGCTGTGTCTCGACGATCCGGCGGCCGATCACGTCGTCCAGGTCGAGCACGTCGGGATCACGCCGGGCGACCGCGGGCGGCGGCAGCTCCGACGGGGGCAGCAACGGCTTGGTTGGTTCGTACCAGACCTTGTGTGCGGCAACCGAGACGACTTCACGCTCCGGGTAACGCAAGGCGGTCAGCCGTCCACCGAACACGCATCCGGTGTCCAGGCACATGGTCCCGTTGATCCACTCCGCGACCGGCGTGGGGGTGTGTCCATATAGGACCATGGCGCGACCACGGTAGTCCTGTGCCCACGGGTAGCGCACCGGCAGGCCATACTCGTCCGTCTCGCCGGTGGTGTCGCCGTAGAGCGCGAAACTGCGGACCGCGCCCGACGCCCGGCCGTGGTAGTTCTCCGGCAGACCGGCGTGCGAGACCACGAGATTTCCGCCGTCCAGCACGTAATGCGCGATCAGGCCGCCGCAGAACGCCTCGACTCGCTTGCGGAACTCCTCGGGCTCCGCGCCCAGCTGCTCCAGCGACTCCGCAAGCCCGTGCGACACCCGGACATTGCGCCCGCGCAACGCCCGGACAAGCTTCTGCTCGTGGTTCCCGCAGACGCACAAGGCGTTGCCCGCCTCGATCATGCCCATCGCCAGGCGCAGCACGCCAGGCGTGTCCGGGCCACGGTCGACGAGGTCGCCCACGAACACCGCGCGACGCCCTTCCGGGTGCACGGCGCCGACCGGGCGGCCTTCGGCGTCCCGGTCCAGCACGTAGCCCAGCTTCTCGAGCAGTTCCTCCAGTTCGGCGCGGCAGCCGTGCACGTCGCCGATCACGTCGAACGGCCCGGTCTCGGACCGCTTGTCGTTCAGCAGCGGCTCGATCTCGATCTCGGCGGCCTCGACCTCCTCGGGCGTGCGCAGCACGTACACCCGCCGGAAGCCTTCCTTCTCCAACGACCGCAACGACTTCCGCAGCTCGTTGCGGTGCCGTCGGATGACGTGCGCGCCGAAGTCGCGGTCCGGTCGCGCCGCGTTGCGCTCGATGCACAGCCCTTCGGGCATGTCGAGCACGATCGCCACCGGCAGCACGTGGTGCTTCTTGGCCAAGGCGATGAGGTGACCACGCGACGTCCGCTGCACGTTCGTCGCGTCGATCACGGTCACCTTGCCCGCGGTCATCCGCTTGGCGGCGACGTAGTGCAACGCGTCGAACGCCGCCTCGGAGACGGTCTGGTCGTTCTCGTCGTCGGAGACCAGGCCGCGGAAGAAGTCGCTGGACAGCACCTGCGTCGACCGGAAGTGCTTGTGCGCGAAGGTGGACTTGCCTGAGCCGGACGCGCCGACGAGCACGACCAGTGCCATGTCTGGAATGGACAGTTTCATCGGGACACCTCGAACACGGCAAGCTGGGTCGGCGGGCCTACTTCCGGATCTTCTTGGCCGACCGGCAGGTAACGGACGGTGTAGCCGTAGCGTTGCGCCACGCCATCCGCCCACGTACGGAACTGGGCACGAGTCCACTCGAAACGGTGGTCCGAGTGGCGCATCCTGCCCACGGGCAAGGTCGGAAACCGGACGTTGTATTCGACGTTCGGCGTCGTGACCACGACCGTACCCGGCCTTGCCGCACCGAAAACGCTGTACTCCAACGCAGGAAGGCGCGGCTCGTCGACGTGCTCGATCACCTCCATCAACACGGCGGCGTCGTACCCGGCGAGCGACTTGTCCACATAGGTCAAAGCGGATTGCCTGAGCGTCAGGCGGCTACGCACCCGTTCCGGAGTCCGCTCGAACCGTCGAGCGGCGACTTCCAGCGCACGCGCGGACACGTCCACACCGACGATCTCGGTGAAGGACGGCTCCTTGATCAAGTCACGCAGAAGCGCGCCACCGCCGCAACCGAGGTCGAGCACTCGGCGCGCACCGGCCGCTTTGAGCACGGCGACAACGCTTCCCCTGCGCTGCACGGCAAGCGGCACCGAGCGGTCCGGTTCCTCGGCGACCACCGGCTCGTCGAGCGCGTTGTCGAGCTGCTCTTCGTCGGATTCGTCCGCCTCCGCCAACCGGCTCAGCGCGAAGCGCACGTAGGCCTTGCGGTGCTTGAGGTACCGCTGACTGATCAGCTCCCGCCTCGGATGGTCGGCCAGCCAGCCCTCACCCGCCCGCAGCAGCTTGCCGACCTCCTCCTCGGTCACCCAGTAATGCTTCGCGTTGTCCAGCACCGGCAACAGCACGTACAGGTGCCTGAGCGCTTCGGAAACGCGGTGGGTCCCGGTCAGCCGGACGTCCAGGTACGGCGAGTCGCCCCAGTCGGGGAACTCCGGGTCCAGCGGCACAGCCGTCGCGTCGACCTGCCAGCCGAGTGGTTCGAACAACGCCGTGACCAGGTCCGGACCACCGCGTGACGGCAGCGCCGGGAGGTGGACGGCCAGCGGGATGGCCGTGTCGGCGAGCTCCTGGTGCGACTTCGCGATGCCGTTCATCGCGGTCTTGAACACCGAGCTCAGCGCGACCGCCATCATCGACCCGGCGGCGTACGGCCGGTCGTTGACGTACTGGTTCAAGGTGAACGCACGGTCGTGCCTGCCACGGACCAACTCGACCGGGTCGATGTCGAGCAGCAGCGCCGCGGTGCATTCGTCCTCACGTGCCGTGGGGTAGAACACGTGCGCCGTGCCTGCCGCGACCGCGAACGACTGTGCCTTCTCGGGATGCTTGTGCAGCAGGAAGCCGAGGTCGGTCGCGGGCTGACGGGTCGTGGTCATGGTCAGGAGCACCGCGTGAGTGTCCCGCATCGGCGACCGGTTTTCACCCGGTTTCCGCGAAGGTCCGATGAGGACGGACGTCAGCCGCCGTGCGGATATCCCAGGGTGGAGCTGAGCCGGCGGGCGCCACCGATCACCATCTCGGCGAGTTGTTCCTTGGCTTCCTCGCGGAACCGCATCTCCGGGATGGTCAACGTCAGACTGCCGACCGCGACACAGTCCGCGCCGAGGATGGGCGCCGAGATGCCACGCGAGCCGACGATCTTCTCGCCGCGGGAGAAGGCGTAGCCCTTCGCCCTGATCAGCGCCAGTTCCCGGCGCAGCGCGGCCGGGCTCGGCGGTTTCTCGCCGGAGCCGGGCGCGGGCGTGCGGTCGGCGAGGATGGCTTCGATCTCCTCCTCGGGCAGGAAGGCGAGGATCGCGCGGCCGGACGCACCCCACATCACCGACACGGGTGAGTTCAGCTCGATCCGGTACGAGAGCGGGTTCGGCGAGGTGTGCTCCGCCGCGTAGAACATCTCCCGGCGGCGCGGCAGGTACACACCCAGGAGACAGGCTTCCTCACTGCGCCTCACCACCTCGGCAAGGACCGGGCGGGCCAGCGCGACCAGGTCACGCTTGCTGGTCAGCAACGCGCCCAGCCGCTGGCACTCCGCGGTGGGCCGCCAGCGCCGGGTGGCCGGGTCCGGTTCCAGCATGTCCTCCTTGGCCAGCAGATCCAGCAGCCGGTGCACGGTCGGGCGCGGCAGTCCCAGCTGCTCGGTCAGCTCGGCGACGCTGATGTCCCCAGGTGCCTCGACGACCGCGCGGAACACCGCCATGACACGCGCGACGGTCCCGCTCGGCGGCTCCACAGCGCTTCGCATAGTGGACAAGCTTATCACTCAGCGGACATCCGTGAGCATTGACATCAGCGTATCGCCCGCCTAGCTTTAGCCCAATTCGTCCACTCAATGAATGTTCTGTCCGCTGAGTGGACACTCGATCAAGGTTGATCGTGGGAGCCGAGTGATGACAACGCAGTCCCCGGCCTTGGGCCGAGAACGACGCAAGGCGGCGCTCGCCGTCGGCGTCGGCAACTTCATGGAGTGGTTCGACTTCGCCGTCTACGGCTTCTTCGCGCCGATCATGGGCAAAGTCTTCTTCCCCGCGGGCGACGCGACCACCGGGCTGCTGGCCTCGCTGGCCGTGTTCGGCGTGGCGTTCTTCTTCCGGCCGGTCGGCGGGCTGGTGCTCGGTTCGCTGGGCGACCGGCGCGGACGGCGGTTCACGCTGTCGGCATCGGTGCTGATGATGGGCGTGACGACGACGCTCATCGCGGCACTGCCCACCTACGCGCAAGTAGGCGTGCTCGCACCCGTACTGCTGGTGGTCCTGCGATGCCTCCAGGGCTTCTCGGCAGGCGGGGAATGGACCGGATCGGCGGCGTTCCTGCTGGAGTCGACGCCCAGCCATCGGCGCGGCATCTTCGCCAGCGTCATCTCGGCCACCGCGGCACTGGCCACCGTGGCAGGCAGCCTCGTCGCACTGCTGTTGCAGTCCACGCTGAGCGCCGACGCGATGGCCTCGTGGGGCTGGCGCATCCCGTTCCTGCTCGCCGCCCCGCTCACCGTGATCGGCCTGTACGTGCGGCTCAAGCTCGACGAGACGCCGGTGTTCCAGGAGCTCAAGGTCCTCGACAAGGTCGTCGACAAACCCCTGCGCACGGCAGGCAAGCGTGATCTGAAGCCGGTGCTGCTCACCCTGGCCATCGCCGCGGTGCAGGGCCTCGGGTTCTACTACCTGGCCACTTACGTGGTGAACTACCTGTCCCAGACCGTGCAGCTGTCGCGCACCGAGGCACTGACGCTGAGCGTGATCGGCCTGACCGTCTACATGGCACTGTGCCCTGTTGCGGGCGCGATCTCCGACCGGTACGGCCGCCGCCGCGTCAACCTGACCGGCAGCGTCGGCTACGTGATCCTCGGCCTGCCCGCGTTCGTCCTGATGGGCCAGGGCGGCACGGTGCCGGTCCTGCTCGGCATGCTGCTGCTGATCGTCCCGCAGTCCCTGGTCAGCGTCACCACTGTGGTCATGCTCGTCGAGCTGTTCCCCGCCGCGACCCGCTCCAGCGGTAGCGCCACCGGGTTCAACATCGCGCTCGCGTTCGTGGCCGGCCCCGGCCCCCTGATCGCGAGCGCGATCGCCAGTGCCACGGGCAGCAGCGTCTGGCCCGCGTCCTACATGGTGCTCGTCGCCCTCGTGGCCACCGCGTTCCTGTGGAAGTTCCTGCCGGAGACGGCGGGCAGGCACATCGGCGCCGATGATGAACCTGTCACTGTGGACGAACGGGTGCGAGAGGCAACTTGATGGAGGACACCTACGAGGTGATCGCCGTGCGTTACGGCACGCGGCAGACGGTGGCCAGCCAGGTCTACCTGAACTACCACCTGTACCACGAACCAGACCGTCCACTCGGGATGGACTACTTCTTCTGGGTGGTACGCGACGACAAGCGCACCATCATCGTGGACACCGGTTTCACCCCTGAGGTCGGCGAGCGGCGCGGCCGTACCATCACATGCCCGGTCCCGGAAGCCCTGACGCGACTGGACATCGACCCGCGGCGGGTCGAGCAGGTCGTGATCACCCACGCCCACTACGACCACACCGGCAACGTGGACCTGTTCCCCCTGGCCCAGATCCTGATCTCCGCCCGGGAGCTGGACTTCTGGACCAGTCCGTACGCCGGACGCCTCCAGTTCGGACACTCCGCCGAACCGCCTGACATCGCGGCGATCACCAAGGCGGACCGCGACGGCCGGGTCACCCGCCTGTCCGCACGACATGACCTCGCCCCCGGCATCGAGCTACGCGAGATCGGCGGCCACACGCCCGGTCAGCTGGCCGCCGTGATCCGGACCGACGGCGGAACGGTCGTGCTCGCCTCCGATGCCGTGCACTACTACGAGGAACTTGAGCGCGACCGGCCGTTCTTCGTGGTCGCCGACCTGCGGGCGATGTACCAGGGCTTCGACGAGCTCGGCGCACTGGCCGCGCGGCCGGACACCGTGCTGCTGCCCGGCCACGACCCGCTGGTGCTCGACCGGTTCGAACCGTGGGACCCGGCCGATCCGGGCTTCGCGGTCCGGGTCAGCCCACGCACGGAAAGGAAAAGCTCATGACACGGTCGCTGGACGGCAAGGTCGCCGTGGTCACGGGCGCCGCGAGCGGGATCGGTGCGGCGACCGCACGGCGGCTGTCCGGTGCGGGCGCGAGTGTCGTCCTGGTGGACGTCGACGCCGACGGCGCCCGGCAGGTCGCCGCCGACGTTCCGGGCCGGTCGCTCGCCGTCCCGGGCGACGTGTCCCGGGAGGAGGACGTCGAGCGGTACGTGCGGTCGGCCGTCGAGGAGTTCGGGCGGCTCGATCTGCACCACCTCAACGCCGGTATCACCGGTCCGTTCACCGAACTGCCCGAGATGAGCGTCGAGGACTTCGACCGGGTCGTGGGTGTGAACCTGCGTGGGCCGTTTCTCGGTGTGCGCGCGGCTTTCCGCCAGTACGCCGGCCAAGGCGGCGGCGGCGCGATCGTGATCACCGCGTCCATCGCGAGCCTGCGGGGAAGCCACGACCTGCTCCCGTATCAGACCACCAAACACGGTGTGCTCGGGTTGATGCGGGGCGCGGCGATGTACGGCGGACCGCTGGGTGTCCGGGTCAACGCGGTCGCTCCCGGTCTGGTCCCGACCGGCCTGTTCGCCGCGAACCAGACAGCCACGGGCGGCGGGGACGACATGATCCGGCGTGGCACGACGGTGCCGTTGCGCCGTACCGGTTCACCCGACGAGATCGCCGCTGTCGTGGCGTTCCTGCTCAGCGATGACGCCTCCTACGTCCACGGTGAGGTCATCTCGGTCGACGGTGGTTCCGCGATCGTCAGCACAGTGCGCCCGTCCGGTGGTGCGGGCGCTTGGGACACCGCGGAGGTCGACCGCCGGGTGTCGTTCGAAACGGAGAAACAATGAGTACGCCAAGGGTCGGCGTGATCGGTCTGGGCAACATGGGCGGCCGGATCACCCGCCGGATAGTCGACAGTGGACAAACGGTGATCGGCTACGACCCGGTCTCCGGGCGTGCCGAGGAAGCGGGCGCCGAGGCCGCCGGCTCGATCGCCGAGGTGACCGAGGCCGCCGACCACCTGCTGCTGTCCCTTCCGGACACTCCAGTGGTCGAAAAGGTAGTTCTGGGCGAGGACGGTGTGCTCGCACACTGTCGTGCGGGACAGATCGTGGTGGATCTCAGCACCGCCGAGCCGTCCTCGACGGTCAAGCTGCACGCGGCCTTCGCCGAGCGTGGCGTGGAGTTCGTCGACGCGGGCATCTCGGGCGGCGCGGCCGCGGCCGAGAAGGGCACGCTGACGCTGATGGTCGGCGGTTCCGCCGCGGCCATCGACGCCCTGAAACCGACGCTGGAACCGTTCAGTGCCAGGGTGTTCGCGATGGGAGGCAGCGGCGCCGGGCACACCACCAAGGTGCTCAACAACTTCCTCAACGCCGTCAGCCTCGCCGCGACCGCCGAGGTGCTCGTCGCCGGGCGCAAGGCGGGCCTGGACATGCACCAGCTGCTGGACGTGTTCAACGCCAGCACCGGCATCAACTTCGCCACGCTGAACCGGTTCCCGCACATCGTCGACGGTGACTACCTCGAAGGCGGGCTGACCAGCACGCTGATGATGAAGGACATCGTGCTGTACGTGAACCGGCTGCGTGAGCTGGGCGTGCCGACGCTCAACGCCTCGGGACCGATGGCGAGTTTCGCGCTGGCGAACTCGCTCGGATACGCCGACCAGATCAGCAACCGTGTCGTCGACGCGATCGGCGACGCCGCGGGCGGCGTGCGCCTGCACGACCAGGAGAAAGCATGAAGATCATCCACGGCAGGGCCGAGGGCGCACAGACCGAACAGCGGGGTGCGACGTTCGACGGCACGGTATGGGCGGACCCGATTCTGCCCACCACCGACGGCGTCACGATCAACTCCGTCTACTTCACGCCCGGCGCCCGCACCCACTGGCACCGTCACGAACGCGGCCAGATCCTTCAGGTGACCACGGGCAGCGGCTGGGTGTGCAGCGAAGGGGAAGCGCCGCAACGACTCCAGCCCGGTGACGTGGTGTGGGTACCACCCGGCGAACGGCACTGGCATGGCGCGAGCACCGGTTGCGCGATGTCACACGTGGCCATCTCACTCGGCACCACCCAGTGGGAGACACCGGTCAGTGAGGACGACTATCTCGCCGCACAGCGGTGAAGAGGAAAGGGGGAACCATGGACAAGGAACGGTTCGAAGCGGGCCTGGCGACACGCAAGGAGGTGCTCGGCGCCGAGCACGTCGAGCGTTCGCTGGCCAAGGTGACGGACTTCAGCCGGCCGGTGCAGGAGCTCGTCACCGAGTACTGCTGGGGTGAGGTGTGGACGCGTGACGGGCTGCCCAAGCGGACACGCAGCCTGCTCAACCTGGTGATGCTCACGGCGCTGAACCGGATGCACGAGCTCGGTGTACACGTCCGGGGCGCGGTGCGCAACGGCTGCACCCAGGCCGAGATCCAGGAAGCCCTGTTGCAGTCCGCGATCTACTGTGGAGTCCCGGCCGCGCTGGAGTCGTTCCGGGTCGCCGAGAAGGTGCTCACGGATCTCGCCGCCGAGGGGATCGAGGTCCAGTGAACGCGCCACTGGCCCCCGGCGCGGTGATCGGCTTCGTCGGACTGGGCAACATGGGTACCCCGATGGCCCGGCGGCTCGTCGAGGCCGGGTACACCGTGCGCGGTTTCGACACCGATCCGGCTCGCCACAACGGGATCACCGTGTCCACTCTGGACGAGGTGACGGCGGGCGCGGATGCGATCCTGCTCATGCTGCCCAACTCGGACGTCGTGGAACACGTGGTCTACCAGGAAGGTCTGCTCGAAGCCGTGCGCCGGGGCACCGTACTGGTCGATCTGGGGTCCTCCCGGCCGCACTCGACCCGGACTCTCGCCGAACGGGCCGCCGCGCGCGGTGTTCCAGTGGTCGACGCCCCGGTGTCCGGCGGAGTCGACGGCGCCGAGGCCGGCACGCTGACCGTGATGGCCGGCGGCGCGGCCGGTGACGTCGAACGCGTGCGTCCGGTGCTGGAGCGGTTCGGCAAGGTGCAGCACGTCGGCGCCGTCGGCGCGGGTCACGCGTTGAAGGCGCTGAACAACCTCATGTCGGCCACCCACTTGCTGGTCAGTTCGGAGGCGCTGCTCGCGGGCCAGGAATTCGGCCTCGATCCGGCCGTGATGCTGGACGTGGTCAACGGATCGAGCGGCCGCAGCGGCTCCACCGAGGCGAAGTGGCCGAAGTTCGTCCTGCCCGGCACGTTCGACTCCGGCTTCGGGCTTCGCCTGATGCTCAAGGACATGCGCATCGCCGTCGAGCTCGCCCGGGAGACCGGCGCGCCTTCGCTGCTCGGCGAGTCCGCCGTCGAACTGTGGGCCAAGGCGGCCGAGGACCTGCCGCCCACGGCCGACCACACCGAGATCGTCCGTTGGCTTCAGGCCTCGCAGCACCGGGAGGAACGTCCATGACCACGAACCTGACGACACGCCAGGAGGAACTGAAGGCGGAGTTCATCAAGGTGCGCGGCACCTGGAGCGACGCCTGGGAGAGCATCCTGCGGCTCGACCCCGGTTTCCTTGAGGCGTACCTGAAGTTCTCCGCCGTGCCGTGGCGCCGCAACCACCTCGAGGACAAGGTCAAGGAGTTCGTCTACATCGCCGCGGACGCCGCCGCTACGCACCTCTACACGCCCGGAATCCGGCAGCACATCCGTGCCGCGCTCGCTTTCGGTGCGACGAAAGAGGAGATCATGGAGGTGCTCGAACTGACCTCCACGCTCGGCATCCACGCCGCGAACATCGGCGTCCCGCTGCTGCTGGAAGTCCTGGAGGAGGAAGGACTCCGCACCGGGCCCGCGCC
Source organism: Kibdelosporangium persicum (assembly GCF_013280595.1). Taxonomy (GTDB): domain Bacteria; phylum Actinomycetota; class Actinomycetes; order Mycobacteriales; family Pseudonocardiaceae; genus Kibdelosporangium; species Kibdelosporangium persicum. Next base: position 75,830 of record NZ_JAAATY010000022.1, read on the forward strand.
GCTGGACGAGCGGCAGGAGAAGCTCAAGGCCGAGTTCACCGAGAACCGCGGCTACTGGCACTCGTTCTGGGACGGCCTGCTGGAACTGGACCCGGACCTGTTCGAGGCGTACACCGAGTTCTCCTCGGTGCCGTGGCGGACCGGCGTGCTGTCACCGAAGGTCAAGGAGCTGATCTACACGGCGTTCGACGCCTCCGCGACGCATCTCTACGTCCCCGGGCTGAAACTGCACATCCGCAACGCGGTGCGGTACGGCGCGACCAAGGAGGAGATCATGGAGGTGCTGGAGATCGTCAGCGTGATCGGCATCCACGCGGCGACCGTCGCCGCCCCGATCCTGGAGGAAGAGGCCGCGCGGTGACCGGATTCGAAGTGCTCCAGGTCCGCTACGGGGAACGCGTGACCCAGAAAAGCGTTGTGCTGCACGACTATGCCTCGTATGGCCAGCCGGACGGCGATCTGCAGATGGATTACAACTTCTGGGTCCTGCGCGACGCGTCCACCACGATCCTGCTGGACACCGGCTACGACATCAGCGAACGCGACTGGCTCGGCGAGCAGCCGGTCATCTCCACACCGGACGCGCTGCGCCTGCTGGACATCGACCCGGCCGCCGTGTCGATGGTCGTCACCTCGCACTTCCACTATGACCACATCGGACACCTCGGCCTGTTCCCCAACGCCCAGGTCGTCGCGGGAGCGGCGGAGTACGAGTACTGGCACGGCAAGTGGCGCGACGGCAAGCTCGCAGGCGAGTTCGCCACGGCCGAACACCTCGACGCGGTCTGGAAAGCCGAGGAACGGGGCCGCCTGCGGCTCGTCGAGCGCGCGACCGAGGTCCATCCGGGCGTGACGGTCCACCCGGTCGGCGGGCACTGTCCCGGCGAGCTGGTCGCCGTGGTCCAAGGCCGGTCGGGCCCGCTGATCCTCGCCTCGGACGCGGCGCATTTCTACGAGCAGATCGAGCACGAGTGGCCGTTCTTCGCGTTCACCGATCTGGACGAGATGCGTCGCGCCCTGTCGTTCCTCAACCGGCTGGCAGCCGAAACGGGAGGGACGATCGTGCCCGGCCACGACGGGCGGACGCGCGAACGTTTTCCCGCGTTGGACGGCCCGGCCTCGCAGGTCACGACCGTCCTCGGCTGAGGACTGTCAGTTCTCCGCGATCAACCGCCGGATCGCGTCCACCACGAGGGCACGGCGTTGCTCCCGAGGGATGGCGGCGTGTTCGTCGAGTTCCGGATTGGTCGTTGTCCATGCGGTTGAGACGGACTGGATCAGCACCAGCAGTTCGACGGGCGTGTAGTGAGTGGACAGACGTCCTTCCTCCTGCGCACGCCGAAGGTCGTGCAGGCGCACGTCGTTCGCCTGCATGACCTCGTTGAGGCCCTTGCCTTTCGGGCGTTCCAGCCGGTGCCAGATCGACAACCGCAGCGCCTCGGGGCGTTGCTCGTAGCGGTCGAAGAGCCTGCCCGCGTAGCCAGGCAGGTCGTCGGTGTCCATCGGGACGTCGGCGACGAAGCGGGCGACGGCCTCGCCGAACACGGCGTCGAACAGGTCGTCCTTGCTGCCGAAGTAGCTGTAGATCATCGCCTTGTTGCAGCCCGCCGCGGCCGCTATGCGGTCGACGCGGGCGCCTGCGATGCCTCGCTCCGCGAACTCCTCGGTGGCCGCGGCCAGCAGTTTGCGCTTCGTCTCCGCCGCGTCTCTCATGCCGCCCAGCCTAGTAACTAACCGGTTGGTTGACAAACGCCTCAGCGCGGTGTTCCCTGGAAGCAACTAACCAGTTAGTTGGTCGAGTGGAAGAGGACATCATGAGCAGGACCTGGCTGATCACCGGCAGTTCTCGCGGGTTCGGGCTGGAGCTGGCCCGGGCGGCGCTCAAGGCCGGCGACAAAGTGGTCGCCACCGCCCGGCGGCCGGAACAGCTCAACGAGCTGGTGGCTGAACACGGTGCCGCGGTGCGGACGTTCGCGCTGGACGTCACCGACCCGGCCGCCGCGCGTGAAGCCGTGGCGTTCGCGATACGCGAGTTCGGCGGGCTCGACGTCGTGGTCAACAACGCCGGTTACGCCAACAGCGCGCCCATCGAGGACATGCCGGAGGACGACTTCCGGGCGCAGGTCGCAGCGAACTTCTTCGGCGTGGTCAACGTCACCCGCGCGGCTCTGCCGGTCTTCAGGGAGCAGCGCTCGGGGTACTTCATGCAGTTCTCGTCGGTCGGCGGCCGCGTCGGCGGATCGCCGGGCCTCGGGGCCTACCAGGCCGCCAAGTTCGCCGTCGAGGGCTTCTCCGAAGTGCTCACCAACGAGGTGAAGCCGCTGGGCATCCGGGTCACCATCGTCGAGCCGGGCGCGTTCCGCACGGACTGGCAGGGCGCGTCGATGGAGCGTGCCTCGGTCCGGCCGGAGTACGACGCGTCGGTCGGCGAAATGCACAGGTTGCGTGACGCGAGCGACGGCAAGCAGCCGGGTGACCCGGTACGCGGTGCCGGCATCCTCGTCGACCTGGTCAACCTGGAGACGCCTCCGTTGCGGCTGCTGCTCGGTGCCGACGCGGTCGAAGCGGTGCGGAGGTCGGACCAGATCCGCGGCGCGGAGGTCGAGGAATGGGCCGAGGTGAGCCGGTCGGCGGCCTTTCCGGTGAGCTGACGATCCAGGTCTTGCTGTGAACGTTTTCGGGGTAGTCCAGTGCCATGTCACCGTACGAGGCACGTTGGGACGACGTGGGCGGCCGCAAGGTCCGGAGTTTGACCGCGAGCAATGGCGACGGCACGGCGCCGCCTGTGGTGCTGGTTCCCGGGCTCGGCGCACTGGGCTACCTCATCGACACGATGCTGGGATGTTCGGTCTCGGGCCCGGCGTTTCTCGTGGACGTGCCCGGGTTCGGGCATCGGCGGCCCCGGCCCTGTCCCCCTGAGCTGCCGGATATCGCGGCGTTGACCGTCGACTGGTTACGCGCGGTGGCCAGGCGTCCGGTGGTCCTTTTCGGACACTCGACGGGTGCTCAGGTGGCGCTGCACGTGGCCCGATCAGCGCCGGAGTCGGTACGTTCGGTGGTGCTGGCCGGGCCGACGTTCCCGCCCGCCTTGCGCGAGCCGAAAGCCCTTCTCAGGGCGTTCATGCGCAACTCCCGCTACGAGCCGCAAGGGTTGATCCCGATCACCTGGCCGTACTACCTCAGGGGCGGTCCCGTTGCCCTGACGAGGTTCGTCCGGTCCGCGCAACAGGACCGGCCCGAGGAGGTGATCAAGTCGATCGGCTGCCCGGTCACGGTCATCCGCGGCCGGCACGACGCCTTCAGCCCGGCGGAGTGGTGCCGTGACCTGGCCGGCGAGCGGGTGATCACGGCTCCCGGCGCGCATACGTTCCCGTTCCGGCGAGGCGGTCTCACCGCTGCGCTTGTCGCCAGTTCACGCGACGGGACGTGACCATACGGCGTTCGCGGTGACTGCGCCATTCCACCAACAGCACTGTCGCGTCGTCCTGCAACTCGCCGTGCTGGTATTCGAGGATCTCGTGCATCAGGCGGCGCAGGGTCTCCGGCGCGGACAGCCCGTCGGCCTCCCGCCGGACCACGAAGTCGGCGAAGCGTTGCAGGCCGAACAGCGTGCCTGACGGGGCGCGGGCCTCCACGATCCCGTCGGTGTAGAACAGCAGGCGGTCGCCCGGTTCCAGGTGCTGCCCGCATTCCACGGGCTCCTGCGGCAACCGGAACCCCATCGGCGGGCTCGTCCGGCAGGACAACTCCTTCAGCCAGCGGCCCTGCCGGATCAGCAACGGCGGTGGGTGGCCGCGGTTGACCCAGCTGAACATCCCGGTCCGGTGGTCCAGGTGGGCCAGGATGCCGGTGGCGAACCTGCGCCTGCCGAACTGCTCGGCGATCGCCTCGTCGATGGCCACACTCGTCTCCGTCAGGCTCTTGTTCCGCCGCCGGGAATTCCGGCACGTACCGACCGCGAGCGCGACGGTCAGGCCCGCCGCCCGGTCATGGCCCATGGCGTCGAAGATCGACAGGTGCACGGCGTCACCGGTCATCGCGTAGTCCAGCGCGTCGCCGCCGATCTCGTAGGCGGGTTCGAGCTTGCCCGTGACCACGACGTCCTCGGTGGCGAACGCCAGCGGCGGGATCAGCGGCCACACCAGGTCGGCGGACACCGACATGGGCCGGCTCCGCACGAGTTCGGCGTAGGAGTCGCTGTGCGGCTTCTTGCTGACCAGGATCAAGGCGACCGCTGACGCGAGCGCACGCAGTCGTTCCACTGTGGACTTGTCGTGCACGGGCGCGACCACGCCGAGCACGCCGACCCGTTCGGTCCCGTCCAGCAGCGGAAGCCAGAAGTGGTGGCCGGCGGTCCCCCGGTCGGACGCGATCAGTTCGACGTGCCGGTAACACCGGCCCGCCATGCCCGCGTCCACCGGCGACACCTCGGTACGACCCATGGATGGGTCCAGCATGATCAGGTTCTCCTGGCGCAGGTCGGGGACCAGGATCGTCACGCCGGAGAACCCGGCCGCCGCGCAATGCCTGGTGACCAGCGCGGGCAGCGCTTCCATGGACGCCAGGTGGCTCGCTTCGAGCAAGCCCGCCAGCATCCGGAAGCCACCGCCGTCGACCGTCACCCCGGCTCCCTCACCCGCCCCCGGCCGAGCAGAGTGCCGATCGCGACGAGCGCGGCCCCGAAGGCCAGGAAAGCCAGGTCGTACGCGAGTTGCCCCGCACCGGAACGGACATGGTGGACACCGAGCACGAGGTGGTCGATGACGCCTTCGACCAGGTTGAACCAGCCCCAGCCGGCGAGTATCCAGCCGAACGCACGCCTGCCACGGTCCGGCGGGGCCTGCGGCGCCGCCCGGACCAGCAGCGCGACACCTGCCATCACCAGAATCAGGCACAGCAGGTGGAACAGGCCGTCGGCGAGCATGTTGGCCTGCATGTCCCGCGGGTACCAGCCGGACAGCATGTGGTGCCACTCCAGCAGCTGGTGCAGCACGATCCCGTCGATGAACCCGCCGATCCCCAGGCCGAGCAGCAGGCAGGCGGACGGGAAGAGGGTGCGCATGTCTTCGGCTACCCGGCGCGGCGCCCGGAAAACTAGACGTGCCTGAGCAGCGGCCTGACCAGGTCGTGGATCTGTGGCGACGGGCTGAGCCCGAGTTCGTCGCGCAAGCGGGTGCGGTAGGTCGCGTACTGGCGCACCGCGGCGGCCGGATTGCCGTCGGCGATGTGCAGCTCGACCAAGGTCCGGTGCGCGCTTTCCCGCAACGGATCCGTCCGCACCACCGCCATGGCCGCCGCATACGCCTGGTACCGGTCGCCGGACGACCACAGCCGGTGGCTCAGCGCCTCCAACGCACGCAACCGCGCCTGCCGCCACCAGTCCTGCTCCGCCTGCACCCAGTCGTGGTCCCAGCCCGGCAACAGATCGGCTTTCAGCAGCGTGACGGCGCCTTCTTCCGAGGGGGACTCGCGCGCCGCGACCACGGCCGCGAGCCGGCGAGCCCGGTGGAAGTCGACCTCGACACCGGAGCCGAGTTCGAGCATGTTCTCGTTGGACAGCACCAGCGGTTGGGACGGTTTGACCAACCGCCACAGCATCGACCGCAGGCACGCCGCGGCACGCCTCGCGGTGGCGTCCGGCCACAACAAGGCGGCCGCGGCCGTGCGTTCGATGGGAGTTTCCTGCAGCGCGAGCAAGGCCAGGAGTCTGCGGACGCCAGGCACCACGTGCACGGGCCGGCTGTCGCAGTCGAGGCGGAAACCGCCGAGCAGGCGGATCCGGGGCGGTGGCGAGGTGTCTGTCATCGGGGTCGCCCATCGGTTCAAGTTGGCTGTCAGACCCGTCGGATGCCCACGAAACGTGCTGTAACACGGGAATCGGCGGAAATTTTCGGCCTGCTGAGCTGCGGCGGTGACGCGCCCGTCGCGCGGCGGTGGCACGGGCGAGGCGCCGCGATCACACGCCGTTCCTAACGTCTGCGACCGTCGAATCCAAAGGGAGGCAACATGTTCCTGCACACCAGCAGGTTGCAGTTCGAGGCCAGGCCCGCGCGCCCGGACGCGCTCTACGCCCGCAAGCTCCAGGAACTCATCGGCGGTGCGTACGGCGAGATGACCGTGACCATGCAGTACCTGTTCCAGGGCTGGAACTGCCGGATCGAGGGCAAGTACAAGGACCTGATCATGGACGTGGCGACCGAGGAGATCGGCCACGTCGAGATGCTCGCCACCATGGTCGCCCGGCTGCTGGAGGGCGCGCCCGCCGAGACGACCGCGGCGATGGTGGACAACGACCCGGTGGTGGCCGCGGTGATCGGCGGGATGGACCCGCAGCAGGCGATCGTCAGCGGCGGCGGGCCGACGTTGTCCGACAGCAACGGGGTGCCGTGGAACGGCCGGTTCATCGTGGCCAGCGGCAACCTGATGGCCGACTTCCGGGCGAACGTGGCGGCCGAGGCGCAGGGCAGGCTGCAGACCGCACGGCTGTACAACATGACCGACGACCCGGGCGTGCGCGACATGCTCAAGTTCAACCTCGCCAGGGACACCGCGCACCAGAACATGTGGCTCGCGGCGATCGAGGAGCTCCAGGAGGACGGGCTGGAAGGCCCGGTCAGCCCGAGCACGCTGTTCGACGAGGAGCACCAGGAGCACGCGGGCACGATCTGGCACAACTCCGACGGCACGCACGGCCCCGAGGGCCGGTGGGCCAGCGGACCGGCCCCGGACGGCATGCACGAGTTCTCGTACAAGATGGACGCGGAACCGCTGGGCGGCAAGGCATCGGCTCCCAAGCCGGACCCGTTGCTGTACGCGACCAGCCCGGAGAACCTCGGCCTGATCGAGAAGGCGATCAAGAAGCTCACCTGAGGTGTCCGCAGTGACGCGGCCGCCGTGAACCGGCCTTCACGCGGCTGTGTCCCGCCGGCCGCCGGTCTCCGGCGGCCGGCGCCTTCGTGTCGAGGAGAACGCTTGCATGGTCGCCACTTCAGTGCGAACACCCGTCATGGCGAGGCTGCGCTCGGCGGCCGTGGTGATGGGTCCGGCGTTTGTCGTCGCGGTCGCCTACGTCGATCCCGGCAACTTCGCCACCAACATGGCCGGCGGCGCCGCACACGGTTACCTGCTGCTCTGGGTGATCGTCAGCGCGAGCCTGCTGGCCATGTTCATCCAGTACCAGTCAGCCAAACTCGGCGTCGTCACCGGGCGCAACCTGCCGCAGTTGTGCCGTGAGCACTATTCCCGGCCGGTGACGGGCATGTTGTGGGTGCAGGCCGAACTGGTCGCGATGGCCACCGATCTCGCCGAGTTCGTCGGCGCGGCGGTGGCGCTCAACCTGCTGTTCGGCATACCGCTGCTGCCCGCGGCGATCATCACCGCGATCGTGTCGGCCGGTATCCTTGTGCTGCAACCGTTGCGGCGCAGGCGGTTCGAGTCGGTCATCGTCGGGCTGCTCGCGGTCGTGCTCGGCGGGTTCCTCTACCAGACCCTGCAACTCGGCCCGTTGACCGGCGCCGCGAGCGGCCTGCTGCCCGGCTTCGACGGCGCGGACAGCGTGCTGCTGGCCACCGGCATGCTCGGTGCCACCGTGATGCCGCACGTCATCTACCTGCACTCGGCGCTGACCCAGCAACACCACAACCCCCAACTGACCGACCGTGCGCTGCGGACCAGCAAGGCGGACATCGCCGTGGCGCTCACCATCGCCGGTGCTGTCAACGTCAGCATGCTCGTCGTGGCAGCGGGTGCGTTCCACACCGGAACGTCCGCTCCGCCGGAATCGCTTGAGCAGATGCACAGCGGCCTCGGCGCTCTGCTCGGGCCGGGGGCCTCGCTGGCGTTCGCGTTGGCGTTGCTGGCCTCGGGGCTGGCGGCGTCCAGCGTCGGCACGTACTCCGGGCAAGTGGTGATGGAGGGGTTCCTGCGCCGCCGTATCCCGCTGGGCCTGCGCAGGCTCGCCACCATGGCGCCCGCGTTGGCCATTCTCGCCCTCGGCGCGGACCCCACGCAGGCGCTGGTGATCAGCCAGGTCGTGTTGTCCTTCGGCATCCCGTTCGCCCTCGTCCCGCTCGTGCTGCTCGGCAAACGCCGGGACGTGATGGGCGTACACGCGAACAAACCCCTGGTCACGGCGATCGGAGCTGCGGCGGCCGTGGTCGTGTCGGGGCTCAACGTGTTCCTGCTCGTCCGCACCTTCCTCTGAACTGTCGTACCCCTCCGCTATCACTACATCGGGACGAGAGTGGAGGTCGTGGGATGCCGTTCGCCGACGAGATGCTCGGTGCCGACGTGGTCAAAGCGCTGGCCCAGTGCCTGGCGCGGGCCGGGCGCACACCGGGCAAGGTCAAGGGCGTCAAGCTGGCGGGGCTGACCCTGCGCGAGCGCGTGGACCTGGTGCGGGACGCGCTGCTGGCGGACGCGGGCGGCTGGCCGGACCTGGAGGCGTTGGTCCGTCAGTGCCTGACCGACCCGGCGTTCACCGGGTGGATGCTGTGGCCGGTGACCGAGGCGGTGTCCGTCAGCGCGCTGGACCACGGCGGTGCCAAGGCGTTCACGTCCGCGCTCGGGTTACAGGCCTCGCTCACCACCCGGCTGACCGCCGAGTTCGGGATTCGTGCGCTGCTGGACGCCGACCTGGATCGCGCGCTGCCGATCGTGCTCAAGTGGACGGGACACCCGAACGAGCACGTCCGGCGGCTGGCCTCCGAGGGCACGCGGCCGTTCCTGCCCTGGGCACGGCGCGTCAAGGCGATCGTCGGCCGTCCGTCGGCGGCGGTCCCGATCCTCGACGCCCTGTACCGGGACGAGTCCGCGTACGTCCGGCGCTCGGTGGCCAACCACCTCAACGACATCAGCAAGGCCGACCCGGACCTGGCCGTCGAGGTCGCCGCACGCTGGTCGGCCGACGGCAGCCCGCAACTGATCAAGCACGGGCTACGTACCCTGATCAAGAAGGGGTATCCGCCCGCGCTGGAACTGCTGGGATTCACGCGGCCCGAAGGCATCACGCTGACCGGGCCGGCCTTACCCGTGGACGTCGTGCGGATCGGCGATCGGCTGGCGTTCTCGTTCACCGTGCACAACACCGGCTCGGCCCCGGCGAACCTGGTGATCGACTACGTCGTGCACCACCGCAAGGCCAACGGCACGCAGACGCCCAAGGTGTTCAAGCTCGTCACCCGGAAGCTCGCGGGTGGCGAACAGTTCACTGTGGACCGTGCCCACTCGTTCAAGCCGATCACCACGCGCGTCTACCACCCGGGCAGACACGGCCTGGAGATCCAGATCAACGGCGAGTCGTTCGGACGCAAGGAGTTCGACCTGGTCGACTGAGGGGATTCGGAGCTGGTCGCGAACCTGCGCGAACGCGGGTGACCACCGGCAAGTGCGGCGGCGGACCTGTGGCATCGTGTCGGCACACCGGCGGGAGGAGAGAAACCTTTGCAGAGTTCTCGTCCGATGCGCTTCGACGGAGCCGACCAGCTGACCGAGCTGATCGATGAGTTGTCTCGCGCTCCGCGGACCGGTGCACGCCCCCTCAGGTCGAGCGAGTCAGGCCGGTGGACATCGGGCGGCAAGCGGGACCCGTCACCGGGTCGTCAGGGTCTGCCCATAGTGTGTCTGGTGCGTTCGGTCCCGCACCAGGACGTGCTCGGGCACCTCAGTCGATTGCTGGCGACGGCGGAACCGGAGCCTGTCCGGCACGCCCACGTCGTCCTTGACATGGATCGAGACGACGGCGTTGACAATGGTGTTGAAGCCATCCGGGACATCCTGTGGCGTGCCAGCGACCAGCTCACGAGCAGCTCCTGGTTCCGCGGCCGGTTGCGGTTCAAGCTGTTCACGCTGGTCGCATGGTTGATGAGCCTGGCGATCCCCCACGACGATCTCATGCCGGACCGCGAGCTGTCGCGCCGGATTCAGGTGCACACTCTGCTGGAGCGGTTCGGTTCACCAGTCGACGACCTCCGTCACGGGCCCGCCAGGACGCCTTGGTGGATGCGTCCCCTGCTGGTCCTGACCTCGGTGTGGTTCTGGCTCGCGGCCACCGGGCGGGTGCCACTGTTGCCGAGCCGGTACCGCTGGTTCATGCGGCAGCCGTACCTGACACCGGCGATGTCCGGCAGTTTCCTGTCCTTTGCCCGGCGTCTGGCCTACGGGGTATTTCAGCAGGAATCACCGGACCAGCTTTCGCGGTTGCTGGTCAACGCCTTTCTGGAGGACCTGCGCAGGGCCTACCGGCGGCGGCCGTGGCACGTGTGGCGCACCCGGCGGCGGACCTATCCGGTGTTGCTGCTGGACAACATCACCGTCACCAACGGCGGCTACCAGCTCCTGCGGTTGATCAACGACGTCCGCAACGAGACAGGCCGGTCCGACCCGCTGCTGGTGATCAGCGCCAGCCGGAAGGTGCCGCCGGGCGCAGGCAACGACGGCGCCTGGACCGCCCGTGAGGCGGTCGATGGGTATCACGCCTGGCGGACCAGGCTCCGCGACGCCCACCGACGGCGCGAGGAGAGCGAGTGGTACCTCCCGATCCGGATTCCGGACAGCGAGTCCGAGAACCCGTCCGAATGGTGGCCGGGATTCGAGCCCGGCAGACAGACGAGGACGCCATCGCGGCCCGCCACTGCACTGCGAACGCTGGCACGAACCGATCTGCTGATCGGAGTCTTCGCTGCCGCCCTCTACTGGACTATCGCCGGGAACGTCGCCTACACCGCGATCGCAGTCGTCGCCCTTGCCGCATCGGCAGCTCTTCTCTGGGGCCTGGACAGGTTTTCGGCCCGTCCTCGGTCGACCGGATTCTCACCCAGTCTGGCTATCCCGCAGAGCCGTGCACAACGCGGACGTGCGGCGACGCAGGACCTGGCCGTCGCGGACCGGGATGCGGCGCAGGCGGCTGACAACACCCTAAGAGGCCTGGAACGCCTGTTCGTCAGACTTGGCCCGCCGCCGGCCGAGTTGCTCACCACCCCACCGGAACCGACCTACGACGATGACCCACGGGGATCCGCCCATGAGTGACGAGCCGCAGCAGGCCAAGCCGTCATCGCATGCCTTGCAGATCGCCCAGATGTGGGCGAAGCTGCCACCCAAGCACCTCGAAGCGGCACTCAGGGCGCTGGAGCCGGAACTGCGGCGCGAACACGAGCATCGCCTCGCGCGGATGGCCCATGTTCGCTACATGTGCGGCCTGGGGGCGGGATTTGTCATCGCCATCGGAATGCTGACATCCGCTGTGTTCGTCGGCATCAACGGGCAGCCGTGGCTGGCCGCGCTGTTCACCGGCCCGAGCATGCTCGCCCTCGCGAAACTGTTCGTGATCCGCCGTGCGGATGCCGCGGACGCACGGCAGATCACACGAGCCCAGCAGAACGCTCTGGCCGGAGCTCCGGTCGAGCCGACCCCGCGCACACCGTTGTAAGCGACATCCTGGATGGACTCAGCGGACAGAGGGCGGTCGCCGAAGCCGGTGCGCGGTCAAGGTGTCGACGTCGGATTCCGCACCGGCCTGGTGGACCTGGGCGTGCCGAGGCGGCACCACGGCACGCGATGTCCTCGTATACCTGCACTTTCCTCGTGGGCCCTACTTGTCGGCCGTGGCCGGGGTGCGCAGCACTCGCAGCGCACGGGACCATGCGAGGACTTCGTCCAGCATGGTGGTGAGGGTGGTTTCGTGGCGTTCGCCGGGAGCGACGGCACCGAGTGGAGAGTCACTGAAGTCGAAGTCGTGATACAGGCTGATCGCGACCTGGGCGTGCACGTCGGCGATTTTGATCTCGCCCATGGTCTGCCGTAGTTGTTCGGCGGCGCGGATGCCGCCGAAGGCCCCGTAGCTCACGATTCCGGCGGCCTTGTCGTTCCACTCCGCGTACAGGTAGTCGATGGCGTTCTTCAGCGCGGCAGGGATGGCGCTGTTGTACTCCGGGGTGACGAACACGAACCCGTCGAACCTGTCGATCGTGGCCGCCCATCGCTTGGTATGTGCGTTCAGGTAGCCGTAACCGGTGGCTGCCGGGGCGGGCTCGTCCAGCATCGGCAGCTCGTAGTCGGCAATGTCGACGAGTTCGAGGCTGGCTTCTCCAGCCACGGCGGCGGGGTGCCGTCCGGCGGCCTCGGCGACCCACCGCGCCACGTCCACGACGCGGCGCCCGGGACGGGTGCTCCCCAGAATGATCGCGATCCGGATCACGGGCCTTCTCCTTGGATTCTGGTGTGCTCCAACGCGGGATGCCCGCAAGCTTCCCGGCACTGGGCGAGACCGGGCCAGACCGCTGCCTTGCTAGCCCTGACAGGGCCACGCTCACCGAGAGCGGTTCGATGGCACTGTCACACGGCATAGGCGGCAAGGAAGACCCGCACGGCCTCGTCAGCGAACCGGTCGAGATCGTCCGAGGTGAAGCCGGTGTCGTCGCCGTGGAACATGGCCTTGTTCAACGGGATGGACAGCACCAGCCAGTTGAAGTTCTGAGCGGCCAGCAGGGGGTCGTCCACCCGCATCAGGCCACGCCGGGCAAGCGCCTCGAACTGGGTGGCGAGCATGGCATGGGCGCGTTCGGCACCGGCGGCGTACCAGGCACGGGCCAGCTCGGGGAACCGCTCGGCCTCCGCGATGATCAACCGGCGGAGGCGGATCAGGTGCGGCTTGGTCACCTCGACGATGTGCCTGCGGGCGAACTCGCGCAGGTCGGCCTGGAGATCTTCGCTGTCCGCGAGTGCCTCGACCATCTCGTGGGTCAGCGCCGCGGTCGCGCTGATGTCGTTCCGGACGACCTCGATGTACAGCCGTTCCTTGTCGGCGAAGTGGTTGTACACCGTCACCTTGGACACGCCGGCGACAGCCGCGACCTCGTCCATGCTGGCGCCGCCGTATCCCTTGCGCAGGAACAAGGTGCGGGCGGCGTCGAGGATCGCACTCCGCTTGGCCGCGGTTCGGGGGTTCACGTCCGGCATATCTGAACTGTACAGTACAGTTCAGTTCACATAAAACTTCCGGGGAGCTGCCATGAACGTGAGATCGCACGACGGGACGCAGATCGCGTACGAGCTGCTGGGTACCGGGCAACCGCTGCTCCTCGTGGCGGGCGCGCTGCAAGGACGGGCTGGTCATCGTCCGTGGGCGGAAGAGCTCGCGCGGCACTTCACCGTGATCAGCTACGACCGCCGAGGCCGCGGTGACAGCGAGGACACGCCGCCCTACGCCGTCGATCGGGAAGTCGAAGACCTGGCGGCACTCATCGCCGCATGCGGTGGCACGGCCTCGGTCTACGGCCACTCATCGGGAGCGGCCCTGGTGATGCACGCCGCCGCCCGCGGACTGCCGATCGACAAGATCGTCCTGCACGAGCCGCCCTTCGGCGACGGCAGCGACGAAGAACGCCAGCGCGAGGACAAGGAAGCCGCGCACATCGCGGACTTGCTGGCGCAAGGCCGCAACGCCGACGCGGTCAAAACCTTCTACGCCCCGATCGGCATGCCGCCCGAGATTCTCGACCACATGGCGAACGACCCTGCCATACAGGCGAACGCACCCACGATCCTGTACGACCCCTACGCGGTCATGAGCCCTCGAAGCCGGAACGGCATGACGCCCGTCGAGCAGGCCCGCGGCATCACGACACAGGCACTCGTGCTCGCGGGTGACGCAAGCCCGCCGTGGATGATCGACGCGAGCAGGCAGATCGGGGAAGCGCTGCCGAACGGGCGTTTCCGGCTACTCGAAGGCCAGCAGCACGTCGTTCCGCCCGACGTACTCACGCCGGTGCTGACCGGCTTCTTGCTCGGTCGGTGACCGCTGGGTCAGTACTCCACACACCAGCTGTTGCCTTCGTAGATGTAGCTGTGCGGCACGCCCTCGCTGGAGCCGCCTTCGATCTTCATCTGCACCGTGGCGGACGTCTGGGAGAACATCGTGACCTTGCCGACGACGAACTTGGGGTTGGGCTCCTTCTCGAAGACCTCGTACATCGCGCCGGTGTCGCGTTGACGGCACACCAGGGCTTTCGCCGCCGCGGCGTCCTTACGGGCCACGGCATCCGCGTAGGCCTGTGCCACCGCCTTGACCGCTTCCTCGCCGCCTGTGTTCTGCGCCGTGGTCGGCTTCGCGGTCGGTTTCCGGGTCGGCGTCGGGACGTGCTCGTCGTTGGCCGTCGGCCGCGAAGTCGAGGCCGTGGGCGTGCCATCCCGGGTGGTCAGCACAATGACCGTGACTACGCCACCGATCAGCAGCAACGCCGCCACGACCACCGCCACGATCAGACCCGTGTTGCTCTTCCGCGGTGGTGGCGGAGGCGGATACCAACCGGGAGGAGGGGGTCCGTACGGACCAGGCGGCTGCTGCGGTGGCGGGTACGTCACGGTGTGCATGATGCCCCAGACGGACGCCGCCAGTCCGGCGTTTCCCCTAACGGCGTCATTCGATGCCGGAGTACAGCAGTCTCATGTACGCGCTGAAGGAGTCGCTGTCCTTGCGGTGCTCGGTCCGCCAGAGCTCCAGCTCGGCCTCGGTGATCTCGTCCCCGGTGATCTGCCGCAGGTGCCCGAGCAGGAACCGGTCGTCGTGGCTGGCCTTGAAGGTCACCTTGTCGTCGGACATCTCGAACTTGCGCATCAGGTCCAGCCGGAACACGGAGTACACAAAGGACTCACGGCCGAACCGGTACGACTCCGGCAGCTCCATCTGCGCCGACTTCGGCCCGAAGTACCACGAGACGTACACCGCCTGGTCCAGCATGACGTAGCGGTAGACCGCCGTGCTGTCGGTGTAGAGGATCTCGATCGGGCAGATGTGCCGGCACTCGAACAGCGCCACCACGTTGACCAGCAGTTCCCTGCGCAGGTCCCGCTTGATCTGGTCGATCGTCTGGCCTTCGTTGCCCACCCAGGACCGCCGGTCGAACGCGCGGCGCTGGATGGCCGCCTCGTTCGCCGGGCCGATCATCGCGATCCGGATGTGCGTCGGGTGGTGCCGCGCGGCCAGCAACCGGGCGGCGACGTAGCGCGCGCTGGGACCGTTGAACGCGAAGAAGTCCGACTCCTCCAGGTCCCTGGTGACGTCGATGTTGAACTCGTCGCCGTAGTTGCTGCCGGGGTTGACCGGCTCGTACGTCTTCTGCGGGACGAACAGCCGGTCGGTCGTGGCCGCGTTGTTCCTGACCTGTTCGCCGAGTTCCTTGAAGCCGTCCCGGATCGTGCTCTGCACGTTGCGGTCCTGCACCCAGTTGGCCAGTGCCACGAACATCAACGCGAACACCACGCTGGCGATCAGGTTCAGCCCGATCGCCGAGGAGATGTCCTCGGCGCTCAGATCGTCGTCCAGCGCGGCCAGCAGGACGCCGACCGCCAGCGCGACGCTGCATGCGGTCCCGAACGAGTACCAGACGAAGGTCCGGCTGAGCGAGCGTGTCCTGCGCTTCGGTTTGTCACTACTTGTCATGCGTGTCACCACTGAGCTCGTCGACGACGGTCAACGCCCACCGGACCGCGCCGGACAGGCTCGACACGATGGGCACGGCAAGGTCCTGTGCCCTGGCCAGGCTCACTAATGCCTGATCACCAGGGTGGTAGAACACGGCGGCGAGGCCACAGGCTTCGGCGGCACGCACGTCGTCGACGTTGTCGCCGACCATGAGCACCCGTTCCGGGCTGAGGTCCAGGTGTGCCAGGTGCTTGCGCAGATGCGGTTCCTTGAGGTGGATCTCGTCGCCGGTGGTTCCGTCCACCCGGGAGAAGAACCGCGCGATCGGCCCGAGCTGCCGCATCGCCATGAGCTGACCGTGCGGGTACATCGACAGCAGCGACTGCGTCCGGCCCGCGTCACGCCACATCGTCAACGCGTTCACGGCATCCTTGTGCAGTGTCGCGACGGCCATCCGGCGGGCGTACGAGAGTTGGAACTGCCGGTCGAGCGTGGCCTGCTCGGCCGCGCTCAACGTCCGTCCGGCCAGGTTGTCGTAGAAGAGGGTGATCGGCCGGGTGAAGTGGTCCCGGTACCGCTCCGTGGTCACTTCCGGCAGGCCGGCGGCGGCGAACGCGTCGGCTGTCGCGAGCACGAGCGCGGAGCCGTCGTCGAACAGCGTGCCGTTCCAGTCCCACACGATATGGTCTATCGCCAAGTTCTCGAGCCCTCCGGATGCGATGCTGGGACAGTGAGCCGAATCCAAGCCCGTGCCACGGCGGCGAACCGGGAGCGGTACCAGCACGACGAGGTCGCCGGGTACCTGACTGATCCGTACCACCGCCGTCGGCTCGAACTGGCGATCACGGTGCTGGCCAAGCACTTGCGGCCCGGCCGGACCGTCGTGGACCTCGGCGCGAACGAAGGGCAGGCGTGCAGCGCGTTGGCCGGCAGAGGTTTCCGCCCGATCGCCTGCGACATCGTGCCGGACGCACGGCGTGCCGCGCGTGACCGCGGCCTGCTCGCGGTGGGCTTGGACGCCGGTGCCGCCTTGCCGTTCCGGACGGCCAGCCTGGACGGCATCCTCGCGGGCGAGATCATCGAGCATCTCTACGACCCGGCTTCGCTGCTGCGCGAATGCGGTCGCGTGCTGCGCCCCGGCGGCGTGGTCGTGATCACCACGCCCAATCTGGCCACGGCACAGGACAGGTTGCGGTTCCTGCTCGGGCGCTCGCCGAGGCAGGTCGACCCGTTCCATGAGTACCTCAGCCTGCACATCCGCCCGTTCACGTACGAACTGCTGGCCACCGGCCTGCGCAAGGCGGGGCTGACGCCGAAGCGGCCGCTGTCCAACTACGTGGTCTGGCGCACGCGGCGCGGTGAGATCCGGTCGGCGTGGGCCGCCCGGCGCTGGCCGACGCTGGGCGGTTCGCTGATCGTGGCGGCGGTGCGCTGAACCGCGGTCAGAACGGTTCATCGGCGGGTACCGTGTGCACGTTGCGAAGTACGGTGTCGAGTTCGCCGATCTCGAACCGGCACAACCCGATCACGTGCCAGAACTCGCTGGTGAGTTTGCCTTCGGTCTTGTACCGCCCGTCCGGGGCCACGGCGGCCCACGCGCCGCGCAACCCGAGCAGGGTCAGCGACAAGCGCGGCCGTGACCGGTCGCCGACGTCCCACAACCGGGTCGTCCCGTCGTCGGCCCCGCTGGCCAGCATCCGCCCGTCCGGGCTGAAGTCGATCGACCAGATCCGCCGGGTGTGCCCGGCCAGCGCGTGCAGGTGCGCACCGGTGCCGAGGTCCCAGAGGTGGATCAGGGTGTCGTCGCCCGCGGTGGCGAACACCTGCCCGTCCGGGCTGATCCGGCCGGTCCACAGCTTGCCGCGCTGACCGGCCAGGGTGTGCAGGGCCGCGCCGGTGGCCACGTCCCAGAGAATGGCCGTGCCGTCGTTGCTGACGCTGGCCAGCACCGTGCCGTCCGCGGTGAACTGGACCTCGTACACGCGGTCCGAGTGTCCCAACAGGACCTTCAGGTTCTCACCGGTGTCGGCGTCGAACAGCCGGACCTTCGAGTCGTCACAACCCGTTGCCACGGTACGGCCGTCCGGGCTGAACGCGACGGAACGAACCCGGCCACGGTGGTCGTGCAGGATCAGTTTCCGCCGCCCGGTCGGGCGCCACCACAGCCGCACCGAGTCGTCGTCGTTGGCCGTGGCCAGGACGTTGCCGGTGGGGTCGAACGCGCTGGCCCACACGTGGTCGGTCTCGACGTCCAGTTCCTGGTCGGATTCCCAGCTGCCGAGGTGCCACATGTGCATGCCGCCGTCGTTGCTCGTGGTGGCCAGCAACGGTTTTGTCGGCGAGAACACCGCGGAGGTCAGTTGGTCGGCCCGCCCCTGCAACGGATCGGTGACCAGCTTGCCCAGGTGCGGGTCCCACACCCGCACGCGACCGTCGTTCCCGCTGACCGCGAGCAGGTCGCCCGCGGGGTTGAAGTTCACCTTGGTGATCCGGCGGCCGTGGCCGTACAGCTCGTGGATCTGCCTGCCGTCCTCGGGCTCCCAGATCCGTACTGTGCCGTCCTTCCCGGTGGTCGCGATCTGACGCGAGTCCGGCCGGAACGCGGGCGGCCACACCGCTCCGCGGTGTGCCTGCACGTCGAACCGTTCCTGACCGGAAGGGATGTCCCAGACACGCAACCCGCCGTCGGCGTCACCGCTCGCCAGGGCGGTGCCGTCCGGGCTGAAGGCGAGTTGGTACACGGACGCGGCCTCGGAACGCAGCGGCGACATCCGGGCCTGCGCGCCGGACAGCTGCCATAGCCGGACCGCACCGACCGTGTCGCCCGTGGCCAACAGGGCGCGTTTCGGGTGGAACTCGACCGAGTAGATGTCGCCGGGATGACCGGTCAGGTGATGGGTGCGGGCGCCGGTGTCTGTGTCCCAAATGGACAGTCTGCCGTTGCGGCCGCCCGCCGCCAGCAGCCTGCCGTCGTGGCTGAAGCTGAGCGAGTAGATCGCCGCGGCACCCGGCACGTTCATCCGGTGTGCCTCGGTCCCCGTGACCAGGTCCCAGATCCGTACGGTCCCGGCGTTGTCCGCGGTGGCGAGCAACGCGGTGTCCGGCGCCGGGTGGAAGGCCAGTGCCCAGATCCGCTCGATGTGGCCCGGCAACTGCTGCAGCACCTGCCCGTCGGGCATGGCGCGTACCCAGACGACACCGGCCGCGTCGCCGTACGCGACCAGTTTGCCGCGACGATCCTGTGTCAGCGGCCAGACCGGCGCCTCATGGTCGGTGAACACGGCGTGCTGTTCGCCGGTCGACGGGTCCCAGCAGCGCACAGTGCCGTCCGCGGACCCGGTGACCAACGCACTGGCGCCGTACGTCACCGCGTACACACGGTCGAGATGCCCCTTCAAGGTCCGGATCGGCAGGCCTTTGTCCGTGTCGCACAACAACACGCCGCCGTCCCCGTTGCCCACCGCGAGCAGGGAACCGTCCGTGCTGTACGCCAGGGGCCGGGGCAGCCGGCCGACCTCGAAGCCGAACGGCACGCCGACCCCGGACGGCTGCAACCCGACGAGCACCGGCTGCCCTGGCGCCACGGCCGCGCCGCCCAACTGGGCGGACGTCCGCAAAGCGTTGTCAGCGGTGACGTTCAGCAGGGCCGCGCGTGACCACCGGCATCCCGTGGCTTCCACACCACGCAGATCGGTTCCGGAGAGCCGTGCCTCGGTCAGGTCCGCCCCGGTGAGATCCGCGCCGGACAACACGGCGTCGTCCAGCCGGACGCGCCTGAGCTGGGCGTCCCGCATGATCGCGCGGGACAGCTTGGTCCCGATCAGCCGTGCGTCGGTCAGGTCCGCGCCGGTCAGGTCGACTCCGCTGAGATCCCGGTACGAGAAGTCCTCGCCGCGCAGCGACGCACCCCGCAGATCCGCCTTGGCCGGTGTCCGCAACCGCTTGCTCACCTTGAGGGCGTTGGTGTTCGCGATGTGCTCGCTGTCCGGGTGCATGGCCCAGGCGCGCAGCCGGTGCGGATCGGCGAGGTCGCACAGGAAGTCGACGGTCAGCTGGGACAGCACCTGGCGGCCGAGCAGCGGCGGATTCTCGTCGCCACGGTTGAACTGCGCGGCGATCTCGTTGGCCACCAGCCACTCCATCACCGAACCGTGGATGAAGCCGAACATCTCCTCGGTCCGCACCAGCAGGCTGCCCGCGCCGACCGCGTGCGTGGCCTGCGGCGGGGACAGCGGCGTGTCGGCCAGGCCGGTCAACGCCTGCGCGATCTCGGCCACGTCGTCCAGCCGCAGCAGGACCTCGTTGGACTCCCACATCCGCACGGCCAACGTGGTGACCGCGTGCCAGAGCTCGTCGATCGACAGACCGGTGGGGCTGCCCCGCATACCGTGCACCCGCCGGTACTCGAAGGCGAGCCACGAGCTCAGAACCTCCTGGTAGAGCCCGGCCGCGCTCATCGCCTGCCGTGCCCTGGCCGCCGCCGCGAGCCGGTCGGCGTCCAGATCGGCGACGAAGCTGAGCATCCGCGGGTTGCGCGCCAGGCCGCCCAGGTCCTCGATCCGGCTGACCAGATCGAGCCGTTCGTGCGCGGCCCGCTGGTCGTGGCCGTACCGGTTGACCAGGTACCTGCCCATCTGTTCCGGGGTGAAGTCCTCCAGTTGCAGAATCCGGCGGTGCGCCAGGACACCGACCCGTTCGCCGAGCGCGGTACGGACCTGCTCGTCGTTCTGGAAGTGCTGCGTCCGGCTGCTCACCACGATCTTGGCCTGCCCCTGCGCCGCGGCGAGCAGCGTCTGCAGGTGGTCCGCGGCACGCTCGTAGGTGACCCTGCTGGCCAGTTCGTCGAACCCGTCGAACAACAACACGACTCGGCCTTGCCGCAACAGGTAAGTGAAAGCGCGCAGGTCGATCCGCGCCTCGCCGTGGTTGGCCAGGTGCGCGGCCACCAACGTCTCGACCCGGTGCGCCTTGTCCAGCGTGCGCAGCTCGATCAGGATCGGGGTCACTCCCGGCAGCCTGACGGGCAGCTCCATCGCGAGCTTGCGCATGGCGAACGTCTTGCCCCGGCCGAAGTCGCCCATCAGCAGGATGAAACTGCCTTCGTCCGCCGACAGCAGCTCGATCATCTCGGCCACGACGTCCTGACGCACGGACGAGTCCACCCCTGCCACCTCACGGAACCGCTGCGGCACATACAGATCCGGTGGGTAGACGAGGTCCTTGCGCAGCCGTTCGGTCTGTGCGGTCACGTAGTCGCGCAGATCCAGCAGCCCCTGGAACTCGGCGAAACTGCGTACCCGCACGCCGTCGCGCACCGCGTCCTCCAGCAGCGCGGTTCCCGGGTTCGGGCCCTGGTAGACGAGTTCGGCCCCCTGTTCGGTGCCGCTGCCCCGGAGCACCCGGACGAACGCGTCCACGTCGTCACCGCTCAGCGCGCCAACGTGAGCCGCCACCCGGAACTGGTGCACCGCCTCCCCATCGGGATAGGTGACCAGCAGCGACGCCGGCCGTCCGGCCAGCCGGCGGATCCGGGCGCCCGGGTAACGGACCTCGCACACCTCGGTGATCCGTTGCAGCAACAGGCTGACCGGGTCTTCGCCCGGTTCCACGGTGGGTTGCGGTTCCTGGTCCAACGGGCCGCTGTCGGCGGCGGGGAACGTCCGATCCACCGCGTGCCAACGACGGTTCACGCGAACCGCCTCGGCTGGGGACCCGGCTCCCAGCGACCAGGACGTCAGGCCGTCACGGGTGATGGTCAGGATCTGCGCACCATTCCGCGGCGGACGCACGACAGGCACGCCCGAGGGCAGTTCACCCGCGGGCCCGGACGCGCCTTCGGTGTGCAGCAACAGGTTCAGGTGCGGCGCGAGCACCCGGTCGAGTTCCGCGGTGTCACGCAGCTTGTCCGCGGCCGGGTCCTGCGTCGACGTCGGCGCGTGCTGCAGGACCCCGATCCGCAGGTGGCCGGACTGCGCGAAGCCGGCCATGCTCTGCGCGAACCAGTCCAGTTGCGCGGGACCGAGCCAGCCCGGCTCGTCGAGCGACAGGTGGGTGTGCGAGATCGTGGAGTTGAGCCCCGCCACGGCGATTCTCAGATCGGCGACGGCGTACAGCGTCCACGGCAGGCCGTCGACGAACACCGGGCTGTCGACGTCCGGGTACAGCTGGCCGAACAACCGGCTGAAGTGCCGCCACTTGCGGAAGTACGGCGCCTGCGGCTCGATTCCGTCCGCCCGGCAGTCGGCGAAGTACGCTTCACACGCCGCCACCGTGATGTCGCCGATGCCGGGAACGACCACGACCCGGTTGGCTTCGAGGCCGAGCATGGAGCGCAAGCCGGTGATGAAGCTCATCGCCTGCTCGAACTGCGCGGGCGATCCGGACTCCGTCAGGCTGCCGCCCACCACGATCAGATCAGGGTCAGCCGCCTCGTCGAGCGCGGACCGCAACTGCGCCAACCGTTCGACCGGTCCGTCCGGTCCGGCGCCGAACCGCGGGGCGGCGACATGCAGGATGCTCACCTGCTGCCGCTCGCCGGACGTGTGCGCGATCGAGGGCGGGAACCGCGTCGCCTGCGTGGGAACCCGGTTCACGGCAGGCGGTTCCGTCTGCGGCAGCCGTGGATACCTGGGGGTGTCGTCCGGCTTCGCGCGGCCGGACAACGCATGCCGGATGCGGTCGAGCAGCCGGGCCCGTGCCACGGCGGGATCGGTCAACCCGACCAGGTCGACAAACGTGATCGGCGCCAGCAGCCCGTCGAGCACGACTTCCTCGATCCGGACAGGCAGCAGCTTGGTCGTCGAGTCGTTGTGCGCGGCCTGTAGCGCGGCGATCCACTCCATCTTGCCGTACTTGGAGCCCAGGTAGTTCTGCGACAGCACCGCGATGACCGCGGACGCCTCCCGGATGCCCCGGTCGATGAACTCGAAGAAGTTCGTGCCCGGCACGAAGTCCCAGGACTGGATCATCACGTGGTAGCCGGCGTCCTCGAGTTCGTGGGCGATCCACGTCGCCCAGTCCTCGTTGGCCAGCGAGTAGCTGATGAAGAAGTCGACCGTGCCCGAGTCGGGCGGGCGCGGCGCCCTGGCCGGGAGGACCACCGCGGCACCAGGGTCCACATCGGACGCCTGGTCGGCCGCCTTCGTGGTGACCGACGCGGTCAGCGTGGCCGCTTCGTCCGCGGGGACACCGAAGACGTGCGCGAGCACTTTGAGCTCGTGCACACCGACCGGCCTGAGCTGGTTCTCGATCTCGGTGAGCGCGTCCTCGGTCAGGGAATGGCCGCCCGCCACCTCGCATTCACGTGCCAGGCGCGTGAGCGACCAGCCAAGCCGCTCCCGTCGCGTGCCGACCCAGGTCGCCAGCGTCGCTTTGTCCGGCTGCTGTCGCACGGTACCTCCCCGCCCGTTGACACGGACACACCGATCAAGCTCCGTCGTCCACGGCGACCGCGGCGCCTAACTGTGCTGTCCCGTACAGAGTCGTGCATGTGCCATAGGGACTCATTCCGTACACGGCCAGTTCGGTCAGCGTCCCGCTGAAGTCCCGCGCCGGTGGCAGGCCGCTGAGATCCACCCGGAACGTCGGGTCGACCGGCCACGCCAACGTCACATGCGGGTTGAACCGGTCCCGTCCGTCGTCGTCGGTCACTTCGTCGTAGCCGAACCGCCGCAGTTGCGCCCGCTGGCCAGGATCCGTGCGCGGGTCGTCGATCAGGTCACGGAGCCGCAGTCCGGCCGGGTCTGTCTCGCGAAGACGTCCCTGCCGCAGCGGCTCCACCTCCGCGATCACCGCGCGTTGCAGATCGATCCATTTCGCTGTCTTGCGAAAAAACAGTTCCGGCGCGCCGAACGGATTGTGCCGATACTCCTGCCCTTCGGCGGGCAGAACCGGGAGCGTGCCGGCGAGCCGCCGGGTCGCGTTCACCACTTCGCCGATTTCGTCCTCGGCGACGGCGAGCATGAAGACCGAGACGTGCGGCTCGCACACCCCGGCCCCCACCGAGGTGAACGGCTGCCCCAGCCGGAAGTGCGCGGCATGACCGTGTTCGGCCATCCGGCCGACCATCCGGTCACCGAGTTCGAGCGAGGCCCGCCGCAACTCCGGGGGCAGAACAACGACGACATCCAGGACCACCAGTGTCATCGATGATTCCTTTCCGAACGGAAGAGCGACTTCAGCGGCAAAGGAGCACGGCGGCTTCGGGCGGATAGTCTAGCTACTTACCACTAGCGCAGGAAGCGGGTTTTCGTTTCGCATTCGACTGGAAGTACGGTCGATATTCATGCATTCGGGTGAGTGACGCATTCTGAGGCGTGGGCTAGCGCTTACCATGTCGGTCAGAACTGACCAAGACGCGCTCACAGCCGAGGGTGGCTGTGGGACGATGACGGCTATGCCAACGCCAGGAAGGCGGTCAGCTGCCCAGATCAACGAGGACGAGGCCGCGGAACCATCCGGGGAGCCGCCCTCCTCGATGACGCGCTCCCGGTGGCGTTTGCCTCGCCTGCATGCTCTCGACTGGATAGCGATCGGACTGCTGCTCGTCGGCTGTCTGTGTGTCGCCTTCGGCGCGTTGCCGGTGGCCGACGCGCGGGCCACGGTCGTCCGGCTCGTGCCGTTGTTGCTGTTCCTCGGCTCCGTGATCATCCTGGCCGAGCTGACCGCGGCGGCCGAGGTGTTCGACGTCGTCGCCATCCGGCTGTCGATCATCGGCCGCGGCCGGTACGTCCTGCTGTTCCTGCTGTGCGTGACGCTGGCGTCGGTCACCACGATCACGCTGAACCTGGACACCACGGCGGTGCTGCTGACGCCGGTCATCCTCGCGCTGGCGTCCACATTGGGCATATCGCCGCTGCCGCTGGCGATGACCACGGTGTGGTTGTCGAACACGGCCAGCCTGTTGCTGCCGGTCTCCAACCTGACGAACCTGTTGGCGGCCGACCGGGTCGCGCTGTCGCCGTCGGAGTTCGCCGCCAAGATGTGGGCGCCGCAACTGGCCGCGATCGTCGTCACGGCGGCATGCCTGTGGATCTGGTACTGGCGGCGAGGCCGGCGCGGCGGGCAGCTCCGCTATGAGCTGCCGCGCAGGCGGGAGCCCGCGGACAAGCCGTTGTTCACCGTGGCCGCGGTGGTCTGCCTGGTTTTTGTGGTCGGGATTCTGGTCGGCGTGCCGATCGGGGTGGCGTCGTCGATCTCGGCGGGCGCGCTGCTGATCGCGTTTCTCGTGCGCAGGAAGTCGGAGCTGCGCTGGGCGCTCATCCCGTGGCGGCTGCTGGTCTTCGTGATCGGGCTGTTCCTGGTGATCGACACGATCAGCCTGCACGGCCTGGACGCGCTGCTGCACGGCCTGATGGGAACCGACGACAACGCACTCGGTGCCGCCCGCGCCGCGGCAGCGGGCGCCGGGCTGTCGAACGTGGTGAACAACCTGCCCGCGTACGTCGCGGGTGAGTCCGTGATCCCGGTGGACAACCACACCCAGTTGCTGGCGCTGTTGGTCAGCACGAACGTCGGGCCGGTGATCACGCCGTGGGCGTCATTGGCGACGTTGCTGTGGTACGAACGGTGTCACGCTTCCGGCGTGAAGGTGCCGATGGGGCGGTTCATGTGGACCGGAGCGATCCTCGCGGTGACCGCACTCGTCGCTTCCGTCGGCGTCCTGGTGGTGATGAGCTAGGTTAGGTCGTGTTTCGAATGTCCCGGTCGATGAGAGTCTGCCCCGGCCGGAGGCCGGAATCGGCTCGGTGGGGCGGTTCCTGGCGTCGCCGCGGGATCGCCGCGAATACTGGTTGTCTTTGGGCGGTCCCGCGGTGGCGTCAGGGGCCGCATCCGGCCCGGCTATCGCGATCGGGCATTTGAAACACGGCCTAGCCGTTGCCGGTCATGGCGTGATCGGCGATGGCTCTGCTCGCCTCCTCAGCGGCGGCTATGGTCTCCTCATCGCCGCAGGTTTCCCGCCGGACCTGGTGATCGGCGACGTCCAGGGCGGCCAGCGAACGGTCGACGGCTTCCGGGTTGGTCAGTCCGAGCGCGACCGTGACGACCAGTTCGTCGCGGTCCGGCACGACCGTCTGGTGGAAAACACCAGCCGGCAACTGGTAACAATCGCCGGAACCGTAAACGTCGACGGTTGCCGTCTCATAGCGGACCAGCCGCCCGGTCGCCCGCAACCGGTCACCGTCCGCGCTGCTGTGCACTTCGAAAACCTGGTGCGTCGGCGCCTCGGTGTCGTCGATCACCCGGATGACCTCGTTGTGCAACTCCCCGGTGAGCACACAACTCAACAGTTCCCAGCTGTGACAATGCGTCGGTAACGTTGTCAGCGATGTGTGCCACCGCGGCCCCCATACGTGAATGCACACACCCTCATCACCTTGCCGATGCACGGGCAGGCAGAGAAAACCCAGTGGGTGTTTTACCGCCCTGATCGGGCGGCGCCCCGACGCCACCGCGCCGAGCACGTCGACAGCCCATTGTTCGACCTGGTCGACGGAACGCTTCTTGATCGCCTCGGACAGTTCGAAGTACAGCGTCATACCGTACACCCGGAGAAGAGGATCATTACGGAGAGTATATCCGACATGACGCCGCTAATACCACCGCGTTAATCGGGTGCCGTTCTGTGTCCTTTTCCCTTGACACGGCATCAGCCGCCGCAGCGGCCGGTGAACACGTCGGCCTTGCCGTCACCGGTGAAATCGGCGAGGGCGAGGCTGTTCTGCGGGCACGACCCAGTCCGCAGCTGCGCCCACGACTTGGCGCCGCCGGACGAGAAGTACCAGCCGCTGCTGTCCGCACGGAACACGTCGGTCCGGCCGTCGCCGTCAAGGTCGCCGAACTTCAGCGCCGAGGCCGGCGTGCCGGAGAGCGCAAGCGGTTGCCATGGGCTGACGCCGCCTGCCGAATAACGCCAGCGACTGTCGACCATGGCGAACACGTCGGTCTTCCTGTCGCCGTCGAAGTCACCGAAGCCCAGCGATTCCACCGGCAGGCTCGCTCCGGCCAGCGGTGCCCACGATGCCCGGCCGGCCGCGGAGAAGTACCACTTTCCGTTGTCCACCTTGAACACGTCCGTCCGGCCGTCGCCGTCGAAGTCGCCGAACCGCAGGTCGGCCAACGGCACGGCCGAAGTGGCCATCGGCTGCCATGAGGTCACCGCGCCCGAGGAGAACATCCACTGCTCTCCCTGCACGGTGAACGTGTCCGTCCGGCCGTCACCGTCGAAGTCACCGAACCGCAGGTTGTGCCGGGTCGTGCCGGACTGCGCCGCGGGAACCCAACGGCCGGTGCCGCCCGGCGAGTAGTACCAGCGGGCTCCGGTGGCGCGCAGGACGTCCGTCCGGCCGTCGCCGTCGAAGTCGCCCAGCCCGATCTCGGAGACGTCGAAGGTGTACGGCGCGAGCGGGGCCGGCGCCGCCGTTCCGCCGTCGGAAAGCTGCCACGCCACCGGTTTCGGCGACGTGTGACAGTTGGTGGTCGTGGTGTTGTACGTGTTCGGCCCGATGTTCATGTTGCCGGTGAACAAGGTCTGCTGGATCGCGGTACTCGCGGACGTGTGCGCGAAGCAGTTGCCGGACACGTAGGCGCCGGTGGCAGGCCGGCCACGAACCTTGACCGCGGTCTCCACTTTGGACCGGAAGGTGTTGTGCTTGATGTGGATGACGTCACCGGCGTACGGCGCGCCGTTGCCCAGGGCCTCGTCCTCGCCGTGCATGTCGAAGCCGTGGCTGCGAGCGTTGTCCACCACGAGGTTGTATCTGGCCTCGTAACGCTGGGTTCGAATCCCGTTGCCCGCGATGGCGTGGCGGTTCTGCGTGAAGGTGTTGTACTCGATGACCGCGCTGGAGTGGCCCACCAGCACGATGCCGTACCCCAAGCCGGTGCGCCGGTTGTGGTGGACGTTGTTACGGCTGTACCGCGCCTCGATGGTGTCGCGGATGACGACGGCGCCGTGCGACCAGGCGGACAACTCGTTGTTGTCCACGGTCAGATCGGACGCACTGACCGCTTCGATACCCCGCGAATTGTCGTACTGGTACGCGTTGTCCCTGATCTCCGAGTCGGGGCCGCGCAGCCGCAGGCCGGTGACCCGGGTGCCGCTGCCGGTCACGCGGAACTGTGCCCACGACTCGTTGCCTTGGCCAAGGTCCAGCTCGGTGTTGTACAGCAGCGCGCCTGGTGCGCCGCTCGTGCCGCGGTCGCTGGCCAGCGTCACCCCGGCCGGGATCACGATGCCCTTGTGGCCCGTCAGGTCGATGGACGCCGTACCGGCGACGAACACAGTGTCACCGGCTGTCGCGTTGGCCAAGGCCGCGATCAGCTCGTCCCGCGTGCCGACCGTGACGGTTCCGGCCGCTGTGGCCGGGGCCGCCAGCGTCGCGGTGACCAGCAAGGCACCCGTGAGCACACCCAGAATCCGCATCGATCCCCCAGGATCTCGAAGAAACACCCCATGTAACCACAGCGTCGGCTACGATGGCGTCATCATCTGGATGTTATGACCATCTAGACTGGCCGAGGGTGGTGAGCAGGTCTTCGTGCAGGTGGAACCAGACGGAGTGGTACGAGTCCATCCGTTCGCTGAGGTAGTCCGGCTCGCCCGCGTTCGCCCTGGCCAGAGCCGAGCGGAGGCGGATCGGGTGGCGCTCGAACCGCGAGATCGCCGACGTCAGGACCGCGCAGACAGCCTCGGCTCGCTGGTGGAACTCGTTGAACAGGCGGAGCACGCGGGCGTCGTACGCCGAGTCGGCGTGGTCGTTCAGCGTCGCGACGCCGTCGACCGAACGCATCTGCCATGCGGTGCACAGGTCGAGCAGTTCCGGGTTGAGGACGAGGAAGTCTTCGTACGCCCTGGTCACCCTCTCCCGGGCGCCCGAGGTCTCCAGTTCCTCGGCGACACGCTCGGAGTCCGCCGCACGGCCGGCGTCGGTGACGCTCCAGCCGCCGAACCCGCCCGGCTCACGGGTGACGAGCCCGTCCACCGCGAGGTCGATGAGCTCGGATTCCACAGCGGACGGTGTGAGCCCGGCGGCGTCGGCGATCCGGCCGAGGTCCGCCACGCCGATGCAGCGAAGAGTGTGCAACACCAAAAGATCGGACGTGGTCTGATGCGAAGAGTTCGACACGGGCCCAGGTTACCGCGATGAAGTGGATCCACAAGCTCACCGCGGACCTCGACGAACCAGCGGATCTCATTGGTGGCAAGGCTTTTGGCCTCGTGACACTGATGCGTCTCGGCCTGCCCGTGCCACCTGCGTTTGTCATCACGACGGAGGCATGCCGTGAATTCCTTCACACCGGACGGTTTCCTGACGATCTGACGGCCGAGCTCGCTCGCATGGACCTCAGCGGCCCTGTTTCCGTGCGATCCGGCGGCAAGATTTCCATGCCCGGCATGATGAACACGGTCCTGAACGTGCGCGACGGGTTGGAACAGGCCGTCACCGCGGTGTTCGAGTCGTGGAACACACCACGCGCCAGGACTTATCGCGCACTCCACGACATCCCTGACGACCTCGGCACAGCCGTGATCGTGCAGTCGATGGTGCACGGCGACCGCGACGACCACAGCGGCGCAGGCGTAGCGTTCAGCCGCAATCCCAACACCGGCGCTCCAGTTCCCTACGGAGATGTCCTGTTCGGACAGCAGGGGGACGCCGTCGTGTCCGGGGCCGAGCCCACGTTGCCGCTGACCGAACTGTCCAGAGAACCTCAGGTGTGGGACGGACTTCGTAAGGCACTGACGAGGATCGAACAGCACTACCGTGACGCCTGCTACGTGGAGTTCACGTTCGAAGCCGGAGAGCTGTGGTTCCTGCAAGTACGGCCCGGCAGGTTCGTCGGGAGCGCGGCGGTTCGTCTCGCGGTCGACCTCGCGGACGAAGGAATGATCAGTCGTGACGAGGCGGTGGACAGAGTGTCCACGACAGACATCCGGAACGCCCGGACGCCTCGGGTCGTCGGGGCGAACGTCCTCGGCCGTGGGATCGGCGCGTGTCCCGGGGTGGCCGCGGGCGCAGTGGTGACCACTTCGGACAAAGCCGCCCGCGCCGAGGGTCCGGTCATCCTCGTCCGGCCTGAGACGTCCCCCGTCGACATGCACGGCCTTGCTGCCGCCAAGGGAATCGTGACCGCACGAGGTGGACCGGCCAGCCACGCCGCCGTTGTCGCACGGTCGATGGGCAAACCGGCCGTCGTGGGCGTCACCGCCCTCTCCGTCGCTGACGGCGCGATCACCATCGGCACGCGAACCATCCCCGAAGGCACGCCGATCACCATCGACGGCACCAGCGGAACGATCTTCATCGGTCACGCCGACGTGTCGACCGCCGGGAACGACCCGCACCTGAACCGTTTGCTCAGCTGGAAGCGAACGTGACCGACCGGCGGCGATCACCCAGCGGGCACGGCCACCTCAGCCCGGCCGTCCATCATGATCCGGCCGAGGTCGACGTACGGCCCGACCCGCATCTCCCGCAACAGCGACCGCCAGGCGTCCTCGGCCGCCAGCGAGACGATCTCCGTGGTGGGCATCGACACGCAGAACTGCTCGCCGTCCGTCGACCACAACACGAAGGTCACCGACTCCGCGGAAGCCTCCACCACGCGAGGACGGCGTCCAGGCGACATGACCGCACCGGTCTGCTGCACGATGGCCAGTTTGGCGACCTCGACCGCGCGGTCGTCGATGCCGGCGTCGAGCAGGCGGATCTTTTCGGCCAGCGCGTCGAGGCCGAAGACCGCCCGGACCGTGAACCCGTCGGCCTCGGCACGCAGGAAGGCGGGCGCGAGGTCGATCAGCGACTGCCGGAACACGTCCATCGGCTGCTGTTCCAGGTTGGCCCAGCCGGGTTCCATCGTGCGCGGGAACTCGCCGATCCAGCGTTTGCGGTCGAAGTCGACGTAGATCAGCGGCCCGTCCGCGCGATACTCCAGGCCGCAGCCCGCGCAGGTGAAGCACTGGAACGTGCCCGCGACGATCGCCGCCACGATCTGCGGCACCCGCGAGCCGTGCAGGCTCATCGCGACCGTCTCGACATTCGCTGTGCCGCAGGCGGTGCAGACTATCGACTGTGGACGGAAAACGGACATGGCTACCTCCCGCCGGGCAGTTCCTGACGTACCTCGAAGGTGCCGTCCGGTTCGCGCAGGATCCGGGAACGCCAGAAGGGCCTGCGCGAAGTCATGTTCCAGTACTCGACGACCTGCTGGCCGTCGACGGACACCAGTCTCGGCAGCGTCATCACCGCGGGATTGCCGGACTGCTCGATGGCGAAGCCGGTGAGGAACGGCGTTCCCGGGTTGCCTTCGAGTTTGCCGATCGCCCCGGCGACCAGCATCGGGTCGACCTCACGCGCACCGTAGCCGAGGGCTCGCAGGACAAGGGCCACGTTCTCCTCGAACGAGAAGTGCAGCCTCCCGTCGAAGACCCCGGTGGCGCCGCTGCGCGGGTCCTGCGGGTCGTACGCGTGGAACACCAGCAAGCCGGGGACTTCCGGCCCGATGTCCACGCGCATCCGGTCCTTGTCCAGCCGGAGCTCGCGGTGCAACGCCGTTCGCAGCTCTGCCTCGTTCACCATTCCCGTTCCTTCTGGACCGCACGCCACGAGCAGCAGCGCGACCGTGAGTATCCTCAGTAGACACACTGTCAGGGGAAGCCGGGTCCGGTGCTGCCGTCCGGCAACGCGGGTCCTGGCCCGGCCGCGCCCTCCCCACCGGTCGCCTGGTCGACGTGCACGTCGAACCACGCCTTGGTCGCCGGGTCGGCCGCGGCCAGGATCGCTCCCTTGGTCGGTGGAGCGTAGTACGCGTTGTACGCCTCGGCGATCCATTCACCCGGTGCGCGGAACTGGTACGACGACACCTTCCTGGTCCGCGTCGCCGGGTCGTAGCTCCACCACTGGGATGCGTACGCCTCCTGGTAGACCCGGCCACCGATCGCGACACCACCGTCGTCCGCCGGGCGGTACCACGGGTTACCGGGGCTCTTGTCGGCGAAGCAGACCTGCAGCGCACGGACCGCGTCGTCGGCGAGAACCGCTGTTTTCGTGGCCGCGTCGAGGGCCGACCAGAACGGCAGCGCTTCGAGGCGCGTCTGGATCTGATCAGGGACGCGGTCGTTGATGACGTCCTGCAGCGCGTCGGTGATCGCGGTCTTCTGTTCCGGCGGCAGGCCGTTGATGGCACCCGCACTGCCCGAGACCAGCGTCGCGGCCAGCGAACCACCGTCACCGTGAGCCTGCCAGTTGCCGCCCGCGGCGTTGCCGATGCAGTACGAGTCCGACAGGCCGAGCCTGCGGTCGACGGCATGGCCGACCTCGTGCCGGACCACGCCGTCGAAGAGGTTCTGGCCCTGTAGCGGCGCCGGAACGACGCTCATGCCGCCGCCGTAAGGGTTCGCCGTCGCGTCGACAACGCCGTCACGGGCCCGCAGATCGCCGTAGCCCATGGCGATTCGGCGGTCGCTGCCGTAGTACCCGCCCGCGGGTCCGGTGTCCTGGTAGCGGTCGATCCGCAGCAGTTCGGGGTTGCCTTCGACCGCGCCAGGCGGCAACGACTGCAACACGTTGTACATCCGGCGCAGGCTGGCTCCGTCCCATTCCTCGGCGACCTCGCCGCCGGAGGTCTGGGTCCCGAACTCGATCCGGAACCGCAGTCTCATCCACAGCTTCAGCGTCTCGACTTCGGCATCCGGTGTGGCGTCGAACAACACGCGCAGCGCGCCGTGCTCGGCCTCACCGATCGCCGACGAGCGGGCGAGGTTCTCGGCCAGACGGGAACGGCTGGTGCTGCCGAGTTTCTGCGCGAGCGTGGTCTGCTGGGCCGGTTGCAACGCGACGAGGATGCGGAACACTCCGGCCGCGTCCTCATCGGTGATCGCCCAGTCGAAAACACCGTAGCTGAGCAGGCTGTCCACGTACGGCTGGACGGCGTCAGGCCCCATGGCCACGAGCACCTTGGTGAACGCGGACGTCTGCCGGGCACTGGACGGCAGGTTGTCCAGCAGGCGGGTCTTGGCGGTCTGCGAAAGCCTGCCCAACGCGGCGGTCAGCGCGGGCCCGGGAAGAGTCGCCAGGTCGTTCAACGACTCCACGGCCTCGGTGTCGGTGACCGCCCAATCCGTGACCCCGTAGGACATGCGGTCCTCGACGTCGCTCACCACGTCGCGCTGTACCGACAGCAGCCGGGACATCGCCGCGTTGCCCGCGCCCTGCAGGCCGGCAACGCTCCTGGGTAAGGCGGATGTGGCCGGTGTCCGATCCTCAGGCTGCTGCCCGATTCGCCTGTCCATCACGTGCCCCTTCGACGCTCCAGGCGGACGCTAGGGCATCCCCGGTGGGCCGCGACATGCCCAGAAGGGCAGACCGGCGGACGCCGTTTCGGCCGGACACGGCATGATCAGGCGGTGAACGCATTGATGGTCACCGTCCTGGCCCCGCTGATCCTGGTCGCCGTCGTGGTCGTGATCGTGGTGTCCACCAAGAACAAGCGGCAGGGGCCGCCGAACCAGTTCTACGGCCCGCCCGGCGGCTATCCCCCGCCAGGACCCGGGCCCCAGGGATACGGACCGCCAGGGTACGCACCGCCGCCACCCGGGTACCCCTCGCAGGGATACGCGCCGCCACAGCCTCCGGGCTATCCACCGCAGCCGCCGCTTCCTCCGCAGCAGCCGCCGCCTCCTGCCGCGATGCCGCCGGGGTACCAGCCGCAGCCGCAGGACCAGGTCGTCACCGCGGCCAACGGCTACCAGCTGTTGCTGCCGCAGTTCGCGCCCGGCCAGCAGGCGATCATCAGCCTCGCGGTGGTGGCACAGGGAAAGGTGTGGTTCCGCGCCATGCCCAACGGCACCGGCGTGTTCGGCGGCGGCCTGGACATCATCAGTGGCCGTCGGCAGCCGACCGAGGACGTGCTGACCAGCGTGCGCCGCATCCTCGCCGAGGAGACCGGCGGGCTGACCGGCCGTCCACTGGCGACGGTCGGGCACGCGCAGTGGGATCTCGGCTCGGGTCAGGAGAACGAGGTCTGTTACGCGGTACTGCTGGACATCCAGCCGGGTGCCCCGTTGCCCGCGGTGGGCATGACCACGTGGGCGAGCAGGCAGGACCTGGCGACGTTCCGGGATCTGGGGCCTCGCGCGCCGGTCGCGTGCGACTTCGCCGACAAGGCCCTGTCCGCCGCCGGGGTGTGATCTCATTCCCTCGTGAGTGTTTGTCAGTGTTAGAACACTGACAAACACTCACGAGGGTGCCGACGATGGTTGACGGGTCGTTGCAGGAGAGGGAGAAGACATGGCTGCCGACGGGCGCAAAGTCGATCGAGGCCCGGCACCGGCCGGCTGTCCCGTTCAGCACAATCCGGACGGGACCTGGCAGATCAACGGATACGTGGCCGGTCGCGCGTTCTTACGCGACCACGACACAGTCCAGGCAGGTCTCGGCATCGAGACCGTGGAAGGGTTCCCTGAGAAGATCCGCCGGCCCGTGCTCTACCGGGACGGTCCTGAGCACCGGGAACACCGTAAGCAGACAGCCAGGTTCTTCACGCCCAGACGGGTGGACGAAGCGTACCGCACGGTGATGGAGCGAGTCGCCGACGAACAGATCGCGTTGCTGCGCAAGGGCGGCGCGGTCCACTTGGCCGACATGAGCTTCCAGGTGGCCGTGGACGTCACGTCCGCGGTGATCGGCCTGACCAACAGCAAACCGGGGATCAAGCAACGGCTGGACTACTTCTTCCCGGAGAAGTTCGGCACGCCGGGTTTCACCAGCCTGCACGGCCTCTACTGGGTGTGGCGGCAGCTCAGGGGCTGGTCCCAGATCTACTTCGCGGACGTCCGGCCGGCCGTGCGGGCCCGGCGGGCGCAGCGGCGGGACGATCTGATCTCGCACCTGATCGACGAAGGCTGCTCGGCCGCCGAGATCCTGGGCGAATGCCTGACGTTCGCGGCGGCGGGAATGGTCACCACCCGTGAGTTCATCGTGATGGCCGCGTGGCACATGTTCACCAATGACGAAGTGCGGGCCACGTACGTGGCCGCCGACGAGCCTGAGCGGCTGTCGATCCTGCACGAGGTACTGCGGCTCGAACCGGTCCTCGGTCACCTGAAACGACGGACCACCAAGGACATCCAGGTCGATTCGGTGACCGTGCCGTCCGGTTCGGTCGTCCGGATCCAGATCGACCACGCCAACCTGGACACCGAAGTGGTCGGCGAGGAGCCGTTGGCGCTGCGCCCGGGCAGGTCCATGGCCCACGGCGGCAGCCCGACCGGTCTGTCCTTCGGGGACGGTCCGCACAAGTGCCCCGGCTCGCACATCGCGATCATGGAGGCGGACATCTTCCTGCACAGGATGTTCTCGTTGGACGGCATCCGGATGGTCCAGCCGCCGCGGATCACGTTCAAGGAGGACATCGCCGGGTACGAACTGCGCGGCATGCAGGTCGCGGCCGGTTAACCGTCGACCAGCAATCCGCGCAGCGGCCCTTCGAGCCGTTCGGAACGCCGTGAGACGCCGGGCAGCATGGTCAGCCGATGGGAATCGTGCTGCTCGGCGTACTGGCGCCACAGGTGGTCGACCACGTCCGCGGGATCGCCGCCCACCTCTTCCTCCGGCAGTTCCAGGTGTTCCGCCCACAGTCGCAGTCTGGTCTGCCGGATGAGTTTCTCGTCGTCGGTGACGAGGTTGGCCTCGGTGTCGTTGAAGAGCGAATGCTCGTTGAGGTTCGCTGAACCGACGGTCATCCAGGTGTCGTCGACGATGCCCAGCTTGGCGTGCACGTACACGGGCACCGAGTTGTCGCCGTCGTGCGAGGTCAGCGTGACCGCCAGGAGGCGGTGGCCGCCGTCGTCGGCGTCGAGCAACCTGCTGAGCTGGCCGCGGGTGGTGTCCGCGCCGTTGCTGGGTTTGCGGGGCAGCAGCAGGACCACTCGGAACCGGTCGTCGGGCGGGTCACGCAGCTTGTCGATCAGCACCTCGGTGATCTCCGGCGACCACAGGAACTGGTTCTCCAAGTACACCAGGCGTTTCGCCGACCGCAACGCACGCAGGTACGCGTCGAGCAGGCTGAAGTCGCCGCGCGGCTTGAAATCGTAGGTCTTCTCCGGGATCGTGCGGACGAACTGGACCGTCGAGTCGCCTGCCGGGTCCGGCACGCGCGGCTCCGGCAACGTCTCCCCGGCCACTTCCATCCAGCGCTGCCGGAAGTGTTCGGCGACGTCGGCGACCACCGGTCCCTCGACCCGCATCGTCAGGTCGTGCCAGCCGATCGGCCGGTCCGCCGGGTGTTTCGGGCTGTCGTGCCGGTCGCCCTCCATCGCGGTGAAGTCCATCCCGCCGACAAACGCGACCTCGTCGTCGACGATCAGCAACTTCTCGTGATGGCAGTGCAAGGTCCGCTCACGTGAGTCAAGAACACACTGGATCTTGGTGTCCCGCATGAACTCCTCGCGGGCGAGCCGCGCTCTCTTCCTGGTCGGCTCGAACGCGGGGACCGGCGGCCCCGCCCACAGCAGCGCACGGACGTCCGCGTGCCCGGTCACGGACGACAGGATCTCCCGCAGGGTCCGCGAGTCCGGTCCACGGGTCGGCCGGAAGTCCGGGCTGGAATGCCAGCCCGCGAGATGCACGTGCGACCGTGCGCCGGTGATCGCCTCGACCATGGCGGGCAACGCCTGCTCACCGTCCACAAGCACGTCCGCCCGGCAACCCGCACGGATCGGCGCGTGCTCGGAAAAACCGCCTCCCTTGGCGGTGTCCATCACGTCGGCCCACCCGAGCCGCCGCAACCGGCGAGCGTGGTGCGAGCACAGCACCTTCTCCAGCCCGTCGCCGAGCCGGTCGTCGATCCAGTCGAGGAAGCCGGACACAAGGGCCATTTACCCGGCGGACGAATCCGGCAAACTAGGGCGGATACGCACGGCCTCGATCCACGCAGGTGGCTCGGGCGGAGTGTCGCCGACGAGCCCGGCGATCACGCGACACGAAGGGGTCTCCTCCGGCCACGGTGTGTGGCCGTCGGTGAGCACGATGACCACCTGTGGCCGGTCCGGCGCGGTCAGCGCGGCCTGGATGCCCACCCGCATGTCGGTGCCGCCACCGCCAGCCAGTTCGATGTCGGCGGTTCTGGTCACGCGTGCGACGGTGTGCACGTCGGCGTCACAAGCGAGCACCGTGACTCGGTCACCCCGGATGCCCACCTCCCGCAGGACGCCCGTGACCTCG
The DNA here is from genome assembly GCF_013280595.1 of Kibdelosporangium persicum. Classification (GTDB taxonomy): domain Bacteria; phylum Actinomycetota; class Actinomycetes; order Mycobacteriales; family Pseudonocardiaceae; genus Kibdelosporangium; species Kibdelosporangium persicum. Next base: position 112,475 of record NZ_JAAATY010000022.1, read on the forward strand.
GACAACGCCGTGGCCAACTCGGCCTCGCCCATGGATCCGGACGTGTCGATGACGATCGCGACTCTGGGCAACGGACGGCGCAGGCTCGGCAGCACCACACCGGGCATCGCCTTTGCTCTGCGTGACGGACGCCGATACGTGTAGTCCATCGCGCCGCTGGCCCACACGACCGCTTCGCGCACCGCCCCGGCGAGCACGACCCGCCAGTCGACCACCGGTTCCAGCAGCTGGCCGGCCCATCGCTGCCAGCCTCTCGGGAGGGTGCCGCCGGCCTTGTGGTGCGCCCGCATGGCCTCGGCCGTCTGCCGCCGGATCGCATCCGCCTCGACGGGGCTGACGGCAGGACCTTCCTGGGTCTCCCACGGCGCGGCGTGTCCGTGCGCACCGGAACCGCAGTCGTGGTCCCCCTTCGTCGGCGGGATGTGCGGCAGGTACTCCTCGAAGAGCCGGCCGGCCGACCGGCCGAAGTCGCCGGGGACGACCCGGAACGCCGGCAAGGGGACGCCGTCGGTGATCAGGTCGTCGTTGATCTCGCAGTCCTGGGCGACGTTGACCCGGTGGTGGTCGCGGGTCGGCACCCGGCTCGCTCGTCCGTGGTGATCACGCAACAGGTGGGCGACCTCGTGCATCCACACCCCGGCCAGTTGCTCGACCGGCGTGCGCGCCACGAAGGCAGGCGAGACGTAACACCGCCAGTTCTTGTCCACACCCATGGTCGGCACGTTTTCACTGACCACAATGGACAGTGCGTACATCGCCGTGGCCAGATACGGGCGGTCACTCGCCGCCCGGTACCGCGCTGCCAGCAGTTTGGTGCGGTCGAGTTCCATTACAGCGCACCGGACATGTCGAGCAGGTCAAGGAACGCCTCGATCCCGCTGGGCACCGGCCATTCCGGCTTACGCATCACGGCCAGATCGGTGGCCGCCCTCGCCGCCACGTCCGGCACACCCGCGTCGACCGCCTTGGCCAGGACCGTCCAGCCCGCCTCCCACCGCTGTTGCGTGAGCCTGCCCTGCACGGCCGCCACGACCGCGGTCAGGAACGCCAACTGCCGGTCGCCACGATCCGGCAAGGCGAACCTGGCCGGGTCGGCCAGCACGTGGTCCGGATCGGGCAGGTCGAGTTCTTCCATGTACGCCAGGAACTCCATGCCGGCCGCCTGGCCGACCGCGCCGACCAACGCGGTCGCCAGCGGTTCACGCTCGGCGCCGCAGGCGTAGCCCACAGCAAGGAGTCTGAGCGCCATCTCCCATGTCCTGGGCGACGGCCATGCCCGCCCACGTGCCTCGGCATCCGACGGAAGGTGGTGCACGAGACCCGGTCGTGCGGTCAGGAAACCGGAGACCGTGCCACGTGCTTTCGCGACGGCGTTGGCCGTCCTGCTCCGCTCGACGACAGGGACTGACAGCGCGGGCCACGTGCCCGCCATGCCGCGCGCGACGACGCGAGCGTCGAACGTCCAGTCCAGGTGCACGAAACGGTTGGCCAGTGGCGGGCTCAGGTGCCACCCGTCCGCCGCGCTGGACGGCGGATTGGCCGCCGCGACGACGCGGACCGTCTCCGGCAGCCGCAGACTGCCGACCTGGCGCTCCAGCACCACTCTGAGCAACGCTGCCTGAACGGCAGGCGGCGCCGAGGAAAGCTCGTCGAAGAACACCAGGCCTTTGCCTGCCTTGACCAGCCGCACGGCCCAGTCCGGCGGCGCCATCGTGACGCCTTCGTGCGCCGGGTCAGCGCCGACCACAGGCAGTCCGGCGAAGTCGGACGGCTCGTGCACACTGGCGATCACCGTTTCCAGCGACACACCGAGGCCGTCCGCGAGCTGCCGCATGCCCGCGGACTTGCCGATGCCCGGCTCACCCCACAGCAACACGGGCAGGTTCGCCGAGACGGCCAACGCCAGGGCCTGGAGCTGGCCGCTGACACCGGCTTCGGTCCGTGTCGCCCGGAGCATCCCGGTCAGCTCGTCGGCGGCGTCAAACCCAGTGGTGCTCATCGGTTCATCGTTCCCTACCGACCCGCGGATACCGCGAGACCAACTCCGTCATGAGGAAGTCCAGGTCGTATCGGCACATGAGGGTGATCAGGCGCCGGAGACCGAGGTTGGCGCGGTTCACCACGTCGATCCGGGCGCCGGCGTCGACGAGAGCCCTGACCACGTCGGCTGATCCGTACTCGTAGATGGCCACGAACAACGGCGTGCGGTGCTCGTGGTCGTAGGCATCCAGGTCAAGACCAACGTCGAGCAGGCGCGACAGCAACAGCTCGTGGTCAAGCAGGTGGACGTAGTGCAGCAGTGTGCGTTTCCCACTGTCGCGGACTCGTGGGTCGATTCCCGCGTCCAGCAACTCGATCACGCCCGCGGTGTCACCATGCCGGGCACGGCCGAAAATCTCCTTGCGCAGCATGTGTAGGTGCTTCGGCAGTTGCTTGCCCTCCGCCCACGCCGTGCGGGCACGGAAACACCCGGACGCGGTCCCGCCCAGCGCTTGCAGCGCCTGCTCACGCCGGTGCTCCTGCTCGGTGTGCGGACCGCTGAGAACGCCGTCACGTGGCGCGATCAGATGCCACACACCCTGGCACCGCACTCTGACCAGCGGCACCGTGTACCGAGGCACAGGCTCCGGCTCCGGCATCGCCGGGAACAAGGAGGTGCGGACCAACGGATGCAGCTCGCCGGGCGTCATCCGGCCGGTCCGCAGCAGGTCCAGGTCAGGCAGCAGGTGAGCGATCACGTGCGGCAGCAGCGGCTGCCAAGCGGATGCCGCATGAACGTTCACCGCGAAGACGGGCACGTCCGCACGGAGGTCCACCGACATGCTGGAGTAGTAGGTCATGGGGTGCCTGAACTGGCTGTGCCCGGTTCGCTCCGCGAGCCCGCGTGTTTCATCGGCGAACCTGGACCACACGAAGGGCCACGTCCTGAGAACGTCATAGGTCCAGTTCGGCCTGCCGTCCGAGAACGTCGGCCGCGTACGCACCTCGAAACCCGCCTCCGCGAACGCCTCCTCAAGGTCGCCGCGTTCCTGCAGGACCGTCAGCCATTCCGTACGCGCCGCGGGATCACCTGTACCCGGATCGGCCGTCGGCAATTCGGCGAGCTCGCCGTCCGCGGTGAAGAACGGCGCCCGGTCTGTTCCACCGCCGCACCGCATCCGCAGCTCGTGCGCCTGAGTCGCGTCCCAGAGGTACCGGCTGGTGACCCAGCTCTGCAGGTGCGCGACGTTCTCCACAGAACCGACCGCGAGCCGCAACCGCTGCGGCGCCCGCGCCGACGAAGGCGTCTGAAGGTACAGCTCCGGCCCGTCCGGATAACTCGCGAGCACGATATTGCGTTCGGCCACAATGGTGTCCGGGCCGGACGCGTACCTCGGCATATGCCAGCGAGCCAGATCAGGCGCCAGCACAAGCAGGTCCTCCAGCACCTGGCCCGCCACCTCGGCACCGTACTTGACCGTCACCTCGTCCAGGTCGAACGTGACGCCGACGTTGGCGGCCGCGCACGCACCCCGCCAGTCTCCCGCAACCCGCCGCTCAGTCGCCTGCCGGATCATCGAGACAGGCACCGCGAACCGGCGAACCCGCCCCCAGTTGCCCATCGCCACCGGGCCAAGCGACGCCTTCATCTCCACTCCCCGATCAGTAAGCCCCTCGTGAGTGTTTATCAGGGTTAGAACACGGATAAACACTCACGAGGGGGGCTGGTGATCAGTGGGGGCAGTGGACGTCATGTGGTGGTCGCTGACCTGTGACAAGGAACGTGGTCCCAACTGGTCCCCGCACACGTTGCCCAGTTGCAGGTACACGCCGTGCCCGCCGGTTCCGACCGTGGTCATCCTCGCGCGATTCCCCAGCAGCTGGCCGGAGCGCTGCGGCCGGTGCCTCGCGGGTCGAATCCGATGATGTCGTAGCGATCCTTCACCTGTTGCGGCAGTCGAGTGCCGTGTCCGCCATCGCGGCCGCCGTCGTGAACAGCGCCGCGACGGCGATGAGAACCGCCGGTTTTCGCATGCGCCCAGGCTGGCCTTCCGGCCTGTTCCTGGCCATCAGGCCAGCCGGACGATCACCGGTGAGGACAGCCCTACGGTTTGCGGGCCATGTAAAAGCCCTGCGGTTGCTTTTCGTTGGTGTCCGCCGCCCGGTGCAGCCGCGCGACTTCGACAAAACCGGCTTCCTCGGCAAGAGACGCCACCCGTTCCAGCGGCATCCAGTACACGTCCAGGGAAATGTCGTGACCGTACCCGTGGGACAAATGCCTGCGCTCGTCACCCACCTTGAACGCCAGCAGCAACTGCCCGCCGGGCTCCAGCACCCGGAAGAACTCGGCGAACACGCCCGGCAGCTGCTCGGGCGGCAGGTGGATGATCGAGTACCAGGCGACCACGCCGCCGAGCGAGCCGTCCGGCACGTCCAGCGCGGTCATCGACCCCGTCTCGAACCGGAGCCCGGGATGCGAGCGCCGGGCCTGCTCGAGCATCCCGGGCGAGAGGTCGATGCCGAACACGTCCAGTCCCAGTCCGGCGAGGTGCCCGGTCACGATGCCGGTGCCGCAGCCGATGTCGGCGATCTTGCCGTGCACACGTTCCGAGAACGCGGCCAGCATCGCCCGGTCGAAGGGCAGCCGCTCGAACACCTCGCCCACCAGCGTGGCGTAGTTGGCGGCGGCGATGTCGTACGAATTCCGGATTTCAGCGAGGTACGCGGGTTCGGTCACGAAGCCAGACCCTAGTCCGGGGCAGGCTCGGGCCGTGGCCGGATGTGGATGTGGATGTCGGCGCCGGCCCGATGTGCCACCGTGGGTGACTCGACCGGGACGGACCGTGTTCCCGGCCCGCATCAACCCCGGCAGAGAATCTCACCGTGCAGAAGGCTGAACCAGCCGTCAGGGGCGGCCGCCCATTCCCGCCAGCCTTCGGAGATCCGCTCGAGATCGGCGCGCGTGGCGTAGCCGTGGCCCACGGCTTGGTCGGCGATCGCGGTCTTCAGGATGCGGTCCGCCCACATTCCGCCCCACCACGAGCGTTCTTCCGGCGAGGCATAACACCACACCGACGCACTGGCGGTCACTTCGGTGAATCCGGCCTGCCGGGCCCAGGAGAACAACCGGCGGCCCGCGTCGGGCTCACCGCCGTTGCGCCGCGCGACTTTCCGGTACAGGGCCATCCAGTCGTCCAGCGCGGGTACCTCGGGATACCAGGCGAACGCCCGGTAGTCGGAATCCCTCGCCGCCACAACGCCTTTGCTCACCCGGCGCATTTCCCGCAGCGCACCGATCGGGTCATGAAGGTGTTGCAGGACTTGGTGCGCGTGCACTACATCGAACGTACTGTCGTCGTACGGCAACGCATGCACGTCCGCGACCTCGAACCGGACGTTGTCCTGCCGCACGAAGTCCTGCGCCAGAGCCAGCGCCTCGGCCACGGGTTCGATCGCCGTCACCTGCGCCACCAGACCGGCGAAGCCGGCGGTGATCGTGCCGGGACCGCAACCGACGTCCAAAAGCGACATCTCAGGAGTCAGGTGCGGCACCAGGTATGCCGCGGAGTTCGCCACTGTCCGGTTGCGGTGCGACCGGAGAACGGCCTCATGGTGTCCATGGGTATAGGTCGGCACATTCACCACGATAACTCCGCCTCCTACATTTTGGGAGAAATATCCCGCAATATGGACACGGCGACTAGGTCGTGTTTTGAATGTCCCGGTCGATGAGAGTCGAGATCGAGGCGGTTCCTGGCGTCGCCGCGGGATCGCCGCGAATACTGGTTGTCTTTGGGCGGTCCCGCGGTGGCGTCAGGGGCCGCATCCGGCCCGGCTATCGCGATCGGGCATTTGAAACACGGCCTAGCTCGCCCTGCCGCCCCTCAAGCCACAGCCGCCGAGTGCCATGACGGCCCGGATCCACCGATCCTCCCCGAGACCGGGCCAGGCGCCGGTTTGGTCTAGACAACTCGCCGATCCGGTCCACACAATGTGAGTCCGGTGGCACCCTGCCTCGCCACCTGATGGAGGCCGCAATGTCGCGATCCAGCCCGCGGAGGTTGTCCGCGCTGTTCACCGCGTTCGCTCTGACCGTCACGGCCCTGGTGGCCGGCGCCGCGCCGGCCGGTGCGGCCAATCTGCTGAACAACCCGGGCTTCGAGGCCGGGTCCACGTCAGGCTGGACATGCCAAAGTGGCGCCGTCGTCGCCAGCCCGGTCCGCACAGGCAGTTACGCGCTCGCGTCGACCGCGACCGGGCAGGACATCGGCAAGTGCTCGCAGACGGTTTCAGTCGTGCCCAACACGACCTACGCCGTCTCGGCGTGGGTCCGCGGCAACCCCGTGTACCTCGGGATCACCGGCGGCCCGTCGACCTGGACCGCGGCGACCGGCTACGCCGAGCTGAAGCTGAGCTTCACCACGGGCGCGAACCAGACGTCAGCCGAGCTGTACCTGCACGGCTGGTACGGCGCCGGAACGTACAACGCCGACGACATCAGCCTGGACGGCCCGGGCGGCGGGCAACCGGGAGCTCCTGGTACGCCAGGGAATCCGAGCGTCGGCGCGGTCACGAACTCCTCCATCGCCTTGTCGTGGGGTGCCGCTGCGGGCACAGTGACGGGCTACCGCGTGTACGAAGGCAACACCGTCCGCGCGACCGTCACAGGCACGTCGACCACGATCACGGGGTTGGCGGCGTGCTCGACGCACAGCTACTCGGTGGCGGCGTACAACTCCGCAGGTGAATCGGCCAAGACTTCCCAGGTCTCCGGCACCACCACCGGCTGCACGTCCGTCGGCCTGCCGAAGCACGCGCTGATCGGCTACCTGCACGCGAGCTTCGCCAACGGCTCCGGCTACGTGCGGATGGCCGACGTGCCGGACACGTGGGACATCATCAACCTCGCGTTCGGCGAGCCGACCTCGGTCACGTCCGGTGACATCCGGTTCCGGCAGTGTCCCGCCGCCGAATGCCCGAACGTCGAACCGGAGGCCGACTTCATCGCCGCGATCAAGGCCAAGCAGGCCAAGGGCAAGAAGGTGCTGATCTCGATCGGTGGCGCGAACGGCCAGGTCCAGCTGACCACGACCGGCGCGCGGGACGCGTTCGTCAGCTCGGTCAGCGCGATCATCGACAAGTACGGCCTGGACGGGCTGGACATCGACTTCGAGGGCCACTCGCTGTACCTGAACGCGGGCGACACCGACTTCCGCAACCCGACCACGCCGGTGATCGTCAACCTGATCCAGGCACTGCGGACGCTGAAGAACAAGTACGGCTCGCGGTTCGTGCTGACGATGGCGCCGGAGACGTTCTTCGTGCAGGTCGGTTACCAGTTCTACGGCGGCGCGGGCGGTGGCGACAACCGCACCGGCTCGTACCTGCCGGTGATCCACGCGATGCGGGACGCGTTGACCGTGCTGCACGTCCAGGACTACAACTCCGGTCCGGTGATGGGCCTGGACAACCAGTACCACAACATGGGCGGCGCGGACTTCCACATCGCGATGACCGACATGATCAAGGCGGGGTTCAAGGTCGCGAACACCGGGCACACGTTCCCCGGCCTGCGGGAGGACCAGATCGCGTTCGGCCTGCCCGCCGCGGTCAGCGCCGGAAACGGCTACACCGCACCGGCCCAGGTGCATGCTGCGGTGAACTGCCTGGCCCGTAACCAGAACTGCGGCGGCTACACCCTGCGGGGCGGTGCCTCGCCTGCGTTCCGCGGACTGATGACGTGGTCGATCAACTGGGACCGTTACTACAACTGGGAGTTCCAGAACAACCACGAGCCCTTCCTCAACGCCCTCCCCTAGCGCCCACCCCCTCGTGAGTGTTTATCCGTGTTCTAACCCTGATAAACACTCACGAGGGTTTTCAGCGGAGGGTGATGACGACGGCGCTGCCTGCTTTCAGGTTCAGGCTGAGCGAGCCGTTGCTGACGCGGACGTTGTCCGGGCGTGCCTTGAGGTGCCCGCGACGGTCCACAGTGGCGCCTTGGATCGCGGTGGCCTCCTCGGCCAGGTTCGTGCCGGTCATGGTCAGCACTTCGGCGCCGCGGACCCGGTCACCCACCCTGATGTCCAGCTTCACCGGTGCCGCGGTGGTGTCTTCCTTCTGCACCACGGCGATGCGGGTGCGGCCGTCGTCGCCCTTCACGGCGTACGCGGTGATGTTGCGGTCGGTGGTCAGGTTCAACGGCAGGAACCGGCCCGGCCCCATCTGGCGGGCCATCCACAGGCCGTAGTAGATCGGCATGGCCTTGTAGACCTGGGCCCGCTCGTCCTCTTTGGTCGCCGCGCAGAACGGCGTGTACCGCTGGAACTTGCCGTTCCAGATCGGCTCGTTGCAGACGCCGAGGCCGCCGTGGATGTTGATGCCGTCAACGCCGCCCTGGGCCAGTTGCAGCGCGTAGTCCATGCTCCACAGCGCCGAGGCGTACTTGTTGCTGACGCCGTCGATGCCGCCGCTGTACGTGGAGTTGGCCTCGTCGACACGGAACGGCAGGTTCTGCGCCTTGGCCGCCGCGAGGTTGGTCTGCAGTTCCTTGAGCTGCTTGGTACGCAACTCCGGCGAGAGCAACGTCGGGATCGTCGTCGTGGCACCCGCCGGATACTGGTGCACGGTCACCATCGAGAGCTTGTCGCGCTCGTCCTTGGCGAGGTTCGCCGCCCAGGAGGACGACGTACCAGCGATGTCGGGACCCGCGATGCGGTTGTTGCCGACGGCGGCGGCACAAACGGCCCAGTCCTTGCGGTAGTCGGCGTACGCGTAACCCGTCGGCTTGTACCCGCGCATGGCCCACTGGTCGGGCTCGTTGCCGCACTCGGCCGCGGTGAGCCGGTCACCGAGGATCCTGAACATCTCCTTGGCCTGGTCCGGGCCGAGCGCCGGGTCCCAGCGGCCGACGTTGATGCCCACCTCGGCCTGCCAGCCGGTGGCCTTGAGCAGCCGGTTGAGCCGTTCGATGTCCTCGGGGGTCAGGGTGTTGGCGACCCATTCGGGCAACGGGTTCGGTGGCTGCTGGCCGCGTGGCACCCAGAGCGTGTCGCGGTCGAGCGTGTTGCCCGCCAGGCGGATGTTGCTGTCGCGGCCCAGGGTCCTGAACATCTGGAGCACGTTGCCCTTGCTGATGTCCAGGTTGCCGATGCCCAGCTCACGGATCTCGAACGACAGGCCGACGAAGTCCTTCGGCAGTGGTCCGGCCGGGTTCGCGCCGTCGATCGTGATGCCGGCCGTCGATTCGGCCGCTGAGGCGGGCTGGCTGGCCCCGATCATCGCCACGGCGGCGGCCGCGCACACGGCCGCCCTGAACTTGCGCATACCGGTCTCCTCGGATGTGAAGCGTGAAAACCGGCGGCGCGCCCGCACGGGCGGTCGAGGGGACCCTACGTGGTGGCAGACCGGGGAGGCAAGATCGCCGGAAAATGAGATTGACGTTCCCGGCAGGCATGCGCGATAGTTTTCCCATCAAACACCGATTCGAGCAGGCGGAGGGAAAGTCATGATCAGCAAGCTGGTCTGTCCGTCATCCCGGCTCGAATCGAAGCCGGAACGGCTCCCGCTATGACCTGAGCGGTCATGACCAGGGAGCCGCCCGTCGGAATACCGACCAGGGCGGCTTTCTTGTTCCAGGCCGCTCGCCAGGCCGATTCGGCCAACGGTCAGGCCGCCATGCTTTCACCATGGAAACCCGGGTTCGACTCCCGGATCGGCTGCGGTTCTCTGTTTCGGGGCGCGTTGGTCCAGCGGAACGGACATTGGTCTCTCACACCGAAGACACGGGTTCGACTCCCGTACGCGTCACCTGTGCGGTCCTAGCCCAACTGGGAGAGGCACCAGGCCGAGATCCTGGCCAGTGGGGGTTCGACTCCCCCGGACCGCACCACACCCCTGTAGCCCAACGGAAGAGGCAGCGCGCTCAGAACGCGTCCAGTGCAGGTTCGAATCCTGCCAGGGGTACGAGTGGTCCCGGTTGGTGCAACTGGCAGCACAACGGATTTTGGATCCGTTGATCCAGGTTCGAACCCTGGACCGGGAGCGCGGGGAAAGGAGGATTGGCCGAGCCCGGAAAGGCAGCCGTCTCGAAAACGGTAGTCGGCGGAAACGTCGCGCAGGTTCGAATCCTGCATCCTCCGCGTCCTCGGCGCAGGTGTGTCCACGGAAAGAATGCTCCTGCGTCGCGTCGGGTTGCTAGCTCAATCGGTCAGAGCTGCTGACTCTTAATCAGCAGGTTCGGGGTTCGAGTCCCCGGCAACCCACAGGTTCAGGGGACTCACGTTCGCGGAAAACGCGAACGAAGTCGCCGACCTGGCGATGCCGGGCTTCGCCCGGCAGCTGCCTGGCCCATGTCACGACGGTCGTGTGATGGTCTGCAACACCATTGGTACCGGGTTCGACTCCCGGATGGGTCTCAACTGATTGACGGAAGCCGACGAGTTCAGGAGGAGCCCGGTGACTGGGGTGACCGGGCTCCCGGAACACATCTTGCCGAGCCGGCATTTCATATCCCTGTCATCACGTTGACAGCCGTGACACCCGGCTCCTCGGTGCGCCGGGCCGGAAGCAACCTGACGTGTGGGGCATGTCGGTTTCGCGCGTCCTCGTTCGTCGTATTGGTAGACGAAGGAGGACGCGTGACCTACGTAGAGCTGTCCCCGGAAGACCAGCTCCGGCTGATGTACACCTGTTGTCACCCGGCGCTGTCCCTCGAAGCGCAGGTCGCGCTGACGTTGCACACGCTGGCCGGGTTGTCGGCAGCCGAGATCGCCAGGGCTTTCCTCGTCGGCGAGCAGGACATGACCGAGCGGCTGGACCTGGCACGGCGCACCGCGTGGAACGCCGAGGACGTTCCGGGGCACGACCGCACGCCGGCCGTGCTCACGGTCTTGTACCTGCTGTTCAACGAGGGCTATTCGGCGAGCCGGCGCAAGCTGGCCGACGAGGCCATCCGGCTGGCGAGGGTGATCGCCCGGTCCGATCTGCCCGAGGCGATCGGATTGCTGGCGTTGATGTTGCTGCAACACTCGCGGCGGGACGCCCGCGTGTCGGCCGACGGTGACCTGGTGACGCTGGACGCGCAGGACCGATCGCTGTGGCACCGGGAGAACATCGCCGAAGGCCTCCGGCTGCTCGACGCCGCGGACAAGCACGGCCGCCCCGGGCCGTATCAGGTCCAGGCCGCGATCGCCGCATGTCACGCGACGGCGCGCCGGGCCGAGGACACCGACTGGCCCAGGATCGCCGGGCTCTACGGCACGCTCATGCGGTTGACGCCGTCGCCTGTGATCGAGCTGAACCGGGCGGTGGCGATCGGGATGGCCGACGGCCCGGCCGCGGGTCTCGTGCTGGTGGACGCGTTGGCCGATCGGCTCGACGGCTATCACCTGATGCACGCGACACGGGCGGATTTCCTGCGCAGGCTCGGCCGCCGCACCGAGGCCGCCGAGGCGTACGCGCAAGCGCTTGCTTTGGCGTCCACCGCACCGGAACGGCGTTATCTGGTCCGGCGATTACGTGAGACGGGCGGCTAGGTCGCCCGGCGGGCACGCCGGGCCGTACCTGTCGCCGATCGCGAAGTCGGCGCCGGCCATGGCCCACCAGTCCGCCTGCTCGTCGGTGTGCACGCCGTCGACGATGACCTTCGCGCCGGAGCGGTGCACCAGCGGTACGAGCGTGGTCAGCGCCGCGGTGAGTGGCGAGTCCGTGGCCGACTGTGCCTGGCGCTCAACGAGCCTGCGGGCGAAGCGGACACAGCTGACCGAGACGTCCTCGAGCGCGGCCAGTTCGTCCGGTGCCGTGCCGAAGCCCTCCAGCATCGTCCGGATGCCCATGTCGGCGAGGGTGTTCAGGTTGTCGACGACCTCAGGCGAACGCATCGCGCTGACCGGGAACCCGACCATCCAACTGGTCCGCCGCGCCGACCGTGCGCAGGATTCGCGAGACCAGGTCCGCGTCCGCGGCTTGGTTCGTGGTCAGGCCGACGACGAGGTGGAAACCCCGGGTGGCTCGCTGCCGCCACCACCCGGCCTGCCTGCTCGCGGTCCGCAGCAGCCACTCGCCCAACGGCAGGATCAGCCCGGTGTGCTCGGCCAGCTCCACGCACTGGTCGTGCCCCAGCACGCCGACATCCGGCCGCTCCCAGCGCAACAGCGCTTCCACGTGCACGATCCGGCCGTCCTCGATCGCCGCCACCGGCCGGTACACCACGCTGATCTCGCCGATCTCCCACGCGCCCGGCATCGCGGCGGCGAGCGTGTACTTCCGGCGGTCGCGCTCGTCCTGGTCGGCGTGGAACAGTTCCCACTGGCCACGGCCGGCCGCCTTCGCCCGCCGCAGGGTGAAGTCCGCCGCCCGCAACAACTCCGACGGATCCATCGCGGGTGACGGCTTGTGCACCACGCCGATGCTCGCGGACACCGCGACGCCGTGACCGTCCACATAGATCGGTTCGGCGAGTTCGCTGTTGATGTCCTCGACGAGGGTGGCGACGCGGGGCGTGTTCTCGGTGTTCTCGACCAGGATGCCGAACTCGTCGCCGTCGAACCGGGCGACCATGGCCTTCTCCGCCGCGACGACCGCGCGCAGCCGCTGGGACACCGAGACGAGCAGCTGGTCACCGACCCGGCGGCCGAGGCCGTTGCAGATCATCGCGAACGCGTCGAGGTCCAGGTGAAACAGTGTGACGCCGTACCGCGGGTCGGCCCGGCGCAGCGCGATCTCGACGTTCGTGCTGAAGTACTGGCGGTTGGGCAGGCCGGTGAGCACGTCGTGCAACGCCTGCCGGTTCAGTTCTCCTTGCAGCAGCATCAGTTCTGTGCCGTCTTCGATGACGGTCACGAGATGACTGGGTCCGTGTTCGTTGCGCAGCACCGAGGCGGTGAGGGTGATCCGGGCGACGTCGCCGTCCTTGCGGATCAACCGCTGCGCTTGCCTGACGCGGTCCTTCCGGCCCGCGAGCAGATCGCGGTAGTCGTCCCGCAGGATGGTGGCGAGATCCGGGTGGATGAGGTCGAAGAGGGTGCGGCCGGCCAGTTCCTCGGAGGTGTAGCCGAGGATGTCGGCGATGGCGCCGTTCGTGCGGACCAGTCTGCCGTCCGGGTCGGTGATCAGGATGCCGCTCGCCGACGACATCGCGACCTCGTCGAACCGGGCCTCGCTCTGCCTGAGCCGCCACTTGGCGTCCCTGACCGCCTTGAGCAGCGAGAGCTTCATGGTCTCCTGCTGGTCCAGGGTGGCCTGCCGGTTGGCCTTGCTGAAACCGCCGGACAGCGCGCCCAGGGCGAGCACGATCGGTTCGGCGTACCGGGTGACCGGCTGGAACTCCGGCAGCGCCAACAGCCCTTTGCCCAGGGTGTCCATCGTGCACGGCAACGCTTGGTCGCTCGTGCAGCCGAGCTCGACCAGCCGCGCCCCCGCCTCACTCGCGGGACCCACATCGAGCGGCTCACCTCGCACCACGTCGCACAGCACGTCGAGCACCGCGGACAGTTCACGTTCCAACTGGCCCTGCTCGAACGTGAGAAAGACGTTGCTGTGCAACACATAGGCCCACTTGCGTGCCAGGATCAGCCGATCACGAGCGCGCCCGCGCGGCTGGTTCTCCCTGTGGACAGGCTCTGGCATAGCGGTATGCGGCCTCACAGCTGCCGGGAACACCTCGTCATCTCGCGAAAGCCTAGAGCTTACCAAGCGGGCACCCCCTCCCTCTCGTGAGTGTTTATCAGGGTTAGAACACCGATAAACACTCACGAGGGGGTTGACCTCAACTTCTGTTGAGGTTCGAGACTGGCGGTATGCGAGCGATCGAAGCAGCCGAACACGGCGGCCCCGAGGTGCTGAGGACCGTCGAGGCGCCGGACCTGGTCCCGGACGCGGGCCACGTCCTGATCGACGTGGCCGTGGCCGGGGTCCAGTCGTTGGACACGTATCTGCGCCGCGGTCTCTGGACGGACTTCTTCCCCGTCAAGCCGCCCTACATCCCCGGCATGGAGGCCGCCGGAGTCGTCACGGCCGTGGGCGAGGGCGTCGATCCCGGCTGGGTGGGCCGGAACGTGGCGGCCAGCGTCCAGAACGGGTACGCGACCCAGGCCGTCACCGAGGTCGGCAAGATCCATCCGGTGCCGGACGGCCTCGGCCCGCGAGAAGCCATGGCACTGCTGCACGACGGCAGCACAGCCTATGCCCTGCTTGAGGAAACGCCGGTCAAGGAAGGCGAATCCGTCCTCGTGCAACCGGCAGCGGGCGGTCTGGGCAGCGTTCTCGTCCAACTGCTCAAGGCGGCTGGCGCCCGGGTGGTCGGTGTGGCGCGTGGCGACACAAAACTGGCGCTGGTGAAGGAACTCGGCGCCGACGTCGTGGTCGACTACAGCTCAGCGGACTGGCTCAGCCAGGTCGGCACCGTGGATGTCGCGTTCGACGGCGTCAGCGGACCGCTTGGCCAGGCGGCGTTCAGTGCTGTGCGTGACGGCGGCCGATACTCCAACTACGGCAACGCGAGTGGCTCGGCCGAAAGCGTTTCGCCCGGGCGCGGCATCACCACGCGAGGCATCGAACAGCTCTCGACGTTCCACGCCGACGGCCGCCGCCGGATCGAGCGCGTGTTCGAACTCGCCGCGACCGGGAAGATCCGTCCGGTGATCGGCCGGACCTTCCCGCTCGACCAGGCGGCCGAGGCACATCGGGCGATCGAGGCGCGGGAGGTGCTGGGCAAGACGCTGCTCATCCCTTGAGCCCGGTCTGGGCGAGTCCTTCCACGAAATGCCGTTGGGCGATGACGAAGACGGCCAGCACCGGCAGAACGGTCGTGACCGACGCGGCCAGCTGGACGTTCCAGATGTTGCCGCCGTAGACGTCGACGTACTGGGTGAGCGCGAGCGGCAAGGTGAACATCTCCTTGTCGCTCAGGTACACCAGCGGTTCGAGGAAGAAGTTCCACGTGTTCAGGAAGGTAAAGATGGCCACGGCCGCCAGGGCCGGCCTGGCGATCGGCAGCGCGATCCGCCGGTACAGCCCGAACCGGCCGAGGCCGTCCAGCCTTCCTGCCTCTTCCAGCTCGTCCGGCACGGTGATGAAGAACTGCCGCATCACGAACGTGGCCAGCACGCTCGGCGCGCCGAAGATCGGGATGACGATCAGCGGCCAGTGCGTGTCGGTCAGCCCGAGCGAGTCGACCATCCGGAACAGCGGGATGATCGTCACCTCACTGGGAATCAGCAGTCCGATGAGGACGATCACGAACAGCTTGTCGCCACGGAACCTGATCCTGGCGAACGCGTATCCGGCCAAGGACGCCACGAGCATCGTGCTGACCGTGACGATCGCCGCGATGTAGAGGCTGTTGAAGTACTGCCGGGCCAACGGGTAGTCGGCGAACGCGGTCGCGTAGTTCTCCCAGCGCGGCGAAGCCGGGAACAGTTTCGGTGGGTAGCTCAGCACTTCGTTGGCGGGCAACAGCGATGCCGTGATCATCCACCACGTCGGGAAGACGAACGGCACCGCGAGCAGGACCAGCAGCGGGTACAACATCCAGCGACGGCTACGCCTCATAGAAGACCCACCGCTTCCGCATCCGCCACTGCAACGTGGTCAGCAACGCGATGATCACGAACAGGACCACCGCCAGCACGGCTCCGTAACCGAAGTCGTGGTTGCCGAACGCCTGCTGGTAGAAGTAGAAGACCAGCACGTTCGTGCTGTCCGCGGGCCCGCCCAGCGTCAGGATCTGGATCTGCGCGAACACGTGCAGCGCCCCGCTCACCGTGATGATCGCGGTCAGCAAGGTGGTCGGGCTGATCATCGGCAGGGTGATGGTGCGGAACCGCCGCCACGGTCCGGCACCGTCAAGCTCGGCAGCCTCCAGAAGCGACCGGGGCACGCCTTGCAGCGCGGCGAGGAACAGCACCATGTTCAGGCCGACGTTCTTGACGACCTGCACCACGATCACCGAGACCATCGCGGAGTTCTCGCCGCGCAACCAGTTCGGGCCGTCGATGCCGACCGTCCGCAGCATCGCGTTGATACTGCCGTTGTCCTGCAACATCAGGTTCCACGCGATCGTCCACGCCACCAGCGAGACCACGACCGGCGAGAAGAAGATCGTCCGGAACACCGTGGTGCCACGGAGTTTCTGGTTCAGCAGCACGGCCAGCAGCAACGCCAGGCCGAGGTTGAGGACCACGAGCCCGACGCAGAACAACGCGGTCGCGCGGGCGACGGACGGCATCACCGGGTCGTCGAGCAGGTGCTCGTAGTTCTTCAGCCCGGCGAACTCCGTGGTCCCGGCGAGCAGGTTGGTGCTCTGGAAGCTGTACCAGATCACCGCGACCAACGGCACCAGCACGAAGAACACGAACCCGAGCGCCTGTGGCGCGATGAACGCCCAGCCGACCAGCGCGTCCCGGCGGCGGATCGTCCAGAAGGGCTTGGCGACCGGCGGCTCTGGCGGTGCCGCCGGGCGTGCGGGCGCTCGCACGGTCATTGGCTCAGCACCGGGTTGATCGCCTTGCACACGCCGTCAAGCACGGCGGGCACGTTCGCATCAGGCTTCCACAGCGGGTCCAGTGCGGACTGAACCAGGCTGTTAATCTTCGCGCTGTTGGTGTGCGCGGGCAGCACCTCGCCGGTCCTGATCCCGTTCACCACGACGTTCTGCAGCTGTTCCGCGCTGAACAACGGGCTCACCTTGGCCAGGCTCTGCGCGTTGACCAGGCTTTCCCGTGCGGGCGGGAAGAACTGGCTCAGCTTGGCCGAGTTCTCCGGGCTGGTGAAGAACTTCAGGAAGTCCGCGGCCGCCTCCTTCTGCTTGCCCTTGACCGGAACGCCGATCCCCGCCTGGCCGATCACCTGCGCGTTGGCCTTCGGGCCCGCGGGCAGCGGCACGATGCCCCACTCGAACGGCTTCTCCTTGAGCAGTCCGGCCCGGCTGATCTGCGCGACCGTCATGCCGGACTGCCCGGCGAAGAAGTCCGCGGTCGTGCCCGGCCCCGGCAGTGCCTTGTCGGTGAAGATCGCCTTGTGCAGGAAGGTCATCGCCGTGACCATCTCCGGCGTGGTGAAGCCGCACGCCTTGCCGTCCCGCGGCCACGCGTCCGCGCCGAAACCGCGCCACACCGAGGCCAGCGTGACCCACATCTTGTACTCGAAGTCCCGGATCACCAGGCCGGACTTGCCCGGCACGCGGGCGACGACCTGCGCGGCCATCCGCATCGCGGTCTCCCACGTCCACCGGCCTGCTGCCTGCGCCTGCTCAGGTGTCTCGGTGATCCCGGCCTGCGCGAACAGATCCTTGTTGTAGAACATGCCGAACGGGGACGTGGAGAACGGATACGCGTACAGCTCGCCGTTCTTCTGCCACAGCTTGGTGGCCGCGGGCGTCAGCTCCTGCGGGTCGGTCAGGACCTTGCTGAGGTTCACCAAGGCGCCGGACTGCACGAAGTCGGGCGCGTCCCGTTCCAGAATCCACGCCAGATCGGGCGGGTTGCTCCCGGCCAGCTGGGTGGTCAGTGCGGTGTTGTAGCGGTCGAACGGCACCACGTCGAAGGTGATCGACTTGACGTCCGGGTGTTGCCGTCGGTACTCGCCGGCGATCTCGTCGAACAGGGCCAGCTGGGTTTTCTCGCTGGTCCACACCGTCATCCGGAGGTTCACTTCGCCGTTGCCGCCACCACCGCCGGAGCATCCGGCGACGACGAGGAGCAAGGCCAGTAAGGCGACTCTCATGGTCAGTATCCTTTGATCTCCGGCCAGGCCAGCTCGACGCCGCGCTGGGTCAGCACGGACTGGAAGTCGGTGAGCAGGTCGGGCTTCTCGCGGACCGCGTGCGGAGGTTCCCCGGTCTGGACACACCGGGCGGCGAGCGCACCGGCGGCCTCGCCGATGTTCCACTCGACCGGGTGCAGCCGGTAAGCACCGTTGGTGATGTGTGTGGTGCCGATGTTCTTGTTGGCGGGCAACAGGTTGCGCATCCTGATCGGCAGCAGCGCGCCGAGCGGGATCTGGAACGGCGTGGAGGCCACGTCCAGGTAGTTGTCGCCGCCGGTCGACGGATGCAGGTCGATCCGGTACATCCCGACACCGACCGAGTCGTGGTACCGCGTGGCGCCGTGGCCACCACGGATGGCCAGCGACACGTCGGTTTCCTTGATCGTCTCGACTGCCTTGATCCGGCGTGACTCGCGGATGTACGGCTCCTGCGCGAGCCCGTCCGGTGAGCCGAGGATGTCCGGGCGCAGCCGCAACCCGGGGAATCCCGTGCCGCCGTCCGGCCGTGGCGCCTCGGTCTGCATCCAGTACAGCGCCGACAGCGACAGCTGCCGCATGGCCTCCCGGTGCCGCGCGGCATCGTCCACTTCGAACACCGGGCCGTCCAGGTAGTCGATCATCGGCCAGTTCACCAGGGTGATGTCGCTGGCGTACGTGCCCGGCTCGAAGACGTTGCGGGCCGCGATCCGCCGGAACCGCCACAGGTCCAGGGTTCCGGGGTTCTTGCTCTGGTCGGCGACCACCGCGAGCGGGTCGTCGTCCGGGTTCGGGTCCAGCCAGCCCTCCGCGGGTTCCAGCGTGCGCGGGTCCGGCCAGCGGAACGCCAGCAGGTCGCCCGGCCAGACCTTCGGCCGTGCGGCACGCCAGTAGTCGTAGCCGGCCGGGCGGTCGATGACATGGTGACCGTCCACATGCTCCATCGTGAAGCACCACGACGCGGCCTGCATGTTCAACGGCTGGGCCTCGGCCGGCGCGCTGGGCTCCCCGGTGTCCCGCTGGGACTCGAAGCCGGTCACGTACTCGACTTGGGCGAGCGGTAGCAGGTCGCCGGTCTCGGTGGCGTCGATGACGTACTTCGCCGTGACGGTCAGATCGTTCGTGAAATGCACGGCTTTGACCTGGTCGTGGTCCACATCCGTCCCGATCGGACGGTGCGGCTGCAACAGCTCGATCCGCCCGGAGGCCCGGTGCGGCGCCAACATGGCCTCCAGCACGGCCACAGCCACCCGTGGCTCGTGGCACAGCGGGCTGACCAGCCCACCGCCCGGGTTGAGCCTGCGGTGCCGCCGTGCTTTCGCGGTCAGCGGGTAGTGCCTGCGGTAGTAGCTGCGGATGCCGTCCCTGAGCGCTCGGTACGAGGCCGTGACGCCGAACTGCTCGCTCCACGGGTGTTCGTCCGGCGGCACGGCCTGGGCCGTGAGCTGGCCGCCGATCCACCGGTCGTCCTCGACGAGGACCACCCGGGCTCCGGCCTCGGCCGCAGCCAGCGCGGCGGCGACACCGCCCAGGCCCGCGCCGACGACCAGGACATCCGTACCGCGTTGTGCCACGCTGCACCCCATCCGCTGATTATTCGAATTAGCGAACGGTAAACACCACACTTCGGCCGTGTCAACAGGTCAGTTCCTGGCGGCGGCCGTGGCACCTTCGTGGATTTCACACGGCAGCAGCACGGACTTGGGCCTGCCGCCCGCCACCAGCTCGATCAGCATCCGCACCGCCCGCGCCCCCATCTGCCGGCGAGGGATGCGGAACATCGACCAGTCGGTGTCCGACCGCGGCACGGGATGCGCGGACAGCCGCTGCGTCGGATCGGGGTCGCCCAACAGGACCATGGACAGGTCCTTCGGCACCTCGATGCCCCTGGTCTCGGCGTACGCCTTGACACCGTCGGCCATCGCGGTGCTCTCCACCAGCAATGCCGTCGCGTCTCCGGCCTTCCGCAGGGCGACTTCCGGATCGTCCTCGACGACGATCAGCGGAGTCTTCCTGTGCCTGCGCGCGGCGGCCTGGTAACCGGCCCGTCTGTCCACAGTGGGCTCGTGCTCTTCGGGCACGCTGAGCAGCGCGATCTTGCGGTGGCCCAGGCGCCACATCCACTCGTAGACGTCCTTCGTGGACGCGACGTAGTCGGCGCCGACGTAGCTGACCGCCCCCGACGGCGATTCCCGGCGGCCGATGAAGACGAACGGGAACTTCTCCTCGACCAGCCGCGCCAGCTCAGCGGGGTCGTTGTGCCTGCCGAGCAGGACGCAGCCGTCCGCGATGCGCAGCCGGTTCGTCTCGCCCTCGTAGACGCGCCTGCGCCCGTCCTTCCGGCCAGGGCTGGTGAACAGCAGCAGGTCGAACCCCCGCGCCTCGGCCTCCTCCTCGATGCCGAGCAGGAACGGCCGGTAGAAGTCGGCGACGCCGGACGGGAAAACCGACTCGTAGGTGAAGACCCCCAGGATCTGGTTGGTCTTGCCGCGCAGTCGCCGGCCCATGATGTCGACCGTGTACCCGGTCGACCGCAACGCCTCTTCCACGCGACGGCGGGTCTCCGGCGACACCCGGACACTGTCCGACCCGTTGAGCACCAGGGAGACGATCGCCTGCGACACCCCGGCGATCCGCGCCACCTGCGCCTGCGTGACACGTCCCGCCATGGCCCCACCCTCTCACCGGTCCAGCTCACGACCAGTATTCACGACCGCGTCCGGACGGCGGTGCGCGCGGCTGCGGCAGGTCACTGGGACCTTCTTTCGATGTGCGCCTCGACGCCGTCGAGGTAGAGCTGGAGGCTGAAGTCGAACTCGGTGTCCTGATCCCCTTCGTCCCACAGTGATTCCGCGTCGAACACGCCCGCGGCCACGAGTTTGGTCAGAGCCGGGAACTCGCGCGGATCGAGCACCCGGGTCAGCACGGTGTGGTACTGACGGCTGAAGGCTGCCGGGTTCTCCTCGAAACCGGCCCGCAGGCTGATGCGCAGCTGCGTTTCCCCGCGTACGAACGTGAGCAGCCCCATCACGATGCCCGCCTTCTCCTGTTCCGACAGGCCCGTGTCGGCCAGGACCGCCAGGCCGCGGTCGAACCACATCAGGTTGTGCGGCCCGAACGGTGGCGCGTTCACCGGAATCTCGGTGTACCAAGGGTGTTTCGCGAGCGCGGCCATGATCGCGTGTCCCCAGTGGACCAGGCCGTCGCGCCAGCCGGCGCCCGGGGGGAACTCCGGCGGCGGTTCCAGTGCCGCGTCGGCCATCAGCATGATCAGTTCGCTCTTGCTCTTCACGTGCCGGTAGAGCGCCATGGTCGAGTTGCCGAGGTGCGCGGCGACCTTGGCCATCGAGACGGCGGCGAGGCCTTCGGCGTCGGCGACCGCCACCGCGGCCCTGATGATGTCCTCGACCGTCAGCGTCGGTTTCGGGCCGCGCCGTGGCGTTTCCCGCATGCCCCACAGCAACGCGACCGGCTCGGGCAGTTCGGTGTCGTCGGCCATCCACTCCCTCTCCTCGCGACCAAGTTTAGAGACGTGACTTGCGCGGCCTCACTGCGTGCGTGCTACGCTATTTAGCGTATCTCACACGCAGTTAATTGGGGAGGGGTCGATGATCGTCGAGGTGACGGGCCTCAGAAAGGCCTACGGCGACAACGTGGTGCTGGACGGGATAGACCTGCACGTGCCGGCGGGATCGGTGTACGCGCTGCTGGGGCCCAACGGCGCGGGCAAGACCACGACCGTGCGGATTCTCACCACGCTGACCCGGCCGGACGCCGGGAAAGTGCTGGTCGCCGGGCACGATGTGGTCCGCGAAGCGGCCAAGGTCCGTGCCGCGATCAGCCTGACCGGGCAGCACGCGGCGGTCGACAACGAGCAGACCGGCCGGGAGAACCTGGTCATGATCGGCCAGCTGATGCACCTGGGCCGGCCGGCCGCACGGCGGCGCGCCGACCAGTTGCTGGAGCGGTTCGACCTCGTCGACGCGATGCACCGCCGGGTCAAGACCTACTCCGGCGGCATGCGCAGGCGGCTGGACCTGGCGATGAGCCTGGTCGCCGAGCCGCGGGTGATCTTCCTCGACGAGCCGACCACCGGCCTGGACCCGGCCAGCCGGACGACCATGTGGGACGCGATCAAGGAACTGGTCCGCGCGGGCACGACGATCGTGCTGACCACGCAGTACCTGGAGGAGGCCGACCGGCTGGCCGACTGGATCGTGCTGATCGACAACGGGCACGTGTCCATGTCCGGCACGGCGGACACGCTCAAGGCACAGGTCGGCGGCGAACGCCTGGAGCTGGTCTTCGACGACGAGGGCGGCGTCCTGCGCGCCGCGGACCTGCTGGGCGGCATCGTGGATCGCGAACGCCGGACGCTCACCATGCCGTCCGACGGCACCGCCGCGCACGTCCACTATGTACTGGGCAGCTTGTCCTCCGCCCACGTCCCGGTCGCCCGGGTGTCGGCGCACCGGCCGACGCTCGACGACGTGTTCATGGCCGTGACCGAGAACCGCACCCGTGAAGGAGTGTCGGCATGACGACCATAACGATCCGGCACGGCGGATTCGGCAACGCCGTGAGCGACGTGTCGACGATGATCGGCCGCAGCATCCGCCTCAACCGGCGCAACCTGGACACGCTGATCATGGCGATCCTGTTGCCACTGATGATGATGGCGTTGTTCGTGTACGTCTTCGGCGGCGCGATCAACACCGGCGTCGAGTACATCAACTACGTCGTTCCGGGCACAATCCTGTTGTGTGTCGGCTACGGCGCCGCGGCCACCGCGATGTCCGTCGCCGACGACATGCACAACGGGATGATCGACCGGCTGCGGTCCATGCCGATCAGCGGCTTCGCCCTGCTGACCGGGCACGTGATCGCGAGCATCGTCCGCAACGGCCTGTCGACGACGGTCGTGATCGCCGCCGCGATCGCGATGGGCTTCCGTCCCAACGGTTCCGTCGTCGACTGGCTGCTCACCGTCGGCCTGCTGGCGTTGTACGTCCTCGCCCTGTCGTGGCTCGCCGCCGGCCTCGGCGCGGTCGCGAGCAGCGTCGAGTCGGCCAGCGCGTTGAGCTTCTTCATGCTTTTCCTGCCGTACCTCAGCAGCGCTTTTGTCCCGACCCACACGATGCCGTCGTTCCTGCGGGCGGTGAGCGAGAACCAGCCGATCACGCCGATCATCGAGACCACCCGTGGCCTGCTGACCGGCACGCCGATCGGCGACAGCGGCTGGATCGCCCTGGTGTGGGCCGTCGGTCTGCTGGCTTTCTCGTTCGTCCTGGCGACTTTGCTGTACCGGCGCCGCACCGGCCGTTGAGCCGCCGAAGCGACGGCGGGGCGCGAAAGGCCCCACGACATTCGCGCCCCACCGTTGCTTTGAGTGTCACACCGGCGAATCGGTTCCCCAGCGGGACGGTCAGATTCCGACGTAGTTCTCGGCGAAGTGGTCCTGGTGCGCCCGCGAGTCACGCAGGCTTTCCAGCCGTGCCCGCTGCAACGAGCGGAGGAACACCGCATCGTCGTCGTTCCCGGACGGGCTGTGCAGGAGGTTGATCATCCAGTGGGAGAACTCCTGCGCACGCCAGATCCGCGGCAGCACCTCGGCCGAATAGCTCTTCAACGGCACCGAGTCACCCAGGTTGATCTGCCCCGCCAGTGCCTTGGCGAGCGTTTCCGCCGCCATCAGCGCGAGGTTGGCGCCCTTGGCCGCCGACGGGCTGATCAGACTGGCGGCGTCCCCGGCGAGGAACAGTGACGCGTGCTGGATCGGATCCATCACATGGGACGTCATGTGCACGATCCGGCGTTCCACGAACCGGCCGGTACGCAACGGCCCGTACTGGTCGGTCCGCATCCGCAGCCGCAACTCGTCCCAGATCCTTTCGTCCGGCCATGAACGCGGGTCGAAGTCCTTGGGCACCTGGAGGTAATACCGGGTGATCGTGGCGTTACGCGCCATGTGCCCGGCGAAACCGTTGGGGTGCATGGCGTACAGCACGGCTGACACGCTCGGTCCGGCCTCGGCCAGCAGCGCGAACCACGAGATACCGTGGTCCCGTTGGTACACCCGAGCGGGAACGGCGCGGCGCGAGACACCGTGCTGGCCGTCGCACCCCGCCACGAACTGACCTGTCAACCTCGAACCATCGCCGAGCAGGAGCGACGCGCCCTCGGCATCGATCTCCGAGACTTCCGTGGAGAACAGGATTTCTCCGCCCCGGTCGAGGAATTCCTTGACCAGGTCACGGACCAGGTCCTGCTGCGGGTACACGGTGTGCATCTCGCCCCGCCCCAACCCGCTGTACTTGAGTTCGAACTCGCCGTGGTCGCCCCGGAACGCACACGTGTCGTGCGTCAGTCCGTTGGCGTGCAAGCCATCGGCGAGTCCGTTCTCGGTCAGGATACGTACGCTGTTCGCGGCGAGGAAGCCGGCACGGGCGCGCTGTTCGACGTGGGCACGGCTCTGCCGTTCCACGATCAGGCAGCGGATCCCCTCCGCCCGCAACATGTTCCCCAGTACCAGGCCCGCGGGCCCGGCGCCGCAGATGAGCACGTCCGCGCTCAACGTGGCCATAACAACCCCCAGTCGTCCTCACCACCGTACATGCGACGGCGAGGAAGACTGAACGGCAGTCAACCTGCTTGCGCAGGCAACACGTGCTCTCCGGTCCGGTCGGTGCTCAGGCAGAGCGAGCAGATCACGCCGCCCCGCGCGCTCGCCAGGACGTCCGGCCGTTCGTAGCTCTGCTCGCAGACCTGGCAGGTGTACCGCGTCGCGCTCGGGTTGCCGTCGGAGTCCAGCATCGGCTCGTCGATCCCGTCGTCGGTGCGGCGCAGGTAATAGCGGCCACGCGTCACGACCGCCATCAACGGCGTGAGCACGAGCGCGATCACCACCGCGGCGACCGGCGAGAACGGCTGGATTCCCGCGCCGAAGGCACCGAAGTAGATCGCGATGGAGATCCCCGAGGACAGCAGGAACGCGGTCAGGCCAACCGGATTGGCCGCGTACAGCATGCCGCGCCGGAACTCCGGCTGTTTCGGCGACAGGCCGAGCAGGAACTTGTTCACCATGATGTCGGTGGCCACGGTGACCACCCACGCGATCGCGCAGTTGGAGTAGAAGCTCAGCAACGAGTTCAGGAAGCTGAACATGTCGGCTTCCATCAGGATCAACGCGAACGCCAGGTTCACCAGCACGAACACCAGCCGTCCCGGATACCGGCGGGACACCCGGGTGACGGAGTTGGTCCACGCCAGCGATCCGGAGTACGCGTTGGTGACGTTGATCTTGACCTGGCTGAGCACGACCAGCAGCAGCGCCAGCGGGACCACCAGCCACACCGGCATCATCTGCTTGAACGCGCCGGTGAACTGCTCGATCGGTTCGACCGCGGCGGCCGCGCCGACGGCGTCCAAAATGTACACGGCGAGGAAGACGCCGATGATCTGCTTGGCCGCGCCGAAGAACACCCAGCCCGGCCCGGCCGCGATCACCGAGATCCACCACGAGCGCCTGTTCGCCGCGGTCTTGGGCGGCATGAACCGCAGGTAGTCGATCTGCTCACCGATCTGTGCCATCAGCGACAGGCAGACGCCCGCGCCGAGCATCACCGCCGCGAGGTCCACACCGGACTTGTGGGACAGGAACCGGTCCACCGAACCGGGATCGGCCACCACCAGGTAGCCGATCGGCGCGACGATCAGCACCAGCCACAGCGGGTTGGTCCACGTCTGCAGCTTGGCCAGTGCCTTCATCCCGTAGATCACCAACGGGATGATCACCAGGGTGGAGACCAGATAGCCCAGCCACAGCGGCATTCCCAGCCCGTAACGCAGGCCCTGCGCCATGATCGAGCCTTCGAGCGCGAAGAAGATGAACGTGAAGCTGGCGAAGATCACACTGGTCAGCACCGAGCCGTAGTACCCGAAGCCGGAGCCGCGCGTGATCAGGTCGAGGTCGATGTTGTACCGGGCCCCGTAGTACGCCAACGGGAAGCCGGTGATCAGGATGATGACCGCGGCGAACAGGATCGCCAGCAGCGCGTTGGATGTGCCGTGCGTCAGGCCGATGCCCGCACCGATGGAGAAATCGGCCATGTAGGCCATCCCGCCGAGCGCGGACGCGCCGACGACCGCGGGAGACCAGCGCCGGTAGGAACGCGGCGCGAACCGGAGCGTGTAGTCCTCCAGCGTTTCGCGGGCGACACCGCCGTGCTGGGTAGGTACTGCCTGGTCGAGTGCCATCCAGGAAAACTATGAACGGGACGTTTCGGCAGCCCTTACCCAGTTGTGACGTACGTGTTAAGGCGACAGGATCGGGTGCGTCCTGGTCGTGTCACGGACGTCGAAGTCCGTGTTGCCCGCCAGCTGCTTGCCCGGCTGGCGGATGTGGTTGCGCTGCAGTCCGTAGACCAGAGCCGCCAACAGGATCACGAGGAAGAGTGTCTCAGCCATGGCAGTAATTTTGCTCTGATCAATTTTCCGCCAACAGTGGCAGTACCGACCTTGTCCGACAAAATCCTGCCACCTACCATGGCGGCATGCTCAAAACCGTGGCCGCGGTGCTCGTGGACGAGTTCGCACCCTTCGAGTTCGGCGTCATCTGCGAGGTCTTCGGCATCGACCGCACTGACGACGGCGTGCCGCCGTTCGAGTTCCGGGTGTGCGGCGAGCGGGCGAACGAGCCGCTGCGGACGACCGTCGGCGTCTCACTGACCCCGGACCACGACCTGGGCGCGCTCGCTGACGCCGATCTCGTCGCGATCCCCGCCGCCAACATCCGCGACGAGTACCCCGAAGCCGTTCTGGACGCCATCCGTACCGCCTCGGCGCGCGGCGCGACCCTGCTGACGGTTTGCAGCGGTGCGTTCCTGCTCGGCGCCACCGGCTTGCTGGACGGCAGGTTGTGCACGACGCACTGGCGGCACGCGGACCAGTTCGCGAGCCGTTTCCCGGCGGCCAAGCTCGATCCGGACGTGCTGTTCGTCGACGACGGCGACATCATCACCAGCGCCGGCACGGCGGCCGGAATCGACGCCTGCCTGCACCTGGTCCGCCGCGAACTCGGCTCCGGCCCCGCCGCCGCGATCGCCCGCCGGATGGTCGTCCCGCCGCAGCGCGACGGCGGGCAACGGCAGTACGTCGAGCTGCCGATGCCGCAGACCGGCGACAGCCTCGAGCCCGTGCTGACGTGGATGCTGGAGCACCTCACGGTCGAGCACACCGTCGCTGACCTGGCCAGACGCGCGCAGATGTCCGAGCGGACGTTCGCGCGCCGGTTCGTGGCGGAGACCGGGACGACACCGTTGCGCTGGTTGTCCACGCAGCGGGTCATGCACGCCCAGCGGCTGCTGGAGGAGACGGCACTGAGCGTCGAGGAGATCGCCCAGCAGTGCGGTTTCGGCAGCGCCGCGCTGCTCAGGCACCATTTCCACAAGGTCGTCGGGGTCGGCCCGAAGGACTACCGGCGGACGTTCGCCGCGAGCCCGAAAGGGCAGAGATCCGGGTGACGGCGGCCACTGCCCGACACGTTCGAGTGATCATCGTGGATATCGGCATCAGACAGGCCCTGGGGAGGCGTCTCATCGCCGCAAGGCCCAGAAGCTGGAGGAGGCAGCGATGACGCGCGAGGACCACACCGAGATCACCACGACGGTCACGTTCGACCTGGCGTCGGACCATCCGGTGCCGGTCGACGTCGAACTGCGCTACGACACCCGTGACCCGTTCGCGGTGTACGCGCTGTTCGAGCCGGAAGGCGCCCGGGCCGTGCAGTGGATCCTGTCGCGTGACCTGCTGGCCGACGGGCTGATCGTGCGCACCGGCGACGGCGACGTGCGGATGTGGCCGGACAAGAAGGACAACGAACTGGTCGTGATCGAGTTCGTCACGCCGAAGGGCCAGGCCCGGTTCGAGGCGCACGCCCAGGACATCGCCGACTTCCTGGACACCACCTACGAGGTCGTGCTGCCCGGCGCCGAGGACGAGTGGTTCGACTTCGACGCCGAGATCGCGCGGATGATCGCCGCGGGCTGACGCCCCGGCGCCCCGCGTTGGCCGCCAATGTGCTGCCAGAGGGCCCTTCTGGCAGTCGCATCGACAGGTGGGACCGCGCTCAGATCCTGGGGACGGCCACGCCGACACCGGCGAGCTGGCCGTACAGCGTGCGCACCGAGAGGTCGTCGCCGTACTTCGACAGCCGACGCACCACCGAGGTCAGGCACACCTGGTCACGGACCGGGCGGATCGGCGCGACTCGCGGCACCACCTGGGAGGTGGTCGCGCAGGCCTCCTCGATTTTGCGCTGGTCGGCCAGCGCGGAGGCGAGCAAAGTCCTTGTGCAGACGCGTACTCCGGGCCAGCGCTCGCTCAGTTTGACCGCCGTACGGGCGAATCCCTCGGCCTCGCGCGGCCAGCCGAGGAACCGGAACGACAACGCGCACCCCGACGCGAGGTAGAGCCGGTCGGTCGGGTCCGCCGAGGCCATGCTCTCCAGCGACTTCTCCGCCTTGCGCAGCACCTGCAGGCACGTGTCGCGGTCGCCCATCATCGCGTAGCAGGACGCCGCCATCGAGGCGACCTCCACACGCAACAACGTGAGCCCTGTCTTCTCCGCGGCCTGTTCGGCCATGCGGATCACCGGCACCGCTGATTCGAGCGTGCCGTGGAACAGGGACTGGAAGCTCAGTGCCGCAAGGATCTCCGCGGACAACGCCAGTTCGCCGGACCGCCTGCTCAGGTTGAGCGCGATCCGCATCCGCTGGCTGCCCAGCGTGACCTCACCTTCGTCGTAGGCGTACCAGCCGCCGCGCAGGTACGACTCCGCCGCCGCCCGGAAAACGTTCTCGGTCGGCGCCTCGGTTTCCTCGGTCGCCTCGTTGCCCAGCCACCGGAACAGCTGCCGCATCCCGAGCCCGACCTGGTCGTCCGGCCTGCTCACGGTGCGCAGCGCGGTGAAACCGCCCTCGCCGCCCGCGAACTCGGCCTGGCGGGACCCGGAGAGCTGGAACCACAACAGCCGCTGCGGGATCTTCAGCGCCTTCGCCCAGCGCTCAAGCTTGTCCAGGTCGTGCACCTGACTTCGGTCACGCTCGATCCTGCTGATCTGCCCCTGGCTCACCCCAAGCCAGTTGGCGACTTCCGCCTGACCGACGTTGCCGGCCCGCCGGTACTCGCGCAGCAGCTGGCCGAAGTGACGTTCCGCGGCCGCCGCACGCATGGGGGCGGCATCCCAGAACTCGTCCGGCCGGGCCGGCGCGCCGGCCCTGCCAGACCGGCGAGGGGTGGTGTCCACCCCGCCGTGAGCGCTGGTCCGCCCACCTGGTTGCTGCTTCATCTTCAGAACTCCGCTCCTTCATCGCGGCCGAGGATCTGGGGTTTGCTCAGCAGTCCACCCGGAGCGCCATCGGATCGCATTTCGTCCCGCTCGAGGATCCTGACCCAAACGAGGACCAGTCCGAGTACCAGGTTGTCGCTGGCCTGATCGCCGACTGCGGGGTTCCGGCGCTGGCAGGGGCGGGGGCCTGGTCACGCCCCATGATCGTCGTGGTACCTGAATTTGTCTCGTTTTTTGTCTCGGCCGCGCCGGCGAGACCGTTCAGCAGCGTCGCGGCGACGGTCGCCGTGGCGATGCCCGTCGCGGTCAACACGATGATCCGGGTATCGAGGCGCTCACTCGTCGCGCGGGACCGGCCACCGGTCGCCCTATGCCGTGCGCGCATACACGGAACCTCTCTATCAGCTCGAACCTGCACCCTGGTCTGGCTGGCGGCGCTTACACCACGACTTCAACTGGCGTAGGAGATCTGGTGGATCACCCCCAACAGGAGTAGAAATACGCCGACCGGAGCATAGGGGTGCGACGCACAGTGTTCAACCCTTACCTGAGTGTTTCGAATGGGTACATTTTCGACGCGATTGAGTGAGGAGGGGGATATGACCCGTGTCGGGGAGGGTCTGTTCGCCGCGGTCCTCGACGACCTCTGCCGCCATCCGCCGGCAAGGCGCAGGCGGCTGAGCAACGTCGAGCTCGCAGCGGCGATCCGCGATCGCGGCGGGGACATCGGGCACGCGTACATCGCGCAGCTGCGCAAGGGACAGAAGGACAATCCGACCCGTCAGGCGATCGAGGACCTGGCGGGCGCACTGGGGGTGCATCCGGCCTACTTCGTCGGCGGACGGCGGGAGCTGGCCGAAGGCGAGACGCCGCGCTGGCGGCACGAGGCGTTGAAAACACTGTTCGACACCGCGCACGGAACGGTGTCACCGGAGGACGTCGCGGCCGCCATCAGCGCCAACGGCCGGTTCGGTTCGATCTCCGCGAGCTACATCCGGGAACTGCTCAACGGTGTCAGCGACAACCCCCGGTTGAAACACATTTTGGGTCTGGCTGAACACTTCGACGTGCCTCCCGCGTACTTCTTTGATGACAGGCTGGCTCGCTGGGTCGACAGCGAACGCGCTGACCTGGTGCAACTCCGGGAGCTTGGTGTGGTCGAGTTCGTGACACGACTCGCGGGCAAGGTTCCGGAGCTGTCCCAGCAGACGCGGCGGGCTACGATCCAGGCGATCGCCGACGCGCTCGAGCCCGGGAAGTACGAGGGCTGGTTCATTCGGCGGGACCAGGAGTCAAGATGAACAGACGCACCCGCCGTGCACTGGTCAACCGCGTCATCGGTGAGCTGGGACTCGCCCCGGACGCCACCTACCAGGAGGCTGCCCGGCGAGTGTGCGAGCTGATGGGCCGGCACCTCGGCAAACACGTGGAAGTGCGCTTCGCGCCGCTGCCGGACGCACGGCTCACCGGCGTCTCCGCGTTGCTGGAGAACGGCAACTACCTGGTGATCTGCGCGGACTCACCCCGCTGGTACCACCGGCTGCAGATCCTGCTGCACGAGTTCGCGCACCTGATGCTCGGTCATCAGCCGGTCACCCTGACCAAGTCGGAAAGCCTGCGCCGGCTGGCTCCGAACCTGCTGCCGGACATGGCGCGGTACGTGGCCGGCCGCACTTCCTTCAACGACCACGAGGAACGGGCCGCCGAGGAACTGGCGGACGAACTGCTCGACGCGATCACCGACCAGCGCTCGTTCGACGAGCCGGGCATGCCCGGGCACGTGCGGCGGATCGTCTCGTCGTTCTCCACCGACCACGAGGCCGCCCATGACGTCCACCTTTGACGTCATCTTCCTGACCGGCGCCCTGGTCGGCGGGCTCGCCCTGACGTACAAGGCGATCCGGCTCTACCGGCACGGCGGGCACGCCCGGTCGTGGGCGTTGACCATCACCATCGCCTACGCCGTGGGCACCGCGGTCATGTCGGCGCCGACGTTCGCCGTCTGGTTCGACGAGTTCGTCGGCATCGACAGCTTCTCGACGCTGCTGGAAGCCTGTATGGAAGCGGGTTTCGCCTGCGGCGCGCTGTCGTTGGTGACGTACTGGCGTTACCCGCTGGGCCGCGCGTGTGAACTGGTGTGGCGGTTCAGCAAGATGTTCTTCGGCCTCGTCGCCGTGATGGTCGTGCTGTTCGCCGTCTCGTCGTTCCCCGGCAGCCACGAGGTGGACTTCATCAGCAAGTACGCCCACCAGCCAACGGTTTCGGCGTTCGTGCTCGTCTACCTGATCCCCACCACGATCGCCACGGCGGCGTCCACCCGCGGCTGCGGCCGGGCGGCCAAGGACCCGGCGATCGCGGAGTTCCCGTGGCTGCGCCGGGTGTTGCGGTGCCTGCAGATCGCGGTCGGCTTCGCGATGGTGCACCTGGTCGGCGAGTACGTCGCGTTGGCCGCGGCCTGGTTCGGCTGGCATTCCCTGGACTGGGTCTCACCCGTGGCGTCGGCCGCGTCCGCGTTCGGCTTCATCCCGGGCGCGTTGGCGGCGGCGTTGCCCGGCATCGAGCGTCTCAAGCCACGGCTGCACCTGGCGTGGGAACGCTGGCAGGTGTTCGTGCTGCTGCGGCCGTTGCACCGCTCGCTGCGGTTCGTCAACCCGGAAGTCGTGTTCGTGGCACGGGGGAAGCGCTTCTGCCCGCACCACAGAGTGCGTCGGCAACTGCTGGAACTGAGCGAATGGCGCTGGACACTCGCGCCCCGCTTCGACCCGGACGTCCGCGCGGCGGCCGAGCGGATCGGGAGCATCCGCGGGCTGACGGGAGCGGACCTCGACGCGACGGTGGAAGCGGCCCAACTGAGAGCAGCGATCAACCACTCCCGCAAGGTGTCCGGAACGGTGTATCCGGAAGCGACACATGACGGCTCCGGTTTGGACAGTGAGTACGCCTGGTGGGTCGCTGTGGCGCACGCGTTCCGGAACTCGAGCGTGGTGACAGCCGCGCTGACGGAGGCCAGGGTGCATCGCGTCCGCGGCTTCCTGTTCACGTCGTCCGGTCGCTGAGCGCCCGCCGCAGCGCCCGAACCCCGTGGTACATCCGGGACTTCACGGTCCCGGGCGGCACTCCCAGCATGTCCGCGACCTCGTTGACCGTCCGGCCGCGCAGGTACGTCTCCTGGATGACTTCTCGCTGCGCCTGCGGCAACCTGTCCAACGCCCGGTGCACGACCATGGCGGAAACAGTCTGGTCAGCGGGGTCCGGCACGCTGACGTAGTCCTCATGCGCCTCTTCGACCTCGAACGGCCGCGCCTGTCTGCTCCGCCGGTCGTCGATGACAACGCGTCGCGCGACCGTGCACATCCAGGCGCGTAGGAGTTGTGGCCGCGGGTCGAGCCTGCTCGCGTTGCGCCACGCCCTGATCAGGGTCTCCTGCACCACGTCCTCGGCCCAATGCCGGTCGTAACCGGTCAACCGCAACGCGTACGGCATGAGCGAGACGCCCATCTCCTGATACAGCACGTGACCCATGCCCACATCGTCTTTTGTTGCGGCACAAGGGTCCAGCCGCTAATCCCAGAGCGCATACCGCCGGCAACGGTTATCAGAACCCAAGCAGGACAAGCGAACTACTTGCCGGGCATGGCGCCCCACCTCTCCGAGGCCGCTTTCCCCGCAAAGGACACAGCGGTGACCGAACCGGCACCGTGGCCCGCGTTGTCCGCACCGCCAACCTGTTGACCGACTGCCAACAAAGGATTCGTAGAGATCGGGCCGTGCTCTATCCACAGGCACGCCTACCCTGGGAGGGCTCCCGGCGACCCGGGGCACACTGGCGGAAACCGCGAACGAAAGGGGGGAGGGACATGGTCAGCTTGGGGGTGAAACTGACCAGGCCCCTCCCTCAGGTGGCGGCTGGTGCTGGGGACACCGGAATGCCGCCGGCCACCTCGCAGCCGTCAGGCCGGGGCGAGGGGTCGTCATGCCAGGCGAGCACTACCGGCGTGGGTAGTACTGCCGTTGCCATAGGCCCCAGCCGATTGGCACGCTTGTGCTCACAACTATCACTGAGGGACATCCACGGCGGGAGTAGTTGACTGTTGCCTTGTCAGCAGGCAACGAGAGTCGACCAGGAGGGGCGAGTGTCCGCGTTCGGCAAGCGACTGCGGGAGGCCAGGCAGGCCGCCGGCTGGTCGTTGCGCGAACTTTCCGCCCGGGTGCACTACAACACCGGCTATCTCAGCAAGATCGAGAACGGGCTGCGGCCCGCGTCGATCGAGCTGGCGAAACGCTGCGACGCCGAGCTGGGCACGACGCTCGCCCGGCTGATCCCGCCGTCGGTTCCCCGGTCGACGCAACGGCCTTCGCCACGGCAACTGCCCGCGCACGACCCGCGGATCGTCGACCGGGCCGAGGACATCAAGGCGTTGGACGCCATGCTGGACGGCGACCGGATGACGATCGCCGTGCTCTCCGGCACAGCGGGCGTGGGCAAGACCACATTGGCCCTGCACTGGGCACATCGCATCCAGCACCGCTTCCCGGACGGTCAGCTGTACGCGGCCATGCGTGGTTTCGGTTCGCAACCACCGCAGGACGCGAGCCGGATCCTGCGCGGCTTCCTCCAGGACCTGGGGGTGGCGCCGCAGGCCATCCCGGCCGAGGAGGACGAGCGCGCCGCGATGTTCCGCAGTCTGGTGGCGGACAAACATCTTCTTGTCGTGCTTGACAACGCCAGGGACAGCGAGCACGTGCAGTCACTGCTGCCCGGCAGCCCGACTTGTTGCGTGATCATCACGAGCCGGGACCGTCTTGACCGGTTGGTCGCCCTTGAGGGCGCACAACGCCGCACGCTCGAGCTGTTCGATGTGGGCAGAAGCCAGGAGCTGCTGGCCATGCGGCTCGGCAAGCGGGCCGTCGACTCCGAGCCCGGGGCCGCGACCGAACTGGCCCGGTTGTCCGCCGGGCTCCCGCTCGCGTTGAGCATCGTGGCGTCCCGGGTCAACACGGACTTCGCGACACCGCTGCGCGACCTGGTCGACGAGCTGACCGAAGCCCGGCTCGACGGGCTCGATCTCGGCGACACCCTGGACCTGCGCACGGTTTTCTCGTGGTCGTCCGAACGGCTCTCCCCCTCCGCCGCCCGGATGTTCCGGCTACTGGGCGTGTTCCCCGGCCCGGACATCAGCGTGCACGGTGCCGCAGCCCTCGCCGGGCAGGACATCGGCCACGCCAGGCGTGATCTCACCGAACTGGTGCGGGCACACTTGTTGCGCGAGCAACGTCCCGGCCGGTTCGGTTTCCATGACCTGCTCAAGGCCTACGCCGCCGAGCAGGCCGCCCAGGAGTCCACACGGGACGCCGTCGGCCGGGTGCTCGACCACTACCTGCACACCGCGATCAGCGGCGACAAACAGCTGTACAGCAACCAGACGGGCATCGAAGCCGACCCGCCCGCGGAAGGTTCGCAGCCACGCGAACTGGCCGACTACCCCAACACGCTCCGGTGGTTCGACGAGGAACACCACGTGTTGATGGCGTGCGTGCAGCTCGCCGCGGACGACGGCTGGGACAGGCACGCCTGGCAGCTTCCCCGCGCGCTGGCGGCTTTTCTCCGGCTACGCGGGTACTGGCAGGACTGGGCCAACACGCAGCGGGTCGCTTTGCGCACCGCCCAACGGATCGGCGCCAAGGCCGCGGAGGCGGACGCGCATCGGCTGCTGTCCCAGGCGTATCACAACCTGTGCGAGTACTCCGAAACCGTGCACCACGCCGAGCAGGCGATCGACCTGTACGGGCAGCTCGGTGATCGCAGCGGCGAAGCGTTGGCACACCGCCATTTGGCGTGGACGTACCACGAGAAGACCGACTACGAGAGGGCAATGGCGCACCACCGCCAGGCACTCGCGTTGTTCCGGTGGAGCAACCACCGGCTGGGTGAGGCCAGCAGCCTCAACGGTCTCGGGTGGACGACCGCGCACCTCGGCGACCACCGCGCCGCGCTCGGCTTGTGCGAACAGGCGTTGCGGATCGCCGATCAGTTGCGGGACAAGCACATGCAGGCCTCGGTACGAGACAGCCTCGGCTTCATCCACCACCAGGTCGGATCACTCGGCCAGGCGGCCGAGCACTACCGGCAGGCCATCGCCGCGTTCCGTGAGCTGGGAAGTTCGTACTACGAAGCGTTGTCCCTCAACAGTCTGGGTGACGTCCAACAGGCCGAACAGGATCTGGCCGGCGCGGCGGAGTCGTGGACCGCCGCCAAGGCCATTTTGGACTACCTGCGTCACCCGAAAGCGGCCGAAGTGGCCGTCAAACTTGCCTGACACAGCGGCGGAGGGCCCGCACCGATCCGGTGCGAGCCCTCCACGCGACTAAGTGCTGATCAGATCGCACGCACGCTCTGGGCCTGCGGGCCCTTCTGGCCCTGGCCGATCTCGAACTCAACACGCTGGCCCTCGTCCAACGACCTGAAGCCGGAGCCCTGGATCTCCGAGTAGTGCACGAACACGTCGGCGCCCCCGCCGTCCTGCTCGATGAACCCGAAGCCCTTCTCGCCGTTGAACCACTTAACGGTGCCTTGCGCCATACCACTATCTCCCTGAAATACGACCCGGGTCCTCACAGCGATGACCCGCGGCCAGCATCCATACTGCCATCAGTTGGCCTGGCTGGCATAGCGGACCGGGCCAACTGATCGAAAAAGCATCGCTGACCTGCGGTGTAGGAAAACCCCTATCGGGCCTTGACGGCGAGCGCCGCCGCAGCACGGCGTTGTCTCAGGCCGTCGAACGTCAGCAGCGCGAGCGCCAGCCACACCAGTCCAAAGCCGAGCAACCGGGCCGGTGGCATGGCCTCGCCGAAGACCGTGATGCCGAGGGCGAACTGCAGGACCGGGGTGATGTACTGGAGCAGGCCCATCATCGTCAGCGGCAGCCGCCGCGCCGCGCCCGCGTACAACAGCAACGGGATTCCGGTGACCGGGCCCGCCAGCACCAGCAGGACGGTGTGCCAGACGGAGCCGGACGTGAACGTGCTGCCGTCCGGACCGGCGAAGAACCACGTGTATACCAACGCGATGGGCGTGAGCAGCAGAGTTTCCACGGTGACGCCCTCGGTCGCCGGCACCGTGACGGACTTCTTGAGCAAGCCGTACGTTCCGAACGCCACTGCCAGGGTGATCGCGATCCACGGGAACCGTCCATACTCGACAGTGAGGACCACGCCCGCGGCCGCGCCGATGCCGACCGCCGCCCACTGCGGGCCCCGTAACCGCTCCCGCAGCACAGTCACGCCGAGCACTACGGTGAGCAACGGGTTCAGGAAGTAACCGAGTGAGGTTTCAACCACCTGGTTGGTCTGCACGCCGTAGACGTAGACCAGCCAGTTCACCGCGATGACGACCGCGGCGAGGACGAGTTTCGGCTGGAACGCGGCACGCAGCCCGCGCAGGCGCCGCAACGCGGCGAGCAGGAGCACGCCGAAGACCGCCGTCCACACGCAGCGGTGCACCAGTACCTCGATGGCGCCCGCGGGTTCGAGTGCGGCGAAGTAGAGCGGGAACAGCCCCCACAGCGCGTACGCGGCGATCGCGTAGCCAAGGCCTTGACGGATCTCCACCGGGTCAGTGTCCCCCGGCCGGGTGCCGTACGACGAATCGTCCAGGCCCGCGCCGTTTCGCGGGAAAGGAGCTCGCCGTCCCTCGCCGGCGAATCGAAAACAATAACAGTGAACCGGTCGAGACGTACCCCACACATGGGTATAAATCCGTCTTCATGCGCCGGTGGATCGTACGGGTATGCGACCAACCGGCGTATGCCGCATGCGTCCGCATGACTTCGAGTACGTCCACCGAGGCCGAGGTGATCCAGCGCACGGGAATTCATGCAGCGCAGCTATAGAGGGTGGATCCGAGCGGCTCGGCCACAGCCGCGTCATCTGGTGACGCCGGGTGCGACCACCGGCACGCCGAGCGTTGCGGCAGCTCACAAGCCTCGTCGACGATCTCCGGCCGGCGTGCCGCGACCCCGGTCGACCGCAGCTCCGCGATCCTCCACTTCGGACGCCCGCACACAGTATGCGAAAGTAGGGTATTCACCCGGCCGGTTCCTTGTATGCTCCTCTACTGAGAGTAACGTCTCCTCCAGTGTCCCGGTTCAGCGAAGAAGCCGAATAGTCAAATGCCCACGCTCGCCGACATGTACGACGGATTTCTGTTCGAACTGGAAGGGATACTGGATCCGCACACACAGGCAATCCCTTTCACGTCCGAAACGGTCGATCATCTGTCTCCGACGGCTTTCGTCAGCGCCACCCGGTCCGCCGCCGCGGTGGCGTCGTTGCTGAGCGGGCTGGGCGTCGACACCCGCCAGGCCCAGGTCGTGACGCGGTCGCAAGCGGCGGCGCGACTGCTGCCCGGCCTGGTTCCCGCCCAGCGGGACGAGTTCGTCCTCGGCACCGCGGCGGTTGCCGGGGACGAGCCGTCCCACCCGGTGCTGCTGCGCGAGGCGATCCGGCGCACGGGCGCGCGGTATCCGCTCGCGATCAGCCAGTCGCTCGACTTCGTCGCGGCCGCGCGGCTGATCCGGATCCCCAGCGTGCTGGTGCTGAACGCGTCGACCGACCTGCGCTCGCTGCTGCGCACGTCACCGGACCGGCGGCCGACGTTCGTGGCGACCGACCTGCGGGACCTGTTCCGTCTCCAGCCGATCGTGGACGGCGACGCGCGCTACTGGGAGTGCGAAGGCTGGACGGCCACCGTGACCAACGGCAGGCTACGGCTGTATCCAGGCCCGCTCTCGACGCTCGCCGCCGGCGCGCGTGTGCTGTGCGCGGCGGCCTGGAACCACCGAGGACCGGACCTGGACATCGAGTCGGCCGTCCGGTTGCTCACTTCCCTTGCTGTGTGAACACCACGAAGCTGTCCTCGTCGTCGCACAGCACCAGCCGGACGTCGCCTCGCAGCCCGCTCGGGCTCTCGTAGGTCAGCGTCGAACCGTTGTCGCCCTTCGCCGACCAGCCACGGGCGCTGACCGCCCGGGCGATGCCCTGCTTGACCACCTCGGGCTCGTCGTCCAGGACCGCGGCGACCTCCACGGTGTCCCCGGTCTGCTTGCCTCTCGGGTCCTGCACGCTGTCGTCCGGCAACGGCGGCACCGGATCGGGCTTGAACTCCTCCACCGGCAGGCCCGTCGCCATGACGTCCTTGGCCCCCTGGCACTTCTGTGTCTTGTCCGGATCGCGCACCGGCGCCGAGCACCCAGCCAGCACCACTGCGAGCACGATCCCCAGTAACCACCCTCGGCTCACGGGCCGACCTTATCCGGATGATCAAGCCCGTGCCGGCGTTTCCGATCACCTCGATGCGGACGAATCGGGCAACTTTCCCTTATTTGCCACCTGATCCAAAGGTCTACAAAGGATCAGGTTGGGTACAACGTCAACCCTGTCGAAGGCGCCACTTGCTGTGGCATAGACGCAACCCATCCCGCACGAAGTGATGAAGTCGACAAGGTCGTCCGACGGCCGCTCTGGTAGCAGGATCGTCATCTGCTGCAACCTCACATCGATGTGTCGGCGGTAGTCCAGAAGTTGCCCGACGGCCATCCGAATGTCGTCGCGCTCAGCCGCCCCCTTCGCTTCGTAAAGCTCCCCATCAGTAATGTCGTAGATGTCCGTGTACAGCGGGCGAAGATCGCCTGGAGGCCGCAGGCACAACCGCCCAACGGCGTGCTGTTGCGCTTCTAGCCAAGCCTGATAGCGACTGGTCAAGTCAGCTTCGCGCCGTTGCGCACTGCCGCGTTCACGTGGCGAAACGTCAAATTTCTTGACATTCGCCCGTTCAACAGGCACGACACTGCACTCAGCGGTCGGGGAGATGTCGTCCGTCGCCGCCTTGTCGCCATCTCGGCGTTCCACCCTCCCCAAGGGCTTCAGCCGGAACACGATGGCACTACGCATCTTCTTGGTCTTGTCTGGGCAATCCGCGCGGACGTAAGGACGATCTTTGTCGAGCTCGAACGCGCCGACGTAGTAGTGGACCTTGCCGCCAGGCTTGAGTTTGCGGCCAGTTGTCCGGAACAAGCGCAAGGTACGACCGGCCTCAACGTGGTCACGGATGGACCTGTTGCCCCCAGTGAACTCCTGGCGACCGGCGCCTTCTCCGGTGTAGAGGTACACATCCCCATCTTCTGACCAGCCGTCGAACGTATAGCCGTGCTTCTCAGCCTCAATGGGATCCGAGTAGACCAACACGTTCGGTGTGCTCTTCGATGGCTCGATGCCGCCGAACTTGGATCCGCCGTAGAGGTCCGAGATCTCGGCCCGTGTCACCTCGGCGCCAACCGCAGTACTCCACCTCACCACGGAGAGACACGATATCGCTCAATGGGGTGACACTCGACAGGGCGGACCGGCGAGATCGCCCACTCAGAGTGCGCAGTGCAGTGGGCCGCCGTTGTACGTCATGGCGTCGGTCATCGCGGCCAGCAGGTTCATCTCGGTGTTGGTGGCCTCGGCGTACGCGCGGTGCAGGTTGAGCACGATGCGTTCGGCGTCAGGCAGGCTGGCGAACTCGCCGAGGTCGCAGTCCCTGGCGGCGTCCAGTGGCGTCCAGCCACGGTCGAGGCCCGCGGCCGCGGTGGCCTGCACCAGTTTGTAGTACCGGGCGTGGGCGTCGAGGACTTGGGTGAAGTCCGCGCCTGCGAGCAGCGGGCCGTGGCCGGGCACGATGTGGGACGCCTCGAACGTGCGCAGCCATTCGATGGACCGCTGCGCTCCGGTCAACGAGCCCATGAAGATCAGTGGCGTCACCTGGTTGAAGATCAGGTCGCCGGTGAAGAGCACCTGGGCTGACGGCACCCACGCGACCGCGTCGCCTGGGGTGTGCGCGCTGTAGCCGGGGTGTTCGAGCATGACGGCGGTGCCGCCCGCGTACAGCGTGAGTGACGAGTCGAAGGTCACGGTGGCCGCGCGGATGTCGGCGATCTCCCAGTTCGGCGCCGGGTCCCACACCGGGGGCGTGTGCTTCAGGATGAAGTCGGCGAGCAGGCCCTCACGGGTCTTGGTCTGCGAGACGATCGTCGTCGACGCGGGCAGCAGGGCGTTGCCGTACGTGTGGTCGCCGTGCAGGTGCGTGTTCACGGCCAGATCGATCGACGCACCGTTGGTCGCGGCGGCGACGGCGTCCAGGAACAAGGTGGTGCGGCGGCGCGTCGCGCATGTGTCGACGACGATGACCGACGAGCCGTCGTGGATCACGCCCGCGTTGTTCAGCCACCACGAGCCGTCGGGTTGAACCCACGCGTGGACGCCGGGAGCCACCTCGTGCAGTGCCGGTTCGCTCATGCCTGAAGAACCTATAGGAGTCGGAGCTGCCGGCTCCGTCTAACCGTGCGGCCGGCCAGCTTTTCCGCCACCTGCGGTCCCAGGCTGCCCAGAAACGGCGAAGGTTCGCCACGATGGCTGAGGTACAGGTGCTTCTGCGCACGGCTCACGCCGACGAAGAACAGCCGCCGTTCCTCGTCGGTCTGCTCGGCCCAGCGGATCGGCAGCAGCCCGTCCGCGCAGCCGATGACGAAGACCACCGGGAACTCCAGCCCTTTGGCGGCGTGCAACGTCAGCAGGGAGATCCGGTCGGCCCGGGGGTCCCAGGTGTCCACTTCGGCACCGAGGGCGAGCTCGGCGAGGAACGCGGCCGGGTCGAGCCTCGCGGCCAACGGGTTCAGCAGTTCGAGCGCGTCCTGCACGTCGACCGACTCGGGTACCCGCTGAGCCGCGCGCTTGAGCAGAAGTGGCGTGTTAGGACTGTCCACAACGAGATGGTCGACCAGTTCCCTGACACCGGGATGCCCGGACAACGGGGAATGCGACCGTTTCTGGAACGGCAGCCCTTCCCGGGCCAGCGCCTCCATCACCGGCTTGGCCTGGGCGTCCGTCCGGTAGAGCACCGCTATGTCGTTGAAGGACAGTCCACCTTCGACACCGTCACCGGCGACCCGGCCGGAGTCGTGCGCGTGGAACGACGACCCGCCCAGCAGTTCCTCGATGGTCTGTACCACGAAGTCCGCTTCGCCCTCGTCGGAGGACGCCGGGTAGACACCGATTCGCGCGCGATCACCCGCCGCCGTACGCATCGCCTGCAGTTCCCGGTCAGGCACGAGCGTGGCCGGTTTGATGGCCGCGAGCGCACCGGCCACGATCACCGGACTCGACCGGTAGTTACGCGTCAGGTGCACGGTCCGCGCGGCCGGGAAATCACGCTGGAAACGCAGGAAGAATCCGACGTCCGCGCCCCGGAACGAATAGATGGCCTGGTCCGGGTCGCCGATCGCGCACAGGTTGCCGTTCGACGGGGTGAGTTCCTGCAGCAGCCGGTACTGCAGCTCGTCGACGTCCTGGTACTCGTCGACGCAGATGTACCTGAACCGCGACCGGTACTGCTCGACCAGCTCGATCTGCCGGGACAGTAACGTCACCGGCATCGCGAGCAGGTCGTCGAAGTCGACCAGGTCCTTGCTGTGCAACGCTTTGTCGTACCGTTCGACCAGTCCGATCAGGTCGCCGTCGATCTCCGCGCCGATCGGCAGTTCCCCGGCCGCGGCGGCGGCCAGCTCCGCGGCAAGCGCTCGTTTGGCACGTGAGACGTCCTGCAGGGCCCGGCGCGGCTCCTCGCCGACGATCTCCCGCAGCACCGCGATCCTGGTCGGCTCGTCGGCCACGCCGAAGTCGGCCGCGAGCCCCAGCAACTCGTGCTGTTCCCGCAGGATCATCAGGCCGAACTGGTGGAACGTGGCCACGGTCAGCTCGGCTGCCGACGGGATCAGCGCGGCCAGCCGTTCCCGCATCTCCTCCGCGGCTCGCCGGGTGAACGTGATCGCCAGCACCGAATCGGGTGCGACGTCATGCGAGAGCACAAGATGCGCGATCCGGTGTGTCAACGTCCTCGTCTTGCCCGTGCCCGGCCCGGCGACGATCAGCACCTGTCCGTCCACAACGGACGCGGCGGCGCGCTGGTCCGGGTCCAGTCCGTCCAGCAGGGACGTCGGCGGGGTGAGCAGCACCGGCGCCGGCTTGGCCGCCGGGATGTCCACAATGGGCTTGAAGGCACGCCGGGAGACCACGATCTCCTCGACCGTCGG
Source organism: Kibdelosporangium persicum (assembly GCF_013280595.1). Classification (GTDB taxonomy): domain Bacteria; phylum Actinomycetota; class Actinomycetes; order Mycobacteriales; family Pseudonocardiaceae; genus Kibdelosporangium; species Kibdelosporangium persicum. The sequence goes on from NZ_JAAATY010000022.1 coordinate 154,673, forward strand.
CACGTCGAAGAGTCCCGGTGAGGTGTCGGTCGGCGCGTCCAGCTCGCCCGGCGCGAACACCTTGATGGTGCCGTACTCGCCGTCGAATCCCGGATCACACCGGACCTGGCCGCGCCGCAACCGGTCGATCGCCTCGTGCACAAGGGGATTGCGGATCTCCTCGAGCGGAGCCTCCAGCAGCAGCGGCAGTTCCGGGCCGTGCGTGTGCACCAGATCGGTCACCGCGTTGCCGACGGCCTTGCTCTTCGGGCCGACCTTGAGGATCTCGCCCATCAGCTCCGGCAGCGGGACGATGCTCCAGTACTCGCCCGCGTTCGCCGGGCGGACACCGGCTTCCCGGTCGGCCAGTTCGGCGATCCGGTGCAGCACACCGACTGTGAGCGGCTTGCCGCACGAAGGGCAGACGCCGCCGAGCTTCTTGGTCTCGCTCGGCTCCATCCGCACGTCGCACTTGCGGTGCCCGTCGAGGAAGTACTTGCCTTCTTCGGGGAACATGTCCACGGTGCCGACGTAGCCGGTGCCGTCGCGCAACGCGTCGCGCAACGCGAAGTAGTCGAGCTCGGTGTCCAGCACGGTGGCGTTGCGGCCCAGGATCGGCGGCGAGTGCGCGTCGGAGTTGCTGACCAGGCGGTAGCGGTCGAGCCCGGACACCTGCCAGTTCATCGACGGGTCGCTCGACAGCCCGGTCTCGATGGCGAAGATGTGGTCGGCGAGGTCGGCGTAACAGTCCGCGACCGCGTCGAAACCCGATTTCGAGCCCAGCACGGCGAACCACGGCGTCCACACGTGCGCGGGCACCAGGTAGGAGCCCTCGCCGGACTCCAGCGTGATCTCCAGCAGGTCACGGGAATCCAGGCCGAGGATCGGTCGTCCGTCCGACCCGAGGTTGCCGATCCTGGCCAGTGCCGCGGTGAACTTGTCGGCGGCCTCGAACGACGGCACGTAGCACAGGTGGTGCACCTTGCGGGTGCGGTCGTCACGCTTGTAGATCGTGGAGATCTCCACCTCAAGCACGAACCGCACTTCGCCGTGACAGCTCGGCGGCAGCGTGCGCAGGATCTCGGCGTCCACGTCGTCACGCAGCCGGAACAGACCGGGCTCGGCAGGCACCAGGGTCTCGCGCAGTTCCCCGGCCCACGCCGGATGGGTGAAGTCCCCGGTCCCCAGGACGGTGATCCCCTTGCGCCGCGCCCACCACGCCAGGTTGCGCACATCGCAGTCCCGGCTGCACGCCCGGCTGTACTTCGAGTGCACGTGGAGATCAGCGTAATAACGCACCGCCGGATACTGCCATGAGCGCGGCAAAAACCCACGGAGGGGCGGCCGCACGGCACGCCGGACGCCCGGATGATCATGCCGGTTCCACGTGGATCAGCGGATATCCACCGATCAGCCGACCGGTCGGTGGATGCGGCGGTACCGCCGATCCGGTGACGATCGAGGCATGATCAGCCGTCGCACACTGCTCGGGGCAGCCTCAGCCGGAGCGTTCACCCTCGCCGCCGGCCGCGCCGCCGCGGCGGACCCACGGCGAAGGCCCCTGCCGCCCTGGTTCGACGAGGTCAAGCTGGGCGTTTTCGTCCACTGGAACGCGGCGGCCATCCCGGCGTTCGCACCCGTGCACCTGCTGCGCGATCTCGCTCCGCCCAGTGACCCGGACCTGCCGCTGTGGCAACAGCAACAGATCTGGCGCACCCTGCCTTACGCGGAGATGTACCAGAACACGATGGCCGTCCCAGGCAGCGAAACAAGCCGCTACCACGCCGAACGGTACGGCGACGTGCCCTACGACGGCTTCGTGGAGCAGTTCCGCGACAGGATGATCCCGGCGTGGGACCCGCGCCCGTGGGCGGAGTTGTTCGAGCAGGCGGGTGCCGGTTATGTGGTGCTGACCACGAAGACCGAGGACGGGTTCCTGCTCTGGCCGAGCGCGCACACCAACCCGGGCAAGCGCGGCTGGCAGTCGGCCCGGGACGTGGTCGGCGAACTGGCGAACGCGGTGCGTGCCCGCGGCATGCGGTTCGGCACGTACTACTCGGAGGGAATGGACTGGACCTTCGGTGGGCTGCCGATCACGGACAACACCAAGCTGGTCGAAGCGCTCCCGCGAGGCGAACGGTACGCGAAGTACACCGACGCGCACTGGCGCGAACTGGTGGCACGTTACCGGCCGAGCGTGCTGTGGAACGACTACGGCTTCCTGCCGAACCTCGACGCCGAAGCGCTGTTCGAGACGTACTACGCCGCCGTGCCGGACGGAGTCGTCAACGACCGGTTCGACATGGGCCGCCCACTGCCCGCGGACTTCGTCACGTTGGAGTACGCCGAGACGACCGGCCCGGCGGACCGCAAGTGGGAGGCGTGCCGGGGCATCGGGACGTCGTTCGGCTACAACCGGTTGGAGTCCGACGCGAGTTGTCTCAGCGAGACAGGGCTCGTGCGGATGTTCGCCGACATCGTGGCGCACGGCGGGAACCTGCTGATCAACGTCGGCCCCACCGGCTCGGGGCAGATCCCGCCGGAGCAGCGGCAGCGCCTGCTGGCTTTGGGGAAGTGGTTACGAACCAACGGTGACGCGATCTACCGGACACGGCCTTGGGAACGTGCCAAGGGAATCACCACGATGGGCCAGCAGATCCGTTACACGGCTTCGGAGACGTCGATCAACGCGATCGTGTTCGACACGCCCGGGCCGGTGGTCGAGATCGACATGCACCCGGCCGCGAACGCACGGGTGACGTTGGCCGGCAGCAAGGACCAGTTGCGGTGGGAGCCGACGACACACGGCGCTCGTGTCCACCTGCCCCGGGGCTCGGCGCGTCAACCGGCGTTCACCCTGCGGATTTGGCACTGAGTGTCAGCGCTCCAGGGCGTCCTCGATCCGGCTCATCACGTTGGCGAGCGGCATCCCCCGGCGCATCACCGCGACCACGACGTCGTCGACCTCTTCCGAGCGGGCCGCCGTAACACCCAGCGTCTCCCGGATGTACCGGAAAGCGCGGTCGGCTTTGCCGAGGACGTCGCCCTTCCCGCCGGCTTTCAGGTACTGCCGCAGCACGTGGTTGTGCGCGGCGACGACGGCCGATCCGGCCACCTCGGCCCATAGGGCGCCGTCGGGTTCGTCACCGACGCGGTCGACGAGATAGCGCGTGACGGCGATGTGGTAGCTGTGCGCGCTCGCGATCTCGCGGGCCCTCAACTGGGGGAAGTCGCGCGTCAACCGGTACCGCTGTACTGCGATGACGCCTTCGTCGAGATACGCCTCCAGCACGCCGTGCACCGCCCGGCAGGCGACCGACAGCGGCGGCTCGTCGTGCGGGGCCGTGGCGAAGACCTCGGCGACGCGCAGCAGCCGGGCCTCGTGGTCCGGGAAGATCACGTCTTCCTTCGACGGGAAGTACCGGAAGAACGTCCGCCTGCCCACCCCAGCCGCCGCGGCGATCTCGTCGACGGTGGTCTCCTCATACCCCTTGGTCAGGAAAAGGTCGATCGCGGCCGCGGTCAGCGCCTCGCGGACCCGTCTCCTGCGGTCGGGCACCCCGCTCGTCATGACCGAAAAAGTAGCACGGGGTGTTGCGCGATGGCACTGAGTGCCATTAGTGTGTTGAGTCACGCTCACCAACGGAGGTCGCGATGAACCCCAGCACCGCTTGCCTGTGCGTTTGCGCCCCAGCCGGTCACCACCACAGCACGTGCCAGTCCACTGCCGAACCCGGGCTGAGCGTGGCCTTGAGCCAGTCGGTGACCAGGCCCATCCGGGTGCCGGCCTGCCGCCCCTGCTACGAGGCGGTCCGGCGCGCACTCTGGGCGGGCGTCGGCCTGCGGCTGCACCCCGCCACCGCCGCCACCGCCTGAACCCCCAGCTCCCCCTCGTGAGTGTTTATCGGTGTTAGAACCCTGATAAACACTCACGAGGGGGTTTTCAGAGGAGGCCGTGGTCCTTGGCGTAGAGGGCCGCCTGGGTGCGGTCGCGGAGCCCCAGCCGGCCGAGGATCCGGGAGATGTGGTTCTTGACCGTTCCCTCGCTGAGGTAGAGGCGGGTCGCGATCTCACGGTTGGTCGCACCGGACGCGATCAACCTCAGCACATCGGTTTCCCGCTCAGTCAACGCATCGACCCGATTCGGCGCCGGATGTGAGGACAACGCCGCGGCGACGTGGTGGGCCGCCGCATCATCAAGCTGCGTGACGCCCGCGTGCGCCAGCCGCACAGCCTCCGCGAGCTTGGCCGCAGGCAGGTCTTTGAGCAGGTAACCGGCCGCGCCCGCGCGCAACGCCTGCACCACGTACTCCTCGTCGTCGAACGTCGTGAGCATCACGACACGGCAGTCCGGCGCACGTTTCCGCAGCACGGCAACAGCATCGACGCCGTCCATCTCGGGCATCCGCACGTCCATCAGCACCACGTCGGGGCACAGCGAGAGGACCTGGTCGATGGCTTGCTTGCCGTCGGCGGCCATGCCGACGACCGCGATGCCCGGCTGGATGTCGAGCAGCGAAGCGATTCCTTCGCGCACAAGCCTTTGGTCGTCGACGACGAGCACCCGGACGGTCATCTCGGCACCGTCACCGCGACCCGCGTGCCCGCCCCGGGCGCACTGTCCACAGTGACCATTCCGCCGACCAGCGCGGCACGTTCCTTCAACCCCAGCAGGCCGAAACCACCGCGAGCTGATTCGGTCCGGAAACCACGGCCGTCGTCCGTGACGACCAGGCGCGTGTCGGCCTTGCCGAACGTGACTGCCACCGCGACCTGGTCGGCGTCACCGTGACGGCGGGCGTTGGTGATCGCCTCCTGCGCGGCCCGGAACAACGTCGTGACGGTCGCACTGTCGAGGTCCGGCTCCTCGCCGTCCACGGACAGCGCGACATCGAGCCCGGTCAGGGCGTCCACGAGGGTTCGCGGGCGCAAGGTCCGCACCGACGTCCGGACGTCATCCAGGGCGTTCGCCACCGACTCCCGAGCGTCCGCAAGCGCTTGCTCGGCCACCGCGGGGTCCCGTCCGGCGAACGCGGACGCCTTCTCCAGCTGGATCGAGACCGCTGTCAGGTGGTGGCCGAGGCTGTCGTGGATGTCCCGGGCGAGCCTGGTGCGTTCCGCCGCTACGGACAACTCGGCGATCCTCGCGGACGCGCGGCGTTCCCGGGTCGCGACTTCCGCCATGGCGAGCGCCAGGATCAGGCCCATCGCGAACATCAGGACGTCGGACACGTAGTCGGCGTCCTGGTACCAGCCCGGCACCCACACCATGAAACCCGTGACCAGCAACGCGAGGCACAGTCCGCCGAGCACGAGCCCGGCCGTCCGCCCGAACGCCAGGTAGGCGGCGAACGGCACCAGCACGAACAGCACCCGCGACAGACCGGACTCGTCCAGCGCCACCACCACGAAGAACAGCGCCGACTTGGTGATCAGCAGCCAGAGGCCGGGATGGCGGCGCTCGATCGCGTCCAGCGCGAACAGTGCCGCGATGCTCGCGACGAAACCGGCGACACGCGGCGGATCGGACTCGCCGAGACCCGCGAAGACGTAGTAGAGCCCAGCCAGCAGGACGACGCCGTAGACCGCGCCGGACACCCACTGCATTCTCATTCCCCGAGCGTACGGCCGCTGGGCCACGGGATGAGCAACGTTTGGCCAAAGGTCATGTGTCCCGGCCATGACCGCGGGCACTTCTGCCGCAGCTCGCCGCGCTCCTACCGTTCACGGCAAGAACCGCTTCTCTGCCAAGGAGTTCCCATGCTTGCTGTGTGGTCTGGCATGGCCGCCGGGCTGTGCATCGTGCTGACCGGACTGGTCGAGGCCGTCGCCGGGGAGACCGGGCCGACCAGCTTCGTCCTCGGGCTGTCCCCGGCGCTCGCGCTCCCGCTGCTGGTGGCGCTGCACCTGCGTCAGCGCGACAACACCGGCGAGGTCGCGTTCACGCTGAACCTGATCGGGCTCGGCCTGTTCGGGGGCGCCGCGTTCACCCTGAACATGGTGCTCTTCCACCTCGACGAACCGGTCCTGCCCGCTCCGGCCAGGATCGCCTTGCTCGGCAGCGCGGCGGTGTTCGCCCTCGGCACGGTTCTCTTCGGAGTGACGATGCTGCGTGCTCGAATCCACCCCCGCATCCCCACTGTGGCCTACATGGTGGCGTTTCCGCTGCTCGCCCTTGCCGCGCGGTTACCGGACACCCCACTGACCAGCGCCGTGCACGTCGTGGCAGGTGCGTCGTTGGTGTGGCTGGCCACTGCGATGGTGACCCCAACCCCCTCGTGAGTGTTTATCGGTGTTAGAACCCAGATCCACCGATGGGTTTTGTTGGTGATCTTGGTCGTGGGTGGTTGTGTTGGTGGGCCGGTGGTTTCTGTCGTGGGCGTGCGGGAGCCGCTGGTCTGCCCAGCTTTTCCACTGTGAGTTGTTGGGGCGGGGGTGCCTTGGTGGGTGGTCAATGCT